>JAFZZI010000016.1 GCA_017615835.1 Bacteroidaceae bacterium | reverse complement strand
TTCTGTATGTGTGTTATCATCTGGACGTTCGCCATATTGTTTGTCTGTCATGCAGCCGTTTGGACCGTCGGTCCGTCTTCGTCTGTTCCGCTTTGTGCGATATAGTCATTATCTTAAATTCAGGTGGCTATAGCGTCGGGGTTCCACCTCTTCCCATTCCGAACAGAGAAGTTAAGCCCGACCACGCCGATGGTACTGCGCAAGTGGGAGAGTAGGTAGCCGCCGTCTTTGAAGGGAGGTTCTCCGGAAACGGGGAACCTCTTGTCTTTTTAATACAGACTGAACTATCAGTTATCAACAATATAGTTTGCTATCCAGTCTCCTACTTGTGTTGTTCCGTAATTTGCACCTCCATATACCTGAATATCTGGAGTGCGTACTTTTTCCTTGAGACTTCCTTCAACAGCATTTCGCAATAATGCTCCTTCATCTGTAAGGCCGAAATGTTCTATAAGCATAGCTGCGGATAGAATTTGTGCTATAGGATTTGCTATGTTTTTTCCTGTAGCCTGTGGCCATGAACCATGAACAGGTTCGAATAATGGGGTGTGCAATCCGAGTGAAGCTGATGGCTGTAGTCCCATTGAACCTGTAATACAAGATGTCTCATCGGTCAGAATATCTCCAAAAGTGTTTTCTGTTACAATAACATCAAAGAATCGCGGTTCGGTAATAACCCGCATTGACGCATTATCAATAAACATATAGTCTGTTTTAACACATGGGTAATTATTTTCCATTTCTTTTGCTATCTGCCTCCAAAGACGGCTAGAAGCCATAATGTTTGCTTTATCAACAACGGTAAGATGATGTTTTCTTTTCTGTGCGAGTTCAAAGGCTGTCTTAAGGATGCGTTCTATTTCTGGGCGGGTATAAACGTCAGTGTCATATGCTTTATAGTTATCCTGGTATTTCTTTCCAAAGTACATACCGCCTATTAGTTCGCGTATGACAACAAAGTTTGTATCTCTTAAAATGTTTTCCTTGAGAGGGCTTCTGTCATGGAGACACTCAAATGTAACAACCGGACGAATATTCGCATATAGGCCGAGTTTTCGTCTCATTTCAAGTAAACCTTGCTCTGGCCTGATCTTTGCTTCAGGATCGTTGTCGTAACGGGGATCTCCAACAGCAGCAAATAGTACGGCGTCAGCTTTCATACATATTTTATATGTATTCTGAGGGAAAGGGTTGCCAACCATCTCAATTGCTTCAGCCCCACATATTGCCTTACTATATTTAAAGTCATGTCCGAACTTATTGGCTATTGCATCAAGAACTTTTATTGCCTGTTCCATTATCTCAGGACCGATTCCGTCACCAGGTAAGACAGCTATGTTAAGTTTCATATTATTACGTTATTTTAAGTCGTTCTGTTGTTTTTCTTCAATAATATTGAGCATTTTGATTGTTGCTTTTATGGCCGCTTCTGTCTGGTCTGCATCAAGACCACGGGTCTTCAGGATGTTCTCGCCATTCTGCCAAGTAATGATAGTCTGTACAAGAGCGTCCGTGTGTCCTCCTGGTGGTATAGTGACAGAGTAATTGGCCAAAGTCGGGAATGAGCGGCCAAGATTGTCCTTGTATATTATTCGCAGAGCTTTTACAAACGCATCGTACTGGCCATCACCTATGGAACTGGCCTCATATTCCTTGTTGTTTATTTTGACTTTGACACTGGCTTGTGGTTTTAAACCATATGCCAATGATACCATATAACTTACTAGAATAACCTTGTTCTCAGGTGCATTGTGTTTCAAGACATCAGAAACGATAAAAGGCAGATCGTCTTGCGTGACAATCTCTTTCCTGTCCCCCAATTCCGTGATACGCTGTGTTACTTTCTGCTCTTGTTCCGGAGTGAGTTCTAATCCGAGTTCCTTGAGATTCCGAGCAATACTGGCTCTTCCACTGTTCTTTCCCAATGCGTATTCTCTCTTCCTGCCGAAGCGTTCGGGAGCAAGACTGTTGCAATAAAGGTCGTTTTTGTTATCTCCGTCAGCATGTATGCCTGCCACTTGTGTGAACACATTCTCTCCAATAATCGGCTGATTGGCAGCAATTGCAATCCCACTATATCCTTCAACAAGCTTGCTTATTGCATTCAGTTTGTTTTCCCTAATGTTGGTCCTGGCATGAAATTGGTCTTTTAGGATGACCTGAACGCTTGACAGAGGGGCATTACCGCATCTCTCACCAAGACCGTTCACTGTGACATGAATGCCTTTTGCTCCTCCCAGCACAGCTGCGAGAGAATTAGATACTGCAAGATCATAATCATTGTGAGCGTGAAAGTCAAAATGTAATTCGGGGTAACGATGCCTCATTTTCCTGAAATAGTCAATTACCTGCATGGGATTCATTATTCCGAGAGTGTCAGGAAGTATAAATCTTTTTATGCCATCTCCGATGACAGAATCCATAATGCGATATACATAGTCAGGTGAGTCCTTCATGCCATCTGACCAGTCTTCCAGATACAGATTGACACTGATACCTTTCTCCTTTGCCAGTTTTACAGAGTGCCTAATGTCACTTATGTGCTGTTCCGGAGACTTTTTCAGCTGTTCTCTGCAATGTTTCAGCGATCCCTTCGCAAGAAGATTCATTACTTTGCAGCCACAGTTGTCAATCCATTCAATGGACTTTTCGCCATCGATGAATCCGAGGACCTCAACTCGATGCAACATTCCTTTTTTTCGCGCATACCGGCATATCATGCTCACAGCTTCCTTTTCGCCATCCGAGACTCTGGCAGAAGCAACTTCAATACGGTCAACGTTGAGATCGTTAAGCAGCATGCGCGCTATCATCAGTTTCTCGTGCGGAAGGAATGACACCCCGCTGGTTTGTTCACCGTCGCGAAGGGTGGAATCCATTATTTCGATGAAGGGATTCTTACAGATTATTCCTCCATCGAAGAGTTCATTTTTTCCCATTGTTCAGTTTTGTCTTTGTTCTGCAATAAGAAGTCTATGTCGTCAAGACCATTCATAAGACAGTGCTTCTTGTATGGGTCTATTTCAAAATGCTCGCTCTGAAGAGACTTCATATTTGTAACCCTCTGATTGGGCAAATCAACACGTACTTGAGTTCTTGAATCCTCGCGTATGTCCTTAAACAGCGTTTCCAGGAAGTTTTCTGAAACCGTTACAGGCAATATAAAATTGTTCAGTTCATTGTTTCTGTGTATATCAGCGAAAAAAGAACTGATGACGACTCTAAAACCATATCCGGCCAAAGCCCATGCTGCGTGTTCCCTTGAAGAACCGCTTCCAAAGTTCTTTCCGACAACCAGAATACATCCGGAATACAAAGGATTGTTGAGAACAAAATCCTTAATCGGATTCCCCTCCTTGTCAAATCTCCAGTCTCTGAAAAGGTTCTGCCCAAATCCATTCTTGTCAGTCGATTTTAAGAAACGGGCCGGAATAATCTGATCCGTATCCACGTTATCAAGCGGAAGAGGGATGCAGCTTGATATTATTATGTCAAACTTCTGTTTCATCTTGTCCGAATAGTTTCATCTCACTATCCCTGAAAGCCTCGCAGCAGGGTGCGAGGGTCAGTGATTACTCCCGTCACAGCCGCTGCCGCTGCAGTCATGGGGGACGCCAGGATAGTCCTTGCGCCTGGTCCCTGACGCCCTTCGAAATTCCTGTTGCTGGTGCTGACGGCATATTTCCCTGCAGGAACCTTGTCTCCATTCATAGCTAGACATGCCGAGCAACCGGGCTGTCTGATTTCGAATCCCGCCTTTGCCAGAATAATGTCAAGACCTTCGTCACGTATCTGTCTGTCAACAGCCCATGACCCTGGGACAAGCCAAGCTGTAACACCATCAGACTTCTTTCTTCCTTCTACAATCGATGCGAAAGCCCTGAAATCTTCAATCCTGCCATTTGTGCATGCCCCCAGGAAGACATAATCTATTTTAAGTCCCAGCATCTTTCTTCCAGGTACCAACCCCATGTAATCCAATGCCTTGGTAAAACTATCGTGCTCATTTCTGTCAACGTCTTCGAGCAACGGAATTGTTTCACCAATGGAAATTCCCATTCCAGGGTTAGTGCCATAAGTGACAAAAGGATCAATTTCACTACCGTCAAAACGCACCTCCTTGTCGAACACAGCGTCACAATCGCTCTTAAGAGTCCTCCAGTATTCCACCGCATCTGTCCACTCCTTCCCTTTCGGAGAGTGCTTTCTGTCTTTCAGGTAACTGAATGTCTTCTCGTCAGGTGCAATCAGTCCACCTCTAGCACCCATTTCAATTGACAAGTTACATAAAGTCAGCCTGCTTTCCATCGACATGTCTCTTACGACCTGTCCGGCATACTCCACAAAATACCCGGTAGCGCCACCGGTTGTCAGTCTTGCCATAAGAAATAGTGCAACATCCTTGGCTGAAACCCCTTCGCCAAGACAGCCGTCAATCGTAATCCTCATCGATTTGGGCTTCTGCTGGAGAATACATTGCGAAGCCATCACCATTTCCACCTCAGATGTTCCTATACCGAAAGCCACAGCTCCCAATGCGCCATGAGTTGAAGTGTGAGAGTCCCCGCATACAATCGTCATTCCGGGAAGAGAAAGCCCCGTTTCCGGCCCTACCACATGTATAATGCCGTTGTCCTTGCTGAACATATCGTAATGGGTAAGCCCGAACTCTTCGGCATTACGTTTCAGAGTCTCTACCTGACATCTTGAAACTGCATCCTCAATCGGTTTGTCCTGCCCCACAGTAGGAATGTTGTGGTCGGGCATGCAGACGATTTTTTCTGGTCTGAAGCACCTCAATCCCCTTTGTCTCAATCCCTCAAACGCCTGTGGCGAGGTCACCTCGTGACAGTACATTCGGTCAATGTACAGTTGCTCCGGCCCGTCTGTAACCTTCTGAACAACATGTCTGTCCCATATCTTGTCAAACAGAGTATTCATTCAGATCAATTCTTCCTAAACTTGTTGATACAATCGATATAAGCTTTAACCGATGCCGTCACTATATCAGTATCCGCACCGAAACCATAATACATACTGCCGTCATATTCAACCTGCATGTGTACCTTTCCCACATCATCCGAACCTTTTGAAATAGCCTGTATCGTAAACTCCTTCAGAGTCATTTTTTTCATGATAATCTTCTTCAGAGCCTTTATTGCCGCATCAACCGGGCCGTTTCCTGTTGAAGCGGCCTCAAATTTCTGACCGCTGATATCAAGCCCCAGGCTTGCTACGCTCCTGACACCGAGGCCAGATGTTACCTGAAGGAAGTCCAGTTTCACAGTCTGTGCATCGGTTGCATCTGAACCCGCAAGCATCAGGACATCCGCATCACTGACCTCCTTTTTGCTGTCGGCAAGTTTCAGGAACTTCTGATAGAGGCCATCCATCTTTTCATCGTCATCAATATTGACCCCCAACACATTAAGCCTGTATCTCAGAGCTGCTCTGCCGCTTCGTGCCGTAAGTACTATCGAGTTGTCGTCGATGCCGACATCCTTAGGATTCATTATCTCATAGGTGTGTGCATTCTTCAGCACCCCATCCTGATGAATCCCGCTTGAATGCGCAAACGCATTTCTTCCGACAACAGCCTTGTTTGGCTGAACGGGCATATTCATCAGCGAAGAAACCATCCGGCTTGTAGGATAGATGTGTGAAGTATTGATGTTCGTTTCAATATCCAGATACTTGTGGCATTTCATAATCATGGCAATCTCCTCAAGCGATGCATTTCCAGCTCTTTCGCCAATGCCGTTTATTGTAACCTCAACCTGTCTTGCTCCGTTCATAACACCGCTAAAAGTATTAGCTGTAGCCATACCCAGATCGTTGTGGCAATGAGTTGACAAAATAGCTTTACCTGTCGACAAGCCATCAACGTGCTCCATTAGATATCGAATTTTCGCACCATATTCATCAGGCAGACAGTAACCGGTAGTATCCGGAATATTACAAACCGTGGCTCCGGCCTTTATTGCTGCATCTATAACCCTAGCCAGGTACTCATTGTCAGTACGACCTGCATCCTCAGCATAGAATTCCACATCCTCGACAAACTTTCTTGCATATTTAACGGCAGCCACAGCCCTTTCCAGAATCTCCTCGCGCGTGGAGTTGAACTTGAATCGGATATGCTCGTCGCTGGTACCGATGCCAGTATGTATTCTCTTGTGCTTGGCGAACTTCAGTGATTCTACCGCCACATCGATGTCACTCTGTACTGCCCTTGTCAGGGCGCAAACGATTGGCCATGTAACGGCCTTTGATATTTCAATTACCGAATTGAAATCACCCGGACTTGAAATCGGGAATCCTGCTTCAATGACATCAACACCCAGTTGCTCAAGTGCCTTCGCAACTTGAATCTTCTCGATAGTGTTCAACTGACATCCGGGAACCTGTTCTCCGTCCCTCAAAGTAGTGTCAAAAACAAAAAGTCTGTTATCCATATGACCTGAGTCAAAATAAATTCAAAAAAGAAACCTTTCGCGCCTGCTGGAAGCGAGAAAGGTTTCTGTACTTGATTATGATAAAAGACATTATTGCACAACCTTACCACTTCCAGCCGCTGTCCCGCAGTCGGATAATAATAATGTCGCCAGCCAATAATATCATTTTCATATTCTACTGAATCAAACCGATTCTGCGTGCAAAGTTATAGGTTTTATTTTGAAACAATATTCATAATCCGGCTTTTTTTTATTGCATCAGGCCAAATACGGAATGGTAGAGTACGAACTGCCACATTTTTTGCCGATTAGATTGTTGATACAATCTTTGTTGATAACTTTGCGATACAAACACTATTCACAGTCATGCCACTAAAACTCCCAGATAAACTACCGGCCATAGAGGCTCTGAAGAAGGAAAATATATTTGTTATGTCTTCCTCCAGGGCTGACACTCAGGACATACGCCCCCTGAAGATTGCTGTATTGAACTTGATGCCATTGAAGATTACAACAGAGACCGACCTTGTCAGACTCCTGTCCAATACCCCCTTGCAGATTGAACTACGTTTAATGAAGCTGAGAAGCCACACTTCAAAAAACACTCCTATTGAGCACATGATGGCTTTCTATGATGATTTCAGCTCCATGTACGACGAACGTTTTGACGGCTTTATCGTTACCGGCGCTCCCGTGGAACAGCTCCGTTTCGAGGATGTCTCGTATTGGCCGGAACTGACTGAAGTATTTGATTGGTCCCAAACCCACGTGACGTCAAGTATGTTTATCTGTTGGGCTGCCCAGGCTGTGCTATATCACCGCTACGGCATAATGAAGCATCAGCTTGAACGGAAAATGTTTGGAGTCTTCAGACATCACATGCTGAAACCCGAACTTCCCATCTTCAGAGGCTTTGACGATGAATTCTTCGTTCCGCACAGCCGTCACTCTGAAGTCTTTCGCGAGGACATTGTTGACAAGAAAGAACTTGAACTGCTGTCCGAATCAGAAGAAGCCGGAGTCCACATGGTAATGGCCCGTGGAGGACGCGACTTCTTTATAACCGGACATTCCGAATACTCGCCGCTCACTCTTGACGCAGAGTATAGACGGGACTTGTCAAAGGGACTTGAAATCAGCGTCCCCCGGAATTACTATCCCGAAGACAATCCCAACCTTCCTCCTCTTGTAAGATGGAGATCGCATGCAAACCTGCTTTTCGGCAATTGGCTTAACTATTACGTCTATCAGGAAACCCCATACAGACTGGCCGACATAAACTGATGTCGCAATCTTGTCAGACCCTGCAGACAACAACTAAAGATAAATACACAATAACCGACTTATATGAAAAGAACCCTTTTTTGTTTGCCTCTTCTGTGGTTTATCGGCGCATCTGCCCAGAACCCGGTAATTCACACAATGTACACACCCGATCCCGCACCTTATGTGCATGACGGAACGCTTTACCTGTTTGTTGACCACGATGAGGATGATGCACAGTACTTCAAGATGAAGGACTGGCTTCTATACAAGACTACAGACATGGTTAACTGGACATATCTTGGGACCCAGGTTACAACCGAAACCTTCAAGTGGGCCCGTCATGGAGATCGTGCATGGGCCTCGCAGGCGGTTGAGAGGAATGGCAAATGGTATTGGTATGTATGCTGCAATACCGCAAGAGGAGGAGATGCACTTGCAGTAGCTGTTGCAGACGATCCACAGGGACCGTGGCAAGACGCCATCGGCGCTCCGTTGGCAGAAGGGTTCAGTTTTATCGATCCCACGGTATTCATAGATGATGACGGCAAGGCATATCTGTTCTGGGGTAACAAAGGCTGCTGGTATGGACAGCTTAACGATGACATGATATCGTTCCGTGACGGCTACAAAGAGGTTCCCGGTTTTCATGATCCGGCCTGTTTCGGCCCGGAGTCGATGAAGGCTAACTGGGCTAACGGTGGCAAGGAAGAGATGATGGTCGGATACGAAGAAGGCCCTTGGGTGACAAAGAGAAATGGCCTCTATTACATATCTTATCCCTCCGGGGGTGTTCCCGAACATATGGCATATTCAACTGCCCCCACCATTGACGGCCCTTGGACCTATCGTGGACGCATCATGGACGAGGCTGAGAACAGTTTCACCATACATGGTGGTCAGGTAGAGTATAAAGGACACAACTACATGTTCTATCACAACGGCCTACTGCCAGGCGGAGGCGGATTCCGCCGCTCGACATGCGTTGAGGAATTCAGTTACAATCCTGACGGAACAATACCGTTCATCCCCTTCACAAAGCAGGGTGTGAGTCCGCTGGGTACAATAGACCCATATACAAGAGTCGAAGCTGAGACAATGGCCGACTCTTACGGGCTTAAAAATGATAGCCGCGCCGGCAGGACACACTATGTCACCTCAATCAACAACGGTGACTGGCTTAAGGTTCGTCAGGTTGACTTGGGTGACAAGTCTCCGGTGCTGGCCACAGTCGAGATAGCTGCCTTCAAAAACAAGGCAGCCATTGAATTCTATCTCGACGAGATGCAGGGAACACCTGTCTGTACAATCGACATCACCGGTGAGGGAGCTGTCCAGTATGCTGATGTGAAGACAGATGCCACAGGCATTCATGACGTATATATACGTTTCAGAGGAGGCGACGGCGATTTCTTCGATCTTGACTGGTGGAAGTTCAACCAGACAGTCAACATGCCGGTCATTCAAACCAAATACACGGCAGATCCTGCTCCAATGGTCTATGACGGGGTCTTCTACCTTTATACCACCCATGATGAAGACTATGCCAACAACTTTGAGATGTACGATTGGCTACTCTATTCTTCGACCGATATGGTGAATTGGCGCGATCATGGTTCAGTAGCTTCGACAAAAGACTTTGAATGGCGCAGCCGCGACAATGGAGCGTGGGCCCTGCAGGTTGTTCCCCGGAATGGCAAGTTCTACATGTACTGCCCGCTTCACGGCCACGGAATCGGTGTGCTTGTGGCCGACAAGCCTGAAGGCCCATTTAAAGACCCGATAGGCAGACCCCTTGTCTGGCAGCAGGAGCACTGGGATGATATAGACCCCACTGTCTGGATTGATGACGACGGGCAGGCATATATGTATTGGGGTAACCCCACACTCTATTGCGTGAAACTGAACGAAGATATGATATCCTATAGCGGCGATATTATGAAGTATCCAAAAATAACCGACTATCAGGAGGGTCCATGGTTCTGGAAAAGAGATGGCCACTATTATCTGGCCTTCGCATCAACCTGCTGCCCGGAAGGAATCGGCTATGCCATGAGCGACTCTCCTCTGGGGCCATGGGAGTACAAAGGACACATAATGAACCACACTCAGCGCACCCGCGGCAATCATCCCGGCATTGCTGACTACAAGGGAAGATCGTATGTATTCGGCTTGAACTACGACATTATGCATATCGAAACCTTCAGGCATCACGAGCGCCGCAGCGTATCCGGTGCTGAAATGACCTATAATGTCGACGGCACCATACAGGAGTTACCATACTGGCAAGACTGCACCCTCAGCCAGATCGAACCGTTTAACCCTTTCAGGAAGGTTGAGGCTGAGACTATGGCATGGGGATACGGATTGAAAAATGTGCCAGACGGAAAACGCGGCCTTGTTGTTACGGGTATGGACGATGGAGAGTATATCCTGCTCAAAGGAGTTGACTTCGGCAGGGGTGCCGGCAAATTTACAGCAAATATAATGGCAGAAACCGAAGGAGTCATAGAGGTGCGCCTTAACTCTGTTGACGGTCCTTTGGCCGCAGCCTTGTACGTAAAACCCGGCAAAAACTACAAAAGCCTGAGCTGCAAGGTTGAAGGAGCCGAAGGCATAAACGACCTATACTTCGTATTCAGGGGCAGTTGTAGCTTCAAGTGGGATTGGTGGTCTTTCAAATGAAACTGACAGAAAATCGACAGTATGAAAAAGAAAACAGTATTGATATACATAGTCTTGTCTCTTTCTGCTTCGGTACTTTACTCATGCAGACAAAAGCAGGCAGTACCAGAGTCAATTGTTGACGATGCCGACACCGTAATATCGGATTGTGACCAGTATGTCAGGTTCCAGACTACAATGGGCGATTTTGTCATCAAACTGTATCAGGGCACTCCTTTGCACCGTCACAATATGGTACGCAATGTACGCAGGGGCGTGTATGACGGACAGTTGTTTTTCGGAGTGGATCGCAAATTCAAGATTCAGACAGGCGACCCCAAGTCGCGTGGAGCTGCACCGGGCGTCACCCTGGGCATAGAAGATAACTCTGACACCATAAAGGGTGAGATATTTCCTGCCCGCTACTATCATAAGCGTGGCGCAGTGGGACAGGCAAGCGTACGTCAGGTAAACTTCTCCACCAGTCAGCAGTTCTATATCATAACCGGTACCAAGGCCAGTGCTTCCACTCTTGCCGATTGTGAGGAAAAAATTGAAAAAAAGTGGTTCAAAGCCTTGAAGGATTCACTGACTCAGCCCTATGCCCAAGAAATACTTGAGTATCGTCGGAACCACAACAATAACAAGATAAGCGTCCTTAACGACAAACTGAACAAAGAGACGGAAGCGGTAATGAAAACCCGCAAGCCTTTCCGTTACTCAAAAGAGCAGATACAGGAATATGCAACAAACGGAGGCGCCCCAACTCTTGACGGATACTATACTGTCTTCGGCGAAGTGGTAGAAGGTATGAACGTAGTCGATTCAATATCCAGGTCACATATTGACAAGAATGGTCGACCCGTACCTGACGTCAAGATTATCAAAGCAGTTCTAGTTGATTGGGAGGATACACCCGCTCAATGACACCACTGAAACTTTGCCAAAGGGTATCCTCCGGCAGCGAAGCCTGCACGGTTACTCTATTGTGTGACACTGGATGCTCGAAACTGACACTGAAAGCATGAAGTGAAATGCTTCCGTCCGGATTCGTCCGCTCAGCTCCGTACTTGATGTCTCCCTTGATGGGACAACCGATTTTCGACAGTTGACAGCGAATCTGGTGGTGCCGTCCTGTCATCAGCGACACCTCAAGCAGATGGTAGTTGACAGAACTGGCGATGTGACGATAGTGTAGCACAGCCTTTTTGCTGCCGGGCTTTTCCTTGTCGTATGCGTAAGAACGGTTTTTACTTTCGTTCCTTACAAGCCAATGTATCAGTTCTCCCTCCTGTTGTGGCGGGCGGTTCTTAACGATTGCGAGATAGCGTTTGTTCACACTTCCTTCGCGGAACATGTTGTTCAGTCTGGAAAGAGCCTTGCTGGTTTTAGCGAAGACCACAACGCCGCTCACCGGGCGGTCAAGACGGTGAACGACCCCGACAAAAACACGGCCGGGTTTGCAGTACTTCTGCTTGAGCCATGCCGCAACCGCATCGGCGAGTGTCGGATCGCCGGTCTTGTCGCCCTGCACTATCTCGGAAGAATTCTTCGAGACAATGACTATATGGTTGTCATCATAGAGTACTTCCACGTTATATGCATCTGCCACCGTCAACCTGAAGGATGTGTCCTGTTACGTAAGAAGACATGTCAGAAATGAGAAACAGGGCAGACTGAGCAATCTCCTCAGGAGTTCCGCCACGTTGCATCGGAATATCCTGACACCACTTCCTCAAGGTCTCTTCGTTCATTTTTGAGGTCATCTCTGTCAGGACGAAACCTGGAGCTATGGCGTTAACCCTGATATTGCGCGATCCAATCTCTTTTGCCAGAGATTTAGTCAGACCTATTATCCCCGCTTTTGATGCAGCATAGTTGCATTGGCCAGGGTTCCCGTGCATGCCGACAATCGAAGATACAGAGAGAATGTTGCCGCTCCTCTGCTTCAACATCAGAGGAACACAGGCGTGAATGTAGTTGAAGGCAGACTTCAGGTTGCTGTCAATCACTTCGTCCCAGGACTCTTCGCTGATACGGAAGACAAGGCCATCCTTGGTAATGCCTGCGTTGTTCACCAGAATGTCTATTTTGCCGAAGTCGTTGACAACCTGCTGTACTGTCTGCCCGGTCTGGGCAAAATCAGAAGCGTCAGATTTGTAACCTTTTGCCTTCACGCCAAGTGACCGTAATTCATTTTCAAGAGATTTGCATTTTTCGTCACTGTTGAGATAGGTGAATGCCAGTTCGGCGCCCTCCTTTGCAAAACAGCTGGCCATGGCCCTGCCGATGCCTCGTGTGGCCCCCGTCAGCAATACTGTCTTTCCTGAAAGAATTCCCATGTTCTGTCTTTATTTTTTATTATATCCCAAAATACCGTAGATAATCTTCTGCGCTTCAGCCTTCAACTCGTCATTTGTATGCCCGCGCTTAAGTTTGCCCTGTGTGAAAGGAACCTCAAAACCTCTCATGCAGTATTGCAGAAAAGTAGCTGTGAGACTGGCATGCTGGACATCAAATATACCCATAGCCTTACCCTCAAGAATTATGTTCATCAGAATCTTGTTCTCCTTTCTGTCAAACTCTTTGCGGAAATGCTCGACGGTCCAGATGTCACGGAAAAAACCGGAGCGCAGCGTGCCGTTGCGATAGACTGTTTCTTTCAGTATGGTCATCCGTCCATAGACTACTTCGACAATCTTCTGCTGGGGTGGAATGTCCTTGTTGTATATTTCAGTAAGGGCATCGATAATACTCTGCAGTTCATGGTTAATGACATCCTCGTAAATTTCCAGTTTGTTCTCATAGTACATGTAGAGAGTCCGACGACCCTTCCCGGATTCGACGGCTATATCGCTCATTGTTGCTCCGTCATATCCGTTTTTTATGAAGACCCTTTTGGCAGCAGCCAGAAGAATCAGCCTGGTTTTCTCGCTCGGCATGAAATACAGACAATAAAGTGCACAAAAATACAAAATCTGGGAAAAAAGATAGGTTAAATAGAGTGAAAATAAACACCACTTTTGGAAGAATGGAGTATTTTCGCAACTGAAAACATCGCGGAGTGGAGCAGAGGTAGCTCGTTAGGCTCATAACCTAAAGGTCGGAGGTTCGAATCCTCCCTCCGCAACAAAAAGACGCTTAGGCGTCTTTTTTGTTTATGGAGGGTATATCCTCCCTTTTTTATTCAGTCATCCGCCGAATACTGCCATTTATTAGTACCTTTGATGGTCACTACAAACTATCCGATTATGAATTATCTGAAATGCGGGTTGGCTTCCGCGTTGCTTTTCGTATGTGCTGCGGGTGCTGCACAAGATTATCCCGATCCGACCATTCTTAAGGATGGCGATGACTACTATGTCACTCATTCTTCATTTGTATATCATCCGGGTTTGCTTATCTGGCACTCCACCAATCTCTATGATTGGGAACCAGTATGCAGGGCATGTCCCGAATTTCAGGGCTCCGGGTATGCCCCTGACATTGTGAAGTACAAAGACCGCTATTACATATACTACCCTGCCGCCAATACAAATTATGTGGTTTGGGCCGATGACATCAGAGGGCCTTGGAGCAAGCCGATTGACCTGAAGGTGGGAGGCATCGATCCCGGGCATGCCGTCGGCGAGGACGGCAGGCGCTATCTTTTCCTTTCCAATGGCAATGCTCCCTTGGTCAGGGTGCGGTTGGCTGACGATGGACTGTCTGTAGAAGGCAATCCTGTCGTGGCCTATGAAGGATGGCAGTTCCCGGAAGATTGGGATACAGAGGGGTTCTGGCTTGAATCTCCAAAACTGATGAAAGTAGGAGAGTACTATTATCTTACAACCGCCGAGGGAGGAACAGCCGGCCCTCCGACCAGTCACATGGTGGTATCAGCTCGCAGCAAGAGTATCTTCGGCCCATGGGAGAACTCCCCCTATAACCCTATAATCCATACATATAGTGCTTCAGAGGAGTGGTGGTCCAAAGGTCATGGTACTCCATTCGAAGGACCGGATGGCAAGTGGTATATAATATACCATGCATATCCCAACGGCTTCCATACACTTGGCAGGGTTTCAATCATTGAACCGCTTGAGTGGACTGAGGACGGATGGTTCAAGTCGGCTGATTCCAAAAACGTACGGCCGCTTTTCGCCAACATGAACCTGTCCGATTCTTTCAGCAGCGGCAAATACGGCTGGCAGTGGGTTAACTGGAAACTGTCGGAAAGATCGCCCATTGACAGTTCGCTTAACCTGTGGCTTGCGACAGCCCAGAATAGGCGTTACGTCACTGAGGTAAAGGTCTGCCGTGACAGAAAGAGTACAGCCGGAATGCTGTTGTTCTATGACGAACAGGCCTTTGCAGGAGTAATTGCCGATGCGCAGGGACTCGCTGTTTACAGTGATGCCAAATCCAAGGTGATGTCGGACATCAAAGTCGGCAGGCGTTTCAGATTGAGAATCACAAACCGGGACAACAAGGTCGAGATAGCAATCCGCAAACCACTTTGCTTTAAATGGAAGGAGCTTGCAAACAATATTGACGTGTCGGGCATGCATCATAATACCTACGGAGGTTTCTATGCTTTGCGTATAGGCCTGGTTTCCGACAAGTCTTTCCCGTCTTCTTTCCGAGGGTTTGAATACACTCCGGCAGAGTAGATGCCCGGTTTCAGCCTGACGCGGAGCCGTGTTATCGCAACTTGACACAGTTATGCTCCAGCCATCCTGCCACAAGCCATATCAGTGCGATGCCTATGGCGTAGGCGGCAATGTCGGCCCAAAGAAACCCCTGGCCAAGTATCAGATGCCCGATTGTGGTGGAGCGGAGTCGGTCCAGCCAGGACCACGATACCAGTTGCGACAACTCATCTGCAACAGAAATGAGCATTGAATACAGGGCAATCCTGTTCAGAGGGGTCCGAAGGCAGACTATGCGCAGGCAACTGAAAACCATCATAGCCCACAGCGCGTCACCTGTTTCGACGGGAACCGAACTGAATTCCCTAGACAGGAGTCCCAAAGGGACAAGGGCGGCTGCCGTAAGAATCCAGTATAACCGTCTGCGTTTCACCTGACTGTCATTGTAGGTTGAACAATGTTCATGTGTCTCCGGTACAAAAATAATATCATTTTTGTTATGCTCCCGATTTTCCGTAAATTTGCAAACTCTTAAAAATATAAGAATGAAACCTACATTATTTGTTTTGGCAGCCGGCATGGGCAGCCGTTATGGTGGTCTGAAACAACTTGACACTCTGGGACCTTCTGGCGAGACAATCATGGATTATTCGGTTTTCGATGCTATTCGCAGCGGCTTTGGCAAAGTCGTTTTCGTTATCCGCAAGGACTTCGAGGATGATTTCCGCAGACTGGTACTTGGCAAGTATGAAGGACATGTCCCTACCGAGGTTGTTTTTCAGTCTATTGACGACCTCCCCTCCGGGTTCAGATGTCCCGAGGGACGTACCAAGCCATGGGGTACCAATCATGCCGTACTTATGGCAAAAGATGTCATAAAGGAACCTTTCTGCGTAATCAATGCCGACGATTTCTACGGACGCGACTGCTTCGCAGTCATGGGTAACTTCCTCTCCTCTCTTCCCGAAGGTGCCCGTAACACATATTCAATGGTGGGCTTCCGTGTTGCCAATACCCTCAGCGAAAACGGCAAGGTTTCACGCGGTATCTGCGAAGTGAACAGCAAAAACCATCTGACGACAGTGGTCGAACGTACAGAAATTCTGCGCCGTGAGGGTGCAGTCTGCTACAAGGATGAACGTGACGAATGGGTCACCATTCCTGACAACACTCCCGTATCCATGAATGTCTGGGGTTTCACCCCCGATTATTTCACCTATTCCGAAGAATACTTCAGGGAATGGCTGAATGACAATATCGACATTCCCAAGTCCGAGTATTTCATCCCTCTCATGGTCAACAGGCTGATCAACAGCGGAACAGCCACGGTGGAAGTTCTTGACACCACCTCCAAATGGTTTGGCGTGACGTATGCCGAAGACCGCCAGGGCGTTGTTGACAAGATTCGCAACCTTGTAAGCGAAGGCGTCTATCCCGAAAAACTGTTCTGACATCATAGGATGGTTTCAGTCTCAGACCTCAAGGTCGAGTTCGCAGCCAAACCCCTTTTCAGCGGAGTAAGCTTTGTCATCAACGACAAGGAGCGTATTGCCTTGACCGGCAGGAATGGTGCCGGCAAATCTACCATGCTGAAGATTCTGGCGGGTTTGCAGCAACCAACATCTGGAGTAGTTTCCATACCTAAGGATACCACCGTAGGTTATCTGCCCCAGGTGATGAAACTTACCGACAGCCGCAGCGTGCGACAGGAGGTTGAGACTGCTTTTGAGGCAATTCACCGGCTTCAGTCCGAAATAGCCGGACTGAACCGGCAGATAGTTGAACGTACCGATTACGATTCGTCTGAATATCGGGCACTGCTTGATCGCTTCACCCGTGAGAGCGAGCGACTGAACATGATGGGCGAGGGCAATTGTCAGGCAGAACTTGAGCAGACCCTGCTTGGACTGGGCTTTCTCAGGACAGATTTCGACCGTCCTACCAGTGAGTTCAGCGGCGGGTGGAGGATGCGTGTCGAACTGGCTAAACTACTACTTAGTCAGCCTGACATATTGTTGCTCGACGAGCCGACCAACCACCTTGACATTGAGAGTATCCAGTGGCTCGAGCAGTTTCTTGCACAACGTGGACGGGCTGTAGTACTGGTCAGCCATGACAGGGCATTCATCAACAACGTTACCACCCGGACAATTGAAATCTCTTGCGGTAGGATTTACGACTACAAGGTCCGGTACGACGAGTTCGTGAAATTACGTGCTGAAAGGCGCGAGCAACAGCTTCGGGCGTATGAGAACCAACAGAAAGAAATTGCCGATGCAAAAGAGTTCATTGAACGCTTCCGCTACAAACCTACCAAGGCAGTTCAGGTTCAGAGCCGTATCAAGGCTCTTGAAAAGATAGTGCCTATTGAGATTGACGGCATTGACAACAAAGCCATGCGGCTGAAGTTCCCCCCTGCACAACGAAGCGGTGACTATCCCGTTATCTGTGACGGAGTAGCCAAGAGCTATGGCAGTCATACCGTGTTCAGCGGAGTCGAGATGACCATCAAGAGGGGAGAGAAGGTCGCCTTTGTCGGACGCAACGGTGAGGGAAAGTCAACACTTGTCAAGTGCATCATGGGAGAGATTCCCTTTGACGGTACACTGAAGATTGGCCATAACGTTCAGATTGGGTACTACGCACAGAATCAGGCACAGTTGCTTGATGACGAACTTACCGTTTACGATACAATAGACAGAGTTGCTGTCGGTGATATCCGTACAAAAATCAACGACATCCTGGGAGCATTCATGTTCGGCGGCGAGGAGAGCCGGAAAAAGGTAAAAGTGCTTTCAGGCGGCGAGCGAAGCCGTCTTGCAATGATACGGCTTCTTCTTTCGCCTGTCAATCTGCTGATACTCGACGAACCGACCAACCACCTTGACATGGCGTCGAAAGATGTCCTGAAAGAGGCTATAATGGCATTCAATGGCACAGTCATTCTGGTAAGCCATGACCGGGAGTTCCTTGATGGCCTGGTCTGCAAAGTATATGAGTTCACCGATGGAAAGGTAATAGGCCATATTGGCGGTATCTACGACTTCCTGCGCAGCCGAAATATTGATTCCCTGGCCGATATCGGGCGCATGAAGGGTGGCCCTGCCCAGCCCGTGCAGCCGTTCAAGTCAGCTGCCGGCAAGGATGACTATGAACAGCGCAAGCGTCAGGAACGCGAACGGCGCAGGCTTCAGAAGCGTGTTGACGATGCAGAAAAGAGGTTGAACAATATATCAGCAGAACTGAAGGAGATTGAAGGATGGCTTTCTACACCTTCCGGAGCTCAGAACAACGAAATGTTCGCCGCTTACGGCAAATTACAGGAAGACCTTGCAAAGGCCGAGCAGGAGTGGGAGGCAGCCATGATGGAGATGGAATCATAGTTTTTTAATGTTACATATATGAAGAAGTTGTTTTTCATTGCGGCTGTGGCCCTGGCGGCAGTCGCTTGCACAGAAAAGAAGATGGATGCAGGAATCAAGTTGGAAAACCTGGACCAGACAGCACGTCCGGGTGACAATTTCTACCAGTTTGCTGACGGCGGCTGGATGGTAAAAAATCCCATGGGCGATGAGTACTCCCGCTATGGCAGTTTCGACAAACTTGCCGAGGACAACCGCGAGCAACTGAAGGAACTCATCGACAGCATAGTAGCGGCTGAAAACGAGTATGGTTCAAATGCCCAGAAGATAGCCGACCTGTATAAGCTGACGATGGATACCATACGCCGCGACAAGGAAGGCCTTGACGTACTCAGACCATATCTGGACAGAATCAATGCCATTTCCGACCGCAAGGAGATTATGAAGGAAATGACCGAACTTGACCCGTATGGTGTCGGAGGCTTGTTCGGTGTAGGTATCGGTGCAGATATGATGGACAGCAAGATGAACATTGTCAGCATAGGGCAGGGTGGTCTGTCTTTGGGTCAGAAGGAATACTATCTTGATGATGATGAGGCCACCGTTAAGATTCGCGAAGCCTTTAAGGAGCACATTGTCCGCATGTTCAAACTCTTCGGTTATGACGATAAAGTTGCAAGGGCCAAGATGGAGTCCGTCATGAAAGTCGAAACCCGCATAGCACGCAAGTCCTATAGCCGTGTCGAGTTGCGCGACCCTGCTTCGAACTATCACAAGACTGCATACTCGGACCTCAAGAAAGAATACAAGGGTATAGACTGGGATCAGTTTTTCGGTATCCTTGGCCTGGACGGCGTAGATTTTGTTGACGTCGGCCAGCCCGAGCCCATTCATGAGGTTGAGGCCATTCTGGCCGGTCAGCCTCTCGAAGATCTGAAGGCACTTATGGAATGGCAGATTATCGATTCCAATGCGTCGGCCCTTACCACTGAGCTTGACGAAGCAAACTTCGATTTCTACGGCCGTATCCTGAACGGACAAAAGGAGCAGAGACCGATGTGGAAGCGTGCCACCAGCACGGTGAGTGGCTGGATGGGCGAGGCTATCGGCCAGCTTTATGTTGAGAAGCACTTCCCCGCAGCAGCCAAGGCCCGCATGGAACAGCTTGTCAGGAATTTGCAGATTGCTCTCGGCCAGCGCATTGATGACCAGGAATGGATGAGTGCCGAAACCAAGGCCAAGGCACACGAAAAACTCGACGCATTCTATGTTAAGGTGGGCTACCCTGACAAGTGGCAGGATTACTCAAAACTGGTCATCGACCCGTCTAAGACCCTGTATGAGAATTCCGTTGCCGCCCACAAGTTCTTCTGGCAGGACGAAATCGAGAAAAAATTCAAGAAGCCGGTTGACAATACCGAGTGGCACATGACCCCGCAGACTGTGAACGCCTACTACAATCCCACCACAAACGAAATTTGTTTCCCTGCCGGCATCCTCCAGTATCCTTTCTTTGACATGAATGCCGACGACGCATTCAATTATGGGGCCATAGGTGTCGTCATCGGCCATGAGATGACCCACGGATTTGATGACCAGGGTCGTCAGTTCGACAAGGAAGGCAACTTCGCCGACTGGTGGACTCCTGAAGATGCTGAGATGTTCAAGGAGAGGGTTCAGGTAATAATTGATTACTTCGACGGAATAGAGGTGCTTCCTGGCCTGCATGCCAACGGTTCGCTCACCCAGGGTGAGAATATTGCCGACCATGGAGGTCTGATGGTAGCCTATCAGGCTTTCAAGAATGCCACCAAGGACGCTCCGCTTGAGAACAAACTCGGCTTCACTCCCGAACAGCGCTTCTTCTTGGCATATGCCGGTGTCTGGGCCAGCCATATCCGCGAAGAGAACATCCGCACTCTGACCATGAGTGATCCTCATTCCCTTGCATACTGGCGTGTCAACGGCACCCTTCCCCATATCGATGCCTGGTACGAGGCATTCAACGTGCAGGAAGGCGACTCGCTGTACATCGCTCCTGCCAATCGTGCCAAGATCTGGTAATCTGCGGTGAACCGGCTTGGCGTTCCTGATGGCTCAGTGAGCGCAAGACCACTTGAGCTGTTGTCTCCGGCCCGCAACTTAGAGTGCGGTCTGGAGGCCGTGAAACATGGTGCCGATGCTGTTTACATCGGCGCCACACGTTTCGGTGCCCGCGCCTCAGCCGGCAATAGCCTTGAAGACATAGCAGCCCTGGTCAGTTTTGCACATCCTTTCGGTGCAAGAGTCTATGTAACCGTAAACACCATCCTCAAGGATTCTGAACTTGCCGACACAGCGAAACTTGTCCGGCAACTTTACGACATAGGTGTCGATGCCATACTTGTTCAGGACACCGCATTGCTTCGAATGGAGTTGCCTCCGATTGCACTTCACGCCAGCACCCAGATGGATGTCCGTTCCGTTGAGAAAGTCCGTTTTCTCGCCGCTTGCGGTTTCTCGCGAGTGGTTTTGGCCCGCGAGTTGCAGATTCAGGAGATAAGAGCCATTCACGAAGCATGTCCGGACGTCGAGCTGGAGTGCTTTGTGCATGGCGCATTGTGCGTCAGTTACAGCGGTCAGTGCTATGCTTCCGAATACTGTTTCCGACGCAGTGCCAACCGTGGCGAGTGCGCCCAGTTCTGTCGTCTTCCCTTCGACCTTACAGATGCAGACGGACATACCATAGCCCTCAGAAAACACCTCCTTTCGCTCAAGGACATGAATCGTCTGGACTACCTTGAGGAACTGGCCGATGCAGGAGTAACTTCGTTCAAGATTGAGGGGCGCCTGAAGGATGCTCCATATGTAAAGAACGTCACGGCCGCCTATAGCCAGAGGCTCGACACCATTCTTAGTAACCGTAGTGACCTGAAACGGGCCTCGTCTGGCATTGTTCATTACAGCTTCACTCCCGATATCCGGAAAAGTTTCAACCGCGGCTTCACCGATTACTTCCTCCACGGCCGTACAGACGGTATCTGGCAGTTCAACACTCCCAAATCGACGGGCCTGCCGGTCGGAACAGTCAGCCAAGCCGGCCACGGATGGATTGCAGTGCAAGGTGATATTGAGATACGCAATGGCGACGGTCTGTGCTATGTTGACAGTAGCGGAACGTTGCAGGGCTTTCGCATCAACAAGGTCGAAGCCAACCGTATCTACCCTTATCACGGCGCAGGAAAAAATCTCCAGATACCCAAAGGAGTCCGGCTCTTCCGTAATTACGACAGCCTTTTCGAGAAGAAACTTGCCGGAGACACGGCTGAAAGGCACATACCTGTCAGTATCTCGTTCAGTGATACTTCAGAAGGCTTCAAAGTCAGCCTTACTGACTGTGACGGAAATGTTGCCGTGGCCGAACTGCCTTTCCCGCATCAGACAGCACGCACTCCCCAGGCTGACAATATCCGTTTGCAACTGTCAAAACTGGGTGGTACAATATTTGAGACTGACAGAGTTGAGATCATGATGGATTCCGGCCTGTTCGTCCCCTCTTCCCTGCTCACTGCTCTGAGGCGAGATGCCGTTGAGAAACTCCTGGGCCTGCGCATGGACAGTCATAGTGTGCCTCCAAGGCGCGAACCTGCTTCCGGACTACAATACCCTGAAAAAACACTCTCTTATTTAGGTAATGTCATGAACAGTCAGGCCAAAGCCTTCTATCAGGAACATGGTGTCCTGTCAGTTGACGATGCTTACGAGTTGAGCCATACCGATTGCGCTGTCCTCATGTATTGTCGCCATTGCATCAGGTTTGCGATGGGATGGTGTACTAAGCGTGGCGGTTCCCGCTCACCATATCCCGAACCATACATCCTCAGGTCGGCAGACGGCCGTACCTTCCGTCTCGAATTCGACTGCCGCAATTGCCTCATGCGTGTGCGTGCGGACAAGTCATGTCATTAGTCCTATTCAAATCTATTACGGCAAAAATCCTCTGTTCGGGTAAAATCCCTATTCTTTCAGGGGAAAACCCCTAATTATTAAGTTATTACGGGTGTAAGTGTGCGTTACCGGACTTTTCCCTTTAGTGTACAGGGTTTGAGACTCACCTTGTGCATACAGGCCTGACGGTGAGGCCGTCGCAGCGGTTCGACACTGACCAAAGTTAATCTCTTGTCCATAAAATTGTATTTAATTGATAAATCAAGTACAAAGTTGAGACAAAAAGAGTGCTATACCAACGGTTTGGCTATAAAATAATTCTTCAAACGACTTTGTAATGGACTTTGCTTCTGCGGTTTCAACTTCAAATATAATCAAAGTTCTGTGTTACAGCAAATTAATTGTCATTTTGGATACACTCAGTGTGTAAAAATGGGTGGTGTCCGGATGTGTTTCAGGAGGGTCAGACAACTGAATCTGAAAAGATATGGGTCTTTTTTTATTCAGATATGGGTCTTTTCCTACGCGCGCGCGTACCTAATTATTATTGTGTTTGTGTTGTGCACAGAGTCATAATCTGCCGAATAAAAGAAAGCCCGTGACGTGACTGTCCGGGCTTTCGGGTTGTTGTGCTGAAGGTCTGACCGGTCAGATCGTTTGTAGTTTAGGGAATGTTCTTCTTGTCGGTTGTCCAGCCTTCGCGCAGGCTCAGTCCGCAGGGATTGCCGGTGAAGAATGCTCCTGCTTCCTGATCGCCCTTGAGCTGCCATTTGAGCCATGCAGTGGCCACAACGGCGAATTCGCCTCCGAATGGCTGTGAGTAGGTGCCTCCGTGGCCCACGTTGAAGTTGCAGGCGAAAGCAGGAACATTGTTTATATTGTTGAAGTCGTCCATGCCGTTTTCATAGGCTATGTCTGTGGGGCCGCCCAGTATATATATGATGGGGGTGTGTATATCTTTGAGACTCTCTTTGGCAGGCATTGGCATCCCCGGGACAGCGCTGCCGGCATTGCTGGCTTTGAAGAGTCCGCTGTTGCATATCATCATGGTCTTGAGACGCTCGTCCTTGGCGATGTCGAGTGTCTGAAGGCCTCCGCACGACATTCCGGCTGCAGCGATGTTGCCGAGGTCAAGTTTGCCGTAGTACTGGCTGGTCTTGTCAGCGTTCTGTGCGATGGCCCAGTCCATTGCGTCTTTAAGCCCTTTCGACTCGGAACGGCCGCTGCCGCGCTGTCCTTCGGCCGGCATCGGCCCTATTGCAACGACGAGGAATCCGTTGGATGCAATTTCGTTCAGGAAGTTCAGGTGTTCCCACGGCGAGTTGGTGCAGGCTCCGTTGCCCCATACCAGCACCGGCAGCGGATTGCTCTTGCTGAACTGGCTCAAGTCCTGAGGACGGAAGACCGTGTGCGTGGCCAGTGTCGAATCGCTGGCCATGATTGCCTTATATGGGCCTGAACCGCCGTTCTCTATGATCCTGCTGCCGACTTCGTTATTGACTGCCTGTGTGCAACTGCCCAGCACTGCTGCCAATGCAAGGGCAAATAACTTGATTCCTTTCATATTCAGTTTTTGTTTTTGAGTAAAAATTCCCGATTGTCAGAAGTCTTGTAAAATTACATCTCTTTTTTATTACTTGTGAGTTTTTCTGGAAAAGTTTGATAATTTTGAGTCCGTGATATTGATGTGTAGTATTCATTGTTACAAATATTGACAGTTATGGAGATTTCGAGAGTTATGGTTTTGGCTGCTGCGCTGGTATTGTGCGGTGGCCTTCAGGCGAAAGAGACAGAGAGCCGCACTTTTGATAATGGCGGTTCGGGTGATTACAAGGCAATTATGGTGGGTGATGAGTCACTTCCGACACATACCATCTTTCGCCCTCAGGACTTGAGCCAGTTCAGCAAGAGCAATCCGCTGCCGGTGCTGGTGTGGGGTAACGGCGGTTGTGCCAACTCTCCGAGCGGACATATCAACTTCCTGAACGAGATAGCATCGCAGGGATTCATCGTAATTGCCATCGGTCCGATGCCCACGGGACAGGGTGGAGGCTTCGGAGGCGGCATGGGTGGCGGCAACAGGCCGCAGGGTGCCCAGTCGCAACTGCTTGATGCACTCGATTGGATTACTGCCCAGAATGCCGACAAGACCAGCCAGTACTACGGCAAGATTGACTTGAAGAATGTAGCTGCGGCAGGAATGTCGTGCGGCGGTTTGCAGGCATATCAGGTAAGTGCCGACCCGCGCATCAAGACTGTAATGATATGCAACAGCGGTCTGTTCAACAACGGCGGCGGAAGCATGATGGGTGGAATGCCGAACATTCCGAAGGAGGATCTCAACAAAATTAAGGTTCCGATGCTCTATATTCTGGGCGGTCCGACCGACATAGCATATGAGAACGGAATGGACGACTTCAAGCGTCTGGAGAAGATTCCTGCATTCGTCTGCAATTTCAATGTAGGGCATGGAGGTACCTATACGAATCCCAACGGAGGTGAATTCGGCATAGTGGCCTGTGCCTGGCTCAAATGGCAGTTAAAAGGCAACCAGGAGGCCGGAACGCTTTTCACCGGCAGTCCCTGTGGGCTGAGTCTGCGCGAAGGCTGGACGACAGACAAGAAGAACATTCCCTGATTGAAGGGAACAATTCCGGCGTTTACTTGTATCTGATACGGTAGAGGCCTGTATTGGTGGTGGCAAACAGATATTCGTTCTCCGTACCGCCGAACACGACCGAGTGAGGACGCTCATCAAGTTCATACTGAGTGTACTCACCGGTTTTGTTATTGTTTATGTTGAGCCGTCCTTCAGCTACGCAGAATATTGTTCCGTCGGGGGTGGTGCAGACTCCGTAGTCACCGTGAGGCAGTACGTTTTCCGGTTCGGCCAGTCTGCCGTCGGGCAGCACCTTGAACTTGTACGTCGATTTGTTCTCCTCGTTGATTATGTAGGCTGCCTTGTCGTCAGAAGGGTTGACGGCGGTCAGTTGTACTGAACGGCCCAGGTCGTAGGTGCGCGGTATTATTGTTACGCCATCTGCTGCCAGGAAGCTCTGCTCCGGCATTGAAGTGGCTACTTCGATGAAGTCGGGACGCCAGCGGTGCGATGGGTGTATCACGCGTTCAGCCTTGACCGATGATGTCTGAACAAGTGGCAGCGGCTGCATGACATCGTGGGAAGTGATGGTGTAGGCACGGGCTTCCCAGCCTCCGTTGCCCCAGCCGCTGTAGTTCGGGTTGTCGTCGGGCAGACGCTCTATGTGTTCGCCCAGACCCGGCTGCGGATCGTAGCGGCAGATGACTATCAGATTGTCTTTTGTATCGACTGCCAGGGAGAATGGTTTCCATGGAAAGTCGGCAATCATTGATATCAGTCCCGTCGATGCATCCCATTTGTATATCTTTTTCAGTCTGTTCTCGCAGAAATAGACATTTCCCTTGCTGTCGCGCGTCAGGCCGGTGGCAAATTCATATCCGGTGCCGATCATGATGGCATCCCCTACAGGCATCCGGCTTCTCTCGTCTCCTGTGATGTGCTGGTGCGCGAAGTCGCCAGGCCAGACTGAAAGTTTGCGGTTAGGGTCGAATATTGTAGCAGCCGTCATCGGCAGTACCTGCGTCCAGCAGTGCATGTTGTAGAAGTCTATGTCCCTGCAGCCTGTTATCAGAATGCCGTAGTCGCGGGGTGTGTTGACGCGGATGACACGGTACATCCATGTGTTGGCAAAGAGCATGTCGCGGCAATTGTTCATTGTCATGCTTATGCAGTCCTTGCCTTCGGCACTCTCTTCTTCGTACTGCATGGCGTAGATACTGAAGTTGCGGACGTTGTCGAACCGCGACTCCTCGCGCTGGTGGTGTTCGAGCGATATTGCCATGATGCGCGACGGTGTCTGTGTGTCACTGACGTACAGACCGCTGGCAGCGCATGTGTTGGCTGTCCAGATATCCTTGAATGTGCCGCCTCCGCCATTGGTAATCCAGAGGCTCCAGTACTGTGTGTCCCATCCCTGTTGCGAGTATCCTCCGAAGCTGGGTATTGCTGTCTGGCTCTGAGTCTGCACTGGTTTCTGCATCGTTCCGTGGCCTCCGACGAACTTGACGTCATTGAGATATGATTCTGCTCCGGCCATCCACTTGCATGCTACGGCGCGGTAGTTGAGTGTACCGGTGCTTATGCCTATGCCGGTGAGTATATTGTTGCCTCCTTCCGATGACTCCACAACGGCTACCGGCCCGCCGAATCCGCTGAAGGCTGATGTGCCGTTTTCCAGGATTATCTGGGTCGAGTAGGGGTGCAGTCCAATCATTTTGGTCTGTGGCTTCATCTTGACGGTTCCGCTCACGCGGTACCATCCTTCGGGAAAATAGAGATTGTCGCTGCTCTCAATGGCCTTGCGCAACGCCTCAGTGTCATCGGCCACGCCATCGCCTACAGCACCGAAATCGGTAACGCTGACCCATTGCGACATGTCGGGCAGCGAAGGGATGCTGTTGCCCGCCGCCTTGAATTCAGTGAGGGTGCCGGAACTCTGTCCCGAACTGTGTGATACGCCCTGACCCATCGAACCCGAACTGAAACCAAAGTGTATGTCAAGTTTGTAGATGCCGGAGAATGATTTTGAGACACTTCTCTCAGAGCCGTGGCCTGTTGTCCTTGATATGGGAATTATAACATTCCTGAACGAAGCGTTGCGGACGTTGATCTGGTTGGTCGATAAAATCTCCCTGTTGTGCAGTATTGCGACTTCGCTGATATTGTCGAACGAGCAATCCTCGACATAAAGGTGTTCGGATTCGTTCTCGCAGACAATGCCATAGGGCGCATCGGCAAAACTGCTGCTCAGGATGGTCAGGGCTGCGTCACGTGACGATATGGCAGCTTCTGTCTGTCCCTTGAACGAGCAGTCGGCAATAAGCATCGGCCAGCTTGGCGATGGGCGTCCGGTCGCTATCCCGTACTTCCCGCCGATGAACTCCACATCTTCCATTTCGTTGCCGACATCTGTCAGACCTGCATATCCGCTCCCGGCGTTGATAGTGCAGTGGCTCAGAACTCCATGCTGAGCGTAGTGGGTACGAAGCCCGACTGCACCGGGATTGCCCTCCTCAATCAGGATGTCGATATTCGAGAAACCGCTGTAGAAGGTACCGGCATTCGCATCGGAAGGTTGTCCGCCCCTGTTGACAATGCCGCTGGTGAACCAGAACATCCAATTGGGCTGATCCTGATATCCCGGAGTGTTCTTCCCGAGAATGAAGACCGGGCGGGTCTTGCCGTAGCCTATCAGGCGGATTGCTGCCGGCACATAGATGGTCTTGGTTATGAGGTACTTCCCCTCGGGAATGTACAGAATACCGAAGTTCCGTTCTGTTTTTACGCGGTTTATTGCCTCCTGTAGTACATCACTTACATCGGTCTTGCCGTCGGCCTTGACGCCCTTGAACTCTTTTGAAGTGAAGAACACTCCGTTCTTATCCTGAAACTTTTCGGTATAGACCGACTTTCCTGCCTGTGCTCCGACAGCGTAGAGAAGAATGCATGCTGCTGTCAGGAATCGGGTTAGCAATCTGTATGTCATAGTCTGATGTTATAGTGCGTTATAATTGTTATGGATATGCTTCCATGCGTCCGGCAGAAAATGAATGATGTCGGTTGCAGTCATGGCGGTCTGGGTCAGGCTCAAGGCAGCCAGATCGCCTGCAAGACCATGGACGAAGACACCGAGTCGCGAGGCATTCCATGCATCAAGACCCTGGGCAAGAAGAGCCAGGAGTATCCCCGTAAGCACGTCACCGCTACCGCCGGTTGCCATGCCCGGGTTGCCCGTGACATTTGCAGAGACTCTGCCGTCGGGGGCAGCGACTATTGTCCGGTGTCCTTTCAGGATGACAGTGCAACCATGAAGCCGGGCGAAGTCGTAAGCCTGGCCGTTTCTGTTCCCTTTTTCGTAAGTCAGCCCGTCGCAGTTTAGCAGACGGCCGAACTCGCCCGGGTGGGGAGTGATGACAGTGCCTTTCAGCAGTTCAGTGCTCCTGTCGGCTGCAATGATGTTGAGGGCGTCGGCGTCAAGAATCATCGGAATGCCTTGGTTGTCCGTCAGGAGTCTTTTCAAGACTTTGCCTGTAAGGTTTGAAGTCCCGATACCTGGCCCTGCAGCGATTGCGCTGTAGCGTGACAGGTCGCCTGTCGGGGCCTCCCATTCTGTATTGCCGTCAACGTTCACCATCGCTTCCGGAACAGATGTCTGAAGTATTGTGCGGTTGCATTCAGGTGCCGATACGGTAAGCAGGCCGATGCCGCTTCTAAGACAGGCTTTCGCGGCCATTACAGAGGCTCCGGCCATGCCCATACCGCCGGCTATGAGCAGCCCGTGTCCGTAACAGCCTTTGTGGCTGTCATCTTTGCGTCTGGTCATCAGGCTTCCCGCCTCCTCTATGCTGAACTGTTTCATTTCCTTCAGATGCTGTCCATATATTGTGCGGCTGCTTCGGCGCACCTTTCTCCGTCTATTGCCGACGATACAATGCCGCCGGCATAGCCGGCTCCCTCGCCACATGGAAACAGGCCTTTCAGCGTTACATGCTGGAGTGTTTCTGTGTCGCGAAGAATTCGTACCGGCGAAGACGTGCGGGTCTCGACCGCTATCAGTACTGCCTGTGATGACAGGAATCCGTGGCTGTTCTTGCCGAACTGCATGAAGGCCTGACGCAGACGCGATGTTACTGTCCCGGGCAGCCAGAAATGCAGGGGCGATGACACGAGTCCGGGTGAATACGAACTCTCAGGCAGGTCGAAACTCAGTTTGCCGTTCACGAAGTCGGTCATGCGCTGGGCGGGAGCGGTCTGCCGCATATTCCCTGCCTGCCAGCAGTCGTGTTCAAGTTTCTCCTGATAATGCATCATCACAAGCGGGTCTTTCAGGTCGCTGTCATTTGCGGCGATGTCGGAGATTCGTGTCTCGACAACCATGCCTGAGTTGCTCCAGAGTGAGTTCCGGCCGGACGGAGACATTCCGTTCACCACAATCTGCTGCGGCCCGGAAGCGGCAGGGACGACGAAACCTCCCGGACACATGCAGAAACTGTAAACCCCGCGTTCTTCTACCTGTGTGACAAAGCTGTATTCCGCTGCGGGCAGATAATTGCCCCGCCCGTATCGGTTGTGATACTGAATGCAGTCTATTACCTGTGAGGGATGTTCCAGACGGCATCCCACAGCCAGTGGCTTTGCCTCAATGGCAAACCGGTTGTCTGCAAAATATCGGTAAACGTCGCGTGCCGAGTGTCCGGTAGCGAGTATGACCGGCCCGGCAAAACTGACAGTAGAGCCGTCCCGTTCGGCCAATACCCCATTCACCACACCG
The DNA here is from genome assembly GCA_017615835.1 of Bacteroidaceae bacterium. Classification (GTDB taxonomy): domain Bacteria; phylum Bacteroidota; class Bacteroidia; order Bacteroidales; family Bacteroidaceae; genus Colenecus. The sequence continues at coordinate 41,207 of JAFZZI010000016.1, read as the reverse complement.
TCCCTGACAATAAATCCGGTCATGCGGGTACGGAAGTGTACCTCGCCGCCGCATCTAAGAATGGTTTCCCTGATGTTCTCAATGACTCTCGGCAGTTTGTCAGTGCCTATGTGCGGGTGAGAGTCGTACAATATGGACGGACTTGCTCCGTGCTGGCAGAATATATTCAGTATGCGGTCGGTGCTGCCGCGTTTCTTGCTGCGGGTGTAGAGTTTGCCGTCGGAGTAGGCGCCGGCACCGCCTTCGCCGAAACTGTAGTTTGATTCAGGGTTAACCTTGTGGGTACGGCTTATGGCAGCAATATCGACTTTGCGGTCGCGTACGTTCTTTCCACGCTCCAGCACGATGGGGCGCAGGCCAAGTTCAATAAGGTGAAGGGCTGCAAAGAGTCCCCCGGGACCTGCACCTACAACGATAACAGCGGGCTTGTCGTCAACGGGCTTGTACTCTATGCGTGTGAATTCGTCCCCGGGGGGCTGCTCATTGATGAATACTCTCAGGGTCAGGTTAACGAATATGGTGCGCTGGCGTGCGTCGATGCTCTTCCTTAGCGTACGCACGGCGTTTACAGTGCGCACATCGAGTCCGCAATGTCGCGAGACAGTCTCCTTGAGTACCTGCTCGTTATACGCGAACTGCGGCTCTACCCTGAGTTGTAATTCCTTAATCATTCAAGGCGCTAAAGTACTAAAAATAGCACAAAAAATGTGCTATCTTTGCACTACACCTAACCAACTATCGCTTTATGAAGTACAAGATTCTACCTAAACAATCCCCTTCTTTATTCATTGCAGCATCGTTTCTTTTGATGGCAACATCGGTTCATGCCCAGAACCGCAGGGTACAAACCACATACACCACTGAGTACAACATCCCTTACAGGAGTACTGATGAAGGTGATTATGCCCGCGAGCGCTGTCTGTTGGATTTCTATTATCCGGAGAACATAAAAGACTTTCCCACAGTAGTATGGTTCCATGGAGGCGGTATAGAGGGAGGTAACAAGGAGATTCCTGCCGAACTGCAGAACAACGGAATGGGTGTGATAGGAGTAGGGTACCGTCTGCTCCCCAAAGCTACTGTAAAGGAGGTGATTGAAGATGCCGCCGCCGCTGTTGCCTGGGCCTTCCGTGAAGTAGAGAAACGTGGTGGCAGCACCAAGAAGATATTCCTTGCGGGTCATTCTGCAGGCGGCTATCTCATTGATATGGTGGTTCTTGACAAACATTATCTGGAAAAATTCGGAATTGATGCCGATGACATAGCCGGCGTGTTCCCTTACAGTGCCCAGATTATCACGCATTACAATGTGCGCAAGCAGTCGGACATCGGTCCCTTGCAGCCGCGTATTGACGACACTGCTCCTATCTATCATGTGCGTAAACTACCTATGCCCATGCTTGTACTCTCTGGCGACCGCGAACTTGAGCTCTACGGGCGCTATGAGGAGCAGGCCTATTTCTGGCGTATGATGAAACTTAACGGTTGTGACCAGATTTACCTCTATGAGTTTGATGGTCACGACCACAACAACATGCCTGGTCCGGCACACACCATAACCAAGCGTTTTATTCGTGCCATCTCTGAAGACCGACCTCTCCCGACGCGCTAAATCCTATTATGAAAGAGATACTTGTTTTTTTAAAGGAACTAAGTGCCAATAATGAGCGTGAGTGGTTCATGGCGCACAAAGATGAGTATAAGCGGGTAAAGGAGCGGTTTGATGCTTTTGCTCTGGAACTGCTTGCAGAGATCCGCAAGTTCGACCCTGCCATCGGTGACCTGACAATAAATGATATAACCTATCGCATATACCGCGATGTAAGGTTTTCGGCCGATAAGTCCCCGTACAAGACTCACATGGGCGTGTATATCTGCCCGGGTGGCAAAAAGTCACCTTACAGCGGCTACTATTTCCAGGTGAGTGCATCGGCCAGCGACAGTTGGGAGGGAACCCACATGCTGGCTGCGGGTGATTACTGGTGTGACCCAAAGGTGCTGGCTATTCTGCGCGAGGATATAGAGATGAGTGACGGCGGATTCCGCAAGATTCTGGCGCAGGCCGATCCGCGCTTTGAGTTGGACTATGAGGGCGCTCTCAAGAAGGTACCGGCCGGATTCCCTGCCGATACGCCGGATTCAGACTATTACCGCCTAAAGCGCTTTTGCATGGCTTTCACCCCTGATGAAAAGTTCATTCTCGAGCCCGGTCTTGCAGAGCGCGTAGCCGCCATTTTCAAAACCACCAAGCCATTCATTGACTTCATAAACCGTGCTGTCAGTTGGTCAAAAGAAGAAAAATGATACAATTGGGGTCTGTCCCCTTTTGTACTATTTTGTATCTTCGTGAGGAGAAGAAAGACGATGAATAAAAAGATAGAGATACCGAGATTTACCTGGTGGGATTGGTTTCTGATACTGGGATTCATGATGGTGAGTGTGGCTGTCAGTGTGCTGAACGGGAACTTTAGTGTACTCAGTTTCATTGCGGGAACGTGCAGCGTGCTTTGCGTGATTTTTGGTATTAAGGGCAGCGTTCTCAACTTTATTTTTGGCTTTTTAGGCTCATGCATACAAGGATACATGGCGCTTAAGAGCGGGCTGTATGCTAATGCGGCGCTGTTCCTGCTCTATAATGTGCCGATGCAGTTTGTGGGCTGGGCCCAGTGGCGCAAACGTGCGCTGGGCGGCGGGCACGAGGGTATCAGGACACGCTGGATGAGCTGGCCTCAGAGAATTTTGCTGATTGTGCTTTGTGTTGCCGCAGTTTGGGGTATAAGCCGTTTGTTGCTTAAGACTGATGACCCGCAACCCGTGTCCGATGCACTTGCAATGACCGTAGCCGTGGGTGCACAGTTCCTGCTTACGTTTGCATATATTGAGCAGTGGTTTATGTGGGTGGCGGTTAACGTTGCAAATCTGGTGATGTGGTCAATAGCTGCCGCTCGTGGAGTGCAGTTTGCACCTATTATGGTGGTACAATATGTTTTTTACATGATGAACTCCATCTACGGAATAGTCTGGTGGAGCAGAATGTCAAAAAAGGCATAGCGTATGGCAACGATAAAGGACAGGACGGTGTTTGTATGTTCCGAGTGCGGATTTGACGCTCCCAAGTGGAGCGGCAAATGTCCCTCATGCGGCCGATGGAACACTATGAAGGAGATGACTGTTAAGGCGCCTACCTCTCAGATGGAGAGTGTCAGTGCACGCAAGAGCGCGTCGGGCAAGACTGACGACAGTCGTGCGCACGTTCTGAGCGAGATAAACAGTCAGGAGGAACCGCGCATTGATATGCTGGACGATGAACTGAACCGCGTGCTTGGCGGTGGTCTTGTGCCGGGATCAATCGTTCTGTTGGGAGGAGAGCCGGGAATAGGCAAGTCCACACTTATCCTTCAGACCGTGATGCAGATTGAGGGCCAGAAAGTCCTGTATGTGTCGGGTGAGGAGAGTGCTCGCCAGATTAAGATGCGTGCAGACCGCCTGTCGCAGAATGCTCAAAGCAAGAACAACGACTTGTTGGTGCTCTGCGAAACATCGCTTGAAAAAATCTACACCCAGATAAAGGAGGTTCAACCTACCATAGTGGTGATTGATTCCATTCAGACCATAAGCAGCGAGTATGTTGATTCTTCGGCCGGAAGCCTTACGCAGGTGCGTGAGTGCGCCGCCTCGCTGCTGAAGTTTGCCAAGGAGAGCGGAACACCGGTGCTGCTCATAGGACATATCACTAAGGACGGCACTATTGCCGGACCGAAGATACTGGAGCATATTGTTGATGCAGTGTTGCAGTTTGAGGGTGACCAGCACTATCTGTACCGCATACTGCGTCCTATCAAGAACAGGTTTGGAAGCACATCGGAACTTGGCATCTATGAGATGCGTGAGAACGGCCTGCGTCAGGTGAGCAACCCCAGCGAACTGTTGCTTACCGACAGCCATCAGGGCATGAGCGGAGTATCAATTGCCTGCACCATTGAGGGCGTGCGTCCGTTCCTGATAGAAGTTCAGGCGCTGGCAAGCACGGCTGTTTATGGAACTCCCCAGCGCAGTGCCATCGGCTTTGACGTGCGCCGCATGAATATGCTGCTGGCTGTGCTGGAGAAACGTGCAGGCTTCAAGCTGGGACAGAAGGATGTCTTCCTTAACATTGCAGGCGGCTTGAAGGTGAGCGATCCCGCAAATGACCTGGCCGTAATCAGTGCCATACTCTCCAGCAGTCTGGACATTGCCATAGACCGTACTGTCTGCATGACCGGTGAGATTGGCCTTTCGGGCGAGATCCGTCCTGTAAGTCGCATAGAACAGCGCATCGCCGAGGCCGGCAAGTTGGGCTTTGAACGTATCATCATTCCATCGTCAAACATGCATGGGCTTAAGACAGGGAAACCTGGTATCGGAATATTTCCCGTAAACAAGGTCGAGGAGGCTTTCAGACAACTCTTCGGTTAGAGAGTTGTGAACGGGAGAGGCCTACGACTGTAGGGCGTGGGAGGGATAGGCCCAAAGGGACCGTAGTTTTGGATTTCCTATACCCTAACTTCTGCGCATAATATGCAGTATTCTAGCAAAAATGGAGTAATTTTGCAGTTTGAAAAATAGTATTCACTGTGAAAGTTTTGAAATTTGGCGGCTCCTCGGTCGGTTCGAAGGAGAGCATACTCAATGTCAAGAAGATTGTTGAGTCTCAGGATGACGATGTGATAGTGGTCGTATCTGCCCTGGGCGGTATTACTGACAAGCTTATCTCAACGGCGCAACTGGCAGCAGCGGGTGATTCCCGTTACGAGCAGGAACTTGCAGCGATGATAACCCGTCACGAGACAATGGTTTACGACATTCTTCCTGCCGGTGGGCGCCGCAAGGCCCTTAACGGCATACGCAGGCTTTTCGGAGAACTCACCAATATCATGAAGGGACTTTTCCTGATTCACGATTTGTCTGATCATACTCTTGATACGGTCGTCAGTTATGGTGAGCGTCTTTCTTCGCAGATTGTATGGCATCTCATTGATGACATAACCCTGTTCGATTCGCGTGCTTTCATAAAGACTGAATCGAAGCGCCACACCATCGATGCGGCTAAGACCGATCTGCTCATACGTCAGACTTTCAGTAACCTGCCTCACCGTTCGCTGGTTCCCGGGTTCATTGCATCTGACACAGTATCGGGCGAGGTAACCAACCTTGGCCGTGGAGGTTCAGACTATACTGCTTCTCTGCTTGCTGCGTCGCTTAATGCCTCCAGTCTTGAGATCTGGACAGATGTTGACGGATTTATGACAGCCGATCCGCGTGTAATTAGTGCCGCATATACCATCAGCGAACTGAGTTATGTCGAGGCGATGGAATTGTGCAATTTCGGTGCCAAGGTGGTGTATCCTCCGACGATATATCCTGTCTGTCTCAAGAATATTCCGATTCTCATAAAGAATACGTTTAATCCTGACGCCAAGGGTACTGTAATAGTCAAGGATCTTCCGACGGGAACGAAATCCATCAAGGGTATCTCGAGTATTAACGATACTTGTCTTATCACCATGACCGGTCTGGGAATGGTGGGGGTAATTGGTGTCAACTTCCGTATCTTCCGCGCCCTTGCCGGCAAAGGTATCAGCGTCTTCATGGTGTCTCAGGCCTCGTCAGAGAACAGCACTTCGATTGGTGTCAGAAACTCGGATGCAGAGAGTGCCTGCGAGGTTTTAAACGAAGAATTTGCACGTGAGATTGAACAGGGACAGATTTTCCCGATTACAGCCGAGAAGAATCTGGCTACGATCGCTATCGTGGGTGAGAACATGCGACGCAGTCCCGGTATAGCCGGAAAATTGTTCGGAGTTTTGGGACGCAATGGTATAAACGTCATTGCCTGTGCTCAGGGCGCTTCTGAGACGAACATTTCGTTCGTCGTTGAATCCAGTTCGTTACGTAAGTCACTTAATGTTATCCACGATTCGTTTTTCCTGTCAGAGTATCAGGTCTTGAATCTCTTCATCTGCGGAGTGGGTACAGTTGGAAACAGTCTTATCAACCAGATAAGCCGGCAATGCGAAAACCTTATGCGCGAGCGTGGCCTTAAGTTGAATGTGGTGGGTATCGCTCGTGGCAGTCGCGCCGTTTTCAACCGTGAAGGCATCGATTTGCGCAATTACCGTGAGCTTCTTGAAAATAGCGCACCAAGCAATCTGCAGCGTCTGCGCTCGGAGGTTATAGGTATGAACATTTTTAATTCGGTATTTGTTGACTGCACCGCGAGCGAGGCTGTAGCCGGGCTCTATGGAGATTTCCTCAGTCATAACATTTCGGTGGTGGCTGCCAACAAGATTGCAGCTTCGTCGGACTATGACAACTATATTAATCTGAAGCAGACCGCCAGGAAAAGAGGCGTCAAGTTCCTTTTCGAGACCAATGTGGGCGCCGGACTGCCGATTATCAATACAATCAACGACCTGATAAACAGCGGCGACCATATCCTTAAGATTGAAGCGGTGCTCAGCGGGACCCTGAACTTCATTTTCAACATGATTGGGGCGGACTGCAAGTTGAGCGATACCGTGCGTCTGGCCAAAGAGAAGGGTTACAGCGAGCCCGACCCCCGAATAGATTTGTGCGGACGCGATGTGATGCGCAAATTGGTAATTCTGGCACGTGAGAGTGGCTACAAGGTTGAACAGGGCGATATTGAGGCTATTCAGTTTATACCTCAGGATCTGCTTGACGGTACAATAGATGAGTTCTGGAGCAGGCTTCCCGAACTTGATGATGAATTTGAAGAGCGTCGTCTGAAGCTGGAGGCTGCGGGGCGTCGGTGGCGGTATGTCGCAAGAATGGAGAACGGAAAGTGCAGCGTATCGCTCAGTGAGGTTGACAAGTACCATCCGTTCTATAATCTTCAGGGGAGCAACAACATTATATTGCTGACCACTGAGCGTTACAAGGAGTATCCCATGATGATTCAGGGCTATGGCGCCGGTGCCGCTGTAACCGCTGCGGGCGTATTTGCCGACATAATGAGCATAGCGAACATCTGATATGAAATACATCGTTATTCTGGGTGACGGAATGGCCGACTGGCCGATTGAACAGTTCGGGGGCAGGACGGTTCTTCAGCAGGCCCGTAAGCCGTATATGGACATGCTGGCTGCGAAAGGCCGTACCGGATTGCTCAAGACCGTTCCGGACGGTTTTGTGCCGGGAAGCGAGGTCGCCAACTTGGGGGTGTTGGGATATGATGTCCGGACTATGTTCGAGGGTCGCGGGGTGCTTGAGGCCGCCAGCATGGGAGTTGATATTCTTCCCGGTCAGATGGGCATGCGCTGTAACATTGTTTGCATAAAGAACGGTAATATCAAGAACCACTCGGCGGGACATCTGTCCACTGAAGAAGGGAGGGAACTGATTGCTTTCCTTGATCGTGAACTCGGCTCTGACAAGGTTCATTTCTATCCAGGCATACAATACAGGCATCTTCTGGTTGTTGATGGCGGTGACAAGAGGCTGCAATGCACTCCTCCGCACGATGTCCCGGGCCAGCCTTTCAGACCTCTTCTAGTCAAGGCTGAGGTTCCGGAAGCCAATGATACTGCTTCGCTGCTTAATGAGTTGGTTCTCCGTTCACAAGAGATTTTGCCGAAGCATCCGGTCAACCTGCGGCGTATGGTTGAAGGCCGCGATTGCGCAAACAGTATCTGGCCATGGTCGCCCGGCTACAGGCCCCAGATGCCGGCTCTGTCGCAATCATTTCCGTTTTTACGTCACAGTTCAGTTATTTCGGCTGTTGACCTAATAAAGGGAATTGGACGATATGCCGGAATGCGGGTAATTGAGGTTGAGGGTGCTACCGGACTCTATGACACAAATTATGAGAACAAGGCAAGTGCTGCCATTGATGCGCTGCGTACGGACGATTTCGTATATGTCCACGTAGAGGCTCCTGATGAGGCTGGCCATGAGGGTAATGCAGATCTTAAACTACGTACTGTTGAGGATCTGGACAGTCGTCTCATAGGTCCGGTTTTCGAGGCTGTCAAAGGTTGGGACGAACCTGTGTCGTTTGCTGTCTTGCCTGATCATCCGACGCCCTGTGCTCACCGGACACACACTTCCGATCCAGTCCCGTTCCTGGTTTTCCGTCCCGACATCACCCCCGACAGCGTGACCGCTTTCGACGAGGAATCCTGCAAGTCAGGCGGTTACGGCCTGGTAGAAGAGGGAACTGATTTCATAAAATTATTCCTACAGCAATAAGTAAACGAAATGTTATATTACAGCACAAACAGGAAGTCGCCTGATGTAACTCTACGCGATGCAGTGGTGCGCGGACTTGCTCCTGACCGCGGCCTCTATATGCCCCGCACCATTAAGACGCTTCCAAAAGTTTTTTTCGAGAATATTGACCGCATGAGCCTGCAGGAGTTGTCGTACATTGTGGCAGATGCTTTCTTCGGTGATGACATTCCGGCTGATGACCTGCGAACTATCGTATATGACACGCTCTCGTTTCCTATCCCTGCTGTCAGAGTTGAAGAGAACATCTTCTCGCTGGAGTTGTTCCACGGACCGACACTTGCGTTCAAGGATGTGGGTGCCAGGTTCATGGCGAGACTTCTGGGGTGGTTCAACCGTAACGGGAACCGGTTGGTGAATGTGCTTGTCGCCACCTCGGGTGATACGGGCAGCGCAGTGGCCAACGGATTTCTGGGTGTTGATGGTGTACATGTCTATGTGCTCTATCCCAAGGGGAAAGTCAGCCCTATACAGGAGTGCCAGTTCACGACGCTTGGACGCAACATTACCGCTGTCGAGGTGGATGGGGTGTTTGATGACTGTCAGACATTGGTGAAAAATGCCTTCATGGACGAGGGTCTTGCTTCGCACATGAATATTACTTCGGCCAACTCAATCAACGTGGCCCGTTTCCTGCCCCAGTCGTTCTACTATTTTGGAGCATACGCCCAGTTGAAGGCCATTGGCAAAGCCGACAATCTCGTCATTTGCGTTCCCAGCGGCAATTTCGGCAATATAACTGCCGGGCTTTTCGGATGGAAGATGGGATTGCCGGTAAAACACTTCATTGCAGCTAACAATGCCAATGATATCTTCTACAACTATCTGAAGACAGGCGCTTACAATCCGAAGCCGTCAGTACAGACTCTTGCAAACGCGATGGATGTAGGCAATCCCAGTAATTTCGCCCGAGTACTTGATTTATACAACGGTTCGCATGCTGACATAAGCAGTAACATTGGCGGGGCAACCTATACAGATGCCCAGATAAGTGAAACTCTCAAGGAGGTTTATGACCGTACAGGGTATTTGATGGATCCGCATGGTACTTGTGGATACCGAGCCCTTAAGGAACAGCTTGAACCTGGTCAGACAGGAGTGTTCCTCGAAACAGCCCATCCTGCCAAGTTCAAGGAGAAGGTAGATGCCATAACCGGTGGCGATGTCGTGATACCTGAACGCCTTCAGGCCTTCATGAGAGGAACAAAGCAGAGCGTTCCTGTAGGCAGGGATTATTCCGGTTTCCGCGATTTTCTTATGTCTCAGAAGGGTTGATTTCTTTATCGGCTTATATATGAGTGTCAGAAGGAAGGCTTGTTATATTGCATTGATGGCTTGGGCACTGTTTGTGTCGGGGTGCAGTACAGGTCGGATGATTTGCGGCTTTGCGCTGAAGCCAGGAGCGATTATGCAGAGCCTTGAGAATACGCGTTCGGGTATGGATCGTCGTTTCCCGGGAGTAATGGAATGGTACGACAGCCTGAGGAATGAAGGTGTGTTCCGCGATACCATGATCGTGAAAGAGGGCGGTGTAAGGCTTCATGCGGTCTATGCAGGATGTGAGAATGCAGGCGGCACGGCAATTATTATTCACGGTTATATTTCAAACCATATCTCGATGCTGCATCTGGCCCGCATGTATAGGGACTCAATCGGGTTCAATGTGTTGCTGCCCGACCTTCAGTATCACGGACTTAGCGGAGGACGTTATGCCCAGATGGGATGGAACGACCGGTTGGATATCAAACGCTGGGTGGCTGTGGCTCATGAATTATGGAATGACGACTTCATGCTGGTCTGTGGTGTCTCGATGGGCGCAGCTACTACCATGATGCTCAGCGGTGAACCTGATCTGCCTGACTACTTGAGGGCTTTTGTGGAAGATTGCGGCTATACCTCGGTATGGGATGAGTTGGAAGACATACGTTCACGTACTTCTTTCACGGAGAAGAATCTCGAAAAAGCTAGTGAGTTCTGTGCAAGGAAATACGGCTGGGACTTCAGAGAGGCTTCGTCAGTGAATCAGGTGGCCAAATGCGACAGGCCGATGCTTTTCATTCACGGCAGCAGCGATGATGTGGTTCCGTCACGTTTTGTCTATGAATGCTACGAAGCCAAGACGCTTGGTTATAAGGAAATTTGGGTGGCACCTAATACTGTCAAGCACACATACTCTTTTAAAGACCATCCTGACGAGTACCTTGCCCATGTGAGAGGCTTTATAGAGAAAGCCCGTCACTTCCACCAGTAGCATCCGGATTTTTCCCCTGCCAGCCAGACAATGTCGCCTGACATGAACTTTGAGTCAGGTTTTGGATTTGTAATGAATTTGTCACCTCTCAGCACGCTTATGACCATGCAGCCGTAGGAACGCATCTTGACCTCTCTCAATGATTTGCCAGTAAGGAATGACTGGTCGTCAAGTTTTATCGGCTCAAGGACAAACTCGTCATGGACACTGCCTTCTTTATCTATGCTTTCCTTCATCGTTTGTCTGAAACTCTCAAGTTGGGATGAAGTCCCTACAGCAAGCAGACGGTCCAAGGGATAGATTATCTCGTCTCCCGAGGGGATGAGTATGTTTTTTTTGCCGCGAATGATTTTGACGATATTTACTTCAGACACATGGCGGAATGGCAGTTCCCTTAGAGGCTTGCCGGCAAATGACGATTCTTGCGGAACAAGGTAGATTGCAGTAGAGACGTCGTACGAAGAGAGACTCTCCGTAACCGAAGTGGACACTGGTGCCATAGCACGTTCGTAACGCTCTTTTTCGTTGAGGTTCTGAATGAATCTGTCTTCAATGACTGAGTATCGGTTGAGCCTTTTCCGTGCCAGAAAAAGGAATAATGCTCCTACGACAAAGATAAGTATGAACATCTCTGCAGAGATGCTGAAATGCCCTACGATGACTGAAAGAACGAATGCCATGGCAAGAAGGAACCGCAGCACGGTAAGTGCTATGACAGTCCATGTGCTCGCTTCGTTCTCCTTTAGCAACTTGTCGGATGAACGGGCTATGGATGAACCGCTGATGGCCAGCCCGACAAGGAACGGAGACATGACGGCAAGTGTAATGCCCACAGACAGCGAATCGAGGGCCATCTTACCCAATGAAGGGAAGAATTTTGAAAGCAGGCCGTCCAGATAGATCTGTGAAGCCAGAACAATTGCAATGAGGACAACGCTATAGAGGACAACCCTTATTGCATAGTTCTTGAGCAGAATCTTCCATTCGTTTGCGGCAGCCGGTGAGTTTTTGTGTCCCTGTGCGGAATTGATCTTGGCAAGAAAGTCAGAAGGCAGTTTCTTTTCCAGGAATCTGCAGGCAGGATCGCCGGCCTTAATCATGTACGGGGTGGTGAAAGTGGTCAGTACCGAAACGGTAATTATGACGGGATAAATGAAGTCGCGCATTACGCCGAGAGAACAGCCCAGACCGGCTATGATAAAAGAAAATTCTCCCAACTGGGCCAGGCTGAAACCTGCGTGGACAGAGTTGTACAAACCTTGACCGGATATTATCGCTCCCGAAGTGGAGAATATCAGGATGCCTGTCATTGTGACGAGGGCCAGTATCAGGATGGTGACCCAGTACTGACCTATCACGGCAGGATCGACCATCATTCCGACTGAGACGAAGAAGATTGCTCCGAAAAGATCCTTTATGCTCTTTACAAGTGTTGTGATGTGTTCGGATTCAAGTGTCTCGGCAAGTATCGAACCCATCACAAAAGCTCCCAAGGCCGATGAAAAGCCTGCATAACTGGCCATCGACACCATTGCAAAACAGAGTCCTATGGCAACCAGCAGAAGAATCTCGTCATTTAGGTATCTGTGGGCTTTCTTCAGTATGGTAGGAATGAGGTAAATACCTACCAGGAACCATAGTATCAGGAAGAAGCCCAGTTTGGCAAGGCCGAAAAGCATCTCTCCTCCGGCAAATTTGTTTGATATTGCCATTGTCGAGAGCAGAACCATCAGGAGAACCGCAATAAGGTCTTCAAACACCAGTGCTCCAAAAACCAATGAAGCGTATGATTTGTTTTTGAGGCCCAGGTCGTCGTATGCCTTAATGATGATTGTCGTTGATGACATAGAAAGCATTCCTCCGAGAAAAATACTTTCCATCATGCTCCATGACATGGCTTTTCCTACAATTATGCCCACAATAAACATACCTATGCATTGGGTTCCGGCAGTGATGAGGGCACTGCTGCCGACTTTGAGCAGCTTCTTGAAACTGAATTCAAGTCCCAGTGCGAACAGCAGAAAAATGATGCCGATCTCTGACCATTGATTGACTGCCTCCGTGCTTGTTATTGTGGGGAATAGACCGACATGGGGGCCTACAATGAATCCTGCAATGATGTAACCGAGAATCAGAGGCTGTTTAAGGGCTTTTGAGATTATGGTGAACATCCCTGCTGAGACAAGAATGAGCGCGAGATCCGCTACAAGATTAACTTTTTCCGACATATAACACTGTTTTCCGCAAAGATAGTGCTTGCACCGATATCCGGAATAATTGTTTGTAGAATTTTTGATAAAAAAGGATCCTATCAGTCAACATTCCCGTGCCGGATTGCCGCGTGAAAAGTGGGATAAAACAAGGCACCGGAATGAGACTGGGTCTCTTACCGATGCCGTTGAACTTGTCCCGGGCAGAGTCTCTGTACTTCTGCCCCCGGGATATCTTGCAGGCATATTAATTGATCGACAGACTGCGTATCGAGCGGTCCAGTATCTGCTTGTACTTGCCCATCCATGCGGCACCTATGTTCATAAGGTAGCCGGCATCGTCCGACAGGGCGTTTATTGCAAACCCGGAGTCACCCTCTTTACATGATGGGGTAAGGTGTGCCAGACGGCATGCGAATGATATGAATGCGAAACTGTCGTCAGACGCGTTGGACACGTTTACGGTATCACCGCGGTGCAATCCTTTAACCATGAGGCCGCAAGCAAGGCTGCGCGCGCTTTCCTCGTACTCCTCCGGAGAAACCTCTTTCCATTTGTATTCTATAGGTGCAGTCAGCCGGTTGCCTCCCGATACTTTTCTGACAAGCTCAAGCTGCTTGTCGTTGAAACACATAGCTGTCATAGTTCTTTCGCTTAATTACGCCACAAAGTTAAGGCATATGTTCTAGGGACGAAAATTTTTGTGATGTATTGGGGCGATTGGTTGTATAAAGCCCTATATGATGGTGAAAAATGTTATTTGATGGTGAAATCCAGTCTGCTGCAATTTTACAACTATCTTGTTTGGGTGAAATATAACCACTATATTTGCAGAGTAATCACAGTTGCTGCTTATGAGGAAGATTCCGGAATCATATTTCGATCAGGGCATGATGATATGCTATATTCTGCTCATGCCTCTTTTTACCTTTTTCTATCTTATTGTTTTCAAGCCTCTTCATATAGACATATTGTTTGATGTGGATATCAATCAGCTTGCCTTCAGAGCTATTATCATGACCTCCATTCAGCTTGTATGTACTCTGATCAGCCGTCTGGCAATGCTGCTTGTACGAAACAGAATGGATCTGGGACGTTTCCAGTTCGTGATGTGGGAGTTTGTTGAGATGGTTGTCATAGTGATGTTCTTCACTCTATTCAATTGGCTGATGAATCACCGCTCCGAACCATACTTTACTCTGTTGCCTTCGATGTTCCTGATAGCATTGTCAACGATGGTGTTTCCCTATGTTACTGTTAATCTGTTGTCTGAATTGAACTATAAAGGCATTCAGGTGGAAGAACGTGACGACACTATCCGGAAATATGCATCCGGTCAGATTGGAAATGAATCCAGCCCCATTCATTTCCGTGACTCACAGAATAATCTGAAACTTGTTGTCGCAGCAGGTCTTGTGCTCTATATTGAGGCTGCCAACAATTATGTCATAATCTGTTACATGAAGAATGACAGGATGGTCAAGTATCAGCTGCGCAACAAGATGAAGGAACTTGAGGAGGTATGCATGCAGAATAATCTGGTTCGCTGCCACCGTTCTTATTTTATCAACCTGAGGCATGTCAAGGTTATACAGAAGGAACCTGACGGTATGTATGCAGAACTTGAATACGACGGAGCCCCGCATATTCCCGTGTCAAAGACGTATGCAGACCAAATAATAGGAAAGCTTGCTCTGGTTAACGATCAAACTTTGTCCTGATTCTGTTTACACGTTCACCTATTTTCTCCTTTCTGCGGTTGATTCTCTGCAGTGCTGCCTGTCTTATGTACTTTACGTCCGGCATGTAGTCGGAGCGGAACAGACGGATGTAAATCATTACTGACATCATGAAATAGAAGCCTGTCTGAATCCATAGGCAAATATATTCATGTCGTATCTGATAAAGACTTGCTCCTGTATTTGTCATTCGTACGAAACCGTTGATTCCGAAGGTTGACGGGAAAATGTATGAGAACCATTTCCAAAAAGCGGGTATGTTGGAAGCCGGCCACGATATTCCGGACATGAACAGCAAGGGTACTGAGGCGAACACAAACAACAGGAAGCAACTTTCCCTCTCTTTTACAAAGTATGAGATGGATATCGCAAAGAAAACACATGACAGGATGTAAGGGATGCAGAACAGAATGATGTCCTGAGGCTGCCACAGTTGTATGAGGTTGAACATTTTGGGCACAATGCACAGGGTATAGAGACAGATTCCTGAATAAATAATAAAGTAGCACATTCCCCGTCCCGCAAGAATAGCCAACGGACTGGTATTGTAATCGCCGATAATCTCCAGTCCTTTCATGCGGCGTTCCCTTTCTGTCCCTGCAAGAAGTGATACTCCGAGTACCATAGTCTGCTGGATGAGGAGAATGAGTACAGCGGGAATCAGAAAGGTGCAGAATCCGTTTTGGGGATTGAACATTGCGACATAGTCATATTCTATAGGTTTTGTCATCACCTCCTTCTCTCTGTCTGACATTCCGGAAAGGCGTGTCATTTTTATTTCCCTGTTCATGGAGAGTGATACTTGAGTGCATCCGCTGAGCAGGGCTTTGTAATAAAGCAGTCCGCTCATGTCGCTGTAAGTGTTGACCGTAGCCTGACGGCCTTCAGCAAGTTCTTTCGAGAAATCAGAGGGAATGTGGATTAGTCCGTACGCTTTGTGTCTGCGTATCAGTTCGCGGGCCTCCCCGATGTCGGCGCAGTATGAGATAATCTTCAGATCGGGAGTCCCGTCTGCTTTGCGCAGGAACTGGCGGCTCTCTGCCGAATGGCACTCATCAACGGCGACGACAGGAACTTCGTGTATTGTCTCGCCGTTGTAAAGGTATGCGTACAGCAACGGATAGAGCAGGGGAACTACTACGAAGAACAGAAGTACTCCTGAGTCCTTGAGCGCATGATTCATCTCATTGACAGCAACGCTTATAAGAGTTTTAAACCAATTGTTCTCCATAGTTTGTCAGTAAGTGTATTCGTATTTAAGCGCCGTGCGTTTCAGTAGCCTGATATCAGTCAGCGGCAACATCATGAATCCTAACAATGCCGTATAGTACCATACGGAGTAGGATAAGGATAATCCGTTCAGCGCCTGGTCAACATATATGAGAAAGTAGTACCTTAACGGGAAGAAGTATGACAGGGCCTGAAGTGCGGGAGGCATGGCCATGACGGGGAATGAAAAACCGCAAATGGGAAATGAGAGTACTCCCCAAAGCGTACATAGGCTGAGGGCCCATCTCAGTGAAGGAATGGCTGAAGAGATGAACAATGCGAATCCCTGAGAGGCCATTACCAGCATTACGGCCGCAAGCAGCATCGGAAGGAGTCCGCTTCGTAGTGGAAAACCGAGAAAACCATACAGCCATATGAGATATAGACAGGACATGACAGAAAAAATGACGGTTTGCGGCAGAAGCTTGCCGATTGCCGCCACCACGATATTTCCATCTGCTTCGTCAAGCCATTCATAAGAAGTCCCGTCCTTTAGCTCAGTGTGCACTGAAAAGACTGTTACCAGCATAATCATCAGCATAAGGGCTGCCGGAAGCAGGGTGTTGTTGAGGTAGATGGAATAGTTGAGCCAAGGGTTGCCCACAGCACGCATGTCTATCCTGATTGGCTGGAGGAACCCCATCGCCTGGTCCATTGTGTAACCTCTGGCCATCATTGTTTCGCGTCCCACGCCGGCAGCGGCGTATTCAGACATCATCGTCATGTCGCGATACATCAGTGACGCTGCGATCAGGTATGATGCATTTGTGTAGAATGATATACTTGGCTGTTCGGAACGAAGAGTCTTTTCAGTCGTTCCGGCCGGGATGTAATAGAATGCGTATATTTTACCTTCCTGCATAGCGCTGCGCGCCTCGGAAAAATTGGAATACTGTTGCACTATTTCTGTCTGCTGAAACGAATCGAGATTCCTCAGAATCTGACGTGAAAGGGAGGTGTTGTCTTCGTCAACCACACCTGCCGGAATGTTGGAGGGAAGCCCCTCGTCCATCAGGGTGGTGAAGAAGATGAAGCAGAACAGGGGCGCACATATCATGGCGAGCAGGTAAATCGGACGCTTTGTCATCCGTCCCAGTTCCCTTCTGCCCAATATATATATTCTGCTTTTTCTGACTGACATGACCGGAGGAGTTTACTTGTTCATCAGTACTGTCATGCCCGGACGGAGTCCCTGAACCTTTTCTGTCGGAACCGCTCTGACCTCGAATGTCTTCAGGTCATACTGACCATTGGCCTTGGTGGCTTTCCATGCAGCGTATGAGCCGATGTCTCTGATATAAGTTATCTTGATATCGATATCCTTGTCCAGCGCAGGTACGTATGCTTTCTGTACACTCTCGATTGCCATGTCTTTAAGAAGATCCTCGCGCACGTTGAATGATGCCCACATTTTGTCTGTTACAGCAATATTCATTATCGGGGCGCCCGTACCTACAAGTTCGCCCACCATCGGGAATATCTCGCTCACTTCACCGGCGATGCTTGCCGTGAGCACTGTCTCGTCAATGTATGAATTCACTTCTGCAACAACGCCTTCAGCTTGACGCATTTGTGCTGCTGCCATGGCTTTAGTCTCATTTTCGGCTCCGTTCTTTGCCATGGTGTATTGTGCAAGAGCCGCTTTTTCTGTAGCTGCTGCCGCATCATACTGTGCCTTGGCCTCATCACGTTTCTGCTCACTGACAACTCCCTGACTGAACAGGTTCTCTACTCGACGGTACGATTTCTCCATTATTTCCAGACCGGCCTTGGCTTTTTGCCAGATTTCGTATGTGGCTTGGATCTCCTCCTCCCGGGCTCCCTTCTGCGCTTTTGCGTTCTGGGCAGTGGCGGCTGTGCGTACAGCTTCGGCCTGTGCGAGCTTGGCCTGTATGTCCGGTGCCTCGAGTATGGCAAGAGTGTCGCCTGCATTGACTTTTTGTCCTTCTGTTACGCGGATTTCAAGAATCCTGCCGGGAACCTTGCTCGAAATGCGGTATTCGCTGGCTTCAGCCTGTCCCTGGATGATGTTGTCCTCTTCGCGGTTGAATGTGAAGATTCCGACAACACAGATAATGACCACAATGACAGCCAACGACGAAAGGGCCATGATGATGTTGGCTTTCTGAATTTTGTGTTCCATAATTCTATTTTATTTTCATTTGTTCCACAATCCTGTAGCCTGACGCAGATACACATCAGCCATAATCCGGTCAATACGGGCGTCTGTCTCTTCTGAATGTGCCTTCAGCCAGGCTGTCTGGGCCTGCATTACTACAGATGATTCAAGCATGCCTTCCTGGAATCCGATATTGGCCATTCGCAGGTTTTCTTCGGCGTTGTCCAGATTCTTGCGGGCCATCTGAAGTCTTGAGTCCGCTTCGGCCAATTTCTGCTCGTATTGGGTAGCCTGAAGCATTATCTTCTGTCGTATGTCCTCAAGCTGGTACTGTGATATGAGCGCTTCAGACTTGGCTTTTCTGATTTTGTTGACTCCTTCTCCGAAGTGGAAAACCGGGATGCGTGCGATTACTCCTACGTTCCATGTGCCTGCAAATTCTTTCTCGAAACCGTGTTTTATGTTGGGATTCGTAAGGATGTAGTTGCCCATCAGGGCTATGCTGGGGAGATAATCTGAACGGACGATGTTGACTTTCTGGCCGTACATCTGGGTGGCCAGTCTCAGACTTTTGAGCTCTGGACGGTTCTCTTCGATGTCTTCTTGAGTAAATTCCAGACGTTCCTTGGGAACATCGATAGAGGTGTTGCGCTCGTCTGCAAGCTGTATATCTGAATGAAGGTCGAGTCCGCACAACTGGCACAGCAGCATCTTTGCCAGTACAAGTCCGTTCTGGGCCTTCAGTTGAGTCATTTCGGCCTCATTAAGCTTAACCTTTACCGATAGAAGATCTGATTCTGTCGCAACGCCTTCATTCTTCATCTTTTCCACGTCGCTATCAAGTTTTTTCAGAAGATCGACATACTGGTCTGCCAGTTTCAGCTTATCGGCTACCGATACGACCTGCCAATAGGCCTCGTCTGTCGCAACCATTATCTTGCGGTCTTCACCTTCAAGCTGAGTGGCTGCTAACTCTTCGGCATATGCTGTCACCTTGTTATATGCACGTATCTTGCCGCCGACATAGATAGGCTCCTCGACAGATATGGCACCCACATAGAGGTTGCTGATGTCGAAGGTGAAGCGGTCAGCAATGCTGGTTCCAAGGTTGTTAAGTTTTCCGGATAAGTCTGAGGTCATCAGTTTGGATGCCAGATACTGCAGTGTGGGACTATTGTAGAGCAGCGCCATGAACTGAGGATCGGTCTGTATGCCCGATACGATATTGCCGACTGCGGTGCCTATGTTTGATATGCCGTTCTGCAAATCAGGACTAAGCAGTGAAATATTGTCACCATTATGCAGGTAACCGCCGGTAATTGAGACTTTGGGGAAGTAGTTGGAACGGGCCGCCTTTCTGTCATATCCGGCGGCGGTTACTTTTTCTTGAGCGATTGCCGATTCCCGGTTATTCTTCAGAGCCATGTCCCGACACTCCTGAAGTGACAGGATAGTCTGAGACTGGACTCCCGTGCTGACCATGATGGCCAGTGTAAGGGCAGTCAACCGGATGATTTGTCTTGCACTTTTCATAGGACTTGTTGTTTATGCTGCAAAAGTAGGCAAAGAAAAGATGTTTTAATAAACAAAAAATTGCACAAAATGTATCTAAAAGTCGAATTTTTATCTTTTTTAATATAGAAAATCACGTTTCGTGTGTATTTTTGGCGCAAAACATGACGAAATGGATACTCGTTTAGATGAGGTTCGCGTGAATCCCTACATGGTGAGGAAAATGATATCAACCGGCGAAATAGTGGGATTGGAGGACAGGCTTGTCGTTGCCCGTTGCTGTGAGGAATCTGATTTCAGCCAGTTGGGCCACCCCTTCTATATAGACAGTTATCTTGCAGCCTATTGTCATGAAGGAACTATCAGATGCAGCGTCAATCTGAATGAATACACGCTTTGCAAGGGTATGCTGATGGTCGTTACGCCAGGCAATATTGTCCAATTCAATTCTACAGGAGGGATTTCAGACAGGAAGGTCAGTTTCAGTCTGATAAATGTGACAACCGATTTTTTCCAAAATTCAGGAATTGATCTGAGTAATGTCATTCAGGCAGCTTTGGAAGTGTTGCGTAATCCGTGCATTTTGCTTTCCGATAAGGAATACAATCTGTTGGAACGCTATTTCGACATTGTCGAAGAGGTCATTAAATCGAGACAGACTTATGTGACGGAAAGTGTGAGGGCCATAATGACATCTGTTTTTTATCAGTTTGCCGGTTTCCTGCGCAGCAAAATGAACGAACAGCCTGTCGTTGATGACCAGAAATCCACACGGCAGCGCTTGATGTTCGAGCAGTTTATGAAACTTGCATCCACCTACTATGTTAATGAGAGGCAGATGCAGTTCTATGCAGACAAGATGTGTGTTACTCCCAAATACTTGTCTAAGGTGGTCAAGGATGTCAGCGGTAAGTCCGGTCCACAATGGATTGACGAACTGGTGATTCTTTCAGCCAAGAACCTGCTGAAGCATTCAGAACTATCCATTAAGGAGGTAGCGGCGGTATTGAACTTCCCGAACCAGTCTTTCTTTTTCAAGTTCTTCAAGAACAAGGCAGGACGGACTCCGAGTCAATACCGCCAGGAGTAAGAACAGGCATTGAGGTTATTTTGTCCGCAGCCAGTTCCCCAGATCTTTCCATGACGGTTTTCGGCCGTGCATGAATATTCCTATCCTGTATATTCGTGCCGCCAGCCATGTGGTCAGTATAAAGCTGGCATACAGAATCAGCAGCGACAGGATAATCTGCCAGTCCGGGACATCGAAAGGTATTCTTGCCATCATGACAATAGGTGAGGTGAATGGAATCATGGAGCACCAGAAGGCAAGTCCCGAATCGGGGTTGTTGTACACTGACATCATGACTATTACACCCATCACGATGGGAAGCAGTATGATAGTGCTGAACTGTTGGGCATCTTGTGCTGAGTCAACGGAAGAGCCTGCTGCAGCGTAGAGTGATGCGTAAAGGAGAAAGCCTCCAACTATGTAAAGAAGCAGACACAGGAAGAGTTTCAGAATGAATAGGATGTTGCCGAACTTTGCGGTAGCGGCAGATAACCCGGAAGTGGCATCCATGGCCTCGACAGGTATCATTGGCGTAAGTATGGTACTGGCTATGGTAATAAGCAACCCCCAGATAAGGACCTGTACCGCTGCAACAGCGGCGATGCCCAGAATCTTTCCCATCATCATTTGGAACGGGGAGCACGATGTCACCATGACATCAAGTACACGACTCTGTTTCTCTTCGATTACGGTAGTGAGGACCTGTTGTCCGTATAATATGATGAACATGTACAGAAGCATTCCAAGAATCATGCTGAAAACCATTGAGGCCGCGGTAGATGTCTTCTCCATATTCTCCTCATCGCCCGAACCGTCATTCTTCATTGTAGAGAGAGAGACTCTGATGTTTGATTCTGCGATAATCTTGTCAAGTCCGTCAATGTTGTAGCTGCGCAGTTTCTCTGTGCGCAGGATTTCGGAGACCTGGTCGGAAATCTTCTCTTCAAGCATGAGTGATGACGAAGCGTTCGAAATCAGCTGTATGTGATCGGTGTGCTCAAGAATGTCGCTACCTATCCATAGGATTCCGAAGGCAGACTTCTCATCGCTGTACTTTGCACTGGCTTCCTTTCGGCTGATGTTTTCAAGGAGCTGGTATTCCACACTCTTGTCAGATTGGAGTGAGCGGCCTACAAACTGGCCCTCGGTTTCGTCCAGAACTACTATTTTTCTGACATCGCTTGTGTCATGCAACATCATGAGAGTCGGTGCCAGACAAAGTCCTATCATCAGGATAGGGGTCAGAATGGTGGTTATGATGAATGACTTTTTGCGAACTCTTTCCCAGAATTCGCGACCAATTATTATTCCTGTTTTGTTCATGACTGTAGTTTTTTACAATGTGCCGTTGACGGCGCGGATGAAAATATCGTTCATACTTGGAATCACTTCCTGGAAAGAGCGAAGTCTGCTGCTTCCGTTCAGCAGTGCAATGACATCGCGTACATAGTCATCGGACTGAATGTGAACCTTCTGCTGGGTGTACCCTCCGATAATGCCTTCGGGAAGGCCTATACATTCTGCCTTTCCGGAAAGCAATTCGTCCAAAGGCTGTTCCAGATCCTTATAGGTTACGAGGAATGTGTTTCCTCCGGCTTTGCGGCGAATCTCATCAACAGAACCGGAAAGAATGTTGTGCGATTTATTGATGAGTGTGATGTCGTCACATATTTCCTCGACTGATTCCATGTTGTGGGTTGAGAATATCACAGTGGCGCCCCTGTCACGCAAACCAAGAATCTCGCGCTTCAGGATATCCGCATTGATTGGGTCGAAGCCGGAGAATGGCTCATCGAAGATAAGCAGTTTGGGCTCGTGTACTACCGTACAGATGAACTGTACCTTCTGTGCCATACCTTTTGACAGGTCTTCAATCTTCTTGCCCCACCAGTCGCTCATCTCCAGACGGTCAAACCATTCATGAAGTTTTTTGTTGGCTTTAGTAATCTCCATGCCCTTGAGGCGTGCGAAAAACATTGCCTGGTCGCCAACGCGCATTTTCTTGTATAGCCCACGCTCTTCAGGCATGTAGCCGATACTGAAAATGTCGTCAATTGTAATTTCGTGTCCGTCAAAGATAACCTTTCCACAATCGGGTATGGTTATTCTGTTCACGACACGGATAAGTGTGGTCTTGCCGGCACCGTTTGGTCCCAGAAGACCGTAGATTGAACCTTGCGGAATCTCAAGCGAGACATCATCCAGAGCTTTGTGCCCTGTGTAAGTCTTTGAGACATTCTCGATTTTAAGAATTGGATTCATCAGTTTATGTGTGATAGTTAACGCTTTCTTTTGATGCTCTTTATAACTGGAAGTATTATTTCAGAGATTTTTTTCTGTCCCTCCTCGTCGGGATGAATGGTGTCTGGGAAATACTCGCGGTGCGACTGCATCGGCGTATTCAGGTCAATCAGTCTGATTCCTTCCTCGGACGCTACTTCTTTGATGTAAGGAATGACACCGTTGTATATGACACTGTCGTTTATTCCCCATGCTCCACCCATGGCCGGTACCGGTAGGCAAAGCAACACATCAGGTTTGGACGGTAGTTCCCTGAAACTGTCTATCAGCAACTTGAGGTCCGATTTGAAGTTGTTCTTGCAGGTCCAGTTCTGAGGCTTGCTGTCGTTTGTACCAAGCATAATGGTAACAATCTGAGGCGCAAAATCAAGGGCTTCCCGGTATATTTGCTCGGACATGTACGGAAAATCGCCGCAGTTCATGAGGGTTCGTCCGGAAATGCCGAAATTCCGGACATCGTAGCCGGAACCAAGCAGTGAGTCAAGAAGGGCAGGGTAGGTGTCGCGCTCACGGTTTGCAATGCCGTGTCCGTAAGTGATGCTGTCACCTACACAGGCTATTCTTACGGGCTCTTTCTTACACGAAGCAACTGCAATTACGATGAAAACCGTAAGAATGATTCTGTTGATTGTTCGATTCATATTCTTCATTGATTGTTTTTTGTCATATTGTCAGATGTCAGTTGCCTGACTGCTTGTCTTTTATCAGTTCCAGCTGATGACGTATGCTTTCGGTATGTATTGACTCGAAGATATTCCGTATGCATTGTGGAGTTATTCCCAGTTCGAGTCCTTTGTTTTCAAGGGTGTCGATTATGTCGCTGTAACGTTCAGACTGCAATACCGTAAGGTTGTGACTCTTCTTGAAGATTCCTATTTCTCTGGCGATATCCATCCTTTCGGCAAGAATCTCCATCAGGCGGCTGTCGCAATCGTCTATGCGCTTGCGGTACATTTCAAGGTTTACAAACTCTGCGGCATCGGGTTCCCTGCGTGTTATCAGTCTTTCGACCATCTGATTGAATGATGCCGGAGTCAATTGTTGCGAGGCATCACTCAGAGCGCATGAGGGATTGATGTGAACTTCTATCATCAGTCCGTCAGCATCGAGGTCGAGGGCTGTCTGGGCCAGTGAATAAACCAGTTCGCTACGTCCGCCCATGTGGCTTGGGTCGCACAGGATGGGCAGTTCGGGCAGACGCCTTCGGAGTTCAATTGGAATCTGCCACTGAGGCTCGTTGCGATATATGCTCTCGCCGTAGGTTGAAAACCCCCGGTGTATGGCAGCCATTTTGGTGATGCCTGCCTTGTTGAGGCGTTCCATGGCTCCTATCCATAGTTCAAGGTCGGGATTGATGGGATTTTTTACCAGGACCGGAATGTCAACGCCTCGGAGAGCATTGGCTATGTCCTGCATGGCAAAGGGGTTTACGGTCGTGCGGGCTCCAATCCACAGCAGGTCTATTCCAGCCTTCAATGCCTCTTCCACATGGTGCGGGTTGGCCACCTCGGTTGTTACAGCCATTCCTGTCTCCTTCTTGACCTGTTGCAGCCAGGCCAGCCCCGGTATTCCAATTCCCTCGAAGCACCCGGGTTTGGTACGTGGCTTCCATATTCCTGCGCGGAATATTTTGACGCCGGCTTCTGACAGACTACGTGCAGTTTCCATTACCTGCCTTTCGTTTTCGGCGCTGCACGGACCGGCAATCATTATCTTGTGTCCTGTGTATATCTTGAAATGGTCAATCGGTTTAATTGTCATCGTGCGGATAATTGTCGTTATAGTAAATGCAACCGTCTTTCAAGAGTATCTCTTCTTCGGCTGACATGAATTCGAGTACAGTCTCAATATATTTCTCCTGATAAGGTAAGTTGAATATAGGTCTGGGTATTCCCTGATTCTCTTTCAATATGGCGATTATGTCAGAACGGATGCTCTGGAACATTCCCCTTGTGATGCCGCTTTCATGCCGTTCCATACAGAGGTCACAGTGCATGCATGGCTTTACCCTCCGCTCGCCGAAATAGTTCAGCAGCATGGCATTCCTGCATCCGTTTGTGCGGGATGCATACTCGGTCATCGCCTTAATCCGTTCTTTGTACTCCCTCTTGCGGAGTTCGTAGACTTCAGGGGTGAATCTCAACATTTCCGAGTCAACTCTTTCCCTGCTCCAGACAATCATCGGAGTGCGTCTTGGAGGTACATATCTTACAGTTCCCATGCGGTCGAGTCCGGAAAGTGTGGTGTAGAGAGTGTTTCGGTCTGTCCCGGACTTATGGCAAATCATCTGCTCGTCAATGAAGGCTTCTTCAGTGAATATGCCGCTATAGGTTCGCAGGATTGTACCTATAATCTTCTCGGTTACTGGGTTCTCGGAACGCAGGTCATACAGTTCATCGCGTCTTGCCGTGAACCTGAGTCTGGCTGAATAATCAGTTTCTTCGATGTACTCGATGTATCCCATCCTGGTGAGAATACGCAGGGCGCTGTCGGTCTGGACTGCCGGCAGGGAATATTGCCGGCAGAAGTCGGAGAGAGAGAAATCGAAAGTGCAACCCCTTCCGTCACCTATTGCCATAGTGTGCAGATAAGCCAGCTTGTCATATACTTTCCGGATGAAATCCTTGTCTGGAAAAGAGTCGCTTACACGTTTCGAAAGAACTCTTTTGTCTCCGGGCGACTGGAGCAGGACGGCGTATGCCCTCTTCCCGTCACGTCCGGCACGTCCGGCTTCCTGAAAATATTCTTCGGGTGAATCCGGCATGTCCATATGTGCTACAACTCTCACGTCAGGCTTGTCAATTCCCATTCCGAAGGCATTGGTAGCCACCATGACCCTGAACTTGCCCGATGTCCATTCCTTTTGCCTTTGATCCTTGATCAACGGATCCAGTCCTGCATGAAAGAATCCGGAGGTGATTCCTGAAGCCCCGAGATCATCAGCAATCTCTTTTGTCTCCTTTCTGTTCCTGACATAGACTATGGCTGAGCCGCAGGTCTTTGACAGAATGTTTGACAATTCCGCAGTCTTGTTGTCGGTTTTACGGACTATGTACCAAAGGTTTTCCCTGTCGAAACTCATTCGGAACAGTCTCTTCTCACTGAATCCCAGTTTCTCTTGTATGTCTTCAGCGACTTTTGGCGTGGCAGTGGCTGTGAGCGCAAGAACAGTGACCCCCGGCAGGCATTTCCTGACTGCCGCTATGTTGAGATATGCAGGCCTGAAATCATATCCCCATTGAGAGATGCAGTGTGCCTCGTCAACTGTGATCAGACAGACCTTCATGTGCTGAAGTTTTGTCATAAACAGTTCAGAAGCCAGTCTTTCCGGAGAAACGTAAAGAAACTTGCAGCCTCCGAAGATGCAGTCTTCAAGAGTCTCGACAATCTCTTCCCGCTTCATTCCGCTATATATGGCTGCTGCCCGTATTCCATGTCGTCTCAGATTGAGAACCTGATCCTTCATGAGGGCAATAAGAGGAGTTATTACGAGGCACACGCCCTCCTTGGCCAAAGCGGTAACCTGAAATGTAATGCTTTTCCCTCCTCCGGTAGGCATGAGCCCAAGTGTGTCATGACCACTGCCGGCACTTTCGATGATGTCGGACTGAATGCCCCGGAAACTCTCGTAACCCCAGTACTGTCGAAGTATGTCCAGATATGACATGGCTCTGCCGGGAGGTATGGATTATAGACTTGATGCCGCCTTGCTCGGTTTGATGTTTTCAATCTGCAGAATTGGTTGCCCGGGTCTGAAGTTGTCTTCTTCGAGCGTATAGCAGATGTCAAACGAACTTTTGGTCTTAATGAGCGAAATCTGCTCATTTTGTCCGAAAGCGATTCCCTTGCGGGTGTTGTTAGTGCTGTCAATAAGATCAAGCTGAATATGCTCGTGCCCGCGCCCCACAACCTTGCTGCCACCATAGTCGTAAACGTTGCGGGTGCAGAATACCGGCTTGTGGTTGTCGGGGCCGAAAGGCTGGAAACGTGAAAGGTCGCGGAAAAAATCCGGAGTGATTTCGTTGAATCCTATCTCTGCGTCAATGTCTATTGTGGCGCTAATCTGCTCAGGCTCAATGTGCGCTGCTACAAAATCCTCGAATCTTCTTGCGAACTTATCCACATTCTCCACCTTCATCGACAGGCCTGCTGCATAAGTGTGGCCTCCAAAGTTCTCGAGCAGTTCCTTACAACTTTCAATAGCTTTGTAAACATCAAATCCTGCTACAGACCTTGCGGAACCTGTTGCTACATCTCCTGTTCTGGTAAGTACAACTGCCGGCCTGTAGTATATCTCGGTCAGTCTTGAAGCAACGATTCCTATGACCCCGCGGTTCCACTCTTCGTTGTAAAGAACTATTGAACGTCGCTGGCTAAGGCTTTCCAGTGAATCCACTATCTCGTTGGCCTCTTTTGTCATCTCCTTGTCCTGCTTCTTGCGCTCTTCGTTATGCATGTTGATGCTGTTTGCCAACTCCAGAGCCCGTCTGTAATCCGTTTCAACCATCAGATCGACAGCCTCCTTGCCGGTGTAAAGACGGCCTGAGGCATTAAGGCGTGGGCCTATCTTGAAGATAATGTCGTTAATAGTCAGTTCTTTGTTCTCTAGCTTGCAGATGTTGATTATGGCTTTCAGACCTATGCTGGGCTGGCTGTTCAGCCGCTGAAGTCCGTAGTAGGTGAGTACTCTGTTCTCGCCGATTATAGGAACAATGTCCGAAGCTGTGCTCACCGCCACAAGGTCGAGTAACGGAAGGAGCTCGGTGAACGGAATTCCATTGCTCAGCGCATATGCCTGCATGAACTTGAATCCTACTCCGCAGCCTGAAAGATGTGTGAACGGGTATGTATTGTCACGTCTTTTTGCATTGATAATGGCTACGGCCGGAGGCAGCTCGTCGTCCGGGACATGATGGTCGCAGACTATGAAATCAATACCCTTGCTCTTTGCGTAGCCAATCTCCTCGATGGCCTTGATCCCGCAGTCAAGTACAATCACCAGAGTGACACCGGTTTCATAAGCATAGTCTACGCCCTTGTGCGACACACCGTATCCCTCGTTATTCCGGTCGGGAATGTAGTAGTCAAGGTTGTCGTAAGTATGGTGGAGAAAGTTGTAAACCAGCGCGACGGCGGTCGTCCCGTCCACGTCATAATCTCCGTAAACCAGGATTCTCTCGTTCCTTTCTATGGCCCTGTTGAGCCTCTCAACAGCAATGTCCATATCGGGCATCAGTGACGGCTCGTGCAACTCGTTCAGTTGCGGATTAAAGAATTTTTCGGCCTCTTCCTTGTTCTTTATGCCTCTGGATATCAAAAGTCTGCAGAGTATCGGGCTTATTCCGATAGCGTGTGAAAGTTCAAGCGCTTCCTCTGTCAACTCCGATGTCGGGGGCACGTAGTTCCATTTGAAGTCCATTATTTATGTTGTTTTTTCCTTTTTTCATATTGACAGTAAAGTGACGGTTCGTACCATGCTGAGCTTTTGGAATAAAGCCGTCTGTTTCAAAGAAGCAAAGATACTCTTTTGTATTGAAAGTTCCTTCCTTTTTTTATTAATTATGGTATTTCGTGAATAATGGCTATCTTTGCGCAACGAAAAAAGAAGGGACTTCTGTGGAAAAGGCTGATGTGAGAGTGAAATGCTTTGCCGCTTCTGGCGCCGGTGTCAGTGAGTGTCACGCAATAATCCGTTCATGCAAACCGGGCACGTCATTCAAGGAACAGTTGGATTCACTGTCCGACGCCCTGAATTCCCTCTTGGACAGCATGCCTGGCTTTACTCCCGTTTTTGAGCGTTTTTTTCTCAGCGATTCTGCAACTCAACAGTCCGTTGTCGAAGCAGCCTTTGACAATAGGCATTGTGCTGTGTCAGTAGTTGAGCAACCTCCCCTTGACGGTACAAAGGTTGCCATGTGGGTATGGCTCCAGAGGAACATTTCGTGTCAGTTCCTCGGCAAAGGCATGTTTTGTCTGAGCCATGGCCGCTACACTCAGCTATTCTCGGCCGGGGTTACCGCCAAGGGTCTCAGTTCCAGGGTACAGACCCGCGAAGCGCTTGTCGCCTATGGCGAAAAGCTTGGTGAGTTGGGGTGTACTCTTGCGGACAACTGTGTACGGACATGGTTCTTCGTTCAGAATATAGATGTCAACTACAAAGGGGTTGTATATGCACGCAATGAAGTATTTAACGCCCAGGGGCTGACTAATGATACCCACTTCATTGCGAGTACCGGAATTGGAGGAAGGGTTGCTGACCCCGGTTACTTTGTAGACATGGACGCTTACTCGGTCAAGGGCCTTGCTCCAGGTCAGATGACATATCTCTATGCTCCTACTCATCTTAACCGCACCAGCGATTATGGTGTCAGTTTCGAACGCGGCGTTCGTGTCGATTATGGGGACCGTCGTCATGTAATCATCTCCGGAACAGCAAGCATCGACAACAAGGGCCGGGTGGTTTATGCCGGCGACATCCGTCTCCAGACTGAGCGTATGCTCGATAATGTTGCAGCTCTGCTGGACGAGGCAGGCTGCAACTACGAAGACACAATGCATTTGATAGTCTATCTCAGGGATATTGCCGACTACAGGACAGTGACGGAGATGTTGGAAGCCCGTTTCCCCAAAACACCATACGTGGTCCTTCTTGCTCCTATCTGCCGTCCCGGTTGGCTTGTCGAGATGGAGTGTATGGCGGTGAAGTCTCAGAATGATCCGCGTTTCCCTTCGTTCTGATAACAATTACACATTCAATATAATGAAAATTCTTGTTACAGGTGCTGCAGGTTTCATTGGCTCGAGACTTGCCTGGACACTGTCCCGTCGGGGTGACGAAGTGGTAGGCATTGACAATATCAACGACTATTATGATGTCAGGCTTAAATACGGACGTCTTGCTGAGTGCGGTGTGAAATCTCCTGGGAACAGCATTCCTGACGGAAAAACTGTCATAAGCGCTACGTTTCCGAACTACAGGTTCATACGCATGGATCTGACTGACCGTGCTTCGTTGAATTCGCTTTTTGAATCCGAGAAGTTCTGTGTTGTGGTCAATCTGGCAGCTCAGGCAGGAGTGCGCTACTCAATAACAAATCCATATGCCTATCTTGACAGCAACCTTGTAGGATTTATGAACATTCTTGAGTGTTGCCGCCACCATGGTGTGGAATATCTTGTTTACGCCTCCTCAAGTTCCGTTTACGGAATGAATGACAAGGTTCCGTTCAGCGAGGACGATAGGGTTGACAATCCTGTCAGCCTCTATGCCGCCACAAAGAAGGCAAACGAACTGATGGCTCATTCCTATAGCAAACTTTACGGCCTGCCTACTACCGGACTTAGGTTCTTTACAGTTTACGGCCCATGGGGGCGTCCTGACATGGCCCCGATGCTGTTTGCCACGGCCATCAGTAAAGGAGATCCGATAAAAGTCTTCAATCACGGTAATCTGAGTCGTGATTTCACGTATATAGACGACATTGTTCAGGGAACTGTACAGGTGATTGACCACCGTCCCGAAGCTGAGGTATGCAATAATGGTGTCCCATACAAGGTTTACAATATCGGTTGTTCCAGCCCTGTAAAGCTTATGGACTTTATAAGCGAGATTGAGAACGCCCTCGGCATAGAAGCAAAAAAAACGTTTCTGCCCATGCAGCAGGGCGACGTTCTCAGGACGTATGCCGATACGTCTCATCTTGAAAAGGAGGTGGGATATCACCCGTCAACCACCTTGCACGACGGTATCTCGAAGTTCATTGAGTGGTTCCGTTCTGATCTCAATCCTCTGAAATGATAATTTTTACAAAAATTTTTGGATATTTTTGCAGAAATGCTTGTATATGTAAATGACAAAAAGTAACTTTGCATCGAATTTTAGTGGCAATATTACACTAAATTCAAGTCAAACAGAGAAAAAGTTATTTAAAACCGTTTATATATGGACAAACAGGTAAAGAATTACGTTGAGAATTTCATGGCTGAACTCATAGCCAAGAATCCGGGTGAGAAGGAATTCCATCAGGCCGTTCGCGAGGTGGTGGAGAGTGTTGCACCTTACATTCTGCAGAATCCGTATCTCATTGACCAGAAGATAATGGAGCGCATTGTGGAGCCTGAGAGGGTTATAATGTTCCGCGTTCCTTGGATGGATGACAAAGGCGAGATTCATGTAAACCGTGGATTCCGCGTCCAGATGAACAGCGCTATAGGACCGTATAAAGGTGGTGTCCGTTTCCACTCAAGTGTAAACTTGAGCATCATGAAGTTCCTTGCTTTCGAGCAGACCTTCAAGAACAGCCTTACAACACTCCCCATGGGCGGTGCCAAGGGTGGCTCTGATTTCAGCCCAAGAGGCAAGAGTGACGCTGAGGTAATGCGTTTCTGCCAGAGCTTCATTAACGAACTGTATCGTCACATCGGTCCTGATACCGATGTACCTGCCGGTGACATAGGTGTAGGTGGCCGCGAGGTCGGTTTTATGTTTGGCCAGTACAAGAAACTCAAGAATGAGTGGACCGGTACTTATACCGGTAAAGGTCAGGGCTGGGGCGGAAGCCTGTTGCGCCCTGAGGCTACCGGTTATGGTGCCTGCTACTTTGCACAGGATATGCTTGCTACCCGTGGCAAGTCGTTCGAGGGTCAGACTGTCGTTATTTCCGGTTCGGGCAACGTTGCCCAGTATGCAGCAGAAAAGGCCATGCGTCTGGGTGCCAAGGTTGTCACTTTCTCCGACAGCAATGGTTACATTTACGATCCCGATGGCATGACAGAGGAGAAGATTGCGTATGTCAAGAACCTCAAGAATGTCATCCGTGGACGTATTAAGGAGTATGTAAAGCAGTACCCCAACGCAACTTACTATGAGAATGAACGTCCATGGGGCGTCAAGTGCGACATAGCGATGCCTTGCGCTACTCAGAATGAGATTGAGCTCAAGGATGCCGAGAAGTTGGTTGCAAATGGCTGTTATTGTGTGACCGAGGGAGCAAACATGCCTACAACTCCCGATGCTATCGCCCTGTTCCAGAAGAACAAGATGCTCTACTCACCGGGCAAGGCCTCAAATGCCGGTGGCGTATCGACCTCAGGTCTTGAGATGTCGCAGAACTCAATGCGTCTTAAATGGACATCCGAGGAGGTTGACCAGCGTCTGCACCGTATTATGTCTGACATTCACGCTGCTTGCGTAAAGTACGGAACTGAGGAGGACGGATATATCAATTACGTCAAGGGTGCCAACATCGCAGGTTTCATGAAAGTGGCAAATGCGATGTGCGATCAGGGCCTTGTATAATGAACCCGGCGGTTTTGGTATAATCCGCATTTAATTGTAAATTTGGACCGGTCCTGCTGGACCGGCCCAAATTTTTTTCCGATGGAAGAGAGAAGTTCCAACCATATCGAACTGATGAGCAGGAGAATTCGAAGGATACTCCTGGTATGTAACAATTATGACAGCTACTCGCTCGAAGAGGACGGCCATATAGAGGCACAGATTGCAGAGGACTATTCCGCACTGAACCTGAGCAATCCGCCTGACATACTTAGGGTAGAGACGACTCTTGAGGCTCTTGAAATTGCCGGCAAGGGTGAGAAATTCGACCTTGTCATTACCATGTATAACGTGGGTGAGGTTGACGTATTTGATTTCTCACACAGGATGAAGGAGATAGCCCCAAATACGCCCATCGTGTTGCTGGCAACTTTCTCACGTGAGATATACCGTAGGGTACAGGACCGTGACAACTCTGCAATTGACTGGTTCTTCTGCTGGAACAACTCAACAGACCTGATAATCGCAATCATAAAGTTGCTTGAGGACCGAATGAACGCTGAGCATGACATTCAGGAGGAGGGAGTGCGTGCTATTCTGCTCATTGAGGACTCTGTACGCTATTATTCAACTTATCTTCCTGTGTTGTACAGACTGGTTCTGAAGCATAACAGCGATGCCATTCGCGACACTCTGAATGAGAAACAGCAGATACTTCGCAAACGGTCGCGGCCTAAAATTCTGATGGCAACCTGCTATGATGAAGCTATAGAACTCTATGAGCGTTACAAGTTGAATATTCTGGGCGTGATATCGGATATCGGTTTCGTAATCCATCGTGATGATCCTCCCGAAAGCGAGAAGTTGGATGCTGGTATTGACCTGTGCAATCATATACACAGAGACAATCCTACCATGCCGATACTGATGCAGTCATCGCAGGAGAGCATGCGTGAGGTGGCCCGACAATTGGGCGTTGGGTTTGTCGTCAAAACGTCCAAGACTCTTACACATGACCTTTCCGAGTACATAGGACGCGAGTTCGGGTTCGGAGATTTTGTATTGACAGATCCGGTTACAGGCGAAGAGGTCCTACGTGCGCGGGACTTGTATGGATTTGAAAAGATTGTCAAGAATATTTCGGATGATGATTTCAAGCGTCTTTCGGCTAAAAATTACATCTCCCGCTGGCTTTTTGCACGCGGTCTGTTCAGTTTGGGTAAGCAATTGCGTCCCCTGACCATACGTGATGACTCCGACCTCCCTGAGATTCGCCGTATCAACCGGCGCATCATTCACGATTTCCGCATCAATCAGGGCGTTGGCGTGGTGGCCAAATTCAATCCGGAGACCTATAACGACACCATCAGGTTTGCCCGTCTGGGTGACGGTTCGCTGGGCGGCAAGGCGCGCGGTCTTGCTTTTCTGAACCATGTGCTTGTAAAGTACGATATGTATGACAAGTACGAAGATGTGCGTATTACCGTGCCTCGTACGCTTGTGATAACTACTGATTATTTCGACCGTTTCATATTGGACAACGGTCTGCAGTATGTCATCAACTCCGACATATCCGATTCTGAGATACTTGCCGAGTTCGTGGCATCAACTCTGCCCCGTGATCTTACAGACGCCCTCAAGGTGTTTATCCATAACATTCGCAAGCCGTTGGCAGTCAGATCATCCTCCAGATTGGAGGACTCTTACTATCAGCCGTTCGCGGGCGTCTATTCAACGTACATGATTCCTCGTACCGACAATGAGGATCAGCAGTTGCGTCTGCTATCCAAGGCGATAAAGAGCGTATATGCTTCCATCTTCTACTCGTCGTCCCGCAGCTATATAACAGCAACTGCCAATGTCATATCCGAGGAGAAGATGGCCATTATCCTACAGGAGATATGCGGTAGTGAAGACAGTGGTTATTATTTCCCCACATTGTCGGGAGTAGCCCGTTCGGTCAATTTCTATCCCATAGGTCACGAGAAGGCTGAGGACGGTATAGTCAAGGTGGCGTTTGGCCTGGGCAAGGCTGTCGTTGACGGCGATCAGGTGCTCCGTTTCTCGCCTAAATATCCTAAGCACGTGTTGCAGACATCCACTGTCGGACAGATAATGAGCGAGACTCAAAAATCTATGTTCGCCCTGAACCTCAAGCCGGAAAAGTTCAAGACCTCAATCGATGATGCTGTGAATCTGGAACGTCTTGATGTGGCAGAATGTGAGAAGTTCCGCAACTTCAAATTTGTGGTTTCTACCTGGGATGCAGAAAATCAGCGTATGGTTGACTCGGCATATCCACAGGGGCCTCGCTTCATCACATTCGCGCAGATGCTGAAATACAAGACATTCCCATTGGCAGAGATAGTGGACGAACTTCTCGAAATTGCCAGAAAGGAGATGAAGTGTGGGGTAGAGATAGAGTTCGCGGCAGATTTGGATCGTGGAGGCGATCCTACAAAGCCGCCCAAGTTCAACGTTCTGCAGATACGTCCCATATCTGTTGACAGTCGTAATGTTGACATTAACTGGGACGAGGTGGATGTGGATGGGGCCATCATTCGCTCAGACAGCGCTTTGGGTACCGGCTGGATTAAAGGTGTTTCTGACATCATATATATTCGCCGTGAGAATTTTGATACTCAAAAGACTGTAGATATTGCACGCCAGATAACAGACATCAACAACCGCATGCGTTTGGAAGGAAAAAATTATGTTCTCATTGGCTATGGCCGTTGGGGTTCCAGCATACCGTCGCTTGGAGTTCCTGTTCAATGGAGCAATATATCCGAGGCCAAGGTGATAGTAGAGAGCAGCCTTGAGGATTTCCGTGTGGATCCTAGCCAGGGAACCCACTTTTTTCAGAACCTGACCTCCTTCAATGCCGGATATATAAATGTTGATATCTGGTCAAACCCGTCAGATGTGTTCGACTATGATGCCCTTCAGGCTCTTCCGGCAGTTGAGGAGACAGAATTGATACGCCATGTCCGCCTTGACCGCGAACTTGAAATCTGCATTGATGGCCGCAACAGCAAGGCAATAATAAAGTGACGGTTATTTGCGACACTCCTCAAGGAGATCGTCAAGTGATTTTGAGTCGGCAGGATAGAACTTGACTATTGGCGCAATAGTCATTTTTGCAGTTTTACCCAGATTTCTCTCAAGACTCTTGAACTCGGCATATTGAGAAAGGTATAATTCCTTGTCTGACTCGTTCAGAGGGAGACTCATTCCCGTCTCTCTCATCATGAAGCGGCTCTTGGCTGCTACTGACAACTCCACATACAATTGGACGTAGCAAATAATGTCAAAAAAGACATCCTGAGGAAAGTTCTCCTTGACGGACAGCAGGTATTTGCCGGTTTTGGTGTTCCCCAACTGCCCTTCTTTGACTGACATCAGAAAACTGACCTGTTTATCCAGACCTCTGTCAAGCCAACGGTGTATCATATCGACGTCATACTGATATAACCAGATCAGCAGTACTGCCAATATGCCGAATACTATTATGAATTGTTTTATGGGTTCTGCATGCAGACTGTTATGCAGCACATGAACAGACGGAGCTACAATCAGCAGAAAGACTGCCATGACAGTGTCGCCTTTTTTTACAGAAAGACCGGACTTGAAACGTTCTGCAATTCGGACAGAGAACATAAGTGCAACTGAGATTACAGCACTGCAACCCATGTGAATGAGTGCAACTTCCAGTCCCCTGAACAGGACGGTCCCTATTCCGAACTGTTCACCAAGAACAAGGTAAAAGATATTCTCAAGGATAGAAAAACCGCCTCCCAATGCTGCGCCGCAAATGACGCTATCTATAAAGAATACGGTTTTTTTCTGGCGCGCAAGATAAAACAGAGGAATACCTTTAACCACCTCCTCCATTATTGGATTGAAATAATCGGATATCTTCTCCGGCATGATTCTTCCTGTAAGAGAGAATAGTCCGAAACAGACAAGAGCTGCGGCAATCCCGGA
Organism: Bacteroidaceae bacterium; assembly: GCA_017615835.1. GTDB lineage: Bacteria > Bacteroidota > Bacteroidia > Bacteroidales > Bacteroidaceae > Colenecus. The sequence goes on along the minus strand of JAFZZI010000016.1, from coordinate 5,184 downwards.
CGACACCAGGAAAATCAGACTCTTGACGCTCACAAGCGAGAAACTGTCCAACTTGTATACCACAATAATGTATACGGCTACAGGTAACAGAGCGGCTACGTATGACATTACAGCAGTTTTAAGGAAATCATGAATTCATTGCCGTTACGGTTGTCCAGCTGGAAGCCTTGAGGAGCAAACAGATGGCCGTATCCGATGGAAAGCGTTGTCTTGAGATAGTTCAGGAATACCAGTTCAGTTGTCAGCTGGATTCCTGCACTGTAAAACATATCATGTCTGTTCCCGGAGTTCCAGGTAGAGAGAACTGTGCCGAACAGTGAACACTGAACCCATGTCGGATAGAAGAACAACGCTCCGAAATCATTGAAACGTAAGGGCTTCAGGTTGAGTTCAGCCATCGATTTGACAAAAGAGTGGGCCGGTATGGCATCAATATTCGCACCCGGCATGGCACTTACCGTCCTGTACTGGAATGAATTTCTGTTATCAATGCGGTTATTCCTGAACCCCCCGAAGTAAGTCTTTCCGAAGGCCGACTCTTCATCTCCGAAAGAATGTCCGGCAGAGGAACGTAACCAGAAAGAGGTGTTTCTTATACCCGGTACCAGAAATCCGAAATCAGCTGTTGCCTCACATGACGGATAGAAAGTACCACCTGCCAGATAACCGTAACCTTGTATTCCCAGCATGTATCCCTGTTCTTTCATCACAGCACCAAGTGAAGCTCTTGCCTTGGATATTTTTGCGTACGCTGCAATTGTCTGCATGGATTTTATACCTTCATCCACGCCGATTTCCTGATAAAGCGGCAAGGCATCCATATCTCCATAAGCACCTACAGAGAAACCCCAATCGCGCGTATATGGAACGAAAAGAGTGTTGGTATGGTCATAGGATACGCTCGCCATATATCCCTTGCGGCTGGTTCGCATAGGACCGGCCAGATCATAGAAATCAGTATGGTTCCAGGCGGCGGTAAAAGTCCAGAAATAGTATTTGAACTGGGCGTCAATATGGAACCGGTTTTTCCAGTCATTGTTGCTCCAGGGAGATATGCCTATTCCGAGTTTCAGACTGGTTAGGCCCACGGGATCATTGAAAATGAGACGGTATCCGAGAACCGGAGTCACATTATTCCATGATTTTCTGTCCGTAAAACCTGTTATATCGGGATATGCTCCGGCAAAATGCATCTCCTTGAGCACCTTGTAAGGTACGATGCTGTCGTAAACCTGACCAAAAGCAATCTCATTGAACGGTTTCCTGATGATGCCGACCGATTCCAGTTCTTCCTGATTTTTTTCATAGGCCTTCTGGCCGTACAGTTCAATCGCATTGGCATCATTGACCACCTTGCGCTCCAGTGATACCGGCCTCATTCCGTCACGTTCAAACTGAAGTGCTATAAGTTTTCCAGGGCTTATCTCCAGCGGTGCAAACAATCCGATGTCAGTATTACTGAGCATCTGCATATCCCCGCTTTCTATCTCTATCTGCCAAAGATTCGACACTCCTGTATAGTATGAACTGCCTATCAGATAACGGTCGTCAAGAGAAAAACGGAACTGCCCCAGGTTGCTGTCATCCCATGTAACCAGTTTGTCATACTTGAAAAGGGCCTGTTCCAGATCCTCCACATGGAAAAGAAGCAGTGAATGCTCACCGTTGTCCCCTTGTGTAGTCACTGAGAGTAGTTTCCCGTCATGACTTATATCGATGTCAAAAACACTTACTCCGAACGGAAAAGCATAGATGATTTCCGGATTCTCAATATTCCTGTCATAACGTACCAGAGACTGTGTCCCTCCGTTTGAGAACAACCCGTACAGACGGTCAGTGGCATTATCATAAACAATATTGTTGACGCGCTGAAGCTTAAGTTTCTTGACAACCTTTCTTTTATTCAGGTCATATACCTCCAGACCGCGCATTTTGGCATTGTTTACAGTGTAGATCAGCCTCTTGGAGTTGGCGTCCAGGGCAACGAACGACGGATTATACAACTGGACACCATAGAAATCAGTAACCTTTCTCTGTTTCAGGGTATTAATGTCCACTTCAGTAATATTCGCAAATTGTCCGGGTGCACTCATTGCGGCGTAAGCCTTACCGGTGCCTGAATCATATACGAACGGTGAAACTGAGCCAAGAGGTTCCTTTGTAAGATAAACGGTTTCAGTCAATGGATATTCAGCAACTGATGAAAGATTCTCCTCCTGATGTTTCTTTTCATCAAGTTTCCATTCATTCCATACCTTTCTAAGAGGCATGCCATAGACATTCTTGAACTGATTTCCGAAGAATGTCTTACTGTCAGATGTCCTGTTGTAAAACCGTATCAGTTTGTCATAGCCATATTCAGAAGCAAGATAGTTGACGAATCTGGTTCCGTACAGGTAGGCATTGGCTCCGACCTGGAAGTCAAGTGTTGTTCCTTCTGTTTCAAGGCCGACTACAGAGAATAGCTCATGCTTACCTGCTATGATACTGCGAAAATACATCTCGTCATAGCCGCCAAGCGCGCGTCCCACTCCGCCGCCGAGCCATGTTTCCAAAAAGCATGCTATTCCCTCGTGAAACCAACGCGGAGCATACCATCGCGGAACGCTGAGATAACTCCAGACAGCCGAAATCGGATGTGCGTTCTCTGTGCCTACTTTCGTGCCGAAAAACCTGCGCCATGCCAAATCGCGACGATTATATTTGTCACCCATTACAAGATGCGTGTATTCATGGGCGAACAACTGCTGGTAACGTTCAATTGACGGATTTATATAATACGACATGGACAATGGTGCCATGCCAATCTGAACAAGAGTATGGGGTAGAGGAGTTGCTCCTCCGTTACCGTCGTCTTCCCAGTCAGTTACCATAAGAAGCGGAGCTTCGGGAACATAAAGGGAATCTGTGGTCCAAATCTGTTCATGAAGAGTCTTTCCACGCTGAAACATGCGTGTCATGTGAGGAATATACCGGGAAAGGTTTTTGTCAAAAAACACAATCCTAGCCTCATCAGTCTTATACTGATAATAAGTCTGTCCCTCTGAGCTGGCAGAAAAAGCAGTCAGAGGGAGCAGAATAAACAGACGGTATAGAAATGATTTACTCACTCTCTAAACGGAACATGGTTGACAACAGCAGACTGGCCATCAGCTGTCAATGATGCGATTGTTGCAGAAATAGTATTACTCAAATATCCGTCAACATTCTGATTAATAACTCTTCCGGGACCTCCAGAGTGGTTAATGGTAATGACGGCGTCGTGGAAAGAATTCATAAGGGTTGGAGCATCAAAGTTGAGGAGCCCGTTCTGGTTGATCTCGTTGAGGAGCCCATTCTGGTTGATCTCGTTGAGGAGTCCATTCTGGTTGATCTCGTTGAGGAGTCCATTCTGGTTGATCTCGTTGAGGAGCCCATTCTGGTTGATCTCGTTGAGGAGCCCATTCTGGTTGATCTCGTTGAGGAGTCCGTTCTGGTTGGTTTCGTTGAGCAGCCCGTTCTGGTTGATCTCGTTGAGGAGTCCGTTCTGGTTAGTTTCGTTGAGCAGCCCGTTCTGGTTGATTTCGTTGAGCAACCCGTTCTGGTTAGTTTCGTTGAGCAGTCCGTTCTGGTTGGTTTCGTTGAGCAGCCCGTTCTGGTTGATTTCGTTGAGCAACCCGTTCTGGTTGATTTCGTTGAGCAACCCGTTCTGGTTGGTTTCGTTGAGCAACCCGTTCCGGTTGGTTTCGTTGAGCAGCCCGTTCTGGTTGATTTCGTTGAGCAGTCCAGGCATATTAACTTCTGACAGCAGTCCGTTCGGGTTAAAGCCCAGGTAATTATCCAGATAATAACTGCTCACAATCGCAGCCTGTGAAGAAGGATCGAAAGAATTCAAGGCAGTCACAGCCTTGTCAGACGTGAGCAGATAACCCTGTTCTTTCAGTTTGTCAGAAGACTTGGGGTCATTATTCAAGGCTGCCGTCATAATCTGATACTCAATCCATTCATCACGGACCAGTTTGAGCCGGTCATCCGCAGAATTCCCCTGCACATACTGGTCAACAGCATTAATGAATCTGTCTGCGAGTTCATTCTGTTTCTGAAGGGCAGTGTATGCCAGTGCTGCATTGTTTGTGTTCTGGTTCAAGTCTGCTCTGTTCTCTCCACTTAACGCGGCATCCAAGTCTTTTCCCGCACTCTCCATAGAAGAGCAGACGTTCTTGAGCATGGGCTTAATGGTCTTCATGTCGTCAAGAATCTTGTCAAAATCCTTAATGTCGCCTGCTGCATCGACAGACATGTTCACAAGAGCATCAAACTGACTTGCACGCGAAGACATAATGGTGTAGGCGACAACCATGTTGTTCTTGAACTCTTCGTCATTGGCCAGAAGTTCCTGCATATTACTCATTCCCCCGTTCACAGACTTACGTGAGAAGCGGTTTGACTTGGCAATATCACCCCTTGTACCTGAGGTGTCAACAGGCCAATCAAAAAATGTACTGGCTAAGAATCCCAACGCACAAATCGCGCATACTGCAGCAATAAGAATAACGATACTTCTTTTTTTCTTCATACGAAAAAATATTAAGATAGTACAAACAAGGTCGTAAAGTTAATACTTTTAAAAACAATGTGCGAGTTTTTTCTGTTTTTTTGTTATATCACCCCATCTGAAAAAGACAGGATAGCCTCATTATGATATCACGTTACGTTCTGTGAAGTCTAAATCGTAATTGTGCTGCGTCAAGTGTTTTTTGGGGGTAACGCGTATACACTTGGGGTCAGTTATATTAATTACGAAGAGAGGTGGATTCCTGACAAGGGTCCACCTCTCTTCACAAAGGCATGAGGATGACAGTACGTCAAGCCTCTGATTACTCTATGCTCCAGTCTTCCTGAGTCTTGCGCACGTAACTCTTGTAGCGGATCTGAGCCATCTTCCGGGCTTCGGCAAACAGTTCCTCAGCCTCATCGGGATAAGCTTTCTTGACTGAGAGGTAGCGCACCTCACCCATCAGGAAGTCATGGAAGTTCTCCCAGTTAGGCTCCTTGGAGTCAAGCGAGAACGGATTCTTGCCTTCCTCAATGAGAGCGGGGTTGAAGCGCCACAGGTGCCAGTAACCGCACTCGACAGCCTTCTTCTCCTCGGCCTGGCTCTTACCCATACCGCCCTTGGCCTTAAGACCGTGGTTGATACAGGGA
>JAFZZI010000015.1 GCA_017615835.1 Bacteroidaceae bacterium | reverse complement strand
CTTGATCAGACGGATAACGTCCTGCTTGACCAGACGATACGCCTTACGGGCTATCAGACCAAGAAGAAGTATCCGGGTACTCTCAGGAGGATAGTTTACTACGCTCCTGAACTGAAGAGGACATTTACCTTCCTGACAAACAATTTTGTGCTCAAGGCCAGCGATATAGCCTTGCTGTACAAGCAGAGATGGCAGGTGGAACTTTCGCTCTATATCAGATAGTTACAACAAGGGCGAGGACATAAAAAAAGAGGAAAACCTCTCGGATTTCCTCTTGTGTAGCGCCTACGGGAATCGAACCCGTATGCCAAGATTGAGAATCTTGTATCCTAACCGTTAGATGAAAGCGCCGTTAGTCTTATAGTTCCGCCCAAGGCCCGAAAGCGGAAGCTGGGGGATTCGAACCCCCGGTACAGTTGCCCGTACGGCAGTTTAGCAAACTGCTGGTTTCAGCCACTCACCCAAACTTCCTTCCGGGAACCGCCGCTGCGATTCTTAAGCGTGGGCAAAAGTAGTAACTTAATTTGGATTCCACAACAATTGCCATATTTTTTTGTTCTGATTGATGTTTTTTTTGCCTTGATTCTATATTGTGTTATCTTCGCATTTGCATTACAGAACTGACGTAGGATGACTTCTGGAGACAACGATATGACGATGCCCCGCGGATGCAGGCTGATTGAGTTCCCCGAATCGGTCGATATGAGGGGGTGCCTGTCGTTTGCAGAGGGCATGCAGCACATTCCTTTCCAAATTGAGCGTGTTTTCTGGATTTACAATGTTGCCGAGGGTATGACTCGCGGCAGCCACTCTCACAACGAATCGTCTGAGGTGGTGGTGCCGGTGTCAGGTAAATTCGACATGTTTGTCAGTGATGGGGTGCGTGAGGTAACGGTGTGTATGGACTCTCCGAGGCGGGGGATTCTTATCCCGCCGGGCGTGTGGTGCGAACTCAGGAATTTTGCGCCCTCTACGGTATGCGTCGTGATGGCGTCGCATCCTTACAATGCAGCCGGCTATACTGATGACTTTACCCAGTACCGTAACGGGCTTGTCAGCACAGTACGTTACGACAGCAGCCGGAAAGACGAGTGGAACGGTTTCGTGCGCAGTTCGAAGAACGGCACTTTCCTGTTTGACCGTAGTTTCATGGACTATCATGCCGACCGTTTTGAAGACTGTTCGCTGATGTTCTATAAGCATGACAGGCTGCTTGCGGTTCTGCCGGCCAATTATGTCGCTTCGGAGGGTACGGTTTGGTCGCATGGCGGGCTTACGTACGGGGGGCTGATAATGTCGCCTGAGATTACTGCCGTCGGGGCGCTTGAGGTTTTCAGCTGCGCAATCGACTGGATGAAGGTTGAACTCCGTGCCAACCGCTGGATTTACAAGCCGGTTCCTTATGTGTATAGCCGCGTTCCGGCCGAGGAGGATTTGTATGCACTTTTCCGCAGCGGCGGCCGTCTCTATTCCAGGGCTGTGTCGTCGGTGGTTGACGGCTCCAACCGTCTGCCTTTGCACAAGCTGCGCAGAAGGGGGGTGGCCAAGGCTGTGAAGGTGGGGCTGTCAATAAGACGGAGTGATGATCCGAATGACTGGGAGGCGTTCTGGGGTATTCTTTCTGAGGTGCTGATGTCAAGGCATCACAAGGTGCCGGTTCACACTATTCAGGAGATTCTTATGCTTGCCGGACGTTTTCCCGAGAGCATCAAACTGTATGTTGTTGTCAGTGCTGACGGACGGATTGTTGCCGGTACTGTAGTGTTTGACACCCCTCAGGTGGCTCACGCTCAGTATATTGCTGCCTCGGAGGAGGGTAAGCGCAATGGCGCGCTTGATTTGCTTTTCGACAGTCTCATCGGACAGGAGTATGCAGGGAAGGCTTATTTCGACTTCGGCATTTCTACAGAACAGGGTGGCAGTTTCCTTAACGAAGGACTGATATTCCAGAAAGAGGGTTTCGGCGCACGCTCTGTGGTCTATGATACGTATGAAATTCCCTTGTGAGGTGTCTTTAACTTTCTGTAAGGATTTGTATAGTATAATAACGGAAGATTGTATTAAAGTTCAATATTCGATTCAATATGAAAGGTTTTGCAAAATTGTGCCTTGCGGCGGCCTTGTTGTTCGCCACGGCACCGTCCTTCGCACAGAAGAACATTCCGTTGGTTTATGATCAGGAGTTTACAGGCAAGAATTTCCCGGCTCCGGAATTCCCTACTGTAGAGACGGCCAAGGAGGTTAAGACGCTTCCGGATCCGTTTGAGTTCTCGAACGGAAAGAAGAGGGTGAAGAGTTTCAAGGACTGGGAACGTCGCCGTTCCGAGATTGTCCGCGAGTTGTACCACTATGAGGTGGGTGAGAAGCCTATGACTCCGAAAGATAATATCAGTGCCAGGCTCGACGGCAACAATCTTGTCGTTACCATAAGCCGCAACGGCGAGTCGCTGGAGATAAAGGCTACTATAACATATCCCGACGGTGACGGTCCGTTCCCTCTGATGATTGGCTGCAGCGGCGTAGGCCTGCTTCCCGGTTCGTATTTCAAGGATAACGGCATCGCTACACTCAGTTACAACTTCGGTCAGGTTATGGCTCACCAGCAGAAGCGCGGAAGTGAGCCTGTCAACAAAATTTACCCCGAACTGGTGGAGAACGGAGCATACTCGATGTGGCCATGGGGCGTGAGCCGTATAATTGACGGTCTTGAAATTCTGGGTGCCAAGGCCAGGATTGACATGAAGCACATAGGTATTACAGGGTGCTCTTTCGCCGGCAAGATGGCTCTCTGGTCGGGAGCTTTCGACGAGCGCATCGCTCTTGTCATAGCACAGGAACCCGGCGGCGGCGGGGCTGATGCCTGGCGCGTTTCGGAGACTTTGGGTCATGTGGAGACTCTGGGTAATACCGATCATCACTGGTTTATGGAGAAGATGTGGGACTTCCAGGGTGAGAAGACGGCTCTTCTTCCTTATGACCACCACGAACTGGCTGCACTTGTGTGCCCGCGCGCACTGCTTATCCTGGGCAATACCGATTATGAGTGGCTTGCCGAGGAGGCAAACTATGCTGCTGCAGTCGCTGCCCGCGAGGTGTGGAAGAAATTCGGAATAGAGGACCGTATGGGTTATTCTATTCAGGGAGGTCACGGACACTGTGCCCTGCCGCGGAGTCAGTATCCTGAGGTGCAGGCATTCATTGAGAAGTTCCTGCTCGGCAACAACGATGCCAACACGATTATCATGCATGTTGACGAGAAGCTTGCCGACAAGGATGTTCAGAGGTGGATTGCTCCCTGGGCGGGGAAGTAGGAGGCTGATGCCGCTATGTCAGCGGCTCTGCCAGAACTCGATGTATTGTTGCGCCACGGCCTTGGGGTCGTGGTGCTTCTTTACGTATTCTATGCTGTCGGTTTTGCGCTGTTGCAGCGAATCGGGTTCTTCGTATAGCAGTTCCTCGAACACTTCGCGCACTTTGTCTTCTCGGCAAGGCAGGTTTATGACGGGATGCAGTTTGTCTTCACCGATTATGCCGTAGGGCTCGAGTTCGCCGCCGCCTGCCACTGCCAGCCCCTGCGACATTGCAAGCAGTGAGTTCATGTTGGGGGTGGGAGAGTAGAGCTGGTCAACCAGTATGTCGGACGAACGCATGACGCGCCGGTACTCGTCGAAGGGTACGTTCTCGACGACCATAAGCCTGCATTTGTCGGGATAGCGTTGCTCCAGTTCCTGAAGCATGGGCAGCAGTATGTCTGTGCCCTTGAACTGTGAACGGTTCCGCTGTACGCCCAGAAACAGGCGCAACTGGCCGTCGGGCTTCTCCATGAACCTTTCGGCAGGTTTGGACAGAGGTACCGGAAACGGAATGTATGTGGACTTTGTGGGAAAGAGCCCCCTGTAGCTTTCGTAATACTCCCAAAGGCCTGCAATGATTCCGTTGCACTCGTCGGCAATCATTCTGTTAAGCGGCGCTTTCTGGCCTTTCATCCAGTCCTCTATGGCTGCTCGGTTGTCGATTATGTCGCGCAGTTTTCCGTCAACCATGAATTCGGAGTATGTGAAATGGTTTTCAAGGCAGGCTTTTACGTAGTAGTGGTCCATGCCGTATGCAGCAAGGAATATTTTGCCGTTGTTACGTTGCAGCTGTCTGTAGAAGGGCTCGATTCTCTCTGCTTTGAGTTCGAGGAACATCGGGTTTATAAGCTGCACTACATCGTATCCCTTGAGTTTCTGGAATATCATCCTGACTTTCGAGTAGTATTTAAGTGCCTCGGATCTTCCTCCCTGCAGTCTCTCCAGCTTGATGTCGCACGGGTACTGTTTCCAGTAGTCGCCGTTGCTGACTACTGTTACCTCGTGTCCCAGGGCCCGCAGCCCTTCGGCCAGGGACCAGTGTACGTTGCTGTACTCTCCAACTAAAAGAATCTTCATTCCCTATATCTTTTTTCGTTCATGTGCAGTATCTTCCTGCCTGCCGCCGTTCCTGACAGTGCGACGAATATGCGGTATCCAAGGCCGTAAGGGGCTTCCTGAAGGGGCCACAGACCCAGGTTGTGCAGGGCTTCTGTCTGGAGAGGCAGGGCTTTGCGCCAGTCCGGTCTCCGCATGGTGTTGCGGAGATGGTCCACTGCCAGGAATCTGATTTTGCGCTCCAGCCCACGGCAGTCGTCTTCCTCATGGTCTGACATGAATTTCTGAAGCCTGGACAATACGTTGAGCGTGTTGGCTGCTCTCTCGTCGTACATAGGTGATGTAGTGATTGAATCCTTCCGCCGGCAATAGGCGTATGTCACTACGTTGCATTGTACGAACCGACGGCTGAAGAAGAGCAGTCTTGGAGTGAAATCTTCATCTTCCATGTATGTTCCTTCGGCGAATCTGAGACTGTTGTCACAGATGAGGCTCCTGCTTATCAGGTACATGCAACTGCTTCCGTATGGAGTGTTGCCTATCATGTACCGGTTGCCGGTGACAGGTTCTGTGCAGCGGGCAGTCGCAGGCTGTGGCGCATCGCATTCTTCTGAACTGCATATTCTGAAGCCGAAGCCGAGCAGGTCTGCTTCATGGCTAAGCATGCATTCGAGGCAGGGTTTCAGAGTGCCTTCAAAGTAGTAGTCGTCGGCATCGAGAAATGCAAGGACATCGCCCCTGGATGCTTCGATGCCGTGGTTGCGTGCGGCACCGAGCCTTCCGTGCGGTGCTTCAAGCAACCTTGCACGGCTGTCGCCCAGTTCTCCGATAATACTGCGCGGAGGGTTTGGAGAGCCGTCGTCAACAACAATGACCTCGATGTCAACGCTCTGGGCCAATGCCGACTTTACTGCCCGGCCAAGCAGATGCTCCAGCAATGGGTCGCTGTCAGGGTTGTAATATGGTATGATGACTGAAATCATAGAGGCAGTTTCTTTTTTCCCAGTCTCGTGCAGATTTTCCGGGAACCGCACGTTGCGGCTGCCGCAAACTTGAGGGCGTCCTTGAATCCTACTCCCGAAAAGGGCAGCCAGATGGCCGAAGGTCGGTATGCGTCAAGTCTTGAGGCTGCATCGGCCGTGTAAGCGGTGTCTGAGTCCTGACACCGGCAAAGGTCGGCGAGCAGGTTGAGACAACAGCACCACAATGCCACGCTCCGGCGTTCGGGGACTGTTTTCCGTACCGTTTCCAGCAACTCGAGGTTATGTCTGAACAGGGGTTCCTGTCTGTGGAAGCGGTAGTGTGCGGTTATGCCGTCGCTGTTGTCATAGTACAGATACATGCCCTGACCGGAATAGCACACTTTGCGGCAATTTCCGATTATGTGCGGCATTATGGCTATGTCCTCGAATGTTTCGCCTTCAGGGAACCTTGTCCTGTCGAACAGTTCGCGGCGGAATATCTTGTTGCAGGCGTATGCGTGGCGGTTTCCGCCGCCTGCTATCCAGTCGGCCAGCACTCTGTCCCCGCATACCGTGCGTGGTTCCGGACTGTAGATGTACTGCCTCTGTGAACCGTGGTGAACGCTGACTGGAAACTCTGCCAGGCCGATTCCGTCATCGGCTGTCAGGATGTTCATGTTCTTGAGGAGTGTACCGGGCAGGTACTCGTCATCGCTGTCAATGAAAGCTATGTAACTGCCTGTCGCAGTGTCAAGTCCGGTGTTGCGTGCAGCGCTGAGACCTCCGTTGGACCGGTGTATCACCTTTACGCGACTGTCGGCTGAGGCAATCCTGTCGCACAAGGCTGCCGAACCGTCGGTTGAACCGTCATCTACCAGGATGATTTCCATGTTGTCGGGACAGGGCGACGCTGTGACGCTTCTTACGCACCGCTCAAGTGTCGCTGCGGTCTGGTAAACCGGTATGATGACTGAAAGTTTCATCCTCTGATTGTTACTGAATGTAAAAATAGTCATTTCTTTCCACTGATGAAGCATCGGTTGCCGCTTTTTGTCTGTTTTCAGGAAAATAGACGGCGGACTGTTGAATTAATTGTCACGGAAGTGTAATTTTGGACGGCCTGTTCCGTTATAATGTCAATAGTATATGGTCAGGTAATGTAGGTGATTGCGTGGATAAGCGTGACAAAGACGGCCTGAAGCGGGATTCGTATGACCACATCGTGAAATATACGGGTGTGTTCGGCGGTGTGCAGGGACTGGTGGTGCTGATTACGGCCATCCGTACTAAGATTGTGTCGGTACTGCTCGGCACTGTCGGGTTCGGTATAAACGAGTCGTTCAACAGGATAGTGAATCTCGTGAAGAGCACGACAGACCTTGGGGTTCCGTTCAGCGCAGTCCGGACGATATCCGCAAACTATGACGGCGAGAATGAGGGATGTCTGACTGACAGTATTCTTGTGACGCGGAGCTGGGCACTTCTTACCGCAATTGCCGGTGCTTTGCTTCTGGCGCTTCTTTCGCCATTGTTCAGTCTGTGGGCTTTTGACGGTGACAGGGGTTATACACTCTCGTTCCTGATGCTGTCGCCGGTGGTCGCTTTCTCGGCTGTGAACGGGGGCGAGATGGCTATACTGAAGGGGAGCAGGCGGCTGCGTGAGATTGCCATGAGCCAGTTGCTGACGGCGGTGCTGACTCTTTCCATATCTGTTCCCGTAATCTGGATGCTGGGACTGAGGGGCCTTGTGCCATCCCTTGTGCTGGTCTCATTCGCCTCGATGTCAGCGACATGCTTCTTCTCCTTCAGGGCGTTTCCGTACAGGGTGGTCCTGCTGAACCGTCGTGTGCTGCGGCAGGGTATTGACATGATCCGCCTGGGTGTCTATTTCACCGTGGCGTCGTTTTTCGGTTCGGGAGCTTTTTCGGTCATAGCAAACTATCTGATGATTCATGGCGGTGCTGAAACGGTGGGTGCCTACAGTGCGGGCTATCAGCTGATGTCGTATTTGGGAATGTTTGTCTTTTCGGCCATGGAGTCTGACTATTATTCAAGACTGTCGTCGTTGTCGTCGGACAGGCACGGGTCAAACAGTCTGGTCAACAGTCAGATTGAGGTGGCATTGCTGCTGATGGTGCCGATGATTGTGGGTTTCATGGTTTTCCTGGGACCGATAGTGACGCTGTTTCTGTCGGCAAAGTTTGTCGATGCGGTGCCTATGGCCCAGTTGGCTGCCCTGAGCCTGTTCTTCAAGGCGGCTACACAGCCGATGGCATATATGTCGCTGTCGAAGGGCGACTCGAAGACTTTCCTGCTGCAAGAGGTGCTTTTTGATGTTTTCCTTGTGGCGGCAGTGGTAGTCTGCTTCAATCTGGGCGGACTTAAGTACGTTGGTCTTGCCATATTATTGGCTGGGCTGTTCGACATGCTTGTAGTGGGTTCCATTGTGTATGTGAGGTACGGTTTCCGCCTTTCGGACGATGCCCGCGCGGTGTTCCTGAAGTTGCCGTTGCCGCTTGTCGCCGCCTATTTCTGCGTGACAGCCTGTCAGGGCTGGGTAAGGTGGTGCCTGGGTGTTGTTCTGCTTGCCGGCACGGTGGCATTGTGTTATTTCGAGCTTAAGAAGCGTACTACATTCATTGCTGCATTCAAGGATAAGTTACACAGGAAGTTGGGAAGATGAGCAAGGTGACTGTTCTGACGGCGGTTTACAATGCGGAGAGATTCCTGCCGCAGTGCTTGGATTCGGTTCTCGGACAGTCGGTGTCTGACCTGCAGCTGGTGTGCATAGACGATGCTTCGACAGACGGGTCGCTTTCGATTCTGAAAGATTATGCGGCAAGGGATAGCCGTGTAAGGCTGATTACGCACGATGTGAACACAGGTCAGGCTGTTGCGAGGAATGACGGTCTTGAAGTTGCCGATGGAGAATATGTGATTATGGTTGATGCTGATGACTGGCTGTCGGAAGATGCTCTTGAGGCAGCGGTCACAGTGCTTGACAATGACAGCCGCATGGGCTGTGTGCTGCTGAATCTGACCTATCAGTATGAAGACGGGCGTACGGAACCGTATCCCATGCGTTCCGGAAAGACTGTCTGGACAGGGTACGAGGCTTTTGAACTGAGTCTGGACTGGTCTGTTCACGGTCTCTATATGGCAAGGGCGGAATTGTACCGTAAATGGCCGTTTGATGCCACTGTCCGCCTGTTCAGTGACGACAATACTACCCGTATCCATTATCTGAATTCGGAACTGGTGGGTTCGTGCAAGGGTGTTTACTATTACAGGCAGCATGGCGGCAGCATGACCAACTCGGCGAATGTCCTGAGATACGACTTGCTCGAAGCGAACAGTTCGATGGCCCGTCAACTGCGGGGCCTTGATCTGCCGGCTGAGGTGCTTTCAAAGTTCGAAAGGGAACGCTGGATTAACCTTACCGGTGTCTGTATATGGTGGCTGGAGCATGAGGCCAGGACTGCGGAGTCAGTATTCAATGAAGGAGTGTTGCGGCGGCTTGAGGCGGTGTACGAAGATGTTGACAAGTCTCTGTTGCCGACTGCACTGAAACTGAAGCCGGGATATCGTCCTTGCGGAGGATTCAACGGATGGCTGCGACAGGTGAAATTTTACAATATGCTGAGGAAAACCGTGCGATTCGCGAATAAATGACTATCTTTGGCTTCTGTCGGAAAAAACTGAATAAAAATATATTTCATTATGGAAGAATTATTGGCTCAAGTGACAGCGAAGGCTGAAAAATGGCTGGGAAATTCGTTTGACGAGAAGACCCGCTCTGAGGTGAAGGCTCTTATGGACAAGGAAGACAAGTCCGATCTGATTGATGCCTTCTACAAGGACCTGGAGTTCGGAACGGGAGGACTGAGGGGCGTTATGGGTGCCGGTACGAACAGAATGAATATCTATACTGTCGGAATGGCTACCCAGGGTCTGGCCAATTATCTGAACAGGGTTTTCGGTAGCCTGAAGCAGATTTCCGTGGTAGTGGGACACGATAACCGCAACAATGGCCGTCTGTTTGCCGAGACGGTGGCGGACATCTTCAGTGCCAACGGTATAAAGGTCTATCTGTTCGACGATCTCAGGCCTACACCGGAAGTTTCGTTTGCAATACGCTATCTGAAGTGTCAGAGCGGCGTGAATGTGACTGCCAGTCACAACCCCCGCGAGTATAATGGTTACAAGGCATATTGGGACGACGGCGCTCAGGTGCTGGCCCCGCACGACACTGCCATAATTGACGAGGTCTCGAAGGTGAAGGTTGAGGATATTCGCTTTAAAGGTAACCCTGCTCTCATCGAGATTATCGGGGAGAGTGTTGACCAGGCGTATCTGGATGCTGTTCAGACTGTATGTATCAACCCTGCTCTTGTGAAGCGCAATGCCGATCTCGGTATTGTCTATACTCCGCTGCATGGCTGCGGAAGGGTGATTATTCCGCGTTCGCTGGCACAATGGGGCTTTACCAACGTGAACTGTGTGCAGGAACAGATGGTGCCTGACGGAAATTTCCCTACTGTTGTGTCGCCGAATCCCGAGTATCCGGAGGCTTTGACTATGGCTTTGGATCTGGCACGCAGGCTGAATGCCGACGTGGTGATGGCGTCCGACCCGGACGCTGACCGTCTCGGTGTGGCATGCCGCAATTCAAAAGGTGACTGGGTGCTGCTGAACGGCAATCAGACGAGCATGATATTCCTGTACTACATTATTACCCAGTACTCGATTCTCGGCAAGATGACGGGCAAGGAGTTCGTGGTGAAGACGATTGTCACGACTGAGGTGATAAGCCGCATTGCGGAGAAGAATAATCTGGAGATGTTCGACTGCTATACCGGTTTCAAGTGGATTGCAAAAGTTATCGCCGACGAGATGGTCAAGGGCAAGAAGTATATCGGAGGAGGCGAGGAGAGCTTCGGATTCCTGGCCGAGGATTTCGTCCGCGACAAGGATGCGGTATCAGCATGCAGTCTGATGGCTGAGATTGCCGCCTGGGGCAAGGAGAACGGCAAGACTTTGTTTGACATACTGCTGGATGCATATATGGAGTATGGATTCTCACAGGAGTCTGCTATAAGTGTCGTCAAGCCCGGCAAGAGCGGTGCTGACGAGATAAGGCAGATGATGGAACAGTTCCGCGCGAACCCGCCAAAGAGCCTTGCAGGTCTGCCTGTGGTTCTGGTGAAGGATTTTAAGCTTATGAAACAGACAGACGGAAAGGGCGTGGTTTCCGCCCTTTCGATGCCGGAGCCTTCGAATGTGCTTCAGTATTTTACTTCAGAGGGCGACAAGGTCTCTATACGTCCGTCCGGGACAGAACCGAAGATAAAGTTCTATTTTGAGGCGAAGGGGGTCATGGCTTCGCCTGATTCATTCGATGATTCCAAGACCAAGGCCTTGCACAAGATAGAACTTATCCGAAAGGATCTAGGCGTCTGATGAAGAAGGTCTGTAGTGTTGTTCTGGCTGTCCTGGCCTTGTTGCTTCCGGGTTGCAACAGGGTCAGGACGGTGTCTATTGAGATTGTCGCAACGGCTGACGTTCACGGCAATATTTTTCCTTACGATTTCTCGCAAGAGAGGGGAACTGCCATTGTCGGCAGTCTTTCGCGTGTCTCGACATGGCTGAAACAGGAACGCAGGTCCTATGGGGACCGTCTGCTCTATGTTGACGCCGGCGACATGCTTCAGGGAAGTCCTCTGATGTATTTCGAGAGAACTGCGTGGTATGAGAAGAGCTCGGTGGCATCGGAGGTTTTTGACGAGTTGGGATGTGATGTGCTGACTCTCGGCAATCATGATATCGAAGCCGGCATCCCGACGCTTGAGAGGTTTCTGAGCTCCGGCCATTTTGTCCCGGTCTGTGCCAATGTTTACTATGAGGGCACAAGAGCCACTTATCTCAAGCCATATGAGGTCTTCGACATTGACGGAGTGAGAATTGCGGTGATAGGAATGACGACGCCTTATGTCATGAGCAAGATTCCTCCGTCACAATTATCTGATTTTGAGTTTAAAGGGATAGAGGAGGAGTCGGCAGAACTGATTCCCTTCATAAAGGAGCATGAGAGGCCGCACCTTATTGTCGGCCTGTTCCACAGCGGACTTGAAGAAGACCAGGCTGTGAATGATGTGTTTGTGGTGAACGAGGTGATGAGGACGGTGAGCCGCGTGTCCGGATTTGACATCGTGGTCTATGGCCATGATCATCTGCCTTTTTGCGGAAAGGTGGCTGACTGTAATGGAGACAGCGTCCTGCTGATTAATCCCGGCCCGTATGCTGAGATGGTTGCGAAAGTGAAGCTTGAGGTCAGTATCTCAGGTGATTCACTGCTGGGTGTCAATGTGGCGGGATCTCTTGAGGATATGAGTGCGGTTGAACCGGACGATGCGATATCCGCTGCACATATGGATGTGATTGAGGCTGCGTGGAGTTATCAGGATTCGGTAGCCGGGCGGTTCGGCTTCGGTCTGGACGGTCAGGAGGCAGTGTGCGGTCCTTCGGCTCTGACAGACTATCTGAACTATGTTGAGAGACGAAGTGAAAACTGTGAGATAACGATTGCTTCTCCCTATTCCGACGACTTGCTGATAAAGGCCGGAGAGGTCAGGATGCGTGATCTCCAGTCACTGCTTCCGTACGAGAACAATATGTCTGTTTCAATGCTGAAGGGCAGCGAGGTGGTCAGAATCCTGGAGTATTTCAGCGGCCGTTGGATGAACACCATCCGCTATGCCGGCGATACGTTGCTGAACATTGTTCCGGATGGTAAGGGGAACTTCGTCCTGAAGAACAGGGTTTTTGATTTCATGACTGCATCAGGTATCGATTATACGGTCGATGTCACTAAGCCGGTCGGACAGAGAATCAGGGTGTCGGGAATGTCTGACGGCAGGCCGTTTGATCCCGAAAAGTTGTATCGTGTCGGCCTCAGCTCTTTTCTTGCAAGTGGCGGTTACCAGCCGTTTCTTGAGGCTGTGGGATTGTCCGGCAATCTCTTGCGCAGGCGTGAACTCTATTCAAGCGGGGCGGACATGAGGTTTCATGTAGCTACCAGCCTGGCATTGAACGCTGAGAGAGGTGATGCGATAGCCATTGAGCGGGGCAGCAATTGGAGACTTGTTCCGGAGAGACTGGCATCACAGGCGCTGGAACATGACAGGAAAATACTTGGATACCGCTGACATTTTTATTATTTTTGTGCAGTGACAAGGAAACAACTAACATAATTATGAAGAAATCAGTTTATTTCGGTTTATCGCTCATTATGGCTTTTGGCCTGTTTTCGTGCAAGACCACCCAGAATTCCTACAAGCAGGCTTATGAGAAGGCAGTGCAGAACGATGTGGTGAAGTCTGAGGTGTCAGAGCCTGTGGTTGAGGCACCGGTACAGCCCGTCCAGACCGTACAGACAGAGGATATTGCTTCCGTGCCTGTACGTGAGGAGAAAGTTACCCTGGTGACTGGCGACAATATTAAGGCATATAGTGTGGTCTGCGGAAGTTTTTCACTGAAAACCAATGCGGACGGAGTGCGCGAGCGTCTTGTGAGTGACGGTTATCCTGCAGTTGTTGTATTAAATGAGGCAGGGCGAACGTATCGTGTGATTTGTGACAGCTTCGACTCAAAAGAGGCTGCTGTGAAGGCGCGCAATGCTTTCAAGGCAAAGTATCCTGACAACAGGGATTTCCAGGCAGCCTGGATTCTGTACACCAAGTAAAGAGCACATGCGGCGGCCGACTGTCCCAACCCTTGCAGAGAGGGACTGGGACATTTGCCGTATTTAATGGATAGTTGCCGGTGGGACGGATACTTGCTATAGATTACGGCACCAAGCGGACTGGTGTGGCTGTGACGGATGTTCTGCGGATTGTGCCCGGCGGACTCGCAACTGTGCCGACCGGACAGCTGATGGAGTTCCTGAACGGTTATTTCAGCAAGGAGCAGGTGGATATAATAGTTGTGGGGCTGCCAAAGAATATGAACGGCGAGGATTCGGCAAGCATGCGTTTCATACGGCCGTTCGTCGATAAGCTGAAGAGGCTGTATCCTGACAAGGAGATTGTCATGCAGGATGAACGTTTCACTTCGGTGCTGGCACAGAGAGCAATACTTGAGTCCGGTATAGGCAAAATGGCCCGCAGGAACAAGGCTCTGGTGGATGAGGTGAGCGCCACCATAATACTTCAGTCGTACATGGATTATAACAACAGACAATGATACTACCAATTTACATTTACGGACAATCTGTGCTGCGTAAGCCTACAGAGGAGATTGACAAGGATTATGAAGGCCTCAAGCAACTGATAGCGGATATGTATGAGACTTTGAGGAGTTCTGAAGGAGTGGGACTTGCTGCTCCTCAGGTGGGGCTTCCGATCAGGATTGCGGTAATAGACCTTGATGTGGTTTCGGATGAGAGTCCGGAATTCAAGGGCTATTTCAAGACTTTGATAAACCCCTATATCGAGGAGTCTGCAGGAGAGACTGTGACTTATGAGGAGGGCTGCCTGAGTTTTCCCGGTATCCACGAGAAGATTAACCGTCCTGACAGAGTGCGTGTGACATGGTATGACGAGGATTTCGGATTTCACGATGAATGGTTTGAGGGTTTTCCTGCGCGTGTGGTGCAGCATGAGTTAGACCATCTGGACGGCAAGTGCTTTATTGAGAGAATGTCGCCGTTACGCAGACAGATGAACAAGAGCCGTCTGAATTCGCTTGCGGCAGGAAAGGTGAAATGCGACTATAAATTCAAGGCTGTCAGAAAATAGATGTCGGTCAGGTTCGGATTGCATAGGACTGCGGTTACCGTGTTTCTGGCTGTTGCCGGAGCATGCGGCCTCTTTGCTCAGATTAATACGGACCGGATGATGACGTTGGGCAGAAGCGCCCTCTATTTTGAGGACTATGTCCTTTCTATCCAGTATTTTAATCAGGCTATCAATGCCAAGCCATACCTGAATGAACCGTATTTTCTTCGGGCTGTGGCCAAACTGTCACTCGAGGATTATGTCGGTGCAGAGAATGATTGCAGCAGGGCTATCTCCATCAATCCATACGTGATTGACAGCTATCAGGTCAGGGGGTTGGCCCGGATTAACCAGAATAAGCTAGACCAGGCTGTGGAAGATTATGTGACAGCATTGAAATGGGATCCTGAGAACCGTGCAATGCGTCACAACCTGATTCTCTGTTATTTGAAACTTGGCCGTAACGATGAAGCCCAACATTCCATCGATACTCTTCTGGCTGTAGCTCCGAGATATACTCCTGCGATGGCCATGCAGTCGCATCTTCTTTTGGAACAGAAGGATACCCTGGGTGCTTTTGAGATTCTTGACAAAGCCTTGGCAATTGATAAGTATGACGCCTCTCTTCTGCGGGATCGCGGTGTGCTGAAGGCTATGATGGAGAACTATGCCGAAGCTGAGGAGGATCTTGACCAGGCACTGAGGTATGAGCCCACAAATTCGGATTTTTATATAGACAGGGCACTCGTCCGATTCTACCGCAACAATCTTCGGGGTGCCATGTCTGATTATGATATTGCTATTGAGACTAACCCTCAGAATGTGTTGGGCCATTATAACAGGGGCCTCCTGAGGGCTCAGATCGGTGACGATAACAGGGCTATCGAGGATTTTGATGTTGTCATAGAGGCTGAGCCTGATAACATGATGGCTGTTTTCAACAGGGGTATGCTTCGCGACCAGGTCGGTGACCTTTCGGGTGCTGTTCAGGATTACACGACCGTCCTGGCAGAATATCCGAATTTCATTTACGGGTATCAGTTGCGTGCAGAGGCACGATTCAAGCTTGGCGACCGTCGCGGTGGCGAACAGGACGAACTTAAGGTAATCCGTAGCCGGACGACACAACCCGATTCGGGCCAGGACAGTGATTCTGAAGGCCAGGGGGATACTGACAATTCCGAACGTACGCGCAAGAAGTCAGACCGTAATGTATGGAATTATCGTAAGATTGTCGTGTCGGAGTCGGACAGGACGGAATTCGCCAGTGAGTACAGGGGTAAGGTGCAGAACCGGAATATAGATGTACAGTTCATGGAAGGATACCAGATTTCATGGTTTGGAAATCCTGAGTTGAGCGAAATAGACCGCGAAGTCCGTTTCAGTGCCCAGATTGAATCTCTTAATTCTTCGGGACAGCTGCCGTTCCGTCTGTTGCTGGCCAATAAGGAGATTCCACTTGACGAGCACAGGATTAATCAGCTGTTCGAAGATGTTGACAGGCAGTCTCTGCAGATAGCGGAGGATCCTGAGAATCCGTATCATTATTTTGCCAGGGCTCTTGATTATTATCTGCTTCAGGACTTTGACAATGCCGAAAATGATTTCACACAGACTATTTTGTCGGGCTCAGGGTTGTGGGTTGCCTATTTTGGACGCTCGCTTGTGAGAATGAGGAAAGCCGAGATGCTTAAGGCCGGCCAGTCGTCTTCCGTGCAGGAGAATGCCGGTATCAGCGAAGACCGTGCAATGGTAGTTCAATGGCAGATGGTGTTGAATGACCTTGGAAAAGTCATAGACATGGAACCTGATTTTGCCTTCGCCTACTACAATAAGGGTACCATTGAGGCAAGACAGGGCGATTACCGTACAGCTGTGGCTGATTTTTCGACTGCCATCGGTATTAATGACCGTTTTGCCGAGGCTTATTATAACAGGGGCCTTTCGCTGATATTCCTTGGAAGAGTAGGCGAGGGGCTTGAGGATCTGGGAAAAGCTGGCGAACTGGGACTGTACTCTGCATATAATATCATGAAGCGTTTCTCTCAGCAGTGATAATGTGTAACGGCCGGTTTCAGGCTGTATATGCCGGTCAGTCCGAAATAAGAAAATATGAGTCAGTTCTTTTTTCTTCGCCCGAGTTGAACTATCTTTGTCAGTTTTTTAAAGAGAAACCATAACAGCTATGATAAATATTACGTTTCCGGATGGTTCCGTGCGCCAATTCAATAAGGGCGTAACCGGCCTTGAGATTGCTCAGAGTATCAGTCAGCGTTTTGCGCAGGATGTGCTGTCCTGTTCGGTGAATGATGAGGTTGTAGAGCTGAACAGACCTATCCTTGCTGATTCATCGATAAAACTGTTCAAGTGGGATGACGATGAAGCCAAGCATGCTTTCTGGCATACTTCGGCACATCTTTTGGCCGAGGCGTTGCAGGAACTCTATCCGGGTATTCAGTTTGGCTTCGGGCCGGCAGTGGAGAATGGTTTCTTCTATGATGTGCTGTTGCCTGACGGCGGTCAAGTACGGGAGGGCGATTTCGGAGTGATTGAGGAGAAAATGCTGGAACTTGCCCGAAGGGATGAGCCTCTGGTACGCAAAGAGGTCGGGAAGGCTGAGTGTATAAGGCAATTCAAGGCCGCCGGTCAGAACTATAAGTGCGAGCATATTGAGCAGGATCTGGAGGACGGTAGTATTACTACCTATACTCAAGGTGCGTTCACTGATCTCTGCAAAGGCCCCCATCTGGTAAGTACGGGCGCAATAAAGGCTGTCAAACTGATGAGTGTGGCGGGAGCCTTCTGGCGTGGAGATGCCGCCAATGATCAGTTGCAGCGCATCTATGGCATCACGTTCCCAAAGAAAAAGATGCTTGACGATTATCTGACGATGCTTGAAGAGGCCAAAAAGCGCGATCACCGTAAGATAGGCAAGGAGATGGAGTTGTTCATGTTCTCGGAACGAGTGGGCAAGGGGCTTCCTATATGGTTACCAAAGGGTACCGACCTTCGTCTGCGTCTTCAGGAGATGCTGCGCGGCATTCAGAAACAGTATGGATATCAGGAGGTGATTACTCCGAATATCGGAGGCAAGAATCTTTATGTTACTTCCGGCCACTGGGATCACTACGGCAAGGATAGTTTTCAGCCGATTCACACACCGGAGGAGGATGAGGAGTATCTGCTGAAGCCTATGAACTGTCCTCACCACTGTGAGATATATGCAAACCGTCCCCGCAGTTATAAGGAACTGCCTTTCCGCTGTGCTGAATTCGGAACTGTTTACCGCTATGAACAAAGCGGTGAGCTTCACGGACTGACAAGGGTGCGTTGCTTCACCCAGGATGATGCGCACATTTTCTGCCGTCAGGATCAGGTTAAGGATGAGTTCATCAAGGTGATGGAGATTATTCAGCGGGTGTTCAAGATTTTCCAGTTCTCTGATGATAACGTTGAGGTTCAGATTTCTTTGAGAGACAAAAATGACAAGAGCAAGTATATCGGTTCTGACGAGGATTGGGCTTCGGCAGAACAGGCCATAATTGACGCTTGCATGGAGAAGGGAATGAAGGCCAGGGTAGAATACGGCGAAGCCGCTTTCTACGGTCCAAAGCTCGATTTCATGGTCAAGGATGCAATAGGACGTCGTTGGCAACTTGGAACGATTCAGGTGGATTATCAGCTTCCACAGCGTTTTCAGCTGGAGTATGTAGCGGAGGACAATACCAAGAGACGGCCGGTAATGATTCACCGGGCTCCATTCGGCTCCATGGAACGCTTTGTTGCCGTGTTGATTGAGCATACTGCAGGAAAGTTCCCGCTATGGCTGACTCCTGACCAGGTGGCAGTACTGCCGGTTTCGGAAAAAGCGAATGACTATGCTCAAAAGGTGAAGGAGGAATTGGCGAAATATGAGTTGCGCGCCTTCGTTGATGACCGAAACGAGAAGATTGGCCGTAAGATTCGTGACAATGAGGTGAAACATGTCCCCTATATGCTGATTGTAGGGGAGAAGGAGATGGAAAACGGCGAGGTTAATGTCCGCAGGCAGGGAGCCGAGAGTCTGGGTAATATGAAGATTGACGATTTTGGCAAAAAAATTGCATCGGAGGTCGCCGATATGATAAATAATTACTAAATTTGCGCGCTAAATTTTTGAGTAAAAGCAAATAAACACTTCTTTTCTGAATGAAGAATGACAAGTTGAGCGACCAGTATTCTGTGAATGAGCAGATACGAGCCAGGGAAGTCCGTATCGTCGGCGAAGGCTTCGAGCCCAAGGTGGTGTCACTGCGCGAGGCTTTGAGAATGGCTGATGAGATGGAACTGGATCTGGTGGAAATTTCTCCCAACGCCGTTCCTCCTGTCTGCAGAATAGTTGACTATTCCAAGTTTATTTACCAGCTCAAGAAAAAACAGAAAGAACAAAAGGCAAGGCAGGTCAGGATTGATGTCAAGGAAATTCGTTTCGGACCCCAGACGGATGATCATGACTATAATTTCAAGCTGAAGCATGCTATCGGTTTCCTTCAGAATGGAGACAAAGTTAAGGCATACGTGTTCTTCAAGGGACGTTCCATACTTTTCAAGGAACAGGGTGAGGCTATTCTGGCACGCTTTGCAAAAGATCTGGAAGAGTATGGGAAACAGGAAAAGGCTCCAATCCTCGAGGGTAAGCGCATGACGATTTTCATTTCACCGGTCAAGAGGGCAGGTGCAGCAAAGAAGGTTGACAGTAGTGATTGATTTGCGGTTAATCCGCTTTTAATAACAATTTAAAGTTTCAATAAAATGCCGAAGACAAAGACTAATTCCGGTTCAAAAAAAAGATTCGCTCTTACCGGATCGGGTAAAATCAAGAGAAAGCATGCTTATCATAGTCATATTCTGACTAAGAAGAGCACCAAGCGCAAGAGAAATCTCGACCACTTCACCATTGTTGATCTTGCAAACAGAAAGAAGGTGAAGGATTTGCTTTGCTTGAGATAAGACTTCGAAGAGATTAGTAACTTAGTATGAACCGAATGTACAGCATAAAGACTTTTATCTGTGGATATTAAGCGCTGACATTCAAAAAAGAAAGAAACTATGCCGAGATCAGTAAATCATGTTGCTTCAAGAGCAAGGAGAAAGAAAATTTTAGGTCTTACCAGGGGCTATTTCGGAGCAAGGAAGAATGTCTGGACCGTTGCCAAGAATACTTGGGAGAAGGGTTTGACCTATGCATACCGCGACCGTAAGAACAAGAAGAGAGAGTTCCGCGGTTTGTGGATTCAGCGTATCAACGCTGCTGCCCGTCTCTATGGAATGAATTATTCTCAGCTTATGGGTGCCATACATAAGGCTGGTATTGAGATCAACCGTAAGGTGCTTGCCGATTTGGCGATGAACAATCCGGAGGCTTTCAAGGCTGTCGTGGAGAAGGTCAAATAAGATTTTTCTGTTAAATATGAATGCGGACTGGCAACGGTTCGCATTTTTTTGTACATTAGCGTCTGAAACCGTAACGGGTTAGATCGGGAGACTCATCAATTATTAAAAGAAAACCGGGAAAGCTTCGATTTCCAATGGCGGGCCACGCCCCGGGAGGGGTAACCTTGAGTCGGTGGATTACAAAGGAGACGGGCTCTCAAATCTTATTTTCTCGGAGTTCTCATCACAATCACCGTTGCGGTTTTTTTTGTCACCTGCCCGAAAGCGAAAGGGCCCGCTGGTATCTTGCGGCATTTGCGTTATGCTGTGACAAGGTAACGGCAAAATTGTGATAACCGGAGAAATCCTCCTTTGCACACATGTAGATGTAATTGTGACGGGTGTAGTTCAGAACTGCATCTATGGCTGTTATGCTGACAAATCTGATGGGGGCCGGGGGCAATCCTGGATATTTGTATGTGTTGTATGGAGAATCGACATCCAGATGGGAGAAAAGAACTCTTTTCGGCCGTTTTCCCCCAAGTGCAAAAATGACAGTCGGGTCAGCCTGCAACAGCATACCCCTGTTCAGCCTGTTCATGTATAATCCGGCCACTTTGGGCATTTCGTCGGCCATCGCAGTCTCTTCCTGTACGATTGATGCCAGTGTCATGACCTGACTTGGAGTTAATCCGATGGATTCAGTCTTCTCTTGTCTTTTTTCCCAGAATTCTTTCCGTTCCTTGTCCATACGCTTGAAGAAAGCTTCTGGCGAAACGTTCCAATAGAACTGGTATGTGTTGGGAATTATCAATTCAAATACGGTTGTAGGAGTAAGTCCGTACTGTTGCAGGGAGGTAGTGTCGGACATGAAGCCAACAAATGACATAGAGTCTGCCATCAGTTGTGACGAGATGGATGCAGCCATGTCGTAAATTGTCCGGGGACTGCCGACGACAACATTAAGTGGAGTCTGTAAACCTGACGAGAGCATTGTCTGGATTGTTCTGGGACGGCTATACTTCTTGATTACATAACTTCCGGATCTGACATTTCCGTCATATTTCATGAGCTTTAACCACCATTTCAGCCCTGTCACATTTCCATCCTTTACATTGTCGCGTATATCTGACAATACTTCGTCTGCTGTTTCTGTTGGTGTAATGAAAATTCTAAAATCTTCGGATATGTTCATGCGTCCCATGAGAAGCAAGAAGCATTTTGTCATTCCTGTCATCAGCGCAATTATGACCAATGACGCTATCATTGGGGTGATCTTTCTTTTTCCTGTCATCGCCGTCAGTCGGTAGTTTGCTGTTCAGTTTGCAAATTTCGTAAAAATACGTTTGCGTCGCATTGTTCGCGCCTGGAATCCTTCGTTAAATTTTTAATCAGATAGTAAATATTTCTTAATTATATATATATTTGCGATGTTTACGTTAACTGTTTGACAAAATGAAGTCCAAATCGCGATTTATGTGCCTTATAGCAAAGATGGTGGCCTTGTCCGTAATGTCTGTTCTCTCAGTATCCTGTTCCGCTGCAGCCGTTTCGGACAATGCAGATGTAGACAACGTTCTCTGGTATGAAGCTCCTGCTGCATCGTGGCTTCAGTCGCTTCCCATCGGAAACTCGAAGATGGGCGCTATGGTTTATGGCGGTACGGTTCGCGAGGAGATACAACTCAATGATGAGACGTTCTGGAGCGGCGGTCCTCACAACAATAACAGTGAACGCTCTCTGTCACGCCTGGACGAAGTGAGACAACTGATTTTCGAAGGAAAGGAAAGGGAGGCAGAGGATATTATCAACAGGGACTTCATAGTCGGTCCTCACGGAATGAAGTATCTGACACTCGGCAGTCTTTTCATTGATTTCGACGGAATAGGTGAGGTGGAGGATTACCGCCGTGAGCTGAATCTTGTCAATGCCGTTAATACAACTTCTTACAAATCGGGTGGTGTAACTTACATCCGCAGGGCGTTCGCTTCAATTCCAGACAAGGTGGTTGTTGAGCGTATGGAGGCCGACAGGAAGGGTGCTTTGAACTTCACGCTTTCATACGACTGCGTCTTGGGTGCCGAGGTCAGTTGTGCAGACAATGTGATGACTGCCAAAATCAACGGAGTCGATCACGAGGGGATTAAATCTGCCCTCAACGCTGAGTGCAGGATAGTGGTGCTGTCAGACGGTCAGATTGCTTCAGGAAGTGACAGGATAACAGTTTCAAATGCTTCGAACGCTACGCTTCTGATTACTTCTGCAACCAATTTTGTCAATTTCAAGGATGTTTCCGGTGATGCGGCCAAGTGCAACGACGAGACCCTGAGGGCTGTCAGGGGAATGAAGTTTGCCAAGCTTCTCAAACGTCATGTGGATGCATATTCTGCCCAGTATGGCAGAGTATCACTTCATCTGAGCGACGGCGCAAACAGCGTCCTTCCTACCGACAAGAGGCTTGATGCCTGCTATGGAAGTGACGATTACGGAATGGCTGCGCTGATGTTCAATTATGGCCGTTTCCTTCTGATAAGTTCCTCACAGCCAGGTGGACAGGCTGCCAACCTTCAAGGTGTATGGAACAACCAGCGTGACGCACCATGGGATGCCAAGTACACTATCAATATCAATGCTCAAATGAACTATTGGCCGGCTGAGGTGTCAGGTCTTACAGAGTGCGTGGAGCCATTGTTTTCTATGATTCGCGACTTGACGGTCAATGGTGCCGAGACGGCACGCGTGATGTATGGGTGCAATGGATGGGTTGCTCATCACAATACAGATATCTGGCGCTCGTCCGGACCGGTTGACGGTGCCACATGGGGAATGTACGTGAATGGAGGTGCCTGGCTTGCCACACATCTTTGGCAGCATTACCTGTTCACAGGCGACAAAGACTTTCTTAAGGAGTGGTATCCGGTGCTGAAGGGCGCAGCCGAGTTCTATATGGATTTCATGGTTACAGATCCGAACAACGGCTATCTTGTGGTTGCTCCGTCTGTCAGCCCCGAGCATGGAGGTGTAGGCAAACGGTCTACTGTTACGGCAGGTTGCACTATGGATAACCAGATAGTGTTCGATGCATTGACTAGCGTTGTGTTAGCTTCCGAGATCCTGGATGTCGATTCCGATTTCCGGGAATCATTGAAAGGCGCTATTTCCAGGATACCGCCGATGAAGGTCGGTCAATATGGTCAACTTCAGGAGTGGATAGAGGATCTGGATGATCCAAAGGACGAGCATCGACACATTTCACATCTCTACGGTCTCTATCCTTCCAATCAGATCAGCGAGTATTCAACGCCTCAACTTTTTGAGGGTGCCCGCAATACTTTGATTCAGAGGGGTGATATGGCAACCGGCTGGAGTCTGGGTTGGAAGGTCAATTTCTGGGCCAGAATGCATGACGGCAATCATGCCTATACGATTCTGAGCAATATGATGCGCCTGCTTCCCGATGGGCCTGGCGCAAACGGCCAGCGCGGAAGATATAATCCTAATGGCCGTACCTACCCGAATCTGTTCGATGCACATCCTCCGTTTCAGATTGACGGTAATTTCGGTTGTGCCGCAGGTATAGCAGAAATGTTGCTTCAGAGTCAGGATGGCGCTGTGCATCTGCTTCCGGCTCTGCCGGATGTTTGGGCCGACGGAAGTGTAAATGGCCTGAGGGCACGTGGCGGTTTCATAGTTGACATGGATTGGAAAGACGGCAGACTTGTGTCTGCAAGGGTCAAGTCAACAATAGGCGGACCTTTGAGAATCCGTTCGAGTGTCCCGCTGAAGGGGCTCAAGAAAGCCGAAGGACCTTGCCCGAACAGTCTTCTGGCTCCTGCATACGGCTATTCGGGGGCAAGTGCCACAAACTGCTATGAGTACGACGTCAATACAACCGCAGGTAAAACATACACATTAACTGCTGAATAATCTTATGAGATCGATACTGCTTGCACTGTCTGTTTCGGCACTGTTCATGTTTTCTTGCAGCGGAAGAAGGGTTTTCATTGATACTGCAGACGGAAAACTGGAACTGATTCCTTTGGCTGACAATGCTGTGCGTGTACGCATTTCCGGCCAGGGGGAATTGCCGCGACTGGAAGAACTTGTCTACACGGAAAGGGTAGCGGCTCCAAAGTACAAACTTGAGCGTAATGAGGATGAAACGGTGCTTGAACTGAAATCCATGACAGTCCGTTATGATTCCAAAACTGATCGCCTTTCATTCATTGATGCAGACGGTCATTTGTTTTTGACAGAGAAAAGCCGTTCTATTTCTGCAGGCGATGTGGATGGAGTGCCTTGTGTCAGTGTAAGGGAGTCTTTCAATACTTCCCCCGATGAGTTCTTATGTGGCACCGGACAGTTTCAGGATGGTTATCTTAATCTGAACGGTCTGACAAGGCGTCTGACCCAGGTAAATACGCAGATATCCATACCGATGATTCTTTCTGACATGGGGTATGGAATACTATGGAATAATTATGGCCTGACGGATTTCAACCCTGCAGACAATTTCTTACAGCTTACTGCCGGATCTGCCGACGGTGGTTCAGTGACGGTAAATGCGACAGGTACGCTAGGCAACCGCCGGGAGCGCCGCAGTTTTGGCAATTTTGAGGGAAATCTGACTGTCCCTGCTGATGGCAGATACGCTTTGATGCTTGATGTGGGTCAGTCTATGGGGCGCAGACACTATTTGGCAATAGATAGTGTCGTTTACATTGATGCCAGCAATACATGGTTGCCTCCAACATCTTCAACCATTGTTGAACTCAAGGCAGGGAGACATAAAATCGAGGTTAAGGGTTCGATGGGCGATCGTCCTTTGGTTTATTGGCGCAGGGTGGATGAGTCAACTACTTTCAGCTCTCCGGTCGCTACAGCACTGGACTATACTGTTTTTGCCGGCAAGGCGGATGATGTGATAGGGACTTACCGTAAGTTGACCGGCGCTGTTCCCCATATGCCGGAATGGATGTTTGGCTACATTCACTGCCGTGAGCGTTACAATACACAGCAGGAAATTCTTGATAATGTCAGGGGGTTCCGGCAGCGTGGCATTCCACTTAGCGTCATTGTCCAGGATTGGCAGTGGTGGGGCAAGTATGGCTGGAATGCCATGCGCTTTGACGAAGACCGTTATCCAGATCCCGCTGCCCTTACAGATTCCCTGCATGCTGACGATATTCACCTGATGCTCTCTGTCTGGTCGAAAGTTGACAAACCGTCTGTATTGGGTCGGTCACTTGACCGGAGAGGTTTTTACATAGATGGTACTGACTGGATAGATTTCTTCAAACCGGACGCAAGGGATTTCTACGTTCGGAATTTTTTGGATAGTCTGGTGCGTTTCAATATAGATGCATGGTGGTTTGATGCAACTGAACCGGAAAATGATGACCTTCACGGCCGACGTATTGGCAGTGACTCTTTGCCCGGTGATTTCTATCGCAATGTGTATCCTCTGATGGTGAACCGTACGATGTATGGTGGCTTGAAGAGTGTAAAGAGCGGTGAGGAACCTGTTATTCTGACGCGCAGCGCCTTCTCGGGCATGCAGAAGTATGGGGTAGTCACCTGGTCGGGCGATGTAGGAAATGATTTTGAAACTTTGCGGAGGCAGATTGTCGGAGGCTTGGGTCAGATGTCTGCGGGACTTCCGTGGTGGACCTTCGATGCCGGTGGATTTTTCCGTCCTGGCGACCAGTATACCAATGCTGCGTATCAGGAACGCCTTATACGTTGGGTTCAAGTTGCTGCATTCCTCCCGTTCATGCGTGTCCACGGCTATATGAGCCAGACTGAGCCGTGGCGATATGATTCTGAGACTCTGCGCATTATAACCGATTTTATCAAGTTGAGATACAAGATGATGCCTTATATATTGGAATGTGCAGACAAGGTGTCGGATGAAGGCTATACACTAATGAGGCCGATGCTGTTTGACTTTTCGGATGACAAGGAGGCTCTGCTTCAGGAGACTCAGTTCATGTTTGGTCCCAGGTATCTTGTCTGTCCCGTGCTTGAAGAGAATGTTTCAAGTATTCGTGTCTATCTTCCGACCAATGAAGGAGGATGGGATGACTTCTGGAGTGGCAGACATTACGAAGGAGGACAGTATATAGATGCAGAGGTATCTTTGGAGACAATTCCGGTGTTTACAAGAAAATAATCATCAATAAATAGTGTTTTACTTATGAGATTTGCAAACAAATTCAAAAAAGCAGTGTTGGCACTGGCTGTGTCAGCATCCGTTGTGTCTTGTCTGAGGGAACAGGCACCTGAGACTTATTACACTTTTCTGGATGACAACATCGCTTCTTTCCTTGAGAAGAACAAGAGCGACTTCAGTATGTTCATCGAGGTCCTGCAACGTGCTGAGCTTTGGGGGGAACTGCAGACTTACGGAACCTACACTTGTTTCGCACCTACAAACGATGCGTTCAATGATTTCCTTGAGGAGAAGAGGATAGAGAAAAAGAGGGATAGGTACACATTGGACAGCCTGACTTTCAAGGAGTGTGACACAATAGCAAGGACTCACCTTCTTGACAGGTGTTATTACACTACAGACCTTGTTGAAGGAGCATTCCCCAGCCCCAACAGGTTGGACCGTTATCTTGCATTCACTTGTGATTCCGATTCCGTCTCGGGAAGGATATATTATATGGTGAACAAGACATCCAGGATTCTTGAGAGGGATGATACTGTCCAGAATGGCGTTATTCAGATTGTGAATAGTGTTATAGTTCCGAGTACTCAGATGCTGCCGGATCTTATCAAGGGCGATACAGCTGTCTCGATATTTTACAGCGCATTGATTGAGACCAGACTCTGCGACTCGCTCGTCAAGTACAAGGACGATACATATCCGACTCCAAGTTACGATTCCATTACCACTGGTGTAAAATATCATACAGGAAACGAGTACGAGTATGCCATCTTCCCCGAGAACAGGTATTTTAAATATACAATGTTCGTAGAACCTAACTCTGTTATGAGAGCACACGGTATCAAAAATCTGGAAGACCTGAAAAGATATGCCAAAGAGGTATATGACGAATCGTATCCGCTTGACGCCGGCCTGTATGACGACGAACCTACAGATCGCCGTAACCCGCTCAACCGTTTCGTGTCGTATCACATGCTTGAGTATTATGAGAATTATGACCAGTGGAATGTTACCAACGAGGATCTTGTAAATACGAACTTCATTCGTGAAGAGTGGGATCTTGAGGACTTTTTCGAGACAATGATGCCTCATTCCTTCATACGTGTATGTACCCCGTTGAATGCAAGTCCCAGCGGAATTTACATCAACCGCAAGGGTACCCCCAAGCAGAATGAGTACCGTGGCGTCCTGATGGTCGCTCCTTCTGACATGAAGTATGCGGATGGTACTCCTGTCATTCAGGATGCTCTGAATGGTATGTACTACTATATTGACGATATGCTGGTTTACAGTAAGGAGGTACGTAACGGTGCTCTCAAGACGAGGATAAGATATGACTGCACGACACTGTCACCCGATTTCGTGAACAGCGGCGGCCGTAACCGTCCCGGTACGGACCAGTGCACCGGAATGCTCGACGGATATACAAAGAACTGGAGGTTCACTAAAGAGACGTTGTGTTCGGTCCGCAACCGTCACCAGTGGTTCTGGAGCTATGAAGGTGATGAGGTTATTCTTCAGGGTATATACGACTGCACCATGCATCTGCCGCCTGTTCCTTATGACGGAACATACGAAATCCGTATCGGTTATCCTGTGATGGCCTCACGAGGTACAATCCAGGCTTATTTCGGAAGCGACCCGACTGATATGTCTCCGACTGACATTCCTACTGATATGACTATCAGTGGACCGGATCCGAAGATTGGATGGATAAAGGATTCGGATCTTGAGGACGAAATGGCAATCCGCCTGCTCGACAAGGCAATGCGTAACCGTGGATATATGAAGGCCCCGGCATCTTACCGTCCCTCAGGTGGTGATGTGTTCCGCGATCTGAATTCTATGCTGCGTCGAATTCTAACTACGCAATATATGTATGCAGAAGGTGATTACTATCTGAGAGTACGTCAGCTTCTGGACAACGACAACGCAGAGATGGTTTACGATTACCTTGAGCTGGTTCCCAAAGATGTGTATGCCAGCGACGAAGGTGAAGACAAGTGGTAGGATGGAATACCGGGAACTTGGTAAGACCGGCCTGAAACTGTCTGCTCTTGGTTTTGGGGCGTCAAGCCTCGGCGGGGTATTCCATGGCCTGAAGGAGATTGACGGTATCAAGGCTGTACATACAGCTGTGGACAACGGCATCAACTTCATTGATGTCTCGCCTTACTATGGATATCTGAAGGCTGAGAATGTGCTTGGAAAGGCACTTCGTGAAATACCTCGAGACAAATATATTCTTTCCACAAAGGTTGGCAGGTATGGTCACGATGGCGTCAATACCTGGGACTATAGTGGTAAGAGGGCACACGACAGCGTGTTCGAAAGTATGGAACGTTTGGGTGTGGATTACATCGACATCATCAATGTCCATGATATTGAGTTCTCGGACCTTCATCAAGTGGCAGAAGAGACTCTTCCTGCACTTTGCGAACTCAGGGACAAAGGATATGTAGGACATGTCGGCATTACAGATCTCCAATTGGAGAACCTGAAGTGGGTGGTTGAGAATACTCCTGAGGGAACAGTCGAATCGGTGTTGAACTTCTGCCACTACTGTCTTTGCGATGACAGACTTGTTGATTTCCTGGATTTTTTTGAGCAGCGGGGAATAGGCGTGATAAATGCCAGTCCATTGTCTATGGGGCTCCTCTCCGAAAGGGGAGCTCCTGACTGGCATCCGGCACCTCAGAATCTTCAGGCTGCCTGCCGCAGAGCAGTGGAGTATTGCAAGTTACAGAATTATCCGATAGAAAAGCTTGCCATGCAGTATTCGGTTTCCAATCAGCGCATTTCTTCGAATCTGTTTTCTACAACTCGTCCGGAGAATGTTTTGGCCAATATCAGTGCAATATCAGAGAGTTTCCCTGAGAAACTTGTGGGTGATGTGCACAGTATTATTGGAGACGCTTTCCGTACAAGCTGGAAGAATTCGTAAGATTAATGATATTAGTTGATGCACATTCTCATCTTTGGCTGACCCAAAAAGCTGTAGTTGACGGGCAGAATATCACCCAGATGCCTAACGGAAGGGCAATGTTCTTTGGCGAGGAAAGACAGATGCTTCCACCGTTCATGATTGACGGCCGCAACAGCGCTGAGGTTTTCGTTTCGAACATGGATTATGCTCAGGTGTCGGCTGCAGTAGTCGTTCAGGAAATCATAGACGGCAACCAGAACAGTTATTTGCTGGAAGTGCAGAAAAAATTCCCCAAGCGGTTCTTCTGCTGTGGCATGCCTGACTTTAATATTTCTCCAGCAGGTCAGGCCGGTGTTTTGGCTGACATGGGATTTAAGGGCGTTGCCTTGCCGGCACATCGCCTTAATACAGCTCTTGACAGCCCTGAATGGATGGAGTTCTTCATTGAGGCTGAATCGCGTGGTCTGGTTGCATCTGTTTGTCTGGCCGACAGCCTTGAACAGATCAGACAGATGGAAAATGTAATATCACGTTGTCCCAGACTGAAGATTGCAATCGGCCATTTCGGTATGGCCAAAGGTAAATATTGGTTGGACCAGATTAAACTTTCGTTGGCCGAAATGGTCTATATTGAGGCTGGGGGCATTACCTGGCTATATAATTCGGAGTTTTATCCATTCCCGTCGGCAATCAGGGCTATTCGTGTTGCTGCTGATACCGTGGGGATGGACAAACTTATGTGGGGTTCCGACTACCCCCGTACGATAACTGCTATAACTTACAGGATGTCATATGATTTTGTGCAGAAGTCGGCAGTATTTGACGAGTCGGAAAAAAGAATGTTCCTTGGAGAGAATGCAATGCGTTTTTACGGGTTGACGGATCTGACGGAACTTCCTTACATTAAAAATATGTCTGAGTGAGATGAAAGCTATAAGAATTCCCGGAGTCCGTCAGATGGACGTCATAAGTCTCCCGATGCCTGAGCCTGCACCTGGAGAACTTATGCTGAAAAATCACTTCGTCGGTTTCTGCGGAAGTGATCTGAATACGTTCCGTGGTCTTAACGCAATGGCTAAGCCCGAAGTCATACCAGGTCATGAGATAGGTGCAGAGGTCTGTGCCATCGGAGAGGGCTGTCCTGACGGCTTCTGCATCGGCCAGACCGTAACAGTCAATCCCTATACTGCATGTGGTGTCTGTTTATCGTGTCGCAATGGTCGTCCCAATGCCTGTCAGCACAACGAGACACTTGGAGTGCAGCGTGATGGTGCGATGCGCGAGTATATATCCTTACCTTGGCAGAAGGTTATTCCTGTAGGCAGCATTTCAGCCCGCGAAGCTGCAATAATCGAACCTATGAGTGTCGGGTTCCATGCTGTGTCACGCGGAGATGTTTCGGATACCGATACTGTTGTGGTCATCGGCTGTGGAATGGTGGGATTGGGTGCAGTAATGCGCGCCTCTCACCGGGGAGCATCAGTCGTTGCCGTCGATTTGGGCAAAGATAAACGCGATTTAGCCATAAAGGCAGGCGCATGTCGCTATATAGACAGTCGTGAGGAGGATGTCCGTGCTATAGTCGGCCAATTGACTAATCAGTATGGTGCCGATGTTGTTATCGAAGCGGTGGGCAGTCCCGCAACATATGTTACTGCTGTTGACATTGTCGGTTTTACAGGACGTGTAGTCTGCATTGGCTACTCAAAGAATGATGTATCATTCCAGACGCGCCTGTTTGTCCAGAAGGAACTTGACATCCGTGGTTCGCGTAATGCGATGCCAGAGGATTTTCGTGCGGTCATACGGTTACTTCAGACCGGAAACATACCGGTAGACAGCCTTATCAGCGGCATCGTAAAACCTGAGCAGGCATTTGATGCCATGAAACAGTGGGATTCGGAGCCCGGCAGGGTCTTCCGGCTTCTCGTGTCTTTTGAATGATTTTATTCACTAATTTTTTTTAACTGTTTTTCTATGACAAACAAACGTAATTTAATCTTCGCAATGAGCGTTCTGCTATCCTTTGGGCTCTGCCAGAATGCGTTTGCACAGTTCCCCGGTGGGGGACAGGGACCACAGGGTGCACCACAGGGTGCCCAGCAGGCTCGTCCGGCATTTCAAGGTCAGGCTCCTCAGGGAGGTCCTCAAGGTGGACAGCAGGCACGTCCCCAGGGTGGTTTTGGTGCGCGTCAGCCGGTGACTTTCGAACCGACAGACATTACACCTTATTTCTCTCCCTCGACCAAGAAGCCTATGGCTCCTGACAGCGAAGGATTCATCCGTCGTTGGCTGCTGCTGGAACCTATTACCAAGTCAACCATACGTAACAGCAACACGCCGTTCGTTGACAGCTATATTCGCGAACAGTTCGGTATGCAATATTTCCCCAACCAGATGACTCTTATTCCACGCGACGGAGATGTTGTCAAGGTTGATGGCAAAGACCTCAAATGGCATGCGCTTGACAGCAAGCTGTACAACACTAAGCTGTTCCGCTTCGCAACCAGTCTTGAGAACTCAGACCGCTATGGTATACTGTTCTGGGCCGTTACTGTAATCAATTGTGATGAGGACATTGAGAACATACGCCTGGCCGTCGGTTCAAACTCCGCTTCAATGTGGTGGCTGAACGGTGAGGAGGCTGTCATACTTTCAGGCGACCGCCGCATGGTTGCTGATGATGCCACATCAAAGCGTCTCACTCTGAAGAAGGGCAAGAACGTTCTTCGTGGTGCTGTTATCAATGGCCCTGGAATGAGTGACTTCTGTGTCCGTTTTATTGACGAGAACGGAAACCCTGTTAAGAATATGACTATTACTAACGAATAATGACTGAGTGATATGAAAAGACAGAATACAATATTGGGTATTGCAGCCCTTCTCTCAGTTTTCACACTGAATTCAAACGCACAAGTGGGTCAGCCTTTTATTCATGACCCGTCAACTATCGTCAAATGCGACGGTAAGTATTATACTTTCGGCACAGGTGGCGGCGGCCTTATTTCGGAGGACGGCTGGAACTGGCACAGTGGGGCTCAGCGTCCCGGCGGCGGTGCCGCTCCCGATGCGATGAAGGTTGGCGACCGTTACCTTATCGTTTACGGTTCAACTGGCGGTGGACTTGGCGGTGGACATGCAGGCCGAATCAATACAATGTGGAATACTACTTTAGATCCGCAGTCGCCTGACTTCAAGTTTACTGAGGCTGTCGAGATTGCCTCGTCAGAGATTGATGAAGACTGCGATGCTATTGATCCATCGGTTCTTCTGGATCCGACTACTGGCCGTATGTGGGTATCCTATGGTACATATTATGGTTTCATCCGTATTGTTGAGATTGACCCCAAGACCGGAGAACGCGTTAAGGGTAACGTAGCCAAGGATATTGCCATTGACTGTGAGGCTTCTGCACTTATCTACCGCAACGGTTGGTACTATCTGCTCGGAACTCACGGAACATGCTGCGATGGTGTAAACTCCACCTATAACATAGTGGTTGGCCGTTCAAGAAACGTCCTGGGCCCGTATCTTGATAACGTCGGACGTGACATGCTGAAGGGCGGCGGCAGGATGGTTATTGCTGCTGGTGACAGGAAGACCGGTGCCGGTCACTTTGGCCGATATGTTGAAGAGGAGGGCGTCGAGAAGATGTCCTTCCACTGGGAGGCCGACTATGATCAGGGTGGACGCAGTGTTCTTGCCATACGTCCTCTTCTCTGGAAGAACGACTGGCCATACGCCGGTGAACTCTTCAAGGAGGGTACATATGAGATTGAGTCGGAGCGTAGAGGCTATGCCCTTGAGCTTGCCGTTGACTTCGTCCGTCAGCAGGGTGGACGCGGAATGTTCGGCGGTGGCGCAACAGCTGGTCCGCAGGCTATTGAAGAGCAGTCGCTCATTGATGTATATGAGAAGTGGCCGAAAGACAACATTGATGTCCGCATAGGCGACTACATGTTCCGTCCACACCAGAAATGGACTGTTACCGCAGTTCCCGAGGCGGGAGGTTATCTTGGCGGTCAGTACTATAAGATTACTATC
The DNA here is from genome assembly GCA_017615835.1 of Bacteroidaceae bacterium. Taxonomy (GTDB): domain Bacteria; phylum Bacteroidota; class Bacteroidia; order Bacteroidales; family Bacteroidaceae; genus Colenecus. The sequence goes on along the minus strand of JAFZZI010000015.1, from coordinate 57,659 downwards.
GCCGGCACCAAGAGAGCTCTGGCAGCAACTGCCGACCGTGAGGTAATAACCGTTCCTCAGTATACCGGTGCTGCTGAGCAGCTCTGGCGCATAGAGCAGCTTACAGATGGTACATACAGAATTATGCCTAAGGAGGTTCCCGGTTGCGATGAAGAACTTGTACTGATGTCTTCGGGTGACAGTACTCCCTCACTTGGCAAGTTCGACTTCAGCAGCGACAATTACAAGTGGAACTTCAGAAATCATTGATAGGGTGTCGTACTGAGGCTTACTGAACCTTATTTTAACAATGTAGAACGGAAAAGCAGGCAATGTCTTGCTCTTCCGTTCTACTTTTGTATATTTGCACTATGTACTTACAGACATTACCTAATTATGAGAAAAGTCCTTCTATTTGTAGCGCTTGCACTCAGTGTCACGACTAGTGCCAAGCAGAGTGTGACGGTAAATGTTCAGGCTGGCAAGCCCGGTGCCACTATCAACAAGAACATCTACGGCCAGTTCTCCGAGCACCTGGGAACATGCATATATGGTGGTCTTTGGGTAGGCCCTGAATCTTCTATTCCCAATACCAACGGTTACAGAAATGATGTCCTGAACGCTCTTAGGGAACTGCATGTACCTCTCATGCGTTGGCCTGGCGGCTGCTTTGCAGACGAGTACCACTGGATGGACGGCATCGGTCCAAAGGAGAACCGTCCCCGAATGGTTAACAATAATTGGGGCGGTATAGTAGAGGACAACAGCTTCGGCACTCATGAGTTTCTTAACTTGTGCGAGATGCTGAATATTGAACCGTATATCAGCATGAATGTTGGCAGTGGCTCTGTTGAGGAGGCTGCCAAGTGGGTCGAGTACATGAATGCAGCAGATGGCCCGATGGCTAAAATCCGCAAGCAGAATGGTCGTGAGGAGCCATGGCACGTACGTTATATAGGTGTCGGCAACGAAGCATGGGGATGTGGCGGCAATATGCGCCCAGAATATTATTCTGATATATTCCGCAGATATCAGACCTATATGCGTGATTACAACGGCACTCATATAGTCAAGATTGCCAGTGGAGCGAGCGACTACGATTATGAGTGGACCGAAGTCCTTATGGATCGCATCGGCAGTCAGATGAACGCTGTGTCTCTTCATTACTACACGGTAGCCGGATGGGATGGAAGCAAAGGTTCTGCCACCAATTTCAGCAAGGATGACTATTATTGGTGTCTTGGCAAGGCGCTTGGTATCGAGCCGGTCATTCAGAAGCATTTGGACATAATGAGCAAGGCTGATCCAAACCACCGAATTCCGCTATATGTGGATGAATGGGGTACATGGTGGGATTCCGAGCCTGGTACACAACTTTTTCAGCAGAATACGATGCGTGATGCCTTTGTTGCATCGCTCTCGCTTGATGTATTTCATAAATATGCCGACCGCATCCAGATGACCAATATCGCTCAGGTAGCCAATGTTTTACAGTCGATGGTTCTGACAAAGGACGATAAGATGGTTCTGACTCCAACGTATTATGTGTACAAGATGTACATACCGCATCAGGACGCGAAGTCGCTTGCCACTACCGTTGACGGTTGCGCTGTCAAGCTGGTTCGCAACGAGCGTTTCAAGAATAATCCCGCCGAAGGTGCTAACCGTCCTCTGCCGCTTATGAGCGCTACAGCTTCGAAAGCAGCTGATGGTAAGATACACGTTTCTCTGTCGAATGTTGATGCTGATGAGGAACAGGAGGTTACTGTCAATCTTAACGACTTCAGTGCAAAGAAGGTTACAGGTCAGATTCTCACCTCAGGAGCAATCAATGACTACAACAGCTTTGATAATCCCAATAAGGTCACCCTTAAGGAGTATAAGGGTGCCAAGATTGCCAAGGATGGTTCGATTACTCTGACCATGCCGGCATTGAGCATTATCACCCTCGAGGTCGAGTGAAGTTACCAATTGAGCATTAATAATAGAGTAGGAGGTCAACTTTGGTTGACCTCTTTTTCGTTTTAAAAACGTATTCACTTGAACATACAGGTAGCAATAATTGCCCGCCATAACGTTCGGCCGTACATTGAAAGTCTATTGAGGCAGGCAAGTCTATCCAATATCTACAACGGTTATACCTGATCCTCCGAATTGTATGTGTTCGTCCTGGAACGATTTTATGGCTGGAACAGTAGCGAGGTACTGGCGTATTAGCTGACGTAGTATGCCGTTGCCTGTACCGTGGAGGATACGCACTCTTGACATACCTATAAGAGTGGCATCGTCGATAAAGTGCATGACTTTCTGGACGGCCTCGTCACCGCGAAGTCCGCGCACGTCTATGTCTGAACGAAAGTTGAGTTTTGTATTGCTGATGTGTTCGCTTGTCTGGCGGCTTACGTATGTGTATGACTGATTGAGAGCACTTGCCTTTACGGGTTCGGAGTGTTCCAGTCGTGCAGATTTGACGGTTGTGCTGATATTGCCGAATTCAACTGTTATGTTGTCTCGGCTGACTGATGTGACGGTGCCTACGACGGTCTGTCCTTTGAGGCGTACGGTGTCACCAGGTTTGAATGTTTCGTTTGCGAGTGGTTGAGCTTTATTGCTTTCGGAAAGCAAGGATGACTGCGGAGTGGTATTGCGGGCCTTCTCTTCTTTTCGTCTGCGCCTTCTCTCCTGGCTTTGGCGTATACGTTCCATCTGGCGACGGATATTATCTTCTGATTCGGTGTTGGTTTCCATTCCGATATTATCGAGGGTCTGCTGGAACTCGGCCAGTTCATGACGTGCCAGTCGGGTCAGTTCTTTGTCGGCCTGTGATTCCTTTATTGTGCGAATGGTGTTTTCTATGATTGCATTTGAGTCGCGCAGCATCTGGTCTGCCTTCTCTTTTGCCTCGGATATGATGGCCTTACGTACTTTCTGAAGGTCATCAAGTTCCCGTTCGTGGCGGGCAAGCTGCTCGTCGAGGTTCTTTTCGAGCTGATGTACGTTTTGCCGCTTGTTTTCCCAGTAGCGTTTGTCACGTACGATGTCCTGGAGGTATTTGTCTGCGTTAATATAATCGCGCCCGACAATTTCAGAAGCATCGGATATTACATCTTCTGGAATGCCGGTCTTGCGGGCTATCTCTACTGCGAAAGAACTGCCTGGATTGCCTGTCTGGAGTATGTATAGAGGCTGCATTAGGTGGCGGTCATAAAGCATGGCCCCGTTAATGATGCCGTCGTTTGATTCAGCGTAGTTTTTGAGGTTCTGGTAGTGGGTTGTTATGACACCAAAAGTGTGGCTGCGGTTGAAACGCATAAGTATTGCTTCTGCGATAGCACCTCCGATGTTTGGTTCGGTACCACTGCCGAACTCGTCAATTAGGATGAGACTGCTGCGGTCGCAGTGCTTCATCATCTGCTTCATGTTCAGAAGATGGCTTGAGTAGGTGCTGAGATCGTTCTCGATGCTCTGCTCATCGCCTATGTCTATGAAGATTTTCTTGAAGATTCCGACGTGGCTGTTACTGCGCATGGGAACTGGCAGACCGCATTGGAGCATGTATTGGAGAAGGCCTACTGTTTTGAGACAGACAGACTTGCCACCAGCATTAGGACCGGAGATAAGCAGAATGCTGTTCTTTGAGTCGAGACGCAGGTCAAGCGGTACAATCTGGCGTCCGTTGCGGGCATGTGATATTTTGAGAAGCGGATGTACGGCTTGAACCATATCAATCATAGGCTTATGCTCAAGTATAGGTATTTCAGCTTCAATGTCTATGGAGAGTCTGGCTTTGGCTCTTATGAAGTCGATGTCTGCAAGGAACTCGTTTGAATTGAGTATGTCAGGTATGTTTGGTCTGATGGTGTCGGCGATGTTGGTAAGAATGCGTATGACCTCGCGCTTCTCGTCTGCTTCAAGGGAACGAATATGGTTGTTGGCCTCGACAACTTCTTCAGGTTCGATGAAAATGGTTTTGCCGCTGGCTGATTCGTCGTGTACGATTCCTTTGATTCGCCGTTTCATTGCCGGTGCTACAGGCAGAACAAGGCGACCGTCACGCATGGAAGGTGCCGCATCTTTGTCGACAAGACCGTCCTGTTGTGCTTGCTTGAGAATGCCGGTAAGTATGCGGCCGATGCTGAACTGTGTGTTGGCAAGGTCCATGCGTATCCGGTAGAGTTCGGGCGATGCATTATCCTTGATTTTTCCGAACTTGGTGAGGACGTGGCTGATTGCTGATGTTATATGCGGAAAAACAGCGACTCCGTCGGATAGCGAACAGAGATTGGGATATAGGACGCTCCGCTCCCCGTCTTTCAGGAAATTTATGATGTCACTGATTGTCTGGAGCGAGCGCCACAGTTGAAGCAGTGCTTGCTCCTCAATCCATGTTCCTATGACTTTGATGTGTGCGAGTGAATCACGCATGTCGTGGTAGTTTTGGTCCGGAAATGCTGCTCCCTCGCGAAGTATCATTATCATCTCGGATGTGAGGTCTAGCTGCTTCGAGATTCCTTCGAAATCAGTCAAAAACGTCATCTCTCCGACACGCTGTCTGCCCAGTTCGCAGATACAGTAGTCAGAGAGCATGCGACGTATTTCAGTGAATGACGTTTTTGTCTCGAAGTTGCTGGGGTATATCATAGCCTGAAATTGCTGTGGTAATTAGAACAGATAACTGAAACCGACGTTGGTCCATATGCCCTTGCCATCATTTTTGCTGAGGGCTTTTGCTGCTTCTATCGATAGCACCATGTTGTGGTTCATGACGAGTTTCAGACCTAGACCGGCGGTACAGTGAGGCTTCTCTGAATCTCCAGAATATAGTTTGAACTCAGCTGCTGTATTCTTCTGTTCATCAAGACGGTATGGAATAATTACCTGACCCGCGTCAAAGAATGGATTGAAGGCCAGGCCCCAGTTCTGATTTATTAGCTTGAAGTTGTAGAACCGCCATCGGAACTCCAGGTTGATCCATGCGAGTCCGTTACCTATGACTCCATTGCGATTTATGCCGCGTACTGAGGCATTCCCGCCTAGTCCTTCTGTATATATCTTCCGGAAGAACATAGTGTTTATGTTGTTTGTAAAGTAGTAGGGTATGTTGCCGGCTATTCGTGTCTGGAGGCCAATGCGGTAGGCAAATGTCAACTTGTCGCTTACTATGGGCACGTAGTGACATCCTATAAAGGTGAATCCTAGGTTTCCATAGCCGTTGCCGTCGATGTCGGGTGCACCTGAAAGGGTGGCTTCAATATTAAATCCACGCGAAGGGTCGCTGTCATGGTCGCGGGAGTCGTATGTCAGTCCACCCCTTATCTGGAGGACATTGCCGCCACCGGCTTCGTCAGGTCTGATGAGGCCTGTGTCGATATACCGTTCGTAAAGGGTGGTCTGCCCCTTGTAGATGTCAAATTTATCGCGGTTGATGGCTTCGGTTGAAGTGTGATAATAAGCTATTCCTGCAGCCCAGTTGAGGTTACCGGTAATACGTTTCTGGACACTTACCAAAGCTCTGAACTGTTTGCGGTCCATGAAGTTCCAGGCACTTTTGGCATCAGGAATGGGATTCCCGACAATATAATCGGGGTTATATGGCGATGCGAAGCCGTTGTAGCCATAAAATCCATATTTGGGTGATGTGAAATAGGTGAGGTCAAAAAACAGTTTTCCGTTGGGGATGAGGTTCTTGAAATCACCGTAACAGCGGAATACGCTGGAACCTTTGGTATATGTGGAGACTTCCAGGTTAATCTTGAATTTGTACGACGGGTAGCTGCTGCCGTCACCGAAGTTGAAGATGTCACAATAGATGCCATATTGGAAACCAAGATCGGAGTCGAAGCCTATAACCGGAAACGGACCTAAGTTCCACCCGGTTTTGATTATCTCTCCCTTATCTGTTGCCTGCTTGCGGGCAGGCAAGTTCAAGGTGAATAGGACTACAGCGAGCAGAAGTACTGTTCTTTTCATATGCACTTTATATTTGATGTTCCGTTATTTGCTTTCAAAGTTAGTGAATAAGCGGTTTATTGCTATTTTTGCAATAATAAAAAAAGTAATGGATGTTTTGAAGGGACATATAGTGCGTTTATTTGCTTTAATGGCACTGTTGTCTGACTTGGGTGCGACAAGGGCCTGCGGTGAAAATGTCAAGGAGGTTGCAGTGTATGTGACATCGTGGACAGATGATATTCCTGATGCATCAGTATTGACATGCATTAACTATGCTTTTGCTCATGTCAACGATACTTTTGATGGTTTGACTGTCGACAATCCTGGGAGGCTCTACAGCATTCTCGATCTCAAGAGACGTAATCCAAGGCTGAAGGTTGTGCTGTCGGTAGGAGGATGGGGTAGTGGTAATTTCAGTGAAATGGCTGCCGACGCCCGTAAGAGGAGGCTTTTTGCATGGAACTGCAGAAGGCTGGTTTGGGACATGGGACTGGACGGAATAGACATAGACTGGGAATATCCCACTCAGGATGGGGCAGGCATCTCGGCTTCTCCTGATGATACTGAGAACTTTACGAAACTTGTAAAGGACTTGCGTACTATATTGGGGCCAAAGCGTATCTTGTCGGTTGCTACTGTCAGCTCAGCTCAATATATCAACTTTAGGGATGTGCTGAAATATCTTGATTACGTGAATGTCATGACGTACGATATGGGGATTCCTCCATTTCATAATTCACCTCTGTATCACTCTGACAAAGTACAGAATATTTCTGTGGCTGATGCAGTAGAGGTACACCTTAATGCCGGAGTACCTAAAGATAAAATTGTATTGGGGGTGCCATTTTACGGACATGGCATAGAGGGTTTCCCGGAAGGTGTTAAGAATACGGATGCCCATCTTGTGGGCAATTACTTTTATAACTGGGACGATGAGGCCAAGGTGCCATATCTAACCGACCGTGAGGGCAAGTTTGCATACTCATACGACAATGCACGCTCGTTATGGTATAAGGCCAGTTATGCCAAAGAGCAGGGACTGAAAGGGGTGATGTGCTGGTCGAACGATGGTGATGACGAAGTGGGTACGTTGCTGAATGCCGTAATTGCAGGCCTTAGCGGAGTCTCGATTGACGAGGAATAGGGTCAGAGTCCGGTGACTTGATTAAAAATCAAGGATGCTATACGCAGTCCGAACGATGCTGTAACGTGTGCGACTGTGCCGTTACCGGGATCGAGCGGGTCATGGGTCCGGTTCGTGAGTCTCTCTTCACTATATACGCACATGAATTTTCCTTCTGGAAATCCACAGTTCTTCTTGAAATAAGTACGGAGCGCCTTTGCAAGGGGACAACCTTTGACTTTGTGGAACTCGTCAACTGATATCCGTGCAGGGTCGGTTTTCAAGGCGGCTCCCATAGATGAGATGAGAGTTGCACCTGATTTAAGTGCAGTACGGATTAGGAGTGCTTTTTCAGGAATGCAATCTATGGCATCGATGATGTAGTCGTATTTTTCGAGACGGAATTCTTCTGCGGTCTCGGAACAGAAGCGTTTCCTTATTGCAGTTATCTTTGCGTCAGGATTAATTTCCAGTAGTCTGTTGCGCATGACTTCGACTTTTGGCTGTCCAATGTTGAGCGAGGTTGCCATGATCTGGCGGTTGACATTCGAAGCACAGATATAGTCGGGGTCAGCAATGGTCAGTCTTGTGAAACCTGAACGAACCAGTGACTCGGCACTCCAACTGCCGACACCTCCAATGCCGACCAGCAACACATTGGTTTGGGTGAGCCGTTCGAAAGCATCAGAACCTACAAGGCGTCGTGTACGGGTATGTATGTCGGGCTGCTGTTCTTTTTCCATAGATTGTGGAGTATCAGCGTTTTTTCCTGTTTCTATTCCGGCATACAGACCAGCCGAAAAAGCCGTTAGGGTTTGCAATGTCGAAGTATTGTCCGTGAGTATATGATATGAGATTCATTGAAGCCATATCAAGTCTGCCGTCATCAAGCATGTATTGTTCTTCAACTTGAACGTTTACGACTTTTGCAATAAACATGTCGTGAGAACCAAGTGGTAATATGTCTGTTACTGAACATTCAATCGAGACTGGAGACTCCTGTATGGTGGGAGCGTCAACAATGGTTGCATGTCCTGGGGTAATGCCGGCAAGTGCAAACTTGTCGCAGTCACGGCCTGAGCGAACTCCACACAGATCTGTGGCTCTGGCAAGGGCTTTGGTAGTGAGGTTTATGACGAAGCAGCCGTTACGCTTTATAATATCGTATGAATGACGTTCTGGCCGGACAGATATGTAACACATGGGTGGGTTGGAACAGATGGTCCCCGTCCATGCTATTGTCAGAACATTGTACTCTTCCGGATCTGAACCGCAACTTACCAGGACTGCGGGCAGGGGATAGATCATAGTTCCGGGTTTCCAGTCCTTCTTCATTTTACTGTTCGAGATTGTGTCAGGCGGCGGAAGGCCTGAGGTATGCCAAGTTGAAATTCCATTAGTTCTCCCGAGATAGGGTGTATGAAACAGAAACGGTAGTTATGTAACATAAGTCTATGTGCAGGATTGGTTTCGGCTCCGTATTTTAGGTCTCCTGCGATTGGACATCCCATTTCGGTCATGTGGACTCGAATCTGATTCTTTTTTCCTGTGAATATCTCTACATCAATAAGGGCGAAACGTCCATTTGATTGCAACAACTTATATCTGGTTATGGCCAGATGGCCTTCATCTTTATCATTTGTAGAGTGGACTTGCAATCTGTCGTTCTCAGTCAGTAGTGAGCGGATTTCGTCTTCCGGCTTTTCTGGAACTCTCTCGGTGACGCAGACATACCGGCGCTCCTTGACGTAGAAATCCCAGTTTTCACGCAACTCTTGCTGAAGTTCGCGATTTTTGACGAACATAAGTATGCCGGAAGTATACTGATCAAGCCGATGACATACATATAGTTCAGCTTCCGGATTGTCGCAGCGAAGATAATCGAGTATAATGTTGAAGGCATTGTTGTCGCGATGTTTTTCGTTGGCAACAGAGAGTAGCCCTGAACTTTTTTCAGTAACAATAAGCCACTCATCTTCGTAGATGATGCGTATCTGGGGATTGTTAAACCTGATAAACGAACGGCCTAAATTGACATCCACTGAGTCTCCAGGTTGGAGTGGCGTGTCGTATTGTGACACAACCTTTCCCTTGACGGCAACGTGACGGTATTTCAAAAGGTTCTTGACTTCTGTGCGATTCTTGTCTTTAAGAACCTGAAGCAGGAAGGGCAGAAGCGTGTTTTCTTGGGGCACTTTGAAACTTCTGACATTGTCCGAGTTGATGCGGTATGACTTGTGGCCTGGCTGTCTCATGTTATTGCTGTGGTTTGAGCCATTTTTCAAGCCAACTAAAATAGGTGCGCTGCCACAGAATGCCGTTTTGTGGCTTAAGCACCCAATGGTTCTCGTCAGGGAAAAGGAGAAGTTCAGCTGGAACTCCACGCAGTTGAGCGGCGTTGAATGCTGATATTGCCTGTGAATAGAGTATGCGGTAATCCTTCTCACCATGGATGCAGAGTATCGGGGTGTCCCATTTGTCAACAAAGAGATGAGGTGAGGTACTGTATGATCTTTCAGTGATAGTGTTTTTTAGCCAATACGGCCCACCGAGATCCCAGTCGGTGAACCATAACTCTTCAGTTTCGACGTATTGTTGGGACAAGTTGAAGATGCCGTCGTGTGCTATGAAGGCTTTGAAGCGCTTGTCGTGGTGGCCGGCAAGCCAGTATACAGAGAAACCGCCAAAACTGGCCCCTACGCACCCCAGACGGTCGCTGTCGATGTATGGATCTTTGCTTACCTGATCGATGGCGGTTAGAAGGTCGGACATGCACTGACCTCCGTAGTCACCGCTTATCTCTTCGTTCCACGAACTGCCGAAACCTGGCAATCCGCGGCGGTTTGGAGCAACTATGATATAGTCGTGGTCTGCCATTATGCGCATGTTCCAGCGGTAGCTCCAGAACTGAGAGACTATGCTCTGAGGCCCTCCCTCACAGAAGAGAAGTGCAGGATATTGCTTGTCAGGATTGAAATGAGGTGGGTAGATTATCCATGTAAGCATCTGCTTACCGTCAGTGGTCGGTATCCAGCGTTCTTCAACTTTTACTTCTTCAAGCTGGCTGAAGATGTGATCGTTTTCGTGAGTGATACGTTCTGCAAGTCCGAGATTGACATTTATTGAGTATAGTTCTGTGGCGTTTGTCATTGACTGACGGGCTGCAATGAGACGCTCGCCTGCCCAGGCTAGAGATATATAGTCGCAGGTCTCATCATTAATAGTCTTCAGCATACCCTGAAGGTCGGCATTGAACACAGAAAGTTTGCCGTGCCAAGCTCCGACAAAGTAGAGCGAAGTTGACTGGGGAGACCAGACAAAAGTCTCAACGTTACTGTCAAAAGACTCCGAAACTGAGTATTTCCGTCCAGTTGCGAGATTCATGACATAAAGGCGGTTGCGATCGCTCTCGTATCCGTCCCGCTCCATGCTCTGCCATGCAATGTATTTGCCGTCGGGAGAGTAAAGAGGATTTGTGTCGTAGCCTAGGTTGCGGTCTGTGTCACCTTCCAGCTTGCATATGTTTGTGGTGGTACGGTTGTCTGTGTCGTAAAGATAAATGTCCGAATCGGTGCTGCGGGCATATTCAATTCCGGTCTTCTTGCGACATGTATAGGCTATTGTCCGGGAGTCGGGACTCCAGGAGAATTGTTCAATGCCTCCAAAAGGTAGCATGGGACTTTCGTATGGCTCTCCGTCGATGATGTCTGTAGCCTGGCCGGAAATTGTTTTCCCGTTAAACAAGGCTATAAAAGGATGGGGAATGGCGTCAACCCAACTGTCCCAGTGGCGATACATCATGTCGTCGGCAATGCGTCCGCTGGCTTTTGGAAGGTCTTCGTATTGGGTGACCTTAACAAGAGGATTATCTACATTCATTATTATCAGGACTTTGCTCCCGTCTGGTGAGAATAGAAAACCGTCAATATCCTTAGATGCGGCTGAAAGTTGTTTGCGGCTTCCTCCGTTGATATCCATTTGCCATATCTGGCTGGTGCCGGACTTGCTGCTGAGAAAGTATATGTGTTTGCCGTCATTGCTCCATGCGGGTGAAGAATCGCAGTCAGCATTTGGGGTCAGCAGTTTCTGTTCTGTCCCTTCTGCATTTGTTATGTAGATGACGTGGCGGCTTGCATTCTGTGGAATGCTGTAGTAGGCAACGTCATAGGCTATCATGCTTCCATCTGGAGATACAGACCAACTGCCTATGCGTCCCATCGCCCAAAGGGCTTCGGGTGTGAGACGACCATCGGGCAACTGAATATCTGATTTTCCAATATAAGACTGATTCTCTTTGCTTTCCGTACAGCCTTCGGTTGCAAATGACGACGTCATGATTGATAAAATTAAAATAGTCTTGTTGAATAGGGACTTGATACTCATTTCAATTTGTTTTTATAAACGCAAATATAGATTTTTATTTGCACTTTAGCATATCTTTGTTACCGCAAACTACTCTGACATGGCACTGATAACTTTGTTTATAACTATATTTCTCTCGACACCTGTAAGTTTGGGCAGCAGTCTTGTTACATCATCGGTCACCTTGGAGAACACGTCAGATTCGACTGTAGATATCTCTTTTGAACTTGATATCAGTAGAGGATGGCATGTGTATTCTACTAATTTGCCGTCAGGCGGTCCTGTTTCTGCAGAATTGGTGCTTGACTCGGTTTTTGGGCTTGAATTGAATGGAGAACTCCGCACAGTAGGCATTGAGAAGGATGTTTACGACCCTGTTTTCGAAATGAGGGTGCGGTATTTCGAAAGGAAAGTGCGCTTCGTACAAAGTTTTAATGTGCTTTCAGAATTTTGGTACGTTGATGGAAACCTGACATATGGGGCTTGTAGCGATGAGAGTTGCCTTCCTCCTCAAAGGGCGGAGTTCTCGTTTAGAGGAGCTGAAGGTGAAACATTTGCTGAAGCTGGCCCGAACTTGGGTAAAGGGTCGCTTGACGAGGTTCAGGGTTATGACGCAAAGTTATGGTTGCCAGTTAGTTATGATAGTGTTAATAGCCACTCGGAAGTGAATGGCCTATGGGGATTATTATTCACCAGTTTTCTTGCTGGTCTGCTAGCTTTGCTTACACCTTGCGTGTGGCCTGTAATCCCGATGACTGTGAGCTATTTCCTAAAACGTTCCGAGAATCGTAAATCTGCAGTAAAGGAAGCCTTGTTGTATGGAGTTTCGATTGTGACGGTCTACGTATCGCTCGGAATAGTGATTACGCTGATATTCGGTGCAAATGCTCTTAATTCGCTGTCAACCAATGCAATAGTCAACCTTGTCTTTTTTGTGGTATTGGTTGCGTTTGCTCTGTCGTTTTTCGGTCTGTTCGAAATAACACTTCCTTCTGGTTGGAGTACTGTACTTAGTCGCAAGTCCACTTCATCGGGCGGTATTGCAGGAATCTTCCTTATGGCTGCTACTCTTTCGATTGTTTCTTTCTCATGTACCGGACCCATTATTGGTTTCTTGCTGGTTGATGCAGCTTCTAATGGTGGCATTGCAGCTCCAACTGTCGGAATGCTGGGCTTCTCAATTGCTCTGGCGATTCCTTTCGGTCTGTTCGCCATGTTTCCGCATTGGTTGAAATCTATGCCAAAGTCGGGTGGCTGGATGGAGAAAGTAAAGGTAGTTCTGGGTTTCATAGAATTGGCCTTTTCGCTGAAGTTCCTTTCTGTAGCTGACATGGCGTACGGGTGGGGTATTTTGCCGCGCGATCTGTTTTTGTTGCTTTGGATTCTGATGGCTATTCTATTGGGATTCTATTTGTTGGGTGTTGTGCGTTTCAATAGAAGGGGTTCGAGTAAAAAACCAGGATGGCTGTCAGTGATGTCTGCTATAGTCTGCCTGGCATTTGCTGCGTGGATGGTTCCAGGATTATGGGGCGCTCCATTGAGGGCTGTCAGTGCATTCACACCTCCAATGAGTACCCAACGTTATAATATGAACAAGGATTTGGTCGAACCTGACTGTACAGACTATATTGAGGGCTTGACGTTGTCGGAGATTTCAGGTAAACCCGTGCTTATTGACTTTACCGGCTATGGCTGCGTTAATTGCCGCAAGATGGAGGCTTCGGTATGGACTGACTCCGAAATAGCATCTGTCATACGCGAAAGGTTTGTGCTGGTTTCATTATTCGTTGATGACAAACAGAATCTTGAACGTTCAGTTATTGTTGATGAGAATGGTGCTGCTGTGAAGATTCGCACTGTTGGTGACAAGTGGAGCCTGCTTCAGCGATATAAGTTCGGTGCAAACGCGCAGCCTTTCTATGTTATTGTTGATTGCGAGGGAAGGTTAATTTCCGGTCCATACGCTTTCGATACCAACAAGGATCATTTTGCAGCATTTCTCAAATCGGCGTTATAAATAAACAGTTGCAATTAAACGAACTATTTCTCTTTCAGTCAAATATATGTTTGATTAGATCAACCGTTAATCAATTGCATAATGAACAAGAGATTTTTATTAGCTCTTTCGCTGCTTGCTTTGACACTCAGCGCATCAGCACAGAAAAACAAAAGTAGTGACTTGAAAGGCGAAACTCAGGCTGTTGCCAAATATGGCATTAAGTCAGGTATTATTACTACAGAGACCGACATGAGTGCTATGTCCGGCCGAATGGGAGGTATGGGCCGCATGGGTGGTCAGATGGGTCAGAGACCGGAGGGTCAAGGTCAGGCAGGCCAGAGACCGCAAGGTCAAGGTCAGGCAGGCCAGAGACCGCAGGGACAGGGTCAGGCAGGCCAGAGACCGCAGGGACAGGGTCAAGGGCAGATGGGACGTGAACGTATGGGAGAGAGACAGCAGGTTGACCTCGAGAACATGAAGAATGTTCAGATTGTCTATTTTGACGATTATGGCGCAAAACAGGCTACCGTATCAGAAATGGGAACTCGTAGGACAAGAAGCATTACAGATGCTGATGGTTCTACAATTACCATTAATGAGGAACAAGGTACTGCCACACGCATGCCTGCTGCTAATGGTAATGGCGGAGGAGTCCGTATGGGAGGTTTTGGAGGCGGTATGTCTTCAGCTCCTGTAAATTTCATGGCACTTGATGACAAGACTGTCAAGAAGAACAAGATCAAGGAACTCGGCGAAGAGGAAGTTGCAGGTAAGCTTTGCAAGGTCTATTCCGTCAGGGTTTTGATGATGCAACAGTATGTGACCAATAAGTACTGGGTATACAAGGGAGTCGTACTTAAGTCAGAGACTCAGAATCCGATGTCAGATGAACCTATAGTACAGACTGTTACCAAACTGGAAGAGAATGCTGACATTCCAGCAGGTATTTTTGATGTGCCTGAGGGTATTGAGATTCGTGAGATGAACTTCAGAGGCGGCCAAGGCGGTTTCGGTGGCGGAGGCTTCGGTGGTCAAGGCGGTTTCGGAGGCCAAGGCGGTTTTGGCGGAGGCTTCGGCGGTGGCCAGGATTTCTGACAGTAATTAACAGACTAAAAAAAAAAGAACGCCTATCGGGCGTTCTTTTTTTGTTGGTTTTGAAGTCTTTCCTGCTCTTTCTGTATGGCTTCTAGTCTTGCCATCATAGTGTTGGCCCTGCTCTTTCTCGGGTCGTTGCGGTTGGCTTCATAGTTGGCCTCAAGTTCTCTGCGCAATTCTTCCTCGTCGGTGGTGCGTCGCAGATAAATCATTGTTATGATGCTCGTTAGGGCAGATATGAAGTAGTAGTAGCAAAGGCCGGAAGAGTAGTTGTTGAATGTAAAGAAGAAAATGACTGGCATGAGGTACATAGACCATCTCATGATTTTCATTGTATCTTCCTGTCCGGGTGCAGCCGTTTGCTGCTGTTTCATAGTGATTACCGTATTTATTATGTTTGCGAGACAGAAGAGAAGGCAGAAAATGCTCAAGTGGTTTCCTATACCCCAGATATTTTTTGACCAGTGAATAATGTCGTCGAAACCTGTAAGGTCGGTAGCCCACAAGAAACTCTGCTGACGAAGTTCTATGGCATTGGGGATAAAGAAAAACAGGGCCATCCAGATAGGCATCTGTATAAGCGAAGGAAGACACCCTCCCATGGGACTGACACCGTATTTGCTATATACAGCCATCGTTTCCTGCTGTTTCTTCATTGCGTCTTCAGGCTTTGGATATAGAGCATTGACCTCGTCTATATAGGGCTTGAGGGCACGCATTTTGGCTGAAGACATGAATGACTTCCGCGTGAACGGATATACGATGGCCTTTACAATGACAGTGAGCAGTAAGAGCACAAGACCCATGTTCATGTTGTATCGGGAGAGAAAATTGAACAGAGGCATAATGAAAAAGCGGTTAACCTCCCGTACTACTGGCCAGCCAAGATCGATAATCTTGTGAAGGCGTAGTTTTTGGTTGCCGTAGGCAAGGTGGTTAGCGGCACGCAAGATACGATAGTCGTTGGGACCGAGGTAGAACTGGAGTCTTGTGGGCTCAGAGCCTGTCGGGTCAAACCGTGTATCGAGACTGACCGACATTTTCTTCAAGTAGCCGTTACCTTTTGTGTATGCTGCAGTTGACAGTCTGGAGTTCTCGCCGAATTTGTCTGGAGATATAAGTATGCATGAAAAAAACTGGTTTTTGAATGCAACCCAATCAAGAGATTGAAGTATATTGGTTGTACGGGAACCTTTGGTAACCATTAAGTATTTTGTGCGGTTCTTGTCGGAACGTTTGTATGTCAGGGTGGTATACCTCTGCTCAAACTCGAAACCTTTTTCCTGCTGGCGCAGATTCTGTATCCAATCTATTGAGAGTCGGTCCGTATTTGTAGAGAAGAAATCAGACATCCCGTTTGCCCGTATTTCCATATTGACCATGTAGTTCTCAGAATCCAAAGTGTAGATAAAGTCAAGGAAACCATAACCGTTGGTATTGAGGCGCATAGTGACTCCAGATTCACTCTCTTCGATGGGAACGAAGAAAAGATCGCGTGTTGATATGTTGCGGTTCTTGCCGTCAAGTTTCAGATTGAAGCTTATCTCGCTGTTGTCAAAGATTACTACGTTTCCGCCTTTCTGGTCGTTGTAATTGCTCAACTGGACGAAACATGGCATGCCTCCTTTTGTAGAGATGCCCACTTTAACATG
This sequence comes from Bacteroidaceae bacterium, assembly GCA_017615835.1. Classification (GTDB taxonomy): domain Bacteria; phylum Bacteroidota; class Bacteroidia; order Bacteroidales; family Bacteroidaceae; genus Colenecus. The sequence continues at coordinate 41,497 of JAFZZI010000015.1, read as the reverse complement.
GTCGTTGATTAACATCACAGTCTTTTCCTGGCCTGTCATTGACGGAAGAAGAGGGGATAACGAATCAACTGCTGTATCTTGTACAGGCACAGCGTCCAACTTTGATATTCTTGCAGAATCGGCTTTCTGTTCGTATTGTTTTTCCCTGGCTGCCTGCTGGCTGCTGGGTTTTGTGAGCAAAATCATAAATACGAGAGCTAGCGCTATCAATATAAAACCAAGACTTGTTCTTCTATCCACGATGCAATGATTTTCGTTACCTTGTTGTTGTGAGGCGCAAAGTTACATTAATTTGCTAAATTTGCATCGTCATCATACAATTATCAAAGATGAAACGGAATCTTTTGTTATTACTGACCATTCTGACGACTTTTGCTGTGAGATTACCTGCAGAGAGCATATACGACTCACTTAAGGTTGATTCTACGCTTACAGCCAAATATAGCGCAAAGCTTGACTCACTTGTCATGGAATATGCCGCAGAGGTTGGAGCTTCTGTTGAGGAAATCAGTGACAACCCTCTGTACTTCAAGCTGTTTATGCCACTTGCGCTATATAATGAGGCTATTAGTTTTCATCCTGACACATCAGATGTGAGGCCGTATGACAGACTGTTGCCAATATACATGAAAAAGAGTGACGAGGAACTTTCGCTTTCCGATAATATCAACAGAACATTGCTGAGAGTCTATTTGGAACATCCGGAATTGATAGAGATGACAGAAAATGAGTTGATGAGCGTGACCGGTCCGGTCACTCTGGATGAAAGTGCCGGTGTGAGGATAGTGCCTGAAGTCGGAATTGTGGAGATTCATGATGCACAGGCACCTGATCTGGTAATAAACAAGCCATCATTCTGGAAGATGCCGGGTTCGATAATGCTCAAATATACCCAGACTTTCTTTTCGGAAAACTGGTATAAGGGGGGAGAGAGTAATCATTCGTTGCTCGTCCAACTTGTACAGGAGGCTAACTATGCAAAATTCAATTTTACATGGGATAACAAACTTGAGGCAAAACTGGGATATTACACTACTGAAAAGGATAACGAAACCGTGTTCAAGACGAACCAGGATCTTCTTCGAATTACCAGCAAGGTCGGCTATAAAGCTGCAAAATCATGGTACTATTCTGCTCAGATTCAGGCGTATACACAGTTTATGGATGTATATGACGATAATTCCAGACTTAAGTCTAAGTTCATGGCTCCCGGATATGGTTCCATATCTGTCGGTATGGACTACAAACCGTCACTGAAGAACAAAAATGTCACGTTGTCAGCACAGCTTTCTCCTCTTGCATACGATTGCAGATATGTGTCTGAAATTGAACTTGCCCCCAAATTTGGTATAGAAGAGGGCAAGAAGTTCATGCATTCGGTAGGATCACGCATAGAAGTGAACTGGAAATGGACTTTCTTCAAGAACCTTAAATGGACGGGTAAGGCACAGTTCTTCACAAGTTACCATACAGTGCAGTCCAACCTTGAGAATACGCTGGATTTAGTCCTCAACAAGTATTTTTCTGTTCAGCTGTTTATACATTGGCGCTATGATGACAGCGTTGATCCGGTAGTCTATTATCGCCACCATCAGTTCAAGGAATTCCTGACGCTTAACTTTACATATAATTGGTAACTCAAGTGTTGATATGCCGGTTGCTTTACTTAAACGGACTGTCCGGTTCGCGGGCCATGTAGCGGTACTCGATACGGTCAGTTATCCTGGGCATTATACGAGTTAGGGCTATCAATGTTTTACTGATTGGTGTGAGGATGACTTTGTTACGCCGCAGACGTATACTGCGGAGCATTATTCGAGCCACTCTCTCTGCAGACATCATCTTGCCTTCGTTTCGGGGTGTTTCGCCTTGTTGACTGCCGTCTGCAGTTAATGCCGTCTTACGTATGTTTGAGGCGGTGAACCCAGGAGCGAATACCAGGACATGGATGCCAGTGTGCAGATTTTCTATACGTAAGGTATCAAGGAAACCGTGTACGGCAAACTTTGACGCGGAGTAACCTGTGCGTGCGGGAAGCCCTTTAAAGCCAGCTGTCGAAATGACGCCGACTATCGATCCTTTAGACTCGAGAAGGTAGGGAAGAGCATACTTGGTACAATAGACAGTTCCCCAGAAATTTACATCCATTAGTTTTTTTATGACTTCAAGGTCAAGGTCTTTGAATAGCGCCCTCATGGAAATGCCTGCATTGTTTACAAGTATGTCAATCCTGCCGAACTTGGCTACGGCAGTTTCTACAAGCCTGCGGCAGTCTTCTGCTATTGATACGTCTGTCCTGACGCATATTGCTTCAGTCTTTTGCGACAACTCTTCTGTTATTGACTTCAACTTGTCCTCGGAGCGGGCCGCCAGAACCAATTTCGACTTGTGTGAAGCGAATTCTCTTGCAGTCGCCAATCCTATCCCCGATGTGGCACCAGTGATAATAACCACCTTACCCGAATAAAATCTATCCATTATCTTCATTTCTGTCCCTTGTTTCTATCTTCTCTGATTTTCTGCAGTTTGAACATCTCATCTCTGTACTGGGCGGCTTCAAGGAAGTCAAGCTTCGACGATGCATCTTTCATTAAACGTCTGACTCGTTCTATTGCTTTGTCAAGTTGAGTAGCGTTCATGTATTGTACGACCGGGTCGGCAACCTTGTCAGTCGAGGCTGGTTCGTCAACTGCATAGTTTCTGACTTTAGCAGCGATGCTTCTGGGATTATCTGCAAACAACGCTTCAGTGGCATCTTTCCTGATTTGCTGAGGTGTAATACCATGTTCATCGTTGTATTGCATCTGTTTTTCTCTGCGTCGATTAGTCTCCTGTATGGTAAGGCTCATGCTATGTGTCATTTTGTCAGCATAAAGTATTACCTTGCCATTGATATTGCGGGCAGCACGTCCAGCAGTCTGAGTCAGTGAGCGATGGTCGCGCAGGAAGCCCTCCCTGTCGGCATCAAGGACTGCAACCAAAGAAACCTCTGGCAGATCGAGTCCTTCGCGCAGCAAGTTCACTCCAATCAGCACGTCAAACATTCCTGAACGCAACTCGGACATAATTCTGACTCTTTCGAGAGTCTCAACGTCGCTGTGTATATAGTTGCACCTTACGCCGTTACGTAACAGGTAGGTGTTGAGTTCCTCGGCCATGCGCTTTGTCAGAGTAGTTACCAGCACACGTTCATCCTTCTCGGCACGGAGTTGAATCTCTTCCATGAGGTCGTCAACTTGATTTTTGCATGGTCGGACTTCAATCTCAGGGTCAAGAAGTCCTGTCGGGCGTATTACCTGATCTGCAACAATTCCTTCGCTCTCGTTCAACTCGTACTCTGCCGGTGTGGCACTGACGTATATTACTTGATTAACTAGTTCCTTGAACTCATCAAATTTGAGGGGTCTGTTGTCAAATGCAGCCGGGAGTCTGAACCCGTACTCAACAAGATTTGTCTTTCTGGCCCTGTCCCCTCCGTACATTCCATGTATTTGAGGCACACTGACATGACTTTCGTCAATGATCATCAGATAATCTTTAGGAAAGAAGTCGAGAAGACAGTATGGCCTGGAACCTGCAGCCCTTCCGTCGAAATAACGCGAATAGTTTTCTATACCTGAACAATGTCCCAGTTCCCGTATCATTTCCATGTCGTACTCAACGCGTTCTTTGAGCCTCTTTGCCTCAAGTGATTTTCCGTTTTCTTCAAAGTAGGCCACACGTTCCACAAGGTCATCTTGAATCAGCCTTATTGCCCGTTCCTTGCTCTCTTTTGTTGTCATGAAGAGATTTGCGGGATATATCCGGTAGTCGTCATAATTTTCAACGCTCTGCCCAGTCAGATTGTCAAACTCCTCTATTCTGTCTATTTCGTCATCCCAGAATTGAATCCTGAGCGAAAGATCGTTGTAAGCGAGGTTTATGTCGACACTGTCACCCTTGACTCTGAATTGGCCACGTGACATTTCGATGTCGTTTCTAATGTAGAGGCTATCCACTAATCGGTGAAGGAAGACGTTTCGGTCCATTCTCATTCCTTTGCGAACCTCTATTACGTTGTTGTAGAAGTCGGCCGGATTGCCCATTCCGTAAATACAGGATACTGAAGAGATTACTATGACATCCCTTCTGCCGGACAGGAGGGCTGACGTGGCAGACAGGCGGAGCTTGTCAATCTCGTCGTTTATGGAGAGATCTTTCTCGATGTATGTGTCAGTTGACGGAAGGTATGCTTCTGGCTGGTAGTAATCATAATATGAAACGTAATACTCAACAGCGTTCTCTGGAAAGAAAGTCTTAAATTCACTGAACAGCTGAGCTGCTAAAGTCTTATTATGACTCAGTATGAGGGTAGGGCGGTTGACGTTTTTTATGACATTGGCTATTGTGAATGTTTTTCCTGATCCCGTCACGCCCAATAGTGTTTGTGCCGGAGTGCCGCCAATAACACCGGCCGTAAGCTGACTGATAGCTTGTGGCTGATCTCCTGTGGGCTTGAATGAGGATACAAGTTTGAATTCCATAAAAACATTCGGCTGAACTCGCAAAATTACAGAATTCAGCCGAAATATTTAAGTGGAATTTAAGAATGATTATCTGTCGTGCGTCGGTTATTTTTTAGCCTTCGCACGCTGTGCGTCAAGGAAGTCTGTCATCTTCTTGAGATTGCCTTCCGAGTACATACCCATGCCGTGACCACCTTCGGGTTCGGTCAGAATATAGGATTCTATGCCGGCTTTCTGGAGCTGCTCATAAAGGAATTGACTGACACATACAGGGACTACGAAGTCCTTGTCACCGTGGAAGATATAACCCGCTACATCGTTCTTGTCTATATATCCCGTGGCACTGAGCAATGTAAAGAAATCCTCGTTCCCACTCTTGGGCATGCCCAGAAGATTCTCCTCGGGAGATTGGCCGGGACCTCCGAATGACATTGCGTTGCCGCAGTCCATGTGCAGCAGTTCTGTCGGACCAGACCAATCGCAGAAAGCGTTTACTTCGCTAGAGAACGATGTGTATGGGCCGACGTTTCCCTCTATGTCATACTTGGCTTTGCCGAGGCTGGCGGTCTTTGTCCCGTTTGATAGGGCACAGACTGTTGAAAGATGTCCGCCCGACGAGAAACCTGACGTCGCAATAAAAGAAGTGTCGAATTTGTACTTTTCAGCATTTGCGCGAACAAAGCGCACTACAGCTTTGATATCATTTATTTGTGCCGGCCATTTGGCGTCACTTATGGAGCGATGATTAGGGGTTACAACTGCATAACCAGCGTTCAGAAGGGCAGCGCAGATGGTGTTAATGTCAGCTGCTCCTTTGGAATTGTTGCTCATCCATGCGCTGCCATAGATGTGTATCACTACAGGATATTTATCCTTGACTTCTTTGGGGAGGTAGATGTCGAGGGTGTGATACGCCTGACCGTCATCTCCAGCATAGTTAAGGTCCGAAAACTTTTCCGAGTACTGGGCTTTGACTTGCGAACTCTGGTCACCACCGAGACCGGCGAAACCACCCATGCCACCGAACTGGGCCATTGCCACGGCCGGAACAAGTACCATGAGACAAAAGACAATTTTCTTCATAAAACTCTATTAATTAGTATGTTGATAGGTTCGTGCTATAATGTCTGTTTATATCGTCTATTGTTATCCTTCTCTCCTTATATAGCATTAATCTTCACTAGTTAAAACGGATGTTCACTTTTTTGTTTTTTTTGCTCACTCTTTGCTTGTCATCGTGCGTTGAAGTATATTTGCAGACAACCACAAATTGTTAACCTATGAGAAGGATAACCTCATTTATAATAGCCTTTACTGCAGTCGCTCCACCGGCCTTTGCATGTACAAATTTGATAGTTACCAAAGGTGCATCGTCAGATGGCTCACAGATGATTACTTATGCTGCAGACTCACACCAGCTTTATGGCTCTCTTAAACATTATCCCGCAGCAGACTGGCCAGATGGAGCCATGCTGGAAATACGAGATTGGGATAGTGGCAAGTATCTTGGCGAAATACCGCAGGTCAGACATACTTTTTCTGTGATAGGCAACATGAACGAACATCAGCTTGCCATAGGCGAGACTACGTATGGGGGACGGGAGTACATTGACTCGACTGCCATAATGGATTATGGCTCACTCATATATATCGCCTTGCAGAGGTGCAGGACTGCGAGAGAGGCTATTTTGCTGATTGATGATCTTGTGCAGAAGTATGGGTATGCCTCGGAGGGAGAATCTTTCTCCATAAGTGACCCTGACGAAGTGTGGATAATGGAGATAATCGGTAAAGCACCAAAATACAACAAAAAGGGAATAAATGTTAATAAGGGAGCCGTATGGGTAGCATGCAGAATACCTGACGGGTATATCTCAGGACATGCCAACCAGGCACGTATAACCCATATAGATTTCGATGACCCGGAAAACTTCTTGTACTCAAAGGATGTGGTAAAACATGCTCGTGAGCAGGGGATATTCGAGGGACGTGACGAAGACTTTAGCTTCAGCGATGTTTATAATCCGCTTGAGTTCGGTTCTGCCCGTGGGTGCGAAGCCAGGGTCTGGTCTTTCTTCAACAGGTTTGCCGATGGAATGGACGACTATGTTGATTACGCACTCGGATATAATCTTACAAATCGTATGCCGCTCTATGTTAAGCCCAAGCGCAAGATATTCTTAAAGGATTTGGCTGACATGATGCGTGACCATTTCGAAGGTACTCCTATGGACATGACTCTGGACATAGGTGCAGGAGGGAGTCATCTTCCATACCGATGGCGTCCAATGGAGTTTGAGTACGATGGACACAGTTATGTTAACGAGAGGGCGATTGCAACTCAACAGACTGGTTGGTGGTTCGTGGCGCAAAGTCGCACGGACAAGCCCGCCGGAGTGTTTTGGTTTGGTGTTGACGATGCTGCAACATCACCTCTAATGCCCTTTTATTCGTGTTCGGACGAGATTCCAGAGTGTCTTGATGAGAACAACGGATCGCTGATTGAGTACTCTGAAACTTCAATGTACTGGACTGTCAGCCGCATAGCACAGTTTTCCTATCTGCGTTATGACAAGATTGGGTCCGAGGTGCGCGAGGTAATAGACAACTATGAGAAGGAGATAATTGCCGAGGTTTCCAAGATGGACAAAAGGGTTTCTGAGATGGCGGCCAAGGGGGAAAATGTACGTCCGTTCCTCAATGGATTTGGCGCAGTTAACGCCGAACGCCTGCTTGATAGATGGAAGAAACTTGACAAATATCTGCTTGTAAAATATCTTGACGGTAATATCAAGAGGCAGAACCCTGATGGCAGTTTCATGAACAATGGTTATGACATTAGGATACCGGCTTTTCCAATACAGGAAGAGTATTCTGACAAATGGAAAGAAAATGTTGTCCGGGACAATGGCGACATCTTGCGCATACCCGAATGAAACATCTTTCTTTTTAATAATTATTAATCGACAACCGTTGTATTGTTCAGCCCAATTCTGTAATTTTGCGACAAATTATGGAATATGAGGAGGTGTGCCTTTCTATCAGTTCTCACTATTTTGCTGGTATCACTGTCTGGTTGTGGCGGATACAATGCCATAATCAAATCGTCTGATTATGACGCAAAGTATGAGCTTGCCAAGAACATGTATGTGGAGGGACGTTACTCAAATGCCAGTTCTATCCTTGAGGAGTGCGTCATGATAATGCGTGGCACTTCAAAGGGCGAGGAGAGTGTCTATCTGCTGGCAAACTGCTATTACAAAATGAAGGATTGGCTTATGGCGTCCCAATATTTCAAGAACTGCTATTCGATGTACACCAATGGCATATATAGTGAAGATGCACGTTTCCTTGCAGGTGAGAGCCTTTACTATGATACACCGGATCCCCGTCTCGATCCTTCAAGTACCTACGGCGCAATAAATGAACTACAGGATTTTATCGAACAATATCCTTACAGCAAATATGTTAACAGAGCCAATGAGTTGGTATATGCATTGTATGACCGGCTTGTAGAGAAGGAGATGCGTTCCGCTACTCTTTATTATAATATGGGTAACTACCTTGGCAACAACTACAGATCAGGTATCATCACTGCAGAGAATGCGCTAAAGACATTTCCATATACGAAGTATCGAGAGGAGCTTTCCATGCTCATACTTAGATGTAAGTTCAAAATGGCTCAGGAAAGTGTTCAAGACAAGATGCTTGACCGTTATCGCGATACTGTTGATGAATATTACGCATTCAAAAATGACTTTCCCGACAGTAAATATATGAAGGAAGCTGACAGAATATTTGCTGTCTCTTCTAAACATACAGGTAATCAACAATAAAAATAAGATGGATTTCAAAAAAACAAATGCTCCAAGCAACACTGTTACTCACAATCTGGTCGATTTTGTAAAGGATACCGGCAACATATATGAGAGTGTTGCCATTATGGGTAAGCGTGCCAACCAGATCTCTGTTGAGATGAAGGAAGAACTCAAGCACAAGCTGGAGGAGTTTAGCACAACGACTGACAACCTTGAGGAGGTGTTCGAGAATAGGGAGCAAATTGAGATTTCCCGCTATTACGAGCGTCTTCCCAAGCCATCTCTTATCGCTGCAGAAGAGTTTGTTGAGGGAAAATTGTATTTTCGCAATCCTTCAAAAGAGAAGGACCTCTTTTGATAATGAAAGGGTACCTTCACCAAGTCTGGCTTATTCTGATGTGCCTGTTGCTATTTGCAGGGCTATTTATGCCGATAGGCCAGTTCGCAAATGAAGAGGGTGCTACTGCATTTCTGACAAATTTCAGGATAAACTTTGTCGAAGGTGACAGTATGAGTTCTCTGTGGGCTTTAGGAGTCGTCCAGATAGTTGCTCTTGCCATAGCGCTTTTCGAGTTGCTGTTGTCTGGCTTCAGGAATTTTACTCTCCAGAAACGGCTTCTCGTTTTCATTGCCCTACTTCTGGCAAGCTATTACATCATGTTTGCGCTGTACGTTATTCTGCTCAGAAAAGATGCTATGTTCCGTCCCCAATGGGCCGGCGTTTTTCCGTTGATTGCTTTGATTCTCGATTTTATAACCCTATGGTCAATTATTAGGGTTGAGGCTGCAATTATTGCCGGCTCGGATTCTTTCCGTATCAGGGACTAGTACTAATCCTGCTTTCGGACTCTTATTTCTTCAGTAGTCCCAGTATCACTTTGTAGCTTTGTATCTCGTCGGGATCGCCAAGTTCTTTGCCAGGCACATCCGAGAGTTTGACGCAAGGATAAACCGGTTGTCTAGGGTTGACCTGAAACGATTTAAGTTTCATTACTATGTTGAAAGGCGTGGCGGTACCGACATCGTTCGTAAGGTTGGTTCCAATGCCGAATGATACCTTTATGCGGCTCTCAAAGTACTTGTGAATGGCTAAGGCGCGATCAAAGTCCAATGAGTCACTAAATACTATGGATTTCGTTGTCGGGTCGATGTGATATGATTCGTACTTAGCTATTATTTTTTCACCGAACTCGAACGGGTCACCGCTGTCGTGTCTGACACCATCGTACAACTTGGCCATGTCCATACTGAAATTGCGGAGGAAGACTTCGGTAGTAAAGCAATCGGGCAGCATGGTTCCCATCGCTCCTCCATATATCTCGTTCCACTTCTGCATTACATAGTAATTGGCTTCTTTAGGCCCCATGAAAGCAGCGGTAGCCATAATCAACTCGTGTGCCATTGTCCCGATAGGTTTCAGGTCCTTTCGGATTGACTGGTATTTCATTGCGAAATACACTGTAGAGGAACCAATGAAGTATTTGGCATGATTTGTAAGATATTCAGTAACGTGATCCTCGACAGCATGCGAATAGCGGCGTCGCATCCCGAAATTTGCAAATTTGAGCTTGTTCACATTGGATATTTCACTTTTGCGTGCCAATTGGGTATCAATATAGTTCCAATCAATGGGTGTGGTGTTGTACATTCTGTAGTACACTTCAGACACCGTAGTCAGTATGGGAATTTCGTAAAGTGTAACTTTGTAGATGTTATCTGTAGCCTCAATATGAAGATGACCATTTTCATCCAGTGAAACTTTGATTATTGACGAATCAAACCTGAAGCCGCTGAGCCATTCAAAGTAACATCGGGGAATGTAACTGATGTTCTTACGGCACCACTCGAATTCTTCGTCTGTAAGCGCCAGATTCTCGAGATTCTTGAACTCTTTCTTCAGTTCGTCCACGAATTCTTGTTCGAACACATGGCCGTTGCGGTCAGTAAAGTAGAACGTTCCGATACCCTCTGGGGTCGTGCGCTGATAGTAATATGACATTGAGAACTTATAGAGGTCGTTCTCTATCATGCTGCATACTGTAGGCTGTGCCATGAGTTACTTATTTGTAGAACTTTATGTTGTTTTCCTTCATGTAATCGAGAAGTGGATCGTTCGTTTCTATGCAAGCAACTCCCTCATTGAAAACATAGAGGTTAAAACCGATTACTTTGCTTAGACGTACCAGATTCTTTAGCGTTTCAAGAACACAATACTCTGCTGCGATGCCGCACACTACGACCTTGTCGCCCTTTCTGAAAAGGTCCTGATTATCTGCCTGCATAAACTCAAACTGACCGTATTCCTCTCGCTCGGGGTTGTTTCCCTTCGGGAGGAAACGAAGCCTGGAGTTGCTCACTCCTTCAAGAATGCCGTTGGGCAATGACGCTCCTTCTGTGTACTGCACGCAATGCTCGGGCCAAATACCACCATATGCCTTGAACGAACAGTGATTGTATGGGTGCCAGTCGAGCGTAAAGTACACTTTGTCAAACTGCGGAATAATTCCTTTTATCGGAGCAATTACATCTGCACCGTTCTTTGCCGGTAAAGTACCGTCAATGAAATCTTTTTGAAGATCTACTATTACTAATATGTTGCTGCTTGTCATGTTGTCTGATGTTTTCTCACTGGATGATACGGTCGCAGATTGAGAACTGTTTGAAGAATCAATGTTTTTATTTGATGAAGTAAAATAGTTACACGAAGCGAATGTCACTGCAGCGAGTATTGCCGGGAATACTGAAAGATTTTTAATTGATTTATTCATTTTTATTTAATGTTATTTGTTGCAAATTTACGTAAAAACGGAAGTAGTCCAAATTTATTTCATAGTATAATGACTTCGCTAACCTGTCTACTGTGTCCCCTGTTTGTAATTGATGCAGCGATGTTTTTTTCTTCGCACTGCATGCACTATCTTTGTCACTGATATGATAGCACTGGCTCTGGCGACAATATGTGCCGCAATGTTTTCGGTCTTCTTCAAAATCTTTCAAATCAAGGGGATTGATGGAATGAAGGCAATCATGGTCAATTATGCAGTTGCATTTCTGTGGGGTTGGCTGATTTCGATGAAAGGGAGTGGATTGGTGAACCCGTCTCATGAGAGTTGGTTCCCTATTGCTCTCATTCTCGGTCTTGTTTTTATTAGGGGACTTGTTTTGCTGAATATCAGTACCGAAAAAATCGGAGTTGCCCTCTCGACGGTCTGCAGCAGGGCATCGATGGTCATTCCGATTGTTTTCTGCTATGTGTTCCTTCCTGGCAGCGAGAAACCCAATTGGCTGGCCATTTTTATCGTGATTGTAGGACTCATAATGATAATCTGCACTGATATGCGAAGCGTGGTAGGGGGTCAGGGAAAGCGTAGTCGTGCTATTATGCTGGCTTTGGCTGTTTTCCTGATTTTCGGAACCAGTAATGCGTTGTTGAAATGGATGCAGAACGACATGAGTATGACATACGGATCCAAGGGTGAGGATGTGGTATCTGCGATGAATGCCATGGGAACTTCAGTCATTTTCATTACTGCGTTTCTGATATGCCTTTTCACTGAATTGTATAAGATGTTGATGTCTCGTAAAGAAAAGAAGGAACGGACTCGTTTCACTTGGCAGACAATATTGGGGGGGATAGGACTTGGATCAGCGAACTTCTTTTGTACTTATTTACTGGTGATTTCGATGAGGACTGTAGACTCGTCAATACTTTTCCCTTTTCACAATGCCGGCATAGTGGCTATTGGAGCGATAGTCGGATGGCTATGTTTTGGTGAGAAGTTGAAAATACTGCAGGTGGCAGGTATGATTGTAGCTACCATAGCAATTGTATGGTTGTGTATTTAATCGATTATTATTACATTTGCAGCGATTAACCGAAAAGGTGATGATAATCAGGGATGTTATTGATGCCCTTGAGAGATTCGCGCCTCTGCCTCTGCAGGATGATTATGATAATTCAGGCCTGCAGGTTGGATTGACGGAGACGGAGGTTTCAGGGGCTTTGTTGTGTTTGGATATTACTGAAGAGGTCATCAGAGAAGCTATAAGTCTCGGATTTAACCTTATAGTGTCGCACCACCCATTGCTCTTCGCTCCCTTGCGTTCAATAACTGATGGGAGTTCTGTCGGCAGGTGTGTCATTGAAGCAATACGTAATGGAATAACCATATATTCATCGCACACCTGTCTGGACAACGCTCGTGGTGGCGTCAACTACGAGATTGCGAGTCGGCTTGGCCTGCAAGACCTGGATTGGCTTGAGCCGAAGACGAATGGTTCAGGTTCAGGCCTTACGGGACTTCTCACTACGACAATGTATGAATCTGCATTTGTCGATCTTGTGAAGAGCGTTTTCGGGGTCAAACACATAAGATGCAACGGTAATTATGACAAACCTATCCACAAGGTGGCTGTTTGTGGAGGTTCGGGAGCATTCCTTATTCCCAAAGCCATAGCAACGGGTGCGGATGCATTTGTGACGGGCGAGATAGGGTACCATCGCCTATTCGGACATGACGGCGAAATTCTTCTGATTGAGCTGGGCCATTATGAAAGTGAGCAGTTTACAGTAGATCTTTTATATTCGCTGCTTCGACATGAGATTCCGGCACTCAGACTTGAAAAAACGAGGTGTATAACGAATCCTGTCAGGTGCAAATAGATAATTTCCTGGCAAGGATGCCGGTATTTGACAAGATAGAAAAAGTTCAAAATTCTATACGAGACTATGGCAAAAGAAACAAAAAAAGACGTTACCGACTTTTCGGTTGAGGAAAAACTGAAGTCTCTCTATCAACTTCAGACTATCCTTTCCAAGATTGACGAGATCAGAATTCTTAGAGGAGAACTTCCTCTTGAAGTGCAGGACCTTGAGGATGAGGTTGTTGGCTTGACAACTCGAATTGACAATTACAAAGCTGACATTGTCACCCTCAACAAGAGTATCAAGGACAACGAACTCAGTATCGAGGAGAGCAGACGCAAGGTGACCAAGTACGAGGCTGATCAGGATAATGTGCGCAATAACAGAGAGTTTGACAGCTTGAACAAGGAGATAGAGTTCTGCAATCTGGAAATAGAACTTGGTGAGAAAAAAATAAGGGAAGCTAAGGCGGGACTCGTGGCGAAGCAAGAGGATATTGAGAAGTTTAAAGTCATGCTTGCGGAGAAGAGAGACGAACTTGAAAGGAAAAAAATTGAATTAGAGGAGATTGTTGAGGAGACTAGAAAGGACGAGGAGCGTTTGCGTGACGAGGCTAAGGTCTTGGAGGGGCTGATTGAGCCACGTCTGCTGCTTTCTTTCAAGCGTATTCGTAAGAATACACGCAATGGGCTGGGCATTGTATATGTTGAAAGGGATGCCTGTGGAGGCTGCTTCAATAAGATTCCACCTCAGAGGCAACTTGATATCCGAATGCGCAAGAAAATTATAGTTTGTGAATACTGTGGACGTATTCTCGTAGATCCGGAACTCGCTGGAGTAAAGATTGAGTCTCAGACTGAGACACCTGTCAAGAAACGCTCATCACGTAGGAAAGCAGCTGAAGAAGAGTGAACTTTATGACATTTTTGTGTCACCTCCCACAAAAAAAGAGTCCGGTACTTCATCGGACTCTTTTTTATTGATAAACAGTTCTATACTTACCGAATCTATTTTATTTCACAATGAGGTATAATTCGGAATTTCATTGACGAAGTCATAGCTGCCTTCTTCGTAGTTCATTCTGATACAGTAGTGCTTTAGGCCATTGCTTACTATCAGATAATCTACTTTGAGAACCATGTTATACCGCGATACCTGTGTAAACACACGTTGGTCTATTTGAATGTGTGGTGCTTTGTATTCGACAATTACTCTCGGAATCAACTGGCGGTCGTATGCTACTGTGTCGCACCGTTTCGATAGCCCGTTGAGATTGAGTGTCACTTCGTTCATCAGATGGGAGGCTGGGTAACCCTTATAATAGACAAGATATTTTACAAAGTGCTGGCGTACATTTTCCTCTGGAGTGAAGCAGACATATTTACGCCTGATAAAATCCCAAACTTCGGTGTTGTCTTTGTTGAGTCTTATTTTTAACTCGCAGAATGGCAGATTCAATTCCAACATTGACTATATTTGTAAAACCGTATTGCGAAGATAGCAAATTTGTAATTAATTACGTATTATGGCCCTTGAACTCTCTTTCATTCAGATTATGTCAGAACTGAAGAGTGGTACATATCGCCCCATCTATTATCTGATGGGTGAAGAGCCGTATTTTATTGATTGCATTTCCGACTATATTGAGGAACATGCCATACCTGAAGAGGAACGTGACTTTAATCAGATAGAGGTCTATTCATTGGATACATCTATGCAAGCAGTGCTAGAGCGCGCCAGGTCTTTCCCGATGATAGGGGAAAGGCAAGTCATTATTGTAAAGGAGGCTCAGCATCTTGCAAAGGATGTCGAATTATTGTCTGCATACCTGACTATGCCTCAGCCCAGAACCGTGTTGGTTTTTTGTCATAAGAATGGAGTTCTTGACAAACGCAAGAAAGTTGCTTCCGATATTGCTGCTAAAGGAATTCTTTTTTCATCAAAAAGGCTGAATGATGAGCAGGTGTTGCACTTTGTGAGCGAGTTATCTTTGTCAAAGGGTTTATCGATTGATTCAAAAAGTAGCTCAATGATGGTTGAGTTTATCGGCCCGGATCTCAGCCGTATATCCAAAGAAATGGAAAAACTGACTGTTGCTCTTCCTTGTGGTACCAATAATATAACCCCGGAACTGGTTGAACGTATGGTGGGTATAAGCAAGGATTATAATATTTTTGAATTCAGAAACGCTGTCGTACAAAAGAATATTTTCAAAGTCAACCAAATTGCAGTCTATTACGAAAAAAATTCAAAGAATTATTCGATCCAAATGGTAGCTGCCGTGCTGTTTCAGTTTTTTTCAAACCTGATGCTGGCATGGTACGCTCCTGATAAAACAGAGAAGGGTATAGCTGAGCAGTTGGGTTTGAAAAGTACCTGGGGGGTGAAGGATTACATTACAGGCATGAAGAACTACAACGCTTGCGATGTTATGAGAATAATTTCAGAACTCAGATATACTGATGCACGTTCAAAGGGTGTCAACACTACCGGCAACTCGGTTGAAGGGCTTCTCAGAGAGATGGTCTTTAGTATAATGCACAAACAACCAAACGATATATAATTATGACAATCAATGATTTAGAGCCGAAAATTGTTTTTGGTAACTTTTATGGCATTACACGTCAACCACGTCCATCAAAGCATGAGGAAAAGATACGCGCCTATCTTTTGGATTGGGCTAAGAAGCGTGGTATTGAAGCATTCGCTGATGAGCCGGGAAATGTTATCATGCGTGTTCCTGCAACACCCGGATACGAAGATCTAAAGGGAGTTATACTTCAAGGTCACATGGATATGGTTCCCCAGAAGAATTCAGATGTAATCCACGACTTTGAGACAGATCCCATAGAAACATGGGTTGATGGAGATTGGCTTAAGGCTAAAGGAACCACCCTTGGTGCTGACAATGGACTAGGACTTGCTTTGGCAATGGCAATATTGGAATCAAAAGACGTCAGGCATGGCCCAATAGAACTTCTCGCAACATACGATGAGGAAACTGGAATGACAGGTGCAAACACACTTAAGCCTGGCATTCTAAAGGGTGACATACTCATCAATCTGGATTCGGAAACAGAGGGCGAACTGTACATAGGTTGTGCAGGTGGGCTTGATGCCACTGCAACATCAACTTATTGGCGCAGAACCATACCGAAGGGGTATGTTTGCTATTCGTTGACAGTAAAGGGCTTCAAGGGTGGTCATTCTGGGCTTGACATAAACTTGTATCGGGCAAACGCAAACAAGGTTTCAGCACGGCTCATCTATGCACTTGTTGAAAAAGTAGGCGCTAAACTGGTAAAAATGGAGGGTGGTACTCTCAGAAATGCTATTCCAAGAGAGTGCTTTTCATCTGTTTACATTCCAGGCAACAAGATTAAAAAGGCTTCAAGGACTGTGAATGCTATCTTTGCCGAGATAAAGGAAGAATATTGTATTACGGATCCGGATTGCATGTGCATTTTTGAGCCGTGCGATAATCCTGACAAAAAGTATGTTGACGACGATGCTGCTCTTAGGTTTATTCGCGCTATTCAGGCCTGTCCCAATGGCGTTGAGAGGATGAGCGACCAAATGCCAGGTCTTGTTGAGACATCAAATAATATGGCTATGGTCAAAATTGCGGATGGTAGGTTTAGTGTTAGTTGTCTTCTGAGAAGTTCTGTTGATTCGGCAAAAAATCAGTTAGCTGATAGGATAGATTCCGTTTTCTCACTGGCAGGTGCTAAGGTTAAATTCTCGGGCGGTTATTCCGGATGGGCTCCTAACTCTGCTTCTCCAATCCTCCATACAATGAAGAAGGTCTATACAGATATGTTCGGTAAAGAACCTGCTATAGTTGCAGTTCATGCAGGCTTGGAGTGTGGAATACTGAGTGGTGCCTATCCTCACTGGGACATGGTCTCTTGCGGTCCGACTCTCATGAGTCCGCATTCACCGGATGAGAGAGCATTTATACCATCGGTACAAAAAGTATGGGATTTTCTGAAGGCGGTTCTGGAGGTAATTCCCAAGGTATAATCGTTGTCGGAATTCTGCTTAAATCTGATAAAGGTGTCTGTCATTTGTGACAGGCACCTTTATTTATATGTTATGTGATGAATGTTGATATGAGGCAGGTGTCAGATTAAGCTTTCTGTCGTACCATCAGAATAAACTACAATCACCTGGGTTATTTTCCTGTCAGAACAGATTGATTTGTTGGCATGTACAACACCATCTGATATAATCTTGTTATTTGTATTGCTGGCGTTTTCTGATGAAATCCCAGTTGTTTCTCGGAATAATCCATTTTCACGCAGGAATAACTCACCTTGACGACCTCCATTATCGTCCGCATCGTTAACGGCATTCTTATAACTACCAGTAAAAATCCAATCAAGGTCAATATCAGGGTAGGCCGAGTGGATTTTTGAGATAACTTCAAGGCTTGGGTTGTTTCTTCCGCTCAAAATATGATGAAGAGTTGACCTCTGCACGCCAATGGTATCTGCAAACTGAGACTGGCTCATATGTTTTTTGTCAATTATTGCCTGAATCCTGTCCTTCATCATTGTTTTACAATTTACTTATGTGCAAAAATACATATTTCGGACAAATCCACATATGGATATTTGATTTATTTTTGTGTCAGACATCTGCTGTTTACGGTTGTACAATACGGATACCTGCACAGATGTGAAATATTATAAAAATACCCAGGAAATAGCATTGAATTTAGTTTATAATTTTATATGAATAGGCTGGGAATCAATATACTATATCGACATTGAGGGCTAATTAACACTGTTGTTCCTAATTTTGCATATATTATCGCATATCTTTATAAAACGATAAATATAAATAGGTGTAAATATATTGGTTTTATGGTGATTATGATTATTTGGCTTTCTGAATATTTGTCTGAATATTAATGTTGAAATCTGTTAATATAACTAATCATTAAACAATCATTTGTAAATACATTATAGCAACAACAATGACATTATTCCTTATCGTCGTGTTTACGAAATTAAACTATTTACAAATGGATGTATGCTTAGAACTTGCACATATCATCTGATATGGAAAAAATCATTTTTACATAGTACAATTTTTTTCACAAATATTTGGATTTGTCACTGCGGTCACATAACTTTGCTTGTGTAACAATCATCAAAAACGAAACTATATGAAGAAGGTGTTGTTTTTCGCAGTTATTCTGTTAAGTTTTGCGGGATGCAAAACTAGCAAGGTTGCCCAGGAAATCGGCAGTGGTTCTCAGGAGGTTTGGCAGACAATGCTTGTCAAGCAACTTAACAGTCAAGTTGAGGATGACGTTATAAAGGTGAAGTATAGCAACGGCACTACTCTGTATTATACAATTCTTGACAATTTTGGCCACGTGGCTCTGACTTGGGATCGTGATGGACGTACTTCGTTCGATGACGGCAAGAGCAAGTATAAGGGGCAGATTGAAATCCCCTCGTTTGTGACGTCGGGAGATCACGACGAGTTTGTGTTTCAAGTTATCCAGATTGATGAGAATGCCTTCTATGGCTGTAATCAGATTACCAGTGTTTCCATACCTTATAGCGTAGGTATTATCAGAAATGCCTTTAAAGACTGTACTTCACTTAAAGAGGTTAAGGTCTCACCGAATAATGTCTCGTACACAGACGAAGACGGTGTGCTTTTCAGCAAGGACAAGAAAATGCTGGTCATCTATCCGGTTAAGAAATCGGGTACTGAGTATGAACTGCCACATGAGGTGTCATTCGTATGTCCCGAAGCATTCAAAGGTAACGAGAACCTTGTGAAAGTAACAATGGGTAATGATGTGACAGCCATAAGTGATTACGCATTCACAAACTGTACCAAATTACAGGAAATCCGTTTGGGGCGCAGCGTAAGAATTATCGGCGTGGATGCCTTCAAGAATTGTCCTAGTCTGGCATATATATATTCGCCCAACATTTTCCCGCCACATAACTGCCCTACGGTGTTTGACGCGTCAACAAAGGAGACGTGCAAGGTCACTGTCCCAAGAGGCCAGAAATGGAACTATTCCAGGCATCTTGAGTGGAATGAGTTCAAGAACGTTTCAGAAGAGTGGTAATCTTGAAATACTGAAAATACTGAATTTCTGTCAGACTGGACTCAAGTCGATCTGAGAGGTTGTGTTTAATGTCGTGGGTGAAGCTTTTTTTATTTGCCACTCCCCACGACATGCTGTATTTTTGCAGTTGATTATGAAGAAATATCAATTTGATCTTATTGTCGACAGTTGCAGGAATGTATCAGTTGATACCTTTCTGCTTAAGTTGACTTGTCCTGAGGGACTACCTGAAGTGAATCCTGGCCAATTTGCTGAATTTATGGTAGAAGGTTCTGCAAAGACATTCTTACGCAGACCTATTTCCATCCATGACACAGACATGGTGCGTAACACCGTCAGTTTTTTGATCAGAAAGGTTGGAGCAGGTACCGAACAGCTATCAAAGTTGAAACCCGGAGATTCTGTAAATGTTCTGCTACCTTTGGGCAATGGCTTCGATTGTACCTCATTACGCTCCCGTTATCCCTTGTTGGCAGGTGGCGGGGTTGGTGTCGCACCACTATATCTCCTTGGGAAATATTTCGCCTCACATGGTATTAGTCCCACATTTTTGTTTGGAGGGCGTACTGTTTCGAACTTGTTGCGTTTGGAAGACTTTGAAAAACTGGGAAAAGTGTATGCCACTACCGATGACGGTTCCTTCGGTGAGCGTGGGGTAGTAACAGACCACCATGTATTGCAGAATGAAAATTTTGATGTCATTTACGCTTGCGGTCCGACACCAATGTTGAAGGCCGTTGCAGGCTATGCCTTACGTAATGGCGTTGCCTGCCAGGTTTCGCTTGAGCACATGATGGCATGTGGAATAGGAGCATGCCTGTGTTGTGTTGAAAAGACCCGCAAGGGGAATCTCTGCGTATGTAAAGATGGTCCAGTATTTTCAATCGAAGAATTGTTATGGCAGATTTAAAGACTACAATAGGCGGACTAGTCATGTCCAATCCGGTAATGACTGCTTCAGGCACTTTTGGTTATGGTGTTGAATATGCTGATTTCATGGATATTTCACGCCTTGGCGCGGTCATTGTAAAAGGTACGACCAATAAGGCAAGAGAAGGTAATCCCTATCCCAGGATGGCTGAAACCCCTTCTGGAATGTTAAATGCAGTTGGGCTTCAAAATAAGGGGGTTGATTATTTTGTAGAACACATCTATCCCATGGTGCATACACTTGGATGTCAAACCATAGTAAATGTATCAGGTTCGTCCATTGATGACTACATGGAAACAGCTTCAGCCTTAAATCGGCTTGAAGGAATTCCGGCTATAGAGCTTAACATTTCATGTCCAAATGTCAAGGAGGGTGGTATGGCTTTCGGCGTTAAGGCTGAAAGTGTTTTCGCGGTCGTTTCTGCAGTCCGAAAAGTATATCTCAAGACGCTGATAGTTAAGTTGTCGCCTAATGTAACGGATATTACCGAAATGGCCCGTGCTGCAGAATCTGCCGGAGCTGATGCCGTCTCGCTCATAAACACTTTGCTCGGCATGGCTATTGATGCCGAGAGTAGAAAACCGCTTCTTTCAACAGTGACAGGAGGGCTTAGCGGCCCGGCTGTAAAGCCTGTCGCATTGAGGATGGTCTGGCAAACATATAAGGCCGTCCGAATTCCTGTCATTGGTATTGGTGGTATCTGCAGTGCTTCTGATGCTATAGAATTTATGCTAGCAGGAGCATCTGCCATAGAAATAGGTACGGCTAATTTTATTGATCCCTCGGTGTCAGTGAAGGTTATTGATGGGATTAGTGCATATCTTGACCGTCACGGCTATTCGTCCGTAAAGCAGATTATCGGAGCCCTGGAGTGTTAGGATATAAGGTCGGGGCGCAGTCTGAGAGTTCTTTCAAGCGACTGTCTTAGCTCCCAATCGCTAATTTTGGACTGGTTGCCTGACAATAGTATCTCAGGCACTTTCCAGCCGTTGTATTCGGCTGGTCTTGTATATATTGGCGGGGCCAGAAGATTGTCCTGAAAACTGTCAGACAGTGCAGATTGCTCATCGCTGAGTACACCGGGAATGAGCCTCACAATACTGTCAGCCATAACAGCTGCAGCTATTTCTCCGCCAGTCAATACATAGTCGCCGATGCTTATCTCGCGTGTGATAAGGTGCTCGCGTATTCTATAGTCAATGCCCTTATAGTGGCCGCAAAGGATAATTATGTTACCAAGCATAGACATCGAGTTCGCTTTTTTCTGGTCGAACTTTTCACCGTCCGGTGATGTATATACTATTTCGTCATAACTGCGTTCTGCCTTCAACGTACTGATACACCGGTCAATGGGTTCTATCTTCATAACCAGTCCCGCACAACCTCCAAAGGGGTAGTCATCGGTCTTGTGGTGCTTGTCAGTAGTGTAGTCCCGTATATTGTGCAGGTGTATTTCCGCTAATCCGGCCTTCTGAGCTCTGGCTAGTATGGAGCAGTTGAAGAACCCCTCAATCATCTCCGGAAATACTGTCAGAATATCGATACGCATAATTACGCATTGTTGTTTGACAAAAATATAAAAAAAAGCCGATTGTGGAGAATTATACGCCCATTTGGTAGAAATCTTTATCCAAAATGAGCTAATTTTGCATAAATCATGCAGGATAAGAGTGAATATGCCGGATCTTTTTGACGACATAGAGGCTACAGACAAGGCAAGGATTATCGAATTGCGTCGCTTGCTTAGGGAATACAACCAGTTGTACTATGTGCAGAATTCTCCTGTAGTCTCTGACTTCGAATTCGACAGGCTGATGCGCGAGCTTTCCGATCTTGAGAAGTTGTATCCAGACATGGCTGATTCCAATTCACCTACACAACGTGTAGGAAGTGATCTGTCCAAGGGCTTTAGGCAGGTTAAGCACAAATATCCCATGCTTTCGCTTGACAATACCTATAGTTCTGCTGAGGTCTCTGATTTTTTCAGTCGTGTAAGTTCGCTTTTGGGTGGTCAGCCATTTGAGATATGCTGTGAACTTAAGTACGACGGCCTTTCCATCTCGCTGGTCTATCAAGAAGGCAGGCTTGTACAAGCGGTTACCAGGGGGGATGGCGTAAAGGGTGATGATGTGACCGATAACGTACGCAGAATCAGTAGTATACCTCAGATTCTTAAAACAGGTTCAGGTTGGCCGAGAGTGTTTGAAATAAGAGGAGAAATTCTTATGCCATGGAAATCTTTCGACCTTCTGAATCGTGAGCGCGAATCTCAAGAGGAACCATTGTTCGCTAATCCAAGAAATGCAGCTTCAGGGACTCTAAAGCTGCAGAATCCTGAAATCGTTGCCCAAAGGGGTCTTGACTCTTATCTATACTACTTATTGGGCGAAGAACTTCCGGAAGCAGGTCATTACGAGAACATGTTGGCAGCGCGTAATTGGGGTTTCAAGGTATCTGAACATATGCGCAAGTGTTCTACCATAAATGAGGTTATGGATTTCATCAATTACTGGGACACAGAGCGCAAGAACCTTCCGGTAGCTACTGACGGTATTGTCCTGAAGGTGAACTCATTAAGTCAACAGCACATTCTTGGTTACAAGTCCAAATCGCCTCGCTGGGCAATTGCATATAAGTTCCAGGCAGAAAAGGCACTTACCAAACTTGAAAGTGTCTCATATCAGGTCGGTAGGACAGGAGCAGTCACTCCAGTAGCCAATCTGGCACCAGTTATATTGTCGGGTACAACAGTACGTAGAGCCACGCTGCATAATCAGGATTTCGTTGAGAATCTGGATCTTCATAACGGAGACATGGTTTGGGTGGAGAAAGGAGGTGAGATAATTCCTAAAATAACAGCAGTCGATACTGCATCACGCAACGCATCGACCGGCAGTCGTATCAAGTTCATTAGTAAATGTCCCGAGTGCGGTGCAGAACTGGTCAGATATGCGGGCGAATCTGCAAATTATTGTCCCAACAGTTCATCTTGTCCACCACAGATTAAGGGTCGTGTTGAACACTTTATCAGCAGGAAGGCAATGGCTATTGACGGAATAGGACCCGAAACTGTCGATCTCTTCTTTCGAAAGGGTATAGTTAAGGATTTTACAGACCTTTACTCGTTGAAGGCGAGTGATATCACCAATTTTGAAGGAATCGGTGACAAATCCGCAGACAATATGGTTTCAACCATTGCGAATAGTAAGAGTGTTCCATTTGAAAGGGTGTTATTCGCGTTAGGAATACGGTTTGTAGGCGAGGTTGTAGCGAAGAATCTGGCCAAAGCATTCAAGTCGCTTGACGCACTTGAGAACGCTTCTTTTGAACAATTAATTGCGGTTGATGAGATAGGTGAGAAAATCGCCCGTAGTGTTATTGAGTACTTTGCTGATCCTATAAACAAGGACATAGTCGCAAAGGTTAAGTCAATAGGACTTCAGACCAGACTATCTGATGATTCTATAGGTGGGGAGTCTGATTTGCTGTCTGGCAAGACAATTGTCATCAGTGGAGTGTTTTCCATCCACTCGCGTGAAGAGTACAAGGAGATTATTGAGCAGAATGGCGGCAAGAATTCAAGTAGCATTTCTTCCAAAACCTCATTTGTACTTGTCGGTGAAAACATGGGACCTGCCAAGAGGGAAAAAGCTGAACGGATGGGAATACGTCTGATGAGTGAGGATGATTTTTTGGAATTGTTGAATAATAAAGGAACTGAACAATAGGAAAAATGGGAAACAATATCTTCAATGGGTATGGCGTGGCATTAGTTACTCCTTTTCTTGAGAACGGTGATGTTGATTATGCGACATTGGGGAATCTTGTAGATTTTCAAATAAATAACGGAGTAGACTTCATTTGTGCGCTTGGTACTACAGCCGAGACTCCAACACTTGATGACTATGAGTACCAGGGCATTCTCTCATATATCGTAAAACAGGTTAATGGAAGAGTACCAATCATTGCCGGATGTAGCGACAACTGTACACAAAGACTGGTGCGCAAGCTAAAAGACATAGATTTCAGTGGTGTTTCTGCCATCTTATCTTGTGTTCCGTCATATAATAAACCATCGCAGGAGGGTTTGTATCAGCATTTTATGAAAGTGGTTGAGGTTTCTCCTCTTCCGATAGTGCTTTATAATGTGCCAGGCCGCACTGGTGTCAACATGGTTGTGCAGACGGTGCTTCGTCTGTCAAAATCGTCAGATAAGTTTGTTGCGATTAAAGAAGCATCAGGAAATGTCCAACAGATCATTGAGTTATTGAAGACAGTCCCTAGTGGTTTCGGCGTCATCTCGGGCGATGATTCGCTTACTATGCAACTGATGGAATCAGGTGCTGCCGGTATTATTTCCGTCATAGGAAACGTATTGCCGAAGACTTTTGGAGATATGGTCCATCTGATACAGAAAGGCAATTTCTCCGAGGCCGAATCCATACACAAGAGACTTGAGCCTCTGTACGGACTGTTGTTTAAGGAGGGTAGTCCAAGCGGAGTCAAGGCAATTATGTCACAACGGGGTATGCTCATGAATACACTCCGTCTGCCTATGACCAAGGTAAGTGACGATTTGTACAATCAGATAGTGATTGGATTTGGGGGAATTGAGAAATGAGAAGAAGTATTATAACTACTTTCCGCTATTTCTACAAAATATTGCTGGCCACATCAGTCATAGCCATACTCGCTGACTGCAAGGGTAAAACCAATACTGTGGCTGAAGATGTTATCATTCTCCCTGACTCAATAATAAGTACTAAGAAATGGAGGATAGATGTTGACCGTTATGAAGTTGTTGACGGAATAATTGGTAATGGTCAGATACTCTCAAAACTTCTTGAGCAGTATGGAGTGGGTGCCTCCATTGCCAGAGAACTAGAGATCGCTTCGGCGGATGTCTATAGCGTGAGGAAACTAAGATCCGGCAATAATTATCACATTCTTCGTGAAAAGGACTCGACAGCTGTAGCAGAATGGTTCGTATATGAGATATCACCCATAACTAATGCTGTCTACTCACTTCACGATAGTATTTATTGCTACATAGACACTATACCTACAGATACAGTACAAAGGCATATCTCAGGTGTAATCGAGTCATCCCTATGGAATTCCATGGTAGATGGAGGTGCCTCGTATGACCTGACGATACTTATCGCAGACATGTATTCGTGGACAATTGATTTTTTTGGCATACAAAAAGGCGATTCGTTTTCCGTATATTATCAAGATGTGATGGCTAACGACACTCTGCGTGTCGGTACTGACAGGATCTTGGCGTCAAATTTCATAACTGGGGGCGCAAACCACTATTCGTTCTACTATGTCTATCGTGATGGAAGAGGAGAGTATTTCGATGAGCAGGGCAATAGTCTGCGCCGCGCCTTCCTTAAGGCTCCGTTGAGTTATACTCGTATCAGTTCTACATTTTCAAATGCCCGCCGACACCCTGTGACCAAAATTGTAAGACCTCATCATGGGGTTGATTATGCCGCTCCGTCTGGTACTCCGGTTTATTCCGTCGGTGATGGAGTGGTGACCGTCAAGGGATGGGACAGCAAGGGAGGCGGCAACTATCTGAAAATCAAGCATAACGCTACATATACAACTGAGTATATGCACCTTAGAGGGTTTGCCTCGGGAATCAGTCAAGGGACACACGTCAGGCAGGGTCAGCTGATCGGGTATGTTGGTTCAACAGGAATGTCCACTGGTCCACACCTTGATTATCGCGTGTTTAAGGACGGAACGGCAATTAACCCACTTAGTATGGACCTTCCGGCTGTTGATCCGATTGCAGAGGAGGATATGCCTGCCTATCTGCGCGATATTGCACCATACTTGAATCTTATAGGAGTGACCGTTAGCGATTCGCTTCATGCCGACACACTCGCTCAACGGACAATTGACAATAATGTTGGTTGACGAGGTAATAAATCTACGAGTTGCGGCGCTGATTAGTACGTTCCAGTGCGTGGAAGTAATAGTCTGTCTTGATTTTGGCCATAGTAGCAATGACAGCTCTGTGTAATTCGCTGCCTTCTGTATAGTCGCCCGCGCAGGCAAAATTCACTCTGCCACGACGAACCAGGTTTCGCGCCTGGGCGCGGCTCGACTCAACTCCCGGCTTGTATATCGCAATTGAGTGCCCTCCCTCCGACTTAACGACTCTCATGCTAGGAATGTCTGTCTCTCCATCTCCAAGGTATATCATGTTCTGGAATGGTACTGGACGTTTGTCGTCTGGCATTGAATCGTTAATACGTGCATTGTCCCAGATATCATATATTCCTTTGTTTATCATAAATATGAACTGTGTCTTAGACGTGAAGTCAACAGCTACTGCAGGCCATACGGCAGAACCATTCTCATACATGAAGGAGCAAGCATATATCTTTTTGAAATAGTGCGCAATAGAGGTTCCTTCTATAAGTTCTTTCAAACCTGAAGATATAATATAATGTTCAACCTTGACTCCAAGCTCAGAACCCTGGCTATTAACCATATCGAACCATTGCTCCACACCAGGAAATAGAACTACACCCTTGCCAAATTCTACGAATTGCTGACGGCGGATACTTATCCCGTTGGCCTTGGCTTTGTCTATCATCAGTTTCATGTAACTGAGGATAGTGCTCGACTGCTGATCTTGTGCTATTTGCATAGACTCATTCCAAAATAGGTTCTTGTCTCCAACCTTTATTGCTTTCATGAAGTCATACTCTTGCATGTTGTCAGGCGAAAGAGTTCCGTCGAAATCATACATAAGTGCTACAGTCGGTTTATCCATATTTAAATCACATTTTGATGCAAAGTTAGAATTTGTTTTTGTCAAAAAAAGGCGGTTTGGTTTGAATAATATAAAAACAATAAGTATCTTTGCAAAGTCAAAACGGATGGTTCCGTAGCTCAACTGAATAGAGCATCTGACTACGGATCAGAAGGTTGCGGGTTTGAATCCCACCGGAATCACATCAGAACCGCCTCGCAGATAACTAATTGCGAGGCGGTTCTGATGTTGTTCACAGCAGTCTGGAGAACAAAGAAAGATGTGGAAAAAGAAAAACTATGTCGGTATGGACAAAGATTGCAGATTAATCCATAGCTTTACAAACGGAGCAGTTTGTCAACTTTCTCTGGAAAAGGCGAATTATGAGAAAAAACGCTGTCAACTTTTTCAGGAAAAACTCTAAATCTTTCAACCAAAATCAGGAAAAGACAAGTTGGTCACCGCGGCAGCGTTGCAGTTGTTTTTTGGTTTACACACACCCTAAAATACTCTTATCAAGGTTATAATTCAGTTTTGTTTCTGTTGATGCAGCGGTTTTTAACTGCAACAACTGCAACGCAACGCTTCAACCGGCTGAAAAGCCGGCGATTTCCGGAGCCTTGTATGGCGGAAATACGGCCTCTCTAACTAGCGCGTAAAATTTTTCTAGTTAGAGCGAAAAAAGTTGCCCGTTTATTCGAAAACCGCAAAATCGGCATTATATCTTTGCACCGTCAACGGAAGACGGACGGGC
Source organism: Bacteroidaceae bacterium (assembly GCA_017615835.1). Lineage (GTDB taxonomy): Bacteria > Bacteroidota > Bacteroidia > Bacteroidales > Bacteroidaceae > Colenecus. The sequence goes on along the minus strand of JAFZZI010000015.1, from coordinate 13,969 downwards.
GTGCAATCCTGACACATGAGACGTAAGTGAGAAACACAGAGTATTAACCTTAAAAACACGGGAATTATGGCAATGAAAATAAAAGCAAAAGAGCAACGGATCAAGATTGGCAAGTATGCAGAGACAGCAATCAGGATTATAGGCTTAGACCGCAAGCCAGATCCATTATGCTTATGTGAGAATTATCACTTATTGGTGAAAATCTCTTCCAGTTTGGCTTTTAGCAGTTCATTGTGTAGGCCGGTGGCGATGATTTCTCCCTTTGGTGATATAAGCACTATCTCAGGAATAGCTCTGACTCCATATACATCTGCTGCAACTGATTTCCATCTTTTAAGATCTGACAGATGTATCCAAGGCAGGCCTTTGCGTTTGATGGCACTCACCCAATTATCATGGCTGTCATCAAGAGAGATACCTATTATCTGCAGTCCGTGGTCGGAATATTTATCGTAAAGCTCCTTCATCATGGGCATTGATCTCATGCAGGGACCGCACCATGATGCCCAGAAATCAAGCAGTACATAGTTCCCGTGACCAACGTATTCCGAAAGGTTATGCATGATTCCTTCTGTATCAGCCAGCTCAATATCATGATATTTCTGCCCGGGCAAACGTTTCTGCATCGCCCAATAGAACAGCCAGACAGTCTTCATATCAGGATGGTGAGTATATACATAATCCTCATTCATGCACTCAGTCAGTTGGTCCGGGGTTAACTCACCATATTGACCTAACAAAGAAAGAATATAAACAGGAATCATGTTATCACGGTTTTCCTTGATAAACTGCCAGTCAGTTTCCAGAATGCGTTCATTCAGTTCTTCATATTCAGGTCCTTCTTTGCTGTCAAGTTCGTCCATCTGAAGGTAAATACTATCGCTGATCTGTTGATAATGACTGAGACGTTTATTTATGGGCGAACCCTCTATCAAGGTGTTGTTATTGAAATCAACAACCACGCGGTTCATCACACTGTCCACAATCACTATCATCTTACCGTTATTCTCATCCTCAATCTGGAGGAACTTATATAAGGGCTGGCGCACCTTAATGCTGAACTTGCCGTCATTGACAGGATAGATTCTTTTTTTTGTATATGGCCGTTCATCAAAAATGAGTAAGTCCGCTCCTTCACTTAATATGCCTTCGATGACAAAGTCGATGCTGTCGCACTGCATTGGGTTGAATACGTGTGCCTTACTCAATTGCCTATTGCATGAAGATGCCACGAGAGCCATGATTGCCATAAAGAAGAAAAACCGTCTAGCCATAGTTCCAGAGTATTCAAAATCAAGACAAATATACAAAAAATGTGTTATAATGGAACAGACTGCCGTGAAAATATCAATGTGGCTTGAAAACAGATTCTCATTGCCCAGACTGACTTGTTTTATCTCCTTTTCCGCATGGTTTTTGCCCATTGTCCGGATTGGACTTGATTGCCAGTAACATTCCGGTAATCAGTATTACGGTTCCGATGACAGCCATCCAGGTGATACGCTCGCCAAGTACTATGTTTGCTGTCAGCATAGTGAATATGCATTGTCCGTAGATGAGATTTGTAGTTCGGACTGTACCGAGTCGTCTAAGGGCCCAATTCCAGGTTACGAAACAGGTCATTGAGGCGATTAGTCCCAAATAGGCAAGAATGATCCAGACTACAGGTTTGCATAACAGTGTGGTATCATGGTTTAAGGGTTTTATGAAAATAAAGTATGGGATTATTGTCAGAAGTCCGTATAAAAAAACCTTACGGGTTATAAATACAATGTTATACTTCTCTGATATTTGGCGGAGAATGATAGAGTATATGGCCCATGAGAGAGCTGCTCCGACGGCGAGCGTGTCGCCGATTGGATTAAGTTTGAGAACTATCTGGCCGTTCAAAATGACCAGAATCATCCCTGTTATAGCAATGAACGATCCGATTGTCTGGCGTGCGCTTATTCGTTCCTCTTTATAGAATATGGCCACAAGTAGCGTTGTCAGGAGTGGTGCGCTTTCAACAAGGATGGCAACGTTTGAGGCTGTAGAGTATTTAATGGCAGTGTTCTCTGTAAGGAAGTATAGTGAGCCACCGGTGATACCTAGAGACATGAGTCTTAATTCGTCGAGAAGAGTTCGGGACCAGACTGTTTTGGGCGAGACAATCCAGATGGCAACATAGGCTATGATGAAACGGTATAGGAATATGTCGGCTGGGGCGAGTCCGTTATTGATGAGTATTTTGCTTGATACGAAGGTTTCTGCCCATATTCCTACGGTGAGAATGGCAACTATCCACACCCATGTCTGGCCGACCTTCCCAGCCTTTTTGTTTATTCTGGTTACTCGCATATATTTGTTTGTTAGTCTGACTTGCTGCCTATCGGCCAAAATACACTTGTTGCAAAAATGATCTGATATAGAATAGATTATTGTTGTCCGTTATTCAAGAAACCTTCCACCAGGCATCAGGAATCCGAGTGTAACTCCAAATGTAGGTGAGTCAAACTTGTGCAAGTTCCCGTTGATGTTAATGAAGATGTTGCCGGAAATTCTGCCGTAGGTGGCTACAAGAGATATTTCGCCGAGTAATGAGACTTCAGAGAATGGTTTGCCATAGTAGGCTTCCATATTCTCATCACATAGGATAGGGTAAATGGGTAGAAATCCATAGAACTCTCCACGCAGGTGCAAGTAGCTGTTGATGACAAAGATGGGTTTGATGCCATAGGCCATGTATTGGTTTGCCCTGAATATATTGTTATAAATAAATTTACTGTTTACCGTTGGCTCGAAACTTCCTGCCTGCATCATAGTCGCGTAGTAGTTGGACGAGAAGCCCCGGGATGAGTAATACAATTCAAAATAGTTACCGAGGGTAAATCTGCGCGATAGCATTGAAAGAAAATCTGCGTATAATGAGAACTGCAACCATGACTGGTTTTTGGTAATAGTGCCGTTATCCTCTCCATGAGGAAGATACTTTTCACGGGATGTGACGATGTCGCCTTTCAATGAATAAAAGTGTCCTTTAGTAGGGTATTGAACTCTGTTTAGGGTGTTCGCGACAAAACTGACAGATCCACCAAACATCTGATAGCGGCTTACATCGTACTTGAAGTATGAAATATGGTTATCTCCTTTGATGTAGAAATCGTTGTGAATAGCACCGCCTACCGTAAACTCAGCCTTGCTTTCTTTGAGGAACGGCATTGATATTTTAGCCTTGACAAAGAATTCGTTATTCTTGTTGAATGCCGGATTATCAGAGTTGTTGAAAATATATTTCTGATTGTAGTAGTTGAAGTTCGAGTAGGCGACTTTGATGGCCAAGGCTCTTGAAAGACGCTTTGCTACGTCAATTCGTGCAGTGAGTTGAACATCATTGTAGGCCCTGCCGACTTGACCGTCAAGAAGGACGTCGAGCGAATAATTTGAAATGTGTCTGTATGAGATTCCTGCATATAACTGGCTAGTGACCGCTGTTGAAAGTGCTCCACCTATATGAAGTGATGGCTTGTCGTCAAGTTTTACATCCATGTTGAGTGTGAAGGTGGAGTCGCTCTTATTAAACATTGTCACGGGGACTATTTCTGTTATGTTGTTGTCGGATAGCAATTTGAAGTAACCGCTTTTAAGTCCTTCGTAGTCGAAGTCACTTCCATAACCGTTCTCCTGTCTGAACTCGCGCTCAAGGTAGTCTGCCTGTTCTGGAGTAGTTCCGGTAATCTGTATGTCCCGAAAAACCATAGAAGGTATTCTACTCTTGAATTCTGCACGCATTTGGCGCACGACCTCCGCGGAACGGCGTTGGGATATTCGGGACTTGATGGAATCCATCATGTTAATAGTGGACTCATAACCGCGATTATAAATATCCAGTGAACGTTGGTAGTTCAGCAGTTTGACATCTGTAAGGTTTGTATTTACGGATATTCCTTTGTCCGCTGGCAGATCAAGATTACTGTCTTGAATAATCATGGTTCTGATTTGTCCATACAGATCATCGTCTTCCGGAATAGGGTCAGGACTTGATACGTTACCGCCTATTATGAAATCTGGATTGAATTCTTCAATCATGACGTCGAAAGGGTAGTTGTCATATATGCCGCCATCGTAAACCTGTACACCGTTCATCTTAATGGGTTTAAAGACAAAGGGGAAGGTCATTGATGCTCTTACTGCGTTGCCCAGGTCGCCCGACGACATGACGATAGTCTTCTTGTTATAAACATCAGACCCTACTGATCTGAAAGGAACAAATAGCTTGTTGAAATTTCCCTCGCATACGGCATTGGCACCGGAGTAAACATCTACGAAGCCAAGATTCATCTGACGTGGGTTGACGATATTGACATTTTGGGGACGGGCTACGAGTAGCGAGTCACTGAAGTTGAATCGTATTGTGGCGATAGAAGGGGTAGGATCGTCCTGTTTAAAGTAGTAGCGATGAGTTCCGTCGGGTTCTCCAGAGTACCATCTCCGAAATTCGTCTGACAGGATCAGGTTGAGCATTTCGTCGGGTGAGTATCCCATTGCGTACAATGAGCCGACTATGGCACCCATTGATGTTCCTGTAATGCAGTCAATGGGTATGTCGTTCTCTTCGAGAGCTTTTATCATCCCTATGTGGGCTACACCTTTTGCGCCTCCGCCACTGAGCACAAGTCCTATTTTTTGTCCACTCACAGTAATCGGAAGCAGGCAGATAATCAGGAACAATATATATCTCCTCACCATTCTGACAATACAACTGATTGACGTCCGTAAAGATACAAAAATGATGATATAGAAAAAAGACTGCCGTCAATTAACGGCAGTCTTGGAACTTATTTGCTTCAGAAGTAGTCAGATCAGCTCAATACTGCGCTTGATAAACTCGTCCAGAGCCTTGCCTTTGAGCATTCCAGTCTGCAATAGGGCTAAGTCAACAAGTTCGTTTACTATTTTACAGTCACGCGCATAGGCCCCATAGATGTCATCTTTCTGCTTTTCTTTGTCTTTGATGGCTTTTTGCTTTTCAGTCAACTCTGTCTTGTCGGCCTCGGGTATTTCATCATCCTTTTTGCCTTCTTTGGCTTTCCTGAGTTCGGATACCCTAGTCTGGAGTTTCTCAATTTCTTCATCAATTGGGGTTACACTTGGATTGCACATATTGGAAGCATCTGCCATAACTTTCTGTATGAGTTTATGGTCGGTATTGACTGTGACTGAATACATGCTGGGCATGTCACCGTAGAAACTCATACCAGCCTGTATATCAGCCATTTCTTTCATCCTGCGCATATATTCGCTTTGGGTGATGATTACAGGCATCATGGTTTGCCCAAGGGGTTTGGAGTCCACATGGAACTCTACCTTCTCCATTTGAGGCATGCGGCTCTTGAATATGGCAGAAAGCATTTGAGAACCGTCGTTGTCGGGATTGTCATCTTTTTTGTCACTTTTGACTATGAGGTTGTCTATGCTGTCGCTGTCAACCCTCATGAAACGGCTCTTTTCAAATTTCTGCTCAAGCATGCCAATTACCGCGACATCGAGTTGTCCATCCATCAGCAACACGTTGTAACCTTTTTGGTTTGCTGCATTGATGAAACCATATTGAGCGTCTACATTGTTTGCATATAGGTAGACGAGTTGTTTGTCTTTATCAGTCTGGTTTGGTTCGATGAGGGTCTTATACTCGTCGAATGTATAGTATTTTCCATCTGTATCCTTGAAAAGGGTAATTTTGGAGACCTTGTCGAACAGTTCATCTTCTGTTAGCAGTCCGTAGTTGATAAATAGTTTCAGGTTATCCCATTTCTCTTCAAATTCCTTTCGGTTGTTCTTGAAGATTGCATTCAATCGGTCTGCCACTTTCTTCAATATGTAACCGGATATCTTTTTTACGTTAGCATCGCTCTGAAGGTATGAACGGGAAACGTTGAGCGGAATGTCTGGTGAGTCAATGATACCATGCAGAAGAGTCAGAAAGTCTGGAACAATACCTTCCACCGAGTCAGTCACATAGACTTGATTACAATAGAGCTGAATCTTGTTGCGCTGAAGTTCGATGTTGTTTTTGATGAGAGGGAAGTAAAGGATGCCGGTAAGGTGAAACGGGAAATCGACGTTCAGGTGAATCCAGAATAGCGGGTCATCTGCCATTGGGTAGAGTTCGTGATAAAATTTACGGTAATCGTCGTCAGAGACATCGCTGGGGGTTTTGCACCATAGGGGATCAACGTTATTTATGATGTTGTCTTCATCTGTTTCGATATTTTTCCCGTCTTTCCACTCTTTCTTTTTGCCGAAAGCAATGGGCACAGGTAGGAATTTACAGTATTTTCGAAGCAGTTTGTCAATTTCCGACTCTTGGAGATATTCTTTGCAGTCATCGTCAATGTACATTATTATGTCAGTGCCGCGTTCAGACTTGTTGCACTTTTCCATGGTGTACTCGGGTGATCCGTCGCAACTCCACTTGACAGCATTCGAGTCCTCCTTGTAGGATTTAGTGACGATTTCAACTTTCTTAGAAACCATGAACGAAGAATAGAAACCAAGTCCGAAGTGCCCAATTATGGCGTTTGCATTGTCCTTGTACTTCTCCAGGAAATCATTGGCACCGGAAAAAGCTATTTGGTTGATGTACTTTTCAATTTCATCTGCAGTCATACCTATTCCCCGATCGCTTACAGTTATCCTGTCCTTGTCAATGCTGACTCTTATGGTTAAGTCGCCAAGATCACCGCTTATCTGACCTTTAGACGAAAGTGTCTTAAGTTTCTGAGTCGCGTCTATTGCGTTTGACACAATTTCACGAAGAAAAATCTCGTGGTCGCTGTACAGAAACTTTTTTATGACTGGAAAGATGTTCTCAGTCGTTACTCCAATTGTACCTTTCTGCTTACTCATTATAGGCGTATTTTAGTTGTACTTTTTGTGTTAATGTCAGTCAAAAAAAATGCCAGGCGTCGCCGTCTGACATTTTGTCGCGAATTATTAGACTGCAACTCATACAGTAGCAGGATGATTGACTTTTACTGACATTAAGTCATCTCCTTCACGATAATCCATTATTATTCTGTCTCCTGGAACGCATTCGCCGTCAATTATCTTCTGAGATAAACAGTCTTCGACAAGTGTTTGGATTGCTCGTTTCAGAGGACGAGCACCGTATTCGTAATCAAACCCTTTAGTGGCGATGAAACTTCGGGCTGAATCTGTGAAGTCGACGGAGTAGCCTAACTGGTTCATGCGTATAGCCAATTGGTCAAGTTCAAGTTTGACAATAGTTTCGGCTGCTTTCTTGTCAAGTTGGCAAAAAGTTATGATTTCGTCAATCCTATTTAGAAACTCAGGAGCAAACGATTTGTTTAGGGCCCTGCGTATAAGTTCTTGAGCCATTTTATTTTGTGTGTTGCTGTTTGCACTGAATCCAATGCCGTTGCCAAATTCCCTTACTTGACGGGAACCTATGTTTGAGGTCATAATGATAACCGTGTTCCTAAAATCGACGGTGCGACCATTACTGTCCGTAAGACGTCCCTCGTCCATTACCTGTAACAAAATGTTGAAAACATCAGTATTAGCCTTTTCAATTTCGTCAAGAAGGATTATGGAATAGGGTTTACGTCGAACCTTTTCGGTAAGTTCTCCACCTTCATCGTAACCCACATATCCCGGTGGTGCGCCAACAAGTCTGGAAACAGTGAACTTCTCCATGAATTCGCTCATGTCAATTCTGATTATTGAATCGACGCTTCCGAACATCTGAAAAGCCAGTTCCTTTGCAAGCAGTGTCTTGCCAACGCCAGTGGGTCCAAGAAAAAGGAAAGAGCCTATGGGTTTGTCTGGGTTTTTAAGGCCGACACGCCCTCTTTGTATGGCCCTTACGAGGGTATCGATGGCATCATCCTGGGCAATAACTTTCGATTTAAGGGCTGGGGCAAGATTTTTCAGTCTTGTGCCTTCCTCTGTGGCAATCTTCTGCACTGGAATGCCGCTTATCATAGATACAACGTTGGCAATCTGTTCGACATCTACAATTTCTCGCTGAAGGCGTGCCGTCTCTTCCCACTCATGACGCATGTTGTCCAACTCTGCAGTCATTGTCTTTTCCTGATCGCGAAGATTGGCCGCAGCTTCAAAATTTTGACTCTTTGCTGCAAGGTTCTTATCCTCGCGTATTTTTTCTATTTGAAGTTCCTTGTCTTCTATCTCTTTCGGTACCGACATGTTGTATAGATGTGTGCGCGAACCTGCTTCATCTAATACATCTATCGCTTTGTCGGGAAAATTTCTGTCTGTAATATATCTTGCGGAGTAACTCACGCAGGCTTTAATAGCCTCTTCGGTATATGTCACATTGTGGTGGTCTTCGTATTTATCCTTTATGGCATTGAGAATTTGCAAGGTTTCTTTAATGGTGGTTGGCTCGACTATTATTTTCTGGAACCGGCGTTCCAAGGCTCCGTCCTTCTCGATGGTTTTACGGTATTCGTCTGTAGTGGTTGAACCTATACATTGAAGTTCTCCTCTTGACAAAGCCGGTTTGAGCATATTGGCAGCATCCATTGAGCCAGGAGTCGAACCGGCTCCAACTATTGTGTGTATTTCGTCAATGTATAGGATAATGTCTGTATTTGACTTCAATTCTGATATGATAGAACGGAGGCGTTCCTCAAATTGCCCCCTGTATTTAGTGCCTGCCACAACTGACGCCATATCCAAAGATACGACTCTTTTGCCGAAAAGAATACGGGGTACCTGCCTTTTAATGATCCGTTCAGCCAACCCCTCTACTATTGCGGTTTTACCTACGCCGGGTTCACCGATTAGCACTGGATTGTTCTTTTTGCGACGGCTCAATACTTGAGCTAATCTTTCGATTTCTTTTTCGCGCCCGACTACAGCGTCAAGTTTGCCGTTTTCGGCCATAAGCGTGATGTCTGTGCTGAAGTTGTCAAGCACAGGCGTTCTGCTGCCCGGACGATTTGTCGTAGTGGCCTTGCTTTGGTTTGTGGCTTGCGATGAAAAGCCGCCTGATGAGTTTGAATCATCCTCGTCTTCATCTGTAAACCCCATGCCCATACGGGTATCTGGCTTGCAGGTTACAAGATCAAACACTTTTCTATAGTCAATCTTCTGGTTTTGAAGCATTTTGGAGGCAATAGAGCGATTGTCGCGCAGTATAGCCAGTAACAGATGGTCGGCGTCAACAACGTCAACCTTCAGTAATCGTGCTTCAAGCATACTGATCCTAAATATTTTTGAGGTTTCAACAGTGATCGTTATGTGATTAAACGAGATGTTTTCGGAATTTTCAGAATGTTTGTCTTCAGATGACAAGTATTCATCAAGTTCGTGTTTCAAATCCTGCAAATTTACGTTCAGCCTGGTCAACAAGTCGAATGCGCGGTTGTCGTGGTCACGCATTATTCCAAGTAGAATATGTTCTGGGCTGATAGCTCCGTTGGCCAAGCGATCGGCTTCTTCCTTACTACGAATCAAAATGACTGCAGCTTTTTCTGACAGGTAATTCTCCATTTCCTTGTGTCGTTACGTGACAAAATTATACAAAAAATAATCTCTACAGATAATGTTCAGCAAAAGCCGTGCCATATTATCAACGGTGTGACCAGATTCCTCTTGTAGCTGTGAGAGAAATCTTCCTGGATGGCAGTAAAGCGCAGCGGGCATATGGTTACAGACTTTGGAAATAATTGTGAGAAATCACAAAAAAACGATCTCATTGTAGTCTTACTTACCCAATTTATGAGTATCTTTACAACGTGTATAGCGAGGATACTCCTCGATAGGTATATAAACTCTGGTAAAGACAAGTGCATTGGAACAGGACAGAATTATCAAGGTGAACATTGAAGAGGAGATGAAGTCCTCTTACATAGACTACTCGATGTCGGTAATAGTATCGCGTGCTCTTCCTGACGCGCGTGACGGACTTAAGCCTGTGCATCGTAGGATATTATACAGTATGATGCGTGAAGGCAACACATCCGACAAAGGTTACCGAAAATCAGCCCGTACCGTTGGGGATGTGATGGGGCACTTTCATCCGCATGGAGACTCTTCAATTTACGGTGCTCTGGTACGTCTAGCACAAGAATGGTTCATGCGCTATCCATTGGTTGACGGGCAAGGAAACTTTGGCTCGATTGATGGTGACAGCCCGGCAGCCATGCGTTACACTGAGGCACGTCTTAAGAGGCTGGGGGAGGAAATGATGGCCGACATAAAGAAGGATACGGTAGATTTTGTTCCAAATTACGATGACAAAGATATTGAGCCAGTAATTCTTCCGGCAAGTTTCCCAAACCTATTGGTCAATGGCGCAACGGGTATAGCTGTCGGAATGGCAACAAACATGCCTACCCACAATCTGTCCGAGGTTATGGACGGATGTATGGCTATGGTAGACAATCCTGATATAGATGTTGACGGATTAATGCAATATATAAAAGGGCCTGATTTCCCTACAGGCGCATTCATATATGGAGTATCGGGCATTAAGGAGGCTTACGAGACGGGTAGGGGACGCGTCGTTATGAGGGCCCGTACCGACATTGAAGAAGGACCTTCACATCAGAAAATTGTAATCACTGAGATTCCATACAACGTAAACAAGGCCGAACTGATTAAATATATCGCCCAACTTGTAACAGATAAGAAACTGGATGGGATTACGAATGTGAATGATGAGTCCGACAGGGATGGAATGCGCATCGTAGTAGATGTAAAGAAGGATTCTAATGCGAATGTGGTGCTGAACAAACTGTTCAAGATGACTCAACTGCAGTCTTCATTCAGCGTGAACAACATAGCTCTGGTTAAGGGAAGACCGAAATGTCTGAACTTAAGGGAGTTGATAAAGTGTTTTGTGGACCATAGACATGAGGTTGTCATACGTCGCACTAAATACGATTTAAATGAGGCCAGAAAGCGCGCCCATATTCTGGAAGGCTTGATAGTCGCGTCCGACAATATTGACGAAGTTGTGAGGATTATCAAGGCCGCAGAGTCTCCAAACGATGCGATACAGAGCCTTATGGAAAGATTTGAGCTTGATGATATTCAGGCAAAGGCAATTGTTGACATGCGCTTGGGTCAACTGACAGGTCTTATGCAGGACAAACTGCATGAAGAGTATGACGGATTGATGAGGAGGATAGAGGAACTACAGGAGATTCTTGATAGTCCGGAGAGATGCCGTCAGGTCATAAAGGATGAGATGCAGAGCGTGAAGGAGAAATATGGTGATGAGCGCCGTACTGAAATTGTGATGGCTTCCGAAGAATTCAATCCTGAAGATTTCTATGCTGATGATGCGATGGTTATCACAATATCGCATAATGGATACATTAAACGTACTCAGTTGACAGACTATCGTCTGCAGGCGAGAGGCGGTGTAGGATCTCGAGGAAGTGACAAGCGTGATGAGGATTTCATTGAGCACCTTTTTACCGCAACCATGCACAATTACATTCTCTTTTTTACAGAAAAGGGACGTTGTTACTGGCTTAAGGTATATGATATTCCAGAGGGTGCGAAGAAATCAAAGGGTAGGGCGATTCAGAATATCCTGAACATTGAGGCTGACAATAGGATTACAACATCCATTGCCATCAAGTCTTTGGATGACAAGGAATTCAATGAAAATCACTTTCTTGTGTTCTGCACAAGAAAGGGAACCATAAAGAAGACAAAGCTGGCAGACTATTCACGTCCAAGACAGAATGGTATTAATGCTATAAATCTGGTTGATGACGATAGGGTAGTCAACGTCTTGCTCACAAATGGAGATAACGAGATACTTATTGCTAACAGCAATGGCCGCGCAGTTAGGTGCAATGAGAGTACAGTAAGAGCAATGGGCCGAAACACCGGAGGTGTTCGCGGCATGACTCTGGATGATGATGGATTCGACCATGTCGTTGGTATGGTTGCCGTTAATGACCCGGAAAACGAAACGATTCTGATTGTATCTGAATTTGGTTATGGTAAACGCTCTGACATTGAGGATTACCGTAAGACAAATCGCGGAGGAAAGGGAGTCAAGACAATCAATATTACGGAAAAGACAGGTAAGCTGATTTCAATCCAGACTGTCACAGACGAGAACAATCTTATGATTATCAATAAATCAGGTATTGCAATAAGATTTGAAGTCTCAACAGTCAGAGTAATGGGACGTGCCACGCAGGGGGTTCGTCTCATCAATTTGGAGAAGCGTGGTGACCAGATAGCCTCAATCTGTAAAGTAGATTCAGATGCAACAGAAGATTCGGATGGTATGGAAGAAATTCAGACCGACGATTTGTAGAATGGACAGAATTAAACTATAACAAGAAAAAGGAATCATATTAATGTAACTGAAATCAATAGTCAAATGAAACGAGTATTATTTACATTGGTGTCGGTTGTGCTGCTTTCATGTGCGTCTTCGTACGCACAGTCAACCGATAAGGAAGTAAAGAAGGCAATTAAAGCTGCCCAGCAGGTTGTAAAGGATGCAAAAGGTCAGTTGTCATCAGAAACTGGCAATATTAATCAGGCAAAAAAGCTAATTGAACAGGCATTGAACAACGAATACACTAAAAACGATGCGGAAACCTGGGGTGTTGCCGGTGAAATTTACATGAAACTGTACAAGGAAGAGAACAACAAGACATATTTCGAAGGAAGGGAGTATGACACTGTTGCCATGTACAATAACCTAATTAAGATGTTCGAATGCTTTAATCATTGTGATTCCCTGGAGCAGATTCCGAACGAAAAGGGGAGGACATCGACAGCTTGCCGTGATAAATTTGCGTCAGAGTTGGATGCCAATCGTACAAACCTTATTTCTGGTGGAATATTCTACTATACTCGCAGACGCGACTATGCAAAAGCATACGAGATTTTCTCGAAGTATTATGAGGTTTCGGAGATGCCGATGTTCCAAAAGTTCAACCAGGAGAATGAGAACTATGCCAAGTACGCAGTTGAGTTTGCATATTTCCCAACTTTAGCTGCATATAATATGGGGGATTATAATAAAGTGCTGAAATACTGTGATTTAGGAGCAGAAGACGAGGAAAATGGCAAGGCCTGTTATCAGTTCAAGTGCATGGCATACGAGAATCTCAAGGATACAGTAAATTGGATTAATAGTTTGAAGGAGGGTATTGAGAAGTTTCCGACAGAAGACTACTATTCTCTCAGGCTTCTGACATACTATGATCAATCAGATAAGTTGGATGAGATGGAGAGTTTTGTGGACGAGATGCTCAAGAAGAATCCTGATAAGGCTTACAATCATTATGTAAAGGGATATCTTAAGCAAAATCAGAAAAACTATCTTGAAGCTATCGATTCATACGAGCGAGCAAGGTCCAAGGATTCAACATTGGTTGAGGCTTATATAAATGAAGGTCTATGTTATATGTTTGAAGCCAACAACTATATGGATTCACAGAGCAATGTTAAATACAATTCACCAGCATACAAGAAAGTATTAGAGACAGAAAAATCTTATTATGAGAAAGCACTTCCTCTATACGAGAAAGTACGTGAACTTGCGCCGGATGATACAAAAAAATGGGGTCAACAGCTTTATTCTATATACTACAAGTTAAATATGGCAAAAGAGCTGAATAAAATTGAGGCTATTCTAAAGGCTGAAGGTTTGTTCGAATAACAAACTGTTCTAATATTTGATTAAAAAAGTGGAGCATTTTCTGATGCCCCACTTTTTTATGATTATAGCGCATAAAGGGATAGTGTTCCAAAAAGTGTGTCTGAGTAAGTGAAAAAAATAAAGTCCGTACTTTTAAGGAAAAAATAAGTGATCGAAGTTTATTAACCCTTAGAAGAACAGACTTTATGGTACTGACAAAGGAACAACTTTCTGAGTTCATGTGCAAGCATGCGGAGAAAGAAAATGGTCTTCATGACCTAATTGAGATTATGTTGGAGAGTATGATGGTAGCAG
>JAFZZI010000014.1 GCA_017615835.1 Bacteroidaceae bacterium | reverse complement strand
AGGAATCTGTAATGCTTCATATTCTTCAGAGTTTAAAATATTGGTCTCTCTATTTATATAGTCCGCTGGACTCTGAAAAGACTGCACGACTACCACGTAAATCTGATACCCAACGGCAAAGAGAACGTAAACGGATGCTCCTTGCGGTAGGTCTCTATGCCACTACGTGTTGGGATGTAATATTGTAGGCTTGGCTCCGCGAAGATACCGACGCTAGGGGTCAAGTGGAATTGCAGACCTAGACCGAAGGTGGTAGAGAATTGCCACGGGGCCCGGATGATAGCTTTGTCACTGACCTCATACTGACCATTCACATAGTAGTCTGAGTGGAGGATTGAATGGACAGGGACTTCGGTTGTAAGACCGAGACAGCCGTAGAGACTCCACATCTTTCTATTATATATGTTGTAGATACCCTTCACGGGGATGCCAAGGTAGTGAATAGTTTGCTGTTCGCGGATGGTATTGCCGTCTGCCCCCATCTCAAAGTCAGAGGTTAAGCGGCTGTAACTGAGTCCTGACTCCAGTCCGAAGCGATTGCCCAATCTGTATTTCAAGGCAAGTGACCATGTGACGGGCATCTGATGGTGGCTTGTGCGCAATATTTTATCCTCACCCGGTCGGTTAGCATTGTTCAATGCGATACGCATGATGACACTGCGGGTCTTTTCACTTACGACATCAGGATTATTGGCCAGGTAGACGGCATAGTCTGTCCAGTTGTCAATACTGCTCGGGATAGTTGGCTCATGTCCTGAAGGTAGAGACTGTACATCTGACGGTGCAGGCTTATAAATGAACGGCTGGTTATATTGGCTCTGTTCACCCATGCCTCCTGCGTATGCGAGGTCTATCGACCATCTTTGTTTGTTATGAAGTCTTGTGACTGGTTTGTCGGGGAACAAGTCGGTAATATCGTAATGTGGCAGATTATGCTTTTCCACGATATGTGTCGTATCACTTTGTATAGTGTCTGGGATGGTTTGCTCCTGCGCAATCATGTTTGTCAAGGAGTCAGGCATAATAGAATCAAGAGCCTGGGCAATAACTGGCTGGAGCGTATCAATCGGCGTATGATGTACAGGGATATGTACAATTACAAGTTCCTGCGGCTGTTCTTCCGATGGTTCATTTGTATGTGATTTTTGCTTAGGCGTATCTTTCTGCTTGGCAATGGCGGGCTTTTCCTCTTTGACTGCAGTATCACCTTTCCTAAGCAAAAAGAATGTGAGAGGCATTAGCAGCAACAGAAGCACGGCAGCCCAATACTGCAGCATTATCTTGCGGAGTATTTTCTTGGCTCGTGCCAGTTGCGATGATGATGAATGTGGCTCAATGCCCAGCATGTCTGCAATCTCCTTGTGAGACAAGCCTTCAAAGACAGACAGTCGGAACACCTGCCCGTATCCATTAGGCAACTTATCTATAAACTTCAACACATCTTCTAGGGGAACACCTTTCACACTGGCTTCTTCATTAGGAGCCACCAACGACTCTGCTTCCTCCAATGGAACGAAGGAAAGGCTTTTCAAATGGTCTTTGTATTTCGATGCTACATTTCTCGTTATCGACATCATCCACGATTCAGCTTTTCGGTTATCTCTTAGCCTATCAAACGAAGTGAAGATAATCACAAAAGCATCGTGCAACACATCATTCACCGCCTGTTCGTCACTGATATACCGACGGCATACACCCTTCATTCTCTGGGCGTATGCCTTGTACAGTTCTCCGAGCGCATCTGCATCGCCCTGTCTGCACCGTTCTATCAGCCGCGTAACTTCCATCGAAAACATAACGTCTCTATCTATTATGTCCGATAATCACGAAAAGACTGCACGAGAACAGTAACTTTTTTCAAAAAAGGAGAAAAATATCGGCAATCTACATCAATCTATATAGGAAGAATGGTAGATTTTTATTGATAATAGCAAGGACATGCCAACGCTTTGTAACATAGACTTTAGACTTCTTGCGACGGATGGCAGCGCATATCTGGCGTACAACCTTCTCGACTGGCATCACCCAGAAGAGACCTTCGCCTTTAGCCATAGCTGTATCAACGAGGCCGGGACGGACATCGGTGACAATGATGTTACCACCTGCCTTGAAAGCCTTCTTGCGCAGGGCTTCCATGTAGTTGATTTGGTAGGCTTTCGTCGCGCTGTATGCTGGTGCAATCGGTTCGCCACGCAGCCCACCAGCCGAGGTAATGGCTACGAGGTGGCCATGCCCTTGCTGCTCGAAGATGTGGTAGAGCATATCAACGACGAAAGTCCAGCCCGTGACATTTGTGTCAATCGTTGGACGTTCCACATCGTAGTCGAGCGAGGGATTAAGGTCGCCTGTTCCAGAGCATACAATGGCGAGGTCAAAGCTTCCGAGTTCTGTATGGAGCGTATAGATTGCTTTCTCAATCTCAT
This sequence comes from Bacteroidaceae bacterium, assembly GCA_017615835.1. GTDB lineage: Bacteria > Bacteroidota > Bacteroidia > Bacteroidales > Bacteroidaceae > Colenecus. The sequence continues at coordinate 824 of JAFZZI010000014.1, read as the reverse complement.
CTTGTTTGTTGATGTCGGCCGTGGCGGTATATGTATTAGATGGGTGCTGGTGCTGCAATTCATCTAACAAGTGCGTACGTCGACCAACGATACCAAGACTATTACATTCCACAATATATCTCTCGAAGAGGGCTCTACCTATGCCTGAGGTAGCTCCGATGATGATGATATTTTTCGTGTTCATTCCGATGTGTTTTTATTTGTTTTGCTTTGTCAATCCGAAAATACAGAGGTCGTATATTTCGTTGTTCTTAATGACGGCATTTCGCAAGGTAGCCTCATGAACAAAGCCATTCTTACTTAAGACCTGCATCGAGGCGGTATTTGGCTGGAAGATGTTAGCCGTTATCCGTTCAATCGGCAAGTCGCGGAAGACAATTGTACACATTTGCCTAACCACCTCTGTCATTATGCCCTTGTTACAATAATCGCCGTGAAGCATAAAGCCGATTTCACCATCAATCCGATAAACATCTTCCTTCTGTTCGACAGAAATGCTGCCAACTACTTTTTCGTCTGCGATGATAGCACGGTAGATACCTAAAACCGCTTCATTCTGAGAAACACGACACAACCAATCTTCCGCATCCTTTATCGTGTAAGGATTAGGCAGACGGTCAGAAAGGAAACTCCTATCAACAGCATTGCATAAGGCAGTAAGTTCCTTGCTGTCACTCATAGTCCATCGTTTTAATTCTATATTCATTATATGTCTTTTTTCGTATTTCGGCAGCGAAGTTACAAAAAGGCACACAAATAAACCCTCAGCAAGCCCGAGAATTGGATGCCGAGGGTGAAAGTCTCAACTTAGGTTGAGAGTTTTT
>JAFZZI010000013.1 GCA_017615835.1 Bacteroidaceae bacterium | reverse complement strand
TTTATACGCGCGCGAACTCCTCCTTGATCTCGTCCGTGGGCTCCCCATTATTCTTCCTACACGCGCGCGCGTACGCGCGCGAACCTTATTATTATAGAAGGTTCAAATGAGTGGCAAAACAAGTGAATGCAGCGGTCAGGCGGTATGACAGACCTCTGCATGATACTTTTGTGGAAAGAATGTTGACCGACTGATGGCGGCAACTGCGGAATGTCAGATAAATTACACGGTTTATAGTCCGTTGCGGATAAACTGCAGGGCACAATCCAACTGGGTATCCTTGCCGTTGGTCTGGAACTGGACTGCATCAAAGTCCACCTCGATGTCAGGGATAATGCCCTCACTCTCTATCAGATTCCCGTCCAGAGAGAACAGCGCCATGGATGGAATTCTACAGAAAACAGGTGTCACCCCATCCACACCGACATAGCCGGAGTAGTTATATGAACTATAGTCGTTACCGGACAGGGCATTCAGGGCGCCATAGCTGCGCTTGCCTATTACTTTGCCTTTTGGCAGTGTCTTGACACACAGGGATGTTGTCTCTGCCATGCTGGCAGACATACAGTTCACCAGTGCTACTACCGGTACATCCGTCACGTCTTCGTGCTGCCGGGGCATGACAGTAACGTGGCCCTCCATCAGCGGCGAGTAATCGTAGCGCCCGGTACCCCGTTTGAAACGCTGGTAGGAAAAGTGTATGTAATTGCCTGGCACAAGGGCACCGACCACATACTTGGAATCACCCATGAAACCACCGCCATTGCCACGCACATCGATTATGACACCGCCCAGAGTACCTGCCTTGTGCAATGTCTGGACACTGTCGAACCACTCCTGCCACACAGCCTTCACCTGCATCACTAACTGCCGGGTATCGGGGTCGCCCATATTAAACGTCATCCCGACTCTATTTTCATCCAGATATGGTAACAGAGCGAAGGAGGTGATTCTCAGATAGGCGATATTGCCCTTCAGTAAGGCATAACTGATTGAAATGCCGTTGTCGTTAAAGACCGGATCTATGTAGCCAAAGCCTGGAACGCCCAGAAAAGCGTACTGAGCCTGAAGATAGTTGTAAATAATCAGGACATCTTCCAACGCCATGCCACTGGTACTCAGAAATTCCGCTTTCAGATTCATCAGCTGCTGCAACTTGAAAGCCTCTAAATCTGTGGGCTCCGACAGTGCTTCCAATTCCGAAATCTTATCCAATACCCATTGATATCCCATGCCGGGAGTTGACGAAAAGCTTTTAATCAAGTCCGCGACCATAGTAGAGAAAACCTTCACAATGGGTTTGCCTTCGGCATCTGTTTCTGTCTCTCCATTGGCCGGATCGGCATAATAATCCAGATTGAGCGTGTTGGACTGGACAGTATTGTAATCATCGCGCAAACTGACTCTGGAACGAGACGGAAAGCATATTATATTCGAGCCCGTCTTGTGGTTCTTTATTTTTACTGCGAAATGGCCGTCGTGAAGCGGATTAAGAAACTCCCTCATGAGACTGTCCAACTCGGCATCGGTTACAGTCTGGTCCTCACCACGCTGGTCAAGTGCCTGAAATTTGGGATAGTAGGTATCATAGATATCATCCCAGTCTATCCCATGTTCGGCCTCGTAGTCCCAGATGGGATAGTTTTGGTTCATGCCGTTCCAGATAATATTGAACTTGGCGGCAAACGAGGTTTGGGCAGAGTCGAATAACAGACCCTCATTATAGTCATAGGACATGAGCACATCACTTTCCCTCCGACATCCCCAGGCTGCCAGAAGCAGGAGTGCAGTTCCTGAAATACAGTATATAGAGTGTTTCATATTCTTCCGGTTTTAAAATATGTAATATATGCCCAGCTGGGCGGATATGGTTGTATTGTAACGATAATCCTTTACCCGCATGTACTGCCTGACAGTGCTTACGGTGCTGTAATAACAGCGTATTTCGGCCTGGGCCGCCCAATGTGAAGCAATGCGATACTCCAGACCTATTCCGCCCGCCAGGCCGAAATCAAACCGCTGGTCAGACTCGGCATTAAATACCAGCTTCTCACTGAAAGGCATATTAAATCCGCTGAAAATGTTGTTATCGCTGCCTTCCCGCCAGCTTGTCAGCCAATAGCCGGCGTATATGCCCAAATTGCAGAAACCGCGCAGTCGCTCTCCACCGGTGCTGAACGATGCCATTATGGGCAACTGCAGATAGTTGTTCTGATACCGGTAATCTATCTGGCTCAATATGACACGGTTTTTCCGGTAGTTCTTCTGAGTCCAGTTCAGGTCGGCCCTCAAGGCCAGCCAGTCGTTGATTTCGTACTGTCCGGAAATGCCGGCTGTGGCACCCCACCGGCCGTTAATCTGGAAATCGGTCATGTACTGCTTGTCCATTTTGAACACATTATAGTCGGCTCCTCCAGTTACGCCCAATCTCCATTGCGCCTTCGCAGCGAGAGGCAGCAGCAGGGCCACGCCCATCAGAAGTACTCCGCATCTGCTTTTCTCAAAAATCCGGAACATAAATCTCTTGTCAATTACTTCACAAATGTACAACAATATAACGATACAAAAAAAAGGTATCGCACACTGTTTTTATGATATGATAAGTATTTCTGAAGGAACATGAACGAAAACCACTATCTTTGAAAAAGTAACCCTAACCAATCACTTACAATTATGTCAGAGAATGATAAAAGCCCTTTGGACTGTTTTATAGAGAAATGCATATACTTATGGAATAATCCGCTAAGATACAATTCATTAGAGTACTTTTTGATATACGTCGTGTTGTGCTTTAAACGTCCAAGAAGATTAAACAAAATATGTAGGCACTATTATCCATTTGTCAAATTGCACTTGAACCCCGAAATTAAATGGATTAAAAGGATTAAATATGACGATTTGGAAGTAAAAATCAGCAAGACCTACGGTCATCCATTAAGCTGGTGGTGGGTTCTTTTAATTGCAGTGACATTGGTATTTGTATTATTTGTATGTACGATATTCCTCTTCATATACCTTTTTTACTTATACCACACGGGGGAAGTTCCGGCTTGCATAAACTATGTTGTCGAGAAAATAATGTGTTTCAAGGCGATTAAATCGACATTTCCGGAACGGTCATTGTCAGCTCTAGCCGCACTGATTGGCACAACTTTCGCTGTAATTACGTATATTATCAATCGTATCATCACTAAAAATGAATCTAATAAGAAAGACAAGAAGGATGCCGTAATATATGCTGCTGAACTGGAGGACACTATCCGTCACCTTGAGGCAAATCTGATGGTTCTGGATTCGTTGCTGGCAGCTATGAAAAGAGGGGACTGTCCACGACCCGCCCAGGTTCATTTCGAGAATCTCAAGATTCCCGATAACTCCGTCATCTTTACCAATAAGCCGATGAAACTTGCAAAACAGACATACATCAACGAATTCAACAGAGTTTCGATACATTTGCGCAACATCAACAATTCGGCCAAGTTTCTGTCGGACTATTCAGTATCGCCCGTATACCACACTGACACGATGAAGCAGTGCATAGAAAGGGAGATTGTACGGTATGTGGGCAACCTGATGAATTTATATTACTTTGTCCAAGACGGCTGTTTCCAGTTCCCATCTAAGGAAAAGGAAAAGGAAAATAATAAGACGTGGTGGATTGATGAATTCAAGGAAAATTACGATTTAGTGAAACATCTATCCAAATTGATGGTAGGCAAACCGGAAGGCAGAGAGCGCACTCCGGATGAACGCAAAAATGCAGTAGAAACATATATCAAACAGTATGAGCAAGACAGGAAATCGGAGCGGTCTGTCCTATATATAACTGGACATAGATCATGAGGATTATGAATCCCATTATGTATGCCTGCGTCACCTAGCTGCAAATTTCTTGCCATAGACAGATAATCCAGCTCCACTATCAACAAGACTAATAGTTGACAGTTTGCGAATTTACAATTCGCAAGAAATACTACTTTTGCATTAGAAATCAATATAACAAGAAATGTTATGCCATCAAACAAGAATGCTGTTATCCGCTATATGTATCTGGATCAGATGCTGAGTGACCGCTATAATAAATACACGTGCGAGGAACTCCTGAAGAAAGTTAACGAGCGATTGGGACAGGCCGGGTATCCTACCATCGGTGGTGATCAGAGTGACTATGACCGTTATATCAAGAGTGGTAAACGCGTTATCCAGCTGGACATTCAAGCATTGCAGGAAGCACCCTTCAATATGGAGATTGACAGCTCAGAGAAGCTGTATGGTTCGCCGGTGTACCGCTATGCCGACCAGACGCAGTCACTCTTCAGTAAGCCATTGTCTTACGACGAGAAGCGGCTGCTCCAAGAAGTCCTGAATACACTTGGACAGTTCGCCGGCCTGGATAGCTTTGAATGGCTCCACGACCTGCAGGAAAAACTCAACGACCGGAAATCCTTCGGCCGGAATGAGTTTGACAAGGAGAGTACAGACACCCGTAAGATCATATCCTTCAGTTCAAACTACTACTTGGAGGGGAAGGATTTTCTGGGTTATCTGTTTGCCCTGATCACAAACAAGAAGGTGGTAGATGTGGAATACGCGCCCTTTGGCGAGGAAGTGCGCACTATCCGGCTCTATCCGTACCTGCTGAAGCAATACAATGACCGCTGGTACCTGATTGGTACGCCACTGGGCGATAAGAAATTTCCGTATCGGAAGGACTTTTTTGTGAATCTTCCTCTTGACCGTATGGAGGCCATCCATTCTGTCGAAGGTATTCCTTATATAGATTGTGATGACGACATTGATGTGAGATTCGAGGATATTATTGGTGTTACTTATGATGAGAAAACTCCCTTGACAAAGATTATACTTGCTGTTAAAGACAGTTTCACAGGATATGTTGATACAAAACCCTTCCATGGCTCGCAAATAAAGTATTCTGCTATAGAACAGGAGTATTTACACAACAAATATGCAGTAAAGGGTTATACTTTTTATAGTATTGAAGTTAAACCTAACAGAGAGTTATACAACCAAATCTATATGTATGGCGAAAATGTACTTTTGGTTAGTCCGGATGATATCCGGAAAAACATGATTGCAGAAATGGATCAAACGCTAAATTTCTTGAAAAGTATGATAAGCGAATAAAGGATTCGCAGGCCCCTTATACATTTGCGTTGTGAATTAAAACCAATTCATTAGTTTTGTAGAACTAAGGTCTTTGACATACCGGAGCGGACTTTTGACTTTCGTCTGTCACGTTTGACAGATGTCCGTAAAATCGGATACTTCCAAAGGTTTACTCGTTACTCGAGAAGTTTTACTTCTCCACATATGTGCAAGCACATATGAGTGATGAGATCTAAGGAATATAGTTGGAACTATATTCCGGGACTCTGACGAGTCCGTAGACAAAGAAAAAAACGCTCCGGTATGTCGCGACCATCTATGCGAGCACAACCCTATGACCAAAGAAGCAATTGTAGCAGCGGCAGCCAAGGTAAAGAGTACCCATGACCTTCTAATCCTCTTGAATAAAATCAAGATGGACGATCTGGGAGGCAAGGGGTATCCTTTCATTATGCCACATCTCAATTACTTCATCCACCCCGCCCGCAACAAGAAGAGTTACAAGGAGTTCCGCATCCCCAAGAAATCCGGCGGATTCCGGGTGATTTCAGCACCTAAAAACATGCTGAAGTCATTTCTCACTTATACGAATAAGCTTCTGCAGGCTTTCTATGAAGGTCCTGAATATGTTACAGGATTTGTCCCGGAGAAATCGGTGGTTGATAATGCTGAGCGTCATGTGGGGATGAACTATGTGTTCAACACTGACTTGAAGGATTTCTTCCCCAGCATTACCAAGTCGAGGGTGTGGGCAACTTTGAAGCGACCTCCTTTCAACTTCAATGACACGGTCGCCGATGCCATTGCCGGTATTTGCTGCACTGAAATGGTCATCGATGGCGAAACGCGCTGGGTGCTGCCACAGGGTTCTCCTGCATCTCCTATTCTGACAAACATTGTGTGTCGGAATCTTGACCGTATGTTGCATAAACTGGCAAAGAAATACAACCTGCGTTACTCCAGATATGCTGATGACATTACTTTCAGCAGCAACCGCAACGTATTCCATAAGAATGGGGATTTCCAGAAGGAACTGATAAAAATCATTTCCAGTCAGAATTTCTCAATCAACGAAAAGAAAACTCGCGTTCAGAATAAGAACCAGCGCCATGAAGTGACCGGGCTTGTTGTGAGCGACCGCGTGAACGTCACCCGTGAGTATGTTCGCGGTCTTGATAACCTTCTTTATATCTGGGAAAAGCATGGCGAAGCCGATGCCTATGCCAAGTTCCTGGCTCACTATACACCCAAGCAGAATCTCCACCCTCACAAGCCGAATATGCGGGTTGTGATTCAGGGCAAGCTCCTTTATCTGAAGATGGTCAAAGGAGCCGATAATGAAGTGTGGAGACGTCTCCAGCGGCGGTTTAACAAGCTTTCCGGAGCAAAGCCGTCCACTGTGGAAGCCACGCTCAAATACAAGTACACTATCGCCGACTTTGAAAAGAAAATCGGACAGACTCTTGCCTTTGAGCCCAACATAGATGGCGTCATCTTCTGTTCCTTTAACCTGAACGGTAAGAAGACCTCTGTAACTCTCAGCCAGTACGTCCGGACCAGATTATCAAACATTCTGGTGAAGAACGATGCGGCTGCACTAGAGAAGTTCAAAACCTCCTACATGCTTGTTTTCTATGAGCATGATAATTCCGGCTTCTGGAGAATTGAACGAAAGAGAACCTGGGTAAAGACTAACCTCGCTGACCTTATTGACACTAGCTCACTGGTCGAAGCGCCATTATCTGCTGCTGCAATTCCTGAGGAAAGAGAAGAGTCGACCAATACTGCTGGGAAGTCTACTGATGAGGTGCTAGCCGCCCTCGTAGAATCTGATTTTGATCTAAAAACACTTGATGAATGGGACAAGATAAAAAGCAACTGACTAAGCTGCTAAAGTTCGTTAAAGAGTTATATGATGATCCCGACAACAAAGAATTTGCTGCCGGGATTCAAGCTATAGCCATGGCCTATTCAATTGAAAACAGGGATGCCCGATTTGATGAAATATACGAGTATTGTATCGAGCAGAATGCGCGAAAACAGGCGGATGCTGTGTATCGTTTATTCCCAATTAAAGAGATTTCAAGAGAACTGGCAGATGATTACTTTTTAATGGAGAGCTTCAAAAGAAGGGGAGATTTCTTGAATTTTTCCGCGCAGCTCTTCAAGCAAATTGAAGGTATCTCCAATTATATATGCAAGATGGAATCTTATAATAGTGCGTTCATGAATCTCCAAAAAACGCCATCTTTTATCTTGTATGATCCGGATACGCCAATGTCCATTTTCTTGAGAAAGGAAGATTCTCTTCCTATCTTCAAACTTGTATTTGGAGAGTATCAAAAAACGAAAGAAGGGAAAGATAAAGTCGAGATACCACTAAGCAAACAATATATCCTTGACAAGATTAAGAATGCCTTATACTTCGGAGGATACGCCACATGCCTGTTCTCCTCTTCCGAGTTTGCGAAGTTCTCATACGACATCTCGAATATATATCAGATAAGATGTGAGGCGGACCATCGCGGAAATGAGCGTTCTGCAAAACAAGAAGCCGCTTTTCAAGCAATTATGAAAGATCAAGATCGATACTATTCTGAGTTCTTAAAGTTGCTTCATTTCTTCATTGACAAAATTGCGGACGGCTATTCACGAAGGCAAGAAGTGTTCGATTACGCTTCAAATCTTCCGGTAGAAGAAGTTTCCGGAATTGTCACAAGTGCTCTCCAGGGTGCTTTGTATATCAAGTGCGAAGGACAAAACCCGGAGCAGGTTCCCTCAAGTGCTTACAACCGTAACTCCAAATTTGAAAATGACATGGAAATTATTGTATCAAAGAAAGGAGGTACAATAATCCGGGTAATTCCGAAGGAAGAATAATACTATTCCAACTAGTGTCCAAAGAAAAACTTAAGCGTTCTTTGTATTTTATTGTTATATAATTAGTTGTGAGCAAAAACGACGCGTGTCTATTTGTTACCAATAATATTATACGACTAGTGTCGCGCTGTTGGAACAATGCATCTGATATGGTGAAAGACATAACCGCTAGTTATTGTGTTCATATCCTTCCTGTAGGTGATGTTTCAACGAAGAAAGGATGACTCCTTGCGGGGCCATCCTCTCTCTGTTCTAGGTAGTTTATATCCTTTACTTCTTGAAGTCGCGGACGGTATAGTAAACGGGCTTGCGGTTATACTCGCCGTCGAACAACAGCGGGAAGTTGTTGGCACCGAGCCATGAGTCGCGGTCGCCAAGGTTCCAGAAGGTTACGCACGAGAAGTTCTTCTTGTACTTGCGGATAACCTGGAACAACTGGTCATACTTCTCTTCCTGCATCTTTGCGATAGAGTCGGAAAGAACCTGTCCCTCGCCGCGGCTGAACTGGAGCTGGCCGCCGGCCTCGTGGTTGATGCGGACATCGAACTCAGTAATCTGAATGTCGTCAACCAGCTCGAGATACATCTGGATAGCCTTCTCGAAATCTTCGATTGTCGGGTTGTCATAGATGTTGTAGTGTCCCTGCATGCCGATGCCGGTGATAGGAGCGCCCTCTGACTGGAGTTTCTTGACCATATTGTAGATATAGGTTCTCTTTGCGGGTGTCCATGCGCTGTAGTCGTTGTAGAACAGTCCTGCTGTCGGATCAGCCTCGTGAGCGAACTCAAATGCCTTCTTGATGAACTCGTCGCCGCAGAGCTGATAAGCGGTGGACTGGCGGAATGACTGCTCGTACGGAGCGTCAGGATTGTTGGCATCGCTCATTGCCTCGTTGACTACATCCCAGCAATAGACGACATCCTTGTAACGGTTGATTACAGTATGGATGTGGGCACGGAGTGAATCGTAGAACTCCTCCTTGGTAGCCTTGACATACTTTGGAACCTTCACCATCTGAGGAGCCTGACCCTGCTGACCCTGGGGACGCTGGCCGCCGAAGCCCGGGAAACCTCCCTGAGGAGCCTGACCCGGCTGACCCTGTGGGCGCTGGGCCTGCTGACCCTGAGGACGCTGGCCCTGCTGGCCCGGCTGACCCTGAGGACGCTGGCCGAAGCCGCCAAAACCACCGAAGCCGCCGAAGCCGCCACGTGCCGGCTGTTCAACCCAGATCGTGTCACCATTCTCGTCGCGCTCTACGACCTGGTTGCCGTTCTCGTCATACTTGTTGAACATCCAGTTGGCAAACTGGCTGTGCCAGACAAGGCAGTGGCCACGCATCTTGATGCCGTGCTCGCGGCAGAAGTTGGCGATAATATCGGCCTGCTGGAAATTCCAAACGCCGGGTTGCGGGTGAATCTCGCCCGGTTTCATGCAGTTTTCAGCGGTTATGCTGTTGAACTCTCTGAGGATGATTGATGCCTGAAGTGAATCGGTAACGTTACGCGGAGTAACGGCAACACCAATCTTGAAATAGTTTTTGTAAGCGTCCTTCAGACCAGGATCTTTCGGACCACATGCACTCATCAGTACGATTGCTGAGATGAGGGCGATTGTTGAAATCTTTTTCATTTATAAACGGTTTGTTATTGAATATTGTTGTTCATTCGGATTTCGCGCCCCAAAATTAGCACTTTTTTTAATAGTTCATTCCTGTTTCACATATCATTGCGCATCAAACCGGATAAATTTGACCTCCGTCAATGCAACATATAGGTTTTCGGGATAAATGCCGGATGAAACCGATTTGCTATCTTTGCGAAAAAATCAACAATCAGCAATTATGAAACATATCAAAATCGTTCTGTGTATTGCAGCTGCAGTGGCCGTTTCGTGCAAGGAGAACTGTATGGTGGGTGTCCTGACAGAGCCCACCAGTGCCACTACTAACCTCGAAGGCAAGGAGTTCCCCAAGATCAATCCCGACCTGACTGTGGTTTTCCGCAACGACTTTCCTGAAGCTAACAGTGTCAGCGTGAACGTCGGCGGCAGGAACTACGCAATGACCAAGGGTGAAGACGGCATCTGGCAAACAGTCACAGAGCCGATAGTGCCCGGTTTCCACTATTATACGCTTGCCGTTGACGGTAAACGCGTGTCCGACCCCAACAGCAGGCTGTTCTTCGGTTCCGGGTTCTGGTCGAGCGGCATTGAAATTCCCGAACCGGGAGTCGATTTTTATCTGGAGAAGAATGTTCCTCACGGTGAGATCCGCATTGAGAAATACCAGTCAGCACTTACCGCTGCAGAGCGGACAGCATGGGTATATCTGCCACCGCAGTACAGGACAGAGCCGGACCGCCATTTCCCCGTACTCTACCTGATGCACGGTGCCGGTGAGGATGAAACCGGATGGGGAACGCAAGGCATGCTGGGCAACATTATGGACAACCTGATTGCAGAAAAGGAATGTGTACCTATGATTATAGTGATGGAACATGCTGTCGCCACCCTGGCTGACGCCGACCCTTCCGCACGCCCCAACCTCTTCGATTTCACCGCCTTCGAGAAGGTGATGACAGAAGAGGTCGTCCCGACATTCGATGCCCGTTTCCGTACTCTTACCGACCGTGACAACCGTGCCATCTGCGGTCTGTCGCTGGGCGGTTTCCAGTCGTACAAGATTGGTCTGGACCATCCCGAACTGTTTGGATGGATTGGCGGATTCAGCGGGTCTGGCCGCGGTCCCAATGACCGTCGTGACGCGGAGATGTATCCCAAATCCATAAATGACCAATATCATCTGCTCTACATAAGCATAGGCACTGATGAGCCTGCACAGATGTATCAGGGCATTCACGACCTGCACGTGGCACTTGAAGGGTTAGGCATCAGTCACGTGTACTATGAATCACCGGGTACCGGTCACGAGTGGCTGACCTGGCGCCGTTCCCTGCACCAGTTTGCCCCGATGCTGTTCAAGACTGCCCAGTGAAGAACACAAATAGGGTTTTTCCTAAGAAAGAATAGGGTTTTCCCCGCTTCCGGGTATTTTCCCCTTTTTATATTTGCATAGGAAATTAATACGGACCCAATATGAAAAAACTTGTCTTGACTGTTCTGTCGGTTATCATGATGCCGCTGTTTTTCGTTTCGTGCGAGAAGTACACACGTTACAACGATTCTGAAGTAACTCATTGGAGGTCACTCATGTTCACAGCTGACGGCTGGACCCTGTATTCTGACAGGGACGGAACCAACAGCTATTTCCAGGCCGATTTCGATACCCACGTACTTGACTGGAGAGTCCTTGAAGGCGGGTTGGTGAACTGCTACATCATATATGACGACGGATCACAGGCCCCCCTGCCTAACGTGCGCCACTATGAGGATGAATATGGGCACCGCTGGACCAGAACCCTCGACTGTGAGTATTATGAGGGAGGATTCAGCGTTTTCGTGACATACAGCGATTTCGCCAGGGAGTTCCCCGAGAAAATGTCTTTCAGACTGACTGTTGCCTACTAGCAGGTAAGACCGGAACGGATAAGGAATCCGGACGTTTCAGATGGTGTCCAGTTCGCAGTACTCCTGATACTTGCGTCTGACTTTGCGGACAAACTGCAGGGTTTCAGTTCCCTTGAAGCAGCCGAAAAGGCAGACGCTGTCGGAATACACCTCCTCGTCTGACATGGTGAGTATTACATCCTCTATATTGGTCCAGACATATCGGTTGATGCCGTTCTTGCGGGCTATGCGCATGGCATCGAATATGTGGCCGTGTCCGCTGTTGTAACTGGCCAGGATGTAGTTGATCCGCTCGGAAGGATTAATGAAAGAGAACTGTTCGTTCATGTCGGAGAGCTGCTGGACGGCAGCATAGACGTTGAGTGAGGTAGTTACGGAATCGGAATCGACACCCAGCCTGCTGACCATGTGGCTATATGTGGAAGGCATGACCTGCATGAGTCCGAAGGCTCCGCGGTTCGATACGGAAGAGGTATCGAACTTTGATTCTACATACGCGATTGCTGCCAGAAGCTTCCAGTCGAACATTGAGTCGGCATAGGCCTTGAAGATGCTGTCATAGGGTGAGATGACAAGAGCAGCCGTGTCCGGAACTGCAACTTCGGTCTCTTCGGATTCCTGACGGCGACAGGTTCTGGTGGAAAAAAGTACGACAATAATTACCGCCGAAACAATCAGCGAAATGACTCTTTTTCTTGTAAGTTCGGGCCCTGGGGATTCCATTTGCCTAACGAAAATTCGCACAAAATTACACAAAAGCCAAAATATGACGCTCTTTTTTGCATAAGTTAACCGAATTGCTTAATTTTGCAACGCATAATGTTATTTATGAATCAGATGGGTATCGCACAGTTTCATCATCATTCTTGCTGTTGAGCCGGCAAGCGGATGGTTTGTGCAATATTCTGAAGCTTGCCCTACGGCAGGCTTTTTTTGTGGTTACAACTAATTGGATTTACAGTATGTTACGTATCGCGGTTCAATCGAAAGGCAGACTCTACGACGAGACCATGTCGTTGCTGCAGGAGTCAGGTATAAGTGTCGGATTGTCAAAGAGGACATTGCTGGCCCAGGCATCCGACTTCCCCATCGAGGTGCTCTTCCTGCGCGACGATGATATTCCGCAGTCTGTGGCCGACGGAGTGGCCGACATAGGAATTGTGGGCGAGAACGAGTTTATAGAGCGTAAGGCAGATGCACAGATAGTGAAGCGTCTGGGATTCAGCCGCTGCCGTCTGTCGCTTGCCATCCCGAAGAACGAGGAGTACAAGGGTCCGATCTGGTTCCAGGGCAAGAAAATTGCTACTTCGTATCCCTCAATCCTGAGCGATTTTCTGAAAGAGAAGGCAATCAAGGCGGACATTCATGTCATAACCGGTTCGGTGGAGATTGCTCCGGGCATAGGTTTGGCTGACGCGATATTCGACATCGTCAGCTCGGGCTCGACTCTGGTGAGCAACAATCTGAAGGAGGTTGAGGTGGTAATGAAGTCGGAGGCTCTGCTCATAAGCAACCGTAACCTCGACTCGTCAAAGCAAGAGGTGCTGGACGACCTGCTGTTCCGGTTCGAGGCCGTAAGGGCTGCCCAAGGCAAAAAATACATAATGATGAATGTCCCGGACTCAAGCATGGACGAGGTTCTGGCCGTGCTTCCGGGTATCAAGAGCCCTACGGTGATGCCTCTGGCCCAGAAGGGGTGGAACTCGGTACATACGGTCCTTGACGAGAAGCGTTTCTGGGAGATAATCGGCCGGCTGAAGCAGGCTGGAGCCGAAGGAATACTTGTACTTCCCATTGAGAAAATGATTATATGAGAACCGTTGAATTTCCGGACAGAAGTGACTGGCCCGAACTTCTGAAACGACCGGCACTTAGCAGCGAGTCGCTGTACGACAGCGTCAGGTCAGTCCTCGACGATGTAAGGGCTAACGGTGATGAGGCGCTGTACCGCTATGCAAGACTCTTTGACAATGTGGAGCTGGAGGGATTCGAAGTCACTGGAGCGATGATAGCCGAGGCTGTCGGACAGGTTCCGCAGGAATTGCGCGATGCCATAGGTACTGCCGCAGCCAACATAAGGAAGTTTCATGAGGCACAGATTCCGTCGTTGCAAAAGGTCGAGACTGTTCCTGGAGTGGTCTGCTGGCAGAAGGCAGTGCCTATACAGAAGGTCGGACTTTACATCCCCGGCGGTTCGGCCCCACTCTTCTCGACGGTGCTTATGCTGGCCATTCCGGCTGCCGTTGCGGGCTGCCCCGAGATAGTGCTCTGCACCCCACCCGACCGCAGCACCGGCCGTCCCAACCCGGCGACTCTATACGCCGCACAGGTGGCGGGAGTAAGCCGGATATTCATGATCGGAGGCTCTCAGGCCATTGCGGCAATGGCCTACGGCACTGAGAGCGTGCCCAAGGTCAGCAAGATTTTCGGTCCCGGCAACAGTTACGTGACTGCGGCGAAACAGATTGTCTCGCTGCGCGACGTCGCAATAGACATGCCGGCCGGGCCTTCGGAGGCAGAGGTCATTGCCGACGACAGCGCCGACCCGTCTTTCGTAGCCGCCGACCTTCTGTCGCAGGCCGAGCACGGCCCTGACAGCCAGGTCTTGCTGCTGACCACTTCGGCCCGCACGATTGTAAAGGTTCGCGAAGAAGTTGACAGACAGGCAGCACTGCTGCCCAGGCGCGACATTGCAGCAAAGGCTCTTGACAACAGCCGTCTGGTGCTTCTGAAGAATATGGACGAGGTTATTGAAATGACTAATATGTATGCCCCCGAACACCTTATCATTCAGGCAGATGATGCTGAACAACTGGCCGGAAGGGTCTTGAATGCCGGCTCGGTGTTCATAGGAGAATGGTCGCCTGAGAGTGCCGGCGACTATGCATCCGGGACGAACCATACTCTGCCTACAAGCGGATATGCAATGGCCTACTCGGGAGTGAACATCGACAGTTTCATGCGCAAGATAACATTTCAGCAACTTTCGCGCGAGGGGCTTGAGGCGCTTGGAGCCACTATTGAGACTATGGCGGCAGGCGAGTCGCTTGACGCCCACAAGAATGCAGTAACCATCAGACTGGAACGAAAATGAAAACTGCAACTGAATTGGCCAGGCCCAACATAGCGGCTCTGAAGCCCTACTCTTCGGCACGCGACGAGTATCAGGGCAAGGATGCCAGAGTATTCCTCGATGCCAATGAGAATCCGTACAACGCCCCGCTGAACCGCTATCCCGATCCGCTGCAGCGCGACGTGAAGGCAATAGTGTCTGAAATCAAGGGAGTTGCCGCCAGCCGCATATTCCTCGGCAACGGCAGCGACGAGGCGATAGACCTGATGTTCCGCATATTCTGCGAGCCAGGCAGGGACAACGTGGTGGCGATGGAGCCGACCTACGGAATGTACCGCGTATGCGCAGACATAAACGATGTGGAGTACCGGGCTGTCAACACTGACGGCAGTTTTCAGCCCGATGTAGATGCAATGCTCGGAAGTGCGGACGCCAACACCAAGCTCATGTTCTTCTGCTCGCCCAACAATCCATCGGGCAATCTCGTCAGAAGGGAGCTCATAATAAAGGCTTTGGACAATTTCGAGGGCATCGTGATTATAGATGAGGCTTACACCGATTTTGCTCCCGGAACCTCAATGGCCGGGCTTATCGACACCTACCCTAACCTGGTGATTCTTCAGACTTTCTCGAAAGCCTGGGGACTTGCAGGTGTTCGTCTGGGAATGGCTTTCGCCCAAGAAGAGACAATAGGTCTGATGAACCGCGTAAAGTATCCCTACAATGTCAACCACCTGACGCAGCAGGCGGCCCTCGAGCAGTTGGAGTCGGCAGACAAGGTCAGCGGATGGGTCAGCGCCATTATCTCGGAGCGCGGGCGTCTGGAGAACAGGCTCGCCGGTCTGGGAGGAATGACGGTGTTTCCTTCCGATGCCAATTTCCTGCTGGTAAGGATGGAGAATGCCACCCGTGTCTATAACTATCTGGTTGACAACGGCATAATTGTGCGCAACCGCAGCCGCATAACGCTTTGCGGCGACTCGCTCAGAATTACCGTAGGCACTCCTGCCGAGGATGACGAACTGTTGAAATGTCTGACTGAATACTATAACAGATGAAGAAGAGAATAATGTTCATAGACCGCGACGGGACAATTGTCAAAGAGCCCGACGACGAACAGCTTGACAGTCTTGACAAACTGGAGTTCGTACCCAAGGTAATCGGAAGTCTCTCGTTCCTCCGGAAAAAGACCGACTTTGAATTCGTTATGGCCACCAATCAGGACGGACTTGGCACAGAGAGTTTTCCCGAGGAGGATTTCATGCCTTCGCAGGAGCTGATTCTGAAGACTCTCGCCGGCGAGGGTGTGACGTTTGACGACATCCTGATTGACCCGAGCATGCCTGCCGACAATGCTCCGACACGCAAACCGCACACAGGCATGTTCGGCAAGTATATGAGTGATGAATATGACCTTCCGGGAAGCTATGTTGTCGGCGACCGCAGGACAGATGTGGAACTGGCCCGAAACCTCGGATGCAGGGCAATACTGCTGCAGGATGACATGTCGTGTCTTGACGACGTACTGAAGTCTGTGTGTGTGCTGGCGACTTCCGACTGGAGCCGGGTGGCTGACTTCATATTTGCAGGCGAGCGACGCGCTTCTGTGAACAGAAAGACTGCCGAAACCGACATCAGCATTACGCTCGACATTGACGGTACCGGAAAGTGCGACATCGACACCGGCATAGGATTCTTCGACCACATGCTCGAGCAGATAGGAAGACACGGCGGCATGGATCTGACAATCAAGGTCAAGGGTGACCTCAACGTGGATGAGCACCACACGATTGAGGATACAGGACTGGCCCTGGGACAGTGTCTGGCAAAGGCGCTAGGCGACAAGCGCGGCATCGAACGCTACGGATTCACTCTACCTATGGATGACTGTCTGGCGCAGGTGGCTCTCGACTTCGGAGGGCGTCCCTGGCTGGTCTGGGATGCCGAATTCAGGCGCGAGATGGTCGGTACAATGCCCACCGAGATGTTTTTCCACTTCTTCAAGTCTGTATCGGACGCAGCGGGCATGAACCTCAACATAAAGGCCGAGGGAACCAATGAACATCATAAGATCGAGGGAATCTTCAAGGCTTTCGCACGTGCACTGAAGAGTGCAGTACGGCGTGATATGACAAACTTCCAGCTGCCGTCAACCAAGGGTATGCTTTAAAGGTCATACCAAGTGATTTCCGTAAACAGTTCAGGCCCGCCGGATGGCGGGCCTGTCTGTTCCTGGCCAAGCCGCAGCTTACTTGCCGTTCTTGTAGCGGTCGTTCAGACCTACCACTACTTCGTTGGTGATGTCCATAGCCTGATCTATAAGCAGAATGTTGTCACCTACCTTGCTGAGTATGATGCTGTAACCCTTGTCCACGTTATACTCCTTGAGGAACGACTGGATAGCCTCACTAATCTTGAGGCTGTTGTTCTGGTTCTCAAGAGAAAGTTCATTGCTCAGACGGTCGTTGAGTTCCTGAAGATCCTGTTGTTTCTTCAGCAGACGGTTTTCCTCCTGCTGAGCCCTCTCCTGTGACGAGAAGACATTGTTACGCAGTTTGTTCTGGAAGTTCTCGACATCGCTCTGGTACTCCTTGGCCTTCTCGGTCAGCACCAAACGGCTGTTCTCCTCCTTGCGCAACATCTCTTCGGTCACGTCAAGGTAGAACTGGTATTTTGACAGCAGAGTGTCAATCTCAACATAAGCAATCTTCATTCCCGAGATGACTCCTGTCTGGACGGGCTCGGTATTCGAAACGGCGACATTCTCTTTGCACTGGCTGAATGCGAGCATAAATACGCCTGCCAGCAATGATACAATCAGTTTATTAGTTTTCATTTATTGTTAATGATTGATGTTGTTTATGCGTTCATCCACTGCGAGCGGGTTCGGCCGCCTGGCCTCGGCATCCTGTGCCTCGACGCAACCTATTCCACGCTTGCGCATCACCGGGTTATGGCCGACATGTATGTCAGGAAACTTGCCGTTCTGTCTGGCCCAGATGCCGACGGATAGAAGAGCCACTCCCAGGAGAAGCATTCCTACAACAATCAGCAGAGTCTTGACCATATTTGCCGCCAGTTACGAATCAGGGCGCTAAATTAGTCAACTTTATTGAACTTCATGCCATGCGAAATTTTAAAAAATACGAAAAACATACTTTTTTTGCCCGTAAAGTGCTATTTTTGAAGAGAGTAAGGTCAAAAAATCAATTATTCCATATGAATACAAAGGATTGGACAAGTAACGTGATGGATATCTTCGCTGAGATATGCAAGATTCCAAGGCCCTCGGGACATGAGGAAAAGATTGGACAGTATCTGGTTGAGTTCGCAAGGAAGAACGGCTTGGAGTACAAGACCGACAAGGTAGGAAACGTACTCATACGGAAGCCTGCGACACCCGGAATGGAGAAATGTCAGACAGTCATTCTTCAGGGTCATCAGGACATGGTTTGCGAGAAGGAGGCTACCCTTGAGCACGATTTCATGACACAGCCGATCGAGACCTATGTCGAAGACGGTTGGCTGAAAGCCAGAGGAACCACCCTGGGTGCAGACGACGGCATGGGTGTGGCTATGGCACTTGCCATTCTCGAAAGCAAAGAGCTGAAGCACGGACCGGTCGAGTGCCTGTTCACCGTATCCGAAGAGACAGGACTCTGTGGAGCGGAGAACCTCCAGAAGGATATGATGAACGGATCCATGCTCATAAACCTTGATTCTGAAGACGAGGGTGAGATTTTCATCGGATGCGCCGGCGGTGTCAGGACTACAGTAGAGTTCGACTTCAGGCCCGAACCTGTCCCCGAGGGATATTTCTTCATGAAGGTGGACATTGACAAACTTCACGGAGGCCACTCGGGTGACGATATCGACAAAGGTTACGCAAATGCCAACAAGTTGCTGGCACGTTTCCTCTACGAGACCATGGACAAGTACGACATGCGCCTGTGCAGCGTCAGCGGCGGCAATCTTCACAATGCCATACCCCGCGATGCCACAGCCGTGATAGCTGTCCCGTCAAGCAGGAAAGAGGCTGTGCGGGTTGACTTCAATGTATTCGCAGACACGGTACAGCGCGAACTGCACGCTACAGAGAAGGATATGGTGTTCTGTATGTCATCTGCCGATCCACAGCCCACCTGCATTGAGAACGTCGTTGCACGCAACTTCATAACGGCCGTCTATGGTGCTCCAAATGGTGTTTATGCCATGAGCATGGATGTCCCGGGACTGGTTGAGACATCAAGCAACCTGGCATCTGTCCGCACTCTCGACGGAATGATCAGAATCGTAACCAGCCAGCGCAGTTCGGCCGAATCGGAGAAGTGGGACGTAGCCCATTCCCTCGGAGCGGTATTCCGTCTGGCAGGAGCAAGAGTGATTCACGGTGACGGATACCCGGGCTGGGCACCCAATCCAGACTCCAAACTCCTTGAAATTGCAGTCTCTACATACAGGAAGATGTTCGGGAAAGAACCCAAGGTAAAAGCTATACACGCAGGACTTGAGTGCGGTCTGTTCCTCAACTCCTACCCCAACCTTGACATGATATCCATAGGCCCGACACTGAGAGGCGTCCATTCGCCGGTCGAGCGTCTTGAACTGCGCACTGTGGATATGGTGTTCCGGCATTTGCTGGCCATTCTCGAATCTATACCGCACCGGTAATCCGTAGAAGTTACAGACAAAATGGTCCAGGCAGAAACTGCCCGGACCATTTTTTGTTACCCTCTGTACGTCTGTTATTTGAAGTAATCTGACAGAGCATCCACAAACTCCTGGCCGCGGAGGTTATGGGCTATGATAGTGCCGTCAGAATCAATAATGTATGAGGCAGGAATTGTATTGATGGCATAGAGTGAGGCGGGCGACTCGGGTGACGTAACTGCTTCCGTATCCAGGAATTGCGGCCAGGAAAGGGCATTGTCACTGACAGCCTTTCTCCACTCTGCCTGGTCTTCGTCAACCGACACGAATACAATCTCCAGGCCTTTGCCGTGGAACTTGCCGTAGGCTTCCTTGAGAAACGGATAATCGTTAAGACAGGGAGCGCACCAACTTGCCCAGAAATATAGCAGGACGGCCTTGCTCTTATCAACATAGTCCGAAAGACGTGCATCGGCAAAGTCGCTGCCCTTCATTATCTTCGCTGTGAAGTCCTGATACTGATTGCCGACTGATGTCTTGAGCTGGAGATTGACAATCTGACGAAGTTGGGCAATCGGCTGTTTGCCGACGAAACAGGGTTCTACAGCATTTAGAAGTTCGTCAAGCTGTACGGGCTCGAACATCGAATAGCAGTCAAGAAGTTGCTGATAGCCGAACAGGTTGTCTGCATTATCCTTGACGCTGTTGAAGCAGAGTTCCATGTACCTCTCCTGAAGATCGTTCATCTCCTCTTTGATTGAGTCGGTGTTACGTCCTTCGCTGTCGGCCTTGCGCATGCGGAGATCTATCTCGCTGGCCAGCCTGTCTATCTCGTCAACCTGATCTATGAACACCTGGAAGCCATTGTTGGTGGGTGTACCTGAGACGTGCTGGTACTGACCGTCAAAATCGACCCTGATGTTGCCGGGTTCAAGAAAGAATGTGCAGGTCACTTCGGCACCGTTCATGTCGAAGGTGATGACGGCAACCTCGCAGGTATCGGTCGTACCCTTGAATGCGAACTTCCCGCCTTTCGAAACGACAGAATCGGATTTCTCGAGCGAAACGCCGTTCCTGATATTGCACAGATATACGGTTTCGCCTTCAGCGAGCCCCTCGGCTTCTCCTTTTACACTGTAGCTGTTGCCGCTGCAGGCCGCAAGTGTCAGTATGCCCAGAAGGGCGAATGCTGTTCTCTTCATTGTTAGGAAAATGTCATTTGATTAAGTACTGTGAACTTATTGACTCGTTGCAATAGACCCTGTAGATTGTCTCTGCGAACATGCTGGCCACAGAGAGCTGCTTCAATTTGGTGCAGGGAACCGCATTACGGTAAGGTATGCTGTTTGTGAATACTATTTCCTCAAGCTGTGAATTGTTGACCTTGACAGGAGCGTCGGCCGACATTACGCAGTGCGACACAAGGGCGCGTACAGTCGTGGCTCCGGCAGCCTTCATAGCATCGGCGGCAGTGCATATTGTTCCGGCCGTATCGACTATGTCGTCAACTATTATCACATTCTTGCCGGCAACCTCGCCGATAATCTCTATTTTGTCAACCACATTAGCCCTCGAACGGGTCTTCTGGCACAATACCAGAGGAACGTTCAGATATTTGGCATATGCGCTGGCACGCTTGCTGCCGCCTACGTCGGGAGCAGTTATCACCAAGTCTTCAAGCTTCAGGCTCTCAATATAGGGAATAAAGAGTTTTGAGGCATACATGTGGTCAACGGGAACATCGAAGAAGCCCTGAATCTGGTCGGCATGAAGGTCCATTGTGATGAGGCGGGTGATACCGGCCTTGCTCAGCATGTCGGCCACCAGTTTGGCACCAATCGAGACGCGCGGCTTGTCCTTGCGGTCCTGTCTTGCCCAGCCGAAATACGGAATTACCGCATTGATGGTCCTTGCTGAAGCACGCTTGGCGGCATCTATCATTAGCAACAGTTCCATAAGATTGTCAGATGGCGGGAAAGTGGACTGTACCAAAAAAACATCAGCACCACGAATCGACTCTTCGAAAGAGACTGCAAACTCTCCGTCAGCAAAATGGGTGACGTTCATCTGGCCGAGAGGATGTTTCAGATACTGGCATATCTCCTGAGCCATGTACATGCTCTCCGAGCCGCAGAAAACCAGAAATGGATTGGCAGGATTCATTGAATCAGTTGTTTATATTTATTATAAGGCCACGTATTCTGACGAAACCCTTCAAAGTGCAAAGTTAGGCATTTTAACCAATAGGAAACCACCATCAGCAAGGAATTATTTTTTGTCAGGCTCCCTCCTTTTCGAGACCTTGGACGGATTGCTGTTGACGAACTCCTTCCAACTGCGTCCGCTGCCCTTGCCGTCAGTATGCGGAATCCCCATCTGGAGGTAATGACAGTATGCAGCGGCCAATGCATCAGTAGCATCCATGAAGCGTGGCATCTCATCTTTGTCGATGTTCAGGATGCGCTGAAGCATGGCGGCAACCTGTTCCTTACTGGCGCTTCCGTTACCTGTAATGGCCATCTTTATCTTGAGCGGTGCATACTCGGTTATGGGAACACTGTGATGTATTGCGGCAGCCATTGCCACCCCCTGAGCGCGGCCCAGCTTCAGCATCGACTGCACATTCTTGCCGAAGAACGGTGCCTCGATGGCCATCTCGTCAGGCAGGAAGGAGTCAATTATACCTGTAACACGCTCGAATATCTTGCCCAGCTTGAGGTAGGTGTCCCTCTCCTTGCGAAGGTCAATCACCCCCATTGCGACTATTGAGGCCTTGACCCCCACCACCTTTATCACACCGTAACCCATGATGTTAGTGCCAGGATCGATTCCCAGTATTATCTTCTCATCAACAGGCTTTATCACTGCTCCGATTTTTTTTTGCGCTAAGTTAATCAATATTACATAATTTTGAAGCCGCAAATGTGTCTTATTAAATATGAAAAAGGCTCTACGGATGCTTGCCGCCATCCTGACAATCTGCGGCTCTTTTATGTTCACAGCGTGCTCGACTGACAACAATGCCGAAGAGGAAGGAGAATTCCGCACCATGCTGAAATCTCTTGACTGGGGAACGGACACTACATTTGTGTATGGTCACAAAACGCCTGACGTGGATGCAGTCTGTTCATCGCTGAGTTATGCCCGACTGATGAGGACACTGGGCTACAACTGCAAGGCAAAGGTTTCGGGTGCAGTCAACCGCGAGACAGAATTTATTGCAAATTTGTTCGGCTTTGCCCTGCCCGATTTGAAGAGTAATGTCATACCGCAAACACGTCTTATCCTGACTGACCATTCAGAATATGCCCAAAGTGTGGACGGTGCAAAAGAGGCTGTCATACTGCAGGAAATTGACCACCACGCAGAGGGCGATATCCCGGACAGCATCATCCCCTATGTACGCAGAGAGATGATAGGAGCAACCTGCACCATCATATATGAGATGTACAGGGAACTGGGTGTCGAAATCGACGATGAGACTGCCAGGATACTGCTTGCCGGATTGCTGTCGGATACACGCAACCTGACCAAAGCCACCACTCAATACGAGGACTCC
Source organism: Bacteroidaceae bacterium (assembly GCA_017615835.1). GTDB lineage: Bacteria > Bacteroidota > Bacteroidia > Bacteroidales > Bacteroidaceae > Colenecus. The sequence goes on along the minus strand of JAFZZI010000013.1, from coordinate 1,443 downwards.
GTAGCATGGGTTGCACTTGTAACCCAGCTGCATCTGGAAGACCGGGTGGACGAAATCAGCCGCCAGATGTCTGAAGCCTCCAACAATTACTATGGCATGAGTGATATAGATATATTTCTCTCAGACTATAAAGAATATGATAACATTGGCGGCAAGGCCATAGGAATCGGATCGCTGGACTGCAAGGCAAGCGAAATGGAGGATTTTATCAACCGGATGCTGGCTGTGATGCCCCAAGTGATGAACGACAAAAATCTCGACATGCTGTTTGCCAAGATTGACAACAAAGTGCCCAATCCGGACGAGAGTAATCCTGACGACCTTTTTGTGGATGACGGAACCTATTTCATCTACTGCGGCGAAGGCTCTCAAACTGTTGCCGATTCCATCATCGGCCCGTCGCTCCGTGAAGGTGTAGCCTACTCCAAAGAGAAGATTTCGCGCAGGCAGATTGTAACTATGCTAACAGAGTTAATGGAAAGACTGCAATGAAGCAAACCAACATCGCAACTGCATTCCTAATATTTTTTTCAATTTTAATCAATAGTTCCAGTTAAAAGCACTAACTTTGCGTCAGAAATATGGTTCGGGGCATTAGCTCATCTGGCTAGAGCGTTTGACTGGCAGTCAAGAGGTGACGAGTTCGAGTCTCGTATGCTCCACCTACAAAAGGTCGCCTGATGGCGGCCTTTTTGTATGCGGAGCATGTGGACCTTTTCTTAATTTGCTACGCAAATGCGCTCCCTACGGTCGCTTGGCGGCCCTCCGGGACCGCTCTCACCCTCCGGGTTCGCCCCAAATGTCTTGCACTTGCGTATACTCTGTTTTAGTCCCAACCTTGCTAAAATCTTGCTACACCTTCCTAAAAACTAACTTCCTACACCTTACTAAATTCTTACTAAGTAACTATCACCTTTCCCTAAAGCCGATAATTACGGGGCGGCTGATAAATGGCCGCAGCGCACTCAGGCTTTCTCTGCCGGAACCAGAATTATAGTCAGCCACTTCTCAGGGTTTTCCTGATTCCAGATACCGTCCACATAGACAGCGCGGGGTGAACCAGCAACTTTCCAGCCCTCTTTCTCCATCCAGGCAAACAGGTCAATGTAATTCTGATACAGACGGTCGTAAGGACCATAAACCTTCATACAGACGGCAGTGGGCACCTCTGGCACATCCTTGAACTTGATAATATCCGAGTCCTTACCCCTGGCAGTAACCTTCTCGCAATACTCAATGTCTATATCAGTCGGCTTGTATCCGCCGTGTTCAATAGTGTAGCAGTAACCCGGTTCAGGGCACTCACAGCCCAGTCGGGCCATCTCAGGACCTATAACATTATAACACAGAGGCACAATGTCTTCTAATGTATGTATCGTTGTGCGGTGGGTTTCATCGATGATTGCAGGTAAACTTTCAATAGTTATCTTTTCCATTTTCTTT
>JAFZZI010000012.1 GCA_017615835.1 Bacteroidaceae bacterium | reverse complement strand
TATCCTCCAACTGCACCGTGACCTGTATTCATTCAGCAGCAGTTCAGTAGGAGGCACTTACAAGAACTCAGACAATATAATAGCTGAGAAACAGTCTGACGGAACAGACACCGTCCGTTTCCGTCCCGTTCCCTCGTTCCAGACAACCGATGCCATGCAGGCCCTCTGTGACCGGTTCAATGATGCCATTGAGGCCGGTACCTATGACCCCCTGCTGCTCATGCCCATGTTCATACTGGATTTCCTCTGCATCCACCCGTTCAATGACGGAAATGGCCGCATGAGCCGTTTGCTTACACTCCTGCTGTTGTACCGTGCAGGTTTCATAGTAGGCAAGTACATCAGTATAGAGATGCTCATAGAAAAGAGTAAGGATTCCTATTATGAGGCCCTGCAGGCCAGTTCACATGATTGGCATGAAGGTGACAATGACTATCTGCCCTTCCTCAAATATATGCTTGGCATAATCGTAAAGGCCTATAATGAGTTTGAAAACCGTGTCGAGCATCTACGCCACCGCAAGATGTCCAAGGCAGACCGTATCAAAGACCTTGTTGACCGCACGCCAGGCAAGATCTCCAAGAAAGATATCGCCCAGACCTGTCCTGATATAAGCGTCACCACCATAGAGCGCACCCTTGCTGAACTACTTACCAGCGGCTACATAGAGAAAGTAGGCAGCGGCAGGTCATCAGCATACGTAAAGAGGTAATCCTTAAAGCCGATAATTACGGGGCGGCTGATAAATGGCCGCAGCGCATAGAGGCACCCCCGGTAGCATAAACAAAGGGAACCAACCAAACGGCCAGTTCCCTTATCTTTTTGCTTGTTTTATCAACAATCTATTTACTTCTCCTCTGCCGATTGGCTAATGGAACGTATGGGGTCAGCACCATAAGAGTTGGGCCCTTCAGTACCGGGCTTACAGAAAATGATGATCGATGCTATCAGGGCTGCGCTGACAAAGAACAGAATCATCAGATGGCTATTAAGTGCTCCAGCTAAAGCATTTGGAGTAACAACAGCCGGATCAAGCCCAAGGTTATCTGAATAGAGAGCTGCCATTTCAATCTTCATTATAATAACAGGTAATACATATAGCAATAATGCAAACCATCCGTTGCAGTCAACGTCATGTAGCCGGCGTACTGTAACTGATAACAACATGAAAATGAGCACCCAATCTAATATCTGTTGCAAGTATGATCCTGTAAACCTGGTGGCAACCTCTGCTCCCTGGCTCTGGCCAATAGAGATTAACATATCAAACACTTCACCTCCTGCCATAATCACTCCTTGAAGTATAATAAGGAACAGTGAGAAATACCAGTACTCTGAACGGCGCGCGCGTCCGTTGAATGTGAATAACTTGCTGAAGCATATAGCAACAGCCTTACCGAATGTCATTTTTTCTTTCATAACCTTTGCATTTTTAATTGGTTCTGCGGGCAAAGGTATTTCGCTTTCAGATGCAGGCTCAGTATGTAACGTTACACTTGCAGAATTGTAACGTTTCGTCTCTCCAAACAGCATGGTAAGCCATTTGTCGCTCAGCTTCTCACGCAGGCGGTACTTCCTTATCCTTACGGCCTCCTTGGTAACAGTGAAGCACTCGGCTATGGCCACCGTCTCAAGGCCTTGAGTACTCAGGGCACAGAACAGCAGGTCGGTATCTGAAAGGGATGGCACATCGGCTTTCATCTTTTCAAATAAAGGCTTGAACGTCTTCTCTACGCTTTTGGTAATAGCCAGGCGCTCCTCAAACTTAAAACGACTCTCCCGTTCAGTGTAAGTACTCAGAATGCGATACTCTTCGGTCTCCTTAAAAGCAGCCGAGCATTCCTCAAGTAATGCGGCTAAATCATCCATAAGGTCAGTTTTATTTGTAATACACTGCAAAGATAATCCCAGTACTAATGTGACGCAATCCCCAATGCGTTACTGTAACGTTACATCTTGCCTTTTAAGGTGCATATAAATCTCAATGTCATACCCCGAGAACAATGACTATCAATCATTTTTCCTTGTAAAAAGCCGAGCCACCATCGCACCGCTTATGTTGTGCCATACGCTGAATATGGCACCCGGTATGGTGGCCATCGGATAGGCGGCAAAGTGGAGCGTTGCCAATGCCGATGCCAGACCGGAGTTCTGCATGCCTACCTCTATGGAGACAGCCCGCTTCTTCGGTTCAGTAAGTCCTAACAATCGCCCTATCAGATAGCCAAGACCCAGTCCGCATAGGTTGTGAAGCATCACTATAATGACTATCACCAGACCGCCAGCCATCAGTTTATCGGCATTGGCCCCAATAATGATAGCCACTATCAAGGCAATGGTCACTGATGATAAAGCAGGAAGATAGTCCGTAGTCTTCTCCGTGAACTTTGGCCAAAGAGCCTTGACAATTAATCCTATTATAATAGGCAGAATCACAACCCATAGTATGCTCAGCAGCATACCCGCCACATCCACATCGACACTCTTTCCTGCCAGGGCCCATGTCAGCAAGGGAGTCAGCAGCGGGGCCAGCAAGGTAGAAACGCCAGTCATGCCTACTGATAATGCCAGGTCACCTTTCGCCAGATAGGTAATCACATTTGATGCAGTGCCGCCAGGACAGCACCCCACCAGAACCACGCCAAGAGCCAGTGCCTCATCAAGTCGGAAAGCTTTTGCCAGTCCCCACGCAAGCAACGGCATTATGGTGAACTGTGCCATGCAGCCTATAATGACATCCTTCGGGCGGCTGAACACAATTTTAAAGTCCTTCAGGTTCAGCGTCAGTCCCATGCCGAACATAATAACGCCCAGCAGCGGATTGATGACCGTTGTTGGTACCTTTTCAAGCGCACTTGGGAACATAAGCGCCACCCCTGATGCCGCCAGCACCAGTACTGCCATGTATTTCGATATGTAATGACAGAGTGTCTTCATTATTTTTTATGTGTCTTTAAAACGTAAAATTAAAAAAATGACACAGTTTTTCCATACATTTGTACGAATAGGTCCTCATCAAAACAATTATTCCTGCTTATGAAAAGGAATGTTCTTCTCCTTGTGGCAATACTCCTGACCATATCTTGCAAAAATGAACAGAAATCAAACCAGACATCAGACAGTGCTGCAACTGAAACAATTGCCGTTGAGGCCGATATATATCGTGGCCCTGTAACAATCCATCTGGATGATAAACTTGTACCTCTCTATGATACCCTCCGCATGGGTGAGATGATAGAGTCCGTGCAATACATTCCGCTGGAGAGTTCTGAGAATGCATTGATAGACGCATCTTGGATCAGAAAAGTGGGAGATATATACTGTGTTGTAAGTGGTTTTCCCAACAGTATTATGAAATTGTTTGACACCAATGGAAAGTACATCCGCGACGCTTTCCTTGTTGGACGGGCCCGTTACGAAATAGCGGTTCCTCCAACTTACACAGTAAATGTCCCGGGCCGGGAGGTCATCGCTAATTCAGTACTTACTGACAAGTATGTATTCTTCAATCTGGATAGTATGAATTATAGGATGGTTCACAATGAGGATTATACTATCCGGCGTTTTTTTCCTCTTGGAAAGGGCCACTATGCTGCCATGCCTAAAAACAACAGGGCCATATTGGGTGCAACTATAGATGAAGTGTATGACAGTCTGCCCCATATTATGTTCTATGATTCACTTTTCAATGTGACCGGTACGGTAGGTGAAGGGGCTAAACCATACAGGAATCTGGAAACAACAACATATCCATATCTGAGAACAAGCGCGTTAGAATCAGGTGACGGTATCATTTACAGATATGTAAACAGTGATACAGTGTTCACTGTTGATGCAGATGAGAAGATGGTACCGGCAATAATTCTCGATATCCCCAACAAACTGAAGCCCACGATGAAACAGTCCGAGACTGATCCGCTTTCGCGGAAGGAACAAATGATATATGTGAACCAGTTCCAACTGTCAAGGGATTACGTTTTCATAGATTATTATAACGGAGGTAAGTTGCATTCCGGCATCTGGAGCAGAGAAACCGGACAACTGTTCTTTCTGAACACTTTCCCATATGGCACGAACCCGATCTTGGTATCTGTAGAAGGTCACTCTGTCCAACTGAATGTAAATTATCTCAACCGTAGAGACAATGTAATAATCACTCCTGTCGGTGCTTCTTTCCTGTCTGGAAGAGTAGAGGACGCGATAGATGATGATAACTCGATAATAATGGAGATAACCCTCCGCTTCGGAAGATAACACACAAAAGGGTCAACCCCACAGTGTGCACCGGTATTCTTGCACAATTACTCAATAATGCCTTAATTTGCAGAAACCAATCCTTTTCTAACCGTTATGAAGCCCAAAACCGTTGAGAATCTCTACAATATTTGTATAATCGGAGCCTTTGTAGGCGCGGTTTTATACCTATACAACTTCTTTGGCCCGCATCAGCCCAAGGCTACACACATCAGTCTTGCCATAACAGGAATATGTGGCATAATTCTCATTGTCCTTGCCATCACCAAGAAGAATTGGGACAAGCAAGACTCAGATCAATCAGCCAAGTAGCCCCTGTACCAGTCTCAAAAAGAAGGCAGGGAATTGCTGAGGCGCTAGTGTGTCTTGATTGCCAATGATGCGGTGGGCAGACTGCTGTTGATGCTTACCTGAATACGGCCTTTCCCTTCTGAGCTGCGTACCACAAGCAGAGCGCGGCCTTTCCAGGTGGTGACGCTTGCCGATGTTGCCGGTTCACGGTCCTTGAGATCGGCCGATGCAAAAGCTAATAGTTGCCCTTGACCTTTCAGGACAGCATTGCATGGGATGGATGCCTCGGGACAGATGCGTCCTTCACTATCCACAACCTCAACGGTAACGAATGCCAAATCCTGACCATCGGCATTGATGATGGAGCGGTCAACAGTGAGACGCAACCGTGCGGGCTCTCCGGCAGTACTCAGGGTCACGCTCTTGCCGCCGGCCTCAGCGCGCAGCGTGCCAGCTTCATAAGGAACTGCGAAGACAGCCTTGAACTCTGTAGAACGGTTTACGGACTTGACGCCAATCAGTTTATCATTCAGATAGAGTTTCACCTCAGGAGCTTTGGTATAGATTTCCACATCAACAGGCTTGCCTTCCCAACCGCTCCAGTTCCAGTTTTCCCACATTGGCCATACGCTCCAAGCGGTCTGACGTATCTTGCCGTGATGGCCATCCGGCTCACGTACTGCCATATATAAATCCTCAGAATCTTTCCAAAGCGTTTCACGATAATGGCTTACAGGTTTGCGCCATCCGGTTATATCCACATCGCCGCAGTAGGCACCATGCCAGTCCGGCTGCCCGCCGTCCACGTAGTGCTCACCTGCACGTTCTCCATCATAATAATTGCGGCCTATGCCTGATTCACCAAGATAATCCAGACCTGTCCATACAATGTCGCCCACTATGTAGGGATAATCCTGCACCAATGCCCAGTTCTTGAAAGCATCGCGCGGATAACTCTCGGTTTGCCACATGACACGCTTAGGATCACGCTCATGGTCTGTCTCATGTTTAAAAATCATGTAGTTGTAACCTACCACATCAAGTACTTCGGCATGCGGGTCATATATTTCCCAGTCTCTGTCCCAAGAGCAAAGCGCCTCAGTAACAGGACGTGTGGCATCCATCTCCAGGATGGCTTTCTTAAGGTTACGGGCCGTGGTGACCACACGTATATCCTTGCGTTCTATAACCTCATTACCGATGCTCCAGCAGATAATGCTGGGATGGTTGCGGTCACGCAGTACCATTGCCTGTATGTCATCGCGATAGTTTTTGTCAAACAGCGTAGAATAGTCATGGTCTGTCTTTGAAGAGCGCCATCCGTCAAAGGCCTCCCCTATCACGAGCATACCAATGGAGTCGCATGCATCCAGGAAGGCACGTGTGGTAGGGTTGTGTGCAGTGCGGATAAGGTTGAATCCGGCATCCTTCATCAGACGCACCTTACGTATCTCGGCTGCATCAAAAGCCATCGCTCCCAGCACACCGTCGTCATGATGGACACAGGTGCCGTTTATGAGTACCGGCTTTCCGTTGAGCAGAAATCCTCTTTCTGAATCAAATGAGAAAGTACGGATTCCGTAACTAATGCTCTGGCTATCTATTACAGAACCGGCCTCTTTCAAATCAACTACGGCTTCATAAAGATACGGATCTTCGGGTGACCACAATTTGGGATTGCGTACAGCATACGTAGTCTGAACGGTCTTGCTCTGTCCGGCAGCGACAACAATCATAAGCAGGTTACCGCCGACATCGACCATAGCGTTCCTGTCATGGTCTGATTCATTGGCAACAGTCACCTCAATCCTCATCAACGCCCTGTCGGCCGAAATCTCCTGCGTGGTAACAAAGACGCCATTCTCTGCAATGTGCAGTGCAGGCATGGTCTGAAGCCATACGTGGCGGTATATGCCTGAGCCGGAATACCAGCGGCAGTTGGGTTGTTCGCTGTTATCAACATCAACCGACAATTCATTCTCACGCTTGTCTTTATACAGGTAAGGAGTAATATCGACTGTGAAAGGTGTGTATCCATAAGCGTGCTGCCCCACCTCACTTCCGTTCACCCTTACTGTTGCCTTCTGATAGACGCCTTCAAAATGCAGTTTGACAAGATCGCCCTCAGGAGTGAAGAAAGTCTTCCGGTAAGTACCCTTTCCGCCCGGATACCATCCGCCGCCCGTGCCGGTCGTGCCTGTTTCCGGGTCAGGAGCATTATATATATCCCAGTCATGAGGCAGGTTAACGGTAACAGTCTTGCCATCACGTATAAAAGACCACCCACTGTCAAAAAGCGTTTGTTTCATTGCCTGAGCGGCAGTTGCGGTGATTGTAATCAGTAAGGTTAACAGTATTTTCCTCATAGCCAAAGGTGTTAATTTGCAATTACTGCAAAATAACATAAAACAATCTGTTTCTCAAACACATAACCTTTCCCGTATTCCATACTACCCGCTACCTTAAGCGCACACTGGGCAAAACTCCGTCAGAATTCCGCAAAACCCTGAAATGACACATGTGGAGTTCAGTTGACTTATGCAGCGTTATATTATCCCAAATCTGCAAAAATAATCCAGTCCGGAGCATGGTATGTCAATATGCCGATGGCAATGATGCCAAGCACGGCAATCACTATCCACAGAGGCCAGAGACGTTGCACAAAATCCGTCATACGCCAGCATTTTGCCAGCAGTACAGCTCCGACCATGGATGCAATATAAATGACGATGTCCAGCGCCATCAGTTCGTGTCGCACAAAAACCCAATAACAGAAGAACGTAGCCACTATAAGCGGCATGACTGCCAGTCCGCCTAAGACAGGCGCACCGAATTCCCGCATGTCGCGTCGGCTGACAGTCAAGTACAGACTCAGCAGCAACATCGGGTAAAATACCATCTTCATGTGTGCCGCCACGCTCTCCTTCACAGGAAAAATATAGCCTAGAAAATGGTTAAAGAACGGCACATGATGCACAAAGTGCATACCTGTTCCGAAAACTATCAGCAAGAAAGTTGCTATAAAGATTTCTTTGCGTGTCATATTGTTTTACTCTATCGGTTCAACCATCAGCCCCTTCACCTTGGTCTCCGAATGCCGGTATTGGTTCTTCTCTTCATACCAACCCCCGCTATTCATATGCCTCAAAGATACACAATTTCCGCCAACTGTAACACAATAGAACCGCACCCCTGTGTTACTTGCCCACTCCACCTGTTTCCCGCACACTAACAAACGGTAAACGTTACCAACCACCGGGACGACCGCCACCACCGGGACCGAATCCGCCACCACCGGGACCGAATCCGCCTCCGTTACCGCCGGTGTATGATGATAATGTAACCGTTGAGCCGCCGTTGACAGAGCCGTCTGTTATCATCATACCGTTAAACAGGCTTGTTCCGCCCGTAGCAGTCACGCCTGACATGAGCGTGGGAGTTGAAGCCCCCGATACCACGAGAGGAGTGCCGCCGCTTGAAGGAGTATTGAAGGCTGTCACGCTGGAGCCAACAGTAAGCGAGTACCAGGTGCTCTTGTTCCAGGATGATGTCTGATAGCAACTCTGCGTAAGGCTGGCTCCTGATTCCAGACCGCCTATGGCAATCAACGTCCCGCCTGACACATAGAGTTTGTAGCCGCCTTCAGTATTGGCATCAACAGCCAGTTCAGGTGATGTGGTTCCTATTGCATATACAGTGCCGCCTTTGATATAGAAATTACCGTTGGCATCAAGGCCGTCATTCCTTACGGCATATCCGCATACATAACCGCCTTCGATGGTGAATGTGCTGCCTGAATTTATTGCGTCATCGGCTGCCGAGTAACTGTACACAATTCCGTCTGTTACGGTGATTGTGCCCTTGGACTCTATGCCTTCATGAGCCGAGCTGTTCACGGTCACCGTTCCGCCGTTGAAGTAGAGGCTGCCGTCAAACTTTATACCCTTGGCCGACACGCTGTTTGATGATGAGGAGAACCCCCAGGGCTGACCTCCTGATGAACTGCCGTAGTTTGATCCGGTCGTGGTCACTTTCACTGTTCCGCCGTTGAAATATCCCACGACATCACCGCTTATGCCCTTGCCTCCGGTACCGGAATTGGTTATGGTCAGTGAGCCGCCGTTCATCTCAAAACGCCGGTCAGCCTTTACACCTGCTGTTCCGGTATATTCAGCATCATCGCTGTCATACGCAGCAGAGCCTGTAACCTTGACAACTGTTGTCCCACCGTCAAAACATACCAGCGAATCAGATGTGATGCCCTTCTTCATATTTGCCGATACGGTTGAACTTACTGTGCCGTTTGATACAATCACAGCATCTTTGCCGCGTATTCCGTGCCCGGCCGATGAGCTAACGGTAACGGTCGGTGATGACATGAACCTTACATAGTCATCACTGGCAATTCCGGCCTTGCCGCTTGCATTGACGGTCAATGAGCCCCTTCCGCTGAATATTATCTGTCCCTCGCTGAACAAAGCTGCCTTCTCGTCCTCACCCGACGGCGTTTCAGAGTACGAAGAACCGTCGGCAAGAGTATTTGTGCCATTTACCACTATGAAACAGCGTTTCTTGCCCTGGTTATTTATTGCGGCGCCGTTTTGGTTGGTTATGCTCACGCCATTCAGCACAATGGCCTGTTTCTTTGAACTGTAAATCTTAAGGAATCCGTCATCTGCCGTTCCGCTCAGTTCATAGATGATTTTCTCTGATGTGGAGTTGTTTACGGTAACATCATTGCCGTTTACGGTCACTATACCGTTCTCGTCGCCGCGGACGGTTGCTCCGCCCGATGAGTAGGCAATATATATGGTACGGTCAAACTCAGTGTTGGACACATTATCCTCACTATCCTCTGTATCTTCACTTTCAATGATTCCGTTGCCCATGTATTTGGGCATTGAGATGACAACACCATCGGCCAATGTCACATAGACGCTGTCTGTATCATCGGCAAGAGCCCGGAAAACAGGTACGCTGATTCCTTCCTGAATATCATAGACTTTATTCCAGGTTCCGCCATAATAGGCATACCAGTAACTGTCCTCACTTTTTATGCTCAACAGTTCATCGGCGTAACTGGCTACGATGGCGTTGCCGTCTATAAGCCATGTGCTTGTACCGACACTTATAGTAGGATTGGCATAACTGAACCCGTATGCAGTGCGTACTTTCACCTGTGCCATATTGCCTGTTGAGAATGTCAGTGTACCCTCATTGACCGCTGTAACCATGCTGCCTGAAGTCTTTTCATTTGCAATAACCTGCAATGCGGCAATATCACTGTTAAGAGCCGTGCAATCTACGGAAACAACACTCTCTTCCTCCTCAATATCGGTGAAGTTGTCACCGACGCAACCGCCGCTCAATGACAGCAGCAGTACAAAAGAAATAAAAACGTTCACCCTTATATCCATTGTTTTCGGTTGTTTCTGCCGCTAAAGTATTCATCAGAGTGACTGACACCAAAAAAAATCCATGAACGCCCTATTTTCTTCAACAAAACGGCTTTGTCAAAGCAAGAATTCCTATAAATTTGTCCCTATGAACATGGCTCAAACGGGACTGATTGATAGCATTTGGCAGATTGTCATACAAATTCTGCCCTATCTGCTTCTGTTGCTGCTGCACCATTTTCTGCTTGCTCCGCTGTTCTTCCGCAAGAAACTGATTATTTACATACCGGTTACTCTGGCCCTTCTTACCGCATTCGGTTTTTACTGTTTCTATGTGGGCAATACTTCTGATTCACGTATGGGACCGCCAGGACAGTTTCAGGGACAACCCGGTCAGTTTCAGGAACATCCTGGACAGTTCCAGGGGCCGCCGCCAATGATGCAGGAGGGCTCTGAACCTCCTCCCAAGCCAACAGAAGGTATGACTCCCCCAACTGACGGTATGGCACCGCCAACTGACGGTATGGCACCGCCAACTGACGGAGTGAATCCTCCTGTGGGAGATATGCGTCCGCCTATGGAAGGAATGCGCCATCAGATGATGCCCGATGACCATCATCGGCCTTTGCGTCCGGAAACCATGAAACTGCTTGTGGCTATACTGCTTTTAGGCGTTGACCTGGGTGCTATGACTTATATCCGCAATCTGCGCACTGAGAAAAAAGTGCTGCATCTTGAGGCTGAGAACCAGAAGCAACAGGATCAGCTTGAGGAGCTGAGCCGCATTGCTGAAAATCAGCAGAAGGCTGACAGCGAACTATACTTCAAGACAGATTACAAGCAGGTGCGCGTAAAGCCTGACACTATCCTGTACATAGAGGGAATGGGAGAATATCTGAAGATATACCATCTGGAAGCCACTACTCCATTAGTGGTCCTGATGAGTATGAAACGCATCCTTGAACAACTGCCCGATGACCGCTTTGCCCGCGTGCACAAATCGTACATAGTAAACCTGAATCGGATTGTCAACAACAGCCGCACTCAACTCACAATGGAAAATGCGACGGTCATCCCCATAGGCGAATCCTACCGCGTTGCCATCTCTGACCGCCTCAAAGCTATTTCCATTGATAACCGTCAGGATAAGCATCACTCCAAGGGCTTATAAGGTTTTTTCTTCATTATTCTGTCAAATAATGATTTCTTTCTTTTTCTGATTCCTGAAAACGGTCAGCGTAGTAATCGATTTGTTGAAAGGTAGGTCGGCTGTTGTCTTCACCTCGCTTCCATTGACGGCAATAATGACGTCGCCTGCATTGAGGTGGTGGATCAAAAGGGCGTATTGCCCTGAAAATCCATAGCAAAAGCATGTGTACTCAGCAACAGTGCTGTTGCAATGACGGCAGTGATGTGGTTTGTTCTCATATCGTGATTAATTGGCAATATTCAAAATTAGTAAGTTTTTTTCATTGGCACAAACGGACCGCCTCCCTGTGACATTTAATTGGTGAGATGAAGTACCAGATATTCTGATCTGGTACCCACGCGAATCTTAGCGCCCCAGATGCCAAGACCTGAACTCACATAGTATTGCGTATAGCCGCGTTGGTGATGCCCCCAAGCTATTTCATACATGGCATCGGTTATCCAGGATAGTGGCCAGACCTGTCCGCGATGCGTGTGTCCGCTAAACTGGAAATCGATGCCCGCTGCTTCCGATTCCTCCAAATGATAAGGCTGGTGGTCCAGCACAATTGTGAAACCTTCCAGACCCTTTGAAAGTGCGTCCAGACTTACCCTTCCATGACTGGTCCGATCGTTTCGGCCGATTACATCTACACCATTAAAATGAGCAACGGAATCCTTCAGAAGCAGAATCCCGGACTCCTTGTAAAACTGCTCTGCCAGTTCAAGATTACTATAGAATTCGTGGTTTCCCAAGACAGCCGTCATGGGCGCTTCCACACGGCGGAATTCCTCCGAAAAGTTTCCTTCCATCACGGGTCTGAGGCTCAGATCAATCACATCGCCTCCAAACAGTACCAGGTCAGGTTTCTCGGCATTAATAAAGTCCACCCATCTGGCCAGTTCCGCCTTGCGGTTGTGATAGCCCAGGTGCAGGTCACTTGCCAGTACAATGGTCATGGGCTTTTCCAGAGGCTTGCCTGTGGTGATAGTCAGTTCCTCGCGGTACTTATGGTGATAATGGATACCGCCTAAGGTCAGAATGACAACTACAATGCCCACCACCGTGCCCAGCCCGGCTATGCTATCCTTCAGAAACATTTTGGGAAGTATATGACAGACGGCTGCAATATCGGCCACAAGGAATAACAGCAACAGGTACAGGAAGGCAATAATCCATGTGTTGCCCACTTCATACAGTACCGTTGCGGCTTTCATGGGAATCTGGTCATTGACGGCAAATCCCACAAAAAAAGAAGCCATCCAAAGTATAAACACGCTGACCAATGCCAGTTTCCATCCTTGCGGAGCAATGCGCCACAGATGCCAGCACACATAGCCCGCCAAAACAATAACAACTACTATTATCGTTATTATACCTGTTCTCATAAGTTGATGGTTGAGTTAGTGATACAAATGGTTCTTTCAGCGCTTAAATTACTGCGCGAACCCAGTCGGGCAGGTCATCAACGTATTGTTTAGCAATCATTCCGTCTGAGGTTCTAATAATCAGTCTTGGTGCGGCGTTTTCAACGGAATTGTCGTACAGATAAACCCTATCGGCAATTTTTATGGCCCTGGAGATATTCTCAAGAGAACTGTAATATCTTGAGATGGTCTTGGAGATGGGGACTTCATGGCCACCGTTAAGATAACGTTGTGCAATACGGTTGATATTAATCAAAGGAGATTCCGTGCACACATAAAAAATCCTTATGAAAAAGCCTGCATCCTTTGCCTTTTGAATGAAATCCATCTTTTCGGCCGATGAGAACACAGTCTCAAAAACAAAATCTGTCCCGTTCTTAAGACATTCATATCTTTGCTCAGTTGCTTTTTGAGCGGCTTTCAGAACAGCTTCTGTAGAGTTCCAATCACCATATATTTCCTTTGCAATATTATCAGGATTGATGTATAGACTGTCGGCTCCCCATTCGTTCTTGAGTAGCTGTTCTGTCGTGGTGGTTTTACCTGAGCCGTTAGGCCCGGCCACAATACACATAACCGGTTTCTTTTTCATAGTATTCTATTTTGTGGTTTTGATCTCTTCAAGTTTATGGCGCAATACCTTTTGAGCGTGGGAACATGACTCCATGGCCGATTCACAAACCTGGTGCATAATCTCCTCAAGCATATAGTCTGATGGTTCATCAAGTGATGACAGCCTATACTTTGTTATGTCCTGCTTTGCGGAAGTTTTTTCATTAACACCACATGAGGATCCAAAATAGGCAAGGACCTGGTTAACCTTGTCCATTCTTAGACTCTGCTTGCCCTGTTCAAGCTCACGCAGGAACCTTAACCCTACACCTGCCTTTTGGGCCAACTCGGGCTGGGTAAGATGCTGCTCCTTGCGGCATTTCTTTACATAATCACTGATTTGTTCCATATTTACACCCTTTTGGGTGCAAACATACACAAAATAATCAAAATGTAAACACCAATAGGGTGTAGAATTTCTGCATAATGACACAAATGGACCGCATCCCTGTGTCATTGACAGAACAGCCAAGCATACAATCCTGCTCCTATCAGGCAAGGGATTAGGCCGATGAGCATTCCCCAGCAGGATTGTACAAAGTGGTATTTCTTCTGGTGATAAGCGGTATCCATGTTTTCAGTTCCAGGAAGACGGACGGATTTCATATTGGCAAACAACACCCAATCCAGGAAGAAACAGTCGTACCAGTCAATAAAAAGCCACATACCGTAGCCTATGCACAGTGCCGACCAAAAGTCATACGCACCTGCCAGCCACACAACAACAAGTAAAAGCACGAGTGCCACGAGTATTGCCATACCTTTCTTCAGGAGGACGGTAGGCGTGAAGAACTTGGCCGGAATAAGTTCGTGAGTTTTGAAATACTCTTCCTGAATATCTTCGGGATAGTCGGCTATCCACCATATAGGATTCTTCACCAGCGGAATGAGTATCATGGCCGTGAATGCCGCAGTCAGCACAATGGCTTCAATGATAATAATCGTCCAGTTCATAATTATCCGATTTTAACCTTGAAATAGTCCAATAGTGACTTGTAATTGTCCTGGGCGGTGAGAAAGGTATCGGTCAGATAACCGTTCACGTGCCCCCATTCATTGAGCCCACGGTAATAGAACAATTTCAGGTCTTCAGTGATAATGAACGGTACGATTCCGCATGCCAGGCATTCCTTGAACATGATGAGGCGTCCCACACGGCCATTTCCGTCCTGGAAAGGATGGATTAGTTCAAAACGCTGATGCAAGTCTATAATATCCTCCAATGTCTTTTCTTTCTTGGTGTTGTATTCGGAGAGCAAGAGTCTCATTTGTGCATGAACCTGCTCCGGAGGGCAGGTTTCGCGACCACCCACCTCGTTGGGCAGTTTTTTATAATCGCCCACCATGAACCATTCTTTCCTGCTATCCGATGTTCCCGTCTTCAGGATTTGGTGCAGTTCCTTTATCATGCTCTCCGACAGCCGTTCTTCGGCCCTGTCAATAATGAGGTCGATGCAACGGAAGTGGTTTGTAGTTTCAACTATGTCATCAACGTTGACTGCATTATCAGTGATGCCAATCGTATTGGTTTCAAAGATGTACCGGGTCTGGTCATGAGTCAAACGGCTTCCCTCGATATGATTTGAATTGTAAGTCAGGTCAATCTGAGTACGGTGATATATACCGCCGCTAACCCGTCCATCCTTCTCTTCCCTGAGCCGTTTCAACAGCGCTGATATCTTTGGCTTGCCTTTTCTGGGCAGTGGGGCATCGGCTGGAATGTTCCAGGTCTTCCCGGCAAGAAATGCCCCCTGCATCTTTCCCGCATTGCACCAATTGCGAACGGTCCTTTCCGGAAGGCCGTGCATTTGGGCATATTTTGTGACAGTTATCAGATCCATATTTATCGGCAAGTTTACATATTTTCAGCACACAAATATAGCAATTCTTGCCGATATCGGCAAAATAATCACTAATAAATGCCACACAAACAGACCGAATCCCTGTGTCAGGAGTCTTTGTATTATTCATTGCGTATCATAATACTCTCAAAAAACACTAATTTTGCGTTATTATGACAGTATTAAACACATCAATGATATGAAAAAGACCTTCTTACTGACCATTATTATTGCAGTTGCTGTTTTGTCGGGCTGCAAGAACCAGACAAATGAACCTTCAGCTCTGGATGTAATCATGACAAGAACAAGTATCCGAAGCTTTACAGGTGCCCCTGTCAGCCAGGAGCAGATTGAAACCATTCTCAAGGCCGGCATGGCTGCCCCATCGGCTATCAATATCCAGCCTTGGAGATTTGTTGTAATGACTGACAAGAATCAGATAGAGCAGACATTCGGTAATAATCCGCGTGGAGCCGATATGTACACCAAGGCCGGAGCCGTGATTGTGGTTTGCGGTGAGACTACACGTATGGCCAAGCCTTTTGGACAACCTGATGCCCCGGAAACGCCTCAGCCCAATATATTCTGGTTTGAGGATTGTTCTGCTGCCGCTGAGAATATCCTACTGGCTGCCCACTCAATGGGACTGGGTGCAGTATGGACTGCAGGCTACCCCGCCGAGGACCGCATGGCGCCTATATCAAAAGCACTTGAACTACCTGAAAACGTACTTCCTCTCTGCGTAATTCCCATAGGTGTTCCCGCCGAGAATCCGGAGCCCAAAGACAAGTGGAAACCTGCTAACATCCATTGGGAGAAGTGGTGACACGCTAATGACACAAAGGTACTGTGTCATTTGTTGGGTGAGCCTGGTGTGGGGACTTTGGTGATTGACCAGTCGGTGCAGAGTTGGTCATCATCCTTGCCGTCGGGATAGCGGATAAGGCTGGAGGGGGCAGCCGGAGCTGCGGCTCCAAAGCGGAATCCTCCCTGGCGCGGTGTTACTGCAATGCATCCTCCACCACCCTGTTCACCTTCCAACGTGGCGATATCCGGGCTGGCTACGGTGCCGTCGGCACTCGAGTTGCTCTGCTGTGAGCCATAGACTACGGCGTCAACAATGGCCCCGCTAACTGGTTCTATCAGTGCCACAGAGCCGGCTGATACCGATGCGGCATAACCGTAACTGATTTCAATATTCGATTTGGGTGACAGTGCCGCGGCGGCCTGCCAGGCAAACACATCGCTGGCCAATGGTTTTTCAACGGTGTAAGGCATACCCAGAGGTTGCAGGGCATCACCACTAAGATGATCAAACCTTGTGGCGGGAGTGAACGTTATCCCGCTGCCTGTACATGATACATCAACGCCTGTTGCATGTGCCTTTGTAAGAGGTTTCTCAATCGATATCAGACCCGGCTGATGCGGTTGGGCACCCGGGCCGAAACGGCGTGCTGCGGGAGCGGACACAGATTTCAGTATCTCCTTAACGGTCACGGTCTCCATGCGGTCACCGGTATCTACAATAAGCAATGAGCCGGGCAGAAGATTTGCAGTAGCATCAATCTCCAACTGGGTATCACCAATAGCGGCTGCAGCGGCCAGATTGCTCTGTGTAGCGGCAGTTCCTACTGCAGTAACTGTAACTGTCTCATAGTTGCCGCCCAGGTCTATACCCATAGCCTGGCCTACGCTGAATCCCTGTACTGATGTTGCGGGAATATTGGTGCTTCCGGCTTTGACAGTAAGTCTTGGGCCTGTTGATACAGGAGAAAATATGCTTGTGGCGGGTCCGGCAGGAACACCCTTTCCGGTTATGTGATAATCAGTATTGCCTATGGCCAGAACCGTTCCCATATCGGCATCAGCACTGAGATACAGACTGCTGCTGCCTTTTGCGGCAGGAGCTGTGACAGCATTCCGGGCCAGCGTGAGCACCAGAAATCCGTGACTGCCCACAACAGTTCCGGCCGGCATTACGGCTGCTGTAACAGGAGCCTCACCGCTTCGGCGTATCTCAACATTATATCCTGATATGTCAACATCAGTATCTGAGGCATTGTACAGTTCAATGAACTGTCCGTTATTGGAAAGCAGCAGTTCGTTGACCTTGACGGCAGGAACGCTGCGCAGCCTCTCCCTAAGTATGTAACTCTTGTCTGCAAGCATCAGAGTGAACTCAACATAACCCGATGATGGTTTGTTTGGTGCAGTAAGAGTGTAAGTCAACTGGGTTTCAGACTCTGACGTGCATTCAAATATCCAGCCACCAGTGGCCAGTGTACCTAAAACCACATGTGTATCAGGATTTGTTCCGTTTGGTTTGCTTACAGCCACCCTTACCGTCTGGCTTGATCCTGGCGTAAAGGTCTTGATGCGGGTCATGGATATGGGGTATGTCTCATAACGGACTGATGCTATGTTCTTCTGTACTTCTTTTACGGTAGCATCGGTGGAATATCCCACAGTCATTATGCCTTCGTAGAATGTTCCCGACGAGCCGTTGCCGTTGTCACCGCCGTTACCCAGCAGCATGCCGCCTTTCTTGTGCATGGGGTAATAGGAGTCGTTCTCGTTTGAGCCGGGACGCACACCGCTGTAATAAGTGGTGAGTGAGTCTTTTGTGGCATCGCCGCCGCGCAGGTCCCACTGGTTTCCGCCGCCTCCGTTTACGAATACTGATACAAACTCCCAATTGTCAATGGTGGGAACAGGATTCTTCTTGGCGTTGTAGCCGGAAAACAGGCCTCCCTCCATATCGGCCATAATCCAGGGACCATTACCGTCACCGCTGCCCCAGTTGGTCGATGTGCCATAGTATGTGGTCTCCATCGTACCTGTGCCTACAGCCTTGCCGTTGGTCGATGAGTTGCCATAGTCAAAGCAGCATCCGTTGTCATAGTGACGTCCGTCCACCACATAGTAGATTCCCTCTGGCTCATCATCAATGGCCAGACCGCGAGCGTTGTTGCAGCGGAATCCCATTCCAGGTATGACATAAACGCCGTATGCCTTGTGTCCGTTTACCAGCACGGGAGCCATATCGGCTATGGGCAGTGTGTTGAACCCGCCCTTGTCCGGACCTCGGAACGTTCCGGGCGCTGCCTGAACCAGGTCATTGCCCCTACCCGATTGGTCATATATCATTGTTATATAGCATAATGTGCCCCTGCAGAACTGATCCTGAACATCGGCCTGGGCATAACCGTCCGGGCTGAATCCTATATCCATTGTCTTACCGTCCGATTCACGCCGTACCTGATACAGCGGGCCGTCATAGGCTGAATAGAGACGGCGCACCGTTGAGTGGGCTGTCACGCAAGGCGTACCTCCGCGAGCATAAATATCACACGGACCTTCAGCGGCTCTAGGACCGCCGCTGCAGCATACTGAGATTACAATGGGTGCTGCTGAACAAAGAATTGTTAGCAGGAAAATCTGTAGCTTCTTCATAATCAGGTTAGTTTTTGAAGTTAATGCCGAAGTAGCTGTGATTCCAGATATCTGTTGACTCAGAGTCACCGGGAACAGACCTCTTGTCTGTTGCTGAAACCAGATGAATGCAAGTTACAGAAACAATTAATAGAAAGGCAGTATCAAGACGGGTAATTCTCATAAAGATAAAACAGACGATTCATATCCCTTATCGCAAGGTGACTTTATAAACTATAGCTTCAGGAGTTGGTACGGCTGACGGTTTGCCTATGGTGAGTTCATTGCTGTTCTGCGTCCAGGAAACATTTTCATCGCTGCCGAGCAGGGAGACGGACTTAATCTTCCGGTTGTTGTATTCAGTCTTTGATCCTAAACTGGCTACTGTGATATCCTTCTCAGGAACATCCATCACCGTTACATAAATGATTTTGTCACCTTTGCAGTTGAAACGAAGGTCTGCTGAAGTATATTTTAACCTGCCCTCATTGAATCCCTGTGCGTGGATGGGATTTGAGGCATCGGCATTGGGCCCTTCACCGTATCTTTTCCAAGGACGTGTTCCGTATATGCTTTCGCCGTTTATCTGCATCCAGTTGCCGATGGCCTTGACCACCTTGTATTCAGTGGGATCAAGTGAACCGTCACCCTTAAGAGGAACGCTCAGGAGCAGATTGCCGTTCTTTGAAACCACATCGACCAGCATCGTGATTACCTGGGAAGAGTTCTTGTAACCGTCATTGTAATAAACGTGCTTGTCATAATGCCACTGACCTATGCAGGTGCAGGTCTGCCAGGGCTTATCCTGGATTCTGTCAGGCGCACCGCGTTCCACATCCCACAGTATAGTCTCTTTCTGCCAGTCATTGAGCACCTTTCCCGTGATGATTCCCTGATTCTTGCCTTTATTCAGAGACATACTGCGGTTATACATGTGGGCGGTAATCTTAAGTCCGGCATCGGAAACAGGCCATAACGGCAGATAGGTATCATCAAAATATACTATCTGCGGATCATAGTCATTGATGAGTTGGATTGTCCGGTTGTAGAACTTGTCACAATAGGCCTGATCGGGTGTTACCACACGGTCAAGCTCCCAGTCCCAGGACCTGTTGTTTGCGCTTAGCGGGTGATTCTGGGCATAGAGGTCCTGCGGGTCATAGCCTTCCCACCACAGACCTTTGCCGTCGGCCTTGGTGAGCCATCCGTCATAGGGAACACCTGCCAGAGGTCCTGTCTTGTCACTTCCGCGCGATGTCTCATACCAGCACCAGGCATGTGATGCATGGACACTCACCCCGAAGGTCAGGCCATACTTGTCACAGGCAGCCTTCCATCCGCCTATTATATCCTTTTCAGGTCCCATGGCTGTTGAATTCCACGGCTGATACCGGCTTGCATACATGTCAAAGTTGTCATGATGGTTTGCCAAAGCCATGAAATATTTGGCACCGGCCTGCTGATACAGATGAATAAGACTGTCCGGATTCCACTTGTCGGCCTTCCAGTCGGGTATCCAGTCCTTGAATCCATATTCTGACGGATGTCCCTTAGTATCTATCTGATACTGATACTGGCGGTCGCCCTGAGTGTACATGTTGCGTGCGTACCAGTCACCGTCCTCAGGCTGGCACTGCGGTCCCCAGTGCGCCCATATACCGAATTTGGCATCACGGAACCATTCCGGGCACTCAAATGCCGACAGACTTTCAATTGTAGGCTCAAACTGTCCGGCCATGACAGGTTCACTGTCAGTATTTACAATCACCTTGAATTCAGGTTCCGTCTGGGCTACAGATATAACCGTAATGGCTGCTGATACAAAAGCACCAAACATGATTTTGAAATAATGATTCTTTTCCATATGCCTTGTTTTTCTCTTATGAATTCAATTCCAGCCGTAAAGGATTTGTCGATATTTCTACGTAAAGTAAATGCATAACGTGTATAAATCAAGTTGACGGGTCATTGGTAAGTAATCTTTTGGATAATCTGGCCGGGATCTATGATGGAGAGCGTTATTGTGTGATTGCGGCGGGTCTGGTCAAGCGGCAGGGTGAGTACGAACTCCTTGCGGTTCTCCAAGACCTGTATCTTCCATTCGCGTCCCCATTCCTGGAATATGTTCTCGCACACCTGTGCAGGGCCGTTATCAACACTTACCGCAAAGCGGTTGCTGCGGTCTGTGGCTACCGGCCACATGGGTACTACCGATATGCAGAGTTGTATGGAATCAGCTTTCTGGTGGAGTGTACCCGCCGGAACGGTTATATCAATGCTGCCTTTTACATCCAGGTCAAGCGGCTGTCCCATCTGAAGTGCCTGCCAATCGGTGCCTATGCCTTCAAGAATACGAAACGGTTCGCTTGCTTTTACGGTTGATAAATCAATCTTGTTCAAGTATTCCAGGTGGCGCTGGTTGTCCGGCAGGCGGAAACGGGTTGTAGGTTCTTCAACGTATTCCGGCAGGTTCTGGTAGAGAGCCGTATATCCTGGAGTGATTTCGGATATCATTTGGTTCCACTTGCCGTCCAATTGGGTGTTGTAGCGATTCAACAGATTGTCCAATTCATTTATAGCATGATTTGTCTGATAGGCATACAATACATTGCCGGTCTCATGGTTTGCCTGTGCGTAAAGGAACTTGCGGTTCATCTGATAGGCGGAATGCAGGCTGTAACCGAGCATCTGGAACAGAGCCGGAACCTTTTCAGTGTCAACCGATCCCTCAATCACATCGTAATCAAAACAAATGTCCTGATACTCCACAAGTCGCTTTTGTGCACTACCGGTTTCAAACGAGAAGTCAGTATCATAAAGGCGGCTGTACTCACGTGAGTCCCACTCCATCTCATACCCCATGAATTCAGGCTTGCGGTCCCATGCCAGACGGTAGTAATGGTCAAGAATGTTCTGGAATACAGGTTCCAAATCATCGCCTTTAACACCAAAAATACCCGCCAGCCACTTGGCCTGCCAATTGTTGACATTGTCATAGCTGAATGCATTGAAATCATAGGCCATCTCCATGAACATGGTCATCTCAATCTCCATGGGCTTTATGTCACCCACATTGAGCAGCCAGTAGCGGTCAGCCCCGGCGGTGTAGGCTTTGAGCAGTTCCTCATACATCAGCATGGGGGCGGTGGTAGATATCCAAAGGTTGTCATGCGGTACTCCGCAATAACTCAGATGGTAATATACTCCGCTGTGACCGCTGCGTTTCTGCTCCTCGGTGTTGCTCACGCGCTTCATATAACCGTAGTTGTCATCGGGCCACACAAGGGTTATGTCATCGGGTACACGCAGACCGGCATCGTAAATGTCAAGCGTCTCCTTGTAGGGTACAAATATCTGCTGCAGCTTGTTTGAGGGCTTTTTCTTATACTTTTCAAGTATTTTACGCTGCTCGCCGAATACTTTCTCAAGTGTGCGGGCACGTTCGGCCGGATCAGAACTGCCGTGCATAGCCTCATCATGCAGACCGCGCATACCCATTGTGTAGATGTTGTCATACTGTGCGGTCTCGTGTATGCGGTCATCAAGTTTCTTGAGTATGGTAGCACTGTTGGTCTCATAGTTCCACTCACCGTCACGTGACTTGTCCCACTCTGAGAGGGCGGCGTTGTTGAACAGAAGCGGTTCACAGTGGCTTGTGGTAATCATTATGCCCCATTTGTCAGCCACAACCTGACTCTCAGGGTGACTGTAGAAAGCACCTGTGCAGCTGTGCATGGCTGGAGCCAGCATATTGCCCTTGAGGCGCAGAATCAGTTCACATACGCGGTCGTATGTCTTTGGGCCTATATCGCCCAGCTCCTTCTCATAAGTATGCTCGGCCCACGTCTTAAGGCCCCAGTCCTCATCATTTATGAAGATACCGCGATACTTCACGCTGGGTGACTGACTCACGCAGTTCTCAGCGTATTCAAAGACACGCTTGTTACTCTTGTCAACGGGGACATCGGCAAACCAGTACCACGGGTTTACACCTATGGCCTCACTCACATGGAACACACCGTAGGCCAGTCCTCTGGCATCAGAACCGGTTATGTATATGTTACCGTCGCTGGTATCAATGGCATAGCGCTCCCATGTACCTTTAAGTTCACGGTGACGGCCGGCTTTGTTTACTGTGCCCAAAATGATTTGGGCTCCGCTTACTTTACGCGTACTTACCTGTGGCCTTGTGCCCGATATATGCTCAATGTCATCGGCCAGCACCTGTGCCATCTGCTTTACCAGTGGTGCATCGGCTTCGTTATACACTATTGTGGCCTCTGCCAGGTTGACTGTGGAAAGATTACTCTGGGCTGCAGCCATCACTGCTGCCAGCATCATGCAAATAGACAGTATGATTCTTTTCATATAATGAATATACTATTGCAGTTGTCCTTAGTTTATAGTCGTCGGATTATGGAATGTGATATCAAAGGTATAAATCATGACACAATGGGATTGGTTCCCCGTGTCATTTTCAGCCAGGTGAGGCGGCGCCATAAACCCTCCAATGGTCCGCGTTCATGATTCTTGGACCACAGTTTAAGTAGGTTGTATTGGAATACTATCATGCCTAATCCCACCAACGCAGACCATGTTGTTCCCAGTGTATTGTACAGGCTGAATCCCCATTGATAGAACAGGAGGCTGCCTAATACGGACTGCAGCAGATAGTTGGTAAGACTCATGCGCCCAAAGAACCCCAACTTTCCGAAAACGCTACGGAATCCCTTGAACCGGTACCAAAGCAGTACAGCGGCAGAAAGGATAAGCATCAGTATTGCCAGATTCCAGATGGGATGCAGCAAATCATCCCAATTTCCGAACTTTACAAATGCACCTGCAATTACCGACAGTGCAGAAACTACAAGTATTACACGCCACTTTTTCAGTTTATCATCTTCATTGTAGAACAACCTGGTACGTCCTATGAGCAGACCCAGATAAAAGAGCCCTAATGTCTGTGTTATACGCCCGTGGAACCAGAACCATCCCAATGTTACTTTAATACCGATCTTGAGATTGGTTGCAGCGGAATGGAGAAAAGTATCATGTCCCTGCATCAGTTTGAAATAACCCATATTGACCCATTGTGAATCCGGATGCCAGCCAAACAGGTGAGAATAAATTTCCATAGGCTGGATGAGCAATAGTAATGTAATAGCCCACAACCACTTGTTATTAAGATAACCGGCAGGGATCAGCAGCAGGCCCAATATGGCATATGTTATAAGGATATCACCGTCATAGAAACAGACATTGAGCACACCGAACAGAAACAGCAACACCATTCTCCATGCAAAACGGAGTGAGAAATCCTTGCCTTTCTGCTCCTGATTATCGCGCATGATAAAGAAACTCAGGCCGAAGAGTACGGCAAAAATCCCGTACATCTTGCCTGAAAGCAATGCCTGAAGTACGTTGAATACAGTCCCGTCACAAGGAAGGGTATATTTAATATCTCTGGCAAAAGTATTGAAATGCTCCACTGAGTGGAACAGAATAATACCTGCCACAGCAAGCCCCCTCAGAGCATCGGCCACCTCAATGCGGCTGTTCATCTGTCCGCTTGTCTTGTACATATTGTTAAATCTGTGGTTTCTTCTAACCGGGTTGTTTTTTTTAGGCCTGGTTATTATTTAATCTTGAAATAGTCCAATAGTGACTTGTACTTGTCCTGAGCGGTAAGACAGGGTCGGTCAGATAACCGTTGACGTGCCCCCATTCGCTGAGCCCACGGTAATTGAACCTTTTTACCAATTGCGCACGCTCCTTTCCGGAAGGCCGTGCATTTGAGCATATTGAGTGACAGTTATCAGGTCCATGTCTATCGGCAAGTTTACTTATTTCAGCACACGAATGTAATAAATCTTGCCAATATCGGCAACAACTATACGTTGAAATAGTCGAACCCGACGATTGTGTCCACAAAGCGATGGACGTAATCGACGGCAGTTGTGGGCCACTGGAAACCAAGACGGTAAAGCACCTGCGTTGTGTAGTCGTTGGTCGATTCTATCCAACTGGTCTTATGGCCCATGCTCAGATTGTAGGCCATCAGCGGACGAAGAAGAGTGACAAGGTCAGGATTCTCCATCATCCGGTCCAATGCCTGCTGGAACGTCTCGCTTTCCACGCGTTCCAACGTGATGCCAGCCTCTGCAAAACCCGTAAGGATATCAGACAGGAACTGACGGTGGGTGTTTGAAGGATGGAACACGGTACACTCCACAGGAGTCTGAGAGAGTTTCAGAATGGCACGAGCCACCTCATCGATTGGTGAGAACTCGAAACGCTGGTCAAGGGCTGCGTAGGGCACCATGCCAATGACAACGTATGCGCGCAGAGTGGCCAGGAAGTTGTTTGTGTTGAAGTTTATCTGGAACTCACCGTCCTTCTGACGGGCCGACAGATTGCCTACACGCATAATCTTGGCATTCAGGCCATGATGTGCGACAGAATCGAGCACCAGTTCCTCGGCCTTGAACTTGGAATATATGTACTTGTTGGCATCTACATTCTGTCCGATGTATAAGTCCTGCTCGGTCAGTCTGACCTCCGGACCAGGTACGTTATCGATACTGATGCCGGCAATGCTGTTGGTAGAGATATGTATCAGGCGCGAACCTGTACGCAGACAGAAGGTTATCAGATGTCGGACCGACTCGATGTTGACCATCTCGATATCGTTGCCGGCAGAGAAATGCTTGACGTTGGCCACGCAGTTGATGACGGTAAAAGCCTTACCCGTCAGGCTGTCGAATGCATCGGCCTTTGTTACTTCTGCAGCGAATACTGTGACCCGCTCGTCGAAATGGCTGAAAGTCTCCGTATCTCCAAAGTAGTAGAAGTAGAGTGTCTTGAGATGGCTCAGCGCCTCTCCGTCTCCCCTTGCGCGGACAGGACAGACAACATGACCCTGATAATTTGTCAGCAACTCGTTCAAGATGTGTATACCCAGATAGCCCGTAGAACCGGTCAGCAGCACATCGCCAATCGGCTGTCGCTTGCCGTTGCGGAAAGCATCAAGTGTGTTGCTGCTCAGCAGGGCATTGAGCGGGGCATACCGGATGGCCTCGGGGGTGTCGTCAACGATATTGCCAGCTACCGGACTGGCTCCAGAGCCAGCCTCAGGAGTCTCAGAAGTTGTACTGCTGTCAGTAACGAAAGCTGCCAGCGCCCTCGGTGTCTTTTGTGTGAACAGATCGTTGAACACAATCTGGACATCGTGCTTGTTGGCCTCGACGATTACCTTGATAGCATTAATGCTGGTACCGCCAATTTCGAAGAAGTTATCGGTAGCACCAACCTCTTTGATCTTGAGGACATCAGAGAATATTCTGCAGAACATCTCTTCCATTTCGCCCTCGGGAGCAACAAACTCAGTAGCGCGTTTCATCTCAGGTATCGGCAGCGCCTTGCGGTTTATCTTCCCGTTGGGAGTCATCGGCATAACACCCAGACGCATATAGACATCGGGCACCATATAGTCGGCCAACGACGAAGAGGCGAGTACCCGGCGAATTGATTCGTCATCAACAGTTGAACCTTCAACGACAGTATAATATAGCACCAGATGCTCGTTACCCGCAACCTTGCGCACCTCGGCAGCTGCCTGACGGACACCTTCGATGTTGAGAGCCTTGCTCTCAATCTCACCCAGTTCTATACGGAAGCCACGAAGTTTCACTTGAGTGTCGATACGGCCCAGATACTCTATCTGACCGTCATCATTCCAACGGCAGAGGTCGCCTGTATGGTACATACGCACCGGACGTCCCCATCGGTCTTGCTTTACGAACGGGCAATCGACAAACGACTTGGCTGTACGTTCAGGCAGCCGCCAGTAACCGCGACCCACCTGCACACCGGCAAAGCACAGTTCGCCGGCCACGCCCTGCGGTACAAGGTTGCCTGAGGTATCGACGATGAAATTCCAGTTGTTGGCCACGCTCTCGCCGATAGGTATATCCTCTATCCTGCAACCCGGTGCTATGCTGTAATAGGAAGTGTCATCGGTACACTCCGTAGGGCCGTACACGTTTATTATCTCAATGTGGTCGCTATAGACACCGCTCATCTTCTCCCCCCCACCGGTCGTGAAACGTATGGGCAGGTCGTCGAAGGAATTGAGCAGCAGACAGGTCATAGCCGTAGAATAACCGCCGCCAGTAATCTTGTGATCCATCAGGAACTGGCGGATCAAGGCCAGGTCCTTTCGTATCTCAGTCGGCATAATGTGGAACGAGCCACCGAGTGTCAGCACGGGATACATATCCTCAATGTGGGCATCGAACGAGAACGAGCGGTGTCCGCTGATGCGGTCATCGGCTGTCAGCTTCTCCATGTCGATGACAACGGCAATGAAGTTGCGCAGACCTGCCTGATGAAGTATGGCTCCCTTGGGCTTGCCCGTAGAACCTGAAGTGTAAATCATATAAGCCAGGCCATCGGGATCAGACAAGTCAATCGGAGCCGCAGCGTCAGGATTGCAGCCCGGGCTCAACTCTGCCATGAAGTCATCTATGAAGAAGGTCCTGGCGGCAGCGGTATCAAAATCACCCTCAGCCATCTTTGCCTCCAGCACGTTGTGCGAGGTGATGAGCACCTTCGACTCGGAATTCTCCAACATATAGCCCAGTCGCTCATTCGGATACTCGAAATCCAACGGAGTGTAAGCGGCACCGGCCTTGTGGATGGCTAGAACAGCCAGCGGGAACTCCTTGAAACGGTCCAGCATCACGCAGACAAAGTCATTGGGCTGTACACCGAATTCGATAAGCTGACGGGCCAGCGCATTCGAGTAGCGGTCCATCTCGCCGTATGTAAACTGGCTGTCCCTGTCCACGACGGCAACTGCATCCGGAGTGCGTCCGGCCTGTTCGGTAAACAGGTTGGCAAAAGTCTTGCTCAGGTCAACATCAATATCTTTGCCTGCACCCAAACTGACAATACGCTCAGCCTCTTCGTCGCTCACAATGCTGATGCCGTCAATGGCACCATCAGGTTGGGCCATCATGTGTTCCATCGTAGCCTTGATAGCGTCCGCCATCATACGCATCTGTCGGCGGCTGTTCATGGTCAGACTCGACTCCATGCGGATATCGTAGTTGTCGCCAGCCAGGAAGATGTGCGCCAGCATGTCGTAAAACACATCACCACGGTCCTGCTGCACCAGCGGACAGAGCGTCTCACCGAAACGGCAGGCTTCCTCCCAGCCTGGCAATGCCGTAAAGTTGAACGAGATTCCAGGTTGTACGCCTAAGTCACGACAAATGTGCGAAAAGGGATAGGCCAACTGTGACAGTGTCTCCTTCATCTCCTGATGGACACTGGCGATATATTCCCGCACGGTCTGCTCCTTCCTGATCTCCATCATGAAGGGGATGGTACGCACAAACATACCGTAAGCCTGCCTGACGCGCGGATCGCGACGTCCGTGATAAATCGTCGTATAGGCCACCTTTTCCTCGCGCATTACCCGCGACAGGACATAACTGAATGCAGCCTGAAACAACTGATACGGTGCAAAACCATTATCCTTGCACCAGCCATCAACTAATGCACGGCTGATATATGCCGATTCCTGTCCCATCTCGCCTACGGGATTCTCAGGACGTGCAGACAGCGTAGCGAAGTCAACGCCAGCATACTTCTCCGTAATCACAGCCTTGGCGCGCTCATATTCCGCGTCACCGATGTGTGCAGCCTCCTCTTCGGCAAACTGCAACATTCCGTATTCCTGTGCCGGCAACGGCTTGCCCTCATAAGCCAACTGCAGGTCGCACTGCGTAAAAAGTACCAGATAACTGGTGCCGTCAGATATCAGATGATGAATGTCCAGCAACATATAGCGCTTGCCCTCATCCGTACTGATGAGCTCCACACGCATCAGCGGCTCCTCGCCCATTATGTCGAACGGACGGCAGAAACCATGATAGGCATACTGGCGGAAATCACTCTCAGACATATTCCGACGGGCAACAGACAGTCTCTTGCTCTCGTCCACATACTGACGCGGCTCGCCGTCATTGTCAATGAAAAAGCGCATCCTGAATTCCGGCCTTGAAACAAATATTGACTGGATGGCTCCCTCCACACGGTCCAGGTCGATACAGTCTGTCAACTCGGTAATACACGGAATATTATACTGCATTACCTGCGGAAATTTCAGGCAGTCGTAGAACACGCCCAACTGCGACTGGAGCAAAGGATAGGTTTTCATCTCACTGTTATCTTATATGTACACAGCACATAATACATTCACAGCAGGGACTTATCTCTGTGTACTCTACACAGCAGGGACGGTCCCTTTTGTGTACTATTTCACATTCTTCGAAATATCTTTCAGTTCAGCGACAACATCTTTGTCCGTCATAAACTGCGGGTGATATTTTCCTCTTGGAATATCCTTGAAGATGAAGTCATTCGCTTTTCTGGCCGCAACAATATGATCCGTCGCCGCAGTATTGATGGTAGAGGCTGCCAGATCCAGCAAAGCGCCCAAAACAGAATTGGTGCCAGAATTCACTGACAGGTCCAGATACAACTTGCAACTCCTGTCAAACAGAATTTCCCCAGTCTTCGTAGATCTTATGAAGTAGCGTATATTGGTCTGAATTCCGAACCCCTTCTTTGTCCAGTCGTTTATTTCAGAGAACACGACAGCATCTGCTCCGAAGAAATCCCTGAACTTGGTCAAAGGCGCATCTACAAAAAGCTCCGCATCATATGCACTCTCTGCCTTAAGGATGTCCATCGCAAGCAGCGGAGAGATAACATAATAACCCGCTTCGGCCAAGGGCCTGCTTATAGAGGTGTATAGGAACTCCTTTGCCTCCACATACGAAGTATTGTTGATGGGCGGCATAACCAACATCGTAACAGGCTGTTCCTCATATAGTTTCTCATACTGAGTGCCGCGTGTAACATTTGAGACCGAACACGAAGTCAGCAAAAAAAGCGACGCCAGTATGATGCATATATTTCTTTTTGTTTCCATAGTTATCGGGCTAATTTCTTCAACAACGGTTCTATGAAAGGTATCGACTCGGGATAGTATTCCATCTCTTTCTGGAACATATCCTTTCCGAGTCCGGGGAAATAACCTGCATAATCACTTTCCTGGAATGCTTTTTTCTGAGCAACAGTAGCATAATCAGTAAAGGCGGCAGCAGTTTCCGGCTGCATCAGCAGATAACCGTATTCGGCGCAGATTCCAGGAGCAGGAACATGTCTGGTACCCTCTTTCGAGGGGTTGGTAACCATATCATTATAGGCGACAATAAGTCTGCAGATAGCCTCCGGACTCTGTTTCTTATAGTCCATATAGGCCAGATTCTCGTACGTAGTCGTCTGTTTCTGAGTCCCTCCCCAATAATACAGACTCGTCGTCGAGCAGGAAGTCAGCAACAACGCAGCGAGAGTAAAAAGGAACAGTTTCTTCATAGTTCTATAATTCTATGCTCAGATGCTGAAATAAGCAACTGCTTCGAAAAAACCTCTTCGTCACCCATTATCACTTTTACCGTATGGGTTCCCGGAGACAGGAAAATGGTATTTGCAGCAGTCTGTTTGATTTTCCTGTCTGTCTTATAAGCCTTATCCTTGACGCTCTGTATAGAATAGGAATCATCATCGACATAGACGGAAATGTCAGTGGCTTTCGCAGAAGTGAAAGACAGAGCACCCTGATTTGCCCTACCCGATGAAACAGTATAGTTGCCAACCCCGCAACCGGACAGCAACACTATGGCCAGAATGAACAAAAGCTTTTTCATATCACTTGTCAGATATATAGTAATCAGATAATTTCTCAGGGTCAATACCATCCCCTTCGTAAGAGCAGAATGATATTTCCGTCTCAGGTGTATCACCCACCGACTGTATCACCTTGACATTGCCGACCTTGGTGCCCGGCAGTTCAATCTTCATTCCAGTCTGCGGATTGTCAACGATTTTCCCTTTCTTATACACAACGAAAGAATCTCCGGCAGACAGACCTTGTGATGCACCTCCGGAAATTATGTAAGAACCGTCATCAATAGTAAGTATATAAGACTTCCACGGCTTGTCCATACACTTGTTTATGATATTCTCCACCAGTTGGTTAAGAGCAGCGGAAATAGCCTTGTCACTCAATGTGGCATCAAATCCGGCTGATCCTCCGAGACCTAAGGTTTGCTTTGATGTCGTTTCGGCATAGCCTTTCGCTTCATCAGAATAGATAATCAATCCGGTAGCCGCTTCAACCAGTCTTACACTTACACCTGCCTCCACCGTCTGGGTCTTCGTGGATGAGAAAACTTTCTGTTCTCCTTCGTTTTTCCTTCCATACTCCGTAATTGAGCCCAGAATCAGGTAATCGGCACCAATCTTATTCATTCCCTCACCCGATTCAGCAACCAACAAATCAAGGTCTTCTCTCTCCAGGAGAATAAACTTACCAGTTGCCGCAAGTTTCGAGGACAGAATATCAAGAGCCTGCTTACGCATGGGATCATTATCCTTGTCATAAAACAGCCCCTTTGAATACTGGGTCTCGTTCGAAAAACGGCCAATTGCGACTTTCCGCTTGATCGTTTTTTCAGACTGACCGCATACAGGCATGGCAAAAGCACATATCAAGCCAAAAACAGATAAAATCTGGATAATCCTTTTCATAGTCATGAACGGGTTTATTGTTACATTTCAGCAAATATATGTATAAATGACAGATGCATCAACACTTAAGGGTAAAAAACCGAAAAGTATCCTTGAACTGCAAATACGACGCATCCAGGTACACCCCACCCTCTGTAAAAAAAGAGAGCGTCAATACACTCCACATGTCTTTACCGAGCAAGAGATCTATATGTTAATGACCCATTCACTTCTCTGATATGGTCGCCTAATCGCTTATATGTCATTGCTTGTTTTTATGCAAAGGGTATCTTTAATGGGGCCATAATATACCCACGTGTAACATTATTGATGGCAATCTCTTCCAGATAACCTTGTTGTACCAAGTCTGATAAGTCTTTTCTTGCCGTCATGGAAGAGACAGAGAACAGTTCCTGCACATCTTTCACCGTAAAGATGGTATCTGGCTCATTGGTAAGCCTTTGCAAAACGATTGCCTGCCTGTAATTGATATTACCAGCCATCATGAATGTGCTTGCCGCTTTCTTCTCTTGTTGCTTCCGTTGTATGTATTCACGAAGTTTCTGGAAAGAGGTTTCAAGTACTCTCAAGTTATAGGCGACAAAATAGCCCATATCGTTTCCGTCGTTCTCTGTATAACGGAATGCTTTCTCATAACTACTCTTTGACTTTGCAATGACCCTTGATATAGACATATACTCTGTCAACTTGTAGTTCTCCTTCAGCATATACCAATAGAATAAGGTACGTGCCGTCCGCCCGTTACCATCGACAAAGGGGTGCATATAGGCCAACATAAAGTGAACAATTATACCCTTAATGATAGGATGGATGAAAGTATTCGGGCTGTCGTTGTTGAAGAAATCACACAGGGTTTCTATAAACTCGGGAATCTCCTTATAGGAAGGCGGCGTAAATACAATATCCCCCTCTACCATATCTGTCACAACAACCTTGTCGTTTGTTCTAAAACGTCCTGCATCATCAGGATTAACCAAAGTTTTTTCTGTCATCAACTGATGAATATATAAAAGTCCTTCTTCAGCCAATGGGTCATCCTTATGTTCAACTATATATTGAATCGTGTTGTAGTTGTTGACTATCCTTTCAGCAAGACATTAACAAGAGCTTTTTTTCAATCTTTGGTGGCAATTCTATCATAAAACCTTTTATCTGTCTTTCTTGCCGGAGATACAAATATCATTTTAAATTCTTGCCAATTCTTGCTAGTTTTTGCAGAATTAGCAAGAATCAGTTAGTTTTAGAGGCTATCGCCTAACGATTCAGTTTCCGTCGCTGCTCACTTTCCCGGCGTTTCTGTTCCTGCCTAATCCGGAATTCCTCTTCATCGAACTCCTGGTCATCAAAGTCGTCCCAATCAAACATAAAAGTAATATAACCGCTTCGGTCACACAAATTGAAACATCACCGAAACTTGCACTATAATATCGTATATCGTCATAACATTGGTGGCTATAAAGGTAGTAAAACTTTGAACTTATCAAGGTACGCACGCATGTTTATGTTACTTTTTTGCAGCATTGAGTTCAGATGCAATGCGTGGTTAATGTCAGTTTGTTATATCGCGGCTTTGCGCAAAACAACTGCAACGACTGCAACGCAACGCGGAACATTCGCCGGACGGATTCATGACACCAAGAGATGCTGTCAAAGTATTTCGTTAAATGTCAGACTGTTTTCTTTGCTATAGTCCTATTACCTTTTTGAATAACACCATCTACGATTGTCTCATTCTTTCTATTCAACATAAAGGCGATAGTATTGATACTGTTAGGATTGTCCTTGCGGTATTCTTCCCACAACAGGAGAACACTTACATACGGCTTCTTCCATTCACGCAGATAGATCTTTTGGACAATGGGGACCATCAAAGCACAGCCTTGCACATCAAGGAGAATATGTGTATATTTGTAGGACTATATTATAACATGTTCAGTGCAGAATGAAAGATTTCAATTACTACGCACCGACTGAGGTTGTGTTCGGTGAAAATTCTGAAGAGCAGGTAGCCTGCCTGGTAAGCAAGTATGGCGGTCACAGGGTTCTGGTCCATTACGGTGGCAAGAGTGCCATAAAATCGGGCCTCTTGGAGAAGATTTGCGGTCTTCTTGCCGATGCGGGCATAAAGTATTTCAAACTGGGCGGTGTGGTACCCAATCCGCGCCTCTCGCTGGTTCACGAGGGTATTGCACTATGTCGCCGCGAGGGTATCGATTTTATCCTGGCCATTGGTGGCGGCAGTGTCATCGATTCTTCGAAAGCAATAGCCTACGGTGTTCCTTACGACGGCGAGGTGTGGGACTTCTACCTCGGCAAGGCTGAGCCTGAGTGCTGTCTGCCGGTAGCCAGCGTGCTCACTATTCCTGCTGCAGGCAGCGAGATGAGCGAGGCCAGTGTCATTACCAACGAGGACGGAGGTGTCAAGCTGGGTTATTCGAACGATATGTCGCGCCCGAAATTCGCCATTATGAATCCGCGCCGCACGTTTACGCTTCCGCCGTACCAGACTGCTGCCGGCGTCACCGACATGATGATGCACACTATGGAACGGTACTTCACTCACGATGACGACATGACTCTTACGGACGCAATCGCCGAATCGGTGCTGCGCACCATGAAGGATTGTGTTTTTGCAGTGCTCAAGAATCCTGAAGACTACCGCAACAGGGCTCAGATTATGTGGGGAGGCAGTGTCGCCCACAACGGCCTGACCGGCTGCGGCATAAGCGATGACTGGGCCACGCACCAGCTCGAGCACGAACTGAGCGGTATGTTCGATGTAACGCACGGTGCGGGTCTGGCTGTCATCTGGCCAAGCTGGGCACGTTATGTTTACAAGGAGAACGTAAGCCGGTTCGTTCGTTTCGCAGTCAACGTGATGGATGTTCCGAACGACTTTACCGATCCCGAAGGTACTGCCCTGAAGGGTATCGAGGCTACTGAAAGGTTCTTCAGGTCCATCGGGATGCCAACGACGATACATGAGCTTATCGGACGCGAGATAACCGATTCCGAGATAAAGGAGATGGTTCGCAAGTGCAGCCGCGGAGGCAGTCAGTCAACCGGATGCTTCAAGGTTCTGCACGCAGCCGACATGGAGGCTATATACAACATGGCACGATAACGGTAAAGATAAAGGGAATGGGTATCTGGAACAGGACATGCGGTCTGATTCTGCGCCTTGCAGGATGGAAGGTGATAGGCACTATGCCACCTGAGAAGAAGTGTATCCTGCTGGGAGTTCCACATACCTCTTTCCTCGACTTCGTGGTGTCGTATCTATATTACAAGTCGATTGGCGGAAATGCCTTGTGCATGGTGAAGAAGGAGCTGTTTTTCCCTCCGCTGGGGTGGCTTATCCGGGCCATGGGTGGAATACCGGTTGACCGCAAGAGTCCTTCTTCAATAGTCCGTTCTGTCCTGCACAATATGCACGACCGGGAAACTTTCCACCTTGCAATAGCCCCTGAGGGAACTCGCAAACCTGTCAGGAAATGGAAGACCGGATATCACCTTATTGCCCGCGAAGCAGGAATTCCGGTATATCTGGCCTGTTTCGACTGGAAGAGGAAGCAGGTGGGAGTGGTTACGAAATTCGAACTGACTGACGATGCCAAGGCCGATACTGCCCGAATGCAGCAGGCTTACAGGGAGATGGATCTTGGAGCAAGATATCCTGAAAACTATATAACTGAATAAA
Source organism: Bacteroidaceae bacterium (assembly GCA_017615835.1). Taxonomy (GTDB): domain Bacteria; phylum Bacteroidota; class Bacteroidia; order Bacteroidales; family Bacteroidaceae; genus Colenecus. The sequence goes on along the minus strand of JAFZZI010000012.1, from coordinate 37,690 downwards.
GTTCAATGAGACATACGTTCAACACCCTGGCCGACATTCTCGAGTACTCTACGTACGTGAATGCAGGAAGGCTTGTATCCGACTTTACAGAAGGCGGGCAGTCATATACGTTCACTCAGTTCAGAGAGAAGTGCGACGAGTTGTCCGGTCTGCTCTGCACATTCGGCATCAGCGTGTCTGACAAGGTGGCTATCCTGTCGGAGAATATGCCAAACTGGGCAGTCGCCTTCTTCTCAGTGACTGCCTACGGACGGATTGCCGTACCGATGCTGCCGGAGGTCTCGCCCAATGAGGTTGAGAACATCCTGTCACACTCGGGAGCAAAGGCTATTTTCGTGTCCGAGAAACAGATTCCGAAAATCAGCAAGGAGAGAATGGACGGCCTTTGCCTTGTCATAGACATCAATACCTTCCAGCTGCTTAAGGCTGAAGACCCGTTCTACACCTGCGACGGACGTATAAAGGTTCCGGCTCCAATGGATATTGCGGCAATTCTATATACTTCGGGAACGACCGGAAATGCCAAGGGTGTCATGCTGAGCCACCGCAACCTGTGCTGGAATGTGACTGAGGCCTGGTACGCGCACAAGGTGGGCAGACGCGATGTTTTCCTTTCGGTGCTCCCGCTGGCCCATACGTACGAGATGAGTATCGGCATGCTCTACCCGTTTGCCATGGGAGCAAGTGTCTATTATCTGCAGAAGCCCCCCACCCCTACTATTCTCATGAAGACTCTGAAGAAGATACGTCCTACCGCCATGCTGTCCGTTCCGCTGATTATGGAGAAGATTTACAAGAACAGCATTCTGCCTACAATATCTTCGAGCAAGTTCCTCTCGCACCTTCAGGAGCACTGGCCGCTGCTGCTTTACAGGCTTGTAGGCATAAAGCTGAAGAAGACTTTCGGCGGACGCATCAGATTCTTCGGCATCGGAGGTTCAAAACTTGATGTCAACATTGAGTCGTTCCTCTGCAAGACAGGTTTCCCCTACGCAATAGGCTACGGACTGACCGAGACCGCCCCCCTGATATGCAATGCACCGCCTCACAAGACTCATGTCGGGACAACGGGTACCGCTGCCTATGGAGTACAGGTCAAGCTGATTGACGTTGACCCGGAGACCGGCCAGGGCGAGCTGGTTGTGAAGGGTCCCAACGTTATGCTCGGCTATTACAAGGACTTCAAGCGTACCATGCAGGTCAAGACAGCCGACGGCTGGTTCAGGACGGGTGACATTGCAAGTGTTGACAAGAAGGGACGATATTCCATACAGGGACGTTCAGGCAATGTCATAATCGGTTCATCGGGCGAGAATATCTATCCTGAGGAGATTGAAAGTGTCATAAATTTCATGAAAGAGGTAAACGAGTCGCTTGTCATAAGCCGCGACGGACATCTGGTGGCACTTGTCCAGTTCAACGACGGCCTTATTGACTGGAACCTTGAAGGTCAGGACAAGTTCATGGAGATGATCGAGGAGCGCAAGCAGTCGGTCAAGGATTTCGTAAACTCGAAGGTAAGCCGCTTCCTGAAGATAAACGAGGTGGAGGTCATGCGCGAGCCTTTCCACAGGACTGCGACACACAAGATAAAGCGTTTCCTGTATCAGGACAAGAAACGTGCGGCGGATGCCAAGGACGGCAAGATTGACGACGCTGCGAAAACAGGACAGAAGGACAACAGGAAAGAGAGCTAAAGGAGGTGGTCTGAGCGTAAGTGTTCAACTCAATCATTCGAAATACCAACTGTCGATGAGCAGAGTGTCCCCTCTGAAGAGGAACACCAGGTCGCAGGTGTCATGAGGTGATTTTGAAAGCCGGCCCCGGACGGTTCCCATTTCGGGACAGTCAAGGTCAAGACAGGCAATGAGTTCTCCTTCAGGGTTGTCGCGACGCACCTCTATGCGGCCTTTTCCCTGTGCTTGTATGTTGAGTCTCCGCGGCTTATGGTCAAAGCAGGCACCCCTTACCATTACGGCTCCTGTAGAGTCGGATACAGCAACCATGTTGCCAGCGTCGCCATACGGCTCGAAACGGACACCTACAGTAGCTGCTGTCGTCTCCATCTCCTGAATTCCGAACGGATTGAGCGGAGATATTTGGGATACGCCCTGGTATGTCGCATGTATGAGCGGAATGTCCTGCCTGCTCTCGTCAACATCAATACAATCGACACAGATGCTGCGGTAACCGCCTTTTATGCCTCTGCTCCGCTTAAGACTCATGGTATGGTAGAACAGATACCACCGGCCTTTGTATTTGTGAAGATGAGTGTGGTTGTTACTGTAGTCGAATCCGTCATCGCCGGGATTCCTGAGATAGTGGCGCACATAGTGCCATGAGTCGGGATCCAGGGGGTCGTCCGGAATCATGTAAGCCATGCTGCATGCCGAAGGGGTCTCGGAATTCCTGTCCCAGTCTGCTTTCGGTTTCCAGTCAAGGTTGTAGGTATACACCATCTTTCCACCTATGAAGTTAAGTTCATTAGCCTCAAAATGGTGAGCTGCAGGTATTACCGCAAAGGGGCTGTCGAAACTGAGCATGTCGGGGGCCAGTCTGGCGATTCTTGCCTTGCCGGCACCGAAGGTAAGCCAGCCCGTACCGTCGTCGTCAATGGCCACGCCCGGATCGAACGGTACGGTACAGTCGCCGAGACCTTCGGTATGGGCATCGACTATGCTGCGTCCGAGAGGGCTTGTCCACGGTCCTGTAGGCGAGGTAGATGTCAGCACACCGGTACCGAAACCGCTATTGGAGAAATAAAGGTAGAAGTGGGTCAGACCGTCTTGCTCTACACGGCTGCAGATGCTCGGTGCCCAGGAGGCGATAATCCAGGGTGCCAGTTTCCCGGTCGGGATTACGCCATGAAATGTCCAGTTCACCATATCACAGGTTGACATCATCACGAGCGATTTGATGCGCTCGTAACTGTTTGAACTGTCAGGATGGGTTTCATCGCATTGCTGCTGATCGTTTGTGCCATAGACATACAGTCGTCCCTCATATTCCACAGCCGTCGGGTCTGCGGTGTATGCAAAATCCAGCAACGGATTACAAAACATTTTGTCCATCTTGAGCGTTCCTTTCCAGTCAACCTTAAGTTCGCCTGAATTACCGCCTGCACAAGATGCCGTCAATATCATGACAGCAAGGATGGCTGTCGCCTGAAAACCTTTCATTCTGTCCTCTATTGTAATTAGTAACCAATGATACACAAATATACAGTTTTTTCCAGACCGGACTGAGAAAAGACCGCGCAAGTCGCTGCAGCACACAAAAAAGTTGTGCGTATCTGTGGTACTGACACAAATGCGCACAATTCAGAGATTTTTATGTGATCGGAATTCTCAAGACAGAAGCGGTTCCTGACCGCCTGCCCTCCGGATAATCAATAGAACCACTTGACGTAGCAGAAGTCCTGTCTGTGAGGCAGGTCAGGATGCTTGGGATACATTCTGTAGCATACGTTGAACGTACCCGACATATCGTGTGTGAAGGTAGCCTCGAATGTGTAGAGGTTTCCGTTGCGTTCCACCAGATTGAGCGGAAGAACCTTCTGCAGAGTCTCGTTGCCGTTCAGGTTCTTTGTCATAACCATCTCAACTCCGATTGCATCCTCGAGTCCTTTCTCGTCTATCACGTACCTGACTTTATACTGGCATCCGTTCTCCATGTTGCCCTGTGAGACGGGTTCGCTCTTCTCGCTGCTTACCACTTCGATGGAATCCCAGCGCTCTGCGACTATCTCCTTCCAGGCTGCAAGTTCCTTAGCCTTGGCGTAGTTATTCGCAGAAAGGTAATGAGCCCTCTCAGCCTGCCTGCAGTAGAACTTGCTGAAATAGTCATCAAGCTGGCGCTTCATTGTGTAATGCGGAGCTATTTGGGCAATGGAGTTCTTCATCACGCCGACCCATCCGGCCGAGATGCCGTCTTTGTCGCGGTTGTAGTATAACGGGGCTATCTCGTTCTCAATGAGACTGTAGATGGTGGCTGCATCAAGCTGGTCCTGATGCTCCTGGTTCTGATAGGTGCGTTTGTCGGTGAGAGCCCACCCTGCTCCTTTGCGGTAGCCTTCATACCACCAGCCGTCAAGTACAGACAGGTTGACGACACCGTTCATGAGCGCCTTCTCGCCCGAGGTTCCGGACGCTTCGAGAGGACGTGTGGGAGTGTTCATCCAGATATCGACGCCAGACACAAGGCGGTGTGCAAGATGCATGTCGTAGTTCTCGAGGAATATTATCTTGCCAAGGAACTCGGGACGGCGTGATATATCTACAATCTGCTTGATGAGGCCCTGACCGGCGCCATCGTGCGGGTGGGCCTTTCCAGTGAATATGAACTGTACGGGATAGTCAGGATTGTTGACAATCTTGGCAAGACGGTTCAGATCGGTGAACAGTAGGTGAGCACGCTTATATGTGGCGAAGCGGCGGCCGAAACCGATGATGAGGGCATTGGGGTTGATTGTCTGCAGAAGCGACACAATCCTTGAAGGGTCACCCTGATTCTTCAGCCATGTTTCGCGGAAATACTTGCGAATGAACTCGACCAACTTTTCCTTCATCTCCATGTGTTTGTTCCAGACCACCTTGTCGGGTACCTGATAGATTGCCTCCCACAGTTTCTGGTTCGACTGATCGGACATGAACGACTTGTCAAAATACTGATCGTAGAGTTCCCTCCACTCTGCAGATGCCCAGGTGGGCATGTGGACACCGTTGGTGACATAGCCGACGTGGCTCTCCTCGGGGAAATAGCCCTTCCAGATGCCGGAGAACATCTTCTTGGAAACCTCTCCGTGCAGCCAACTCACGCCGTTGACCTCCTGACAGGTATTGCAGGCGAATGTTGACATGCAGAAACGCTCGCCCGAGTCACCCGGGTTGGTGCGGCCCATGTCCATGAGCTCGTTCCAGCTGATACCCAACATTTGGGCATAGCCGCTCAGATACTTGCCGATGAGTCCTTCGTCAAAATAGTCGTGACCTGCAGGAACTGGTGTATGTACGGTGTAGAGGGATGAAGAACGGACAATCTCCATAGCCTGGTTGAACGTCAGTCCATTCTTCACGAAATCGACAAGACGGTAAAGGTTGCAGAGGGCAGCATGGCCTTCGTTGCAATGATAAATATCCTTCGTTATGCCGAGTTCCTTAAGCACCAGCATGCCGCCGATACCGAGAAGTATCTCCTGCTTGAGACGGTTTTCCCAATCACCGCCATAAAGCTGCGAAGTGATGGGACGGTCATACTCGCTGTTCTGGTCATTGTCGGTATCCATAAGGTAGAGAGATACCCTGCCGACGTTGACCCTCCATATCGAAGCATATACGGAATAGTTGATATAGGGGACCTTGACCATCAGCTGCTGTCCGTTCTTGTCGAGCACCCTCTCGATGGGCAGGGTGTTGAAATCCTGTGCCTCGTAGTTGGCAATCTGCTGACCGTCCATGGACAGTGTCTGGGTAAAGTATCCGTGGCGGTACAGGAAGCCTACGCCGCATAGATCGACATTGCTATCGGATGCCTCCTTGAGATAGTCGCCGGCCAGGACGCCAAGACCTCCGGAGTATATTTTCAGCACATGCGACAGACCATATTCCATGCAGAAGTAAGCTACTGACGGACGGGTTGAGTCGGGTTTGACATCCATATAGGAGCGGAACTCGTCATACACCGAATCCATGTTCTTTATAAGTCTCTTGTCATTTGACAGTTCGTTAAGTTTCTCATAGCTGAGAGTCTCGAGCATGAGGACGGGGTTATGCTTCACCTCTCTCCAGAGCTGTTCGTCAATACTCTTGAAAAGGGCCTGGGCTTCAGGACTCCATGCACACCACATGTTGTGCGCTATCTCATCGAGTTTATCCAAAGAGTCGGGAATCGACGGTTTGACGTTTATTGAATGCCAGTTCGGCATGTTTGCATTACTCGTCTTGATCTTCATATTCCAATTTGATGATTATTGATTTGAAACTTTGGTAAGGGCAATATCGTATGCCTTCTCGTAATTCACTATGAAATGCTTCCACAATGCCTTCTCTGCTATGTTCCCGGCAGCGGTACGCATTTTCTGACGTTTTTTGCCATCGGCCAGAATCCACTCGACGACAGCCTCTTTGATACTCATTGAAGCATCGTTCCAGTTGCTGTCGGTTCTGTGCACGACCTTTACGCCGTCTGACAACTCAGAGGGACGCTTCTTTAGCGAGTTGACCCATAGACCGAATCCGGCCAGGTCGGTGGTCACGGTAGGTACGCGGAAGGCAGAACTCTCAAGAGGCGTATAGCCCCAAGGCTCATAGTATGAAGGGAACAGAGCCAGATCCTGCCCAATCAGAAGGTCGTAATAGGAAAGGTTGAATATTCCGTCCCTGCCGTCAAGATAGCACGGCACGAAGACGATGTGGATGTCATCGGCGGGGCGGTTGTAGAATCCCAGAGAGCCGAGCATCGTTAGGATGCGGTCCTCACCCATGTTGTGAAGCCAGTGTGTCGTCTGCGGCACATTGAGCGGAACCGACGTCCTGCTCTTTTTTGTCAGGCGCTCCTGCAGGTCACGGCGAGGCTCTGACACCCACCCTGGAACATTGATGTATGCAAGGATGTGACGACCCTCTACGCGTTTGTCCTCACGCAGAAGCTTCATCGACTCGATGAACATATCCAACCCCTTGTTACGGAACTCGTAGCGTCCTCCGGTACCGATAATTACGGTGTCATCGCCCCAGGAGGTGCCGAACAGACGGTTTGCCACCAGAAGCATGCGCTTGCGGGCGGCAGAATATTTTTCGCTGAACTTTTCAGGGGTCGGAGGCAGGAAGTCTCCTTCGAATCCGTTCACTGTGATGGCATCGGGAGTACGCTCCAGCAGCTGGGTACACTCACGTGCGGTTATTTCACTCACTGTCGTGAAGCAGTCAACAAGCTGTGCCGTGCGCTTCTCGACAGAGTGTTTTGACTCCATGTTCAGTTCACGGGCCATCTGATCGCCGTTGTAGCCCTCGAAATAATCGTATAACGGTTTGTTGTTTCCGGCGATGGAGCGACCTATGGATGTGGCATGGGTGGTAAACACCGTTGCAATCTGCGGAATATAGTGCTTGATGAAGAGGGCACCGAGTCCTGTCATCCACTCGTGAGCGTGATAGACAACCGAATAGTTCTCGTTCAGATAGTAGTTGTAAAAACTTCTCGCTATCATCGCCGCAGCATAGGAAAACATCGAAGCCTCGTCGTAGTCGCCGTACGAATGGAGCGAATCAACCTGGAATAGTTCCCACGCCTTGCCGTATATCCAGTCTCTCATGGGATAGAACGGCAGGAAATCGACCAGGAACACAATCGGTGAGCCAGGGATATTCCATCTGCCTATTCTTACCGCGAGGCCGTCACGCTCCCAGGCAACTCTCTGCCACGGGGCAAACAGCGATGTGTCCTCCTTGAAAAGAGGATTGTCGTAGTCCTTGTTAAGATCGGGGCCGATGTATATCAGCGTCGCCCCACTCTTCTCTATCAGGGTTTTGGCTTGTGTGGAAAGAACCGTATAGATACCGCCGACCTTGTTGCACACCTCCCAACTGACGGCGAAAATGTAATCAGGATTCTTTGTCGTTTTCTCCATATGGAACAGGATGTCGAAAATCGCAGCGCAAAATTAATCAATGCCAGCCAAACTGGTACAAAACTTAACACTCTTTACAACATGATTCCCGCCAACGTGCAGGAACATATCCCGCACGTTGTCAAAGGAAATGATATGGATTGTCAGAGCCAACAGACCATCAGAGTGACGAACCGATGAGGAATACGCCAGCCAGGGCTACGATGGCATAGAGCTCGGGGAATACAGCTAGAATCAGCGTCTTGCTGAACACATCGTGACCCTGTGCTATGGCGGCGATGCCGTTGGCACAGACCTGACCCTGACGGATAGCCGAGAAGAGGCCCACCAGACCCAGTGCAAGTCCGCCACCGAATACTGCAGCAGCCTGGAACGGGTCAATGGTTGGAGTCAGGATACCGAACATATTGGCAAAGATGAAGTAACCTGCGAATCCGTAAAGACCCTGAGTGCCCGGAAGAGCCGTCAGCACGATGAAATTACCGAACTTGTCAACCTTCTTCAAGGCCCCTACGGCAGCATTGCCTGTGATTGTCACTCCGAAAGCACTGCCTATGCCGGCAAGGCCGATCATAAGGGCGACACCCAAATAAGCGAAAAATAAACTTGTCATAATTATTTAAGATTGTTTTGTTGTTATTCTTTGTTATACTCTGCTCACACTCTGGAACGGTTTGTATTCAGAACCGCCTCCTGTATATCCTGCATTCTTGAAGAACTCGACGAAAGTCAGTCGCATCGGATGGACTATTGCTCCAAGGATGTTCATGAATATGTTGAGGGCATGCCCGACGATGAAAATCAACGCTGCGACAATGAAGCCCACGACAGGAATGTCAGGACTCATGCCCTCTGCCATGCTGTTGAAGACATTGGCAAGAATGCCGCCGGAAAGCCCCAGGGCGAAGAGACGTACATACGAGAGGACGTCGCCGAGCAGACCCGTAGCCATGTTGTATGTGTCCCAGAAACCTAGACCTACGTTCAGCAGTATGTTCTTGCCCGGACTGTTCAGCAGGAATATGCCGACGCAGGCTATCGCAAGCAACGCTATGACCACGGGATTGCCGAAACTGATTCCCGCAATCACAGACACGATGACAGTCAGAAGAAGGATAAGCCAGCCTATAGTGCCAAGGGCATATTTCATGCCCATCTGTATGGTCTGGTTGACAGCCTTGACTACCATTCCTACAAGAATCTGCACTACGCCGATATAGAGCGATATATTGAACATCTCGGCGTTCGACTTGAACAGCAGCCCTTTCATCTTTGCGATGAATGGAATGTCAAGATCGTAAATATTGAAACCGAAGAACGTTCCCGACAACAGGCCGCACAGCATGGTGCTTGCTCCGAACAGGACTACCAGCCACTTGGAAAAATCGGGATTGATCAGCTTGAAAAGCTTTGTGAAGACCGGCAGGGCGACAATCATCAGCAGTCCATAGCCTATATCGCCCAGACAGAGCCCGAAGAAGAGCATGAAGAAAGGAGCAAAGATAAGCGTAAGGTCCAACTCCTGATAGGTGGGCAGCATGTACAGTTTTGTAAGCGGCTCGAAGAGCTTTGCGAAGCGGTTGTTCTTCAGCAATATAGGAATGTTGTCATCGGGGGTCGGGTCGCTGATCTCATAAACCATGGGCAGTCCTTCGAGGGATGCCGCAGTAATGTCCACATTGGAAGCAGGAATCCACCCTTCGAGCAAAACCAGGGAGTCGGCAGCCGCAGGTTCACCCGAAAGGCACACTTTGTCGAAAGTAACGCTGTCGGTACACCTTTCTACCGCATTCCTAAGTGTTTCGGATCCACTTGCAGCAAGCTCTTTCAGGGAGGCAGACACGCTCTTTCTGGCTGATACGTTGGCAATGAGGGCCTCTTCGACTGATGCCAGCGAAACATCAGGAAGAGAACATGCATCTGCTTCTACAGACACTTCGGTTCCTGACGGTGTTATTGTGACAAACCACGTGTTCTGCCTGTCCGACTCAATGACAACAGCATTGAACTTGTCTTCCCACTCTGATTTATAGGCCTTCAGCGGACAGGTGAAGAACCTGACCTCATATCCGGCAAGTGCAAGCCGTCTGACGTTCCCGGGATCGAAGTTTCCCCATGCCGACAGGTCCTGTCTGTTTTTCTCCAGGGATGCCCGCTGCTGCTCAAGCGTCTCACGTTCAGCAACAAGGCTGCTGAAACGGTCGGCTACGGCATCTGCATCAAGCCCGCCGTCAGAGATGTGCTCTCCGGGAGCCAGGCTCTCCAGTTCCTTCAGTACATTCTGATACTTTGACAGCATGGCCACGTCGTGCTGAAGCCTTGCATCTTGGGCTATACCCTTCTGCTTCTCAACGACATGCACTACGCCAAGCGAACGCAACTGCTCCAGAAATTCCTCATACTCCTTGTGAAATATGAGGAAGGAGATTTTCTTCATCTTGGTTATCATTGCAACGCCTCCTCTTTTTCGTTCTCACGCTTCTCTAGCAGCGACTTCAGAATCTTCTGACTCGACTTGGAGAGGTTCTCCTCATCCTCCATGAAACGCTTGATTTTCCTGATGGCATCTTCAAACCCCGGAATCTGCACCTTCTCGAACAGGTTTACCTTCTGGGTGGTCTTCTTGCGGGCTTTTTCCAAGAGATTCAGCTTGGCCCTCGTAAACTCACACAAGATAGCTGACTCTGCCAGGTTCTGCAGAATGTCAATGCCGTCATAATACCATTTTGGCGAGCCGAACAGACTGAAGGGAGCGACCTCGAAATCCACCTTATCCAGCACGGGAATACGTGTTCCCGCTATCTTACGGACGGTCAGATGGACATCGCTGACCTTTACCAGCGACGGATCGAACTCGTTCCACAAGGCGAACATTGAGTCATACCTGTTGATGTTCTCCTCAAGTTTCTCCTCCAGCCTGGTCAGGTCATCCTTGCATCTCTTCACCTCCATGCGCAGGGCACTCTCCTTGTTCTTAATGATAGGCAGAGTACGCACGCGTACCTTGAGCTGCTTCTCAAGATGCTGCAGCGAAGTCTTGTTATATTGGAACCTGATTGCCATATTGCTCTGTTAATCCTTGGGCCAGTACTCTTCGACCAGCGAAGCCTTTATGTTGACCTCATCGGGCCGGAAATATTTTGCGAAAAGGCCCCATGTCACATCCAGCATCTCGGTGGTGTCGAGATTGACGTCTATGGCAAGCAGCTTCTCTGAATAATCCTTGGCAAACGCCAATGTACGCTCATCGTAGTCCGTAAGGTCGAAACCGTTCTCAACCTTGGTCTTGGCGTTGGAGGCGTCGGCATAAAGCCTGACGGCCGCATTCATGACCTGCGGGTGGTCGCCACGGGTCTTCTTGCCGTTAACCAGCTGTTTCAGACGCGAAAGCGAGCGGAACGGATCGACGATGACCTTGCCTATGTCGCTGTCGCGGCGCAGGAACAGCTGACCTTCGGTAATGTATCCTGTATTGTCGGGTACCGCATGGGTTATATCACCTCCGGACAGAGTCGTCACAGCTATGATCGTAATGGAACCACCAGACGGGAACTGTACAGCCTTCTCATAAATCTTTGCCAGGTCGGAATAGAGGGAACCGGGCATTGAGTCTTTCGACGGAATCTGATCCATACGGTTCGACACGATTGCCAGGGCGTCAGCATAGGATGTCATGTCACTCAAAAGCACCAAAACTTTCTCGTTCTTCTGAACTGCGAAATACTCGGCAGCAGTAAGAGCCATATCAGGAATCAGCAGGCGCTCAACGGCCGGATCTTCGGTAGTGTTCATGAAACTGATGATGCGGTCCAGCGCTCCGGCGTTGGAGAACACATTCTTGAAGTACAGGTAATCATCGTTTGTCATACCCATGCCGCCAAGTATTATCTTGTCGGTCTTGGCACGCATAGCCACGGTGGCCATTACCTGGTTGAACGGTTGGTCAGGGTCGGCAAAGAACGGTATCTTCTGTCCCGACACGAGTGTATTGTTAAGGTCGATGCCTGCAATACCTGTAGCAATAAGTTCAGAAGGCTGCTTGCGCCTGACCGGGTTTACCGAGGGGCCGCCAATCTCAACCTCTTCGCCTTCTACTGCCGGACCGCCGTCAATAGGGTCACCGTAGGCGTTGAAGAAACGTCCCGACAGTTGCTCGCTAACCTTCAGAGTGGGAGCCTTGCCCATAAACACCACTTCTGCGTTAGTGGGAATGCCGTTTGTACCTTGGAAAACCTGCAGCGTAACCTCGTCGCCGGCAATCTTCACAACCTGTGCAAGACGCCCGTCAATCATTGCCAGTTCATCATAGCCCACTCCCGTCGCCTTAAGCGAGCAGGTAGCCTTGGTTATCTGACTTATCTTGGTGTATATCTTCTGAAAAGCCTTGGTAGTCATATTGTCAGTCAATTATACGGTTTTACGTTCGGCGAGCAGACTCTTCAGTTCCGCCTCGTATTTGTTGTAATCGTCAGACTTGTACTCCGAGTAGTTTATCTGCTTGCACAAGTTTATCACCTTCTTGAAATAGTCAGTCACGTCGAGGAAGGTATCGAACTTGAAGTCTGTGTGACAGATGTCTATCACCCGATCCACAATGGTCTCCTGACGCTCCATCGGAGTCACTGCGTCAACTTCGTCGAAGGCATCCTGCTGCAGCACGATGAAATCAATCAGTTCTGATTTCCAGAAAGTGATGTGATAGTCCACCGGAACGCCGTCGTCACCGAGGATGTTGATCTGTTCGGCTATCTCCTTGCCTCTCAGCAGACGTGTCTTCAACTCGTTCACTTTGCCTATCCACTCTCCGTTAATCCGACTGCAGATGTATTCATCGAACTCGGGATAATCCAGATACTTGGAATATGAGTCAATCGGATTGATGGCAGGATAACGCTTACGGTCGGCGCGCTCCTGCTCAAGGGCGTAGAAGCAACGTGCCACCTTCTTTGTGTTTTCGGTGACAGGCTCCTTGAGGTTACCGCCTGCCGGTGATACAGTTCCTATAAAAGTGATGGAACCGGGTTCGCCGTTATAGAGGCGCACATAGCCCGCACGACCGTAGAAGTTCGCAATGATTGAGGATATGTCCATCGGGAAGGCATCAGGACCGGGAAGTTCCTCCATTCGGTTGGACATTTCGCGAAGGGCCTGTGCCCAACGGCTTGTAGAGTCGGCCATAAGCAGTACCCTCAATCCCATTGACCGGTAATATTCGGCAAGCGTCATTGCCGTATATACTGAGGCTTCGCGTGCAGCGACCGGCATGTTGGACGTATTGGCTACAATGATTGTACGTTCCATGAGCTTTCTTCCAGTGTGGGGGTCGTCCAGTTCCGGGAACTCCGTGAAAATCTCGACGACCTCGTTTGCACGCTCACCGCAGGCAGCGATAATTACGATATCGGCCTCAGCCTGTTTCGAGATGGCATGCTGCAACACTGTCTTGCCCGTACCGAAAGGTCCGGGAATGAAACCCGTACCGCCCTCGACTATAGGATTCAGAGTATCTATAGAGCGGACGCCGGTTTCAAGCAGTTTGAAAGGACGCGGTTTTTCGGCATAATTAGTCATGGCCAGTTTGACAGGCCAGCGCTGAATCATGTTTACGGCGACCTCGTCACCTGCAGCGTTAACGAGCGTCGCTATCGTATCTGCTATTCTGTACTCGCCCTCAGGCACTATCGACTTGACTTCGTACTCACCCTCGAGCCGGAAAGGAGCCATAATCTTCAGCGGCTGGTAGTTCTCCTCGACCTTTCCCAGCCAGGCCGACGACCGCACCTTGTCACCAACCTTCACAAGAGGTTCGAAATGCCACTTGCGTTCGTTGTCCAGAGGGTTGGTATATTCTCCCCTCTTCAGGAAGACACCAGTCATCTTGTCAAGATCATTCTGAAGGCCGTCGTAGTTGTGTGACAGCATGCCGGGTCCGAGAGTCACTTCAAGCATGTGACCGGTAAACTCAGCTTCCGCTCCGACCTTCAGCCCACGGGTGCTCTCAAAGACCTGCACATACACATTTTCACCTACCACCTTGATGACCTCCGACATCAGACGGTCGCCTCCGGTCTCAATATAGCAGATTTCATTCTGAGCCACAGGCCCGTCAACCTTCAGCGTAACCATATTGGCGATGATGCCGCCAACAATTCCTTTAGTTGCCATATATAAACATCATATTAATCCTACATGAACTCCCCGGGAATCTCAACCTCGCCTTTAAGACTGCCAATGAGCGAACGGAACAGTTCCTGGCCCTTGTCTTTGTCAAGTCTAAGCCATCTGTCCACGATATCCAGCCTTACAACGAATGCAAAGAGTTTCTCGACTGTGAAAAAGTGGAAGAATGTGTTATCCTCAAGCCAGTTCCACTTTATCATGTCCACTTCGCGCTCGCGTGCAGACAGGTCATCAATCTCCTGAATGCGCATAAGCCTGTCCAGATAATCTATAGACTGCGACAGGCCCCAGTCCTTTGCTCCCGACGAACGGAGGGCATCAGCAACCTCACCGTCACCTATAATGAGATTCTGCACCTGAAGTCCGTGCTTACGGGCTGTTATTGCCACTTGAATGTTGTTGAGGTCAAGATTGAAACGGAACCAGTTGCGTACGAATTCGTTGCCGCTCTCCAAAGCATAACCATAGAACAGTTGTGAAAGCCTGTCTCCAACAAAAGCAGCCGAATCGTGCCAGCTGTCATTCAGATACTCCCTGACAAAACTGTACATATATTTCGGAGCATCATTTCCGTCGGATTCACCGTTTCTTACCGACTCTATGACTCCTGCCAGCTGATCAATACTGCAAATGCCTGTCTGCATGGATTCGTCCGGCATGAGTTCTTCACCCGCCTTTTCCTTCTTCAGCAGAGCCAGCAGGTTACGGTTATCATAATCTGCCAAAGCCAGTCCGATAAGTTTCCGGTCCTCGGCTGTCAGCTGAGGTACCACCTCTTCGCGGAAGGCTCCTATGCTATACGGCAGTTTATCCGCATCCAACTGGACGTCGGCCAGACCGGCAATCAGATAATAGTAGTTAGCCATTCCTGAGTGACAGTTAGAATAGGGTCTCCACCAATTGTGGACGCACCATCGACTTGAACCAGTTGACAAACTCTTCGGCGCCGAAGTTTACCTTGTACGAACCGTCATAGGGAGCAATCGTGAAACCTGCCTTGCGGCCATTTACCTGTTCAATCGTAACCCCCTTGTCCAAAAGCTGCTTCGCCTTCGAAGCAAAAAGTTTCTTCAGGCCTGCCGAGTCCGAAGTCGAAATCACGATATCCTGACTCTTAGCCCACTCGCCGGCAATCTTCAGGATGAACTCTCCCATAAGATCCTTGTCGTTCACCAGTTCCGCGACACTCTCGCTGACAATCTTGTCGGTAATTACGGTGGCAATCTCTGACTTGACAGCATCTATGGACTGTGATGCGCTGAGTTTCAGTTCTTTCTTGACATTGTCCGAGTAGTTCTGCGACTCTTTTTTTGCGTCTGCAATCAGTTTGTCAGCCTCCTTGCGGGCTTCCGCAACAATCTGTCTTGCCTTCTCTCCGGCTTCCGCCAGAATTCTCTCAGCCTCTTCCTGTCCCTTGGTGACACCTTCCTTGTAGATAATGTCCGTGAGCTCTTGAATCTTGGTGTTCATATTTTCAGTTTTGTATATTATTCGATAGGAATCACTTCAGTTCTGCACATAACTCTGCGAATTTATCATTTTTCCGGCAATTTTACACTTATTTTCCCTTCAAAAAACTCGTCAATATATCATTTGGACTAATTTCGCGGAAGAATCTGAATGAACGGATGGAACAGGACACAGCTATCAGTATGCGCAATGCAGTTGCAGGCAATCCGGCAATGCGGCTGGACCAGCCGGTAAGCCTCGACATAATGAAGGGTGAGCAGATAGCCGTCATCGGTCCCAACGGAGCCGGCAAGACATTACTGGCTAATCTCATGTCAGGCAAATATCCTATACTGGCCGGAGGGCAGTTCAAAATTGGTTTCAGGCAAGACTCAGTGCGCAGCATTGCTTTCCGGGACAGTTACGGCAGCGCTGATGCCACATGGTGTTACCAGCAGCGCTGGAACAGTACCGAAACCGAGGACTCACCGGTCATAGCAGATATTTTTCCCTCAGTGTCTGACCCCGCGTGGCGTGCTGAGCTTTTCAGGGTATTCCACCTTGACGAAATATGGGGGAAAAAACTGGTTGTCCTTTCATCGGGAGAGATGCGAAAGTACCAGCTTGCCAAGGCGCTTTCCTCAAAACCGGAGATGCTATTTATAGACAACCCCTACATAGGGCTGGACCCGGCCGCCCGCGACGAGCTGACAACACTGATTTCCAGACTCATCTCTGCTTGGAATCTTCAGATAGTTTTCATCATATCCCGTGCTGCCGACCTGGCGCCATTCATCACACATGTCGTCCCTGTCTGCGACGGATGCTGTATGGGCAAGATACCGGCAGCCGAGTACTGCGAACCATCCTACGGCCCTGACGTTCTTGACAACGGCAGGCGCGACATGATTCTCTCCATTCCCGATTCTTCTTCCGGGGCTGAGACTGTCGTCAGGTGCAATGGTGTAAGCCTCAGGTACGGAGACACCACAATACTCGACAAGATTGACTGGCAGGTGCATCGCGGAAGCCACTGGTCGCTCCAGGGTCCCAACGGTTCAGGCAAGTCTGCCCTTCTGAGTCTTGTCTATGCCGACAACCCGCAGGCCTACGCATGCGACATCGAATTGTTCGGAAGGCCTCGCGGAACAGGCGAGAGCATCTGGGACATCAAAAAGCACATCGGCTACGTCTCGCCGGAAATGCATCGGTCATACTGCCACCACATACCGGTCATTGACATAGTCGCCTCGGGTCTGAGCGATACGATTGGCCTGTATCGGAAGATACATGACGAAGAACGAGACCTTTGCCGCTTCTGGATAAGGATATTCGGACTTGAGGAACTGGAATCCAGGGATTTCTGCACGCTATCAAGCGGTGAGCAGCGCATTGTGCTGCTGGCACGGGCTTTTGTAAAGAATCCGTCTCTGATGATCCTGGACGAGCCGCTGCACGGCCTTGACGAACGCAACCGGGCACTGGTCAAGGCAATAATCGACGCCTACTGTTCGAACAGCAGCCGCACCCTGATAACGGTTACTCACTATCCGGAGGAACTGGCCGGACTGACAAATCAGATTCTCAGGCTTCGCGGCAGGTCAGCGCTGAGGCCTCTGACCGAAACCTCGAACGGGAATGACGCCAGCCTCTGACGGGCGTCTGACAGGACTTTCGTTACCGAACAGGAACGAAGGTTCGTAACCGCCGCAATCAATGATTATCTTCTCGAAGACAGTACCTGGCTCAATCGGACGAATGGTCAGTGTGTGGGTACCGACAGACTTGTCAAGGCTGAACTTCACGACACTCTCGGCCACCCTCTTGGCTACCGTCGGATAATAGACCGAATAGACATTTGCAGGCTCCTCGTTGAGAAGTCCGTTGAAGTTGACCTCTTTCTCTTCGCCTCCGTCAATGCTCACCATGAAACGGTGACCCTCAAGCCTTGCAAATGCAAGGGTCGATTTTAGAGCGAAACGTACGTCAACGCTACTCACATCCGATGTAAGAGTGAACTGATACGTCAGTTCAGCTCCATCGGTCGGTTTACTGTAGGGCTGAAGCGACACACCGCTCAAGGTTCTGCCCATGTAGGGTATCACGGTCCATTTTGCATCGGCAGCGTCGGTAGCGCTGTAGAAGTGCTCAGCCTCCATAGCCACCACTCCGTTCTTTTCGGTGAACTCATACAGGCCCGGCTTTATAGAATCTGTCTCAAACCTGTAGACAGCAGGCTGTGTATCGGCGCGGAAGTTGTCATTCCATGATGTATATCCGATATGCTTCTGTATCATCATGCCATTCCACTTGCCACCGGCTATATCGGTATTGTAGGAGGCACACAATACTGCATCACGTCTGAAGTCAGCCTCGCAGCGATCTGCCCACTCGTTGGCCGCCGGATTGCCCTCCACAAAAAGTCTGTTGTTCATCGCCTGGGCATAATACATGTCATACACATTTGCCAATGCCTGCGTCGGGAACAGAATAATCTGCTGATACACATCGCGATACTTTTCATCCAGCGTCATGTACTGGCGCAGAGCCTCAGCCTCAAGACGGGCCCATTCGTCGGCAACCTGTTTCCATTCGCCGCTCTCGAGATTGTAGGTGCTCTTGTCCAGCATCTCGGCAGTTACGCGTCCACTGTACTTGCACAACAGGTTCAGGATGCGGCAAGCTTCATGCGCCTGTTCCTTGCCGAACTGCTCCTCGCAAAACTCCAGAGTATGTTCCAGCAATGTCGATGCGGAATACTTGAATGGACTCCAAGCCATGTCCAGGAACAGGTCTATCGGATACTCCATCGGCTTCAGGTCGCCTACGTTGAGCACCCATACCTTGTCAACTCCATAGTCGTATGTCAGCTGCATCTGCTCCCACAGGTTCTGCACCGGGGTAACGTTCAGCCACTTGGAGTTGCGCGGGGCACCCACATAGTCCACATGATAGTACATACCCCAGCCTCCTTTGTGCTTACGCTCCTCGGCATTGGGCAGCTTGCGGACATCGCCCCAGTTGTCATCCGAAATAAGTATTATGACATCATCCGGCACGCGAAGGCCCTGATTGTAGTACAACTGCACTTCCTTGTACAGGGCCCATACCTGATCTCTCTTCTCGGCAGGCTTGCCGGTCACCTCCTTTATTATCTGGCGCTGATCCTTGAACAGACCCTCCATCATGCTTATGATCTCGGCATCAGAACCCTGCAGGGCGGCATCTCCGTCACCGCGCATACCTATGGTAATAAGGTCTTCGTTATTCTTGGAACGCTCAATGCCTTCGCGGAAGAACCTCTGCAGTTCTTCCTTATTCTTTGTGTAATCCCAGACTCCGCCGTACGCCTTCGGGTTCCTGGCCCACTCCTGATGGTTGCGTGCCATAGGTTCGTGATGGCTGGTTCCCATCACCACTCCCATATCGTCAGCAGTCTTTGAGTTCAGAGGGTCATCGGCATAGAAAGCCCACCCCCACATTGCAGGCCACATGAAGTTGCCGCGCAGACGAAGAATCAACTCAAAGCAGTCGGCATAGAACTCATGTCCTCCACGCTCTGTACCATAGTGGTTCTTCACCCACGTCGTAAGGCAGGGAGCCTCGTCATTCAGGAATATTCCACGATACTTCACGGCTGGTTCACCGGCCGTATAAAAACCGGGTTCAACAGAGAGGTTATCCTTATGTTCTATGGGAGTGTCGGCCCAGAAATACCAAGGAGACACACCCAACTGCTCACTCAACTCGTAAATGCCGTAAACGGTCCCCCTACGGTCGCTTCCTGCTATCACCAAAGCCTCGTCAACACCCTTGACAGGCTCCTTGACTACAGTCATGACATATTTTTCGTTCTTGCCTTGCAGTTCTTTCCTGTCAATCTTCCCGGACTTTATAATCTGAGAGATGAACCTGCTGCCGACAGTGCCCACGATAATCAGCCTCTCGACCTGTGAAGGTTCGTGAACCACTACGGCCTCTCTGCCGCACACAGCCTTAAAGTCTTTCTGAAGCGACTGGAGGGCAATACCCACCGCCACGTTGTCGTCAGCGTCGGACAGTATGGCTGTCGGCCTTCCGTTTTCGATAACTGTAAAACGCTCAGGAGAAAGTTCATCAAAGGCTATTCCTTTGTTGTCGATTGCCCAAAGTTGTGTACAGGCCGACATCACCAGAACCAATAGTGCTGTAAAACGAGTTTTCATATACATATAAAATCAATAGTTCTTATCTGTCCATATACTTTATTCCGTCCCTGATGTAGACACCTTCGTATGAGTCAGGATTGACCACACGTCCCTGCATGTCATAGGCAATACCAGCAGGTTTCCCGACCACTACATTCCTGACAGATGATGTCTGGAGAGGTACGAACTGCCATGCATCAAAGTTCACTGCACCCTTGCATATGAAAATCAGATCAGGATTTCCGTAAAAACTCTGGTCAACAGGAACAGTCACTACAGTAGATTGACGGCTGTCAACTTCTGCACTGGCGTAGAGCTTACCGTTCTCCTTGTTGATACGCACCTCTATAGAGCCCTTTCCCCAAACATGAAGATGCAGAGAGTCAGCATGATCCATCAGTTTCACCCTGCTGACCTTAATCATGCCTGTCTGGCCCTCAGTGCCGGCATAGTAGGTATTACCCCTTTTCTGCTGATCCATCTTGAAAGTGACATTCTTCGTTGCGCAGGTAGTTTCAGCCTGCTGGAGCACGAAGGGATCCAGTGGCTGAAGCGCTACCCTTATGCCCTGATTTGTCGGAGTACACTGCCTTATGGCACCTGTCGATTCCACAACGTCAATCTTGTCAATTGAAATGCTGCGGTAGCCACCCTTCACGCCCATCTGCTCCTGGAGCATCTGAGTATGGTAGAGCAGATAGTAGTTGTCCTTGTATTTCTGAATGTGGGTGTGGTTGTTTCCATAATTGTAACCGTAGGCACCCGGGTTCTTGAAGAACTCGTTGCCATACTTCCAACTCGACGATACTTCGGGAGTCTTGCTGGTCATGTAGCACATGCTGCAGGTAGTCGGCGCAGGAACGCTGTACCCGCTCCAGGGAGAATGGGAATCCCAGTTCGTATTGTACGTATAGACGTAATTGCCGTTGATGTAGTTCAGTTCGTTGGCCTCGAAATGGAAAGGAGGATTGAGCGGCACCGGACTGCCCGCAAGGCTAATCATGTTAGAGCCCAGTTTCACAATGCTCGGAGTGGAACCGAAGCCACCGTATGACAGCCACCCCACCCCTTTTTCGTCAATAACTGCGCCGGGGTCGAAGCCATTGGTCAGATTGCCCCTCAGCGGTGATGTCCATGGTCCTAAAGGCGATGTCGCAGTAATTACCGCCACGGCATAACCAGAATTCAGAAAGTACATGTAGAAATGAGTCTTGCCGTCCGACTCAACACGTGACACTATTGTCGGAGCCCATGACGTTCCAAGCCACGAAGCCACCTTAGTCATGTCAATTATCCCGTGGAATGTCCAGTTCACAAGGTCATCGGTCGAGAATACCGTCAAAGACCTTATCTTACTGTAAGAGTTCTCTGAATCACGGGGATTGGCTTCAAACTCCTGCTGGTCGTTGGTGCCGTACACATACAGTCTCCCGTCATACTCGACCGACGTCGGATCGGCACAGAACCAGAAGTCAATAAGCGGGTTATGGTCACCGCTGTCAAACTTAGACTGCATCTGCGCTCCTGCCGGAAGCACTGCAAAACCCATACATAGCGGCAGTACGGCCGCGAACACTCTCCATGGCGATATACGCCTGACTCTACTCACCACCATATCTCTAACGTAAAGGATATTCTGCAAATATAGTCCTATTCTCACACATAAACAACTCTGAAACGGGACCCAGGGAGTACGGATACCTTTGACCCGGGCCTTGGGCCTTGGGCCACGGACTGACCTGACATGAAGTAAATATTTCCAGGATTCCGGCAGCACCATCAACAGCATTCCTTCCCGCCAGAAACAGGCAGGACCTTGCTTTTGTTTCCGCAGGAGTCATGGTTGTTGCTTTCATCCGTAATTTCTTCAGAAGCCCAGTTCCTCACCCACCAGTATGACAGTGTGGCGATGGGCAGGACGCGAAAGCCGCAGGAAGTGTATGTAACTGCAGATGCAGTCATCCGACTTGCAGTTATGGCAGACTCCGTCCTTGCGGCATGGAGTATCTATGTCAAAACGCTGGGTATTTATGGGCGCGGCAGTGCTTCGGGCACGGGCCAGAGCAGACTCGACATCGCGGGTCACCTTATTCATTCCGATAATGAATATTACATGACGAGGCCCCCATGTAATGGCGGCTACCCGGTTGCCGTTTCCGTCAACATTCACAACGACGCCATCCTCGCTGATTGCATTTGCACTCGATATGTAGAAGTCACAGGAGAAAGCCTGCCGGTAGATAGTGACGGCTTCCTCGGATGTCGCTGCCAAGTCGCGGTCGAAAACTGTATAACCGGCATCATGGACAGCTTTGGTCAGTCCCATCCGGCGTATGGTTTCGGAACCTCCCCAGGTGACGCTGCTGCCCTCCGGCATAAGTTGCAGAACCTTTGCAATTGCTTCTGCAGAGGTTGAACAGTAGCATGCATCAAAGTGGCGTCGCTCCAGATTCCTGACGATTGTCTGTCCAAGCAGACGGTTTCTCTCTTCGTTTGCTCTCATCTTATTATTTTTTACACAAAGATATCAAACAATTCCGATTTCGTGAAAAAGAGTTATTTTTGAATCAAAAACCAAAATAAACAGCGATATGACAGGAAGAATTAGACTGAAATCCGTTTTTGCAACTGTGACAATGGTTGCAGGATTGTTTGTACAGGACCTGATGGCCCAGAACCCGTACCTGCCGTTATGGGAATTCATTCCCGATGCAGAGCCGTACGTATTCGAAGATCCTGACAATCCTGGCAAGTACCGCGTTTACATATACGGCTCACACGACTCGCTGATAAAGGAGTACTGCGGACGTGAACAGGTCACCTGGTCGGCCCCGGTTGAAGACTTGACCAACTGGCGCTATGACGGTGTGATATTTGTGTCCGACCGCGACCGTGACGGCAGGCTGTTCAGGCAGGACGGAAGGGGCGACGTTCTTTATGCACCCGATGTCGTGGAGGTGAAAGGCACAGACGGGAAGAAGACATATTATCTGTACCCTAACAATCAGGAAGGAGGACGTCAGAACATGGTGGCAAAGTCCGACAGGCCTGACGGTCCGTTCGTTGCCTGCAACTGGAGCGACACAAACCCACGCGCCACGGTAGGACCGATTGCCTTCGACCCTGGGGTCCTGGTTGATGACGACGGAAGGGTATATGCATACTGGGGATTTGAGAAATCATGGGCAGGAGAACTTGATCCTGCGACAATGGCTACCCTGAAGCCTGGAACTCAACCCGTCGAGAATCTTGTGTCGAACAAGAATCAGGAGGGAGTATTCCGCTTCTTCGAGGCATCATCTATACGCAAAATCGAGGACAAGTATGTATTTATTTACAGCCGCTGGACCGAGGACGGCGAGTTCGGCCTGGGCGACACCAACTATACTCTTGCATACGCATACAGTGACAATCCCCTTGGTCCTTTCACATACGGAGGAACGATAATTGACGGCCGGGGTCGCGACACTGACGAAAACGGCAATGTGATTGCCACGGCAACACCCACCGGCAACACCCACGGCAGCATAGTAAAGATCAATGGCAGATGGTGGGTGTTCTACCACCGCCAGACAGGAGGTGACGAGTATTCACGTCAGGCCATGGTAGCCCCCATCGAGGTAAAGGTTCAGAAAGGCAAGGGCGGCAAAGTTACGATATCAGAGGGCGAATATACCTCCGAAGGTTTCAGAACCGGAGGGCTGGATCCGCTTGCCAGGACTCCCGCCGGTCTCGCCTGCTACTATACTGGACCTGAACCTGCACACCAGGAATATCCTAAGATGTTCTACACTGGCTCGCACATGCGCCCCACCCGCCTTGAGGAAGCCGGAACATACGCTGGTCCGTACAATCAGAAGGTTGCCTTCACTCCATTGGTGAACAATACCAACGGTTCTGTTGCCGGATACAAATATTTCAATTTCAGTTCGCTCAGGAAAAGCAAGAATGTGAAGTTGAGTTTTGACATAGTTCCACAAGGTATAGACGGCATCATTACCATAATGGTAGGCAGTCCGTGGGAAAGTAAGGGCGGCAAGGTAATAGGCTCCCTGCGAATCAGCGCTGACATGTCACGCAAACCCATTCAGCTGACGACGGGAGTGACCCTGCCCAGGATGAAAGGCAAGCAGCCACTGTTCTTCCGTTTCTCATCACCGCAGTCAGGCGTCTCAATCTGCGAAATCAACTCATTTCAGTTTATTCCCTGACAAAACAATGTCGCATGTGACAAACAAAGAGGGTGGCCGGACGGTCACCCTCTGTCTGTCATGTAATGATGAATGTCACTTCAACATCCCGAAAATTGTATTGAGAGTGGAGAGCGTGTTAGTAACACCCTGGGTTGTCTCAGTGATTGTGTTAAGAGCACTGGAAGCTGAAGAGGCAGCATTCTGAACCGTACCTGAGCTGACAGCTGAGTTCAGTGCCGAGTTGACGGCAGCACTGGTCAGTGCCGAAAGGTTGTTGCCGGCCAGTGAACTCAGTGCACCGGTAACCATCGACGATGTGCTGCGGTTGATCAGATTGTCAGAACCAAGGATTAGACCTGCAGCAAAGTCCTTGTAGAAGGCAGATTTGTCATCCACGCCTTTCAGTCCCTGTATTCCGTTTACAAGCGACACGATGTTGATGATGTTGTTGATGTTGGACACATCAACCTTTCCGTCGGTTTTGTACTGTGAATAGAGGTTCTTGAGCGCAGCACCGGATGCCTGTCCGTTGGTCGAACCGACAGATGAACCGGAAGCCCCACCTGCAACACCACATGATGCGGTCAGCATTACTACTGCCATCGCAGCGAATAATTTTGTCAGTTTCATATGAAAGCAGATTAAAAAAACAGTTTCGTTAAGGCAAAGATAGCATTTGCCTGAAACAAATCAAAATGTTTAGGAAATCATTTGAACTGAAATATTTTGCAAAAGCAAGACTTAGCCGAGCAGATGCTTGAGGAAGAGTGCTGACTCTTCGGCCGTAAAGTGACGCTTTGCACTGTACTGTACGAACTGTTCGGCAGAGATGCTGCGAATGTCGCCATAAGTTGCATTTTTGTGGGCTATTACCAGACCGCAAATGCTGGCTTCCGGCATCATGGCACAGGAATCGGAAAGGGTAATCCCAATGTCTGGAAGGAAATCCAGCACATCACGCTTCAGACTGTGATCCGGACAACACGAGTAACCCATCGCGGGGAGTATTACTTTGAAGCCTTCGGGAACCGCTGATGAGAGTTTTTTGCGCAGCAGCATGGACTGCGTTTCGGCCAAAGTGACCTTGACAGCATGGAGCAGGAGGTCTGAACTGTCATCGGCTGGCCCCATGACTGTAATGCTGAACAGTCCCAACTGTGTGCTCTTGCCTGACGAAACAGGCAGGAAGTAATCGGCAAGTGAGAAGGCATCCCCACCCTGCTGGCGCAGCATGGGCAGACGAAGTGTGTCTCCGACAAGGTCGTCTCCATCTCTGTTACAGGAAATAAAGCGGGCACAGTGGCGAATAGCCAGCTGACCACTGTCAAGCAGAGCCAATGCTTCGTCATGGAACTGTGTGTCATCAGGTTTGATTCCACATACTACATTGAAAAGTTTCCAGTCGAAGAAAGTCTTGAAATCTGATGCTGGAAATTCAGTGATTTCTATGTCGTGAAAGACTGGCTCAGTGAGAAAAGAGTCTGAGGGAAGCCCTGCTGCAATTGTTCTGTCAGCAGATTCTTCTGAAGTGTCCGACTTCGAGTAGAGTTTTCTGAGCCTCTCCTGTCCGGCTCTGTCTGACTCGCGGAACTCTTCCGGCGAGGCAAGGTAGCGCTTGGCCATGACTGCCGTAGCCGAAGCGTCAGCGCGGTAGTGGACATTGTCATACAGAGGCGCGAGTTTGACTGCAGTGTGGATTGCAGAAGCGGCTGCACCACCCACAAAGAGCGGTATGTCGGAATTCATGGAGGACAGTTTGACACAGATTTCTTCCATACGGTAAAGAGAGGGAGTTATCAGTCCGCTGACTGCGATTATGTCGGCCTTGCGTTCGACAGCCGTGTTTATGATATCATCAACGGGTACCATTACCCCAAGGTCGATTATTTCAAAACCGCTGCACTGAAGTACTGTCGAGACGATATTCTTGCCAATGTCGTGGACATCACCCTTTACGGTAGCTATAACTATCCTGGGGCGGTTTCCGCTATTACCCTCATCGTTTATGTAGGGCTGCAGCACAGCAACGGCATCTTTCATTATTTTGGCGGAGCGTACAATCTGCGGCAGGAACATCTTGCCCTCGGCAAACAGGTTGCCTACCTTCTCCATGCCGTTTACCAGCGGTCCTTCTATAACTGCAAGCGGGCTCTTTAAGTGCTCCAGACACTCAAGCACATCAGCCGTGAGAGTAGAACTGTCACCTTTCATCAGGGCTTTGAGCAGTCGTTCTTCGGCACTTGACTCCTCACCTGCCGCCTTTGGGGTCTCTTCTGGCATCTTCTCGGAATTCAGGCGGGAAGCAAGCTCTACAAGACGCGGAGTGGCATCTGCACGGCGGTTAAGGATCACATCCTCGATGCACAGCAGCAGATCCGATTCGATTTCGTCGTATATCTGGAGCATCTGGGGGTTGACTATTGCCATGTCAAGGCCAGCAGCGATGGCGTGATACAGGAACACGGAGTGCATGGCCTCACGCACCTTGTTGTTGCCACGAAAAGCGAACGAGAGGTTGGATATGCCTCCCGAAGTAAGCGCTCCGGGCAGGTTTGACTTGATCCATCTGACAGCTTCTATGAAGTCGATGCCGAACCGTGAATGCTCTGGTATTCCGGTCCCGACAGAAAGCACGTTTACGTCGAATATTATATCGCATGGAGCAACCCCGGCTTTCTGCGTCAGCAATTGGTAGCTGCGGGAGCATATCTCAATCTTGCGCCGATAGGTTTCAGCCTGTCCCTCCTCGTCAAAGGCCATGACTACCATAGCGGCCCCGAAAGATTTAATGATGGAAGCACGGCGAAGGAACTCCTCTTCTCCGTCCTTGAGCGAGATGGAGTTTACAATTGATTTCCCCTGGGCATTCTTAAGTCCCTCTACAATGGTGTCGAAATGCGAAGAGTCAATCATCACTGCAGCTTTGGCTACAGAAGGATCTGTTGAAATATACCTGAGGAACGTCCGCATCTGCACTGACGAATCGAGCATTGCGTCATCCATGTTTATATCAATGATGTTGGCGCCTCCTTCTATCTGTGCAGAGGCCACCTGGAGCGCCTCTTCATACTGACCGTTGGCTATGAGGCGGGCGAATTTACGCGACCCTGCAACATTGGTGCGTTCACCTATGTTGGTGAAACTGACCTGCCGGTCAATTGCAACGGGCTCCAGCCCGCTGACGGTCAGGATTCCGCTGGGTGAATGGGAAACCCGGCAGGGCTTGCCCTGAATGGCACGGGTCATGGCAGCGATATGAGCCGGAGTAGTTCCACAACAACCACCTACAATATTTAGCAGTCCCTGAGAAGCCAGCGAGCCTATGACAGCAGCCATATCGTCGGGAGTATCGTTGTAGTGTCCCTGCTCATCAGGCAGTCCGGCATTTGGATAGAATATCAGCGGCAGTGAGGAAAAAGCAGAAATCTCTTCGACCAGATGTACCATGTGCAGGGCACCCAATGCGCAATTGATTCCGAAAGCTGCCAACGTGGGAGCATATCTGACGGAATGGTAGAATGCCTCTAAGGTCTGTCCGGTCAGGGTTCGGCCGCTTCGATCGCTGACAGTGGCTGAGATGACGAGCGGAACAGGATTGCCTAACCGGCCAAGAGCCGATATGGCAGCCTTGGCTATGAGGGAGTCGAAGCAGGTTTCTACAAGAATGAAATCTACTCCACCGCGAAGGAGTGCGTCAATCTGCTCCATGAAGATATCAGACATCGCATCGAAGTCGTAGTCGCGAAGTGCGGGGTTGTCCATGTCGCGGGCCAGTGTCAGCGACTTACCGGTTGGCCCTACGCTTCCCGCAACAAACACCGGACGTCCGGATTCGGAAACGGCCTCGCGGGCAATCCTGGCTGCGGCGAAGGCCATATCGGAAGCATAGTCAGAACAGCCGTACTCACTCTGAGAGATGCGGTTCGCACCGAAGCTGTTGGTTTCAATTATATCGGCACCTGCCTCAATGTACTTGAGGTGTATGCTCTTTATAATTTCAGGATTCGAGAGATTAAGGCATTCGTTGTCGCCCTTCAGGTCAATGCCTTCGGGAGCGCCTTCAAAACGAAAACATTCTGATTCGGGCGAAAAGCTCTGAATCATCGAGCCCATTGCTCCGTCAAGAACCAGTATCCGCCTGCCAAGCTCTTCTCTGAAATCCATTGCGAATACTATGTCAGAAGCACGATTTGAGGATCTCAATCATGTTGTCGGGACGTCCCATCGTATAGAAGTGTACCGCAGGAGCCCCGTTAGAGATGAGGTCGCGCGTCTGTTCCATACACCACTGCTGACCTATGAGGTAGCATGCTGCAGCATCGTTGCGGTGAGCTTCAATCTCAGAAGTCAGTCCGAACGGAATGTCAATGAAGAAAGACTTGGGCAGCAACTCCACCTGACGTACAGAAGAGAGAGGCTTGAGACCTGGTACTATCGGTACATTGATACCGGCCTTACAGCACATGTCCCTGAAACGGTAGAATACCGCATTATCAAAAAACATCTGGGTAATGATGAAGTCGGCTCCGGCATCAACCTTGCGCTTAAGGTTCAATATGTCAGCCTGAATGTTGGCAGCCTCGAAGTGTTTCTCGGGATATGCGCCGACTCCGATACACAGGGGCTTGCCGCTGTCCGACGATATCTGTCTGATCGAAGCGACCAGCTCGCTGGCGTAACGGTAGCCACCGGGAGTCGGAGTGAAACGTTTCTCGCCCATGACGCAGTCGCCCCTGAGGGCAAGCACGTTTTCGATTCCAAGGAAAAGGAAGTCTTGGACGAGGGTGTTTATATTGTCAGCTGTGGCACCTCCGCAGATGATATGGGGAACGACATCAATCTTGAACTCTGACTGGATGGCGGCGCAGACGGCCGTCTCGCTGATTCGGCGGCGGACAAGATGGCGTGTGAATGAACCGTCATCTTCCTGCCTGAAGTCAATCTCGTCACGGTGGCAGGTTACGTTAATGTAACCCAGATTGAACTCGACGAACGGTTTTACCGACTCAATGAGACCCTGTTTGGTTACACCTTTCAACGGAGGCACAATCTCAATTGACGGGAAGGGCTTCGCGGACGATTTCAGCAATTCAGCAATTCTCATAAGTAACCAGTCCTGATGTATTAGTTTGCAAAAATACCTCTTTAAATCAAAATCGCCTTACTGCTTAACATAAAATATGTACCTTCGCTGTGCAAAACAGTTCTGAGATGCCAAACAAAGAGACAATACGACAGTTGTTCGACAACATTGCACCGGAATACGATGCTTTCAATCATATAACATCGCTGAACGTTGACAGGAGCTGGCGCCGCCGGGCATTGAAGAAAATCGTGGTTCACGGACGCAGGCAGGAGATCATGGATCTGGCTTGCGGTACAGGCGACTTCACGATAGCAATTGCCAGATCCTTGGAAGAAGGAAGCCATGTGACCGGTGTTGACCTGTCGGAGGGAATGCTGTCAATCATGCGCAGAAAGGTAATTGCCGAGGGCCTGGAGGAGAAGATAAGCATACAGTCCGGCGAGGGCGAGAATCTAGCCTTCCAAAATGACTCGTTCGACGCAGTTGCCATAGCCTTTGGAATAAGGAACTTCGAAAACCGTGAGCAGAGCCTGAATGAGATATTAAGGGTATTGAGACCGACAGGAAAACTCGTAATACTGGAACTGTCGGAACCGTCAAACCGGATTGTCCGCATGTTCTACAATTTTTACTTTACAAAAATCATGCCGCTCATCGGCAAGAAACTGTCGGGCAATGCGGAAGGAGCGGAAGCTTACAGATACCTGCCGGCATCTGTCCTGAAATTTCCTCAAAGAGAGGAATGGATGGCAACGATGCGCTCATGCGGATTCGCCGACGTGACTCACAAGGCATTCTCACTGGGAATCTGCCGGATGTACACAGGCATAAAGCCGCTTACATCATAATCCCTACCCCTGCCAGTATCGAGAAAAGGAAACTTGAGATAACCAACAACGGCAGCATCGGATCGAGTTCGCTGTCGCTGAATCTCCAAACGCCCCTCAGGTGGAAGCAGAAGAGAGGCAAGGTCAGGAAATAGAGATATTGCCACGGTGTAATGGGTCGGACAATACAGTATGCTGTCATACAGAGCCACCCCAGTACTATCAGAATGGTCTGGTATATACGCGTGCGCCTTGCCCCGAGTTTAATTGCAACGGTTGTCCTGGTAGCGATATCCGTCTTCATGTCACGCAGGTTGTTGACATTGAGCACGCCCACGCTGAAGAAGCCTATGGACAGAGCCGGCAGCAAAACATTCCAATACATACTGTGGGCACAGAGATAGAAACCGCCAATGACTGTGGCAAAGCCAAAAAATATCAGCACCGAGATGTCGCCGAGCCCTCTGTAGCCGTAAGGATTGTTTCCAAGGGTATAGTGCATGGCAGCCCATATGGCAATCGCACCCAGGCAGACGAAGATCAGTGCAGCCGGAGTGAGAAGCGAACCGAAAGAACGCCAAATCATCAGCACTCCAAAGACAGATGATACGGCAACAGCACCGGATATCAACTTCTTCATGTCGCTTACGGTGAGATATCCATCCATAAGGGAATACTTCATGCCCTGCCGTTCATCGGTATCGGTGCCGTGCAGCGCGTCGCCAAGCTCGTTAGAGAGATTACACAGTACCTGCAGACTTATAGTGGTGAGAATCAACAGAAGGACGGCAATCCAGTCAATGCTGCCATAAGAAGCTGACAGAAAAACACCCATTATGACACCTGCGAGCGAAAGAGGCAATGTACGGAGCCTCATTGACCTGATACAATACTTTATCTTCATATCACTTGAATAGTCTCAGTTCATATCTGCCGCATAGGGCCATGCGGTCATCCTTGACGGCCAAGGCAGCCAGTATGTCCGGGGTTTGCGAAGCCTGGTCAATGACAGGCTGCAGGTCACTCTGGCCTTTTATCCTGTTCGCAAAGGCGGTGGCATAGCTGTCGGCCAACAATACATCCTTACACACTATCATCACGGCATCGGCCCGGCCGAAACTCAAAGACGGGCCCACTGTTCCTCCAGATGTGCAGACACCAAGGGGGAACTCTCCGGCTGGGATATGCAACCCCACCTTCTCGGACAGGGGAGACTGTCCTGCGAAAACAGCTATGTCCATGTCAGACACCGAATCGGCACAGATGTCACCACCGTTCTCAACAACGACATCGCTGCAATGGTAGTTCTCCTTCAGCAAGGTTGCGACATGCAGGGAGAAGGCCCCCGCAACTGCACTCATGGGACCGATGCCGGTACAATGCGAGACTGCCGACATATGCCGCATCACCTCAGGTGCGTATGGTGCGGCATCATACGGCACCAGCGAAGTGCGAAATCCCGGATCGACAGCTATACAGGCATCCATAGAACGGCGCAGTTCAACTATCCACCGCAGGACATCGTCTTCCATCATAGGAGAATAGGAGCCCTCATCGACTCCTATCCACAAATCCGATTCCCTGAACTTTACGGTGAACGGATGCAGCCGCCCTGAAGCGAAACGGCCACGGTAGCTGCGTTCCACGTACTCCATGCTCAGTCAGCGAACTCAGTACTGAAAAGCCTGAGCGGACAGGCGGTGAGGCACAGTTTGCACAGTATGCACTTGTCGGGCTGGAAAACAAGTTTCCAATCGGGAGCCTTGATACTGAGGGCCCCGGAGAGACATGACGAAGTACACGCGCCGCAACTGATGCAGAGTGTGCTGTCATACTTGATCTTGCTCTCAAGCGGACTGACTTCCACCCCACTCTCCTCCATGTACTTTATCGCCTTGCGGATCCTATCCTCGTCAGCGTCCAGCTCGAGCACCAGTTTACCGCGTCGTCCGGCGTCAATGTCAGCCTTTATGATGCTGAACATAATGTCAAACTTCTTTATCAGCTCATAGGTGAGCGAGCGTCCGGCTGAACCGGCTGGAAATGTTACCACTACTTTCCTTACCATAATCCTGCTGACTGAAGTTTACATATTCTCTGCCAGTCCCTTAAGGCTGGTGCCTGTCGGCATCGGACGGACTGGAGCAGTAAGCTCGAAACAACCGTCTGAAATCCATTGTTTCAGGACAGAAGCTATCCGGCGTGCCTTGTCGAGACTTGACAGAGGTGCTGTATGTATCTTGTGTCCTCCGAATTCAAACTCACCGCTGCGAAGCTGTTCATAGTTGGTACGCCCTATTATCTCGCCACGGTTGCCATAGTCCTCTATAAAAGTATCTATCTGACTGTTACGTATCGACACACGGGCAGCCATGTCCTCATCGAGAAGAGGTATGGGAACACCTATGCCAACATACATCGTAACTCCATACTTCTCAAAATAGGCTCCACGGATATACTCTGTACTCATCTGACGCATTTCGCCCATGACGGCAAGCGTACGGGCATTGCCCATGGGAACACCATAATCGTTCAGTGGCTTTGAACAGTTGAACTGGGTTCCGTTCCATACGACGTAGCCCTGCGTCCCGCAAAGGAAAATGCGGGTTCCCAGACCTATGGTACGGCATTCGGGGTCGTTGAGCAACGGCGACAGCTCGCCGGCAGAACTGTACGAGGCGTTCTTCATGTGTGGAAGCAGAGTGCCCATGTATGTGTAGAGAGTGCGGTCGGAAGTGTTGACTGCAACATTGTAGTTCTGATAGGCGTTGCGCGGGTTGCACAGAATTGCCTCATTGATGGTGTCAAGCGAAATACTGGTCCTGATATGCTTGCGCGGATAACAGTCGGTACCTTTGCCCCATGCCTCAAGTTCAACCTCCTTGCCGGCAATGAGATCCTCGATGATATGAGCACCTCCATACTTCGGATTCGAGGGATTGCAATCGGTGGCACCGACATAGGTATCCACAGCTGCAAGTCCGCCGCTCACCGGAACCCCGTTAAGCTCTATGCGCTCCATGCGAATCGGAGGGTCAGCATGACCGAAATTCAAGAAAGCGCCACTTGAACACATGGCACCGAAAGTAGCTGTCGTAACTACGTCAACCCTGTCAAGAATCTCTTTGGCAGACATTGTACGAGCCATCTCCGAGACCTCCTCGGCCGTCAGAACTACAGCTTTGCCCTTGCGGATTTTATCGTTTATCTCCTCGTATGTCTTTGACATGACAAGTCACTTGCTTTATCAGACGGCAGACAACAGTTCAACAGCCGAATCGCATACGTCTCCCACCGTACGGAAACTGCTCTCGGTGGAAAAGCGTATTCCAAGTTTGTTCTCAACGGCCATTGCAGTCAGCATCATCGACAGAGAGTCCAACGACAGATCCTCAATGAGACGGGTATCATAATTGACATTTTCCAGATTGATGGTCGGACGAACCACTTTGATTATCTCTTTAAGTGATTCGAAAACTTCTTCTTTTGTCATTGTATCTAGTCTTATTGTCAGACCCTTGCAACTTTCATGCTGCCGGTGCGTTTGAAATCTTCCTTGCGGACTGTAACCTTAGCAATTCGGTGAGTGGTCGGCAGGGTCCTGTTGATATCCTCGACCAGTTTCTCCATGAACGCTTTTATCTCTTCATCAGACTTTCCTGCAAAAGCCTGAATCTGCGGGAGTATCTCAATGCTGATGCATTGCATTCCATCCTTTGTGTCCTCTCTCACCAGGGCATCCTTCACAAACGGGCTTGCATAGAACGGTTCTTCAATCTCCTCTGGGCTTACATTCTCGCCATTCGACAGAATGATGAGGTTCTTGATACGGCCTACGATGTAGAGATAGCCATCCTCGTCGATACGGGCAAGGTCGCCGGTACGAAGCCAGCCATCAGAAGTCAGTGCGGCAGCGGTGTTGGCCTCATCCTTATAGTAACCTGTGAACAGGTTGTCGCCCTTTATCCAAAGTTCACCGTCAACTATCTTTGCCTCCTGACCGTCATACAGTTTGCCGACAGATGTCGGACGATCCTTGACGTCTGCATTGCCGGATGTAAGGTTAGCGCCCTCTGTCATTCCATATCCGTCAAGAAGCTGTATTCCAAGCTTGTCGAATTCGCTGATAAGGCGTGGAGGTACGTTTGCTGCGCCTGAAATGATGGTTTTCAGCTCGCCGCCGAGGAACTGGGGACCATACATCTTAGCCAGACCGTTGAGAATATCGCAGATACCCGGAACCAGCACTAGGCATGTAGGCTTGATAACCGGAAGTTTTCCTATAGTTGCCTTCATGTCTTCGCACGAGAACCAGAGAGCTCCTGTGTAGAATACCGACATCGTGCCGCGGATAAGTCCGAACACATGGCTGAGCGGGAGTATTCCGATATATCTGTGTTCACTCAATACGCTGCCGGGCATGAAGCAGCCATTGAAAGAGCCGCGCATGAGGGCCCTGTGCGGGAGAACGGCTCCCTTGGGTGCGCCGGTTGTTCCTCCTGTGAAGAAAATGGCAGCTGTATCCTCCTTGTCAACCGGGGTAACGGGGGTTTCAGTGTCAGACATCGATGTCGTCGGAAGAACCCTTATGCCAAGACCATCAAGCTGGCTGCACATGGGCCTGAACTCCTCACGTACGAAAATGGCTGCAACGTCAAAACGTCGGCAGCTGCCTGTAACTGCCGGCTCAGGAAGCGATGCGGGCAGATTAATTGCAACCATTCCTGATGTGGTAACTGCGAGAAAAAGCTCAACTGCATCAATCGTATTACGGTCGAATATTGCTATTTTCGAACCTTTCTCCAAGCCAAGATTAGCGATTACTGTACGGCGGCGGGCAATGCGTGCGCACATCTCCTTGTACGAATATGTCACTTCCAGATCCGACACGGCCGGTTTGTCGGAATACTTGGTTTCAATCCAGGTCAGAAACTCCGGAACTGTAGGAATGTAATTGAGCTGCTCCTTTTCGGAGGCAGGAATCATGTCAAAAAAATAACTACTCATCTGATTCTTATGTTTTATTTGTTCTTGTTGTCAATCTCCTTGGTGTAACTTCTGCGACGCATGAAATCTTTTGTCTCATAGCCTGAGAACAGAGTCTGCACCTTCACGTTATCCTCAAGCTGCGGATTAACAATCATTTTTCTTATTCCACGCCTGATGCAGTTCTTATGCAAGTATTCAAGAAGCAGTACTACTGCACCTTTGCCCTGATACTCAGGCTTGATGCCAATGACAAGGGCCTCAAGAGTGTCGTTGTGTTTCAAGGCGTACAATATGCGCAGCAATCCAAACGGGAAGAGTCTGCCCCTCGATTTCTTTACTGCAGTCGAAAGAGTCGGCACACAGAATCCGAAGCCCACAACTTCATCCTTTGAATCAACCAATATACAGACGAAGTCGGGATCAAGTATGGGAACGTATGTCTTAAGGTAACGCCTGATCTGTTCATCTGAAAAAGGTGCATATTCATACAGTTGGGCGAACGATTCGTTAATCAGATGGAAGGCCTGCATACCATAGCGTCTGCACATCTCCCTCATGTTCATACCCCTGACAGCATGTATGCCGAAACGCTCTTCGACAATGTTGACAAACTTGAAAGCGGAAGGCAGTTCCTCAGGTATTGTCACAATCTTCTGGGTCCAGTCAACATCCTTGACGAACCCAAGTTGTTGCAAGAGGTCGTTATAGTAGGGATAATTGTATATGCACGTAAACGGCGAAAGATGTTCGTAACCTTCTACCAGCATGCCTTCTTTATCAAAGTCGGTAAAACCAAGAGGACCTTTTATGTGTGTCATGCCCTTGGATACGCCCCACTTCTCGACTGAATCTATCAGGGCACGAGCAACCTCGATGTCATTGACAAAGTCAATCCATCCGAACCTTACGTTTTTCTCGTTCCACTTGTCGTTAGCGCGATGGTTGATAATTGCGGCCACACGGCCAACCAGTCCCTTGCTGTCATCCTCGGCAAGGAAAAGCTTCATTTCGCAATATTCAAACGCTGTATTCTTTTTGCTGAGTGTATCGTACTCGTCGCCATTGAGAGGCGGAACCCACTGTGGACAATCTCTGTAAAGTCTCTCCGGAAAATTTATGAACTGCCTCATTTGACGGCGGTTCGTGACTTCTTTTATCGTCAACATGTTTCCTGTAATATCATACGCAAATTGTCGCGAAAATACGAATTTTTTTCAATAGGAAAGCCATTTCCGGCATACAATCGCGTTTTTTGAGTAAGTTTGCACACCAAACGAACAAAGCACGAAATATGGACATTACAGTTATTGGAGGCGGAAATATGGGCGGAGCCCTGGTGAAAGGCTGGTACAAGAGTAACCTGGACGCAACCATCACAGTAGTTGACAAAGTTGCAGACAAGCAGGCAGCTCTTAAAGAGAGTTGTCCCGACATAATCCTGACAGATGATGGAGCCGGAGCGGTAGCCAAGTCAGACGTAGTGGTTATTGTTGTCAAACCTTGGCAGGTAAAGGAAGTCATTGACAGCGTAGGAGACTCTTTCCGCGAAGACACCATACTCATCTCAATAGCAGCAGGGGTAAAATTGGAACAACTTGACGAGATGCTTGACGGCTACGAGAAACCCCGTATGTTCTACGTCATTCCCAACATTGCTGCCGAGTTCGGTCAGAGCATGTCTTTCATCAGCCCGGCGCCCGGAGTCGAGGACGGAACAATTGCGAAAGTAAAGGAGTTGTTCCAGTTCGTCGGAGGTGCCTTGATATGTGATGAGAAAACCACTCACGCCGGAATGCTCATGGCATCCTGCGGTCTGGCATACATAATGCGGATTCTTCGGGCACAGACTCAGGCCGGCATAGAGATGGGGTTTTATGCAAAGGATGCTCTCAACATTGCCATGCAGACAATGGAGGGTGCTGTAGCCCTGCTACAGGGAACAGGTGAACATCCTGAGCAGGCCATTGACAGGGTTTCTACTCCCGGCGGATACACAATAAAAGGTCTGAACGAAATGGATCATTCCGGCCTCTCTTCGGCTATCATCAACACTTTCAAAACGGGTTTCTGACAGAGTCCCCGAGGTAAGGGCCGCAAGTCAGAATGTGCGGGCCAAACCAACCTTTATGGCATATAGTCCATCGGTGGTCGCAACATTCAGAAGACCGCCAATACGGCCTGTGAACATCAATGCGGTGTTTGAATACTCCTTGTATCCGTCATACACTGTTGTAGAGCCGGCATAACCGATGGACAACAGGGCCAAGTGGACATACAGCGAGGTGTTTTTGTTGATACTGAACGAAGCCACCGGCAGTACCTGGGCACCGTATATGCTGCGGCGTTTGAAATCGGAGAACAGTCCATGGTCACCCTCACCCATATTCGGGTATTCCATTCCGAAAAACACGTGCCCCTCAACCCACACGCCTAAGCGCTCTCTGGCCCCAAGCGTCAGGATTTTGTAGCGGACAAACGGATTGATAACCCATCCGATATCCTTTCTGGGCTTTCCCCTGTTGATATTGACTTCTCCGGCCTCTTCATTGTCGGCAATATCGTTGATTGCCTGAATGATGTCAACAGTCTTTGAACTGTTCATCGTGAATCCTATGCGTGTGCCCAGCCACAGTTTTTCATTGAATGCCCAACCAATCTGTGGACTGAGTACAATCTTGTAACTGGATGAACTGCTGCCGCCGTCTATAGTTGACCCTTCGTTTTTAAAACTGACATCAAAGGCAATGCCACTGAAGAGATGTCCCTTGTCAGTGTCCGGCAACTTCACATCGGTTGTATTCTGGGCGCTGGCGCTAATCAGGCCCAACAGGGCCGCTGTAAAAAGAAAAAACCTTTTCATTTCAACATTTCTTGATTTCTGCAAAGGTAATAAAAGAACAATATGATACAAAAAAAGCAGCCTTCTAGGCTGCTGAACTACTGAGCGGCAAACGAGACTCGAGCCCGCTGCGCGGGCAACTCGCCCTTTTTTCATTTGGCTGCGCCACAGGGGGTCGCGAGTTCGAGCCTCTTAGGATACAGATACAAAAAAAGCAGCCTTCTAGGCTGCTGAACTACTGAGCGGCAAACGAGACTCGAGCCCGCTGCGCGGGCAACTCGCCCTTTTTTCATTTGGCTGCGCCACAGGGGGT
>JAFZZI010000011.1 GCA_017615835.1 Bacteroidaceae bacterium | reverse complement strand
AATATGGGATGGAACTCACCGTAAGGACCTGACATGATAACCTTGTCACCGGGCTTGAGACTGAAAATGTATGATGAAGCCACGCCGGTGGGAACATCCTGGAAACCAACCTCAGGTTTCGGTTTGAAAGGAGGAGTAGCGATGCGTACTGTCAGCATGATGCGGTCACCCTCGGCCGGATAATTGGCCATGGAGTATGCACGGATGGTAGGCTCGGTTACCACTGACTTGAGGCCGAAGAGACCAAACTTCTCCCATGCGGGCAGATACTCAGGACCGATAAGATCCTTGTCGATATCCTTGTCATAATCCATAGAGTATGCAGGTATCTTGATCTGAGCGTAACTGCCGGGTAGGAAGTCCATATGCTCGCCGGCGGGTAGTTGTACGATGAACTCCTTGATGAAGGTAGCGACGTTCTTGTTGGAGATAACCTCGCACTCCCATTCTTTTACACCCAGTACACTCTCAGGAACCTTGATGGCCAGGTCGTCCTTGACCTTGCACTGGCAACCCAGACGCCAGTTGTCCTTGATCTGCTTGCGAGTAAAATGGCCCTTCTCAGAGTCCAGAATCTCACCGCCGCCCTCGACTACCTGGCATTTGCACTGTCCGCAGGAGCCCTTTCCACCGCAGGCAGAGGGCAGATAAACGCCATTCTCAGCCAGTGTGCTCAACAGGCTTGCACCTGAATTCACCTCAAGTTCCTTGTCACCGTTGATGGTTACCTTAACCTTGCCTGAGGCAACAAGGTAGCTCTTTGCCACAAGCAGGATAACTACCAGCAGCAGGATAAGGACCAGGAAAACTATAATACTCGATATATAAAGATTCATAATCTTACCTTTTTTAAATTGACAGACCTGAGAAGCACATGAAAGCCATAGCCATCAGGCCTACGGTAATGAATGTAATGCCCACTCCTTTCAGAGGCTTGGGAATATCGCAATACTCCATCTTTTCACGGATGGCAGCCAGACAAACGATTGCCAGAGCCCAGCCGATACCTGAGCCAAGAGCGAAAGCGAATGAATCACCAAAGCAAGTGATAGCTTGCGTGTTGTCGGGATCCATACCTATGCGCTGCTGCATGAATAATGAACCGCCCATAATAGCGCAGTTTACTGCAATCAACGGCAGAAATATACCCAGAGAGTTGTAGAGTGACGGAGAGGACTTCTCTACAATCATCTCAACCAACTGAACGATACCAGCAATAACTGCTATGAAAAGTATGAAACTCAGGAATTCAAGACCCATGGGATCCAGAACCTTTGTCTGAAGCAAATAGTTTACAGGAAGTGTGATGAACTGCACGAATATAACGGCAACTCCAAGACCCAAAGCCGTCTTGACATTCTTGGATACGGCCAGGAAAGAGCACATACCCAAGAAGAAGGCGAACACCATGTTGTCAACGAAGATTGACCTTACGAATAGACTGAAAAAATGTTCCATAGTTCTGACGCTTTGAGATTAGTTTTCCTGTAAATCCTTGTTCTTGGCACGATGGAACCAGATGACGCAACCTACCAGCACAAGTGCCATGGGAGGCATTATCATAAGTCCGTTGTTCAGATAGCCTGCCTCGTACCAACTTTGAGGTACGACCTGGAACCCGAACAGAGTTCCGCTTCCGAAGAGTTCACGTACAAAAGCAACCACAATCAGTATTGCGGCATAACCAAGGCCGTTACCTATACCATCCAAGAAAGATGCCCAAGGACCGTTCTGCATGGCGAAAGCCTCCAGACGACCCATAAGGATACAGTTGGTAATGATAAGACCTACATACACTGACAGTTGAACGCTCACATCGTATGCAAAAGCCTTAAGTATCTCACTTACTATGGTAACCAGAGCAGCAACCACAACCAACTGTATGATAATACGGATACGGTTGGGAATGGTCTTGCGCAACAGTGATATAATCACGTTGGCCATAGCAACAATGATAGTAACGGAAAGACCCATCACGATAGCCGGCTTCAATTGAGCGGTAACAGCAAGTGCTGAGCAGATACCAAGAATCTGGACCAAAACGGGGTTGTTAACCCACATAGGCTGCTTGAGAGCCTCGTTATTCTTGTTTGCCATATTCCTTAATCATTTGTTAGATTCAACATTATGCACCTCGCAGCACTCTTCACTGCCCTCCTCGCAGCCGCCTTCCTTGCAACACTGTTTTGTCAGGAACGGGATGTATGCCGTAAGCACCTTATTAATCATGGTGTTCACACCTGTCGATGTGATTGTAGCACCTGTAACACCGTCAATCTCATACTGAGAACTCTTGTCAGCCTTGCCGTACTTGAGAACCTTGAGGGCAATTTCATCACCGTCAACAACCAACTTGCCAGGAAAGCGGTCCTGGAACTTGGTTCCGGCAATCTCACCTCCCAGACCAGGAGTCTCTGATGAGTGTGAAAAATATACGCCATAAACAGTTGTGCGATCCTCATTGAGTGCAATATAGCCCCAGATTGTACCCCACAGACCAAGTCCGTTCATCGGGATGACAAACTTGCGTTCACCGTCAACATCAGCAACAAATACGTGGAAATTACCATTGTCGAACTCACTCTTGTAAGAGGTATTGAATTCTCCTTCATAAGCCACGAGCTTGCCGTTGGGCTGCATCAGTGCATCAGCTGTAATAATCTTGTCGTATGTAGCGGCAACATCGGCCTGATCCCTCATATTGAGGGCCGACAGAATCTGCTGCCTGGTATCATTGATAACATTTGCAGTCTGACGTTCCTTGAGTGTCTGCGAAACAAACACCAGCAGAAAAGCAACTATAACAACCATTACTGCTGCATAGAGAATGGTGTAAACGTTGCTGTTAGTATTAAGACCTTTCTTTTTTTCAGGAACCGCCTCGACAATCTCTTCAAACTTTTCGACGGGTGCTTTGCAGACGGGACACTCCTTGGGAGCGGTGTCGCCTTCGTGGACATAGCCACAAACTGTACATTTGAATTTCTTCGTAGCCATAATCCTTATTTGTTTATTCTTTTTGCACGTTTGTTGACGTTACGCTGTACAACGCACCAGTCAATGAGAGGAGCGAAGCAGTTCATGAGAAGGATGGCAAGCATCATACCTTCGGGGTAACCGGGATTCATGACGCGGATTGTGATTGCCATGACACCGATAAGCAGACCGTAGATCCACTTGCCGGCCTCTGTACGTGCCGATGTGACAGGGTCAGTAGCCATAAAAACGGCACCGAAGCAGAAACCACCCAGACATATATGCTCATACCATGGCATCTGAGCCATTGCATTGTCAGGACCCCATGTGTTGAAAACTAGAGCCATCAGGATACCGCCTGCGAAGACTGAGAGCATTGTCTTCCAACTTGCAATTCCGGTATAGAGAAGCAGCAGGGCGCCTAGTGCAATGGCAATCACGCTGGTCTCACCTACCGAACCCGGAATGAAGCCCCAGACCATATTCATTGAGAATGCGGGAACGGCGGCTGTCGTAGATGCCGTGCCCAGAGCGGTGGCAGCAGTCAAACCGTCAATATTTGCACCAAGACCGCAGATTGCGTGGTCAACTACCCAGACCGTCTCGCCGGTAATTACCGAAGGGTACGCAAAGAAGATGAACGCACGCGTTATAAGAGCCACATTAAGGAAGTTCATCCCGGTACCCCCGAATATCTCCTTGGCTATTATTACTGAGAATGCTACTGCAATCGCCAATATCCATAGAGGACAGGTAGCCGGAACTATCATCGGAATGATGAATCCGGAAACAAGATATCCCTCCTGGATCTCCTCATGTTTCCACTGTGCAACGGTGAATTCTATGGCAAGTCCGACTAAGTATGATACAATAATGCGTGGTAGGACTGCAAGGAAACCGTAACCGAACACAGGCCAGAAAGACACCTCAAGATTTGCGGCTATATAGTGTTGATAACCAACGTTATACATACCAAAAAGCATGGCG
The DNA here is from genome assembly GCA_017615835.1 of Bacteroidaceae bacterium. Lineage (GTDB taxonomy): Bacteria > Bacteroidota > Bacteroidia > Bacteroidales > Bacteroidaceae > Colenecus. The sequence goes on along the minus strand of JAFZZI010000011.1, from coordinate 122,863 downwards.
GGGCAAAGAGCGATTACTACCATGATCATCATTCGCTTGCTGTCAAATGCATCGTGAATGTTGGTTCCGCACTTTGATGTGGCATTAGGAACGTAAAGGAAGGATTCAAATCCTTCGTAGACCGAACGGAATGCGTGCAGTTTGCCGCCTTCGTCGAAGTTGGGTCTGATAGAGTCAAGCCAATTTCTTAAATTCATAATAACACCTCCTATACGTTATGCCATCTCAGCACGCAGATTGTCAAGTCCCTCACGGACAATGCGCTGTAACTCAAGTTTTGAAGAATCGACAAATTCGCACAAGGCAAAATCTTCAGGAGCCACTTCATAAATTCCGTACGCCTCCATCTTATCGATATTGCCTGTAATGATGGCTTTAATCAGATACTCCGGATATATGTCCATGGGGAACACACGGTCATATTCACCAGACATTATCATGTGACGTTCACTGCCTTTGATGCGGGAGTCGATCACATATTTCTTATTTGGGCAAAAAATACCTGAAAGCCAGGAGAAAAACGTGCGGCTTACACTGTATGTACCGAAGCGAGGCATTATCCAGCCCATAAACTCATTGACATTGCTGCCTTCAGGAATCACAGTGACCATGTTTGAGAAAGCACCGAGATATCCTTCAAGACTACTCCGGGTTCCTGTTAGGACATTACCGTTTATGATTCTGTCAGTGGCAAGGTTGGCGACACGACCCTTCAGTATGGAACTCAGTTTTGCACCAATTACAACCTTGCTGTATGAAGGATCATTGACCTCAGAACCGGCAACTGCGATGAGGCGTGTCATGTCAACGCGGCCATTGTTAAAGAGACGACCGATGAAGATGACAGTCTCAGGATCGATGGTCCATACAATTTCGCCCTTGTTTACTGGTTTTATGTGGTTAATCTGAACTCCAACATTGCCAGCCGGGTGAGCTCCCTTGAAAGCATAAACATCAACGTTCTTGGCATAGACAAGAGCATCAGAAGTCTGCGATGCGCTGATGCCGAGCGTAGTGTGGGCAATTTTGGAAAGAGCACTGAGACCTGTCTGGAAATCCAGTTCGTTACCCTTCAGTACATATTCAAAATCGGGAGCAAGCGGTTTTGAATCAAAAGCAGAAACGAAAATGCCTCTCGGAGTATCCTCAGGAGAAGCTATGACATCGTATGGACGTTGGCGGAAGAAACCGAACAGACCCGAGTCGAGCAGCGCAGACAAAACCTCACGGCCTGAAAGAGACTGTACACTTTTTACGCCGAACTCAACATACTCCTGAGTTGCGTCAGGTGTCACTGACACAGACATGACTTTTCGGCGGTCTCCTCTGTTGACAGCGGCGACAGTTCCGCTTACCGGAGAAACGAACTTAACTTCAGGATGGTTCTTGTCTATGAACAGAGCCTCCCCTGCCTTGACTTTCTGCTGCTCTTTTACAACCACTTTAGGCTTAACGCCGGTAAAATCGTCAGGGCATAGCGCATAACTGTCTGCAGCGCCAGTCTGTAACGTCTTTGGTTCCGGGTTTCCAAGCAACCGAATGTCAAGTCCTTTTCGCAATCGGATAATTTCTGACATTATTGTAAGTATAATAATTGGAAAACTTTTCTGGACTGCAAAATTACTAAATATTTATTTTTTATTAAAAAAAATATGCTCGCAGTTGTAAATATGGAAAGTCGCCTAAAAGTACCGCCCTATGATGTGTGTTTAACAGGGAAATAAACTATTTTTGCAAGTAAATACATATCATACTGCCGAACGATGAGGAAAGGTCACGGAGTGCACACGGCGCTGTTCCTTCTGGTTGTTGTATACATTTGCAGCAACCTGTTGATTCACAGTCGCATTGTCACCGAAGGTACCGCGCACCATGTATCCTCGCTCATTCAGAAAAACTTGAGTCAGAATGTAACATTCAACGACGTTCAGTTGATAAGACCATGTGGCGTTGAAATTCGTGGAATGACTGTGTTCACCCCAGAAGGTGACACTTTAGCCAACATTGGAGCAGTAACTGTCAGAATGAAGATCCTGCCTTTGATGCTGAAACGGAGAATAGAACTGTCAGGAATTCGCTTGCTTAACCCTGACATACGACTTTCGGCAGAATCGAAAGATGGTAAACGAAACTACCAGTTCATCTTGGATCTCCTCTCAAATCCAGACAAAAAGAAAGATATTCCAACTATCCAGGCCAACTCGGTACTTATCAAGAATGGCCGTGTTTCTTTCGATATTCTTGATCGGCCACAAAGCGATGGGGTTTTCAACAAGTCTCACATCGGCTTCTCTGAGTTCAATGCAAACATTGCTATAAAAGAGTTGTCAGCCGACTCTGCCAACATTTCAGTCAGGGGAATAAGTTTCCGCGAACGGTCCGGACTTAAACTGGACAACCTGAAAGTTAGGGTTGAAGCAGATAAGTTCCACAGCAAGCTCACAGACTTCATTCTGGAGATGCCTGACACAAGGGTAAGCGCCCCACTCCTTTCTGCCGGAATCGGAATGAGAGGCCGTGATCAGACACCTGCCATAAACGCTCAAATTACCGACTCATACATCAATCCATCCAACATAAAGTCTGTCATACCTGCTCTATCTACCTTTGATGACCGAATGAAATTGAACATCACCATGAACGGTTCGACGGAAAGACTTACACTGAGCAAACTGAGTCTGTCCTCGTCTGGGGGGGAATTCTCACTGAACATTACCGGAACTGCCAGCGGATTGGCGGATAATCCCAAAGCCGAATCAATGTCCATGAAGATACATGGCAGTGATGCTCTATATAGTTGGCTGAGCAGAGTTTTGGGAGGAGTTGGCATAAAGATTCCGGCTATTGTAGGGAACCTGGGACCTACCGAAATTACTGTCACTGGCAAAGGCAATCTTGACAACAATAACTTTCTTGGAAGTATCTCCTCGAAGAACATAGGTAACCTTTCACTGACAGGCTCAAGGAAAAAAGGTGTTGCAAACATAAGCGCGGTCGCATCCGACGATGGCTTGAATCTGTCACATTTAACAGGAAATCAGTCTCTTGGAGTAGCGATGCTGAAGGCTTCAGTATCCGATGAACGCTTTGATAGCTCAAGATTTCACAGTAAGGTTAATGTCGATATTGCAGAACTGGGATTCAAAGGCTACACATATCGCAACATCTCGCTTACCGGCGGTTTCACCCCGGATGCATATGACTTGAAAGCTGTGATTGCCGATGCAAGCGCTCAATTAAACGGGACTTTCAGGTACCAACCAGCCACCAATAGACTGGTGGCTGAATTATCAGCGCCCTCATTGGACCTCGCAGCACTGAATCTGACAAGCAAAGACAGTGTTATGGTAGTGTCAGGCAAGATGAATGCAGACCTTCGCGGCAACAGCGTTGAAAATGTCCGCGGAAGAGTGACCATCGATCAGATATCATACAAAAGTTCAAGTGGAGAGAATCCGTTGCATTCAATTGAATTAATGTCACGCGAGGTGCTTGACGGCAAACTGCTCACATCATTGTCGAGCGAGTTCGGGAACGTGACCGTCATCGGAGACTATACCCTTGGAACCATAACCCGATCGTTTACCGGACTATTGCGACGGTCTATGCCCTCTGTATGCAGAAAAATAAACAACAACGGCAGTATGTTCAGACCATCTTCCAATAATTTCAATATATATGCCACAATACTTGGAAACGGAAAATTGGAAGAAGCTCTGAATCTTCCAGTCAGAATCAATGAACTGACTGTTCTGACAGCGTCATTCAATGACAACTCGGAAAGTGCCTATATGGTTTTGTCTTCACCGTCAATAGATTTCAAAGGTAATTTTTTGACAGACTTAAGCCTGACATTCTCAAATATTTCCGACTCCGTTTCGGCCGAACTGACAGGAGTACTTGCCAATGAAAATGGCAACTATAGAATCAATTCTGCTGTACATGGGCGTCAGGATAGCCTTAAGTCTTCTATAAGTTGGAGTGACGACAGGAACGGCCATTTTGAAGGCGAATTGTCCGCTTCAGCCCTGTTCGGACCATACGATGCCAAGTCTGGAATTCTTCGTTCAAAAATCGGTTTTGAGGACACATGGTTCACTGTGAATGGAGTTGACTGGCATCTTGACGAAACCGCAATCGTGTCTGACTCAGGAAGATACGATCTGGACCGACTGCACCTGTGGCATGATGACCAGTTTATTTCCGTAAGCGGTTCTGTCAGTTCCGATACGACCAGAACACTTGTATTAAGGTTGGGCTCTGTTGACATCGGTTCTCTGTTGGGTATGGCTGGGAATAGCAGTCTTGATCTTGCAGGAACTGTTTCGGGCGAGGTTTATGGAAAATCAATAACCGACAAGCCAATAATATACGGGAACATTGATGCCGGTAATGTGAAATTTATGGGAACACGTTTCGGCACTGTCAGAGCAGATGGCAACTGGAACAATCAGCAACAATTTGTACATGTAACAGCCGACATAGACAACCACGAAGGTGCAGTTGCAACTGCCATGGGAACATTTTCGCCAAAGACCAGCAATCTTGATATTTTAATCAAGTCATACAACCTTGACCTACATTTCCTTAGCGCTTTCATTCCAGCCACAGTTCTTAAGATTGAACAGGCCAATGCAACTGCTGACCTCAGACTTTTCGGTTCAACCAAAGACTTGGATATTAGCGGTACAGCTTATCTTGATGACGCATGGCTGAATGTAATGCCGAACAAGAGTAGATATCACATTCCTCATGACACACTTGTATTCAAGCCAGGCGAGATGGTGTTTGACAACATTACGATTTATGACGAAAATAACAACTCTGGTATTTTAGAATTGCTGATTCGTCATGAACATTTCAAAAATATCCGTTTGAATCTGGCACTGAACTCACCGGGCATTCAAGTGTTCAGTATTCCCTACTCCGATTCTTCACCAGTATATGGAAAATTCTTCGTAGGAGGTACTCCTCGTCTCTACACAGGTCCCGACATAACATACATCTATGGATCATGCATGACAACCAATGGAACCTACATCAATATCAACGCTGGCGTGAACAACGCTGACAAATACGAATTTCTCACTATACGGGATGCTACAAAAACCGGTGAACTGGCAAACACGGCTGAAACGTCAGATAAATCCGGAAAGGGAAAAGACAATAAAAAAAGAAAATCGGCCGTTCCTATTTCGGCAAACGTCAATGTGGAAATAACAGAAGACGCGATGATTTATGCCGACATGAACAGCCTGACCGGCTCGATTTCCGGGAAAGGCGATATTTCCGTAAAATATGACCAAAAGAATGGCATCACTGCCAACGGGATATTCAACGTATCGCACGGCAACTGCAATCTCTCCCTGCAGAAAATGCTGAACAGGGAATTTGAAATCAGAAACGACAGCCGTGTTGTCTTTAATGGACTTCTTGCAAACAGCGCACTTGACATTCACACATACCATGAGGTTAATTCCGTTTCGATGCAGGACCTTGACCCGAGTGCAAAAACCACTTCAAACGTCCGGGCGCAATGTCTTATGGATGTGGTCGGTACCATATCTAACCCACAACTCTCATTCAGCGTTGACATCCCACAGGCATCTGCTGACGAAAGGGACCTTTTGGCAAGTGTAACGAATACAGAAGAACAACGCAATACACAGTTTATGTATCTGATGGCTATACATAGATTCTACACGTACGACTACAATTCCGGAGGAAGCGCCTCAGCAGCGACGCCAACGGCGATGGAATCATTGCTGACATCAACTATAAGCGGTCAGATAAACAACCTCCTGTCGCAGGTTATCAACAGCAACTACCTGTCGTTGTCAAGCAATGTAAGCACGGGATATCTGGTAAGCGATCCTACTGCATACGTGAACAACACATTTGAGGGAATTCTCCAGGCAAGGCTGCTGAACAACAGATTACTTTTCAACGGCAGCTTTGGATACATGGAAGATAACCTGAACAACAAATCAGGCATTATCGGTGACTTTGAACTAAAGTGGCTGTTGTTGCCAAAGATTGGCATAAGTCTCTTGGGGTATAGCCGCAACAACCAGCGCTATTACACAAAAACCACGCTCAACACACAAGGTGTCGGCGTGGCCTACGAAAAGGATTTCGACCGCTTCATCAGGCGGAAAGATGACGATTTTCAGTAAGAACGGGCGAAAAGCACGCGACGGGCGGATGGAGCTCCTGTACAGACGCACTTCCCCGGAGTTTCGTCTAAGCCGAATGGAAGACAACGTATGGTAGCCTTCGTTTCCTCTTTTATCTTAGCTTCCGTCTCTGCTGTACCATCCCAATGTGCCAGCACAAAACGTCCATTTTCAATCTGAGTCTTGAATTCTTCGTAACTGTCAACCTCGACAGTCCGTTCTTCTCTGTACTTCAACGCCTTGTTGAAAATATTGTTTTGAATATCATCAAGTAAAGTTTCAATCTTGGCATCAATACCCTCAAGCGAAAGAGTCTCTTTCTGTAGAGTATCGCGGCGCATCAGTTCAAGAGTACCGTTCTGCAGGTCGCGCATGCCGAGAACCAGACGTACAGGTATACCCTTTACTTCGTAATCGGCAAATTTAAAGCCAGGGCGCTTGTTGTCTGCATCATCATACTTGACACTTATACCCCTGGCCTTTAAACCCTCCACAATTGATTTGACCTTGTCAGAGATGGCGGACAGTTCGTCAGTTGTCTTGTATATGGGAACGATTACTACCTGAACAGGAGCCAGTTTTGGAGGCAATACAAGTCCGTTGTCGTCAGAGTGTGCCATAATCAGGGCACCCATCAGGCGAGTCGAGACACCCCAGGAAGTTGCCCAGACATAATCGAGTTTGTTCTCCCTGTCAACGAACTGAACTCCGAATGCCTTTGCGAAGTTCTGACCCAGAAAATGCGAGGTTCCACACTGAAGAGCCTTGCCATCCTGCGTCATTGATTCAATGGTGTATGTGTCAAGAGCACCGGCAAAACGTTCAGTCTCGGACTTCACGCCACGGATAACCGGCAATGCCATGTATTTCTCTGCAAAATCTGCATATACCTCCTGCATCCTCCTGGCTTCAGCCTCAGCTTCTTCTCGGGTCGCATGAGCCGTATGGCCTTCCTGCCAAAGAAATTCGGCCGTACGGAGAAAAAGACGCGGACGCATTTCCCAGCGCATGACATTGGCCCACTGGTTGCATAGGATTGGCAGGTCACGATATGACTTTATCCAATTTTTGTAGGTACTCCAAATGATTGTCTCAGATGTCGGACGGATTATCAGTTCCTCCTCAAGTTTTGCAGAAGGATCGACAACAACACCCGATCCATCCTCGGCATTTTTCAAGCGGTAGTGGGTAACTACAGCACACTCCTTTGCGAAACCTTCGACATGCTCCGCTTCGCGGCTTAAGTAAGACTTCGGAATGAGTAAAGGAAAATATGCATTCTGATGTCCTGTTTCCTTAAACTTGTCATCCAATATGCGCTGAATCTTCTCCCAAATGGCATAGCCGTACGGTTTTATCACCATGCAACCACGCACCGGAGCCTGTTCGGCAAGTTCTGCATTTACGACCAATTCGTTATACCACTTCGAATAATTCTCGCTCCTCTTGGTCAAGCCCTTAAGTTCAGTTGCCATTGTAAATATGATTTATTTTGCGGCACAAAAATACTCAATTATTTTGCCATGCGCAAATCAGCCAGGCCAACCAGACGGTCATAACGTGATCCGAACTGACGGAACCAGACAAAGACCTGATATTCGTTGGAAGTTTCGAAACTGTCACCCTCTGTCTGAAACGTCATTCCTTTTGACGAACCCTCAGGAACCCACAGATAGCGATAGTCATATGCTCCCATTTTCAGAAGAACTGCCTTCTCATAACAACCCGATCTGTCGTTATATACCATCTCCCACTCGTCACCCAGAGAACCATAAGTGAAATCACCGTCAAGATACAACCTGCCACCTAGGTAATGTGGAGCTCTCAGAACGAAATGAACAAACAGATAGTCGGCACCCATATCGCTGTCGTCGCTCCTGTTGTAGCGGATGAGAAACCTTCCGTTGTGATCCTGATCGTAAATATAATCCCAATGCGGCCTGTCCTCCATCAGAGTGGCATGGAAATAAGGATCAAAAAAATCTATCCTGTCAACATTCCTTGAATAGTTATACATATTGACAACTTCAAATCGGCGGTACTCATTACCACCGGCAAAGATCAGCCTGCGGTTATGGACAAACTGAAGTTGGCTGCCGGTGATGTAGCTTGGCTCGAGACTGGTTACCATAATGTCCGAACGTCTGTTCTGAGTTGCGTTTACAATTATCTCACGCTCCGGGCGGCTTGTCTGAAGCGAAGAGAAACCGACTGTCACCGATAACTGCTGGTTTTTGTCGTTGGTGTCGGCATCAGTATTGCCACTTACTTGTGCTGTGACACTGCACCCCCTCTCAAGCACTGCGAAACGGGCCTTGAGAAGCTCACTGAAATCTGTGCCGTCCGAAACGGTTACTTCATAATTGCCTGAAACCAGAAGTTTCACATCGTCGTTTGGTATTTCAAGGCGGTAATGAGTGTAAAGCATGGTAGTATTTACAGAATTGCGATAGTCTGTTATCGGCAGCCCGTTGAAGCCATCCATAAATTCCTGTTCAGACAAACCGGATTCAGTCCAGTCTGACAAGCAGTGACTGATTCTATAGACAAGACGTCTGTTTCTGTGCGAAAGTTCGTCGAATGATATTGATATCCGGTCATCGCTGCCCAGTTCAATAACCGGAAGTTCCATCCAGTCGGAATTCTTAAGAACTTGAAGTGTCCGGATGTTTTCTGAAAGAATCTGCGAAGTCTGGCACACTGCATTTCCGGAATAAATCAGGAATGTAGTGAATATAATGGTTTGCAGACAACTTTTGAGATTCATTCTGGCACTCATTGCTTTTGTATGGCAAATATAGATTATTTTCGAAAAAGTGGTCTCAAATTTGCCGGAAACGCGACAAACAACTATATTCGCATCATGCATTTTAACGCACATTCTATTTTACTAACTTAATTTTTATAAGATGAAGAAATTCTTCAAGCTATCCCTTTGCGCTGCAGTAGTTCTGCTCAGTGCAAACAAGGTCTCCGCTCAGGAAACCACATTGAAGGATGCCTACAAAGATTATTTCAGGATCGGAGTGGCAGTCAACAACAGAAACATGAACAACGAAAAGGAAGTCGCATTGATTCTCCGTGAATTCAATTCGATTACTTGCGAGAATTGCATGAAGCCAGGTGAACTCCACCCGACTGAAGACCAGTACAGGTGGGATCAGGCCGACCAGATTGCAAATTTCTGCCGCCAGCACAACATTCCACTTCGCGGACACAACCTTGTCTGGCACTCTCAGGCTGCGACATGGATGTTCTATGACACAGACAAGAAAGGCAATCGCATTCCTGCAAGCAAGGAACTGTTATACAAGAGACTGAAGGAGCACATCTTTACCGTCGTGAACCGTTACAAGGATATAATCTACTGCTGGGATGTTGTCAATGAAGTTTTCGTTGACGATGACAATCCCCGCGTAACCCCGTTCCGTAACTCCCAGTGGTATCAGATTGCAGGTGAGGATTTCATCGACTCCGCTTTTGTCTGGGCACACCAGGCCGACCCGAAAGCACAACTCTTCATCAACGACTACAATGCAGCAAATCCTGCAAAACGCGACAGAATATACAACAAGGTCAAGAAGATGAAGGAAGCCGGCATTCCCGTTGACGGTATCGGAATGCAGGGACACTACAACATATATGGCCCAAGTTCAAAAGACATAGAGGATGCCATAATAAAGTATGAGTCAATCGTTGACCATATCCAGTTTACCGAGTTGGACATCCGCGCCAACGAACAGATGGGAGGACAGCTTCAGTTCAGCCGCGAAGGAGCTCAGGTAACCAACCAGTTGAAAAACATGCTGGCTGAGCAGTACGCAATGCTGTTCGAAATCTGCCGCAGGCACAAGGACAAGATTGATGTAGTCACCTTCTGGAATGTCAGCGACAGAGACAGTTGGCTTGGCACACGTAACTATCCACTGCTCTTCGACGAGAACCTTGAGAGAAAACAGCCCGCCTACGACCGCGTAACCAAGTGGCCGAAAGAAGATTTCGTTCCCTCATCAAAGAATCAGCCCGGTCAGGAATACCCGATGGTCAACTCTGACGGTTATGCCCGTTTCCGTATAAAGGGTTTCGATTCTGCCAAGTCTGTCTCCGTTAGCCTTGGACTCGGCGGACAGGGCGGCACCAAGATGCACCAGACCTCAGACGGCTATTGGGTCGGCACAACCGCCGGTCCTATGGACGAAGGTTTCCACTACTATCACATGACAGTTGACGGAGCAACCGTAAATGATCCCGGCACCAATAACTACTATGGCTCTACCCGCTGGGAAAGCGGTATTGAAATCCCCGCACACGATGCGGACTTCTATGCTGACAAGCAGGTCCCCCACGGCAACGTACAGCAGATTCTGTTCTGGTCGGAGAGCACACAGCAGAACCGCCGTGCCTTTGTCTATACTCCCGCCGGTTATGAGAAGAGCAAGCAAAAGTATCCGGTGCTCTATCTGCAGCATGGATGGGGCGAAGACGAGACTGCATGGTCAACTCAAGGTCATGCAAATCTTATCATGGACAACCTTATTGCAGACGGCACCATCAAACCGTTTATAATCGTAATGACCTATGGTATGACAAACGGCACACGTATAGGCGGACTGGGAGGTTTCAGTGCAAATGACTTCCAGACTGTTCTTGTTGACGAATTAATTCCATACGTCGATGCTCACTTCCGCACCATTGCCAAGAGAGAATCACGCGCGATGGCCGGTCTTTCGATGGGAGGTATGGAGACTCACAGCATTACTCTTGCACGCCCTGAGACGTTCGGTTACTATGGTTTGCTCAGTGGTGGTGTCTATACTCCCGAAGAACTCAAAGACCGTACTCCCAAGGATGTCAAGGGTATATTTATCAGTTGCGGCAGCAAGGAAGGTCCGGATCGCATCCGTAAAGCAGGCGAAGACCTCCGCGCAGCAGGATGGAATGCATATGATTACATTTCGGAAGGTACCCAACACGAATTCCTGACATGGCGCCGCAGTCTGTACCAGATGGCACAGATGTTGTTCAAATAACTTGTACACATACAAAAGACAAGCCGGAATCATGCATTGTTTCCGGCTTGTCTTTTATATGACATAAATGCCTGTAGGCGACATTTGAGAGTTCAATACTTGCGTTTCCAGAGAGTTTCCATGCGTTCCTTCATCTTGTCCTCCTGAGGATTGGGCTGGGGTGTCCAGAAACGTGCGTCCCGAATCTCGTCAGGCATAAACTGCAGATTTACAAAGTGCCCTTCATAGTCATGGGCGTACTTGTAGCCTTCACTATAACCCAGTTCCTTCATAAGTCTGGTTGGAGCGTTGCGCAAATGCAGGGGTACTGGAAGGTTGCCTGTCTGTTGTACAAGATCCAGAGCAGCACCAATACCCAGATATGATGAGTTGCTCTTAGGACTTGAAGCGAGGTAAACAGTAGCCTCTGCCAAAGGAATACGTCCTTCAGGCCAACCGATCTTCATTACCGCGTCAAATGCTGCATTTGCCAGAAGCAAGGCGTTAGGATTCGCAAGACCGATGTCTTCTGAAGCGGATATAACCAGACGTCGGGCAATAAAAGCAGGGTCCTCCCCTCCCTCAATCATACGGGCAAGCCAATATAGCGCGCCATCGGGATCGCTGCCTCGTATCGACTTTATAAAGGCAGAGATGATATCGTAGTGCATCTCGCCATCCTTGTCGTAAGCAAGCGGATTCTGCTGAAGGCGCAAATTCACGACCTCGTCAGTTATGGTTACGGACTGGGATGTGTCGGACTCTACAATGAGTTCAAGTATGTTCAGCATCTTGCGGGCATCTCCGCCGCTGTAGTGAAGCAAGGCTGACGTTTCCTTAATATCTACGTTTTTTCCCCGAAGCCATTCATCATTGTTCAATGCGCGCTCTACAAGCTGAAGCAAATCCTCGTTGCCTAGCGGGTTCAAAACATAGACCTGCATTCGCGAAAGCAGAGGCCTGATGACTTCAAATGAGGGGTTTTCTGTAGTTGCGCCAATCAAGGTTATGTCTCCACGCTCAACGGCACCAAGCAGTGAGTCCTGTTGTGCTTTGTTGAAGCGGTGAATTTCGTCAATAAAAAGTATGGGGCTGCCCTTAGTGTTGAATAGTCTGTTGGAACGGGCACGCTCTATGACATCACGTACATCCTTCACACCCGCCGTGACCGCGCTCAAAGTGCTGAAAGGAAGTTCCAGTGTCTCTGCAATGATATGAGCCAAAGTAGTCTTGCCAGTACCCGGAGGCCCCCAGAGTATGAATGAAGAGACGCGGCCAGACTCAATCATCCGGCGAAGAACCGCCCCGTCACCAACAAGATGTTTCTGTCCGACATAATCATCCAGACAGTGTGGTCTCATTCTTTCCGCCAGAGGTTTCATTACTGTAAAGAGCCAAAGAGTCAGTAAACTTCAAAAGCTAAACTATTCTTGCACAAAGGTACCTTTTTCCTTATATTTGACAAAAAATTGCACGGTGTCTTCGCTGTCAGTTCTCATACCCGTTTTCAATTGGGACTGTTCAAAATTGATAACAGACCTTTATTCCCAATGTATCGCTGCGGGAGTATCTTTCGAAATTCTCACAGCTGATGACTGTTCGACAGACATGGAGACTCTAAATGCCAATGTTTCTGCGCTTTCAAATCTTGACCACTGCCGCATGATATCAGTTGAAAGGAACTATGGCAGAGCCGCAATCCGCAACCTTCTGGCTGACAAGTCTTCTTGTGAAAAATTACTTTTCATTGACTGTGACGCAGAAGTATGCACAAAGAACTTCATAACTGACTATATCAGGGCATCAGAACAATCGGAAGTCGTATGTGGTGGTTTGAAGCATTGCCATCGACTTCCGCACGACGGTGTTGAACTGCGATGGAAATACGAAAAACGTGCAGACCGTCACCGTGCAGCCAGGTACCGCAGCCTCAATCCCTATGCCCGTTTTACGCCGTTCTCATTTCTGATTGACCGAAAAGTCTTTATGAAGATTCGGTTTGACGAGGGCTTCAGCGGTTATGGGTACGAAGATGTACTGTTTGGCATTGAACTTGAAAAAAAAGGTATCAGTGTCCTGCACATAGACAATCCGCTTATTCACACGGGACTTGAGGACAATGAGACATTTCTGCGTAAAACTGACGAGGCCATCCGCAATCTATACCTCCACAGGGCTGAACTGGAAAAAGGATCTGCACTTTTGAGACATTACCAAAGACTTGAGCGGCTGAATCTTATAAACGCCTTCACACGATTGACGGAATGGTTTTACAGACCAATAATCATTAATCTGGCCGGAAAACATCCCAGTTTGCTGTTTTTTTCTGCATACAAGATGCTTAGCCTATGTCGTCTTTTCAAAAACGAGCAATAATGGATGAGAAACTGAAGCAAATACTCATAGAAGCAGCAGAAAGGCATGAAAATAAGTCATTTATAGCTGACGATCCCATTCAGTTTCCACATCGTTACACTGAGAGAAATGATATTGAGATATCATCATTCATCTCTGCATGGATGGCGTACGGAAGCAGGAAGGTGTTTCTGAACGTTCTGAGGAATATTCACTCGGCAATGGACACCTCGGGTGGCCCTTCAGACTATATAAAGTCCCAAGCCTGGCTTGACATTTCCAGCGAAAGTCAAGGTAAGCCGGACTGCTGTCTCTACCGTTTCTACAAATGGAAGGACTATTCAGAACTATGCGTAAGGCTGCACCGTCTATATTCGGAATATGCCACAATGGAGTCAATCCTGGACACAGGGTATTCTCCTCAGGTCAATGTCCGGAAACTGTGCAGTTATTTTACCGGCATAAAAGGAATACCTATCCCAGACAGCATGTCTGCCAACAAGAGAATCCACATGTTCTTACGCTGGATGGTCAGGAAAGGAAGCCCTGTGGACTTCGGTCTTTGGAATAGGATGAAACCCGCACAGTTGGTAATTCCACTTGACACTCATGTTTTTCAGACCGCATCCTGCTTGGGGCTGACTTCACGTAATTCCGCCGACATAAAAACTGCTTTACAGATAACCGATTCTATAAGGGTAATATGGCCTGAAGACCCGGTTAAGGGAGATTTTGCCTTATACGGTCTCGGACTTGACGGTTTCACACCATACAGTAAATAAAATAACTCTCAATAACAAAAATAGTGCAGAGAAAATGGTATTTTTGCCAATCAAACAATCAATAGCCATATATGAGTGAGACCAAAGCGACAGAAGGTAGTGAGAAGAAAAGCCTTAACTTCATCGAAGAGATTGTAGAGAAAGACCTTGCCGAAGGTAAGAACGGAGGGCGCGTTCAAACACGTTTCCCGCCTGAGCCTAACGGTTACCTTCACATAGGGCATGCCAAAGCCATATGCATGGATTTCGGCATAGCTGCCAAATATGGAGGTGTCTGCAACTTACGCTTTGATGATACTAATCCCACCAAGGAGGACACCGAATACGTTGATGCCATCAAGGAAGACATCAAGTGGCTTGGTTTCCAATGGGGAAATGAATACTATGCTTCCGACTACTTCCAACAGCTTTGGGACTTTGCCGTCGAACTTATCAGGGAGGGTAAGGCATATATTGACGAACAGAATCAGGAAACCATTCTCTCTCAGAAAGGTTCACCTACCCAACCTGGTATCAACAGTCCATATCGTGACCGTCCGGTCGAGGAAAGTCTTGACCTCTTCTGCAGAATGAACAGCGGTGAGTTTGATGAAGGATCAATGGTACTTCGCGCCAAGATAGACATGGCCCATAACAACATGCTGTTCCGTGACCCCATAATATATCGTATTGTGAAGACACCGCATCATCGTACCGGAACAAAATGGAAGGCATATCCGATGTACGATTTTGCCCATGGCCAAAGTGATTTCTTCGAAGGTGTCACCCACTCGCTCTGCACACTCGAATTCTTTCCGCACCGTCCCCTCTATGATCTCTTTATCGATTGGTTGAAGAAGGGTCAGGACCTTGATGATAACAGACCCAGACAGAACGAGTTCAACAAACTGAACTTGAACTACACACTTCTAAGCAAACGAAATCTGCTTGCGCTAGTTCAGAACGGGCTCGTATCCGGCTGGGACGACCCGCGCATGCCGACCATATGCGGATATCGCCGCCGCGGATACACCCCGGAATCAATAAAATTGTTTGTTGACCGCATAGGCTACACCAAGTTTGATGCCCTCAACGACATGGCTCTGATGGAATCGGCTGTACGTGAAGACCTGAACCGCAGAGCCACACGCGTATCGGCTGTCATAGACCCGGTAAAACTGACAGTAACCAATTATCCTGAAGATAAAACAGAAGAACTTGAGTCCATTAACAATCCTGAAAATCCAGATGAGGGTTCCCACAAAATAACATTTAGCCGTACTCTCTGGATTGAACGGGACGACTTCATGGAAGATGCCCCGGCAAAATACTTCCGTCTGAGTCCGGGGCGTGAGGTACGTCTCAAGAATGCCTATATCGTGCGATGCTCTGGTTACCGTAAGGGAAATGACGGCAATGTAGAAGAGGTATTCTGTGAGTACATACCCAACACTAAGACAGGCGAACCTGATTCAAACCGCAAAGTCAAAGGAACAATCCACTGGATCAGCACGACACACTCTATACAGGCCGAAGTGCGTCTTTACGACCGTCTGTGGCTATTTGAGAACCCTCGCGACGAATTGTCACGTCTGCGCGATGAGGGATTGTCGGCTGTAGATGCCATGCGCAGAATGCTGAACCCCAAGTCGCTTGAAGTACGCACAAAATGCTATGTCGAAGAGTATCTTACCGATACCAAGCCTCTTGATCACTTCCAGTTCCAGCGCATAGGTTACTTCTGTACTGACAAGGACTCTACTCCTGACCACCTCATATTTAACCGTACAGTCCCGCTCAAGGACTCATGGGGAAAAATTAAGGACAAGGCGTGAAAGAATGAAAGACGGCAACTCTTCCTACTTTGAAAGCAGTGAGTTCATGGAACTGCTTGAAAAGTATGAGAATATGGAGCAGAACGGCACATCCTGCTACTTTGACGGTTTTGATATTTCAAATCTGGCAGAATACTACAGTACGATAGACGAAATGGGTAAGGCTCAAGAGGTCGTTCGCTATGGCCTTTCCCTACACCCAAACGACCCAGACATAATGATTGCCAATGGCCAATTGCTTGTTCGCCAGGGAAAAACATTCGAGGCACGCATGATAGCAGAAAAACTGGATTTGACAAATGACCGCGAACTGCTCTTTCTGAAAGGCAACATAGAGTTGGCGGATACAAATCCTTCTCTGGCAGACGTCTATTTCAGGCAAGCCTCAGAAACTGATGAAGAAGACACAGAATTCTATTCTGACGTAATCAGCCTGTTTATTGAGAATTGTCAGTATGGTCTTGCCCAGGAGTGGTTGGACAAGGCACTCCTGATTGATCCTGAATCAAAAGACCTGAACGAGCAGCAGGCTGACCTGTACTTCGTCACGCAGGACTTAGACAAGGCAGAAGAAAGCTACAATCGCCTGATAGACGATTTTCCGTATGACGCCTATTATTGGGAGCAGTTGACATGCATCGCATATAGGCAGCAGGATTATCCCAAAGCACTTGAATGCTTGGAGTTTCTTGAAGCCGTTGACCCATTCGATTGTTCTCTGGGCACTGTAAAGGCAGAATGTCTCATAAATACCGGACAATATGAAAAAGCAGAAAGGTATCTGAAGGAGATGCGCAGAAAGGTTCCTGATTCATCAGAACCTCTGTTCATTCTGGCAGATGCATTGAGTATGCAGGGAAAGCATGAGGAGTCTATCGATTACATAAACAAAGCTATTGGACTGGATAAGGAAGACCCGAGACTGTACCTGATGTTGTCATGTGAACAGTACGAGTGCAATTTGTTCAAGGAATCCGCAGAAAGTATGACGACGGCGTTCAGATTCGGTGGCAAGGCTGAATTGGATTTCATGAAGTCGCTGCTGACACAACTGCTTGCCTGGCAAGACTATGAGTCGGCATTCAGGATGTTGGACATATTTTTTCTTATGGGTGATGATATCTCTAGTGAAGAGA
This sequence comes from Bacteroidaceae bacterium, assembly GCA_017615835.1. Lineage (GTDB taxonomy): Bacteria > Bacteroidota > Bacteroidia > Bacteroidales > Bacteroidaceae > Colenecus. The sequence goes on along the minus strand of JAFZZI010000011.1, from coordinate 105,591 downwards.
TTGGTTATTTATATCCCGTAATGGCATTGGTATGCTGGAAGGCCGGCCATACAGAAAGCCTGCCCGATTTTTTCAAAAAGGCATATGGAGTCAATCAGGAATCAACGTTAAGGCTTTTCGGATTAGAAGGAACCGCTCTGTCATACCAGCAGGTATTAAACAGACTTCTAAACAACCCTCAAAACAACAAATAACTCATTATGGAATCTATAGGAGTATTCGTTCAATGGTGTCTGGATCATCTCAACTACTGGACAATAACATTACTCATGACAATTGAGAGTTCAGCCATACCGTTCCCATCCGAGATAGTAGTTCCGCCTGCAGCCTACCATGCCGCTGCAACTGGCGAAATGAACATCTTACTGATAATCTTCTTCGCCACTTTAGGCGCATTACTGGGAGCCACTATCAATTACTTCATTTCACTTTGGGTCGGAAGACCCATAATTTACAGGTTTGCAGACAGTCGTCTGGGACATCTGATAATGCTTGACGGAAGCAAAGTCCAAAGAGCAGAAGAGTATTTCAACCAGCACGGCAATGTATCAACACTGGTGGGCCGTCTGATTCCCGTCATCCGACAACTAATATCGGTTCCCGCAGGTTTGGCACGCATGAATTATGCAAAGTTTGCTGCATATACATCACTTGGTGCAGCTATCTGGAATACGGTACTTACACTGCTCGGCTATTATCTTGAGCGTGTAGTACCCGAAGATGAACTGGTAAATACAGTTACCAAGTACAGCCACGAGATAGGTTTCGGCATTATTTCTGTAGTCATTGTAGCACTGGCTGTCATATTTTTCAAAAAACGCGGGAAAAAGAATCCCGATAAAAACCAATAATCAGACAATAAACAAATGGCTAATAAGTATTTAGACACCTCATTGGTTGACAAAGCAATAAAATTTGCAGTTGATGCCCATCATGACACAGAACGCAGGGGTAAGGGCTTCCCGTATGTAATACATGTACTTGAGGCGATGGAAATTGTATCAACCATCACTAACGACCCTGAAATGCTGGCAGCGGCAGCACTTCACGATACTGTAGAAGATACTGACGTTACAATAGATATGATAAGGTCTGAATTCGGAGAGCGTATCGCCAACCTGGTCGAAACCGAATCAGATACAATTATCGAAGGAGTCAGTGAGCAAGACAGTTGGCATGAGCGCAAGAAAGCTGCAATAATCCGCCTCCGCAACACATCTCATGACGGTAAGATTGTAGCTTTGGGAGACAAGCTGTCAAACATGAGGGCCATAGCCCGCGACTATCGCAGACAGGGCGATAATCTTTGGATCCTTTTCCATGCGCCCAACGGCAAGCCGGATCATGAGTGGCACTATCGTGGACTGGCTGACGCACTCTCTGAATTGTCCGACACTGATGCATACGTTGAGTTTACTCAACACATCGATTTCGTATTCGGCAAATAAACAACATCAAAGAGCCTATGTCCAACTATAGTATGCAAACCCAAAGCATCGGTCTGAAAACCGTCGCTAACGCACGTGAGTTGGGCGGTTATAGGATGACTGACGGAAGAACCATCCGCCACGGGTTGCTCATTCGCGGTGGCTCACTGGCATATGTCTCGCCGACTGAGTTGGACAGGCTGTCGGGCGAGTTCCACATAGCACGAGTGTTTGACTTCCGTACAAGCATGGAAGTAAAAAGGTCTCCCGACCTAATAATTGAAGGCGCTGAACGTATATGGCTACCCGCCTTTGACGAGGAAAAAATGTCTATGGCAAAACTGGCACTGCCTGAGGAAGCCTATGCAAATCTGGGAATATGGCTTGTCAGCCATGCATCCGAGCAATCAGTGCAGGATGTCGCCAGGAACATGTACTCGTACATGGTATCAAACGAGTTCACTCAAATTCAGTATGCAGGTTTCTTCCAGAACATACTCAACATTGTTTCCGGAGCAATATACTGGCACTGTTCACAAGGTAAGGATCGTACAGGTTTAGGAGCTGCACTCTTACTGGCTGCTCTCGGTGCAGACAGAGAACTTATAATGACAGATTTCACTATATCTGACGAAGTTTACAGAAAAGAGGTGGATTATGTCTCCTCTATGGTCAGTACTGAAGAGGAACGTGAAGTTGTCAGAACATTCGTTGGAGTAAACCCCAGATACTTTGCAGCAGCACTGGATCTCATCGAACGGGACTACGGCTCTCTGACAAACTACCTTAAAGGTCCTATTTGCCTTACAGATAATGATATTGCTACACTCCGCCACCGTTATCTTGAATAGCGAATAATCACAACCCAAAAAAGAAATCCAGCCCATAAGGACTGGATTTCTTATTGATGAATAATATATTAGGCATACATTGCAACAATGGCCTCATACAACTCCTGCTTTCCGGAAGTCTGCTTCGGCTCATCTACCTTCTTGCCATACTCGTAAGCCTCTTCGAGAGTCATCTTCCCATCTTCGAACTTCTTGCCAAGGCCGCTGTCGAATGAAGCATAGCGCTCTGCCTTCATCTTCTTGTAGGGAGACTCCTCAAGCAACTTAGCTGCCGACTCAAGAGCACGTGCCATAGCATCCATACCGCTGATATGTGCGATAGCTATATCCTCAAGATCAGTCGAGTTGCGACGGGTCTTTGCATCAAAGTTGGTACCACCTGTACCCAGACCGCCATTACGGATAATTTCCATCCAAGCCTGAACCAGCTCATACTGGTCAATCGGGAACTGGTCGGTATCCCAGCCATTCTGATAGTCACCACGGTTGGCATCGATTGAGCCAAGCATTCCGGCATCAACTGCGCAAGCCAGTTCATGCTCGAAAGTGTGACCTGCAAGAGTAGCGTGATTAACCTCAATATTGACCTTGAAGTCCTTGTCCAGTCCGTGTGCCTTAAGGAAGCCAATAACAGTCTCGGTATCGACATCATACTGATGCTTTGAAGGCTCACATGGTTTCGGTTCAATCAGGAATGTGCCCTTGAAGCCCTTTGAACGTGCGTAGTCACGGGCCATACGAAGCATAGTGGCCATGTGCTCCTTCTCGCGTTTCTGATCAGTGTTCAGAAGGCTCATGTAGCCCTCACGACCGCCCCAAAACACATAGTTTTCAGCACCCAGTTCGATTCCCGCATCAATAGCGTTCTTAATCTGTACGATGGCGCGTGCCACTACGTCGAAATCAGGATTGGTTGAAGCACCATTCATATAGCGCTTGTTACCGAATACGTTTGCAGTTGACCAAAGCAGCTTGGCACCGGTCTCTTTCTGCTTCTCTTTAATGTAAGCGACGATAGTCTTGAGGTTTTTCTCATACTCAGCCACATTAGCGCCTTCTGAAACCAGATCAACATCATGGAAGCAGAAATAAGGGATACCCAGCTTCTGCATGAACTCGAATCCGGCGTCAACCTTGTTCTTGGCAGTCTGAATAGTATCGGCATCCATCCAAGGGAAAGACTTGGTCCCACCGCCGAATTGGTCAGCACCTTCAGCGCACAGTGTATGCCACCACGCCATCGCGAAGCGCAACCAATCCTTCATTGTCTTGCCCATGATGACCTTGTTCTCATCATAATAATGGAAAGCCAACGGGTTCTTGCTGTCCTTGCCCTCGAATTTGATTTTCTTCAAACCGGGAAAATACTCTTTTGCCATAAATCAGTTAGTTGTTAAAAGTTATTTGAATATAAATGTTTGCTCACAACACGCAAAGATACATTTCTTTTTCAATATAAACGGAAAGTCGCAAAATAAATTGCGCGTATTCAGCATCATGCACCCATGTAGAGATTGAGAATCGACTTCCAGCGCTGATATGCCTCGTTATACTGGTCTGTAAGCTTCAGGTCAGGCTCAATTACACGCAATTTCTCAAGGGATGCGAACGCCTCATTGTGGTCCTTGTAAATTCCAGCACCCATTCCGGCACCCTTGGCAGCACCTGCAGAACCGTCTGTATCGTACAACTCTATGGTTGCTCCCGTAATACCGGCCAGAGTATCGCGGAAAACCGGGTTTAAAAACATGTTTGCGTTGCCGGCATGAATTTTTGAAATGTCCATGCCCATCTGCGCAATAATGTCAATTCCGTACTTGAATGAGAACACTATACCCTCCTGAACCGCACGCGCAAGATGACTGCGGTTATGTATGTTGAAGTTGACTCCGTTGAACACACAACCTATCTCCTTGTTGCCAAGCACGCGCTCTGCACCGTTTCCGAACGGCAATACGGATATTCCGGCTGAACCTATGGGGGCCTGGTCTGCAAGAGCATTCATTTCCGAATAAGAGATATTGTCGCTCATCTGATTGCGTCTGGTCCAGGCATTCAGAATACCGGTACCATTAATGCAGAGCAACACACCAAGACGTGTTTCATAGCCTGTATGATTGACGTGAGCGAAGGTGTTGACTCTAGACTGCGGGTCGAAGTTTATATGACCGTTAACACCATATACTACACCCGAAGTACCCGCAGTAGCTGCAATCTCTCCAGGTTCGAACACATTCAGAGACAGCGCATTGTTGGGCTGATCGCCTGCGCGGTATGTCACCGGGATACCCTCTGCTATGCCAAGTTCGGCTGCCACAGAGGCTGTAACATGACCTTGATCGGAAAAAGTTGGCTTTATCTCGGGAATCAGTGACGTACTGAAACCGAAGTAGTCCAACAGAAAGTCGGCAACCTTGTTGTTCTTGAAGTTCCAGAACATACCTTCCGAAAGACCTGATATTGTGGTACACTTCTCGCCAGTCAGACGGTATACAATATAGTCACCCGGAAGCATAATCTTGTCAATCTTGTTGAAGAGTGCCGGTTCATTTTCCTTCACCCAGGCCAGTTTTGAGGCCGTGAAATTGCCTGGCGAGTTAAGCAGATGAGTCAGACATGTACCGTTACCTATTTCGCGGAACGCCTTCTCTCCGTAAGGGACAGCACGGCTGTCGCACCATATTATGGAGGGTCTCAGAACCTTACCGTTCTTGTCAATACAGACCAGTCCGTGCATCTGATAAGAGATACCGATAGCCTCAATGTCATCGCCGCCTGCACCGGAAAGTTGCATCACTCTAACTGTCACATTCTTAAGGTAACTCCACCAGTCCTCAGGTTCCTGCTCTGCCCAGCCGGGATTGACAGCCTTGATAGGAGCCTCTGAATCGGGATAGAAGGCAGAGGCAACACTTTTTCCACTCTCAACCGACACAAGACTCGCCTTTACCGACGAACTGCCTATGTCGTAACCTAAAAGATACCTTTTCATATTATTTTAGTTCTACAGTTTAACATTTATTGTCTTACCGTCGTATTTGACAGTAGTCTCTATAACAGCATTATCAACTGTACGAAGTTTCACATTGAGTGTTCTCTCATTAATCATGCCGTCGTACGAACCCTTCCGCCCGTCAATTATCAGAGTACGTGTAGAATCGTCATACCTGAAAGGAATGACACTGAATTCACCCTTCTCGTAATCATAAGAAACACCGTCATCCTCATACAACTCAAAACTGCCGTCTTTACCTGCATAGACGCAGACATCCAATTCTCTGGCAGGAACCTGATCAACATATTCAGTCTGTGGGCCGTATATCAATATGCCACCAGCTGGCACGTACATAGGCATCCTCTCGTATGGAGCATCTGCCACAATCATACAGCCTCCCTCATATACATTGGAACCATTGAAATCATACCAGAGTTGTCCTGCCGGCAAATATACCTGACGGTTTCTGGCACCGTATTCATACACGGGACATATCATCAGCGACGATCCCATCATGAACTGATCCTTCACATCAAGAGTGATGGAATCTGAAACATAATCCATTACAAGTCCGCGCATTATGGTATAATCATTCAAGTATGCTTGACCCGCAAGCGAGTAAATGTATGGCATAAGTCGGTAACGGAGTCTGTTATAATAGATAATCGACTGGTATGTCGGACTGTCTTCAGGAGCAATGTTCCAGAACTCGCGTCTGGGGAACTGTCCATGAGCCCTGTACAGAGGGGTAAAGGTACCGAACTGGAACCAACGGGTCTGTAGTTCGCGCCACTCCTTCAAGTCTTCGTTAATCTGCCCGGTGCGGTCATAAAGATTCTGGGCCTGAGAGTAGCGGTTCTCAACGCAGAAACCACCTATGTCCATAGTCCAATAGGGATTACCGCATAGCGAATAGTTCATTCCTGCTACAATCTGAGAGTAAAGATCTTCCCAGCGCGTACCTATGTCACCGCTCCACGATGCAGCACTGTAACGCTGCATACCGATATATCCGTTGCGTGTCAATTGAAAAACGCGCGTATTAGGGTCAGTCTCACGCAAACCTTCGTAAATGGCCTTGGCATTCATAAGCGCATAACCCATGAAATACTCGGTCGAGGGACCCAATTCCGTAGGGCCGGTCAACTGCTTCTGATAGTCAAGAGGCACACAGTCGCGGACATTCGGCTCGCTTGCATCCATCCACCATGCATCGATGCCAAACTTATAAAGGTGCTCCTTCACCTGATTCCAGAACAGTTTACGGGCTCCCGGGGCGTATGCATCGTAGAAAGAACCGATGTAGCCAGAGCCGACCCAATCGCGGATACTGTCTTCAACTGCCTTCCTGAACATCCAGCCCTTCTCATCAAACTCCTTGAAGTGCTGAGTAGTCATATAGAACTTGGGCCATACGGAAATCATTAAATGACCATTCATGCCGTGAATCTGGTCAACCATTGACTTCGGATCAGGATAGCGGGCAGGATCGAAATCGTGCGAACCCCAGGAATCAGTCACCCAATAGTTCCAATCCTGAACTAAATTGTCGACACCTATGCCTTTGTCGCGCATCGTCTTCATCGTCGATACTACCTCATCCTGTGTTTTGTAGGCTTCACGGCTCTGCCAGTAGCCCATCGCCCACTTAGGCATAATGTTTGGCTTGCCTACAAGTTTGTGCAGACCACCGATGACACCATCCATATTGTTGCCTGCAATGAAATAATAGTCTGATTCGGGAACCATCTCGGTCCACATGGTCAGTTTGTCCTGAATCTTCTGGTCAACAGGAGCATATGCCCGCAGAGCGATGTATGAAGAGCCTCCATCGGGCTTCCATTCAACCTTGAGGCTGTATCTGCGGCCAGTCTCCATATCAGCCTTGAACTTGTAGCCATTGGGATTCCATGATGTACGCCAGCGCTCGCCCAGAATATCCTTACCGTCGATGAAGACTCTGACATAGCCGGCATAGTAGAGCAGGAAGTTGTACACACCGCTCTCTTCCGGTTCCAGATAACCCTCATACAACACATTCGATCCAAGACGAGGAAGGTTCTTCACCGCCTCGGATGTACCATAGAACAGAGAGTCCTCGGCACGTACCAAAGCTTCGGGCTGCGCCGGAGCGCCTCCGCCTCCAAAGCCTCTCCAACGGGGTTGCTGAGTATACGTTCCTGTCAGGCTGCCTGCCTTGCCATCCTTGTCATAAAGTTTGAAGACACGCTGTAGTTGCTGATAAGGCTCAGGATTTCCAAAACGGCCCTGCGAGTATGTATCCCATAAAATGCCGTAGTTTCTGGACGACACGACAAAGGGCATGCTTATCTTGGTATTATATTGGTAGAGTTCCTCGTTTTCGCCTCTGTAGTTCCATTGGTCCGACTGATGCTGGCCCAACCCGTAGAGACCCTCGCCTTCCTGAGTGTCGAAACGGTTGATGACCGAGTAGCCATCTGTCTCGTCTGCCCTGATTGGAGAGAAGTGTGAAGGTTCCGTCTCACGGGTGATTAGATTGCCCTCGCTATCATAGAATGAGACCTTGCCGTGAGTGCGGCAGACTTTAGCAGTAAGTTCAGATGTCTTCAGAAGCACACTGCAGTCCTGTTCCTCGACTGTGAAGGAGGGATGTGCACCTGCCTTCTGAGGCAAGATTATCAGACTCTCCCTGTTGACGAACTTCTTGGCAGGAGTCGCGACAACCCTGATTATTCCGTCGTCAATCACATTCAGACGTATCGTCCGGGGACCGTCTGCCGACGGTTCCTGAACCCTCACCGTCAGCGAATTTCCCTTAACCTTGTAATCCTTGCCGCATCCGGCCAGAAGCACTGCTCCGACAGCCAGAAAACATACACCTCTCAAATACATATTATATGGTCAGTTTTAGTTGTTTCAGAAAACAGATTTCACCGTCACCCTGCGGCCGTCGGAATATGTCCTGGTACAGATGTAAATGCCGCTTGTCGGGATCGGTATCTCACGTCCGTCAAGCCCGTAATATACCACAGAGACCGGCTCGTCCAGAACAGTCTCAACCAGCGTGGCGAGCTCACCCTCAAACTTGTCGATCCAACGGCCCAGTTCAGACTTGGCGCCTGACAGTTCCGAGTTGTCGGCATTTTCCACGAACTCCATGTCATACTTGTCAAAACGTTTCTGCAGAGTCTGAAGCGTACGGCTACTTGCATAGGCCGAATCGTTCCCGTATTGTTCAATAAGTTCAGCCGCCCTGTTGCGGACTTCGAGGAAAGATTCCAATGCCTTTCTGCGCATTACGGCCTTCTGAACCAGACCGTTCAGTTCCGACGTAGCCTTGTTGTAGGCATCGACGGTATTTGCGCTGAAACTGCCATAGGCTTCAAGAACAGTCCTAAGAGCCTGAACGTAGCTCTGCGAATAGCTGCCGAACTTTTCCTCCATAAGAGCACACTCTTCCTCGACAGCAACGAATGCCTCGGCAAAGGCCGCTTTACATATCTGCGCCACACTGGGCGACGAGACAACGCTTATGTTACCTATCAGTATAGCCTGCCATGAAGATGCAGAAATAAAATTAAGCACATAGTTGCCCTCACTCAGTACGGAGAATTCCATTTCGTTACGTTTCGAGCCCTCAATCTTCTGCCCTGCTGCCGCCACTCTCTTGCACGAGGACTCTATCTCCTCCTTCGAGAATACAACCTTTCCTGAAACAGTTGTCAGCGTTACCGATATCTTCATCGAATTGTTCACGGCACTCTGGGTTGCATATGCCGAGTTGAAAGAAAGAACATACTTGCCGGCCTTCAGATGGAATCTCTTGCCTATGTACGAGCCAATCGACAGGGTGCCGGTCTGGTAATTGCAGGCAGACAGATGAAATGCCGCCTCCATGTCACCCTCAGGATCGAAGAATTTCAGGGAACAGCCGTTGGAGTTAGAAGTGTTTTCGTCAAAGACCTCCTTGCGGCTGCCGGACGAAATCACGAACTGCCACCCGTCAGGCACCCGATCATCACCGCTGCCTTTTTGTGACAGCCAGTTGTCACACATTATAGTGTCAGGCACGAAAGGCCACTGTAACTCCTCGCGCCCGATATAGTATGTGAAGACACAATTGTTGTTGATGCCGCCGAATGTGTCAACCAGATTAACCAATGACATGCGATATTCACCCGATGGAATAGTATCCTGAGCATCCAAGGCAAAAGTAATTTCCCGGCTTGGCCCCTTCTCCAGTGCGAACATACGGCGCTTTGCATAGCCTCCCTCAAGATTCGCATAAACGGTGTCCGTCCTTATGAGCTTGTCAAACTGATACTTGAACGTTAAGCCACTATTGGGCAGGTCGAACGAATTGTCCGCCGGTTCAGCCTTTTTCAGCCGAGGAGGTACAGCCTCCACCGGTCCGTCAAGGGTATATCTCTTGCAGAAATTCCATATTTCGCAGCTAGTCAGCACAGATGAAGCATCCATTGACACCCAATGACCCTTGTCATCTAGAGTCAGCAATGCCACCTCTACACCGGTTTCATAGTTCTTCCAGGTCTTAAGCTCTGAATTCGACTTGCCCTTATACGGCCTCTGAACAATCGGCGTAGGATCGCATCCGTCAATCTCCACCCATTTCAGGATGTATGGTTCGGCACCACCGTAATCGACCACATCGTCTGCCGTACCGTGAGTATGGATAACCGGAATCTGACGGCTGCAGCTTGCCGCACCACCCATATTGTAGCCACTGATGGGTGCCATAGCTGCAATCTTGTCAGGAATTATTGTCACAGCATGATAAGTCATCATACCGCCCATCGAAAACCCGGACAGATAGACCCTGTTCTTGTTAATCTGATGATTCTCGAACATATAATCGATAATGGCCTCGATAAACCTGGTGTCCCTGTCACCGCTAATGTCCCATCCTTTGTCTATCCCTTCGGGATACACGACGGCAAACCTGGCTGTATCGGCGACCTCAGCCCAGTGCGCCATACCCTTCTGATATTCGGCGTCCTGATTCATGCCGTGCATAGAAATGACAAGAGGAGCATAGTCCGGCAGGTTCTGCGGAACATATACAAGCATTTCGCGATCCATTCCGCCCACATTGATAGTCCTCCTGGTCTCCTGCGCTTGAGCCATACAGGCGAACAGCGCAGCAACCGCAATCATGTAAAATCTTCTCATAAGCAGAAATACATTGTTTATCGCGCTAAGTTAATAAAACGCCACGTCACAAGCAACAGAAGTTCCCCCAAAAGTTTACTTTGAATGCTACCCCGTGAATACGGGTTGCTTTTCTGTGCATTGACAAGAATAACTGTTTCGTCGGATGGAAGCAATACATACCGGAAAGCATTGTTGAAAACAGTACTATCTTATTTGCATATGCAAAAAAAAAATGTTGTATTTGCTTTTGTCTGATTTTATTGTTATAATTGTCCCCAAGTAGAAACTTGTACACAAATTAACAGACATGCGCTTATGAAGAATTTTTTTTTGTTTTCGATGATGCTGATTCCGGCTGCACAGGCCGTTGATGCTCAAAATCTTGTCATGTCCGACCGCTTGAGCGGAGGTGCTTTGGAAGTAATACCCAAGGAGGTCACCAAAGACAACAGAACCTATATGGCAGTTTATAACTTCAGGGAAGAAAAGGAAAAATCAGAACTCATGATTGCCCTTAGCAGAGAAGAGATCATTGCCAATCTGACAATATCCAATTCGCCAAGTCCCCACGATTACTGGATGAAGAACAGTGGCGGAGGCTGGGTAGAAGACAACGAGCACACCACTTACTATCACTATCATCAGGAGTACGAAAACGCTCTCCTGGCTTTCTTGTATCAGGATCCCGACAACTCGTTCTATCCCACTTCAGGCGTCGCGATAAGCCAGAACATTTTCAACAGTGATGACAACTGGGAATATGTAATGCTTGACGTTGAAATAAATGAAAAAGAGATGATTTACGAAGATTACTGGTGGGATGGCGTCAAGAGTAAGTACGTAGAACAGGTGAAAAACATCAAGGGGTTCAAAATCATGAATCAGACGGGCAACCAGATTGCGTACATACCCATTGCTGAATTAAAGAATCCCAACAAAGTCATCGAGGAGGTACACGGGTACGCTCTGGTAAGAATTGGCAGTCTCCTCTATATGACAACAATGGAGGTTGTACGCAGGATTGACGACCAGAGGATTGAGGATGCAACAGGAATGTATGTTTTTGATACCTCGACCTCGCGGGTAGTATCGTCCATGCGCTCCACCAACCGTATCAGCGTAAACGGTGGTAGCGGTACATATAACGTAAAGGTTGAAAATGCCCGTGACGACGAGAAGGTCATCATAACTGACATGAGCGGACGCACGGTTGGTTCGGCCTCAGCCAAGGATGGCATATTCTTCCAAAGCAACGGTTCAAAAATCGTCAACATAACACTTTCAGCAGACAAAGTGGAAGAGAACATCAAGTTCATGGGAGAGTAAAATCCCCCACCCGACGATAACAGAAAAAAGAGGATGACCTTATCGTCACCCTCTTTTTTCTGATGTATATTCGGAAATGTTCAGACTATCCGCCAACCTCAATGGAAGAGCATCTGGACCATTTCGCTAAGATAAATTCGCCAGGGCCCCCAGGTATGTCCACCTGGGGTTTCGCGATAGTAGTACCCGAAATTAATGTCGTCAAGCTGACGATTGTAGTTCAGCACACTTCTGTAGAGGAAGTCGTCTGTACCGCACCCGATGTAATATAGTTTGTAACCATTCTTCTTCATATCCAGGATTTTCTGTTTCTGGACGGGATCGTTTATGTTACTCCCTGCAGCTGAAAACAGTCCGACATAGTCAAATGTACGCGGATAGTCCTTAGAGATGGTGAAAGCGTGTCCTCCTCCCATGGAGAACCCCGCTATGGCACGCCCCTCTTTCTTTGCAACAGTACGGTAATTGCTGTCAATGAAAGAAATCACCTCCTTGAATGAATCGGTGAAAGGCACTCTTCCCTGACGTGTATTGGCATTCGTGTATGTGTCACCGAAATAGGCAGGTGCAGCCTGCTGCATGGGGTTTCCGTTGGTCATAACTACTATCATGGGCTCTGCCTTGCCGGAAGCAATGAGGTTATCGAGAATCTGTGCAGCACGTCCAAGGTCGAGCCAGGAATTCTCGTCGCAGGCATTGCCGTGAAGCAGGTAGAAAACCGGATATTTGCGTTTACTGTTCTCGTAGCCGGCGGGAGTGTAAATGTTCATCCTACGGCGCATCTGGAGCGAAGGGCTATCATACCAACGCGATGTTACGCTCCCGTGAGGGACATCCTGTACGCTATACAGGTCTCCCCTTTCACCACTTATGATAAAATAGTTCATCCAGCGCGGAATATCTTTCACTACGGAATAATTAAGATCAAGTATGGGCTGTCCGTCAACTGTGAGGCTATAGAAGTATAGTTCTGAAGCCAGAGGAGGTGTCGTGTATGTCCAGACACCGTCCCGCTCCGTCAGTTCAGCGGAACCGTCCAAGAACTCGCCCGACACCTCCACCTTCACCGCCTTCGGATTCCTGTAGCGAAATGTAACACTGTTATCGGTGTTGATGACAACACCGGTAAAAACTTCATTCTGAGCTGCGGCAACAAAAACTATTGCCAGCATTGCAGCAATAATCACACACTTTTTCATCACTCTGTCCAATATACTACGCAGCATGGCGTAACTTTCTTGAAAAATTTCAGACTGAAAAGCAGTAATCTGTGTATTTAAAATAAAAACAAAACGGCTTCATGGGTATGTCTAAAGCCTTTTCATGGTGATTCCGTTGGGATTCGAACCCAAGACCTACTGCTTAGAAGGCAGTTGCTCTATCCAGCTGAGCTACGGAACCATCCTTGTCTGACAATCAGCTGACGATTTCAACTGTTTGCGGGTGCAAATTTAGGACTATTTAAAGACAAGAGCAAGCGAAGGGCTAAAAATGTGAAGACCGGCCTTTCTGTCTCAAGTACAGAAGCGGTAGCGGAAGCCACCACAATATGAACTCTATCCGACACCATACGATTGAACTGAGATTGAGCAGGTCGTTCAAACCTGAATATTCAAAGACAGCCAATATCTGAGAAGCAATGAGCAGTGCTATGAAGAACGAGGCGTAGCGTGGAATAAGACTTACCATGGCGTCGATAAAATCATCACCATTGCGGAAGCGGTCGGAAGTATAGCCAAAAACAGCAGAGGCGAGAGCAACCGGAGTAAACAGCAGAAAGATGGCCCCATCCGAGACAGGACCGGTAAGAAGCGAACCTGTAATGCCGAGTAAGACCCGTTGGCCGGAGAAAAGACCCATAAAAAAAAGAATCAGGCAGATGGTGATTACGACGTATGACAGACGCAGTCCCATGCGCTCTTTGTAAGATAATCCACTTCGGTGTACAGACCGTCCTATAGCATTTGACAGCCCGCTGCCGTTAAGCAACCCCAACCCGGAAAACAGAAGCAGGGCATTACCTACAGGTGCTTGGGCAATAGACATAGGAAAGTGTCGTATCATCCATCTGATTCCCATTGTATCAAGAAGGCTCCTCAAAGACAGATGACTGTTCTGACCCATCACACGCAACTGATATACAGTCCCTATCCACGAGGCAAGAATAACCAACAGAAGAAGGATGAAGTACAGCAATGCGGGATGCGGAATATTGTGACGTCGGTTATTCATCCGGTTCGAGATGAGATGGGTCAATGATATTAAGTTCGATGGCTCTGGTGACCAGCCTGGTAACATTTACGTTGTGTCCGCCTTCAGGACACAGACGGCCGATAAGGTCAGACTGCCGTTTTTCGAGTGCCTTGGTGCTGAAGGGCATTGTTCGGAGATCGCTTATCATGTCTTTTGTGTAGCCGAGTGCAAGATGGCGAAGTAAACGCTCGTCGTATTCATCAATATCGTACTTGATAAGTGATGTGCGCCGGCTATTGTCATGACGCACCGAATGTATGTATCGCTGTACAATCTTTTCCATTATAGGCTGATTGAAGACGGGACGACTGCCGGACATGACTTCTAGTACTTTGCTGCGGGTCAGCAGCTCACCAGTCTTGAGTGCGATGCCGTCTGCTCCGGCTTCAAGTACATCTACCCACAACTGTTCGTTCAGAATCTCACCGGTGAAGACCAGAATCCGCAATGACGGATAATCGGCACGAAGCTTGCGGCAAATATCAACGCCGATGGTTGTAGAGCCTCCAAGACCAAGGTCAAGAAGAATAAGGTCTGACGGGGTGTTCTTGACCAGTGGCCATAATTCCTGTTCGGTCATGGCTGTACCGACTATTTCGATTTCTGGGATGTCTGACCGGATTATTGAAAGAGTGCCCTTAAGTTCAAGTGCTACATCTTCCACCACTATCGTTTTTATTTTATCCATAGTTCTTATTTTATATACAAGGAATTGTAAACCATATAGTTATACAACCACGGCTATCACTCTCTGCATTTATGCGACAGCCCACGTGACCCATCGAGTCATCCAGTTCGCGGATAATCTGGCGGCACACTACATACCGCAGGTTGTCGGGTTGCCACAACGGAGTAAACATTACTCCGAGATTATCGGTCTTAAGGCCTGGACGACTGTCGCGAAGATGAATGCGCACAAAGTCACCGTCCGGTCTGGAGCTAAGTGTTATTGTTCCTTGAGCAGGATTGACAGCTGCCTGTTCAAGCAGACTGTCAAGCAGCAGGCCGAGCAGCATTCCGTCACCTCTGGCCTCAGTTGCCATACACTCGACACTGAGCTGCAAAGCTTCCGGTGATCCGGCAGCCCTCTTTGCGAACCGTGCTGATACGTCATCGAACATTTTCCTTAGATTGATGGTCTCGGGCCTGCAGACAGACTCGTCAAACTGGCGCGCCGCATTACGGCAAAGGATATCATATATGTCGCGATAATACAGCGTAAGCTCTCGCAGATCCTGGACATCCCCGTCACTCATAGGTTCCTTACTATGATGCTCAGTAAGCCTGATTATCCGGGTCGGATAGCTGAGGGTTTCGTGCTTGAGTGTTGAGAGACAATTGTCAATAACCATATTCTGCACATGCAGACGATTCTCCTCGAAAGCCATGCGCTCTGACTGTTCGCGCAACTGCTCAAGACTATGGTACTCAGACGAGAGGCGAAGCAGGCAGTTGTGGACCGAAACAGCCAGATATCGAGCTATCATGCTGCACATCATGTTGTCGGTCTTGTTTCCACCCCCTCTCAGACTTACGGCAAAAACGCCGGCTATGACTTCACTGTCATCATACGGAACCGAGAGCGCGTATGCAATCTCTCCGTTCTCCGATATGATATTATGCCGTTGGCAGAGGCAGTCGGCCGATAGTCTGCGCAAAATGTCGTTGTCCTCGCCTCTGTATGAGACATAGTGCTGTCCGTCGACTTCGATCAACAGATATACAGACGAGACAGGCATCATCAGGCCAAGATCCGGAGCAATGGCGGCAATCAGACGGTCAGTGAGTACCTGCATGTCATATTTGCCACGTCCGACAGCATCAGTCATGAGTGACGATATTTTGCCCGTCAGCCTGAGAATCTGCTGCAAGTCACTGCGGTACCTGAGCCAGTGACGCGAATGTATCGCAAGCCTCGTAACCAGGAATCCGGCGAACAGCAGAAGCAATATTACAATCGCTATGCGAAGATTGCTGTTTGAGCGCTGCAACTGCCGGCAATCACGTTCGATGACGTCCTCACTATAGAACTGACGGAACAGTGATATGTATGCGGAATTATTGTATTTGTAAAGATTTTTACTATCCAAAGCCAAAGCCGCGACTGCCACCTCGTTCCTTAGCCAAAGAATGGTTTCATAATCAGTGGCGAACCCGTTCTCAAGCCAGAACTGCTCGGCAGGGATACTGTCGGAAATGAGCCTCATCAAATGGCATGTGTCACCGGTTAATGAACGATAGTCTTCGTTCAGCGACTCAACGGCCAGCGATGCATACTTCAACGCCTGTCCATGCTCTTCAATCATATTCGACTGGTAAAGCGAGTCGGCGCACAAGTATGCGTTTTCAAGAAGCGTATCGTCTGGTTCAACGGCATAGAGCCCGGCAGAATACAGAGATACGGCAATAATCAACAGAAGTCGCCTTACGCCCTTGGGCAATCTGAAGCTAAAACAGCTTCCCTTTCCGAGAGTACTTTCGACATTGAACCGGCAACAGTCGAACAGCTCGCCACTCTTCCGGTATTTTTCGATTATGCCACGGCAGTTCATGAGTCCGAAACCGCTGCCTTTGGATTTGTCTGATTCAGTGCCGGAGCCTATCAGTTGAGGGTCATACACCTTTTTAGACAACAGTTTACGTACATCTTCAGGACTGAGTCCTATTCCGTTGTCGGTTACCGAGAGTTCAACCCATCTGTCACCCTCTGAAACCGTGACCTCTACCTTCCCGCCCGAAGGAGTAAACTTGCGCGCATTTTCAGCAAGAGTGTTCAGCATAAAAATTGTCAGCACTCTGTCGGCACGTACTATGGCTTCACTTTTTCCTACATTCAGCACGATGCCCTTCTGAGAGAAACTGCGCTCGCTGCGGCTTATCAGATCAAGTAGAGGCTGTAGCTGGAAATTTTCGATGTGAAGTTGAACCTCACCCTGACACATACGCAGCCAGTCGGTCAGAACGGTATTATACTGTTCGGTTCTTCTGGCCAGCTCATTGATGTAGTCAAGATGACGCGCACAGCCATCGTCCCCGGCAACCAGCCGTGACGATTCGTCAACCATACGGTCCAGCAACGGCATACAATCCGAAACCACAGAGAATGCAGCGCGACGCAATATGTTCTGACGCTTGTTCTCTTTGGCATGAATCAATGAGAGGTAATGTTCTTTCTCTATCTGGCGTTGGCTGATGCCTATGTTTTCAATGATGGTGTAGTTTTGCAGTGATGCCTCGACAAATGGAGCCACCATGTCTATTATGGTCTGACTGTCTCTGACTGGCTTCCCGCCAATTCCTGTCAGAGTCACCTTATCTTCAGAGTTCGTATCAATCTGAATCGATTCAACGCCGACCAAAGGTGCCAGTTCTTCATTGAGTAGTCTGGAAACGCGTTGGACAGCAGGTTCTTCACTGGTCGGCCTGATTGAGAGAATACTGCTGCAGAAATCGAAAATCCTGGATATGACACCAACGTGTTGCCTGTTTCTCAGTCTTATGGTTCTTGAGAAGACAAGCATAAAAGCAACTAATAGAATGATGCCGAGTACAACGCCGATGAGCGCCATGTTGAGCGAACGGTTTATTCGCCTGAGCATGAGTTTGCGGGCTTCAAAACGGCGGTCAAGCCGAATGGTTTTCTGGAGCTCCAGATAGACATTGCGGTTGTAATCAGATGCTATCTTGTCCCCAAGACCGGAGTAAGAGATGCTTATCTGCTCTCTTATGCTGCTCATACATTCCGGAACTGCTGCCAACGGAATCTGGCTAACCCAAAGATTTTCGACAATGAGATCATCGAAACGGTATAGTTCCAGGTATGGCAGTTCGTCATTCTCCGGATAAGAGATGTCACGCGAGTTATTCAGCATCTCAAGAGCACGTGACAGCCAAGTCAAGGCTTCCTGAAATTCGTTACATTCATTTGCAGCCGCGCCAAGAAGACAGTAGGTCTCAATGGCACCGAACGTTGAGCCGTACCTGAGAAACTGACGAAGAGCTATGAGTGAAAGTTGTCGGACAAGCAGGATATGGCTGAGTCCCTGGGGATTGAGACTCTGAATCATACCCGGAGTCATCTCGGCCATAGCCTCAGGACCAGCCTCCAGAAGTGTACGTGCAATGCCTTGAAGTGCTATGGCATTCTGGCACAGATAGTTGTTGGCAGCAGACAATCGGTAGATGCTGTAGAGAGAACGGAGACGATTCTGGAGTGCAGACGAACGGTCACCTCCGTATATAATGTCATTACCGCTGAGAAGGTTCCACCTGAGATATCTGATTGTATCTGCCCGAAGTTCATCATCATTCTCAATGTGCGAAAGTTCGTACATTGCCTGGCTTTTCTGTTCAACCATATACATGTAAATGGCCGAAACGAGACGCAGGTCACGGGCGGCACTTCTGACACGGTGACGCTCAAACTCTGACAGGCTTGCCATCTCCTCGTCTATTCCGAGCAATTCCATCAAAGCCTTGTCGCGATACTGGTAAAAAGCCATGTTGTCCGATATGCGCTGGCATATGTTCATCATGCCTATGTTGGCCCAAAGCCACTCTATGCGGTCTGCACTCTTTTCCAGCACAGTCTGGTAGAGCTGGGATGCCGTAGCGTACTCCATCCGGGCGAAAGCAATG
Organism: Bacteroidaceae bacterium; assembly: GCA_017615835.1. Lineage (GTDB taxonomy): Bacteria > Bacteroidota > Bacteroidia > Bacteroidales > Bacteroidaceae > Colenecus. The sequence goes on along the minus strand of JAFZZI010000011.1, from coordinate 86,947 downwards.
TCTGCCATAGTATTGACAGCTGCAGCATTCGATGAGGAATGTCTGTTTGACATTTCAGATGCTTTGACAGCACATGACCATGCCGAATCGAGATTGACGGGAAGCATCGTCAAGGCACGTGACACGAGACTGTCAACAACAGCCGTGCGGCCGCCTGCAAAAACGGGAACGGCAAGGCTCGTCGCAACTGCAAGCGGCAAAATCATCAATATCAGGCGTCGTTTCAGAGAATTATGCATCATGGTGTTACAAGCAATGTGGTTGAAGCCTCAAGTCCGTATTCTGTAACCGCACTGACGGTCACAGTCACAGGAGAACTGCCCTGTTGTGTGCTGAACAGAGAACAGCCGCTGTCCGTTACTGTGTTGGGTGCAAAGTCCAGCACATCGTTTGCAGACATTTCCCAGAACACCTTCTGTGGTATCTGGTCGCTGCCGCTCATAAGGCTGGAGCTGAGTTTAATGCCAATCATGTCCGGTACGGTGCCATCGACCGTTACAGATGTAGGAGATATAGTCATGGTGACAGGCAATCCCGTCAGACTGCGCCCGTTGTACTCCTCGGCAGCTGAGACTATGGAACGCATTTCCAATGGATCCCATCTGTCATCTCCGGACAGGAGATTGAATATGTTGTAATACACAACACCGTCATGAGTAAACTTATAGGCGTCAAGCAAACCATGATCCTCCATGGTTACTGTCTGCAAAACACCGTTTGATACCAGAATCTCCTTACCTCCAAGAGTGACACCACTCTGGTAGCAACGCAATGAGACATCCAGTACCGGAGCCCATTCCACTCTGTCCGCCTTACCGTCAAAAGAACAATCAACAAGAGTTATCTGTCCCGCGTGGGCTGCCATAAAAAGAGTTCCTCCAATCTTTGACGTAAAGTGACAGTTCAAAAAGACAACACCCGTCCCGTAAACGTCTTCCAAAACAGTATTGCCGAAAAGAACAAATCGGCAATTCAAATAGACACAATTGCCGTTCAAGTCTGCAGGCTCGCATTCAAAAGTACAGTTCTCGAAAAGCATACGGTCGCCCCTACTGAAAACCCGTCCTTCTGCCAACTCATAGCAGTAAGCGGGCGATATGGAACACAACAGTATCCACGCCGGCATCAAGGTCATCATGCGTCTCATCCTGTGTCTGTCTACTGAAAAGCAAATATACACCATTTATTTGCATCTTCCCCAAAGTTAAACTAACTTCGAACCACATATGAAACATATTGCGACAATTAAGACCGGGTTTACGGAAAATTTCGGCATTCCCAGACAAAGCGGGTTGGCCGAATCGCTAAAGGCCGACATAATATTCTGTCCGGAGTTTCGCAACCCCGATTCCCTGCGAGGATTGGATGGTTTCTCCCATATTTGGCTGATATGGAAATTCTCAAAGTCAGACAAGTCAGGCAGTGGATGGTTGCCGACCGTAAGGCCGCCTCGTCTTGGAGGAAACACCCGCATGGGCGTTTTCGCCACCCGTTCGCCCTTCAGGCCAAATCCAATTGGCCTTTCATGCGTCAAGCTTGAAGGCATTGACCTGCATACTCCTGAAGGACCGGTCCTGCACGTCTCAGGTGCCGATTTGGCTGACGACACACCAATCTATGACATTAAACCTTATGTCCCATACACAGACTGCAGGCCTGATGCCACTGAAGGTTATACGAAAGAGACTCGCCTGCAAAATCTGAAAGTTGTTTTCCCTCATGACCTTGCCCTTACACTCCCTGCCGGAATGAGGCAGCAACTCACAGAAATCCTCGCACAAGACCCCCGACCGCATTACCAGAATGACCCCGAAAGGCTATATGGCATGACTTACTGCGGCAATGACGTGAAGTTTACAGTAGAGGACGACACTCTGACCGTGAGGTCTGTGGAGAAATTAATGGCCTGATCAGAAGACCTGTCAGATCAGTCACGCAGTTCATTTGAAAAAAAAAGCAGACACCTCACTGAAGAATGCCTACCATTTTCATGAAAGAGCGGTAAACGGGGCTCGAACCCGCGACCTTCGGCTTGGGAAGCCAACGCTCTACCAACTGAGCTATTACCGCATCGCGACCGCAAATTTAGTTTATTTCGACAAAAGACGCAACATTTGCGTTGCTTAATGTTATCCTTACTGCTGAGGCTGGTGCTGTGTCCGGAGCAGATCGTTGACGGTCTTGACCGGATTAAAGGTCGACAGAGGCACTTCTACAAACACTGTGTTCCAGTCACTCATTGCACCATTCCACAACCCCGGCAATTCAAGGGCCTTCAGTTCACGCCCGTTCTTCGACTTGCTTGAAATAAATCCAGTGGAATGGTCAACATAATCCGGCAGGTTGAATTTCTGTCCGTTGTAGTCGCGCACTCCGCAAACCAGATCAACAGGATTGAAATGAGTTCCCTCGCTGAACATTCGTCTCTTTTCTTCGTCGTTCATGTCTATCTGAGAACTTTCCAGAATCTGTAGCGAGTATGAACCGTCAGCATTGAGAGCAACGAACGGTCCACCACCCGGTTCACCTACATTACGAACCATTCCGCATACGCGTATCGGTCTGTTGAGTTTGCCGCGCAGATAGGAAATAATCTGCTTTTCATTGAGTTTGGCCAGATTGTCATTGCGGCAATAGAGTTCCGTTTGGACAAAACGGATGATCTCATCCAGCGACGCCCAGTCGTATCCGCCAGAATCGAGAAGACGCAGGTACTTGAAGATACGCGCCTGAAGCGAAATGAGGATTCCTGCAATCAGTTTCTTGTATTTTACGGTATCGGCTTTGAGGTGATCGGGAACGACATTGTCAATATTCTTGATAAATATTATATCGGAATCTATCTCGTTCAGGTTGGCAATAAGGGCACCGTGTCCGCCGGGCCTGAAGAGTATGGAGCCGTCTTCATTGCGGAAAGGACGGTTCTGAAGATCAACTGCGACTGTGTCGGTTGAAGGTTTCTGCTCAGAGAAACTAATGTCATAGACAACCCCATATTGGGCAGCCATCTGACGGCTGGACACCAGGGCGAGATCTTCAAAAAGGGAACGGTGTTCCGGCGAGACGGTAAAGTGCAGTCTAACATGGGCATCAACACCTTTTACATACAAGGCTCCTTCAGTGAGATGTTCCTCCAAAGGAGTACGGGCATTTTCACAGTACTTGTGAAATTTAAGCAGGCCCTTAGGCAGCGAGCCATATCCAAGTCCCTTGGATTCCAGCAAGTTGGAAACCACTGATTTGTATTGGCCTCCGGCAACAAGCTGTCTTATTCCTTTGCCTTCATTGCGTACACAGACAGAATTGAGGTCTGAATAAAATGCAAACTTTTCAATTCCATCAAAAAAATTCCTCTCGAAAGAAGTCTGAGGCGATTCGTAGTCAGAACTGAGAAAAGCAAAAAGATCCTTGAACATGCGGCTGGCCGCACCGGATGCCGGCACGAACTTGGTAATTTTGTGATTCTCGGAACGGTAGTTCTCCCAACACTCAATGTATTTATCTGTTTCTTCAGGAGAAACAGCGAGAATGCCTTTCCCTACCGATGCCGCAGCTTTCAGTTCAAGAAAGGGGAAACCTTTCTTGAAGTCTTCCAACTGTTTCATTACAGTTGACTCACTGATTCCTTTTGATGCAAACAGAGAGAGATCCTTGTCGTCAAACATTATAAAACGAGCATTATGATTTATTAATAGTCAAAGGTAGCTCTTAAATCGGAAAAAAACATATCTTAGCGCAAAAATTCATATCGATGACAAAAAAATTTGCTGTGTGGAATGTAGCACTCTTCTGTTCTTTGGCTATTAGTGCACAAACGGATATTGACAAGAAAGGACCTGTCATTTCTTTCGCGGAAACCGACTTCAATTTCGGTTCTTTCAGTCAGGAAAATGGTGTTCAGTCACACTATTTTGTCTTCACAAATACCGGTGACGAGGTTCTTATGCTCACTGAAGTGTACGGATCCTGCAACTGTACTGTTCCCGAATACCCCAAAACTCCCGTTGCCCCGGGTGATTCGGACTCCATAAAGGTAACATACAATGGAAAATCACTCCGCCCCGGGATTTTCCACAAATTCGTGACAGTCAACTATAATGCCAGTAAACCGGATGACAGCATGGTAAGGTTAAAGATAATCGGCGAGATGGTTGACAACAAGGTTTACGAGCAGATGTCAAGCAAGAAAAAGCCAGCCGACACAAAATAGGGTTGTTGTCTGTAATAAGCTAAAATCAGAGTCCCTGAGATTTATAGGGCAAAGCAAAGGGACCTGCCGATCGGCGGGTCCCTTTATTCTGAGAAAAGCAATCCTCCGGGAATTACTTCTGCAGCAGTTTGTTATCTGAGCCAAGTACGTTCACAATCTTGTGAATATACATCTTCTTCATATTCTCGCGTGCCGGCTTGAGATACTGGCGGGGATCAAAATCGCCTGGGTGCTCAGCCAGATGTTGACGAATGGCTGCTGTCATGGCCAGACGAGAATCAGAGTCAATATTTATCTTGCACACTGCACTCTTTGCAGCCTTGCGAAGCTGGTCTTCAGGGATACCTATGGCAGCATCAAGGTGTCCGCCAAATTTATTGATGGTATTGACCTCGTCCATAGGAACTGATGATGATCCGTGAAGTACAATTGGGAATCCAGGAAGTTTCTTTTCAATCTCAGCCAAAACGTCAAATGCCAATGGAGGCGGTACGAGAACGCCATTCACGAGTGTGCACTGTTCGGGAGTGAACTTGTGGGCACCGTGCGATGTACCAATAGAAATAGCCAGAGAATCACAACCTGTACGGGTGGCGAAGTCGATGACCTCCTCAGGCTTGGTATAGTGGCTCTCTGCACTGGAAACCTCGTCTTCAACGCCTGCCAGGACACCCAGCTCTGCCTCAACCGTGACATCATACTTGTGAGCATAGTCGACGACCTTCTTAGCTAGGGCAATATTGTCCTCGTACGGAAGAGATGAACCGTCAATCATGACTGAAGAAAAGCCCATGTCTATGCAGTCCTTGCAGAGTTCGAATGAATCACCGTGATCAAGGTGAAGAACAATCTCGGGGTGAGCACAGCCGAGTTCCTTGGCGTATGCAACAGCACCCTCGGCCATATAACGGAGTATGGTTGCGTTAGCATAGTTGCGGGCTCCCTTTGATACCTGCATGATGACCGGTGACTTGGTCTCGACTGCGGCCATCACGATGGCCTGCATCTGCTCCATAGTGTTGAAATTAAAAGCCGGAATGGCATAGCCGCCTTTGACGGCTGCGGCAAACATTGCGCGGGTGTTGACAAGACCCAAATCTTTGTAGTTGACCATTTTCTGATAATTTATAATATTGAGTTACGTCTTTTTAGCATTGTGGCCACAAAATTAACCAAAACATTTGTAACTTCGCCTTCTCAACAGTATTTTTATGGTATGTCACACAGAAAGCTTTCAGCATTCATAACCCTGATGTCGCTCCTTGCTTTCTCTCCACAGTCACATTCGGGGGAGGTTTCGGACGCACTGTCGCGATTTGCAGGCAATATTCACCAGTTCAGCTCTATTTTTCCTCAAGAGAAAGTCTACATCCAGTTTGACAACACGTCGTACTATACCGGTGAAACCATTTGGTTCAAGGCCTATGTGGTGAATGCAGCTGACAACCATCGGGCCGAAAGCAAGGTGTTGTACGTTGACCTGCTGTCACCTGGTGGTGTGGTCCTTAAACAGCAGAAGCTGAAGATCGTGGCGGGTCAGTGTGACGGGTCATTCCCCCTTCTGGATGCCAGCACTAGTCAGGCCCGCGAACTGAGGGGTGTACTGCCCTACCCAAGCGGTTTCTATGAGGTGAGAGCATATACTATGAACATGATGAACTTCTGTCAGGATGCGATTTTCTCAAGAGTGCTGCCCATCTACGAGAAACCAAGTAATGAGGGCGGCTTCTATGAAGAAAAGCCATCTATTAAATTGCACAAGGAAGTAGTTGAGCAGTATCGTCCCCAAACAAAAGAGGAGGCAGCGCTGAACGCCGGCTTCTACCCCGAGGGAGGACATCTGATAATGGGCAGAAACAACAGGGTAGCATTCAAAATATGGGGCAGCGACGGTATCGGAATTGAAGCAGAGGTACTTCCTGACGGTTCTGACAGGAGCATCAGGACCGAACACGACGGTATGGGTATTTTCGAGTTCAAGCCTACTTCAAAAAACAACAGCGTGACCGTGACGGCTAACGGTCGCACACGAAAATTCAGTTTACCCGATGCAGAGACACAAGGCTATGTGCTGAAGGCAGACAGGAAAGATAAGACTCTCGATGTCGGGATTTCAGGTACAGAGGGTATGCCGGCCGATACGCTGGGTCTTGCCATAACCTGTCGCGACGGCCTGGTCTATTTCAACTGCGTCTCACAAGAGAATCACGGTGCACAGGTATCAGTACCGCTTGACTTCAGCGATGGAGTGTGCCGACTTGTGCTGTTCGACCGTAACGGCAATATTCTGGCATCAAGATACTTCTATAACAAGACTGATATACCGGTTCCGCAGCTCGACTTCGAGCCGGATCAAGAGAGATATGCCCCATTTGAAAAGGTAAGGCTGGACTTTACGCTGAAGGATGGTGCAGGAAACCCATTCCGCGACCGTTTCTGCCTGTCGGTGCGTGATTCTCGCTGCTCCGGAAACATGAGTTCGGGCGACCTCCGCTCCACTCTGCTTCTGTCATCCGACCTGAAGGGCTTCGTTTATAATCCCGAATGGTATTTTGAGGCAGATGACGAGGAACATTACCATGCCCTTGATCTGTTGGCGATGGTTCAGGGATGGGAGCGCTATGAATGGGACACGATGTCAGGTCGGAAGGATTTCAAAGAACTGCATCGTCTTGAAAAGGGACTTACCATCAACGGCTGGATTCTTTCTCCATCCGGAAAAAAACCAATGATGGGCGTTAAAGTGATGGCAGCTCTTGTTCCGCCTGACAAGAAACGGACTGAGAAATTTGACTGTATTACCGACAGTACCGGCTATTTCGGCCTAGACATATCTGACTATTACGACATCGCACGACTTACGATACACACCACTGAGAGCCAGAAACGCAAAATAGTAGGCACCAGTTCCCGTATTCTGTTCGAACGCTCCATGACTCCTGACCTGAGGCCGTACTATGTACCTGAGACCATCCTCCGAAACATCAGCACTTCTGTCCGCAAGGCAGTCAGCAAGCCTCAGGAAGTTCATGATGACAACATGCCGGAAATCATCTGGGACAACATAGGCTACCTGCTTCCCGATGTTGACATCAATGACAGGCGCAAGTATATTGACTTCTATACGTTCAAGGCGTTCAATGTGGTACAGGATCTTGAAATGGAACTTGACAAGGCAGAATTCAGCGGTGATGTCATGGGCTACCTGATGGACAAGGGCTACCAGTTGACGATTGCAGCCGACAGCAACGGTGTCGGAGACGTACTGCTGGATTTATCCGGTTCGGACGAAGAGATTGCATTCCAATTGGCTGATACCTCAAGGCTGAACGGCGTCAGGACATTCTGGTATGTTCATGACAAGGAACACTGCCAGTACCAGGGTATCTTCTGCCCCCCATGGGCAATTGACACAAAAGATGTAAACAGCATAATGATTTATGACCGAGTGATGCCTCTGACCTCTGTCATGACACTTACTCCACTGTTTACAGAAGGATTCGGACATCATGTCGACGTGAGTAGCCAGATGAATGTCGTAGAGAGCACGAGCTCATCCTACAATTACTATCTGGTCGATTTGGAAGTCAAAGAGAACTATTTTCTTAGCACAAGGAAGGAACTTATGGAAATCGGCAAGCGTATTACCACGTTCGCCGGTTATTCATCGCCATACCAGTTCTTCAGTCCCGAGTATCCTGACGGTCCTATAGTGGGCGACGTGGACTATCGTCGTACCATATTCTGGGAACCCAATGTAGTGACCGACTCTCAAGGCCGTGCCTCTGTCGAGTTCTACAACAACTCTATGACATCACACTTCAGCGTCAGCAGCGCAGGTCTGACTGCGTCCGGTCAGCCATATATTCTGGAAAGCGGTTTTTAGTCTGCAAGTAAAAAAATGCAGATTGTTTTGCCGGAATGCTGAAAAAAATGTAACTTCGCACCCCGAAACCCCCGCCATGTGGCGGAGTATATAATTAGAAAGATTATGAAAAAAGGCATTCATCCCGACAATTACCGTCCTGTAGTATTCAAGGACATGTCAAACGGCGATTGCTTCCTGTCGAAGTCAACCTGCGCCACTAAAGAGACCATTGAATTTGAGGGTCAGACCTATCCGCTCGTAAAACTTGAGATTTCGAACACCTCGCACCCGTTCTATACCGGTAAGTCAAAGTTGGTCGATACCGCAGGACGCGTGGACCGTTTCATGAACCGATACGCCCGCAGCCGCAAGCAATAACAGGCAAGAAACTGACTAAAACATATACAGCCGGTGTTTCAAATGGAATGCCGGCTGTCTGTCTTATCTGGCCTTCTTCGACAGGACAAAACGCCTGCCGTTCCAACTGTAAATGAGCGGTGTCTCAATAATATATTTTTTTAATTTCTCGTTTTCACGGCTAAGATACTCATTTCCGGAATAAATGAACTCGAGACCGCCTTCAACGGGTACAATACTTATACCTCGAACCTCAGATACTTCGCCAAGTATTGAAAGAGTGTCTTTAGGAAGACCTTTTGCGATGAAGTCTTCAAAAACCGGTTTGGAAATGAGTCTTGATTCGTCAACAGGATTCCAATGCGAATCAAAAAAACTGATGCGACTGTCTCGGAGTCCGTCGCCCACGCTATGCACTACACATATCAGCGGAACCATGTCTCGGTAGTAGTACAGCCTGATAGCGATATCTGTCAGAGTTGTGTATTTAAGTTGCAGCGAACAATCGCTGATGCTGACCAGTTCACTCTCGCCGTCAAGACGGTTCCTTACGACAGCTTTCATCCTGCTTTCAACAAAATCGAGCATGTCGAGCCTGTTACTTTGAGTCAACAGCGGCAATATTGAATCAGGCATCTCCTTGAAAAGAGTCCGCATGTCTGTAGCACCGGAACTGTTGAGTGTTACGAAAAGGGCGGTTAAAGCCAGAAAATACTTCTTCATTTCATTATTATACAGTCTCAAATTGTCGTATTGAATATAATCTCAGGATAGGTGATCCCTTCCAGAAACAGGCCATGGGCTGGTGCAGAGTCTCCAGCAAGACATCTGTCAAGGCCGTTGACTATCTCTGTGAAATCTGCGATTGTAAGTTTATGGCGTCCTACATCCAGGAGCGTGCCTACGATGGCACGCACCATGTTGCGCAGGAAGCGGTCTGCTGTTATCGTGAAGACCCACAGCCCCTGCCCTCTCTCTTCCCAATCTGCTTCAATAACACGGCAGTTGTTGGTTTTTGTATCGGTATGAAGTTTGCTGAAACTGGTGAAGTCGGAAGTATCAAGGAGTAATTTTGCTGCCTGGTTCATCAGCTCAAAATCAGGTTTAACGGACAACTGCCATGAGTATTTTGCCGCAAACGGTGTCTTGACAAGAGAGACATAGTAACGGTATGTACGCGATGTAGCATCGAAGCGTGCATGAGCCGAGGGGGCGACAGGTACTATCCGTTGTATGGCTATGTCATCGGGAAGTATGCAGTTTAACTTCGATGTCATCCACAAAGTGTCTGCCGGATTGTCAAGGTCGAAATGTGCCACCATAGTGCGGGCATGAACCCCTGTATCAGTTCTTCCAGCTCCAGTAACGCGTATATTTTGTCGCATGAAGAGAGAAAAAGCATTTTCAATAGTCTGTTGAACAGAGGGAGAACCAGGTTGTATCTGCCACCCGCAATAGCCGGAGCCGTCGTAGCTTAGATAGATGAAGTAGCGCATCAGAGTCGGTTTGCAAGGTTCATGATGTGTACTGCAGCGAGTGCTGCGGTTTCAGTGCGAAGACGTGACAAGCCCAATGATACAGGCTGAAAACCGGCGTCAATGGCAATCTGAACCTCTGATGGGCTGAAGTCCCCTTCCGGACCAATCAAGGTTACAGAGTCATGTCCTGTAGTTACAAGGTCGGCAAGATGGATTCTTTCGCCTTCACCGCAATGAGCTATGAACTTGTCTGAATTCTCGGACTGCGTAGAAATGAAACGGTTGAATGGTGTCATGTCCACCAACTGGGGCAACCGGGCCTTGTGCGATTGTTTCATCGCCGCGACGGCAATACGCTCCACCCTATCCATCCGGATGGTGTCCCGTTCAGAATGATCGGACTTGATGAAAACGACTCTGTCAACGCCTATCTCAACAGCCTTTTCGATGAACCACTCATTGCGTTCCATGAGTTTTGTGGGTGCATAAGCAATTGTTATGCTTCCCTTCCAAAGTGGAGGCTGTGGCCTGACACAACAGACTGTTACATAGCAATGTTTTCCTGAGATTTCACTTATGACTGCATCGTAAAAACAGCCCTTGCCGTCAGTGAGGGTTACAGTGTCACCCTCTTTCAGACGGAGGACACGGATGCAGTGAGCAGCCTCCTCGGAAGGCAGTTCCATCTGTGGAAGAACCTCTGGAACATAAAAATAACGTCTCTCAGCCATCTCTCGTTGTCTGGCGTTATTCAACATATAGCACAAGGCCCTTAAGGTATTCACCTTCAGGATGAAATATGCTGACAGGATGGTCTGCAGGCTGGTGCAGTTGATAGAGAATACGGACACTGCGACCGGCAATGGCGGCAGCAGTGAAGACAGATGTACGGAACTGCTCCTTTGAAACGACCTGCGAACAGCTAAACGTAAATATGATTCCGCCTGGGCGAATCTTCAAAAAAGCTTTCTCGTTCAGACGTCTGTAGCCAAGCAGAGCACGTTTCAGTGCGTCCTTGTGCTTGGCAAAGGCAGGAGGATCAAGGACTACCAGGTCATATATCGGTTCCATTGAATCAAGATAGCGGAAGGCGTCTTCGGCAAATGCCTCATGGCGCGTATCGTCAGGAAAGTTCACAGCAACACCTTGTCTGGTAAGTTCAATGGCCCTGGCAGAACTGTCAACGGAATGGACAAGCCGGGCCCCGCCACGAAGAGCAGCAATAGAGAAACCGCCAGTGTAGCAGAACATGTTGAGTACAGTCCGGCCTTGTGACATACGTTCAAGAAGTGCACGGTTCTCGCGCTGATCGATGAAGAGTCCGGTCTTTTGGCCGTTAATCCAGTCAACAGGCATCTTCATTCCATACTCAAGAAGGGTATCTCCCTCAACAGGACCTCCTATAATGTAGCCCCCAGCGCGTTCTACCTGCGCTTTGAAAGGCAGCGTGGTTTCTGATTTGTAATAGACAGACTCTATCTCACCATGCATGACGTCAATTAGAGTTCGGGAAATAATTTCCCTGGAGCGGTGCATTCCGACAGAATGTGCCTGAACAACGGCTGTCCGGCCATATATGTCGATTACCAGGCCAGGAAGTCCGTCACCTTCGCCATGAATAAGACGGTAGATATTGTGCGTGGCACTGGAAGTGACTCCCAACGTACGCCGGACATCGTACGCCCGGCTCAGCCTTTCTTCCCAAAAGGTCTGGTCAATGGTCTTGCGAGTGAAGCTGAGAATCCTGACTGCAATACTTCCGACCTGTATATGGCCGACAGCCAACCATTGATCCTGCGAGGTGACAACGTCAACAACATCACCTTCCTCAGGGTTACCCTCAATAGAGACTATGGCACCAGAGAATATCCATGGATGGAACCGCTGAAGGGACTCCTCCTTACCTTTCTTCAGTATTACCTTCTTCTGCATGTACTTTAATTATCCTGAACTCACCCGTTTGGCGGAGTCTGTTTAAATACCTGTATATTACCGTGCACGCCCAGGCATCAATGGCGGCATAGCAGCACTGGCCTTCGGAAAGAATTTCAGCTTCCCAATTGCTGAGGCGCTGCCCTTTGGAGATACGCTGGCCGAAAAGCAAAGCGTACATTCGCTGAAGTCCCTTTTCCTCAATCCCCATCTGACCTGCATAATCCTGAAGGTCTACAAACCCCTTTGGGTTGATTCTCTTTCTATGCATGAGTGAATTGAAATCATCCTTCAGTGATATGCCGACCTTAAGCGCACTTGAATCGGCGAGATAGTCGCAGATGAAATCAGGCATGCCAATGATATTGAGTCTGAACAGAAAGGCTGTATCGTCTGAAGACAGTTGCAAGAGGGCGGTATTATTTATGACGCCATGTTTAAACGAAGGTCTTGTCTCCGTGTCAAAGCCGACAATATCACAGGTCTTCAGGGAGCAAATAGCCTTGTAGGCCTCAACTTCAGTGTTTACAACGACAATTCTGCCATTGAAGACAACCTGTGGCATATTAGGGATAAGTGTCTTGTCTACAGAACTGTATATCTCAATCATAATCGTATTCGTCAAAAGTGTTCAACGGGGCGTACCTGAAACTGTGGATGGCTCTCATGGTGTTGAGAAGAGTCTGCCCCCAACCTTCAACGAAGAGTTGGCGGCAATTGGCAACAGATTCGGCCATGATCTTGTTGATTCCTGTACGGAATGATTCAATGAAGTTCTTCAGTGGCTGGTAGATGTCGGCAAGATCTTCAGATACAGTCTTGCGTACCGGCATATCACTGTACTTCATCTCTTCGGCAAAGACCTCCAGGTAATCATCATCGGGCCCCATAAGTAATGTTGCCTGACTGCGTATGTAATCGTATTCTTGTTCTGTCACACTGTCGGTCAGGACAACAGTCTCATCACTCTCCGTTTCAGGCAGCATAGAGGCTTTCAGATACAGCAGCGGGAGCAACTTGAGAAGGACATCGCAAGCCTGAAGGCGATCTTTATCACCTACTCGTTCAATATAAGCGCAATACTCGGCGGCGACAGTCACAAACTCCACCACGTTCTTGTCAAACACCAACTGGGAATCCATATTCTCCTCTATGTCCGGAATCATCAGGAATGACAGCTGCGAAGTTAACACAATTTTTGCTTTTTATGTCGGCAAATACTAACTTTGCATGACTGTTACTGTAAACAATTATGGGAAAGACCAGACCATCGAATGACAAGAAAGGAGGGAAAGAGTCACTGCGCGTGGTTTTTGACAGAGTTTCATCGGCCTTGCACAATGATACGGCGTGGTTCGTCATAGGTGCGACCCTGCTTGTGGCTTCGATATTCCTCATAATAGCATGCATCTCCTTTATCTTCAATGGAGGTGTCGACCAAAGCGTTACCGACAGCTCCGGGTTGGCATCTGATGTTGCAAACAGTGCAGGTTCTATCGGGGCAAGAGTGTCTCAGGTAATTATTGACAAATGGTTCGGAATTCCTTCATTCCTCATCCTTATCTTCGTATTTGTACTCGGATGCAACCTTATGAGGATAACCCACTTCAGAATTGTACGCTGGTTCGTGAGTTGTACCTTCCTGACATTCTGGCTATCCATTCTTTTCAGTCTGGTCCTGACCCCACTGTTCAGCAGTTCGTTCATTGTTCCGGGAGGCAACCACGGCACGAATGTTACTGAATGGTTGTCAGAGAGAATAGGCCTGCCCGGAACAATTCTGGTGCTGCTATTCACAATGTTGATTTATTGTATATGGCTGACACGGCATACCGTCGAATGGATAAGAGAGAGACTGTCATTTAGGGAACAGGACAGGGAGAAGAAGACTGAAGATATTAAAGAAGAGACACTCCTCAGCGCAGATGATGACGTAGTTTCTGATGACACTTCCAACACCAAGGACGAAAGACTTGGGATAATGGATGATGATTTCGAGGATCAGGAGGATCAGGTTATAAGAAATGGCAGCACCGATAATACTCATGACAGAGATCAGGCCATTGCTGAGGACGAAGAATTTCCATCACAGAAAAAAAACGGTACCCAAAAGAAGAGTGAAGGCAGCAAGACTGCAAAAGATATAAAGCTTACCGTCTTGGAGGCTACGAAGGAGGAAGAGTATGAAGGGGAAATGCCTGAGCCATACAATCCGCGACTTGATTTGTCACAATATAAATTTCCGACGGCAGACTTGCTTGCACAATATGACGAAAGTATACCATCCGACAATGCAGATGAACAACAGGCCAATAAAGATAGGATTATCAATGTGCTGCGTTCATTCGGCATAGGTATAACCTCAATCAGCGCAACACAGGGTCCGACTGTCACCCTATACGAAATTACCCCGGCCGAGGGTGTCCGGATAAGCAAAATACGTAATCTGGAAGATGATATTGCCCTGAGCCTGGCGGCATACGGAATAAGAATAATCGCACCGATTCCAGGCAAGGGGACCATAGGTATCGAGGTACCAAATGCCAATCCGAGGGTAGTGCCTATGAAATCCATCATAAAAAGCAAAAAATTTGTTGACAGCAAGATGGAACTTCCTGTGGCCCTCGGCAGAACCATTACAAACGAGATATTCATGGTTGACCTGGCTAAGATGCCACATCTGCTGGTAGCCGGCGCAACTGGCATGGGAAAGTCCGTTGGCCTGAACACCATCGTTACCTCGTTATTGTACAAGAAACATCCGGCCGAGATGAAACTGGTCATGGTTGACCCGAAAATGGTTGAGTTCAGCATATACGCATCTATAGAGAAGCATTTCCTTGCCAAACTTCCCGATGAGAACGAGGCCATCATTACCGAACCGACAAAGGTGGTACATACGCTGAAATCTCTCTGCACTGAAATGGACAACCGCTACGAACTGTTGAAGGATGCAAATGTGAGGTCAATAATTGAGTATAACAAGTTGTTCATAGACCGGAAACTGAATCCTCTGAAAGGGCATCGTTACTTGCCATATATCGTTGTGGTCATTGATGAGTTCGGTGATCTTATTATGACCGCGGGCAAGGAGATTGAGATGCCGATATGTCGCATTGCGCAGAAAGCCCGTGCCGTCGGAATGCACATGATAATCGCTACACAACGTCCTACAACAAATATCATAACCGGCACCATTAAGGCAAACTTCCCGGCTAGAATAGCATTCCGCGTCACATCAATGATTGACTCAAGGACTATCCTGGATCGCCCTGGTGCTAACCAACTGATTGGACGAGGCGACATGCTGTTTTCGCAGGGCGGAGATCCCGAACGTGTCCAATGCGCTTTCGTTGATACCCCCGAGGTAAACAGTATCTGCAGTTATATCAGCCGCCAGCAGGGTTACACCACTGCATACGAGTTACCGGAATATGTAGACGAAAACGAGCAAGTTGTCGGAGACGGCGACACTCTGTCACGCAGTGAATTGGATCCGATATTCGAAGATGCAGCAAGGGTAATCGTGAGCAGCCAGCAAGGCTCAACTTCACTTATACAACGAAAATTCTCGATCGGCTACAACCGTGCCGGAAGAATCATGGATCAGTTGGAGAAGGCCGGTATTGTCGGTCCACAAGACGGTAGCAAACCAAGACAGGTTCTATGTATGGACGATGCGGATCTCGATATTAAGCTTCAGGGACTGATATGAAAAGGATTTTAATCTTGATTTCACTTCTGCCAGTGTGTATCGTTACGATGCTGGCGCAGAATGCCGGGGATGCCCTCACAAAAATCCTGAATACTATTGAAAGGGATGGCGTGAAGTGCACCTTCTCGCTTCATGGACAAGGTGACGGAGCCAAGGCATCGTTGCTGATGAATGGTATTATGTTTTATATGTCAACCCCGGAGAGTAGTTCATGGTTTGATGGTAAAACACTGTGGACAGGCAACTTATTCGAAGATAAAGTAGAAGAGGTCTATATTTCCGAGCCCTCCTTGAAAGAGATGGAAGACAATTTTTCAAACCCATATCTGGTTATCAAGGGACACAAGGGATTCAACGTTTCTATGCCTGACGATAAAACGCTACTGTTTGAGGCTACAGACACCAATGGTAGAAATGGAATAAAAAGCATAAGAGTGTCGCTTGATCAGAGGGGCATGCCATCTTCTGCCCAGATGAGAACTGTCAATTCCGATGATGAAGGGATTGACATTACCATAGAAAAGTTTGAGACAAACATTAAGACTACTATTGACGATTTTACATACCCTGCCGGAAAATGGCCAGAGGCAGAGGTGATAGACTTGAGGTGAATATCATAATGTCAGCCGGATTTTTAAGTGAATTATTCTGAGATGGAAAAAACAAAATGCATAATAATCGGTTCCGGCCCTGCAGGGTATACAGCGGCCATATATGCTTCGAGGGCCAACTTGAGTCCAGTTCTTTACGAAGGAGACCAACCGGGAGGGCAATTGACGACGACCTCAATTATCGAGAATTTTCCAGGCTACCCTGACGGCGTAAACGGTAACGATATGATGTCAGACTTACGTTCTCAGGCTGAACATTTCGGTGCTGACATCCGTTTCGGTTCCATCTCTGCCGTTGATTTTTCAAAGGTCCCCTACAAGTTGACAGTAGATGACGGGACAGTAATTGAAGCCGATACGGTCATTATATCAACTGGAGCATCTGCAAAATATCTAGGACTTGAGGACGAGAAAAAGTATGCCGGACGCGGTGTCAGTGCCTGCGCAACATGCGACGGTTTTTTCTACCGCAACAAAGTCGTTGCAGTTGTAGGAGGTGGAGATACAGCCTGTGAGGAAGCAATATATCTGTCGGGTCTGGCCAGTAAAGTATGGTTGGTAGTCCGTAAGAATTATCTGAGAGCCAGCGATATAATGCAAAAACGGGTCAGGGAGAACCCGAAAATCGAAATCCTGTTCAACTGTAATGTCTATGGCTTGACGGGAGATGGTAAAGTACAGGGAATGAAGGTGGTACGTAATGTGGGTACACAAGAGGAAGAACGCTTTGAGCACAACATTGACGGCTTCTTTCTTGCTATAGGCCACAAGCCGAACTCGGACATTTTCAGCCAGTGGATTGAAACCGATAAAACCGGTTATATCAAGACTTATGAAGGAACTCCCAGAACAAATTTGCCAGGCGTATTCGCTGCCGGTGATGTTGCAGATCCGCATTATCGTCAGGCAATAACTGCTGCTGCCAGCGGATGTAAGGCAGCAATCGAGGCAGAAAGATTTCTGCAAAAATAAAAGTTACAAAAGATTTTGTAAATACAGGATATTATAATACCTTTGCAGCCGATTAATTCCGCCAAGGTATCAAAAGTGCAGGTCAAGAGTGGCCTACCACCTAACGGAGCAACTGATAAAAGCAAGATTAAATGTACGTTATTGCTGAAATTCAAGGACAGCAGTTCAAGATTGAACAGGGGAAAAAGTTGTTCGTACACCACATTCAGAATGCAGAAGCAGGTGCAATCGTAGAATTTGACAGGATTCTACTCGCCGATAATGATGGGCAGGTGACGGTGGGCACTCCCGCAATCGAGGGTGCAAAAGTTATTTGTGAAGTAAAGTCTGCTTTGGTAAAGGGCGATAAGGTTCTGGTCTTCCACAAGAAGCGCAGAAAAGGTTACCGTAAGTTGAACGGTCACCGTCAGCAGTTTACAGAGCTGGCTGTTAAGGAAGTTATTGCATAACCCTTTAAGAATCAGAAGATATGGCACATAAAAAAGGTGTTGGTAGTTCAAAGAACGGCCGCGAATCGGCCAGCCAGCGTTTAGGTGTTAAGATTTGGGGTGGCCAGGTCTGCAAGGCCGGCAACATCATTGTACGTCAGCGTGGGACTGTTCATAACCCTGGCGAGAATATCGGCATGGGTAGTGACCATACACTATACGCTCTTGTTGATGGAACAGTGCAGTTCAAGAGAGGTCGCAGAAACAAAAGTTATGTTTCAGTTATTCCTCAGGAGAAAGCTGAGGCCTGACAAGACAAAACATTCAAAAGGGCTCACGATGGTGGGCCTTTTTTGTTGAGTATAATTCACTAATATAACAAGGGTCGTATATGCTTACGCTAAAGCAGATTATCGAACAGACTGACATAGTACTGGAAGGTCTGAAGAAGAAACATTTTGATGCTGCCGAAGAGGTTGTCGGAAAAATCAGGGAATTGAACGATATTCGCAAAAAGTCACAGTCAAAACTGGACACGAATCTTGCGTCCGCAAAAAAAATGGCACACGATATCGGACGGTTCATGAAGGCAGGAGACAAAGAGGCTGCCGAGAAGGCCAAGCAGGAAGTAGCTAGTCTAAAAGAACAGAACAGAGTTCTTGAAGAGTCAATGACCAATTCTGAGAACAGAATCAGGGAAATACTTAGTTCTGTTCCGAATATCGCATACGATGATGTTCCTGAAGGCTTCAATGCTGAAGACAACAAGGTCGTAAAGATTGTAGACAACATCCCCACCCTTCCCGAGAATGCTCAGCCTCATTGGGAACTTGCCAGAAAATTTAATCTTATAGACTGGGAACTGGGTGTCAAGATTACAGGTGCCGGTTTTCCAGTTTATATCGGCAAGGGGGCTAGACTTCAACGTGCCCTTATTTCTTTCTTCCTTGATGAGGCAAACAAGGCTGGTTACAATGAGGTTGTCCCACCTACCGTAGTTAATGCAGATTCAGGATTCGGTACAGGCCAGCTTCCCGACAAAGAGGGACAGATGTATTATGTACCCGTTGATGACCTTTATCTTATTCCGACCGCTGAGGTTCCGGTAACAAATATTTATCGTGATGTGATACTTGACGAGAGCGAACTTCCTATAAAGAACTGCGCCTACACCCAGTGCTTCCGTCGTGAAGCAGGTTCGTACGGAAAGGATGTCCGCGGGTTAAACCGTCTGCATGAGTTCTCGAAAGTTGAGATTGTACGCATCGACACTCCACAGCACAGCCGCGAGAGTCACAAGGAAATGCTTGCACACGTCGAGGGTCTGCTTCAGAAGTTGGAATTGCCTTACCGCATTCTCCATCTTTGCGGAGGTGACATGAGTTTTACATCGGCAAGCTGCTTCGACTTTGAAGTCTATTCAGAAGCGCAGAAACGCTGGCTTGAAGTATCGTCTGTTTCGAATTTCGATTCATACCAGGCTAATCGTCTGAAATGTCGATATCGTCGTGCCGAGGACAAGAAAATTGAACTTTGCCACACTCTCAACGGCTCGGCTTTGGCTCTACCACGCATAGTAGCAGCAATTCTGGAAAATAACCAGACTGACAGTTTCATAAGGGTACCAAAAGTGCTGGTACCCTACTGTGGTTTTGATAAGATATAAACAGGGATATCTGTCAACTAAATGCCCATCAACCAGGTATAATGAAGTTGAGGGCTCCAGGCTCAAGCGATACCGTCATAGGATAGTTTGGAGTTATCGATTTTCCATCAAGACAAGTTGACGCTCCTCCTGCATCAAGAATGGTTACACTCTTAGTACGGAAGGGGCGCACCTGCTCGTGATTCAGTATCTGACCATGAAGCAGCATATAGAGTCCTTTTATAAGCTGCAGAAATTTTGGACGTGCAATAATGGACAAGTCTATCCAACCGTTGTAAGGAACGGCACTCGGTGTTAGTCCATAACCGCGCGAATTACCTATACACATGGTCATTATACGATCGTTAATATCATCGTTGTTGACCTTGAGACGCATTTTGTATAGCTTGCGTTCTTTGAAAAGACTGATAAGTGCCAACAAATACGACGGATTCTTTCTACCGAACCTTTTGCAAATGTCGGAAAGGCGGATAGCTTGTGCAGAAAGGCCGATATTGACTGACATAAGGAAGTAGCGCACCCTCTCATCGTCACCCTCACGGTACGAACAGTAACCGACATCTATCTTCTTGGTACGTCCCTCAATTATCCAATGTATTGCCTGTTTGTAACCGTCAACGGTCAATCCCCAGAAACTGGCAAAATCATTTCCTATCCCGTTCGGGACTATCCCGAGAGTTATCTCGCTGCGTATTTCCCTTGGCGTAAACATAATGCCGTTTATGGCTCCGTTAAGCGCCTCATCACCTCCTATGACTACAATTCTGCGGTATCCGTTAGATATCAGCATACCTGTAATTCGCTCAATGGTATCTGCACCCTCCGATTGAACGCAATCGTACTTGACTTTGCGCATGTCAAGGTACTCCCTTATCTGACGCCATCTCTTCTGTGCATTTCTTTCACCGGCTCTAGGAACATATATAATCCCCCATCTGTCGCTCTCAACTTTCATTATTCCAACTTATTATCTGTTGTTAAAAGGAACATTATCTCATCCAGCTTGTTCTGAAGAGGTAACTCATATTTAAGCCAGTGGATATGTATTCCGCGTCTTTCCATCCCGCGGAACCATGTCATCTGCCTTTTGGCAAACTGATGTATTGCAATTTCAAGTTCACGAACCATATACCTATACTCTAACTTTCCTGTCAGGTAGAGTGTAATGTATTTGTACTCAAGACCATAGTATATTAAATCTTCGGGACTTATGCCTTCGTCAAGCAATCCCTTAACCTCGTCAATCATGCCGTCATCCAGTCGTTGTCTCAACCTGCAGCTGATGTTTTCACGACGTGTTTCACGATCAACATCAACACCGACTACCAAACTTTTTATTGAAGGAAATTCTTTCGCATCAACCGGAGTTCGTCTGTAATAGTCGACAATCTCAATGGCGCGTATTGCCCGCTTTACGGTATCTACGTCGGTCGTATTGTGCAGATGCTTGTATCCTTCCAATATTCTTGTCAGTTCAGACAAGCTCTTGCCTTTGAGCGAATCTCTCAAGTCCGGATTTTCAGGAACCGGGATCATTCTGTAACCCTTAAGTACCGACTCAATGTAGAGTCCGGAGCCTCCGCACAGAATCGGAATCCTTTCCTTTCCCTTAAGGGTTCTGTAAATATCTAGAAAAGCAGTCTGGAACTGGAACAGATTGAACTTAGTGCCCGGTTCGGCAATGTCAATAAGATGATAAGGTATCTTCGCTCCGTTATACCAATAGTCACAGAGATCCTTACCGGTACCTATGTCCATGCGACGATACACCTGACGACTGTCTGCGCTCAGTATTTCGCCGCCCAAACGGTCAGCAAGTGCTACAGCCAGTCGCGTCTTGCCGCAGGCTGTAGGGCCAAGCACTGTAATGAGGTCATATTTCCACATAGACAAGTGCGAAGATAAAAAAAAATCCCCGCATTGCTGCGAGGATTCTTTATAAAGAAGTCTGATTACTTCATGATGACGCGCGCCATCTCGCAAACCTTGTTGCTATAACCCCACTCGTTGTCATACCATGCGCAAACCTTTACAAAGGTCTTGTCAAGCTGGATACCTGCCTTGACATCAAAGATGGATGTACGGGAATCGTTACGGAAGTCGGTCGATACAACAGCCTCGTCTGTGTAACCGAGGATGCCCTTGAGTTCACCTTCCGAAGCAGCCTTCATTGCAGCGCAGATCTCATCGTATGTGCACTCAGTCTTGAGTTCGGCGGTCAGGTCAACGAACGACACATCTGATGTGGGAACGCGAAGTGACATACCGGTCAACTTGCCATTCAGTTCGGGAAGAACTTTGCCGACTGCCTTGGCTGCACCTGTTGATGAAGGAATGATGTTCTCAAGAATACCACGGCCGCCGCGCCAGTCTTTCTTTGAAGGGCCGTCAACGGTTTTCTGGGTAGCAGTAGCTGCATGGACAGTTGTCATAAGACCGCGGACGATACCGAACTTGTCATTCAAGACCTTGCTGATAGGAGCAAGGCAGTTGGTGGTGCAGCTTGCGTTGCTGATGATGGTCTGACCTGCGTAAGTCTTGTCATTTACGCCATAAACAAACATAGGAGTTGCATCCTTTGAAGGAGCTGACATGATGACCTTTTTTGCCCCAGCCTTAATATGAGCCTCGGCAAGCTCTGCTGTCAGGAAGAAACCTGTCGACTCAACGACGACGTCAACGCCAAGAGCACCCCATGTGATATTCGAAGGATCCTTCTCGGCAAAAACCTGAATCTTCATGCCGTCAACTATCATGTAGTTGCCTTCAACCTTGATGTCATGGTTAAACTGGCCATGAACTGAATCATACTTCAGCATGTAAGCCAGATAATCGGGATCGAGGAGGTCATTAATACCTACAACTACGATGTCCTTGTTGAAATTCTCGACTGCTGCACGGAAAACCATACGTCCGATGCGGCCAAAACCGTTAATACCCAGTTTAATCATAATAGTGTATAAAAGTTAAAAAACGATACCAACTTGCTATGGCAGGGGCCTTTACCCTTCAAAACCGCGCAAAATTAAGAATTTCTTTTTATTTTCGCGACAAAATATGAATCAATAATAGTTAAAGATATGGGGTTGTTCAAAAAAAGCAGGGATAAGGTAGAGAATGTAGGAGGAATGGAGGACTTCATGACCTTGATAAGGGTCTATTTGCAGTCAGACATGGCTGGAAACATGGGAATTACTAACATCAATTATCTTCCGGACCTGGCCACATTCAAACGTAGTCTGAAAATTCAGACACAAGGCAATAAACTCGGAATTGCCGAAAAAGCACGTTGCCGCAAAATGCTTGCCCAGATTTACAATCTCAGCGACAATTTCTTCAAGGAGTTGGACTCATGTATCAAAAAAAATTGCAGAAATATCCAATCTGTGCAGCCTTTCATGTTCCAGTTCCAGGGTTTCAGCAGCGATTTGATGATGCAGATCGGAACGATCATGAAATGGAAGTTCCGTGTGCCGTCATTCCTCAAAAAAGCACTGTACTCGCTTACGGCCGACTCCGTACACCGTATCATGACAGACAACAAGTGGAAGGATGAGGCCAGCTACAAGACTGTGTTCAACATCAGACAATACCAGCAACACCTTGGATTCTCCGAGGATTGGATGACAGAATATGCCTTCAATATGATTCGGCTTGCCAAGAAAGAACCGAGAACCAAGGAGAATGTTGAAGCCGCTAAGGCAATGCTTGAAAAAACAAATAAAAAATAAGCTATCAGCTATTTGTAAAAACAGTTGATTTTTGTAATTTTGCAAAAACCGGACCTAAAAGCGGGCATTGTATCACAAACTGCTGAATTGGTTCGGAAATGAGAAATTCCATAATGAATTCAGGTTCAGAGACAGAATTGCTTGATGTGTTTGAAGGTAAAATTCAGACACTGATTGGGATGTATAATGATTTGAAGGCCGAAAATGTTCGGCTGCGTCAGACAATCTCACAGAACGAAGCCCGTGAGAATGAGTTGCGTCTCAATATGGAGCGGATTCAAGCTGAATATGGAAATCTTAAACTGACCAAGGTACTGAGTGTGTCCGGACACGATTTGGACAGTACGCGCAAGAGAGTATCAGGGTTGGTGCGTGAAATTGACCGTTGCATAGAAATGCTTGGAGTATGAATACAACGGATGATTTGTTTGAGATAAAGTTATTGGTAGGCGGAACCTACTACCCTCTCACCATAAAGAGACAGGATGAGGCAATGTACCGGGAAGCTGCAAGGCGAATCAACTCAATGCTGAACCGTTACAGAGATCATTTTCCTCAATTGAACGATGAAAGGTACTACGTAATGGTGTCTTTGCACATAGCAATGACCAACCTCATGTGGGAGAACTTCAACGACACAATGCCTTACAAGGAGAGAATAGAGGTCCTTTCAAAACAACTTGATTCACTTCTCGGCAATGATGCCGCAGAGTGACGTTACCTATCTCAAAGACAATTAACCACGCACCATTCTGCATTCCAAACGGAATGGCGGAGGGTGCTTTAACTATATATAAAAGGATATGAACGGATTTGTTTATGGACTTGTCGGTCTTATTGCGGGATTTGTAATAGCATGGCTGCTCTTCAACAGCAAACTTAACAGGAAAGCCAAACGTCGTCTTAAAGAGGCTGAAAATGAAGCCGAAACCATGAAGAAAGACAAGCTACTTGAAGTCAAGGAGAAGTTCCTTAACAAAAAGGCCGAGCTGGAAAAAGAAGTGGCAGCAAGGAATCAGAAAATACAACAGAACGAGAACCGTCTGAAGCAAAAAGAGATGCAACTCAACCAACGGCACGAGGAGCTTCAGCGCAAGATTAACGAGAACGAAGCTATAAAAAAGAACCTTGAAACCCAGATGACGGTCATTGACGAAAAAAAGGAAGAGCTTGACAAACTGCAACATCAGGAGCGCGAGAAATTGGAGGTTATTGGCGGTCTTTCTGCTGAAGAAGCTAAGAACAGACTGATTGAATCATTAAAGGAAGAGGCCAACACCGAGGCTGCTGCCTATATTAACGACATTATTGACGATGCCAGGATGACAGCCAACAAAGAGGCCAAACGCATTGTAATCCAGACTATTCAGCGCATTGGAACAGAAACCGCAATCGAAAACTCGGTAACTGTATTTCACATAGAGAACGAAGATATGAAAGGCCGCATAATCGGACGTGAAGGCCGTAATATCAGAGCTCTTGAAGCTGCTTGCGGTGTTGAAATAGTAGTGGATGATACTCCAGAGGCCATTGTCATCTCGGCATTCGACCCAGTTAGACGCGAAATTGCACGTCTCGCATTACACCAACTGGTGGCTGACGGCCGAATTCATCCCGCACGTATCGAGGAAGTTGTAGCTAAAGTCGAACGTCAGGTGGAAGAGGAAATCTTGGAAACCGGCAAGCGCACGACGATTGACCTTGGCATTCATGGACTTCACCCCGAACTTATCCGCATGATAGGCAAGATGAAATACCGCTCATCATACGGGCAGAACCTGCTACAGCACTCACGCGAGACAGCCAACCTCTGTGCTGTCATGGCAGCGGAACTTGGACTAAACCCCAAGAAAGCTAAACGTGCAGGTCTGCTTCATGATATAGGAAAGGTTCCGGACGAGGAGACTGAGATGGCTCACGCAGAGTACGGAATGCACCTTGCTGAAAAGTACAAGGAAAAGCCAGACATCTGCAATGCCATAGGTGCTCACCACGACGAGATAGAAATGCAGAGTCTGATAGCACCAATTGTACAGATTTGCGATGCAATATCGGGCGCACGTCCCGGGGCAAGACGTGAAATAGTTGAGGCATACATTAAGCGTCTCAATGACCTTGAGAAGATAGCCCTCTCCTACCCTGGCGTTACCAAGACATATGCCATCCAGGCGGGGCGTGAGCTGCGCGTAATCGTCGGAGCCGACAAAATTGACGACAGGCAGACCGAAAGTCTGTCTGCCGAGATTGCCCAGAAGATTCAGAATGAAATGACTTATCCCGGGCAGGTTAAGATTACCGTAATACGCGAAACCCGTGCTATAAACTACGCACGGTAGTTACCGCCGGGGAAGAAGAATCAGGACGTTACTGTTCTGAGAACTGATCTTTGCCGACTCCGCATATTGGGCACACAAAGTCTTCGGGTAAGTCCTCAAAAGAGATTCCAGGCTGAATGCCGTTATCCGGATCACCGACTTCAGGATCGTACTCCCAACCACAAACGTCACATGCATACTTTTTCATAAAGCTTTCATTAAAAGTTGTAGTTACGCAAATATAGCCATTTTCGCCAAAGAGTACGGATACCATCTGCTTTTTTGGCGAAAGTTTTTTGCCATCTGCAAAAAACTTTAACTTTGCAGCAGTTTTCATACCATTTTCCATTGGGGCTGTCTGGTTTTGACAGCGGGCAGAAATGGTACGTAAGCAGGCAGTGCACTGGCAGTCAGCACTATAAAAGGACAGTCGACAATTATCTGGCAACAACAACTTTGCTCTTGCTGCTTGATCGAAGTACAGTAGATCTGCTTAATCCCGACACTAGGTGCTGGGACAAGACATCACCCGGAAGCTCTCGCTCCGAAGCTCGTCGATATGGTGGTGCAGTCAAATCGGAGATAGCCTGAAGCGGCCCCGCTCTTCAGGTGAAGACTTAGGGGATAAGGGTCAGACGAGGTGGCTCCGGTCATATCTGTCCACGAAAACCAAAACGGAGATAAGCCTGTAGAAAGCGTATGGTTTCCCCGTTTGGACGAGGGTTCGACTCCCTCCAGCTCCACGAAAAGCCAAACCGCTCATAGTGCAGGGCGGTTTGGCTTTTTAAACTCAGTTTAAGATAACAGCTTAATGTCTGTTTCTGTAGGCATTATCTATAATCCAAATGGCCACTATCAACATGAACAGATATGTCGAGGTAGACTTGATATCTCTATTGGCCGCAAAATCATGTATGAAGATTACCGTATAAAACACAAGACATACCGTTATTGCTACAACAGAGATGGTTGGTAATCCATTCACTTTGTTATTCCTGATACTATTAATTATCAGAGGAACCATAGCTACAAATCCACTCAGTAATACTACAGGCATGGCTACAAACAGCCAATTGAAACCTTCGTCAGGATAAGTCTTGAAGGCGCCGATCACATATAGAACGAACCCTATAAGCAGTGCCAGCGCACAGATTAATAGCAGTACAATTCTCACAACCTTTCCAATACGTCCCAAAAGCGTGTCTCTTTCATCAAGTTTTCCCTGCAGACCCTCCTTATAGGCTCTGATAAAACTGTGGTAGAATCTGGGAATGTCCATTGCCACCAGCATAAGAGTGTAGATTATGCCACATGCCACACTTATGAAAACATATCCATAAACAATCCAGAATATAAATGTCGATGCAGCGCTGACCAGAAAAATTCTGCGAAACCTTCTCTCACGTGTCATCAGGGTGTACAGGTCAAGTTGTACAAAATCTTTGCGGCTTACCTTTCGCAGTATGAATGCATTTATCACAATCGAAATGAATCCGAATATGCCTGCAGTCCACAGAGCAACATTTGATAGCCCCCTGGAAAGATGAAGAATCAATGTCAAAAGAGGGAATCCAATCAAATAGCCCCATATCAGAGTGGTCTTTACTCCAGTCTCAAGCATATCCACTTTTTCCATAGTGGCAGTACGTATCTGCTCTGGGGTTACAATCTCCTGGCTCTCCAGTTTCTCATCCATCAGTTGTAATGTATCTCTGAACTCATCAAGCTCGTCAAATTTGATATTCTCGTTACACATAGCACAAACATTTTTAATTGTTAGACATTGATTTGAGCTGCTCCTTAATGCGGAACAGACGGCTTGTAACAGCCTGGGGGGTAATACCCACTATGGCTGCAATCTCATCATAACTCATGCTTTCCAACCACAGAAGAATGATTGCCCGGTCAAACACCTCCAGCTTGTTGATCCTGTCATACAGCATCTTGACCTGGCGGCCTACCTGGTCTTGTTCGCTGAACAGATCTCTGTCAATGGCAAGCGGAACGGTTGGCACATTCCGACTGTTCCTTTTCTGAATTGAGCAGCAGGTATTAAGACTGATACGCCATATCCAGGTCTTGACACTGCTCTCGCTCCGGAACTCAGGAAATCCTTTCCATAGATTAACCAACACCTCTTGGAAAAGGTCATCGACTACTGTCGGGTTGTCAGAGAAGAAATAACACACCGAATATATAGTCTTACGGTGCTCTCTGACCATCTTTGTGAACTCTAATTCTAAATCTTTCATTTGTCTCGGAAAACAATCGTTTGTACATTTAGACAACGATTTTTCAGATTCCTTTCAAAAATAATCGGATTTTTTGAATTAGAATAAAAACTGACTCAAAGGAACTTCTGAAATTACATTTCGCAAACTCTTGAATTATTCTCTGCTATTAACTATTTTTGAGGGAGGTACACCTGTCAGTATAACATGCGACATATTTAATGTAACAGCAGAGTCATTAACAGAAAACATTACTCATATGACATACAGATGTTTTTTACATTATGCGGCATTGTCTATTGTCTGTTTAGTCTGCTCATGTGGCAATTCCGATACTGGCGGGTGGCAACCATCCGACCCTGAAGCTACTCTTGAGGCCAGATTACTCTTCTCACGCCTGATGAAGCTGCAAAAGGAAGGCTGCATGTACGGGCATCAGGACGACCTTATGTATGGGTACCACTGGTGGTACGATGAAGGCAAGTCCGACACCAGAGAACTGACCGGTGATTATCCCGCAGTTGCGGGTTTCGAACTGGGGTGGATTGAACTGGGAGAAAAAGAGAGCCTGGATGGAGTGAACTTTGACAGCATTGCTGCCCGTATCAGGTTATTCCATAAAATGAATGGCATTATCACCATCAGCTGGCATGCAGTCAACCCAATTTATATAATGGAAACAGGAACTGGACAGCCTAACGGTTCCGGCTCGGCATGGGATGTCCGGGACATGTCTCCAAACGGTCTGAATGCAGTCAGAAGCATCCTTCCCGAAGGTAGACATCACGCATTGTTCAATACATGGCTTGACCGGCTAGCAGATTTTTTCATACAGTTGAAGGATGATAGAGGCCGTCCGATTCCGTTCATCTTCCGTCCTTGGCACGAGCACTCTGGCAGCTTCTTCTGGTGGGGTGAATCGCGCTGCACGGACGATGAGTATGCAGCGTTGTGGCGCTATACTGTAAACTATCTGCGCAGCAAGGGACTGCACAGTATTCTCTATGCGTACAACACCGATAAGACTTATTCCGCTGAAGAATATATGAAAGGATATCCGGGTGATGAATATGTTGACATGCTCACATTCGACTGGTACGGACAAGGCGAAGAGTTCAACCGCAATATCAGGCAAGCCCTTGACTATACCGTACGGCTGGCCAGCAACCGCCACAAGCTGCACGCCTTGTCAGAGTGTGGTCCTATAACGGAAGAACTTCTTGAATTACTTGCGGATTACGAATCTTCGTATTTGCTTACATGGCGAGACACATACGTTGAAGGCACATCTGGCCACAAACTAAAGATTGAACCCGGTAACCCGATGCTGAAGATGAAGCACGATCCACACTTCCTTTTTTTGAATGACATCAACAATTTGAGATGACGGACGGAAACGTAACTGATAAGATACGGCTTATCGGATCTGAGGTCTTGCTTGACCTTAGAAATAACATACTCCCATTCTGGATGAATCGAGTCTGTGACCCCGCCGATGGTTTTTACGGTGCAGTATGTAATGACGGCACACCTGTAAACGCAGAAGACAGGGGGTCTGTACTGAATGCTAGGATTCTTTGGACGTTTTCGTCCGCTTACAGACTGTATGGCCTTGAAAGCTACAGAAAAATAGCCGACCGCGCCAGACAATACTTCTTGTCACACTTCATCGACTATGAGCACGGTGGTGTATTCTGGTCGGTCCATCCAGATGGGACAGTATCAAACAACATAAAACAATCGTACGCTACTGCATTCGGAATCTATGGAATTGCCGAACATTACAGGGCTACAGGTGACACAAAAAGTCTAGAAACTGCCAAAATGTTGTTCCGCACACTTCAGGACAAGGTTCACGATAATATCAGGAAGGGTTATTACGAAGTCTTTGAGGACGACTACAGCCTTACGACCACAGATGGCGTGGATGGCGTAAATGGCGCGGTCAAGACTATGAATTCACACATTCACATCATGGAAGCCTACACGACTCTATACAGGATCTGGCCTGACATGGAGGTTCGAGATGCATTATCAGAATTAGTCAGTATTCTTCAGAACCAACTGTATTCAAAAGAGACAGGACAGCTTGTACTCTATTGCAATGAAGATTGGAAATCACTAAAGTCAGTGGAATCGTTCTCACACGACATTGAGACCTCATGGCTTCTGACCGAAACGGCAGACGCCCTGGAAATCGACAGCTTGAGCGAACAGATACGAAAGCAGTCAATCCGGATGGTTGATGAGGCACTTGATAAAGGACTTAGGACAGACGGTGCAATGCGTGACTGGCAAGATTCTTCAGGCTATAGCGAAAGACTGTCATGGTGGGCACAGTGCGAGACCATCATAGGATGCGTGAACGCCTGGCAAATATCAGGTGATGTTAAATACATAGATACTGCATTGAAAGTTTGGTCATACATCAAGCTACATTTCATTGACTATATACACGGCGACTGGTTCAAGAATCTGAATGCAGACGGCACGCCATTGGCCGGGGACATGAAAGTCAGCGTATGGAATTGTCCATACCACAGCACCCGTATGGGGTTTGAGTTGCTCAACCGACTATTCTGAAAAAAGGTCAGAATCTGCATTGGCAAACCCTGACCTTGACATTTTTCATATCGTTGTCATTCAAAATGAAGTGAGCCATCCTTGACAGATACTTTCACAGGATGTAAGTTGTCAATCTTTCCAGCCAGGATCTCTGACGAGAGCCGATTCAGCAACAATGTCTGTACTGCACGCTTGACAGGCCTTGCACCGAACTCAGGATCAAAACCTTCTGCAGCGATTAAATCCAGTGCATCGTCATCTAACTCCAGACTTATTCCATTGTCAGCCAGCATTCCACGTACCGAATCAACCTGCAAGCGCACAATCCGACGTATCTCATCATGACCTAACGGCATAAACAGCACTGTTTCGTCAATCCTGTTAAGGAACTCTGGTCTGATGGTTTGACGCAACATCTGCATCAGTTCGTGTCTTGTTTCAGCGAGCCATTCATCATGGTTCGATTCATTGAACTTTTCCGAACGTTCGCGAATGTACTGACTGCCCAGATTGCTGGTCATGATTATTATTGTATTCTTAAAGTTCACCACTCGCCCCTTGTTGTCGGTAAGACGGCCATCATCGAGAACCTGTAGAAGTACATTGAATACATCAGGATGAGCCTTTTCTATTTCATCAAACAGCACCACCGAGTAAGGCTTGCGTCGAACAGCCTCGGTAAGTTGTCCACCTTCATCGTAACCCACATATCCTGGAGGTGCTCCGATAAGCCTTGTCACAGAAAACTTTTCCTGATACTCACTCATGTCAATTCGAGTCATCAGCCTCTCGTCGTTGAACAGGTACTCGGCCAGTGCCTTTGCAAGTTCCGTCTTGCCGACACCTGTAGTTCCAAGAAAAAGAAATGACCCTATGGGACGTTTTGGATCCTGCAAACCTGCACGACTTCTTCGTACTGCATTTGCTACCGCACATATCGCCTCGTCCTGACCGACGACACGTTTGCGCAGTTCGTCCTCAAGATGCAGCAACTTCTCTCGTTCGCTCTGCATCATACGATTTACTGGTATTCCTGTCCATCTAGAGACTACATCTGCAATATCGTCAGCGGTTACCTCCTCTTTAACCAATGCTTTTCCTCCCTGTTCGGAATGCAATTTCTGCTGAGTCTCCACAATATGTTTTTCAAGATCCTTCAGTTTGCCATACCTTATCTCAGCCACACGGCCGTAGTCACCGGCACGTTCAGCATTGTCAGCCTCGACCTTAAGTTGCTCCATTTGCAGCTTATCCTGTTGAATCGAATTTACATAACGTCTCTCTTCCTCCCATTTTGCCCTCATAGACTTTTCTTCACCTTGAAGACGTTCTATCTCTGCTCCCAACTGTTCAAGCTTGAGTTTGTCGTTTTCCCTGCGGATTGCAGCCCGCTCAATCTCCAACTGTTTCAGTCTGCGGCTTATTTCGTCCAGTTCCTCAGGAATCGAATCACGCTCCATCCTCAACTTGGCTGCAGCCTCATCCATCAAGTCAATGGCCTTGTCAGGGAGAAAACGCTCGGTTATGTACCTGTTAGACAATTCGACTGCTGCTATTACCGCTTCATCCATAATACGGACCTTGTGATGGTTTTCATATTTCTCTTTAAGGCCACGCAGAATTGATATAGAACTTGGAACATCAGGCTCATCAACCATAACCATCTGAAAACGGCGTTCCAGAGCCTTGTCTTTTTCGAAGTACTTCTGATATTCGTTAAGAGTAGTAGCACCTATTGCCTTCAAGTCACCTCGCGCCAATGCAGGTTTCAGAATATTGGCAGCATCCATGGCACCTTCTCCTGCCCCTGCCCCCACCAGAGTATGAATCTCGTCGATAAACAGAATGAAGTTGCCATTACTGGAGATTACCTCATTCACTACACCTTTCAATCTCTCCTCAAACTCACCCTTATACTTTGCACCTGCGACAAGAGCACCCATATCTAGCGAATAGATAGTCTTGGAGCGGAGATTCTCGGGAACATCGCCCCTATAGATTCTTTGCGCCAAACCCTCTATTATTGCCGTCTTGCCGGTTCCCGGTTCTCCTATCAGTATAGGATTGTTTTTTGTACGTCTGCTCAAAATCTGAAGAACGCGACGAATCTCATCGTCACGACCTATGACAGGATCCAGTTTGCCCTCCCTTGCCTTTTCATTCAGATTCACAGCAAACTGCGACAAGTTCAGTGCCGACTGCTGGTTGTTTGCGTAATTGTTGTAACTATTGTTATTCATATCGCTTATTGTTTTTGTATTCCAACCTTTAAGCCGCAACTGTAATACCAGCCCCAAATTCAAGCCATAATGTCATTCATTATGCTGGTTCTCGCGACATTTTGACATACAACAAAAATATTACATTAATTTGCTATATTTACGCAAATTGTTCAATAGAAGAAATAACTATGACTAAAGAGGAAAAGTACAATACGATAATACAAGAGGCACGTGAACTGGTTTGTGGCGAAGACGATATGGTTGCTAAAATGTCAACATTGTCAGCTCTCATTCATGGGGAGATGGGCTTTTGGTGGACAGGATTTTATATAGTGCACGGCGATACCCTTGTAGTTGGACCTTTTCAGGGACCTATTGCATGCCTACGCATCAAACGCGGACACGGAGTTTGCGGCGCTGCATGGCAACAAGCCAATACAATAGTAGTACCCGACGTTCACAAGTTTCCAGGACACATAGCATGCAGTGCGGAATCAAAGAGCGAAATTGTCGTACCGGTATTCCGAGATTCAGAAGTAATAGCTGTACTCGATATAGACAGCACCGAACCTGGAACATTCGACGAGATTGATGCCAAATGCCTGGGTGCCATAGTCACGCTGATCTGACTATCAGTCACCCTTTATTGCCCTGCATTTGCACCGCCTTCTCAGAATAGAGACTGGCTTATTAGCTCCAAGACTCCATCTATAACAGTTTCAGGAGTATCAAGTGGTTGTTTGGTAAAAATCCTTATTTCTCCGTCAACTAGCCATTCCTTTGCTTTCAGTTCATTCTCCTTACGGGCTAATGACTGCATCATTATCATATAGAAAGCTTTCGATGCATCTACTTTTTCAATGTTGCGTGTGTAAAAATCAACCGGAATCATCTTATTGTATTCAGCATCGAGCAGAGAATCATCCTGAAGTTTTTCCAACGCCTCGAGTCGCTCATGTGCCAGTTCCTCTACTCTTACTGCATAAGTCTTAATATTGGCAAGCACTGGACTGTCTGCCACAGAACTTAAGAATTCAGCAGCGTGTCGGTATAACACATTGTCACACTCTTGCACGGCTGCATCGCGCAAAATGCTGCGAAGTTCAATGATGTTGTCCGTTCTGTTTCGGCGGCCTGATGCTTTTTCCATCGCTGAATTGGCCTCGGTTTTCCAATCGGATGCAGAAACTGCAGAAAGATATCCATCAGCTTTTTTTCGGGTCGCTTTAATAAACATTTCAATTCCCTCTGAAAGATTAGCAAGTCCAGAACGCCACGCATGCTTCTCTATTCTGCCAATAAGCCGGCTAACGACCTTACGCTCAAGGCCAGCCATCACTTCCGACTGCATATAGCTCTCGAAACTGCAAGACACTTTGGTCACCAGTTCCGGCCCAAATCCTTCAGGTATTTCGGACACGAATGCACCGTTTTTCTTAATCCGGTCGAAAGAAAACTCTTCATCAATTATACGGCGGCTCTCATTAGAGGCCATTTCGCGCAGCAGATGCATCAAATCATTGCCCCCCACAGCACCACGAGCAGTAATTTCGAGCGATGATGCAATCTCGCCAGCAGTCAGACCATCATGACACAGAATTGTATATCTGAAAAAATCCTTCTGAAGCTTTTGGTTGAAATAGTCCCACTTGTTCATATTCCAGCAGTATAAAAATAACGTTTCCAAAATTAGGCATTATCGGCAACATTTTTCCTGAAAAGAGGAAAAAAACAGTTCGAAAAAACAAACACCATTAATAATAACGACAATGAAAGCAAAGACCCTGCCGATATCGGCAGGGTCTTCATAACAAGTAATAACAACGTCATTTATTTTTTCTCACAGTTACATTTTCCTCCAATGCACTTCCAGATAAGCGCTGACAGTGCAGCTCCTGCAAGTGGAGCCAATATGAAGATCCATAACTGCTTCAGGGCTTCCCCACCCTTGAAGATAGCCGGGCCGATAGAACGGGCCGGATTAACGCTTGTTCCTGTGTAACGTATGCAGACCAGATGAACAAGCACGAGTGACAGGCCTATTGCAAGTCCTGCAAAGTTACCTGCACCCTTCTCGGAATCGGTAGTTCCCAGAACGACGAGTACAAAAACACATGTAAACACGACCTCTGCCAGGAAACCCGTCCATGTGCTGATGCCAGGCTGCAAACCGTTGGCACCAAGGCCAGACTGTGGTTGAAGGGCAAACAGAATTGCCGCACCGATAACAGCACCGATGATCTGGAAAATCACATACATTACAGCATCCTTGCCGCTCATACGCCCGCTAAGCCATACACCAAAGGTGATTGCCGGATTAATGTGGCAGCCACTTATTCCGCCGATGGCATAAGCCATGGCCACTACCGCCAAACCGAAAGCCATCGACGTACCGATTACCGTCGCGGCATTAGCCGTCACAAGGTCACACACCGAACTGCAGTTGAGGCTGACAGCCACACCACAACCCATCAGAACCAGCACCATGGTTCCAACCATTTCTGCCAAATACTTCTTCATAATAAACTATTTAGTAAACAATAAAAGTTGGTTTTCTGTTCTATTCAAAAATTTGATTATACCACAAACTTATAAAAAAACATATTATATCGCAACAGGAGAGTTCAAAAAAGGCGGGAACCTTAATGGTTTCCGCCTTGCAATAATAAACAGACTGTGATTTTTTAGAAACCGCCACCAAACTGACTCATATCAAAATCAGTAACCTGAATTCCAGCAGGAACTGTGAACATGTCAGCCTTGATGTCAACGTTCTCCTCCAGCTTGGTAACAACCTGAACCATCTCGCCCATGTCACCCATCGAGGTTGAACTCTTCATGGTGATACCCTGATAAATCCACACAGTCTGAGTCTGAGGTCCCATGAAGCCCTCTGTAGTTACAGAATACTTTGTGCACTCCTTGCCAGCGATAGTCTCTTTGCCAAGTTCTTTAATTTGGTTAGCCTTCTTCACTTCGTCAGTCAACTTGGTCCAGTTAATACGATTCTGGCCACCACCCATCATACCGCCGAAAGCAGGCATACGCTGAGCAGTCTTCTCTGCCTCGTTAATCATAATCTGAGAGCCATCCTGTGTGATTGTCCTCATCTGGCCGCCGCCAAAGTCAGAAACCTGAGCAGTTTTCTTGCCATAGTCGTCAAAATACTGCTTCTGGACAATTGTCTGTCCCATCATGTCCATCTCGGTGGTAATAATACCTGACTTGATGCCATAAATGGCATCCTGAGCGCTTACTGATGCAGCCATTGCGCAAAGAGCGGCTGCAAAAAACATTCTAAACTTCATAATTTATTAAGTTAATAAAAAGTAGTCTGATATGAATATACCAGCAGCGCAAAAAGGTTAAATAAATTAATTGATTTTTTCAAAATAAGCAACAAGCCTACTCTTCGAGTTCCATTTCAGAATCTTCTGCAGACTCATATTCTTCAGGGGAAAAATCATACCCTATATCATCATCGCCCATAGCCTGGAACTCGTTGCGAATCTCTTCAGCTGTTCGTGCACGATGAACAATCCTCTCTGACAGCCAGTCAGCCTCAATCTTATTGCTTTCGCTGTCAAGTTCGCTCCACAGCACATCCTTCAGCAACTGCAGTCCAAAGCCGCTGACACCGGAGATGAAAACATGCGGAACATCCTCAGGCAACTCTACCTCAAGCATCTTCTGCAGTTCTTCATCAATAAGGTCACACTTGGTTATTGCCAGTATCCTGCTTTTGTCAAGTAATTCTTGATTGAAACGCGTAAGTTCGCCTAACAACACTTCATACTCATGCCTGATGCTTTCACTGTCAGCTGGAACCATAAACAATAGCAGCGAATTGCGTTCTATATGACGGAGAAATCTCAGTCCAAGTCCCCTGCCCTCGCTGGCACCTTCAATTATTCCCGGGATATCCGCCATAACGAACGACTTTCCATCCCTATATGATACAATGCCCAAATTCGGTTCCAGCGTAGTGAAAGGATAATTTGCGATTTTGGGTCTGGCTGCTGATATTGCCGAAAGGAGAGTTGATTTTCCTGCGTTTGGGAAACCGACTAGACCCACATCGGCGAGTAACTTCAATTCAAGAACAACCATCATCTCCTGAGCAGGCTCACCCGGTTGCGCAAATCGTGGGGCCTGACGAGTCGGAGTACGAAAATGCCAATTGCCTAAGCCCCCTCGGCCACCCTGGAGCAGCACCTCCTGTTGTCCGTCATGTGTAATGTCGCACAGATACTCGCCTGTCTCTGCATTGTAAGCCACGGTTCCGCAGGGAACTTCTATTATCACGTCACTCCCGTCTCCACCAAAACACTTGTTGCTTCCTCCGTTTCCGCCGTTTCCAGCAAAGGCATGGCGTTGGTAACGCAGATGAAGCAATGTCCAATAGTTTCGGTTTCCTTTGAGAATTACGCTTCCCCCATGACCGCCGTCACCACCATCAGGACCGCCGTTTGGGATGTACTTATCGTGACGGAGATGAGCCGACCCTCTGCCTCCCTTGCCTGAACGGCAGAAGATCTTTACATAATCAACGAAATTGGATTCAGCCATCGCTGATTGCTGACAACAATTACAGAGAATTAGGCCGCCTTATGACTGAAGACTCTCAAGTTTGTCAATTAACTCTTTGACCATACCTTCGCAAGAACCCTTGAAGGTAAACTCCTCAAGCACTCCCTCATTCCTGAACCAATCAATCAGAGGCTTAGTCTTAGAGTGATAAACCTCAAAACGTTTTCTTATAGTATCCTCATTGTCATCTGCACGTCCCTCCACTTCGGCTCTATGCAACAGACGCCTTATCAGCTCAGCATCATCAACAATAAGATTCAATGCAATGGTCATACTCTCTCCACGACTCTCAAGCATAGACTTCAGTGCTTCTGCCTGAGCCAATGTGCGAGGGAAGCCGTCAAAAATCACACCCTTGCCCAATGCCCGTTTCTCGTCATAAACCTTGGTCAGTATATCAATCATCAACTCATCAGGTATAAGCTGTCCCTGCTCAATATATCCCTTGGCTATTTTTCCAAGTTCCGTGCAAGCTTGAATCTCACCACGAAGCACATCCCCCGTCGATATATGACCAAAACCGAAATGCTTAACCAACTCAGCACTGTAAGTACCCTTTCCTGAACCCGGAGCACCGAAAATAACTATGTTGTCCATAAAAAAACTATTTGTCAATAATGCAGTAAATGTCCCTGTAATTACGGCCGTATCCATCATAATCCAGCCCATATCCCACAATGAAATCATCCGGTATATTAAGCGCCACATACCGGAGCGAATCTCCTAAGTCAACTTTAAGTTTAGAAGGCTTGCACAAAAGAGAACATATTTTCAAGGATGCAGGCTCATGTGTACCCAATATCTCAAGCGAACGCTGCATAGTAAAACCTGTATCAATAATATCCTCTACAACAATCACATCACGTCCCTTTATCGACTCATTCAATCCCATAACCTCTCTAATCACACCAGTCGAAGCAGTACCCTGGTAAGAAGCGAACTTCACGAACGACACTTGACATGGAATGGTTATCTCCTTCAACAGATCCGAAGCAAACATGAACGAACCATTCAAAATGCACAGGAACAGAGGCTGTTTTCCTTCGTAATCGCGGTTAATATCTGCCGCAACCCTTTTAACTTCATCAATAATTGCTTTCTCTGAAAGGCAGAGGTGAAAGACCTTGTCTTTAATCTGAATGGTCCTCATGACTGATGATTCAACATAATTATGTAATGCAAATATAACAAAGATTTCTTACCTTCGCCACAAAAACCACCCTATAATGAAAAAATATATTTTGATGATCTTCGCATTCGGTATCACAATACTTGACTTGAATGCACAGACAGATGTATCCACATATAACGCCGAAAAACCGTCTGAAGGTATCACATACTTCCTGCCTTTGACGATGCTGAAGGTAAACGTCACCTATGAAGAGGAGATTTATACCCCTGGCGAATGCTGCCGTTACGCAGAGCGTTATCTGCGTCTTTCGGGTTTGTCAGACAAGCCCGAAACCCGCTATTCGATTACCGGCATTACTGTTCAGACTTCAGGAGTTCCAGATGTCCTTAATGCTTACACCATACGTCTGAACTCCAACTCGACTGCCCCTAACGTACAACTCACGAAAGACGGAATCATCTCTGCCATCAACACAGTGAAAGCAGTATCGCCTCACCGTACCGAAATTCTTACCACCAATTCAATGATTATCAATCCCCGTGATTTCATGACTGAAGAGATGCTGATGGCCAGCTCGACCGCCAAGACCGCGGAACTTGCAGCACAGGAGATCTTCATCATTCGTGAAAGCCGTAATGCCATCACACGAGGCGAGGCCGACTTCATTCCTTCCGACGGCGAGTCAATCAAGTACATTCTGGAGAAACTTGACAGACAGGAGGAGGCAATGATGCAACTTTTCAAGGGGACAACAACAAAAAAAATCCACACCGTCACCATCAATGTCACCCCCACCCGCAGCGAAAGACAGTTGATGATCTTTAGGATGTCGTCAAAACTAGGCGTTTTAAGCACCGACAATCTCGCAGGAGCGCCAGTCTATATGGATCTGGAGGATATGCACATTTTTACTGGAACTACCGTATCAGATAACAATAAGACTTTCAAAGGAAATGATAAAGGCATCCGCTACCGTATACCAGGCCGCGCCGGAGTACGCATATTTGATGACCGCGGAAACACCTATTATGACGAAGAGTTAAATATCGCCCAGTTTGGCCGCGTTGAGACCCTATCAACCAGTCTGTTTACAAAGAAGGCAAACTACCGCATACTTTTCGATACTGATACAGGCGCAATCACTACAATAGACAACGACTGAGAGCCAATACCGTAAGTTGTAATTGGACTGTAAAAGAAACAAGACAAGCCTCGGAAAGATCTCGAGGCTTGTCTTGAAATTCAGGCGATAAACGATTACCCGCCTATAAGAAAATATACTTGGCAATGAATAGTATCGCCAGAACCCACATAGTAGGCGATATCTTCTTCAAGTACTTATGGTCAAATATTCCGACGATGCCATTAAGGACAACGTATGATATCATTCCGATCAGTATGCCATCCGAAATGCTGTATGCAACAGGCATTATTATGACGGTCAGGAACGCAGGTATTGATTCACGGTAGTCAAGCCAGTTGATTTTGGTGACAGGCTGCATCATCATCATACCCACAATAATCAGTGACGGTGCAGTGGCTGCATTTGGAATAGAAAGGAATATCGGGGACAGGAACAGCGCGAGGGCGAAACAACAAGCTGTAGTGAAAGCGGTAAGGCCCGTACGTCCGCCGGCACCAACACCCGCCGAACTCTCTACATATGTAGTGGTAGTTGATGTACCGAGGCAGGCTCCGAAGAACGTTCCGACAGCATCCGCCATGAAAACCTTATCAATTCCGTCAACATGTCCTTCTTCATCAATGAATCCTGCCTTCTGCGATACACCCACAACAGTGCCCATCGTATCGAACATGTCTACGAACAGAAAGGTAAACAGCACAACAAGCATATCAAGAGTAAAAATATTGTGAAACTCGAATTTGCAGAAAATCGGTTCAACTGAGGGAGGGGCTGACACAAGATTACTCACTACGGAGCCAAAACCCGAAACTACGGCACCTGACGAATCATGCATGACGGTAAGAGCCAATCCTGTCTCAGGGTCCTTTATGAACATGCCGATTATGGCAGTGATAAGGATGCCTATCAGAATGCCGCCACGCACATGAAGCATAACAAGCGAACACGATATGATCAGTCCGATGACAGCCAGTAAAGCCGACCCATGAGTAAGATCGCCCAGACCGACAAGAGTTGAGGCATTATCGACAATAATATGTGAATTCTGTAATCCGATAAAAGCAATGAACAGGCCGATACCGGCACCAATAGCATTCTTAAGCGACACCGGAATGGCATCTATTATCCACATACGCACCTTAGTGAGGGTCAGTATTATAAATATTATACCCTCAATGAGTACCGCTGTCAATGCAAACTGCCATGTCATGCCCATACCAAGACACACTGAAAAGACAAAGAATGCATTCAGACCCATGCCGGGGGCAAGAGCGAACGGCTTCTTTGCATAAAAGGCCATCACCATAGTGGCTAAGAGCGACGCCAGTGCGGTAGCAGTGAATACCGACCGGGTGGGCATGTCACCCAGATTGCTGAAAATACTGGGGTTTACGGCCAATATGTAGGCCATAGTGAGGAATGTGGTAATACCCGCTATAACCTCTGTACGGACTTCGTGCTTTTTGTCATCAAAGCCGAAGCATTTCGACAGAAACTGTGACATAAGCTACAATCGATTGTCTGTAAATAATCAGAATACCCACTTTAAGCCCAGGCATGGACGAACCTTGAAACCGCTGCAACCGGCAAAGTTGGCCGATAGCTCAATTTCTGTTCCGACATTTAGGTTGTCACAACCGAAGTGACGGCCTACATTGTACCAAAGCTGGGGTTCGGAAATGAAAATGAACTTGGCATCTTTGTCATTACCCTCAGCAAAATTGGTAGTGTTCTCTCCCCAGATATCAGCGAAACCGCTGAAGCGGAGACCTTCAAGACCGAACAGGTCCTGCATGCCCCAGACGAAAGTAAACTGCAACGGGAAACTGCTGGAAGCACCTCCGTTGAAAGTCTTGTACATCAGTTCAAAAGTAAACGTATTGCTGAAATCTGCATTATGAAGGTCGTAGTTGATACCGAAAAGCCAGTTGCAGGAACCACCCAGGTTGATGCCGCCATTATATTCAACATGGAGGCTGAGAGGTGCAATTGCACTGTTCTGCCAGAAATTGAGGGCACGGGCAATCTCGAAATAACTGGCTACCGGTGAATGCTGGTTAGGGTTCGCATCACGGAGAGTTTTGTTCGGAAAATCAAAGTCTGAGAAGAAAAATGTGTTGCCCCACTTGTCAAGATAAAACCCTTCAAGTGTGGCAGTAACCATCTTGCGATCTGAACCGAAATCGTAAAAAAGTTGGAGATTTGTTTGTGCAAACGCACCAATTGCAAACATGCAGAACCCTGCTAAAGCAAAAAATTTCTTCATCTCTAATTATTTAAAAGGTTGAAATATCTGAAATATGAAGTAACGCTGATAACACAGGAACTGAATCATTCCATATTTTTCTTTTTCTTGAAATCGTCGAAAACTTCGATGTTATCATCAGCTCCGGAATTCTTACCGCTTGTATAGCCAAATGTCAGTTTGAAGTCGTTGCCAGGAAGTACGGCGTTCAGAATGATACCTGTCAGAGCGGCGACCGCAAGGCCTGAAAGAGAAACCTTGCCGAATGATATACTGCCCGGACCATACTGAATTCCTATTGCCAGAACCAGAATGAGAGCTGCAATCAAGACATTACGGTTATTCGTAAAGTTAACCTTGTTCTCGACAAGGTTGCGCACGCCTACTGCAGAAATCATTCCGTACAGTACCAGAGACACGCCTCCCACGGTTGCACTAGGCATGAGAGAAATCAAGGCGGCAAACTTGGGACAGAAGGAAAAGATGATGGCAAGGAAAGCGGCCAGACGCACGACCTTGGGATCAAAGACTTTGGTCAGATTCAGAACACCGGTATTTTCTCCGTAAGTAGTGTTGGCCGGAGCACCGAAAAGTGAAGCCAGAGCTGTAGCGCATCCGTCACCCATCAGGGTACGATGCAGTCCCGGATCGGCGATGTAATTGCGGTTACAGGTTGAAGAGATTGCACATACATCACCAATATGTTCAATCATGGTAGCGAAAGAGATAGGAACAATAGCCAACACAGC
Organism: Bacteroidaceae bacterium; assembly: GCA_017615835.1. GTDB lineage: Bacteria > Bacteroidota > Bacteroidia > Bacteroidales > Bacteroidaceae > Colenecus. The sequence goes on along the minus strand of JAFZZI010000011.1, from coordinate 44,786 downwards.
TGTACCGATGAACGACCAGTCTGGATTGCTGAGAACCGAAAAAGCTGTGTTCGTCCACTGGAAAGGCAATCCGAACCATGGAGAATCATTCAGCCTGGTGAAATCGACCTCGCCAAAGCATGCTGCAACGAGATATGAACCTATAACTCCTAGGATAATAGGAATTATTTTTATCATTCCTTTTCCGAAGATATTGCAGACAATAATAATTGCAATTGCAAGCAATGCTATCCACCAGTTGTCCTGACAGTTATTTATGGCACTCGATGACAGGATGAGACCTATTGATATGATTATTGGACCTGTGACTACAGGAGGAAAAAAACGCATGGTGCGTCTTACACCGTAAAACTTGAACAGAGCAGCCAGGATAAAGTACATTAGTCCTGCACAGAACACACCGATACATGCATAAGTCAACGAAACAGACACGGAATAACCTAGAGCCACTCCAGCCTCCCTGACAGCAGCATAACCGCCAAGAAAAGCGAATGAAGAACCGAGAAATGCAGGCACCTTCATCTTTGTAAAGAAGTGGAATACAAGGGTTCCGACACCTGCAAACAGCAGTGTTGCGGAGACAGAGAGACCTGTAATGATAGGTACAAGCACTGTTGCACCGAACATTGCGAACATGTGCTGGAAACCGAGAACCAGCATCTTGCCTTTTCCTAGAGAGCGGGCATCGTAAATGCCTTGCCCGTTGTTGATTTCAGATTCTTTCATCTGTGTTTAAAAATTGTAAATTTCTACAAAAATACATTTCAGATATTTTTGACAAAAACGTTTTTCAAAAAAAAAACGCAATTGTTGAAAACTTTTTATTTACTGTTGAAAACTGTTTCTGAAGGGGAATCTGGACACATAAAAATGTACGTTATTTTTTGCCGATGAGCATCAAATTTTCTAATTTCGCGGGTCAAGATAATGAATTGTTATGTTTGAGAATCTGTCAGAAAGACTTGAAAAGTCATTCAAGATACTTAAGGGCGAAGGCAGGATAACCGAAGTCAACGTTGCCGAAACACTCAAAGACATCAGGAAAGCCTTACTCGACGCCGATGTCAATTACAAGGTCGCCAAACAGTTTACCGATACAGTAAAGGAAAAAGCTTTGGGAATGGATGTCCTGAAATCGGTACGTCCAGGTCAGCTTATGGTCAAGGTTGTACACGACGAACTCGCCGCACTTATGGGTGGAGATGCGTCAGACATCGACATTAAAGGCCATCCCGCCGTTATTCTCATGGCAGGTCTTCAAGGCTCGGGAAAGACTACGTTCAGCGCGAAGCTGGCCAACATGCTCAAAACCAAAAAATACAAGAAACCGTTGCTGGCTGCCTGCGATATCTACCGTCCCGCAGCAATTGACCAGTTGAAGGTGCTCGGCGAGCAGATAGGAGTCTCCGTATATACTGAGCCTGACAACAAAAACGCAGTGGAAATCGCGAATGGAGCTGTGAAAGAAGCCAAGGCAAGAGGATATGACGTCGTAATCATTGATACAGCAGGCCGTCTGGCTGTCGACGAAACCATGATGCAGGAAATTTCGGCCATAAAAAAAGCTGTCAATCCGAATGAAATACTGTTTGTGGTAGATGCAATGACAGGACAGGATGCCGTAAATACCGCAAAGGAATTCAATGAACGGCTTGACTTCTCTGGCGTTATTCTAACTAAGCTGGATGGTGATACACGAGGCGGTGCCGCACTGAGCATCAGGACAGTCGTTGACAAGCCTATCAAATTCATAGGTACAGGTGAGAAGATGGACGCTTTTGATGTCTTCCACCCTACCCGCATGGCAGACAGGATTCTCGGTATGGGAGACGTGGTTTCGCTTGTCGAGCGTGCACAACAGACCTTCGATGAAGAAGAGGCAAAGCGTCTTCAGAAAAAAATGGCCAGAAACAAGTTCGATTTCAACGACTTTCGCGACCAGATAGCCCAGATAAAGAAAATGGGCAACCTGAAAGACCTTATGGGGATGATTCCCGGTATGGGAAAGATCTTGAAGGATATTGAGGTTGACGACAACGCGTTCAAAGGACTTGAAGCCATGATTGGATCAATGACACCACAAGAACGCAGCAATCCCGACCTTTTGGACAAAAGTGCTTCCAGACGCGAAAGAATCGCGAAAGGAAGCGGGCTGACTCTTCCCGAAGTAAACAGAATGCTTAAACAGTTTGCCGACACCCGCAAGGTAATGAAAAACGTCGCCGGAAACAAGCTGCCAATGATGCCAGGCAGATTAAGATAAGAGAACAAATTAGCTCAATAACACTTTTTACGAATGCAACTGATAGACGGTAAGGCGGTCAGCACGCACATCAAACAGGAGATTGCCGCAGAAGTGGAACAGATGATTGCTGAAGGGAAAAAACGCCCTCATCTGGCAGCGATACTTGTAGGGCACGATGGAGGTAGCGAAACATACGTAGCCAACAAAGTAAAGTCATGCGCTGAATGCGGATTCAAGTCAACTCTCATAAGATTTGAGGACGACATTACCGAAGAAGCCCTTCTCGAGCAAGTATGCAAACTGAATCAAGATGATGATGTAGACGGATTCATCGTGCAGCTTCCACTGCCGAAACACATAAACGAACAACATGTAATCGAGGCCATAGACTATCGTAAGGATGTTGACGGTTTTCACCCCGTCAATGTAGGACGCATGAACATCGGTCTGCCCTGTTTCGTGTCAGCCACCCCAAACGGCATCCTGGAACTTCTGCGTCGCTACAACATCGAGACAAGCGGGAAGAAATGCGTCGTACTGGGACGAAGCAACATTGTAGGTAAGCCAATGGCATCACTGCTCATGCAGAAGTCCTATCCAGGTGACTGCACAGTCACTGTATGCCACAGCCACACCGCCAACATAAAAGATGAGTGTCATGAAGCAGACATCATAGTTGCCGCGATGGGACAGCCTGGTTTTGTCACGGCTGACATGGTCAAGGAAGGTGCCGTAGTAATAGACGTCGGAACAACCCGGGTACCGGATCCATCAAGAAAAACCGGTTTCAGGTTATGTGGCGATGTCTGCTTCGATCAGGTGGCTCCCAAGTGCAGCTTCATCACTCCCGTTCCAGGCGGCGTTGGCCCCATGACCATCTGCTCGCTTATGAAAAACACATTGCTTGCCGGCAAAAGGCAGATTTACAAGTGATTCTCAGCACACTTGCCCTACTCGCGCTGTCTTTGTCACAATACACTGACAAGTGTACTGTAGCATTTGCCGGCGACATGATGCAACATAAGGCGCAGATTCTCTCTGCTTTCCGTGACTCTGTATCATACCGCTATGATGACTGTTTTAGGCATGTGAAACCAGAAATTTCCAAGGCATCACTGGCAATATGTAACCTCGAAGCACCCTTGGGTGGAAGTCCATATACAGGATACCCGACATTCAGTGCGCCAGACGAATTTGCAGAAGCCATCGCCGATGCCGGATTCGACGTAATGCTGACCGCAAATAACCATTGCATGGACAAAGGCAACCGGGGACTGATACGAACGCTTGACGTCCTCGATTCGCTCAGGATTCTACATCTCGGAACATATCGCAATAAAGAAGAGCGCGACACCCTCCACCCACTGATTGTGAGTGTAAACAGTTTCAGGCTGGCACTTCTGAACTACACTTACGACACGAACGGTTTTGAAGTCACCCCACCCTGCATTGTCAATCTTATCGATACCGTTCAAATGGCAGCCGACCTTGAAAAAGCACGAAGCAAGAGACCAGACTGCATAATTGTCTGTATCCATTGGGGCGAAGAATATCACCTTGAACAGAATGCCGGCCAGGAGAGACTGGCTAGATGGCTCGTTGACAATGGTGCAGACCATGTCATTGGTTCACACCCGCATGTCATACAACCAACTACGCTGATTAATGACCAGTATAGTGAAACTGTCAAACACATAGTTGCATACTCGCAAGGTAATTTCATTTCAAACATGAGCGCTCCAGGCACAGACACCGGCACATTTATAGAATTAAGCCTCACTAAAATTGCCCGTACCACCTGGCTGAGCAACTTTGACGTGAAAACTGTCAGGACATTACGTCCTGCACAGACAGGAAATCCATACTATCAGGTAGTTTTCGAGTAGGACTTGAAACACCTTAACTAACATCAAGACCAACCAAGTGGCATATTACAACGTACTCTCATCCAAGCGCTTCGCAAACTTTGCAGTATATCTGGGCGACGACGGTGTCCGAAAATATCAGACATATGACCGAATTGCCGAGGTCTGCCTTATAGTAAAGGCTGTTAAACTCACCATCCAGGCATTCAAGGATGCCCTGCAAGCTACCTTCGACATGCAGATGACAACATTCACAGAGAACACCTACCCCATCCTGGCTGGCGGCTGCACATGGAAACCGGAATCAAAAAACCCATATAAATGAAGAAACTCATATCCATAATCAAAGACAAGGAAAGGCTGTACAGTATTCTGTTTGAAGGAACAGATCCACTTTCAAAACCTGTTGACATAACCATAATGATTGCCATTGCTCTATGCATCATAATGGCATCATTGGAGAGTGTGGTAAAAGTCGATGACTTTTCGTTCCAGGCGCTCATCCATCTGGAGTTAAACGGCGTTGGAATTCTTAAAGCCGCGATAATTGTCCTTGAATATGTATTGAGTATACTGTTCGCCATTGAGTACATACTCAGAGTCTATTGCTCACCGGTAAAACGCGAGTATGTCCTGAGTTTCTTTGGTATAATTGACTTCATGGCCACTGTGCCCCAATTGTTGAGCATCTTCTTCCCGCCATTGAGGTACCTTGCCCTGATGCGTACGTTCCGTCTGTTCCGCATATTCAGGGTGCTAAAACTGTTCTCATTCCTGAATGAGGGCTACCTGCTACTCGAAAGCATACGCAAGAGCCTTACCAAGATAATGGTTTACTTTATGTTCGTAGTAGTGCTGGTTTGCATCCTGGGAACCATAATGTATATTGTAGAGAGCGGCACACCCAACACGCTGTTCACCAGTATTCCCACCAGTATCTACTGGGCAATAGTGACACTGACCACAGTCGGCTACGGCGATATAACGCCAGTCACGGCATTCGGTAAGTTCTTGTCAGGAATAGTGATGATACTTGGTTACACCATCATAGCCGTACCCACCGGTATCGTATCAGCAACAATGATTGACACCACAAAGAAGAAAGGCAAGGACGGCCGATGCCCGCGCTGCAACGAGAAGACTGACCTCAATGCCAACTACTGCAAACATTGCGGTGAGCGTCTTTAAACCTGTTTCTCAAAATCTTTCAGGGCTTGGATTGCCTTGGGGCAAAGTATTATTATTGCTATCACGGTGAACCAGGCCATTAGACCTACGCCTATATCACCCAGTTGCCAGACCACATCGGCCTCACGTACTGCACCAAAGACCACAGACACCAACATTACCGCCTGCAATAGGCGTATCACCAGTTTCTCCCTGCGGTTGTATTATGACAATAACCGTTTAAATCTATCTCAATATGTCACTTTGGAATCTTAGTAAAGACATTAATAAGGTTCAATAGCAAATCAGTAGCAAAAATTTAATGTCGGAGTCAAAATGAATAGATGCAATAAAAATAAGTGGCTGAAATTCAACCACTCACCTTGCTTTTACCGCTTGGGTGCCCGGTGGGACTCGAACCCACGACATTCAGAACCACAATCTGACGCTCTAACCAACTGAACTACGGGCACCATATAAGGGTATCCCTTAAAGCGGTGCAAATATAGTGTTTTTATTTGGAAACTATAGCAAATGCCTAACCTTTTTCAAAAAACGGTATTGTTAATACTTCAGGCATACCATTTAAACATCGTCATTGCTACCTGCCACTTCTCTCTGTACCTGATGACTTACCATTGCGTTTCTTTCCATGACATCTACGAGTTGAGGTTCGCGGGGAATATGGCGGTGTAGGACCAAACTCACTCAAAACAGGAATTTTGTAAATTGGCTTACCCAAAAAAGTCTCAATTGAATAAAAGGCATTCTGGTCATCAGGCGATACGAATGTTATGGCACATCCGTCACTACCGGCGCGTGCAGTTCGACCTATACGATGGACATAATCTTCCGCTTCCCGGGGCACATCAAAATTGATGACGAGGTCTATATCGTCTATATCTATTCCGCGTGAAACAATATCTGTAGCAACCAGCACATTGATTTTTCCTGCACGGTATCGGTACATTATTTCGTCGCGCTGTGCCTGATCAAGGTCTGAGTGCATCTCACCGACATTCATCCCAAGACGCAAGAAGGTCTTGGTTATCTCCTTGACTTTAAGTTTCGACGAAACGAATACTAAAACGCGTCGATCCTTCCCATCCTCGAAAAGGCTTCGGATGATGGGAACCTTCTGTGTATCGTAGCAGACATACGCAGCCTGCAATATCTTATCTGCCGGCTTCGATACTGCCAATTTTACTTCAACAGGATTGTGTAGTATGTTGTTGGCAAGTCTGAGAATTTCATTCGGCATTGTTGCTGAAAACAATAACGTCTGCCGTTGCTTAGGCAGATGAGACACAATCAGCATGATATCGTCAAAAAAGCCCATATCAAGCATCCTGTCAGCCTCATCAAGTATGAAAAAGGATACTTTCGAAAGGTCACAGTTGCCCAGACTCAGATGACTTATCAGACGTCCTGGAGTAGCAATCAGAATATCAGCACCCATGGCCATGCCTCTTTTCTCGGTTTCAAAGCGCACTCCGTCGTTACCGCCATATACAGCAACACTTGACAGGGATGAGAAATATGAGAATCCCTGCACCTGCTGATCTATCTGTTGAGCCAGTTCACGCGTAGGAGCCATGATGACACAATTGACTGCGTTGTCAGGATAGCCTCCCCTTGACATACTGTTCAGGACAGGCAACAGATAGGCTGCAGTCTTTCCCGTACCTGTCTGTGCCACACCAATTATGTCATTACCTTCCATTATGACTGGAATTGCCTTTTCTTGAATAGGAGTACACTCCTTGAAATTCATGGCATCCACAGCATCCTGAATACCCGGTTCGAAATCAAATTCGTCAAAAGTCATGGCATTAGTTATTTAGGGGCCTTAACATAGAGATATGCAGCTACAGGGACATAGAGCAGATTGGGAAGCCATTCTGCCCAGAATGCCGACATCGCTCCTGAAATAGCGAATGTTGACGAGACCTCCTGGAAAAGTATGTACGAGAAACAGAGTCCTATACCGAGACCAAGATGTAATCCCATGCCACCCTTCCTCTTGCGACTAGAGAGCGATACTCCGATAAATGTAAGTATTATCGAAGTAAATGCCATTGCTATACGCTTATGATATTCAATCTCAAAGTCGCGCAGCGCAGCTCCGACCCCTCGCTGCTTCTGTTTTTTTATATAATTGCGGAGCTCCGCTGATGTCATAGTTTCCTGCTGTCCACGGACAGTCATGAAATCTGATGGTTCCATCATTATCACGGAATCAAGTTCCATTCCTTGAAAGACCTCCTCGCGATCATTCCCAAGGTTACGGATCATATAGTTTTTCAATATCCAGTGATACTGATGCAATGTATCATATACGGCAGTTCTTGCTGTGAGATGCGACACAAGCCTCTTGTTGTCAATGCTGTCAAGACAAAACTTATATGCAGTCTTGTTGTAGTCCTGATAACTCTCAATATAGGCTATCACACCATTGCTCACCTCCAACTGCATGTTGCGTACCGATTGCTTCACCTTGCTTTTTTGCGTGGTACGATTCTCGAAAGCTACCCTTTTGATGCTGCCCTTAGGAATGAAATATGCACTCAGAACCAGAGACATTCCCGAAATCAGACATGCAGATATGATATACGGAACAAGCATGCGCTTGAAACTCAAGCCTGTGGAGAACATGGCTATTATCTCTGAGTTCTCTGCCATCTTCGATGTGAAGAATATTACTGCCAGAAACGCAAACAGAGAACTGAACATGTTGGTATAGTACGGGATAAAGTTCAGATAGTATTCAAATATCAGTTGGCGCAAGGTGGCATCCTTCAGGCGTTCAATGTGTTCGTTATAGTCAAAAACGACCATTATGGCAATACTGAGACCGACGCACAAAAAGAACGTGCCCATAAACTTGCCGATAATATACCAGTCAATCCTCTTCAACAATCGTTTTCTTCCAAGAGCCATAGTCGTCAGATACGTTGCATTACGCGTTTGACAATCGAAGACTTCCATTGAGAGAAATCGCCCGAAGCGATGTGCTTGCGTGCCTCCCCTACCAGCCACAGGTAAAAAGCCAGATTATGGACTGAAGCGATATGAAGAGCAAGCAACTCACCGGCTTTGAAAAGATGGTGAAGATAGGCCTTGCTATACATAACATCTACAGAGGAAGCTCCATCTGCTTCCAGAGGTTCAAACACATCTTCCCACTTACGGTTGCGGATGTTTACAATGCCATCTTTAGTAAAGAGCATGGCATTTCGGCCATTACGAGTCGGCATAACACAATCGAACATGTCAACGCCTAGCGAAATCGCTTCCAGAATATTCTCAGGTGTGCCAACACCCATCAGATATCGGGGACGGTCTTTAGGCAAAATACTGTTCACCAGATCGATCATCTGATACATGACCTCTGTAGGTTCGCCGACGGCAAGTCCGCCAATAGCATTTCCAGGACAATCTTTAGAAGCGACAAACTCAGCGGAACGACTTCGGAGGTCAGGATAGACACACCCCTGTACTATTGGGAAAAGAGCCTGATCATATCCATACAAAGGTTCCGTAGCATTAAAACGATTAATACACCTGTCCAGCCACCGATGGGTAAGTTCCATTGACCTTCTGGCATATTCATAATCAGCATTACCGGGAGTACATTCATCAAAGGCCATCATAATATCCGCTCCGATTGCCCGTTCAGTATCCATCACACTCTCAGGAGTGAAGAGGTGGCGCGAGCCATCTATATGTGATTGGAAACGAACTCCTTCGTCATTCATCTTGCGGAGTCCGGTCAATGAAAAAACCTGAAAGCCCCCGCTGTCTGTCAGCATGGGCCTGTCGAAACCATTAAAACAGTGAAGTCCCCCGGCCTTCCGGATTATCTCCGTTCCTGGTCTGAGATAGAGATGATAAGTATTGCCGAGGATTATCTGAGCATTAACGTCATTCTTAAGAACATCAAGTGGTACTGCCTTGACAGAGCCCACAGTACCCACTGGCATGAAAATGGGTGTCTCGACAACACCGTGAGCGGTGTAAATCCGACCCTCCCTGGCTGATGAGTTGCTGTCTGTGTGAAGCAGTTCAAACTTCATGATAATCTCATGCTGTGATATTCTGAGGATTGCTAACCTTCTCGGGAAGAAGAGCAATTTTCCATACTTCACTGATATTCTCTACGTAATGGAAAGTAAGGCCACTGACATATTCGTCCGGGATTTCCTCAATATCGCGCTTATTCTCTGAGCACAGAATGACATCGGTAATGCCGGCACGCTTTGCAGCAAGAATCTTTTCCCTGATACCGCCAACTGGCAAAACCTTGCCTCGAAGCGTTATTTCACCGGTCATGGCCAGGTTCGGCTTAATCTTGCGCTGAGTCAAAGCAGATGCTATGGAAGTAGCCATAGTGATACCTGCCGACGGTCCGTCCTTCGGGATAGCACCTTCGGGAACATGAATGTGTACATTCCATGCAGAAAAGACTGCCGGATCTATTTCAAGGATGGAGGCATGCGCACGAATGTATTCAAGTGCTAGCATTGCCGACTCTTTCATCACATCTCCCAAATTTCCAGTCAACGTAAGTTTTCCCTCCTTTCCACGGCTAAGGCTGGTCTCAACGAACAGAATCTCACCGCCGACAGCAGTCCATGCAAGTCCTGTGACAACACCAGCGTAGTCATTGCCCTGATATTTGTCTCGGCTGAACGGTTTGACTCCAAGAAGGTCCTTCAAATCATCAGGCCTTACGACTTTATGCCTGAAGCAGCCATCGGATGCATATTGGAACGCGAGCCGACGACATATTTTGCCTATCTGTTTCTCAAGAGAACGGACACCTGACTCCCGGGTATAGTTTTCAATAATGGATTCAATGGTCTTGCGCGGAATGCTGACTCCTTTACCCTTGATACCATTGGCTTCAAGTTCCTTTGGAATGAGGTGTCGGGCTGCTATCTCCACTTTCTCCTCAGTAATGTAACCACTGACCTCAATTACCTCCATTCGGTCGAGAAGTGGTGTCGGAATAGAATTCAGATTGTTGGCAGTGGCAATGAACATAACCTTGGACAAATCATAGTCAATGTCCAGATAATTGTCATGGAAAGCATTATTCTGCTCAGGATCCAGAACCTCAAGAAGTGCAGAGGACGGATCGCCCTGCATGGTCATTTGACTGACCTTGTCTATCTCGTCAAGAACAAATACCGGATTGGAAGATCCGGCTTTTGACAAGCCCTTTACAATACGACCGGGCATGGCACCTATGTATGTCCTGCGATGACCACGAATTTCTGATTCATCGTGCAGGCCACCCAGTGATATGCGAACATACTTCCTTTTCAATGCCCTCGCTATGGAAACTCCCAATGATGTCTTGCCAACTCCCGGAGGTCCATAAAGGCATAGAATCGGCGACCTGAAATCCTTCCGCAATTTCATGACTGCTAAATGCTCCAGAATGCGCTCCTTAACTTTCTCCAAACCATAGTGATCCCGATTCAGCGCTTTCTCAGCATTCTTCATATCTGTGTTATCGTCAGTATACTCACCCCATGGCAGACTCAAGATGGTTTGCAGATATGAAAGCTGTACATTATAATCAGGCGACTGAGTGTTAATTCTTTCCAGTTTGGACAGTTCCTTGCGGAAAATTTCATCAACCTCCTTGCTCCATTTCTTGTGCAGTGCCTTCTGTTGCATCTCCTCAATATCCTGATCCTGCACACTGCCCCCGAGTTCGTCCTGAATATTCTTTATCTGCTGCTGGAGGAAATACTCTTTCTGCTGCTTTTCAATATCTTCATGGGTTCTCTTCTGAATATTGAACTTGAGTTCCGACAGTTGGACCTCACGACTCAGCAAATTCAAGAGCAGCATAGCCCTCGACGACAGAGAGTTTTCCTTCAACAACTTGATTTTATCCTTGACCTCAAAGGGAAGATTGGAACAGACAAACTCAATAAGAAACACCCCGTTGCGTATATTCTTCAGGGCAAACGAAGCCTCCGGGGAGAAACCCTCGGACATGCTAAGATACTTCAAGGCCATTTCCCGACAAGAATCAGTGACAGCCTTAAACTCCCGGCTTCTAGGACTTGGAAGTTCTTCAGGGAACAACTCGACATGACCGGTCATGTATGGCTTAACGGAATCTACCGACGTCAGCCTTATCCTCTGTAATCCCTGAAGCAAGACGGTCGTTGACTGGTCAGGCATCTCCAGAACCCTTACTATCTTGGCGACCACACCGATTGGATACAAGTCGAAATAACCCGGATCCTCCTTTTCCGATAACCGTTGGCTGAAAACAGCAATATTCCTCTCTTTCAGATCACAATCACGCACCAGCACAAGCGAAGATTTCCGTCCTATCGTGACTGGAGATATCACACTTGGAAATAGTACCATGTTACGGACCGGCAGGACGGGAAGGACATCTTCAATATCAGTCTTGAACAGGCCATCTGCCGCACCTTCGCCTTCATAGTCGGCAATCAGGGAAAAAGAACGGGTATTGCTCCCATTCTCCGGCTTGTCTTTATCACCATTCTTTGTCATACGAGTCAAATAATAAACGCCCGTGCATTCTATGCGCGCGCTGATGCACACCAGTGTGCAAATTTAGCAATTCTTATCAAGAAATGCTACGTAAACTCTTACCTTTGCGCGCATATGTCTGAATTAGAGTTCAAGTTCAAGAAATTTTCCATCAGTCAGGGACAACACGGCATGAAGGTCGGCACTGACGGAGTGCTGCTTGGAGCCTGGGCAGACCTGACCGGATGCAAGACGATACTCGACATAGGTACAGGAACCGGCATTATTGCCATCATGGCTGCCCAACGCAATGCAGAAGCTATGATTACTGCGATAGAAATCATGCCTGAAGCAGCACATCAGGCGATGGCGAACACTGAAGCCAGCCCATGGGGCAGACGGATCAACGTACTCTGTACTGACGTACGTGAATACTCCCCTGCATCAAGTCCCGATGCCATTCTCTGCAATCCCCCGTATTTTCAGCGCTCATTAACCTCTCCTGACAAGAACCGGAATCTGTCACGCCACGACTGTTCGCTCAGCTTCGAAGAGTTGGTCAATTGTGCCGTCCGCATGTCATCAGACCTCACTCGTTTCAATATAATCCTCCCATTCGTTTCATTTGGAACCTTCACCGGAATTGCGGCAGAGAGTGGCCTTCATCTACAGAGGATGACGCAAGTCTTTACACGTCAGGGCAAACCGGCCAAGAGAGTACTGGCCTCATTTGGCAAGAGGCACATAGACGGGGAACAAGACACTCTCACTCTTGAAGACAATCAGGGAAAAGCAACTGCAGAATACGTCAGGTTAGTCAAAGATTTTTACCTCAAATTCTGAATGGACGTTTCTTAGTGGGCACAGCAACCCTCAACCCGTGGGGGACAATCCTCATGTTAATGTCACCCTTTGTCAGAATCGGATCTCCGTCATAGTGTGCCACACATGTTCCCCTACGGCGGATTGTCAGTTCGCGGCATTTCCTTGTAAAAACACAAGGGTTCTTGTCTATCTGCTTATGCATTAGTTGATAAGCCATTAATGGAATATCGAGAGGCGAGAACCTGGATATTGCAGAAACATCAAGGTAACCATCGCACACCGATGCGCCAGGGGCTATGTAAGCTCCGTTACCCCATTGGTTCGCATTGGCACATGTGATAAGAAAGGCATCCATGTCAACCACCTCCCCATCAAGAAAAAGTAGATACGAGTCAGAATGGTAAAGCAGCAGTTCGTGTAAAATATTTTCAACATAGCTCATCAGTCCTCGGCTTTTGCTTTCAGAGAACTTTTTGCTTATAAGAGCGTCAAAGCCGACTCCGCAGGTGGTGAAAAAGGCCTTGTCATTCAACAACCCATAGTCAATGTCCTCAACGTGATAGTTCTGCAGCCAGCGGAACGATCTTATAGGGTCAAGCGGAATACCCAAATGACGAGCCAGGCCATTACCTGAACCACAAGGAATAATCCCCATCGGCACCCCGGAGTGTATCAATCCTCGTCCTACCTCGTTGACGGTTCCGTCGCCACCGACGGCAACCACCAAGTCATAGCCTGATTTGGAACACGATGAAGCCAGTTCGACAGCATGTCCTGAATATTTTGTCTCAAAAATATCGTAGTCGAACTTTGTCTTGTCAACAAGTGATTCGAGCATCTTGCGTTTTGGAATGAAACGGGAAGAGCCGGAAATCGGGTTAACTATGAAGGCAACGTTCGTTTTGTGTATCTGTTTGTCATCCATACATTCAAATCCACCACGAAAGTATAAAAAAATGGATAATATTGGACGATATTGGAAGTAATTAACTAATTTTGCGCGATGAAAAAATGAGGTGGAGCCTCAAGCCGTATTAACTGAGCAATATGAACTTATTAAAGGATAGATACTCCAGCTATGACGTAATAGCAGCCTATGGACTTAGCGAGGATCTTTACCCATATCACAAAGCTGTTTCTGGTCAGCAGGACACCGAGGTCATAATGGATGGAAGGAAAGTACTGATGTTCGGATCAAACTCCTACCTGGGCCTCACGAATCATCCAAAAGTAATTGAAGCCGCTGTAGCCGCAGCAAAGAAATATGGCACCGGCTGTGCCGGTTCCAGATACCTCAACGGCACTCTTGACATGCACCGCGAGTTTGAGCACGAACTGGCAGAATTTGTCGGCAAAGAGGACGCAATTATTTATTCAACCGGTTTCCAGACCAATCTTGGAGTTATTTCGAGTGTTGTCGGAAGAGAAGACTATGTTGTCTGCGACGAACTTGACCACGCCTCTATAGTCGAGGGGCGGCGTCTTTCGTTTGCAACCCCCATGAAGTTCAAACACAACGACATGGAATCTCTTGAGAAAACACTGTCCCGCTGCAGGCCAGAAAGCCTGAAACTTGTTGTAGTGGACGGGGTTTTCAGTATGGAAGGCGACATAGCAAACCTGCCCGGAATAGTTGCACTTAAAGAAAAGTACAACTGTGCAGTCATGGTTGACGAAGCACATGGATTTGGAGTTCTCGGAGATCATGGACGTGGCACCTGCAACCATTTCGGACTGACTGACGACATTGAGCTGATTATGGGAACCTTCAGCAAGTCGCTTGCTGCAATTGGAGGTTTCTGTGCCGGCGATGCCTGCACCATAAGCTGGATTCGCCACCACTCAAGGCCATACATATTCAGTGCGAGCAATACCCCCGCCGCAACAGCTGCCGCACGTGCTTCCCTTCAGATTATGAAGCAGGAGCCAGAACGAATTGCTAATCTTTGGAAAATAACCGGTTATGCCCTCGAAAGATTCCGCGAATTGGGATTTGAGATTGGCAACACCTCAACCCCCATCATTCCTCTGTACATCAGAGACCAGAAGAAAACATTCATGGTTACAAAATTGATGTTTGACGATGGCGTATTTGTAAATCCGGTGATTCCTCCAGCCTGTTCGCCGGATGATACTCTTATCCGTTTCTCACTTATGGCCACACACACGACGGAGCAAATTGACATAGCTGCTGAGAAACTCTATAAATGCTTCAAAAAGCTGGGAATAATCAAATAGCGCTTGCACCTTCTGTCAAAAATCGGTAAATTTGCACCGCTTTTCCTGTAAAGAAGGGCATTCGGGATGTAGTTCAGTCCGGTAGAATACCTGGTTTGGGACCAGGGGGTCGCAGGTTCGAATCCTGTCATCCCGACTCTTTTTCAACAATCCCCCGGTTTTATGGAAAAACTCAAAGAGGTTCTTAATGGACTTGGCAAAATCACAGATATACCATCACCCGAGTCTGTCTCGAGAATGATGAATCTATTTCGCAATGTATTCTTTCCTGAATTGTATCGCGATGTAGCACCTGGTCCGGCAGAAAAAATGGCAGCAGCGCTACTGGAGGAGCAGACCGGCAGTAGGACTATATCAGAGAACTTTCTTTCAGAACTTCCCAAAATCAAAGACTTGCTGCTGAAAGATGTCGCAGCTGTAGCCCATAACGACCCAGCTGTCACTTCCATAGCAGAGGTTGTACTCAGTTATCCTGCCATAACAGTCATGATGCATTACCGCGTAGCCCATGTTCTGCTTCAGATGGGAGTACCGCTTATTCCACGAATCATCACTGAGATGGCTCATTCAATAACGGGAATAGACATTCATCCAGCTGCCCGGATTGGTGAATACTTCGCAATAGACCATGGTACAGGCATTGTCATTGGAGCCACCAGTATTATCGGCAACCATGTAATGCTATATCAAGGAGTAACCTTAGGTGCCAAGAACTTCAGTTATGACGAGCATGGATGTCCAATTGACAAGCCAAGACACCCGATTCTTGAAGACAATGTCACCGTTTACTCCAATACAACAATATTAGGTCGTGTAACCATAGGACATGACACAGTCGTAGGTGGTAACGTATGGCTTACACATGATGTACCCCCATACTCAAGGATTCTCCAGACCCGCGCCATAACCCACCCGTTGTTTGAGGACGGAGCAGGAATCTGAAAGAAAAAATCAACGTCGGCAAAGATACTCCAAAGCCTCAATATAGCCACCGAAACCTTTCCCGCAGATAGTCTTCTCTGCATAGAGGCTTACATAGGAAAACTTCCGGAAATCCTCACGGGAATTAATGTCGCTGAGATGCACCTCTACCGTAGGAAGTCCCACTCCTTTCAGGGCGTCAAGAATTGCAACACTTGTGTGCGTATATGCTGCGGGATTTATGACAATCCCCTCATAGTGTCCATATGCCTGCTGGATCCGGTCTATGATTTCGCCTTCGTGATTTGACTGGAAAACCTCAACAGACACTCCAAGCCTTGAAGCTTCGCCAACAATCTGATCCACGAGCGCATTGTACGACTTGTCCCCATAAATGGCAGGTTCACGAAATCCCAACATATTAAGGTTGGGGCCGTTAATGACAAGAATCTTCTTCATCACACTATCAAACAAATTATATATATGAGCAACATCACGGGATAACAGTTCCTCCCAACATCCTGAAGGAATCGAAAAAGCCTGGATACGACTTGGCGGAGCACTCAGGATTATCAATCACCGTTACGCCTTGGGCTAAGGAAGCAATGACAGCTGCAGCCATCGCGATGCGATGGTCACCCTCTGAATTCACTGTTCCGCAAACAGGTCTGCCTCCCCATATTCGAATACTGTCATCTGATCCGATATTTCTTATACCGAAGGATGAAAGCATTGCGCAGACGCTCTCAATCCTGTCGCTCTCTTTCAGGCGAAGTCTTCCAACACCCTTAAGGACTGTCTCACCACTACTGCATGACGCAGCAACCGCCAATGCTGGAACAAGGTCTGGAATGTTGCTGCAATCAACCTCTACACCATGCAAGTCAGACGGATATGCGATTACAGACATGCCATCCACTTCGACCCGGCCACCCATCTCTCTGAGAATGTCAACTATTATCCTGTCACCTTGTACAGAATCGAGATAGTCAAGACCGTAACACTCAATTACACCACTTCCTGCACATGCCGCAGCCAGCCAGAATGCCGCTCCAGACCAATCACCTTCGACAAAAGACTCACCTGGTGAGACATACCGTTGTCCTTCGGCGACACGATAGCCATTTCCATAATCCTCAACCGACACGCCGAACCGTCGCATGACACTCACCGTCAAGTCGATGTAAGGAGTACTCTCCTTTTTCCCCGTCAGTTCCAGACGACAGTCAGACCCGGTAAGAGGAAACGCCATCAGCAGTCCGGATACAAATTGGGACGAAACTCCTGCATCAAGCGTAAAATCACCTCCCTTAAGCCTGCCATCAACTGTCAGCGGCATAATACCGTTCTGGCTCATTGATACTCCATGAAGGGTCATCTGCTCATACAGTGGTGACAGAGGCCGTTCCGGCAACCTGCCTCTTCCTATAAAAGTCGAAGAAATCCCCAATGCAGCAGTCACAGGAAGCATGAACCTAAGAGTCGAGCCACTCTCCCCACAGTCCATCAACGGTCTTCCTTCCACATGGGGCATAATTCTCAAAGGAGTCAGACTGAAAGAATCTCCATTTTCCTTCAATCGGACCCCCAGCGCTCTCAGACACCCTGCTGTAGCATGAATATCATCGCCAGCGCCGACACACCTTACCGTAGTCTGTCTGTCTGCCAAAGCAGAACAGATCAGTACCCTGTGTGCAGCAGACTTGGACGACGGCACTGTCAGCCTTCCTGCCAATGATCCTGAAACCCTAACCCCAGCCATACCGTCCTTCTCAGATAATTTCTGAATACGTACCGAAATACTTGAATTGCTCCTCGCAGTGGTCAAGTTCACTTATCAGCGATGCAAATTTATCGTTGTATATTGACAGTTCAATATCAAAATAAAAAACAAACTCAAAGTCACGGTTAGGCATCGGACGACTCTCCAATTTCACCAGATTCGCCCCAATTGCGCTGAAACGTGACAGGACGCTGAACAATTGGCCAGGCTTGTTTGCAATCACCATCATGATGCTGGTCCTGTCAGAACCCGGGTATATAACAGCATTCTTCGAAATGCAGATGAACCTTGTGTGGTTACTGTCGAAATTCTGAATACCATCACGCAAGACCTCCATATTATACAATTCGGCACAACTCCTCGAAGAGATAGAAGCAGACGTCAGAGTGACGTCCTTAGATACGTTTGACGCTGCAATAGCCGTATTCTCACATGGAATCACCTCGACATTCTTCAGTCCAGCAAGAAACTGCGAACACTGACTTATCGCCTGAGGATGCGAATAAATCCGGTTCACTTTATCTAACGTAGCTCCCTTAGGTCCAAGAAGAAGATGCTCAATGCGTATCCTTGTACTCCTCACGATATGTACATTGAACTTCACCAGAAGGTCATAAATCTCGTTCACCGAACCGGCTGTTGAATTCTCGATCGGAAGAATGCCATAATCACACATTCCATCGTTAACCATCCTGAAAACGCTCTCAAAGCTCCTGCCCCACATAATCTCCGGAATCTCGAACAGCCGTTCGGCCGCCAGTTGCGAGTAAGCCCCTTCCCTACCTTGGCATGCAACAGTAGCCCTTGCCGGAAAAGGCTTTGGTTCAGCATGTATCAGTTCCGACAATTCCTTGTACAATGGAGAATCCTTTTCTTTATGCATCGACTCGTACGCCTTGCTTACATCGAAAATCGACCGGTAGAGCGAGCGTCCGAAATCCTCCATTTCAGGAGGTAAGGCCTTTGATATTCTCGTAAGTATCTCACGTTCACGTGCACCATTGTTGACAGGCTGGCCACTGCTGCGCTTATACTCTCCCACACAATCTATTATCTCCATGCGTTTGCGGAACAACTCACAAATCTGGTCGTCCACACTGTCAATCTGTTTCCTGAATTCCGCAAGTTTTTCCATTGTATGCCTAAATTTGGTTTTCCGTTTTTTTCAACAGCAGTCTGAATTCATCGCCGGTCAGTCTGAACAGGTCACAGTTGCCTATTCCACGGGGAAGGACAACTGTAATAGAATCACCCTTGCGTTTTTTGTCCGAAAGTGCGGCATAATACAGTTCTTCGGCTCCATACGGACAATCAGTATCGAAACCGTAGTTTTTCAACACAGATTCAATCGCACCGGTACAATCCTCAAGTCCCATCACCGGCCCCATCATCGCCGCACGGACCATTCCCTTTGCCACTGCTTCGCCATGCGAAATTCTGAAGTCACTCAACAGTTCTATGGCATGTCCTACAGTATGGCCGAAATTAAGAAGCTGACGGCGGCCGTTGTCAAACTCATCCTCTGCCACCACATCGCGTTTAATGGAAACACAGCCGGCTATCACATGAACAATATCCTTGACTGGAGGCTCAGACACCTCCTCAAACAACTTTTCATCCAAAATCACGCCATACTTCACTACCTCGGCAAATCCGTCACGCATAACAGATGGCGGAAGGGTTTCCAATGTCGCCGTATCACAAATCACCAGACTAGGCTGGTGGAATGCGCCCACAAGATTCTTTCCGGCAGCAATGTCAACAGCAGTCTTTCCTCCAACCGAGCTGTCAACAGCAGCCAGAAGCGTAGTCGGAATCTGAATGTACCTGATTCCACGCAGGAACACCGCTGCTGCAAAGCCCGCCATGTCGCCTGGAACCCCACCACCCAGAGCTACCACAGCATCACTTCTGGTGAAATGGTTGTCGGCCATCAGATTCACGAACTCCATCACATTCCCAATTGTCTTGCTTGATTCACCATGAGGAATCACATGTCTGATACAATCCAATCCTGCGGCAGCCATCGAATCCATTACCCTCGCGCCATACAAGGCATCTACTATATCGTCAGTCAGAATTGCCAGCCTGCACTTGCCAAGCACTTTGCGTACCATCTCACCGCAACTGTCTAGGCCGTCACGGAAAATCGACACATCGTACGATTCCGACGCATTAACCCTAATATTCTCGATCTCATTCATCTTGCATCAGGTTGTCTGTCACACTGTTCCTTGGCAATCCTCCCCTCTCGCAGAAGACTGCACAACCTCTCTGCGTCATTGTTCTCCAGAGCCTCGGCATACTGCTTTAGGTTATCTATCACACATTTCAGTTCGTTGCCCAGAAAATCGCGGTTTTCCAGGAACAACTCTGTCCACATCTTCTCATTCAGCCACGACACCCTCGTCATATCCCTGAAACTGCCCGCGCTGTAGCCTTTGTGCGACAATGCCGTCGGGCTCTTCACATATGCGCTTGACACGACGTGTGCCAACTGAGATGTATACGCAATCATCCTGTCATGCCGTTCAGCAGTCGTAAACACCACCCTGCGTAAGCCCATAGGTTCCAGAAGCACTTTTATGCGGTTCAACAGTTCAATATCGTCAGACACAGGCGGTACCACGACCATCGAAGCTCCGGAAAACATGTTTGCTCTAGAGTTCTTGAAACCAGACAGATGAGTTCCAGCCATCGGATGACCGCCCACAAAAGTAAAGCCATGGAGTCTTGCCAGTTCAAACCCTTCGGCACAGATTACGCGTTTGGTTCCGCAGTCATCAATCACAATACTCTCTCTGCTGAAAAGATGAGCATTGCTTCTGAGATATCCGACAGCCGAGTCAGGGCTGACAGCCAGATGGACTAGAGTACACTCTTTCAGGGACTCTCCATCCAGAATACCGTCAACCACTCCCGAAATGCCGGCATAACTCAAGATCGTACCATCGGTGTCGAAGCCGTAAACGGTCCAGCCCGCGTTCTTGTATGCCCGCGCTATAGAACCGCCGATTAGGCCAAGACCGACCACTCCCACCCTGTTTGCCATCATGCAATGAGATTCCTGATACTGTACACCTTCGAAGCAACTTCTTCAAACTGGGCCGGAGTCAGAGACTGAGCTCCGTCACACAAAGCATGTTCCGGATCGTTATGAACCTCTATTATCAGTCCATCCGCACCGGCAGCTGTCGCAGCCATTGACATAGGCTTGACCAGTCTCGACTTCCCTGTAGCGTGGCTCGGGTCAACAATTATTGGAAGATGCGACAGTTCTCTGATCATAGGGACAGCTGAAAGATCCAGAACATTTCGGGTATATGAATCATAACTCCTTATTCCGCGCTCGCAGAGAATTATTCTTTCATTTCCGCCGGCCATAATATACTCAGCACTCATGAGCCACTCTTTCAGAGTACTGGCCAGTCCCCTCTTGAGCAGAATAGGCTTGTCCGCATGTCCGAGTTCTTTCAGAAGTTCAAAGTTCTGCATATTGCGTGCACCGACCTGAATCAGGTCCACATCGGCGAACATGTCAAGATGCGCGGCACTCATAATCTCCGTTACAATCGGAAGACCTGTCTCACGTCGGGCAATTCTCAGCAATTCAAGTCCTTCTCCACGCAAACCCTGAAAGTCGTAGGGGGAAGTCCGCGGTTTAAAAGCTCCGCCTCTCAACAACCTGGCACCAGAGGATTTGACCGCCTTTGCAATTCCGACAATCTGCTCTTCAGACTCAACCGAGCATGGTCCTGCAATAATTGCAAAATTACCGCCACCTATCTTGACAGCGCCTGATCCCTCCCCAACAGTAACCACCGTATCTGCCGGATGGAAACGACGGTTGGCACATTTGAAAGGCTCGCTTATCCTGGTAACGCTCTCTATTATCTCCAGACCGCCGAGCAGGTCAATGTCAATCTTGCTCGTGTCTCCCACCAGACCAATAATTGTCTGAAACTGACCTTCTGACAGATGTACGTCAACACCTTGCTTTTTCAGCCAGTTTACAAGGTTCTTCTTTTGGACATCCGAAACTCCGTCCTTCAGTACTGCAATCATATTCTAACATCTACAAATTTATCGACTATATCAAAAAAAGGCCCGAATTTTCAAATCCGGGCCCTGATACTCATATGCCATGTACAATGACTAACTCCCCGGCCCTAGGGTCTGGTAAAGTAATAAAAGTCAAAATACAAAACTTCTGCTGTCATAACAGCCGCAAAGTTATCCATTTATGTGTCGATTTGTATCAGTCAGATGACAAAATAACATTCTTTAACAAAAGAGAATCATTGATATTTGCAAACAGGCAAAAAACAGTGTAACTTTGAGAGTCACTGAAAGTTCTCAAACTCGCAAATAACCAAACACTACGATAATTCAAATCACTATGCTTAGAAAGATTAGAGTCGGACTGGCCGTCCTCTTCTGGTTAGGCATCACAATGCTTCTGCTGGATGTGTCCGGAACATTCCACACCTACCTGAGTTGGATGGCCAAACTTCAGTTCCTGCCTGCCGTTCTCGCCCTAAACTTCGCAGTTGTCATCGCATTCGTGCTGATCACACTTGTTCTGGGTCGTGCATATTGTTCCATAGTATGTCCCTTGGGCGTATTCCAGGACATTATTGCCCACATCAGGGTACGGCGTGACAAACGTAACAAGAAAAACAAGCCGTACAACTACAGCGAAGAGTTAAAATGGTTGCGTTACACAGTCTGGGCATTATTTATCATTGCACTCGTTGCCGGATTCCAGGTGTTTGTCGCACTGCTCGCACCATACAGTTCATACGGCCGCATCGTTCAGAACCTTTTTCAGCCCCTAGCACTTTGGTGCAGCAATCTGTTCGCTGCTCTCTCGGCTCACGCCGGCAGTTACGCCGCATACAGCCATGAGGTTTGGCTCCGCAGTATCCCGACATTCATTATTGCCACAATAACCATTATAGCAATAGTCATATTTGCCTGGCGTGGCGGCCGCACCTACTGTAACACCATTTGTCCCGTAGGCACCACACTCAGTTTCTTTTCCCGCTTCTCATTGTTCCGTCCAGTAATCGACGCTGACAAGTGCAGAAACTGCAGGATATGCGAGCACAACTGTAAAGCGTCATGCATTAACATTACAGACCACAGCATCGACTACAGCCGGTGCGTTGACTGCTTTAACTGCATAGACAACTGCAAGTTCGGTTCTATGAACTATAAGCTCGCATGGAGAAAACATTCAACACAGGCAAAGAGCGGACAGTCATCAGAAGTGTCAGCGCCGGAAACAAAAACTGCCGGCAATGAACCCGATACCTCACGCCGTGCCTTTCTTACAGCATCTGCCCTTGCGTTGGGCACTATTGCCATAAAGGCCCAGGACAAGAAACTTGACGGAGGATTTGCCGATGTTCTTCCCAAGAAGGCACCTCAGCGGTCAGTCTCAATAACCCCTCCAGGCTCAAAGAGTGTCAAAGACTTCTATGCCCATTGTACAGGCTGTCAACTCTGTGTGGCTGAATGTCCCAACAACGTTCTCCGTCCGTCCGCCAGCATAAACCGCCTGATGCAGCCGGAAATGTCATTCGAGAAAGGGTTCTGCCGTCCTGAGTGTACACGCTGTTCGGAAGTTTGCCCAACCGGTGCAATACTCAAGATAGACACTGCCCAGAAAACCGCCTACCATGTCGGCATTGCCAGCGTCATCCCAGACCTGTGCCTCGCTGCCAACGGCACCAGCAGTTGTGGCAACTGTGCTCAAAAATGTCCAACCGGTGCAATAAGCATGGTACGCGCCAGCGGCAGCCGTAACCGCACCCCTGTAATAGCCGAAGAGATATGCATCGGCTGTGGAGCCTGCGAGTTCCTTTGCCCGGTGCGCCCCGTAAGTGCAATAACAGTAAACGGCCGTCACGACCATTTGATAAACGCTGCCGACAGACAGCAAGCAATGATGTAACACACATGGACAGAAGAGATTTTCTAAAAATATCGGGTCTTGCCACCGCCGGGATGGCAATAGGCTGCAGCCCTGACAGGGATAACACTACTGATTCCGGGACAGAAAACTCCAACCAGATGGAGTACCGCACCAATCCCCGCAACGGAGACCGCGTGTCACTGCTCGGCTACGGCTGCATGCGCTGGCCCATGATACGCAACGGGCGCAGCAGCGTCATCGACCAGGATGCTGTCAACGAGCTTGTGGATTACGCAATGTCGCATGGCATCAACTACTATGACACATCACCTGCGTATCTTCAGGGACAATCAGAAAAAGCCGCAGGCGCAGCCTTGAGCCGCTATCCTCGCGAATCTTATTTCCTGGCAACAAAGTTGTCCAATTTTGGGAACCAGTCACCCGAAGCATCGATTCAGATGTATCAGGATTCGTTCACCGAGTTGCAGACCGACTATATTGACTACTACCTGTTACACGGCATAGGACGTGGCGGAAAGGCGGCTTTCGACCAAAGATATGTTGACAACGGCATGATTGACTTCCTTCGCAAAGAGCGCGAATCAGGCCGCATCCGCAACCTGGGATTCTCATTTCACGGAGCCAGTAACGAGTTTGACCTCTTCATGGAGATGTACGACAAGGGCGAACTTATGTGGGACTTCGTTCAGATTGAAATGAACTACATCGACTGGAAACATGCCGACGGCGTACAGAACGTCAATGCAGACTACCTCTACGAGCAGTTGGACAAGCGCGAACTGCCAATAGTCATCATGGAGCCGTTGCTTGGAGGAAGACTTGCCACCGTACCCGAGAACATCGCCACACAGTTCAAAGAGCGTGATCCCGACAAAAGCATCGCTTCGTGGGCCTTCCGCTTCTGCGGAAGCTATCCGCGCGTCCTGACTACCCTCAGCGGCATGACAGGCATGGACCCGCTCATTGACAACATCAAGACCTTCACAGGTTTCAAGCCTTTGAGCAAAGAAGAACTGAACTTCCTTGAGCATGTTGCCGTCCAGATGACAGAGTACCCCACCATCAATTGCACCAACTGCAAGTACTGCATGCCGTGTCCGTGGGGAATAGACAT
The DNA here is from genome assembly GCA_017615835.1 of Bacteroidaceae bacterium. GTDB lineage: Bacteria > Bacteroidota > Bacteroidia > Bacteroidales > Bacteroidaceae > Colenecus. The sequence goes on along the minus strand of JAFZZI010000011.1, from coordinate 20,162 downwards.
TCCAGGCATATTCCAACATTACAACACCTCAGTAACTGAAGGCACATATGCCCAGAGTCGTGAGCAGAAGGACTATAACCGTCTCAAGCGCATCTATCTTGCCAGCTACGAACATGCCATACCTACAGTACGTCAGGCAGACCACTGCATAACTTGTGGAGAATGTCTGTCCCACTGCCCGCAGAGCATACGCATTCCGCAGGAACTCAAGCGTATTGCCGACTACGTCGAAAAACTGAAACAGGACACCCTTTGACCCATACGGTCAGGTGGCGCCCATACCTTGAACCTTTCTCAGACAAATCCGGACAGATTTGCTCAGGCCTGTCCGGATTTGCTTATCTCCTGCATCTCAGCAAGTTTGTGGGCGAAATCCGGGAAAGAATGTTCCAACACCGTAGGCCGGCCATTAGCATCCACAAAGCAATGTCTGGTCCGTCCGGTCAGTACCAGCTTACCATCAGCAGCATTAACCATCTTGTAGAATATGACCAGCCTGACACCGCGGAACTCTTCGACACCCACTTCAATCTCAACGGTATCGTCAAAAGTGGTAGTAGCCTTGAATTCGCACTCCACACCAATCACCGGAGACACAATGCCGTCATCCTCAAGCTTCCTGTATCCGAAGCCTATCTGTTCCAGGAAGTCTATCCTTGCTTCCTCCATCCATCTCACGTAATTTGAATGGTGAGTGACACCCATCTTGTCCGTCTCGTAATACTTGACTCTATGAATATATTTCTCTAAGCCCATACCCTCGAATTACATTATTGTAAATGCAAATCTATTCACTTTTTCCAATCTGACGAAGTCCGTACTTCATTATTCAGACAAAAAATGCCGATAGTCGGAAACAGTAAGTTATTTTTTAAAATTCTTCAAAAATTATTTTGTCATTAGCAAAAGATGCGCTACATTTGCTACGTGTTTTTCATGGTATTAGATTTTTTAGGAGGTCGAGCCGTCGTGAGACGTTTCGCCTCCGCTTTTTTATAGGGTACCCTTACTCTCCAGTAAAGAAGTTTCGAACAACGTATTTTTTTTTCAATTAAACAATTTATATTTGCAGAAGGTCGGATGATCAAACCAATGCGACCATTTTGACAATATTCAACCACAACTATGAAACGTTTTTATCGCAGAATGGAGTTCATGATGAAACAGATACTGGTATTTCCAGCCATGCTTCTGATTTCAGTTTCAGTAACCGCAGCACCTGTGGATGTAGAAAACGCCTGGCTCAAGGCAGCAGAATATGCCAAAATACATATGGCAGGCAAGACGCTGGGCGCCATAAAAAGGACACCCCTCCGCACTGACTGGCAAAACTCAGGCACAGAAACAGTTCAGCCATATTACATCTTTACTATCGAAAGCGGAAACGGCGGATTTGTCATAGTCAGCGGTGATGACCGGACAGAACCGATACTCGGATTCTCCGACGAAGGCGGTCTTAACCCTGAAAACCTTCCGGAAAACATGAAAGCATTCCTCGACGAGTACGCCTGTGCCATAAGACATCTCGACTCCATCAAAAAACAGTCACCTGTCGTACAATTCCCTGTGAATAAGTATCAATCCTTTGATCCGATCGAGCCGTTGCTCACAACAAACTGGGACCAGATATCTCCTTACAATCATTTCTGTCCGATAATAGATAATCAACATTGCCTTACAGGGTGTCTCGCCACAGCCATGGCACAGATCATGAACTACTACAAGTGGCCTGCCGTCACCTCACGTACAATTCCTGCCTACACCACACCAGGCCTGGAATTATATGTTGATTCTGTCCCGGTCACAACCATTGACTGGGACAATATACAGGACAACTATTCAAAGTTCACAAAAAGCCGTTCCGACACTGCTGTAGCCAACTTGATGATGCTGTGCGGTCGTTCAGTCTCAATGGAATATGCGTTAGATGGATCCGGTGCCTATAACTATGTCGCCATGAATGCCTTCCCCAAGTATTTCAGTTACAATGAACGGACACTGAGCTTAATAGCTCGCAGACTCTACAAATACTCAGACTGGCAACGCATTATCTACGCTGAACTGTCAGAAAAACGTCCCGTCCTTTACGGTGGCTCCGGCACTCATGGCGGGCATGCGTTCATCTGTGACGGATACAAGGGAGAAGAGGATTTCTTCCACATCAACTGGGGGTGGAGCGGACACGGCAACGGCTATTTCAGGCTTAATCTGGCTAACCCCTACAGCAAAGATGGTGAAGGATTCGGAGATGGTCAGGAAGCATTTATCGGTATTATTCCGGATTACAATCACGAGAACAAACAGACGATGTGGAATGAATACTTTGCGGTTAAAGACATCTCGGTTCTTGAGAACAACTACACATATATCCGCACCGGAAACAGCGACCACTTCCCGCCTTTCAGCGTAGTCTACGACACACAAAACATTAGTGACAAACCATATTGCAGTATCTTGGGATTCAAACTGCTTGATGCCGACTGCCAGACAGTACAGACTTTCTATGATCCCCTTACAGAAAATGTGAGTTTAGACTACGGATGGTACACATTACCTGAAGAAGCCTGCCAGATTGCCATAAGCAGCAATCTTCCCGATGGCATATACCGCCTTGTTGCCACCAGCCACACAACAGACACAGACGAGATGATTCCCGACATACTCAGCGACCATATCTTCATTGAACTCAGCATCAGAGAAGACACACTGAACATCCTGACCAGGAATCCGGCATACAACCTTATTCTGAACAATTATACAGTTGATGGCGGTCTTCTGACAGACAGCACACAGACCATTACGCTTTTCTTCGAATGTAACGGATATGACTATCACGATGAAATCCGGGTTGACGACGAATACGACCACTGGATTCCCGGATTTGTTGAACTGGAAGCAGGGGAATCAACTGCAATAATGTTCAACTGTACAACTTCAGTTCCAGGTCCTCACACTTTTACTGTACATTCAAGTCTTAACTTCACCCCGATAGGAACCTTCACATTATCATTCTCCAATGAAGATCCATACGACCCGTCAGCAGTAGGTGGAACACTCATCGGAAATGATGGCAACACAAAGCAGGACGGTGTCGTATATGATCTGAAGGGCAACTTGATGGGCACGCCATCGCAACTGCCTTCGCTGCCGCAAGGCATCTACATTTCAGGAGGGACAAAAATAGTCAGATAAATTTCTGCAGCTCTAGTGCTCAGCGGAACTTGAGGTATTGTCCTGTTCAGACCGGGGTTTTGTATCAACCATCTCACCGGTTATTGTGACCCTTACAACGCGGTCCTCTTCTATCTTGGAATTGAAGACTAAGGTAACCACCCTGCGGAACACACCGGGACGCCGGGTTGTGCCGTCATACATGACCTTTATTGAGTCAGAAGCACCTGGAGCAATTGGGTACCTCGGACATTCAGAAACTGTGGTACAACTGCATGAACCATATGCATCACTGATTACAAGATTCTCGTCACCTGTATTCGTGAAGACAAAATAATGAGAATGCACAGCATCTTCCTTGTCAAAGACACCCAGGTTGAAATCAGTCTCCTCAAAAGTGAGGACAGGCCCCTTCTTGTCGTCTGTCTGTGCCGACAACCCGATAGTGCAGCAGAGTAAGGCAGCCAGAGAACGGAAAAAACTTACAGACATCGCTAATCAGACAATCAGTTCAAACCATCAATACTGCTGTGAAGGTCTTCCGGATCCTTTATCCTGCACAGTACCAGAACCGGATTGTCCCTACCCGACACCTTCTTGTAGAAACCGGTAATTTCCCTGTTCGGATCAGTATCCAAATCACTGCGATATTCATACATTTCCTCCGCCATTGTAGTACTGATTTCACCGATTATTACGTTGTCGGAACAGCCGACAAAGAACGATGCCGGAATAATTTCGCTCCCCACATTGCTGTCACCCTTGTAGGCCCTCATTGCCCTCTTGTCGATGAAAGAATACTCCCCGTCGAACTCCACCACCACATAGTCCCTGGTGTCTATGGCAAGTGACAGCATTCCGCCACTCGTCCTGTTACTGCTGAAAACGGGAAAACTGCACTTCATATCTTCCGGAATCTCCGGGACATACGCAAGATTTGCGACACACGAAGCGCTGTCACTCCCCTCCATATGGTACAGATGGTTATCAAACCTGCGCAGGAACCATGTCGGATCAGCATGAGGATCATAATAATGGTTTGTCAGCCCGACATGAAAATGCCCCCCAATCTCAATACCGTCAGGAGTGGCTGCACTGACCTTGTAGTCGCGTCGTTCAAGCAGAGGCTCCACGCTGCCGTCTGCATGAATCAGGATATAGTCGTCATTCTGTTCAACCCCCATCATGTTGCTGACAAGCAGGGAGCCGTCTGGCAGGCATACCGATCCCATATCCGGAGAAATGTCACCATCATAGCCATCCATGTCAACATCCACACTGCGCAGAAAGCCACCTTTGTAGTTGTAATATTTTAGCGTTGACGGATAACCGGTCAGCAGCACCACCTCCTTGCGCAAAGGGTCAACGGCCAGACTGTTCAGATACCGGTACTCATTCCTGGCATTGCCGATATTGCCCACTCTGTTCATGAAATTCCCCTCTTTGTCAAACACCATTACAGTATTCTCGGAATAGTTTGACGACGACACAATAAATAACAGCCCGTCGTCATAAACCACATATCTGACCTCGCCCAGAAGAGCCGCCTCGGAGTCTTCCAGCCAGACCGGTTCCCAGCTACCCATCATCGAGTCAAAGACATGCCCCTTACACTTTACGACATCGTCTTCAGTCACCTGGAACGAAGCATCTTCCGCAACATTGTCCTTCTCTCCACCGCAGGCACAAATCCCGCAGGCCACCGCGAACGCCACGAGCAACCGTGACGCAGCAGCCATCATCAAGTTATTCCTCATCATTCCTATAATAATCGTACTTAGAACGTCCGAAACGTTGATAAAGCATACGGACACTCACCGAACCGCAACCTTCCGTAACTTATTCAGAGGGCAAATAAAGCACACAATAGCGTCATCTCCAAATCAGTTAACAAAGATTAAGCATAAAAATGTAGTTATAAACACATTGCCGTCACGAATGACCGTCAACGGCAAGTATTTCAGGGACTGCGCCGTTGCAGTTCGGATAATAATATGTAAATTGCAGCGATTTTGAACCAAACAACATGCCGATTATGAAAAGAACTGCATTGATTATGTGCCTTGCGACTGCTGCAATGCTCCTGACAGGCTGCAAGCACTACGATTATCCGTTCCAGAACCCCAACCTGTCATTCGACAAGAGAACTGACAATCTGCTCTCTCTGCTCACTCCGGAAGAGAAGGTGGGCATCATGATGAACGGCTCCATATCGATAGACCGTCTGGACATTCCGGCCTACAACTGGTGGAATGAGGCATGTCACGGAATATGCTACGACGATGTAACAGTCTTTCCCCAGGTAATCGCACTCGGTGCCACTTTCGACGCACCGCAGCAGTTCGAAATATACAGTGCCGTTTCTGATGAGGCGCGTGCCGTCTGGAATACTACAGAGCATCATGTTCTTGGTGTGAGCCAACCCAACGGCAGCATCTGGCACCAGGGACTTTCGTTCTGGTGTCCCAACGTCAACATATTCCGTGACCCCCGATGGGGACGCGGCCAGGAGACTCCGGGCGAAGACCCGTATCTGAACGCCGTCATGGGAACCCAGACGGTCAAGGGTATGCAGGGCAACGACCGCAAATATCTCAAGCTTCACTCATGCGCAAAGCACTATGCCGTACACAGCGGCCCCGAACCATTGCGTCACCAGTTCAACGTAAGCGTATCAGGTCGCGACCTTTGGGAAACCTACCTGCCGGCCTTCAAGAGTCTGGTTCAGGACGGCAATGTCCAGGAGGTCATGTGCGCCTACCAACGTTACGAAGATGAGCCATGCTGCGCAAGCGACCGCCTGCTGGTCGATATCCTTCGCAACAAGTGGGGCTACAAAGGTCTGGTCGTGACCGACTGCGGCGCAATATCCGATTTCTTCAACACACGCCAGCACGGCACGCACAAGGATGCCGCGAGTGCATCTGCCGATGCCGTGCTAACCGGAACCGACATCGAGTGCGGCACAAACTACCGCTCCCTGACCACCGCAATCTCCCAAGGTCTGATATCCGAAGCAGACATCGATGTCAGTGTAAGGCGCATACTCAAGGCCCGTTTCGAACTGGGAATGTTCGATCCCGCGGAAAAACTGCCATGGGCCGGTCTTGGAGCCGATGACCTGAGCAGTCCTGCACACACTGCCCTTGCAAGCAAGGCAGCACACGAAGCCATTGTCCTTCTCAAGAACAGCGACAACCTGCTGCCACTCAGGAAGGACATGAAAATTGCCGTCGTAGGTCCCAATGCCGACGATGCCCGCGTCATACTGGGCAACTACAACGGATACCCCACCGCCGCCAATACCAAGACCATCCTTGACGCCATCCGTGAAGCCGCTCCGAATGCGGAGATAATCTACGAGAAGGGATGCGATCTGAATGCCCCTTACATTACCACCCACTACGTCTCCCGCATCAACGGAGGTAAAGGTCTGCATGCCACCTATTTCAACACCCTCGACTGGAGCGGCGATGCAGTTGCCACAGCCGACTATGACGAGCCTCTAAGCCTAAACACCACATCCCCTGCCCTGGCACATGAAGACTGCGCCTGGGCCGATGGCCTTAACCTGACAGGATTCTCAGCCCGCTACACCGGCAGCTTCACCGCCGACTACACAGGCGATATGACATATTCAGTCCGCGGAAGCTCACGCTACACCTTCAAGGTCAACGGTGAGACAATAGCCGAGAATGCGGGACAGGGAGGTGGCCGAGGCGGATTCGGCGGATTTGGCGGATTCGGACGCAATGCGACTCCAACCACCTTCAAGGTCGAAGATGGCAAGACATACGAAATATCAATTGATCTTGTTCAGCCTGAAGCCCGCTCGGCATCGTTCTCATTCGACATCTACAGCCGCGGACCGGTTGACTTCGGCCCGGTTGTCGAAAAGGTCTCCAAGGCTGACGTCATAGTTATGGTCAGCGGCATCTCATCAGACATCGAAGGCGAGGGTCACGACCGCTCCACCATCGAACTCCCCGAAATACAGCAGCAGTTACTCTCCGAAATTGATGCTACCGGCAAGCCGACAGTTCTTGTCAACGTATCGGGCAGTGCCATAGGATTCGGAAATGTAGAGAACCGCTATGACGCCCTGATTCAGGCATGGTACGGAGGTCAGGCCTGTGGTGAGGCCGTTGCAGATGTCCTGTTCGGAGACTACAACCCTGCCGGCCGCCTGCCGGTAACATTCTACGCATCGACCGAGCAGCTGCCTGATTTCCAGGACTACTCAATGCAGAACCGCACATACCGTTACTTCAAAGGACAGCCCCTGTATCCGTTCGGATATGGTCTCAGTTATACCACATTCGAATATGGAGATGCCAAGACACAGGGAAATCACTCGTCAATGACCGTAACTGTCCCGGTAACCAACAGCGGCAGCCGCGACGGCGATGAGGTCATTCAGATATATGTAAAGTCGCTTGATAATCCCGACGCCCCTATCAAGTCTCTTGCCGGCTTCAGCCGCGTAATGATTCCTTCCGGCCAGACCAAGACCGTAAAGGTACAACTGAACAAAGATGCATTCAGCTTCTATGACGAAGATGCAGACGGACTAAAGTTCAGACCCGGCCGCTACAGCATTCTGTATGGAGGTTCTTCGCTCGACTCAGACCTCAAGAGCATAGAAATCACCTTGTAACAAGCATTGTCAGACCGCTTTAAATACCGACCCATGTACTCTGTCAGACTGAATAACGGAGTTATGATGCCGGTTCTGGGACTTGGCACATACGAAGGAAATGACAAAAAGATTGCCGACAGAAGTGTAGGTATGGCACTCGACATGGGTTACCGTCTGATAGACACGGCCCAGAACATCGATGTTTTCGACATTGAACTGGACGAAGAAAACATGAATACACTCCGTTCATTTGACGTCGGGCATTCGGTCGCCGTTGACCCTGCCAACCCCGATGATATTTCCGGCTTTATTGAGAAACTGGGCTGACCTGACACCGAGCCATCCGCTCAGAGTGCCAACTGCACGGCAAGCTCAGCCCCATAGTTGCGCACCCTCTCTATCTCGGCCTGATCGGGAACCCACTGGCAGCGGCAGCCCTCGTTGACAACCTCGAACCCCGATGCGGCAAGGCTGGCAGAAATCTGCCTGACAGCCTCGCCGCCCCAACCGTAACTGCCAAACGCGGCAGCCTTCTTCTGCTTGAGTTTCATACCGTGAAGCATCTCCAGAATACCGGATATCGCATAGGTACAGCCATTGTTCACCGTAGGTGAGCCTACCAGGACGGCCGATGACCGGAAAGCCTGCGTAAGGATGTCGTTCTTGTCATCCTTGGCTGCATTCATGATTCGTACTGTAACGGTAGGATCGGCCTGAAGGATACCTGCGGCTATCTGCTCGGCCATTATGCGTGTCGAGTTCCACATAGTATCATAGATGATGGTAACCTGACGCTCCCTGTAGTTGTCTGCCCATTTAAGATACTGCTCAACTATCTGTCCGGGATTCTCCTTCCAGATTACTCCGTGCGACGGGCAGATCATACGGACAGGCAGTTGCATCGACAGTATCTCGTTTATCTTGCGTATAGCCATCTGACTGTACGGAGCGAGAATGTTGGCATAGTACTTCTCCGCCTCGTACATCAGTTCATCATGATTCACGCAGTCATTATACAGGCTCTCGGTGGCGTAGTGCTGGCCGAATCCGTCGTTCGAGAAAAGAATATCCTCACCGCTCATATAAGTAAACATGGTATCCGGCCAGTGAAGCATAGTAGCCTCAATAAACGTGAGGGTAACGTCACCAAGCGATAGCGTATCTCCTGTCCTTACGTTGACAAAGTTCCAGCCTTGAGGATGATAATGGCCGCGTATTATAGCCTCACCCTTCTTGGTACAATAGATTGGGACACCCGGAAGATACCGCATCAGTTCGGGCAGGGCACCTGAATGATCCGTCTCGTTGTGCTGCATTATCACTGCCGATATACTGCCCAGTTCAATCTCCTCACGCAGACTGGCCACAAACTCATGGTCGAAAGGCTGCCATACAGTATCAATCAGGACAGTCTTTTCCGAACCTCTGACAAGATAGGAATTATAGCTTGAACCTCTGTGTGTAGAGAGTTCATTACCATGAAAGTGTTTCAGTTCCCAGTCGGTCTTGCCGACCCATGTAACCCTGTCTGTTATTCTTTTTGCCATATATAACCGTTTATTGCTGATTATCACTCCAAATATGTTTCACGAACTGTTTCATACCCTCGGTGGCAACAGCGCGTATATGGACAATACGCCTGTCGGGAAGGCGCATGTCTGCCGGGTCAATAAGATATATCCCGGCATCAGGACGGGCATAACTGTACAAACTTGCAGCCGGATATACCTGAAGCGAGGTTCCAACAATGAGGACGATATCGGCCTCCGACACAACATCGGCCGCAATCCCAAGCTTGGGCACCGCCTCGCCGAAAAAAACTATATGAGGACGCAGCTGGCTGCCGTTCGGAGCCTTGTCTCCCAGACTTACGGCATCGTAACCCACATCTATAACCTCACGCTCTGAAAAAGTATCGTCATAGACTCCGTTCTCGGGACGCACCTTGGTAGCCTCGCCGTGAAGATGTATCACGCGGGTGGAACCGGCACGTTCATGCAGGTCATCGACATTTTGGGTGATTACAGTAGTCTCAGCCCTTTCCTCAAGCCGTGAGATGGCGATGTGGGCATCATTCGGCCGGACATCGCGCAACTTGGCCCGCATACTGTTGTAAAAATCCAGCACCAGCTTACGGTTCTTGTACCATCCTTCAATCGATGCCACCTCCATAGGGTCGTAATTGTCCCAAAGGCCGTTGTTGTCGCGATAGGTCGAGAGCCCGCTTTCCGCGCTCACGCCAGCGCCCGTCAGTACCGCTATCTTCATTCTGTCATCTGTTGTCAACGATTGCGAAGATACAAAAGATAGGATATATACCAAACGTTTGGTATGCAAAATGCCCCCAATATGGGATTTCGGGAACAGATAAGCCGCAGTAACTTTGCATCGGAAACAGGAAACGACCGAAACAACTGGAAAAAGACAATAAAAACAATTAAAAAGGAGTAATTATGAGCAACAGGAAACTTCACTTCGAGACTTTGCAACTTCACGTAGGTCAGGAACAGCCGGATCCGGCAACAGATGCACGCGCAGTGCCTATCTATCAGACTACCAGTTATGTATTCCGCAACTCGCAGCATGCAGCCGACCGCTTCGGCCTGCGCGACCCGGGCAACATCTACGGCCGTCTCACAAACTCGACACAAGGAGTGTTCGAAGACCGCGTAGCTGCCCTTGAGGGTGGCGTAGCAGGCCTGGCAGTAGCATCAGGCGCTGCTGCTGTAACCTACTCGCTCCAGAACATTGCCCAGAACGGCGACCATATTGTAGCAGCCGACAACCTGTACGGCGGCTCATTCAACCTGATCACGCATACCCTGGCCACTCAGGGCGTTACCAGCACCATAGTCAACGTAAACGACCTTAAGGCTCTTGAGGCTGCCATCAGGCCAAACACCAAGGCCGTATATGCCGAGACATTCGGCAACCCCAACAGCGATGTCACCGACATCGAGGCAGTCGCCGCAGTAGCCCACCGTCACGGCATTCCTCTCATCATTGACAACACATTCGGCACACCCTACCTCATACGACCCATTGAGCATGGAGCAGACATAGTGGTACATTCGGCCACCAAGTTTATCGGCGGTCACGGTTCGTCGCTGGGCGGCGTGATAGTTGACGGCGGCACATTCAACTGGAAAGCCAACGCCGACAAGTTCCCCACCCTCGCGAAGCCGGATCCATCATATCACGGTGCCGTATTTGCCGACGTAGCCGGAGCCGCCGCCTTTGTAACCCGCATACGCGCCGTCATACTGCGTGACACAGGAGCCGCCATATCACCCTTCAACGCATTCATCCTTCTTCAGGGCCTCGAAACACTGAGCCTTCGCGTCGAGCGCCATGTAGAGAATGCGCTCAAGGTAGTCGATTTTCTGAGCAGACATCCGAAAGTGGCCAAAGTCAACCATCCGTCGCTACCCGGCCATCAGGACCACGCTCTATATAAGAAGTATTACCCCAACGGAGGCGGAAGCATCTTCACCTTCGAAATCAAGGGAGGCGAAAAAGAGGCATGGAAGTTCATCGACTCACTGCAGATATTCTCCTTGCTGGCCAATGTCGCCGACGTCAAGAGCCTGGTTATACACCCCTACACCACCACCCACTCCCAAATGACTCCTGAGGAGCTGGAACAGCAGCACATAACGCCTGCCACAGTGCGTCTCTCAATAGGAACCGAGCATATCGACGACATAATATACGACCTTGAGCAGGCCCTGAACAACATTTGAGTAACAGAAACAGACAATAATAATCAATAACACAAGACAACTATGGCAAAGATTGCAAAACATCTGACCGACCTTATCGGCAACACCCCGCTGGTCGAACTGGAGAAATTCTCGAAAGCAAAAGGACTCGACACCCCAGTCATCGCCAAGGTAGAATTCTTCAATCCCGGCGGCAGCGTAAAAGACCGTATTGCACTGGCAATGATTGAAGACGCCGAAAAGAAGGGACTCCTGAAACCCGGGGCCACCATCATCGAACCCACCAGCGGCAATACCGGTGTAGGACTGGCACTTGTCAGTGCCGTAAAGGGCTATAAACTTATTCTCACAATGCCCGAAACGATGAGCGTTGAAAGACGCAACCTTGTAAAGGCATACGGCGCAGAGGTTCGTCTGACACCGGGAAAGGACGGTATGCCCGGAGCAATAAAGGCAGCTGAGGAACTGCGCGACGCAACTCCAGGAAGCATCATTCTCCAGCAGTTTGAGAACGCCGCCAATCCCCAAAAGCACTACGACACGACAGGTCCTGAAATATGGCAGCAGACAGACGGCAAAATCGACATCTTCGTTGCCGGCGTAGGCACAGGCGGAACAATCTCCGGCGTCGCCAAGTATCTCAAGGAGAAGAACCCCGGCATAAAGATCATCGCTGTAGAGCCCAAGGCATCGCCAGTGCTGAACGGCGGACAGAGCGGTCCTCACAAGATTCAGGGCATCGGTGCAGGCTTCGTGCCAAAGACCTATGACGGCAGTCTCATTGACGAAGTGTTCGATGTCGAGAATGACGATGCAATCCGCACGGGACGCCAGCTGGCAGCCAAAGAGGGTCTTCTTGTCGGCATCTCTGCCGGAGCAGCCGCATTTGCCGCATCCGAAGTTGCCGCACGCAGCGAGAACAGGGGCAAAACCGTCGTAGCGCTGTTGCCCGACACCGGCGAGCGTTACCTCTCCACAGTGCTCTACGCATTCGAAGAGTATCCGCTCTAAAGATATTCCCCTTCGGGTAATTCCGGACAGACAACGTCGTCAGACGTTTCCTGCCCGCTAAAAAACAGGAATCATGATTGCGTCATGTTCCTGTTTTTTCTGTATTTTAGCAACGTGAACCCGAATCAGATATGGATTTCATCGTAGCCGACAACCAGGAGTTGACCCGATTCGCAATCGAACATCTAATTGACAGCTATCCCGGCAAGCGCGTCTTTCATGCCTCGTGCAAGTCAGAACTCATTGAGAGACTTGGACAGTGTGCACAGTGCGTAGTCATCATGGACTTCACCCTCTTCGACTTCCTGGATGCCGAGAACCTCCTGATTGCCGTTCAGAGGTTTCCGTCAGCCAACTGGGTACTGGTAAGCGAAGACCTTACAGAGTCATTCCTGCGGACAATTATTCTACAGAGTCACAACATCAGCATTCTCTTCAAGGACGCATCGCTGAAGGAGGTTGCCGATGCCATCGGCAGGGCAGTCTCAGGCCAGCGCTTCATATGTCAGAGGGTAACCGAGATAATGCTGGCCAGACAGTTGCGCGATACAGAGCGTCCTTCGGGGCTCACACCTTCGGAAATTGAGATAATCCGATCCATTGCACAAGGAAAGACGACCAAGGAGATAGCCTCCGAACGCTATTCAAGCATACACACCATCAACACCCACAGGAAAAACATTTTCCGAAAACTGGGAGTGAATACGGCACACGAAGCAATCAAGTGTGCCATAAGGAGCGGACTTATAGACGAGGCGGACTATTTCATCTGAAAGGGCATGGACCCAGAACCATGATAATCATTTCGATATGCGCAGAATCATACTCATAACGGGAGGACAGCGCTCTGGCAAGAGCGCATACGCCGAAGGGCTGGCACACCGGCTGACCGACAGGCCTGTCTATATGGCCACGGCACACATCTGGGACGAGGAGTTCAGGCAACGCGTGCAGCGGCATCAGGAAAACAGAGGTCCCGAATGGACCAACATCGAAGAAGAGATGTTCCTGAGCAGGCATGACGTAAACGGCCGTGTAGTGGTAGTTGACTGCGTAACCCTCTGGTGCACCAACTACATCACAGCATGCAGCGACATACAGAAAGACCTGGCAGACATAAAGACCGAGTTTGACAAGTTCACGTCACAGGATGCCACATTCATCTTCGTGACAAACGAGATTGGAATGGGCGGCGTTGCCATGAACCAGGTACAACGGCAGTTCACCGACCTTCAGGGATGGGTCAACCAGTACATCGCCGCCAAGGCCGACCAGGTCGTGATGATGGTCAGCGGCATCCCGGTAACAGTCAAAGGAGACTCATTGCTATGATAAAATTCAACATATCAGATACAGACGACGACCATCTGCACCGGATTGTATGCGAAAAGATTGACAATCTCACCAAACCGCGCGGCTCCCTGGGACGGCTTGAGACACTTGCCGCACAAATCTGCATGATACAGCGAAGCACAAGTCCGGTGCTCAAGAATCCTTTCAACATCCTCTTCGCCGCCGACCATGGAATCCTTGACGAAGGAGTAAGCGTATCGCCTAAGGAGGTCACCTGGCAGCAGTCATACCATTTCATGAAGGGAGGTGCCGGCATAAGCTACCTCTGCCGGCAGCACGGTTTCCGTCTCATGGTCGTGGATGCCGGTATCGACCACGACATGGACTACGGCAGCGGAATCATAAACATGAAAATACGCAGGGGAACCGACAACTTCATTGACCGGGCCGCGATGACCGACAGCGAGATGGAACTCTGTCTGGAACGAGGTGCCGCCTGCACCGACATGGCCGCCGCCGAAGGCTGCAACATAATCAGTTTCGGCGAGATGGGAAGCGGCAACACGACGGCATCTGCTGCCTGGATGGCATCGCTTACGGACATCCCGCCGGAACGCTGCGTCGGTGCCGGAGCAGGCCTTGACAGCAACGGTATAAGCCATAAACTCAACGTATTGCGACGTGCCCTGGACAACTACCCCGGAGACCACTCCGTAACAGAAATAATGGCACGCTTCGGCGGTTTCGAGATGGTGATGGCCACAGGTGCCATGCTTAGGGCAGCCGAACTCCGCATGACAATCCTTGTTGACGGCTTCATCATGACCAACTGCATCCTGGCCGCCTCGAAGTTGTACCCCCAGGTACTGAAATATGCCATATTCGGACACTGCGGCGACGAAAGCGGCCATCGGCTGCTGCTCGACTGGCTTGGAGCGAGTCCGCTGCTCAGCCTTGGAATGCGGTTGGGAGAAGGCAGCGGTGCCGTCTGTGCCTTCCCTGTCGTTGACTCGGCCGTACGTATGATAAACGAAATGGACTCCTTCGGAGGCGCATCTGTAACCAAATACTTCTGAACCCTATGGACAATCTGTTAGCTGCACTGACATTTTTCACCCGACTTCCTTTCTGGCGCATCAGACAGGTGCCTCAAGAGTGCTACAGCCATGTTGTCAGCTACTGGAGCATAACAGGCTGGCTCACCGGCGGAATCATGGCACTTGTCTGCTGGATCTCAGTCCATTTCGTTCCGGTCCAGGTTGCCGTAATGCTGGCGCTGGCATCACGCCTGCTTGTCACGGGAGCCCTTCACGAGGATGGCCTCGCCGACTTCTTCGACGGATTCGGAGGCGGCAACGGACGTGATTCCGTACTCAGCATAATGAAAGACTCGCACATAGGCACCTACGGCACACTTGGACTTGTCGTATATTACCTCATGGCATACGCCATACTGACCTCTATCGGAACTACTATCCTTCCTTATGTCCTGCTATGCGGCGACGCCGTCAGCAAATGCGTATGCAGCCACATAGTCCACCTGCTGCCCTATGCACGCAAGGATACGGAGAGCAAGAACGGCACAGTCTATCAGAAACCCGGCTCAAGACTCGAGCTCACCTCTCTGGCAGGCGGAGCGGCCGCGCTCATACTCCTTGCCTTTGCCCCATACCTGTCAATGATGCCGTTCGTGCATAACCCGGGCAACCTTGGAATAGGCCTGTTCAGTTTCCGAATGCTGTCATCCGTACTGTTTCCCGCCGCCGTATTCGCATTCCTGCAGTGGCTGTTCAGACGGGTCATCGGCGGCTATACCGGCGACTGCTGCGGAGCTGCATTCCTGCTGTGCGAACTCTCATTCTGGCTCGGAACGCTCATTCTGCTGTAATGAAAGTATATCTTGTCAGACACACCTCCGTCTGCCTTCCCAAGGGCACATGCTACGGCTGGAGCGATGTCGGCCTCAACGACACATTCCAGGCCGAAGCCGATTCAGTTCTCCGTGCCTTGCCCCAAGACATCAGGTTCGATGCCGTTTACACCAGCCCCCTGACAAGATGCGTCAGGCTGGCAGAATACTGCGGCCATCCCGACGCCGTCCCTGACGTACGCCTGAAGGAGATGAACTTCGGCGACTGGGAACTGAAACCGTATGACAACATTACCGGCAGCTATGCCGAACAATGGTACAATGACTATCTCAACATGCCGGCACCCGGTGGAGAATCGTTCCGTCAGCTGTACGCCCGAGTGGCGGAATTTCTCGACAGCCTGAAAAACAGACAGGACATCCGGAATGTCCTTGTCTTCGCCCACGGAGGAGTGCTGGCCTGTGCCGGAATATATTCGGGTGAAGTCAGGTTTGAGAACGCCTTCAGTTCTGCCGTTCCCTACGGCGGAATGACAGTAATCGAGATATGACTCTACACCAGATACGCCCGGAGCAGTTGCAGTACAGCGACGATCAGCAGCATCAGCAACTCTGAACGGCGGTTCACGCCTATTGCACGGACAGCATCGTCATCGTCAAGTTCCCTGTCGTTTGTGCCGATGAACGGCTTGTAAACCGGCTGGCCGAAATAACTGTGGGTACCGCCGAAACGACAGTCAAGGATGCCGGCCAGAGCCGACTCGGGAAATCCGGAATTTGGACTGGCGTGCTGCCGCCCATATCTGCGCACAAAACCCAGAACCCTTCGCGGAACACCGCTCACTATCGCCATCAGCAGCGCCGTAAGACGGGCCGGAATGTAATTTGCCACATCATCAATGCGGGCTGCCACACACCCGAACTCGCCATACCTCTCGTTGCGGTAACCTATCATCGAATCCAGCGTATTCACCATCTTGTACGCCATCATGCCGGGAACTCCGAGCAGAAGAAACCAGAACAGAGGTGCAATCACCCCGTCGCTCAGATTCTCGGCCAGTGTCTCGAGAGCCGCCGCCCTGACCTCCCGGGCACTCAGGCTGCCAGTGTCGCGTCCTACAATGCGGGCCACCTGCGCCCTGCCCTCTTCCGTCGAGCGGCCGACAGCACTGAACACCATCCTCACCTCAACGGCAAGAGTCTTGCCAGCCAGACAGAAGAACACCAGAAGTGCCGAGACAGCCACTCCTATCCACATATTTGCAACATAACAAGCCTCAACCAGCAATCTGGTCAAGGCATAGGTTGCAGCAATGAGCAACAGTGACATCACCCCACCCTTCAGCCTGCGGCGGACACCCCGGTTCAAGCGGTGCTCCAGAAAAGCGATGGAACGCCCAAACCCCACTACCGGATGCGGCAGCCACTGGGGATCGCCAAGAAGGCAGTCCAGCACCGCTCCAAGCAACAGCGGGAGAATCAGAGGTATCAACAATTGTATATCCATTCCCTTATGGCTTCAAC
This sequence comes from Bacteroidaceae bacterium, assembly GCA_017615835.1. Lineage (GTDB taxonomy): Bacteria > Bacteroidota > Bacteroidia > Bacteroidales > Bacteroidaceae > Colenecus. The sequence goes on along the minus strand of JAFZZI010000011.1, from coordinate 2,932 downwards.
CAGCAGGTCGTCTTCCTCAGGACGCTGCACTGCTATACGGAAAAACCGGTCATCCAGTCCCTCGAAGTTCGATGCATCACGAATAAGAATACCGTGCCTCCTGACAAGAAAATCCTTCAGAGCCGCCGACTTGCCGTTTCGCAGGCATGCCAGCAGCATGTTTGTGTCGGAGGGCCACAACTCCATTCCACCTACTGCCGACAGGGATTCCGACACCCTTTGCCGCTCTGCAAGTATCGACTGTACATCCATCCCGAACAGATTGCCGTGACTGATCAGAAATTTGCCCGCCTCTATAGCAAGGGCATTCACCGACCACGGAAACATGAACCGCCTGATTTCCGATACGAGAGCCGGCCGGCCCGTTATTCCTCCCAGCCTCAGACCAGGTACGCCATAACGCTTCGTCATCGAGTGAAGCATCAGAACATTTGGCCTGGAGCAAGCCTCTGCTGCAGTCATCAGCCTGCGGTCGGTATATGGCGCGTAAGAATGATCTATCACGAAAATGCATCCGGGATTGCTGTCAACCAACTCCTCCACCGCATCGACATTCCATACCAGACCAGTCGGATTGTTTGGATTGCATATCCAGCACAGCCCGCCCCCGGAAACCTCAAGTCCATCAACCGACCATGCCAGACCGACATCGTGACGGAACATGCGGCAGGCATCACCATATTCGCTGAACGTCGGCGACAAAATAGTCGAGCGCCTCCCTTCGAAAGCCTGGGCAATCAGATATATGGCCTGTGTCGCTCCGGACGTCGCACACACAGAACCCTCAGGAAGCCCCAGCGATTCAGCCCACGCGCGCTCAAGAGACCCTGCATCCGGCTCAGGATAAGAGCGGAGCGTCTCCATCCGTCCCTTCAGATAATCAAGCAGAGGCGAGGCATCAGCCTGCCAGCTAATGTTCGAACTGAAGTTCAGCCTTACGCCGCTGTAGTCGCAGATATCGTCACCGTGTCCTTTCAGCATGATCCTGCACCCTTAGTTGTCCGACTTCATGATATCGTACAGCAGCGGCATATTCAGAGAGGCCCTGACGTGGTCGGCAAGCCTGTCATACTGACTCTGCCTGAATGCTTCCCAGTCTGTCACAGACGTTGTCCTGCGCCCCGCATAGGGCCGCAGCATCCACTCCATCACCTCGCTGTTGTCAAGGATGCCATGTATGTAACTGCCGCAGGTACGGCTGTCGGCAATGCAACCCTCTGGAGTCCCGTCATCAAGAACATTCAGCGGACGCGCATCAGAGCCTGAAGCCATCACAGAGCGACCCATGTGAATCTCATAGCCTCTGCACTGTCCGGCCGGTGCATTCTCCACATCGCCTGACCCGCCGAAGCGGAATCCCACCTGACGTGTAATCTTGTCACCCTGAATAACCGTATCTATAGGCAGAAGTCCCAGACCAGGCAGCCTCTCAATGCTGCCCTCCACACCGTCCGGGTCACTCACAGAGAGCCCCATCATCTGATACCCACCGCAGATACCCATCACCGTAGCGCCTGCATTGTGCGCCTTGAGAATAGCCTGGGCAACCCCGTTCCTACGCAACTCCATCAGGTCACCCAGAGTACTCTTCGTTCCCGGCAACAGAATCACGTCGGCCTTGCCAAGCTCCTCCACATTGTTCGTATAATACAGATTCACGCGCTCGTCGTGCTCAAGCATGGCAAAATCGGTAAAGTTCGAAAGATGCCTGAGCAGCACCACAGCCACATTAACCTTGCCTGACACTGCACTGCCGCACTTCTGCTGCAACTCCATCGAATCCTCCTCTTCAATGTAAATGTCGCTGAAGTAAGGAATCACCCCCAGTACAGGAACCTTGCAGATGTCCTCAAGAATCTTCACCCCAGACTCGAACAGCCTAAGGTCGCCCCTGAACTTGTTCACTATTATCCCCTTGATAAGAGCCCTGTCCTCAGGCCGCTGCAGCCATACCGAGCCGTAGGCGCTTGCAAACACTCCGCCCCGGTCAATGTCGGCCACCAGAACCACCCTCGCGCCGGCATGACGCGCCATCGGCAGGTTCACTATGTCCGTATCACGCAGATTCAGTTCAGAAACGCTTCCCGCCCCCTCCATCACAATAGGATTGTAGCGGGCCGCCAGCCGGTCGTATGCACTGTTGACAGCCTGCCGCAACTCGTCGCGCCCCTCAATGTTAAAGTAATCGTATGCGTTCCGGTTGCCTATGGGCCTGCCGTTGAGAACCACCTGCGACGTGTGGTCAGAACCGGGTTTCAGCAGCAGCGGATTCATATCGGTATGACAGGGAATGCCGGCCGCCTCGGCCTGAACAGCCTGGGCACGCCCGATCTCCAGCCCGTCAGGCGTTGCGAACGAATTCAGAGCCATATTCTGTGCCTTGAAGGGAGCAGGACTGTAGCCATCCTGCATGAATATCCGGCACAGAGCCGTAGCAATCACACTCTTACCCACATCGCTGCCCGTCCCGGCCAGCATTACCGGATGCAGATGCTTCTCCATCATTCCACTATGCAAAAGACGCCGGATGCCTGCGCCGGCAACCAAATCAGGTACAAACTTATGTAAAATTCTCTTATTCTGCGATGGTATGACCACTCATTTCAGTTCTTCAGGGCTATATCCACGAGAGCCACATTGTCATCAGGTTTAAGTCCAGGTAATTAGTAAATAAGACCGAACATCCATAGAGGCACCCTTGCCTCATATCCCGTTTCTATTCCGTCAATGGCCAGGTAACAAGAAGCTGGTTCCAACACGTAAACGTCTTTACGTACCTGTCACCGCTGTACTTCTTGACTATTCCATCAAAGATTCGCTTAGGCAAAAACTCTACGAGTTGACTGAAAAGGTATTTTCCGCTATTCATGCAGTCCGGGATTACATTCAGACTGCAAAGATGCACAATCAATTCAAATCGACACGCACTGTT
>JAFZZI010000032.1 GCA_017615835.1 Bacteroidaceae bacterium | reverse complement strand
GAACTACAACTTCGACTATACAGCTGGCAAGCTGACCATCACCAAGGCAATGCTCACCGTAACCGCCGATGATAAGGAGATGAAGAAGGGCGAGGAAGTACCTGAGCTGACAATCGTATATAGCGGATGGAAGGGAACGGAGGACGAGAACGTGCTTACTACCCCACCTACGGCAAACACGGAGGCTACTACGGCATCCGAGCCTGGGGAGTACGTGATAACCGTAAGCGGCGGTGAGGCAACAAACTACGACTTCACCTACGTGGATGGTAAGCTGACAATAACCGTTGCAACTGACATCGGCTTCATCCAAGGCGGTAAGTTCACCAAACCCGTGGACGTATATGACCTCAGTGGCAAGAAGGTGGCAACGAACGTAACATCTCTGAAGCAGTTACCTAATGGTGCATATATCATAGATAGAAAGAAAGTGACAGTGAAACGCTGATGCCTTTATCTTTTATCTTTATATCTATAAAAAACAGCCACCAAACTCACGCGAGTCCAGTGGCCGTTTTGTTCAGAGAGTTAATAAGCCATTACTCATTACTGCTTCTTAGGTACTTTTTTGTATCTGTCAGCTGTCAGGTGTAAGATTAATCCACGATGTACCCACTGATAAATCTGGTTGGCAGTTCCTTCACGGTCTTTGCCCTGCACATAGCGCACATCGGAGAGCTGTGCAACTGAAAACTCGTCGGGCAGCAACTCGAGCATGTTGCGTGGGCCATGCTTTGAGACGGGGGTGTCTTGGTCGGCTTGACGAATGAGGTCGCCGAAATAATGCATCTTCAGCCACAAGTCATAATGCAGACTCCAACGGCAGAAAGGCTCGATGTATCTTTCCCATTTCATTCCGTTCGCCGCATAAATGCAGATGGCTTTGCGGAATATATGAACGAGGGCGCGATGGGTAAGATTGTCGAACACACGGTCAGACGAGGCAATGGCAAACTCATCGCACTCGGCTTTCAGTTTCCTAATCATCTTGCATGCCTGAGGGCATTCTATTTGCCCAGTGGCAGCATTGAGGTTATCGATGAAGGGCTTGAGAAGCGCGTCGTAATCTTCATCGTAGTTGCCAAACACGGGACAGTCAGCGCCGATGCCTCGGTCAGGTATGGTTGACAACGTAAGGCGCGATACAGGCCCATCGGTCACCACGTTAAGGAAGTAGCGAACAAGCTTGCCTGGTGTTGTCGAGGCATTCCAGTTCAGAAATAATGAGGTGGCTGCTGTGACGCTCTGTGTACCAGCACGCTCGGCACCGAACTGATTGCCTTCATCGTCGTTCAACTTCATGATGGTGAATTGGTTCTTCTTGCCCGTTGCATTCTCAACCTTGTCCCATTGCTCCAGCTCGTTCATCTTGCAGTAAAGAGGGGCGCCATCGTTGTCTTCGGTACGCAGAACAAGTGCTGCCGGGGTGAGATTGGCCATCAGGTTACGGATGCGGTATTTCTGGCGCTTGGGCTTATCCTGATTCGAATTTCGGATGTTGAACTTTTGATGATATTCGCGCTCTTTTTTGCGCTCCTGCTTGGTGATGACTTGGATGTCGGCCATAATGTGCTTAATCGGCAGGTCAATGCAACCCTTACCGACACCCGTTTCTGCTACCGCTACGTTGGCTCCACGTAGTTGGCGATAGCGATTGTCGATATATTTGGCTTCAAGGTCAACGGGATGAGCTTCGAGTGGAGGGAAGACGGATTGGGCTACGCACTCAATGTCCTCGGTAGGTGTACGCGAGGTAACGGCCTTCACAAGTCGCGGCATCTTCTTTCGGTTCATCCGTGGAGGCAAAGTGCTGGCGTAGATCTCGCTCAAGGTAAGCATGTCGCAAGTAGGTTGCTCTTCATCATCCTTGTTGTTCACGGCCAGTTCTTGGGTGTCCGACATATGCTGACTCTTAGCAAAAATGCTTCGCTGAGATTGCGTCAGTCGTTGTGAGGGGTCGTTGTACTTCGAGTAGAAATCGCGAAGAAGGTTCTGACAGTCGGTGCATTGCCAATAGTCGGGGGCACGATGACGCAACTGCCCTTGCATTTCGGCCTTGGTGAGCAGCTGTACAATGCCTGTGCTGAGCAGGCTCTTCAACGAGTTGTGGCACTTGCCGTCAGTATTGAGGCATGATGGCTCAAGTCCTGTCTGACGCCAAAAAGACTCAAAAATGTAGTCGGTGCGTGGTGTGGGATCTGTGATGTCGCTCTCGGTTGGCATTGTGGCAGGTTCTGCTGTGACAGCATCCACAGGCTTTGTTGCCGTTTTCTCCAAGGGCCAACCATCAATGCCCAATCCACGCAGACGGAATGCTTCACGATGAGCCTCTATCTGTTCTTGTGTCAGAGGCTGAAGCCAAAGGTCAGACTGATAGACGACATCACCCGTCATCAAAATGAACGACTGCTTCTGCTGCACGGCGTCGTCGCATGGAATGCCCAGTTCCTTGCAAAGGGCTTGCTGCGTCTCTGCCACAGTCATGCCTACGGGGCAGCGAAGCCAGATGTGCTCTTTGCCGCCTCCGCGTAACGAGTTCTCGATGTAGAGCACACGCTGATACCAGATGCTGTCTTCTTGGGTGTTCAAGCGGATGGCTCCGTCAATGGCCTGCTGACCGAACTCACGGTCGTCCACGTCAACGCAGGTCATGTAGGTGCAGCACTCTGCAAGTGCATCAGCCTGGCCGCGGTGGTCGTTTTGGAACTGGTAGAAATGTGGACAGATGCCGAAGATGTCGTACTTGTACTGCACCTTCAACGCCTTCTGCTTCGTCTCGTCCGGCTCCGCGCGTACCTCTTCTACAATCGCATGCAGGCGTGGGTTTGCCAGCTCTTGGGCAATCTGCTCGCCCGTGGCAGGTTTAGCCACGCCGATGTTGCCTTTGGTCACGGCGAAGACAGGCTGCTGTGCGGGGTCAGCTTCGGGGTTATCCACTTGGTTTGCGTTCTCAAAAATGTTGCCCTGCTGGGCGTTTTCTTTTTTTGTATTCATAATCTTATTAAATTAAATATTTAACTGATTTCTGAACACAAAGTTACGATGATTTCAATAGGTTACCTAATTAATTCAGAGCCTTCAGACCAAGCATAAAAAAATACAGACCCTGCCATGAATAATTCAGAGCAGAGCCTGCAAAAATACAGACCAACGACTACTTTAATAACAACTTATAATAGTGTTTTCATTCCTAAAGCTTCTAAATATCCATTCAGTTCTGATATCTTCTTTTTGTGACCGGAATAGGTGGGGCTGAGAGGAACGCTAAAGATTTGCTTGCAGGCAGAATCCGACCTGCCTGTCATCATCTTTAAGGCTTTCGCGGCAATAGTCTTGTTCTTGCTTTTTGTAAAATTGGCGCCATCATTCTCCATCAGTTTCAGTATCTCCGTCAATCCTACTTTTGAATCGGCTTCAATGGCGTCAAGCGGTGTGTCCAATAGTTGTTTGAATTCTTCCAACTCTTTGATTTTTTCTTTCAGCCGTTCGTTTTCTTCTTCCAGTTCTGCTATACGTGTTTCGAGTTGATGAAACTGCTCGGTTATAATGGGGGCATTAGTTGTCTCTTCTGTGACAATTTCAATTTCGTCAGAATGTTCATCCTCCCATTGGATGCAAGCCTTATTTAATTTATTATAGGCGGAGTCGATTCCAGAAGTACCAATACTTTTTAAAAAGTCGAGACTGTCTTTCACTATATTTATGGCGCAGGGAATCTCCTTGCCATCTAATTTGAAAAATATTTCTCTTATGATATAATCTAAACCATTTGCTATGTCAATTTCATGAACTTCAGGGTCGTTAATCACGTCCATGATTTCGCGCGGCTCGAAATCACCATCGGTAGTCCATCGTGGATGAGTGGAAGGCTCTATAATATGAAGATCATAGAAATCGTTCTGTCCTCCTACAGTAAGCTCTTTCCATTCTACAGTGTTGAAATTGTTATAAATGGCTTCAACTATCTTACTGGAGTTGTAACATGTGAAATAATGGTTTAAGTAATTCCAAACAAGAGCCATTGTGGCTGGCATCACATGATTAGCCATCGAGATGTTTTTAGAATCCTCCGCAGCAATATTCATATACCTGCGCAAATAATGCTGTGGATGATTTTCCATGCAAATTAGGGTGGTAATGTACCGGGCATTATTGAATATCTTCAGTATCAGTTCAGGTGCATCTTCAGCCTCTTTGATAAAGGGGCGGTCTTCGAGATGATCAAGGAACACTTCCTCCAACGATTGGAAATCGAAGTCATCTGCCACGGGAAATTCATCCAAGTCTTTGCGGTTCTTGTATATGAGCACACGGGGTACTTTTGTGTAATCCATATATGATTTATTATTTAGTTAATTATTGTTTCTCAACAGAAGTCGCTGAGGGTTTCGCCTCCATGCCACTCTTTGCCTTGAAGGGTTGTAAACTCCTTAAGAGCACTATTATAATCAAGGTATGCAGAAACCGTGTGATAGTATTCTATACCATTCCATGTGACTCCGTATACAATCCAAGGTTCTACGGCTCCATAGATATCCTTGCCCATCATCACAAATCGGCTCCTGTCCAATGAAATCGCCTTGTCGAAAACAAAGGGTTTTCCAAATAAGTTACTGGCGAATAGCATTCCTATTTCCGTGTTGTCGTAGTATGCCTTCAAAGGTGTTGCTGTTATTTGTTGAGGGATGCAATAGAACTTGGTGCGGATATACGAATCTCTCAAGACGTATGGTTGTTTTGCATACTTCTTTTCCTTCGCGAAATGTGGACATCCTGTCAGTATTGTTTTATCATCGAAATTATGGAACTTTATTTTAGGCAGCTTTCCATCATAATCATATGGGGCAGATTGTTCCAACTTGCAGAAGGCATCTTCTTCGCTAACCACAAACAACTCTACAATCTTATTCTTCGAATCAATCTTCTCTTGACTGCATGGATGAGTTACTGCCACCTCCAAAAACACAGGCTTGCGGTTAGGATGTGTGGAACTTGTCAGAAGAACATCTGCCACGAAATCTCCACAACCTGCCTCAATTGTAGCTGTATCATATAATCGCTTCAAATCATATTCATGTGATCTACTTCCGAGGCAACCGCATCCACCTTCCATCTCTTCATAAAAGATACAACTTTTACCATGCGAGCAGCAATCTAAGCGATTGTACTTAATGCAGAATTTGTCTTCAGTGTCAAAACGATATTTCAACATTCTCTTTGTGTAGTCATGCAATTCGGTCTCCGGATTCAACACATAGCCTCTCTTAGCCCTGAAATAGTGCTGATTCTTTTCTCCTAAGGCCGCTTCCATAGGAGTGTGGGTTCCAATACTATAATATTCCTCTTGCTTGTTTTCTTTTGTTACGGTGTCGATGTCAACAATATTGTCATTTTTATCGAACACCTTCTTGTATTTTACGTTGTATTTCATTCGTAGAACTTTAGTCTACAAAGATACATTATTTCAGCGACAATGCCAAGCCAATAACAGGAATATTATATGAAAATCTTACACCTTACAGTCTGACAGTTAAAAATAACGCCTATACAGACATAGAGAAAGGATTCTAATAGTATTAAAAGAATAAATAGATAATAAAAAAAGTAAGTAGATAATAAAAAAGAGAATAATACTCATTCAATAATAAATCTATTTTAATCTCTTACTCATTCATACCCCTACCCTCTGACTGCTCTATAGTGTGCAAAAACTAACTGTAAGACTGTCAGATGTAAGATTTCGTCGATAGATAAACTTAAAGAAATTCTTCAAAAAAATGGCTAAATACTTGTATATGTGGAATTTATTTTGTATCAGTTTGTAACTG
>JAFZZI010000031.1 GCA_017615835.1 Bacteroidaceae bacterium | reverse complement strand
TGTGCGATATAGTCATTATCTTAAATTCAGGTGGCTATAGCGTCGGGGCTCCACCTCTTCCCATTCCGAACAGAGAAGTTAAGCCCGACCACGCCGATGGTACTGCGCAAGTGGGAGAGTAGGTAGCCGCCGTCTTTGAAGCAATGGCCTCGGAACATTTATGTTTCGAGGCCATTGTCTTTTGTGCTATGAGGCTAACAGATCCATCATTAGGGATATGTCATTGGGCTTGATACCGTGCGAGATTAGCACATCTTTGTCATCATTGAGCATAGTACATACTTCTTCGTATCCAGATGACTCTATGGCAAGTCTGTATATTGCTACAGCTTCCTGTGTCCTTCCTGAACACCATTCGTTATGACCAGAGTTAACTAAGTCTTGTGTATTGGGCGCTTTTGACATGGATAATACGAAATTCCAGTATTTTCGTGATAAGTCGTACTTTTTGTCCATATATGCACACCATGCGATGTCGCGTTTTGCCCTGATTGAATTGGGATCTTCGTATTCGACTTTCAGAAATTTGCTCAGTGCTTCGTCATATTGTTTGTCATTCATGAGATATTCTCCTGTGTGAAGAATCAGATTATGGTCTTCAGGAGAGAGATTTTCAGCCATCAGCATATATTCGGCAGCCTTTGATGTGTTGTTCAGTTTTTGCCAGCATTGTGCCATGTGTTTGATAGTCCATAGGTTGTCTGGCTCTAGAATGTCTGCTTTGTTGTATGCTTCAAGTCCTTCTTCATATCTGTTTGTTTTTTGCAGTGCAAATCCTATCTTCTGCCATATTTGCCAGTCTGTACTTTCCGGACCGTTTTCTTCTATTACTGTTCCAAACAGTTCGGCAGCTTCCTGATAGTACTTTTTTTTGAATAAGAACTCGGCAGACGCTCTTTCAAACTGGGTGATTTTAAATAGTTGTCTTAAACTGTCTGTTTTAAACAGATTTGTGTCATTATCAAATGGATCCCAAAATTCATGTCTGCGCGGAAACAATTTGTAAAAGCGATAGAGGTCTTGTATGTAATGTTTGGCATATTGTCTGTAAACTACCGAAGGAATGTCGCTTCTGTTATTTGCGGAGATATCTTCTTTTGCATTAGGAAATATTTCGTTAAGCATTTGTCTGCGAAGTTCCCTCGGAAAGAGTTTGTATGAGAGACAGAAAGAATACTTGTCTGAATCACAGATTGATTCGGTTGAGATGAATTCTTTTCCTAACGAAGAATCCTTGAATTCGTTGTTGGATAACAAATCCCTGACGTCAGGCTGACTGATGTCAAATGGACGAAACCATCCTACAGGATCTTTAAAGAAAGGGTAATTCTTTAGATGGGCAAATGTGCTGATATATACATCTGCGCCTTCAATCTGAAGCTCCGTCATTTCATAAATTGTTTTCCGGATGGCGGGATCTCTCAGATTGTCTTCCCAATTCTCCCAGTCAGGATTAGAGTCATCTTCCGATATGTCTGTCTTAGTTGAGTCTGAAGGTTTGTTTCTTTGCCTGATAATAGCAGGTATGATTTCATCGCGTATTTTCTGGTTGATTTTCTCTGTCTCGCGGGAGAACAACAGAGAATACTGGATGCTCTGAATTCCATTCTGTATTTCAATGGAGTCTGACATGAGTGAAATCAGTGACGTGATTTCCGAATAATACGGCAAGATGTTGTCATATTTGGATGCTGCCAATACGAATCCGGTGAGTGCCCTTGCAGCAGGAAGCGGGTCACTGATAGAACTCATTTCTCCCAAAAACAGCATTTTTTGCGGATCAAACTTATTTAATAGGGATAGCGTAGCTGCACTGATTATCATGCATGCGTCAATAGGAGTGGTGTGCGTTGAACTGATCATTCCTATCAATCCGTTACGCACGTCACGATTCCATTTCCCGCTTATCCAGATGTCGACGAACAGATTTGATAGCAGTTGGTCGCGTTCAATGATAGCTTGCTTTAATTGGGGTGAGTCTTCTTCAGGATATGTTATTGGTAATATGTCTTCATATCGCTTCAAGGCCATGTCGTAATAATCACAGTTGAATGGCTGGTTGTTCTTACTCCTTCTGGCCTGATCGATGAGAAACATTGATGTCGGCATCTGAATGCAGCATAGGACATCGTCATTCAGTATCAGGCTTCGTCCGACCAATTGGCGGTACAGGCTGTCGCGTTTGCTGTCTTCCACTCCTTGACCAAAGTATTGGAGCATGTAACGGTACTCCATACTGATATTGTCGAAATCAGATGTAATCTGCCACTCGGTTAATTGGGTTATTTCGGTACTTAATAGTTGAAGTGCCTTGCCCAACTGAGAGTCCATAAGCAGTTCTTTAATCCGCTTGTGTCTGTCGACTGGAGTTTCCTTGTTTCTGTTCACTGTTGCCGAAAAAAAAAAGGACTTCCCGCGTGGGGCAGTCCCTTTATTTGGAAAATATCAATTAACCTTTGATAGCTGCTATTCCAGGAAGCACCTTGCCTTCGATAGCTTCAAGCAGAGCACCGCCACCTGTCGAAACATATGATACTTTGTCTGCAAAACCGAACTGCTTTACAGCGCTGACTGAGTCACCGCCGCCAACCAGCGAGAAGGCACCGTTCTTGGATGTGGCATTGGCAACGGCTGTTGCGATTGCCTTTGTACCTGCCTGGAAGTTGCTGAACTCGAATACTCCTGCAGGGCCATTCCATAGGATAGTCTTGGATGATTCTATTATTCCTGCCATTGCCTTTGCTGAAGCAGGACCTATATCCATGCCTTCCCATCCGTCAGGAACATTGTTGTTGTCGACAACCTGGGTGTTGGCATCATTGTCGAATTTGTCTGCAGCCAGGCAATCAACAGGCAGAATTATGTTTACTCCAAGTTCTTTAGCCTTGTTTAGTACGGATAGAGCTACGTCAACCTGATCGGGCTCGCAGAGTGAATTACCTACCTTGCCTCCCTTGGCGAGAACAAATGTATATGCCATACCGCCAATTATTACCAGATTGTCAACTTTCTGCAGGAGGTTTTCAATAATTGTAATCTTTGAGGAAACTTTTGAACCTCCAATGATTGCAGTAACAGGCTTCACAGAGTTGTTCAGAACTTTTTCTACTGCAACAACCTCTTTCTCCATCAGGAAACCGAACATTTTGTGGTCGGTATCAAAGAAGTCTGCCATTACTGCCGTTGTGGCATGCTTGCGGTGAGCTGTGCCAAATGCATCGTTGACATATACGTCGGCATATGAAGCCAAAGTTTTAGCAAACTCTTTCTGAGCCGCCTTGAGTTCCTTCTTTGCTGCGTCATAGGCAGGGTCATCTTTCTCAATGCCACGGGGTTTGCCTTCTTCCTCAGCATAGAAACGGACATTCTCAAGCAGAAGTGCCTCGCCATCCTTCAGGGCGGCTACAGCCTCCTGAGCCTTGGCGCAGTCATCAGCGAACTTGACGTCAACTCCAAGGCATTCGCTCACGTGAGCCAAAATGTGTTTCAACGAGTATTTTGGATCCGGATTCTTCTTAGGACGCCCCATATGTGATGCAATGATGAGCCGGCCACCGTCGGCAATGATTTTTTTTAGAGTCGGCATTGCCGCTACGATACGGGTGTCATCGGTGATTCTGAAATTCTCGTCAACTGGAACGTTGAAGTCTACACGGACGAAAGTTTTCTTTCCTGCAAAGTTGAATTTGTCAATTGTCATATTCTTTGTTACGTTTAGTTGTGTTTCTGTTTCCGTTTCCGTTTCTGTTTCTATTTAGAGTCACAAAGTTAATAATAAAAATCCTGTTGTACCCAATGATTAAAAAATATATTGCTACCTTTGAAAATAGAAAGAAAACTGTCAATTACAGAACCAAATCAGTATGACAAACAAAACAATTGCCTTGTTGGCCATAATTGTGCTGGCATCGTGCACGTCCGACAATAAAGTGCAGGACAATAGTGAGTTGAAGCTTAACAGCCTTGAGTATTTTGAGAGACAAGGAGTTAATGTTCTTGTGTATAGCAATACTTTCAATGGTGGTTTCAATGATGAGAAGAATTCCGGTATTGAGATAATACACCATGGCGTCAGAACTGTCCAAGGTGGTGCAGTCCGACTATCGAATACTCCTGAACAATGGGATCTCGTTCCTCAGTCACCCTCCCGAAACGTGAGTGTTGAGAAAGGTTCTATTGAAGTGGCACTCAGTTATCCAGATTATAAATTCAATTCACGTCTCGTCGTGACAGCAAAAGGAAAAGCCGTTGAGATTGCGGTCTGGCTAGACGATCCTGTTCCTGCAGAACTTGAAGGTGATGCTGGTTTCAACCTTGAGTTCCTGCCCTCGCAATACTGGAATAAAACCTATATTATGGATGGCCGGCCAAACCGTTTTCCACGTTATGCCGTAAGCAATACTGTTGCACGACCCAACGAGGAAAAGGTCAGACAGTATAAAGGATTCCGTACCTACGATGACCGTGGTACTGGTCAGTTTGTCGATCCGTTGCCACTGTCAACCGGTCATGACATACTTCTGGCTCCAGATGATCCTGAGCGCATGATACACATTACTTCAGACTCGGAACTCAATCTGTATGACGGCCGCATTCTTGCTCAAAATGGATGGTTTGTTCTTCGCAGTATTCTGCCATCTGGCAAGACGGGCAAGGTCCTGTCTTGGATTGTCGAACCCAATGCCGTTGAAGGATGGGTGCGTGAACCTAACATTGGCTTCTCGCAAGTCGGCTATCAGACAGAACAACCGAAGGTTGCGGTGATAGAACTGGATAAAAGTGACAGGCCTTTGACTAAAGCATCTTTATACAGAGTGGAAACCGGCGGCAATACCAGGGAGGTTTACAGCGGTCCGATTTCCGTATGGGGTGAATACTACAAATATAACTATGTCAAGTTTGACTTCAGTGCTGTCAGGGAACCAGGTATATATTATATCAGATACGGTAAGACGACAACCGGCAACTTTATCATAGCCAATGATGTCTATGAACACATTACCGATGCTACAAGTGACGTTTGGATTCCAATCCACATGAATCACATGACTGTTAACGAAGGATACCGTATATGGCACGGTGAGCCATTCAAGGAAGGCTATATTCAGGCACCCATCAGCGATCATTTTGACCTCCACAGTCAACGCACACTGAATGACACAAAGTACAAGCCATACCAGCTTATACCAGGACTGAATGTCGGCGGCTATTTTGATGCTGGGGACTTTGATATTGAAACAAGCTCAAACATCAATGTCGTTCAGAATCTTGTAAACGACTGGGAGTTGTTCCATCCTATGCGTGATGAAACTTTTGTCAGTGAAGAACAGCGCTATGTTGACCTTCACCGGCCGGATGGGAAACCAGACGTACTTCAGTATATAGAGCACGGAGTACTGAATCTCGTTGCTCAGGCAGAGAACATTGGCTATATGGCTTCAACGCTTTCAAATGGCGTTCTTGACAATTACCATCATCTGGGAGATGCAGCTGCTATTACAGACGGACTTCACTACGATCCGAGCCTCAAGCCATATCAGAAATCAGCTGACGGCAAATCAAGCGGGACTAAGGATGACATGTGGGCGTTTACTGACCGCAATACAGGCCTTGATCAGAACGCAGCAATGATGTTCGCAGCTGCCAGCAGGGTCCTAAAAGGCTACAATGACAATTTATCCGAAAGAGCTATGAAACAATCAGTCCGACTTGCCAAGGAAGCTGAGGAAATAAATATGCTCCGCAGACAAGTAGCACAGCGCCGGGGTAGCGGACAGATGCAGGAAGGTAATCGCAGAGGTGGTGGAAACATGGGAACAAATTTGCAGATGTTCGTATCGACTGGAGAGGTCAGTTATAAAGAACTGTTTTTAAGTCAGGTCTGGACGGCCCTTGACCGCAATGTTAACAGCTCTATCAGAACAGCCCTGGATGCCATTCCGTACATGGATGCCGAATACAAAGAAAAACTGCGTCCGTACGTGGCTCAGTATAAGGAATACGTTGAAAGACTGGAAAAGGAAAACCCATATTCAGTGCCGATAGGACTTGGAAACTGGGCAAGCAGTGGCTCCGTCATCAGTTTTGGTACCACAATATGCTTTGCCAGCAAATACTTTCCTGACATTATTGACAAGAATTATGCCTATAGAGCCGCGGATTATATGTTTGGCTGTCATCCCTACCACAATTACTCCCTAGTGGCTACCGTAGGGGCTGCCCGTCCCAAACAGGTATTCTATGGTAACAATCGCGCTGACTTTTCGTTTATACCCGGTAACGTAGCACCAGGCATTCTGTTCCGTCACCCCGATCATTTCGAGAACTTCGATGATTGGCCATTCCTTTGGGGACAGAACGAAGGAACCATCGCCGGCAACACCTCATACCTCATATTCGGCGAAGCATTAAAGGACCTGACAAGCGAATGAGGTCGTAATATCTTCATGAGAGTTTTCTCCGACGCTTTGTCTGGTATCGCTCAGGTTCTGAGATGTTCAGCGTAGCGGCAGATCTTATTCAGGCCGCATTGTGAGCACTTTGGATTACGGGAAGTGCATGTATAGCGTCCGTGCAGTATTAGCCAATGATGTGCTGTTGATAGGATGTTATTCGGAAAATTTCTTACGAGTTCTTTCTCGACGCTAAGAGGTGTGGTACATTTTTCAGACACAAGACCTATCCGGTGGCTGACGCGGAATACATGGGTGTCAACTGGCATTGCCTGACCGCCATAGGCTACTGCCTGCATTACATTGGCGGTCTTACGGCCGACTCCAGGTAGAGTAATCAGTTCGTCTATTGTCCGTGGGATATTGCCACCATAACGCTGCATTACCTGGCGCGCCATTTCAGCCAGATGGTTGGCTTTGGAATTTGGGTATGATACACTGCTTATGTATTGCAGAATCTGCTGCGGTGCCGCAGTTGCCATGTCTGCCACAGTAGGGTAGTGGCGGAATAGTTCTGGAGTAACCATGTTGACGCGTTTGTCAGTGCACTGTGCTGACAGCATAACGGCAACCAATAACTGATAGTCGGAATTGTAGTTCAGTTCAGTTTCTGCTATCGGAATAGCCTCAATGAAGTACTCGATGCAGTGTTTATACAACTCGGCTTTCCGCATCGCTAATTTGTAAAGATTTTATCAGTGAGCAGACTGGAACTCCCGCAAGAAACGTACATCGTTTTCTGAGAACATACGCAAGTCTTTGACCTGGTATTTGAGATTTGTTATGCGCTCGATTCCCATACCAAGTGCGAAACCGGTGTACTCTTCGCTGTTGATGCCGTTAAGCTTTAGAACATTTGGATGTACCATTCCACATCCCAGAATCTCAACCCATCCGGTACCCTTGCAGAACTGACATCCCTTGCCGCCGCAAATGTTGCAGCTAATGTCCATTTCTGCACTAGGCTCGGTGAAAGGGAAATAGCTCGGACGGAGTCGGATGCGTGTTTCAGAACCGAACATCTGCTGTGCGAAATAGAGAAGCACTTGCTTTAGGTCTGCGAAACTTACGTTGCGGTCAACGTAGAGGGCTTCAACCTGATGGAAGAAACAGTGTGCCCGATAACTGATGGCCTCGTTGCGATATACTCGGCCCGGGCAAATTATGCGTATCGGGGGCTGAGTGTGTTCCATAACTCGGCTTTGTACCGACGAGGTGTGGGTACGCAAAATTATGTCAGGGTGCGCCTCAATGAAGAACGTGTCCTGCATGTCGCGTGCAGGATGGTCCTCGGCAAAATTCATCGAAGAGAACACATGCCAGTCGTCTTCTACTTCAGGTCCATCTGCCAAAACAAAACCAAGACGCGAGAAGATATCAATTATCTCATTACGGACAATGTTCAAAGGATGACGCGTTCCCAGATTGACAGGATATTCAGTGCGGGTTAAATCAGGCTTGACTCCAGCCTCAGCTTTTTGCTCGAAATTGGCTTTCAACTCGTTTATTTTGTCCTGTGCCATGGTCTTGAGTTGATTAAGTTTCATGCCGATCTCTTTTTTCTTCTCAGCGGGGACAAGGCGAAATTCGGACATAAGGTCGTTGATAATGCCTTTCTTGCTGAGATACTTGATGCGCAGCTGCTCCAATTCTTCGGCTGTCTGAGCCTTCAGTCCTTCAATCTCTTTGAGGAGTTCGTCAATATTGTCAATAATCATACCAGATGCATTTACGGAACGCAAAAATAGTAAAAAAAGACGATATGCCTTGTTTTATGTGTATTTTTGCAGCCGATATGAAGTATATAGTCAATTGTCCCATGAAGGATCGCCATACGTTCGGTATCGACGTTATGGCAGACCTTTTGGTTGAATTCAGCAGCGAATACGAACTCAGAAAAGTGTTGGACAGTTTGAACCGACCTGCACTGGTAATGGGCGCAGGAAGCAATCTGTTGTTTTTGGGAGATTACCATGGTACAGTGCTGCATTCAAAGATTGACGGAATTGTACTGGAAAGTGAGGATGATTCAAGTGTGACTGTTAAAGTGGGCTCCGGAGTAATCTGGGACGATTTTGTCGCCTACTGCGTGGAACGAGGTTGGTGGGGGGTCGAGAATCTGACAGCCATTCCTGGTGAGGTAGGAGCCAGTGCAGTTCAAAACATAGGTGCTTATGGAGCTGAGGCAGCTGACACAATCGTGAGGGTAAGGACGCTCAGCTTGGCAGACGGGACTGTCAGGACATTTGAGTCTTTTGAGTGTAATTACGGTTATCGTAGCAGTGTGTTCAAGCACGAACTGAAAGGCCAGTATGTGGTGACTTATGTCTATTTTAAGTTGTATAAGGCTGAAAATCCGAATATTGAGTATGGAAGCCTGAAGCAATTGATCAAAGAACTGGGCACGCCATCGCTGACTAATATCAGGCAGGCTGTGCGGATGGTACGCGAAAGCAAACTGCCTGATCCTAAGGAACTGGGCAATGCTGGCAGTTTCTTCATGAACCCGGTAATACCCCTGAAACTTTATGAGCGGATTCAGTCTGAATATCCGGATATTCCTTCGTATCCTGCCGGTGATGGATTGTGCAAGGTTCCGGCTGGTTGGCTGATAGAGCGTTGCGGATGGAAAGGCAGGTCGTTGGGAGCTGCTGCAGTCCATGATCGTCAGGCCTTGGTACTTGTCAACAGAGGGGGAGCTACCGGACAGGAAATAAAAAATCTGGCTGATGCTGTTATAAATGATGTAAGGAGCAAGTTTGGTGTATCGTTGATTGCGGAGGTTAACTATATTTCATAATGAGAGTAACATTCTTAGGTACAGGAACATCGATAGGGGTTCCCGAGATGAGGTGCAGTTGTGCCACCTGTCTTTCGTCGGACGTGAGAGACAAGAGGCTCAGGACTTCAGCACTGGTTCAGACTGACAGCACAAATCTTCTGATAGATTGCGGTCCGGACTTCCGTGAACAGATGTTGCGCAGCAGGCTGGATCGCATTGATGGAGTAGTGTTGACACACGAGCATTACGACCATGTGGGTGGAATTGACGATTTGAGACCTTTCTGCACTGAAGGAATGTTGCCAATATTTGCCGAGAGGCTTGTAATAGAGCATCTATTGGAACGGATTCCATATTGCTTCGGTCAGGGCAAGTATCCCGGTACGCCAACAATTCAGCTGGTAGAAATAGAGCCTGGAAGAGAATTCAGGGTGGGTGACATCGATATCATGCCCATCAGGGTAATGCATGGGAAACTGCCTATTGTCGGGTTTCGCATAGGTACTTTGGCCTATATTACAGACATGAAAAGCATTCCGGAAGACGAGATGAAGCGATTGGAAGGGGTGGAGACTCTTGTAGTGAATGCATTGCATATAAAGGAGCACCCTACACACCAGAATGTGATTCAGGCAACCATGTTTGCCGAAAGGGTTGGAGCAAGACACACTTGGTTTGTACATATGAGTCACCGGGTCGGACTTCATTCCATTGTCGATGCCAAACTGCCGTTATCCGTACATTTTGCTTACGACGGATTACAGATTGAAGTATGAGAAAGAATCTTCTGTACTGATTTACCTGACGTTGCTCTTGAGAGTCTCGGATATGACCCGTTTCATTTCGATTATGCGCTGATCCGTGGCATTCATCTGCTCCGGTACGAAAGTTTTGTCATATTTACATTTAGTCAGTTTGATGTGTCTCAGGGGTTTAAGTGCTATGTCAGACAAAGGACCTTCTATGTTTATGCCAAGTCTTATGGGAAGTGGCGTTTCAATTATTGATATATGGTAACTGCAGTCAAGAGATTTGTTAATATTGTGTCGTCCAGACACTGCTGCCGTGTAACGATCCATGTGTATTAGGAACGGGTAAAGATCAACTTTGTTTCTCAGCACCTGAAGTTCTACCGACAGACTGTCTATCTTGTTCTCAGCCTTTTTGCTCATCAGCAATTTGCGTTTAATGCCGTCGAACACTTCATTGTCCATTACTACCAAATCTTTTCCTTCGATTGCGGCAGCGCCTATTAGGGTTGGCATCTTAGGAGTGTAGAACTGGTTAAGATAAGTCTCAGCAGCCAGATGGAACTGGGCCCTGCCGTCAAACGATTTCAGCATCGGGATGATTGAGTCGACAGATGGAATCAGATCAATTAACTCGTCAATCTTTATGTTGAGCAAGTGGAAATCCAGACCGGTATAAATGTGGTCGGGGCGTGGCGTCCGGTATATTGCTGTCAGTTGCATCTCTGCTGCATCAGACGAGAAACCTAACTCTTCCATCACAAGTGAACCCTCATTCAGAGTAATGCCCCCACCTAAATTGTGGAAGCTGTGATTATTGAATTTCATCTCTTTGATGAAGGTGTTCAGTACGATATTTATACGTTCTGGTACAATGAACGGGCTGGCCTCTAACGAATCGTGCCCAACTTGCTCTGCGACAGCGTGTTGTTGGATATTGTCAATATCTGCGAATTGTTTTGTTCTTTTTGCATGGATAGTATCTTCGCGACCAAGGCCGCTTATCATGGACATCAGCTCGTCCATATCGGAATAGTCTGAGTTGAAGTCTAGTTTACCCTCCATTGAACCTTCCTCTCTAAGAAAAGTTCCGATGTTGCTGACCTTGCCATTCAGGGTTATGTCAGAGTTGCCGAGCAATATACGGCTCTTGCTGATGTTGAATTCTCCAAGTGAAAAATTGAAAGCCAGTTCGGGAGCAGAAACAGATATCGGCAGTTTGTCAAGGTTTGTATTCGACATTACAACATTGAGGTCAGGATTCCATCTTAGCAGAAAATCATGAGCAGATGTATCTATTTTGGCGGTTACGTCTATGTTTGAGGCTCCGGCATATACAGACATGAGGTTGCCCACATCAGCAGAGATGGTGTCAAATCCAAGTTTCAGGCCAATACCTTCACGCCATTTGTCTGCTGATGAAAGAATATATCTGCCGTCAATGTCGAGATTGCCAGTGTGGGCCTGTATTGTGTCAAAAGAACCAGACAGATCCTTAGTGCGAATTTTTGCAGTTATTGCGCGTTCCACAGCGTTTTTGTCGGTGATATTGTCGAGTGATGCAGAAACTGTAAGACTTTGCAGGTCGGCATTTATCAGATTGTCTGCCACAATATCAGCCTTGACACCGTCTGCTGTTACGATAGCGTCGTATGTGTGGACAGTGGCTTTACTGCCTCTGCCTGGGTATGATAATTCTAAGTTCAGATTGTCCGCCGATGCAAGAATCGAGTCGTTTACATTGCCTGTGAAGTCATTGGCCTTGACTTTGGCCGAGAGTTTGTGGATGTTGAATGTGCCGTTATCGGACGAAAATCTGGCGGAGGCATCCATGGATAGCAGTCCAGAGGCTTTGATGCCATCAAGGCTTTTTGATAAGCCAGAAGGAAGCATTGACAACAAATTCTCTATTTCAAGGCTGGAGAATGAAACTGATCCGAAAGCGTCAACGCGGTCTTGAGCGAGACTGCAGTCTACAGATAGTCCAACATCTTGTCTGTTAAGTGATATATCTCCGTTTTTTATGCTGAGTCGGTTGAAAGCAGTATCAACTGTAATAGGCAAGACTGTTTTGACAGGCCAGTTGCTTATGTAATTTTCACCATTTAAAGCGAGTAGCACAGATTTGGCATAAATCTCTGGTTTGCAGAAAATTGCTACGTTATCCTTGAAGCAGTTGAGATTCAGAGAGAGTTTGTCTGACAGGAGTTCTAGTGAAGATTCTCCCTGCATGGTGAACTTCATGCTGTCAGTAGCCAGGTAAAACTTTGCATCTCCTTCAGCTGTTGACGGTTTTGCTGCAGTGCTTCCGTTTATGGCAATCCCGTAAAGTTGTGCAGCGAGCGGGTTCTCTCCACTCAGATACACTCTGACGGCTTTGGCAGATCCTGACAGAGTCGCATTCACCAGATCTTCAAAGGTGTACTTGCCGTCTGCCTTGACTGCAAGGTTTAGCGACGTTACGTCGGCTTTCATCTCTTCTGAGCTTACACTCAGTTTGCCAGAGCTTATTCTGACATCGCTGTCTGCCATTTTGTTTTTGGTGTCTCCGCCAGCTTCAAAGTCAAGCGAAAAAGCATCGAGTAGCGCATTGAGTTCACCCGATGTCATGTTGGCTTGTCTTAGCGACAGTTTTCCATTGCCGCTGACTGACGGGTTGTCAAAATTTAGCAGGACTTTCAGACCTATGCCTTCTGCAAGAAACGAGTAAATGGCGGTGTCACCTATGGAACAGTCGGCGTCTGCAATATCTATACTTATATTGGCGTTGCCCTTGAGAGACGGGTTTATATGCCCTATGGCATTCAGTCTGATTCCGTTGACAACGGCAGAAACTCCTTCTTTATTGTCGACGTATGTAATGTTTGCATTTTCCAGTTTTAGCAGTTGAAGGTCGAAAGTCAGCTTTGTATTGAGAGAGTCGGGAAGAGTGAACGTCAGGGGTATGTCTTTTTTTTCTTTTGTATCACTACCGGTGAACATGTCCAGGTTGCTATGGCCTTCAGCATCAGTATACAACCATGTCGAGATGTCATTCAACGATATCATCTTGACCTTGAGCGTGTTCTCATGGCGGTATGCATCTGCATCGACTTGTAGAACCAGGTTGCCAAATCGAGCCAGGGTATCGTAGGGAGCTGTTCCCGGTTGATTGAAAATAACCACGTCGTTCATGTAAAGACCTAGATCGGGAAATGTCTTTACCGCGTCAAACCTTATATTGCCTACATCAATTCTGCACGGGGCGTAGTTGTCAATTGCATAGTATATGGTTTTTTTCAGACCGGAAGAACTGAACAGGGCCCAACTGACTAGTCCTGCTGTGGCGAGAAGCGGCACCAGTACAACGCCAAGCGCGATACATGTTATCTTGGCTCCCTTTTT
Source organism: Bacteroidaceae bacterium (assembly GCA_017615835.1). Classification (GTDB taxonomy): domain Bacteria; phylum Bacteroidota; class Bacteroidia; order Bacteroidales; family Bacteroidaceae; genus Colenecus. Next base: position 73,838 of record JAFZZI010000031.1, on the reverse strand, counting down.
CATGGTCAGGGTTGTTTGTTGAAGATCAGGATTTCCGAAGGTTCAAGCTCATCATGACATTTCATCACCAAGGCATTTAACGATGTAATGATATATGTCTCAAATACAGTGACATTCACTCCTTCGCCTTTGACTTGTAATATGAGTACATCCTTGTTCAACGTCCATTCGTAGCTTTTACCGTCCCCGTTAGAATCGTAGAACTTGCCTGCGTGCGCGTCGCTGAACTCATAAAATAGCCCAAGTGATGAGCAATACCATGTGCCGTGAAGCAGCCTTTCGTCGTAGTCAATGTCAACGCTCTTCTTTACGGATTCCTTCGTACAACTTGTTGTAATTGCCAACATGGCAATAATGCACAACAGCAGTGAGGATATGTTTTTTTTCATTGTTCCGTTGCAGTGGTGGTTTGTCTGCCGGCAAAGGTAGCAATATTGTTTGGATCGGACCTGCATTTTGGTATGGAACATAGAGATTTACTGTGTAAATAGGCCTTTTTACTGGAGTCTGAGTTTACGGTTTCGGATTTCATCGCTACGGAACTGTTCTACACTTTTGCCCGTAAGATTTGTAACGCACCTGCGCAATGACGTAACGGTTTTGAATCCTGAACGGTCAGCCAGGTGGATATCTGTAAGGTCTGGGGATTTGCGAAGGAGATTGATGGCGAGGAGGACGCGTTGTTCTTCAATGTATTTAGACGGTGAAATATGCCTCAGTCGCATTAGTGTCTTGTAGAGCATGGAACTGCTGATACCCATATCCAGACTCATGAGTTCCACCGAGTACTCTGGATTGGCAAAGTGATCGCTGCAAATTGAAGTTAGTGTCTTGATAAACGATTTGTCATTTTCGAAGCGTCCTCGAATGTATTCTCTGTCGTACCAGGTTTCCTGCCAATCAGTTGCGGACGAAATCGGGAAACGGCTGTTGTAATTATTTATTACTATATCTGACAAGCGTTGCGGAAGACCGTCGCCAAGCGCAGGGGGACAATTCTGTTCAATATAGGATGCCTTGTCCTTTTGGCTTATTGTCGGAGGATGTGATTTGCAGAACCTGAAGAGCCGGCAAAATACGTATGTCAAAGGTTTGTTGGCAGGAGTTGAAGAAAGACTGTTTCCTTTGTTGGCACGACCTCTTATGAGCGAATTGCAGCGCTTGAACAGCGTCATAGTAACAGATAGTGCTTTGGATAGTAGTGGTGGCATGTTTTTTATTGTTTGTCTCCGCAAAGTTATCGTTTTTTTTAGTTCTGACCATAATTCTGAGTATCTTTGCTGAGAATTGTGAAAACTTTTTTGGAGATGTACAGAAACCATACTTGTGGAGAGTTGAGAATTGCCGATTGTGGCAAAGAGGTCGTATTGGCCGGTTGGGTTCAGAGGACCCGAAAGATGGGAGGAATGATATTTGTTGATCTCAGAGACCGTTACGGCATTACGCAGTTAGTGTTTGATGACAATACAGATTCAGACCTCTGTGCTCAGGCTGGGCGTCTTGGACGCGAGTTCGTTATTCAGGTAATCGGAGTAGTATCTGAACGTTCCAACAAAAATCCAAAAATGCCTACAGGCGACATAGAAATAATGGTGAAGACGCTCAATATCATTAATTCGGCACTTACACCTCCCTTCACTATTGAAGACGATAGTGACGGTGGAGATGATATTCGCATGAAATACCGCTATCTTGACTTGCGCCGTAGTTGCGTCCGCCGTAATCTCGAACTGAGGCACAATATGGTGATGGAGATTAGGAAATTTCTTGACAACAGGTCGTTTATAGAGGTAGAGACCCCGATACTAATCAATTCTACGCCAGAGGGAGCACGTGATTTCGTGGTCCCGTCCAGAATGAACCCAGGCCAGTTCTATGCCTTGCCCCAGAGTCCGCAGATTCTGAAGCAGCTTCTCATGGTGTCAGGCTTTGACCGCTATTTCCAGATAGCCAAGTGTTTCCGTGATGAAGACCTCAGAGCAGACCGTCAGCCGGAGTTTACCCAGATTGATTGCGAGATGTCTTTTGTGGAGCAGGAAGATATTCTGGAAGTATTTGAGGCTCTTGCAAAGCATCTGTTCAAGAACATCCTGGGAATTGAGATGAATGAACCTTTCATGCGTATGACTTGGCACGACGCAATGAAGTACTACGGCTCTGATAAACCTGACCTTCGTTTCGATATGAGATTTGTCGAGCTTATGGATATAATGAAAGGGCATGGATTCAGCGTGTTCGACAGTTCAGCATATATTGGTGGTATCTGTGCCAAAGGTGCTGCTGTATACACACGCAAACAGATTGACCAACTGACTGAATATGTCAAGCGTCCCCAGATAGGCGGTAAGGGGCTGGTATATGCTCGTGTTGAGGCTGACGGTAGCGTAAAGTCGAGCGTTGACAAGTTCTTCAATCAGGATGTCCTTCAAAAACTGAAAGCAGCTTTCTGTGCTGTTCCAGGTGACCTTATTCTCATTATGTGCGGTGATGATGCAATGAAGACCCGCAAGCAGCTCTCCGAGTTGCGTCTTGAGGTGGCAAGGCAGCTAGGTTTGCGCGATAAGAGCAAGTTCAAGTGTTTGTGGGTCGTTGATTTCCCCATGTATGAGTGGAGTGATGAGGAAAACAGGCTGATGGCCATGCACCATCCGTTTACGAGTCCAAAAACCGAGGATGTCCCTCTGCTCGATACCGATCCGGCAAGTGTCCGTGCAAATGCATACGATATGGTCATTAACGGTATTGAGGTCGGTGGAGGTTCCATACGTATTCACGACAGTTCTCTTCAGGCTACGATTTTCCGCATTTTGGGATTCACACAGGAAGAGGCCCAGCAAAAGTTCGGCTTCCTGATGAACGCTTTCAAGTATGGTGCCCCTCCTCATGGAGGACTAGCCTTCGGATTGGACAGACTGGTCAGCATTTTCGCTGGTCTTGACAGCATACGTGACTGCATTGCTTTCCCGAAAAACAATTCCGGACGTGACGTAATGCTTGATGCTCCCGGACCGTTGGATCAGTTACAACTTGAAGAACTCCAGATAAAAGTGGATGTCAAGGGGTAGAAATACTCCCACAGTTTCAATTATTGCAAACCGTTGCGAATCCATTCGCGACGGTTTTACTTTTTTAACAATTAGAGTTTGGATATAAGCGGCTATATGCTGAACTTTGCAACCGCAATAATGCATAACAATCTTCAGGGTGGGGTGTGATTCCCCGACCGGCGGTCATAGTCCGCGAGCCGAAAGGCAGAACCGTTGAAACTACGGTACCGACAGTATAGTCTGGATGGGAGAAGAGGCATATGAAAAGAACAGTCAAACTGTCAGGCACAATCGTGTCTGAAAAACCCAATCTTGTCCAGGACATGAATGGGTCATCATCCGAATTTTTTTCTCCGGCAGATGTTGCCAGTGTTTCACTCAGGCTCATAAGTCTTGTCTGTCTGTTGTTGTGGCTTTCTGTTCCCGCAGTAGTATCTGCACAAGCCACGTCTTCCGGAATAACCGGTTGTGTAAAGAGTGGAGAAAATTCCCTGGAGTCTGTCAGTGTTCAGCTTGTCAGTGTAGAACAAGGCAATACTTATGGCGCTACGACTAACAGATTCGGAGTCTATTCCATATCTGGTATTCGTCCGGGAGTCTATGACGCTATGTTTAGCTTCGTCGGGTATGGGCCCGTCATCCGCTCTGGAATAAGATTGTCGGTTGGAGAGAATTACGTTCTTGACGTTGAAATGGTGCCCAAATCAGTGGTTTTGGACGATGTTGAAATAGATGCTGAGTATTCGCATTTCAACGAGACGCGCACTGGTCAGGCATACAGCATCAGAAAAGAACGACTCGAACTGCTTCCATCAGTGAACAGATCACTTCTGGACTATACCCGTCTCTCGGCCCATAGCGGAAAGGATAATTCCATGGCAGGACGCGATGGTCGTGTCACGCCGCTTAACATTGACGGCGCCGGGCTGAGCAATGTTTTCGGCCTTACATCGGCACTGCCTGGTGGGGGCAGTCCTGTGTCAGTTGATGCAATCGATGAGGTACAGATCGTAATAGCTCCTTATGATGTCCGCCATGGCAATTTTACTGGAGGAGGTATAAACGCAGTCACCAAATCCGGTTCGAACACATTTAAGGTTACAGCTTACACATATCTGCGCAACGAAAAGTTCCGTGGAAACAAAGTTGCAGGCTATGATCTCGGCGAACGCAATACTGAGTCAAAGTCTGTATTCGGCTTCACGGCAGGTGGCCCGATATTGCACGATGTCCTGTTTTTCTTTGTGAATGGTGAAATGGAGAATCGTCCCGAACCAATTTCTAAATGGAGATTGTCCGATAATGGAATCGGTGATGCTGCTGCCATGATTAGCAGGGTGACTCAGAAGGACATGGACCGTTTCGCCAACGCTCTTTCAAAATACGGATATAATGCTGGGAGTGCCGATCTCAGTGACGGAGGTACCACCAACTATAAGTTATTGGCAAGGCTTGACTGGAATATCTCTGACAATCACAACCTCATGTTGAGATACAATTATACGGTGAATTCGCAGTGGAACACTCCTAACGATTTTGGAACTCCGGTTGGCGTACCTGCATCCTCAGCACGCATATCTCAAAACTCCTATGCATTCCGTACAAACTGCTATTCCCTCCGCGATGTGGCTTGGTCGGCGGTTGCCGAACTGAACAGCCGTATAGGGAGACTAACCAATCGACTTCTTCTTACAACGTCGATGGTCGGAAATAACCGAGGTTCCGATTCAGACCTTTTCCCGCACATAGATATATGGAAGGATGGCGATATGTTCATGTCTGCGGGTTACGAGCTTTTCTCGCTGAATACAGGCAACAAAACTTATTCTGCCACTTTCAGTGACCAGTTGAGTTGGATAGCTGGGCACAGCAGGATGCTGGCAGGTATCAGTTACGAATTCCAGCATGCCGCCACCAATTATATGATGTACGGAACAGGCTATTACCGTTACTCTTCAATCGAAGATTTCGAGAATTCAGCGGCTCCTGTGGGCTATGGATATACATACGGTTATAACGGTACTGACGATTCGGCCTCAAAAAGTTCACTTGGTCAGTCATCGCTATATTTTCAGAGTGAAACCCGGTTCAATGACCGTTTCAGAATGACATATGGATTACGGGCAGACATTACAGATTACTATGAGAAACTCCAGACAAATATCTCATATCGTGAACTTGACTGGACCCGTCATTATTTCGCTGATGGAGATATCGTTCCAGTTGGATGGAACACACCCGTCATCGATACTGGCAGATGGCCGAAGATTTCAGTAATGCTGTCACCCAGAGTAGGCTTTAACTGGGATGTTACGGGCGAAGATAACTTTGTGCTCCACGGTGGTGCCGGACTCTTTGCCGGGCGCATACCGCTGGTTTTCCTGACCAACATGCCTAACTATAGCAATCTGCTTCAGAATACCGTGATGGTCAGCAATGATGCTGACGGAGTATTGTCCGGCTTAGCAGGCAATTTCCTGTATACTCCTGAAAGCATGAGGCAATATCTGTCCGACAAGGGCTATAACATGACATCAACCCCAAATGCACCTGTCAAAAGCGCGACTCTATGTGGGGTATCTGAAGATTTTAAGCTGCCGCAAGTCTTCAAGGTCTCACTGGCTGCAGATTGGAACATTCCCGTCAGTTTTCCGGCATCCTTGTCACTCGAAGGCATCTACAACAAGGATATCAATGCTGTGTACTGCAGAAATCTTAATCTTCTCAACGAAGGTGATTTTGCCTTGTTCGAAGGTCTTGGATCAAGACTGAATTATCGGCAGTTTGCCGATGGAACCGAATGTAATTCTCCTCTTGTTTATAGAAATGTGACGGGAGGCGCCATGTTGCTTGACAATACTGACAAGGGTTACAGCTGGTCAGTTGCCGCTACACTGAAGCTAGAACCTGTCAAGAACCTCAAAATAGAACTGTCGTATATTCATCAGGACTCCAAAAGCGTTTCTGACATGGTTGGATCATCGCTTTATTCTACATGGAAAAACACACCGTCGGTAAACAGTTCCAATCAAGTGGAATTACATACAACCAGTTACGTGATCCCAGACAGAATCATGGGTGCAGTTACGTATTCGATTGAACACGGCAGCAGGTTCTCAACATCTGTAGGGCTATTCTACAATGGCTGTACAGCCGGCACATACAGTTACACATATTCGAATGACATGAATGGCGACGGTGCCTTGAACGATCTTCTTTACATTCCCGCCTCAAAGGATGAACTGATGTTTACTGATAATGCAGGATACACAGCTGCCCAACAGCAGGAAGCCCTTTGGGAGTTTGTCTGCAATGATGGGTATCTGAGCCGGCACAAAGGGGAATTTGCTGGTGCAAATGACGCTTTGATGCCTTGGCTTAACCGCTTCGACATACGAGTTTCCGAAACTTTCAGAATCCGCCATGGCAACAGTATAAGCAGTCTCCAGGTATCGCTTGATATTATGAATGCCGGCAACCTCCTATGCAGTGATTGGGGAGTTTCCCGGACTCCCTCTGCCTGCAACAACGGGAAAATCATGACATACGTTAGGACTGATGCTGCTTCCGGGAGGCCTGTCTTCACATTATACAGTGACGCTGACGGTCTGCTCAACGGAACCTTCAAACCATTAAGAAATTCGTCTGACTGCTGGTATCTGCAGTTGGGCATACGTTATTTCTTCAACTGAGAGTAGAGTAGGAGAATCACCTTATCTCAAACATATACGCTACTTTGGCGTATATGCTCGTGTTGGCAGAGCGGCCGAAATAGTCTGTCTTGGTGTTGCCAAAAATGTCAGAAAGACCGAAATAGTAGCGGCCTTCTATTATGAAGTTGCCGATGGCTGTTTTCAGTTCGATGCCGAGGCCACCAGTAATGCCATATTCAAGTTTGTGGTCAATCTCCTTGCCATATTGGACATTTACATTGTTGGGCCGCTTTGAAGGATCCCAAGGTTCCATTCCACCGTAATTTTCCTTGTCTCTGATAAGAAATCCGATTTGTGGCCCCAGATTGATGAACCCTTGAACGCCACGGGCTTCCCTTCCAATTCCAAGATGGGCGAAGAATGGAATCTCCACGTATGTCAGCCTGCGGTTATATTCATTTCCCGTACCATCTTCAATTTCTTCACGCCATCCTCTTTCAACAAAGTTGGCTTCTATTTGTGCTGCACATATCAGGAAAAAGTATTTCTCGGAAGTATATCTTGCAGTTATGCCAAAAGTCTTTCCCAGATACATTCCCTGTTTTATCTTCGGCGATACCGAAATCTGCGAGTGGTCAATTCCGATGTTGCCTCCAAATGCAAAAGTATTGCGGTGCAGGCCTACCTGAGCCCTTGATGGCAGCACAGATACAAGTAAAATGAATAATGTGGAAAGAAATCTTTTCATTGTCGGCTGATCATAGGTCAAAGTCGATCTTTTCAACCTTGTATTGATTTGAGAGGTGTACGAAGAAAACTTTTCTGTTTATGAAACCTCCCCAGTTGCTTGCTCTCTGGAACTTGAATCCCATCTGGACAGGTTTGACGTTAATTCTGTCAAGATGGCTGGAAAATTCCGTTCCATAGCGAGAGACAGCTTTCAGAAAGAACTCTGCCATATCGTATCCGTAAGAGGCAAAACTGGGATATGACGCCATCATCTGCCTGCCAAATGCCTTGCGGAAATCAGAGTTGAACCGAATTGCTTCAGGCAACTGATTGTTGGTGTAGAACCAACTGTAGAACCAAGTATCTATTTCGAAGAATTCTTCAATGTGATTGGATGCATACATCTGATATTCCGGATATCCGAACAGGTGTGTTTCGACTTCTCTCGCTTTGCCCCTTGTGACAAGCTGAAGAATCGGCAGCAGACCGGACAATTTTCCCACGTCATTATTGCTGATGATGAAAATATTCTGCCGCTCACTATCCAATTCTGTCGACAGACGCTCTGTAAGGCTGTTGTTGATAGATGTCGCATCAACTGTGACGTATGGATGTCCCTTGGCCCCAAGTTCCTGCTTCAATTGGTCAAGGAACATGTTGCGCGTTTCACCGCCAGTACCGAGAATAATAAGCTTAGGCTTGCGGAACTCTTTGAAAAAATTATCGCAGACATCGGCAATCTGATATGATTGCGGCGTATTTAATTGATAAACGTATGGGTTCGAATAAACGGCATCTACATTTGAATTGATAGGCAGCACCAATGGAATATGGTTCTCTCGGGAGAACTCCGCTACCGCGTTGATGTGATTATCATGGCGTGGGCCGAATATTACGTGCATTTCCTTCATCTTTTCATTCTGCAGTATCGGAACAATTGATTTGCTCTCGTTTCCGGTATCGTAAACGTGCAGGTTTACCGAAATACCGTCACGTTTCATGTCATCGATGGCGAGCAGTACTCCTTGGTAGAATTCAACCATCTCGCGTTGCTCTTGTCTGTTTGGTCCGTCAAGTTCGAAAGGCATCAGCAGGGCGGCCTCTATTATGCGCGGTACAGAAACAGAGCGTACGTTGCCGCTGACCAGGAGGTCTGTCTTCGTGGGTGCTGGAGTCGTTTCGGCAACAGGCTCCTGTGGATTAGGCTCAATTACGGTCGGCTCTTCAGTATGGCTGTTGCCCTTCTTGCCTTCAGGATAGGGGATGACCACTGTACTGCCTACCTGAAGTTTTGAATATCTGTACTGAGGGTTAGCTGCCAGGAACTCTGCCTGACTAATGCCATATTTCTTGCTTATACGGTATATGGTTTCCTTCTTTGCAACTATGTGTTTAGCCTGATACTGACTTTTCTTCTCTCTCTCTCTTGCTGCAGCAACCGGATCTCCGTCGTTCTTCTGTTGTGTCTCCTCAACGACCGTTGGGGCAGGAATAACGATAGTTTGTCCTGCTTTCAAACCATTCTCCTCCAGTCCGGGATTTGCTTGATACAGATCTTTTTCGGTTATCCTGTTGGCTCTTGTCAGACTATAGACAGTCTCACCTGAAAGTATTGTGTGGAAGTTCAGTCCGTCAGATTTTCTCTTTGGTATTCTGAGCATCTGTCCAACCCTTATGACCGACTCGCTGCCGGGATTCAGGCTTATTATTTCGCTTTCGGCCACACCATACATGCGGGCGATTGAATAGATGCCCTGTCCCTTTTCTACGGTATGAGTTATAAAGTCGTCATCTGTCTGGGCGAAAGCCGGCAGGGACAATGCACAGCAAACAAAAAATACCGATAAAACGGAGGATATGCCTGTTTTTAACATATACGATTCAAATAACCTGATTCAAACAACGTTATTATCACAGATAAGCCATCTGCTGCAAAGATACGAATTGTTTCTGACTCGCATCGGTGCCTTTTGGGTTTATTGTATTAATTTTGCAACATGTTTTCGAAATACTATAGAGTCCTGTTCGTCTGGATACTGGTGTCTGTAGCGTCAGTACAGCTTATCTCCGCTCCTGTATCAAGGGCATTCCTTGTCCTTACTGGCAAGACTGGAGTTCAGGACACTCTTTACATGGGGAGTAGCGCTCCGACTGCTTACGAAGCACCTCTCAGCGTTGAGTTCAATGCCGGAATGTCGGGAGTCACTGCAGGCAGCCAGATCTATTGCGAGTGGCGTGTTACCCGCTCTTTTATGCAGGATGGTTTCCAGCAGAAGGAAGAGTATCTGGTACGTCAGGACGAGATTACATCTTACATCTTCGAGGATGACGGCACCTTTATCGTCTCGTTTGCATTTTCGTACCGCGAGCCCGATTCTGAGATTGTCCCAGGACCGGATCAGGAAACCTCACAGTTCTCGATAAACGCCTCTGACCTTTTTGTTCCAAACGCCTTCTCTCCTAATGGCGACGGTATCAACGATGAGTTGAAGATTCGAGTTAAGTCAATAGTCAGCTTCAACATGCGTATCTTCAGCAGGTGGGGCCAACTTGTGGCTTCTGGCGATCAGAACAGCCTTGAGTATTCCGAGGGCAACGATAACAACGGCTACTACACATGCTGGGACGGCACCATAGGCGGTCGGACGGCACCAAACGGCACATACTTCATACACATTGAGGCCGAAGGTGCCGGGGGAATGCACTATACTGTCAAGTCCGATATCAACTTGCTTACCGGACTTAAGAATGAAAGCTCCGAACAACGATAAAAGACTGATGAAAAGCAAATCCGGAGCAATCTGCGTTGTTGGTGCCAGGGCCAATAACCTTAAGAACATAGATGTTGAGATTCCTCACAAATCGCTTACTGTTGTCACCGGACTCAGCGGCAGCGGCAAGTCTTCATTGGCTTTCAATACAATCTATGCCGAAGGGCAACGTCGGTATATTGAAACATTCTCAGCATACGCCCGCAATTTTTTGGGTAACATGGAGCGTCCTGATGTGGACAGCATTACCGGTCTGAGTCCAGTGATTTCAATAGAACAGAAAACGACTAACCGCAATCCACGTTCGACAGTTGGAACCACTACTGAAGTTTATGATTATCTGAGGCTGCTCTTTGCCAGAGCGGGCGAGGCTTACTCGTACCTTTCGGGCAAGAAGATGGTCAAATACACTGAAGAACAGATACTCGACCTTATCTTCAGCGACTACAACGGCCAGCGCATTTACGTATTGGCTCCACTTGTTGATAACCGTAAGGGACACTATAAGGAACTTCTGGAGAGTATCCGTCGCAAAGGTTACCTTAATGTCAGAATTGACGGTGAAATGACAGAACTGAAACCTGGCATGAAGCTCGACCGTTACCGTAACCATAGCATTGATGTGGTCGTTGAGAAACTGGTTGTCTGCGAAAAGTACCGTCAGCGCCTGCAGGGAGCCGTGTCGCTTGCCATGAAGTTGGGTGAAGGCCAGATGAAGATATTGTCCGTTCCTGACAACGTCATACCAGGGGTTTTAGGAACAGGTGTCCTGCACCGCTACAGCCGCAGTCTCATGTGCCCTGACACCGGTTTGTCGTATTCAGATCCCGCTCCACACTCCTTCTCTTTCAATTCTCCACAGGGCTTCTGCCCGAAGTGCAAAGGGCTCGGTATCGTGTCAGTTGTCAATATTGACAAGGTTATTCCAGACAGAAGTCTCTCCGTTCGAAAAGGTGCCCTGGCACCATTGGGGCCATATAAAAACACTCTGATATTCAGACAAATCACTTCGCTGCTCCAGAAGTATGACTACACAATCGACACTCCTATGTCGGATATGTCTGACGATGTTATTGACGAATTGCTCAACGGAAGCGTAGAGCGCATTAAAGTACAGATAACCGGCATCAACAGTGAGGCCGACGCTGTATTCATCGAATACGACGGAATAGTCAAATACATTCGTAACCTTCAGCAACAGACCGACCTCAGTGCAGTCGAGCAGAAGTGGGCCGACCAGTTTGCCGCCACAGCAGTCTGTCCAGAGTGTCAAGGATCACGCCTCAGGAAAGAATCACTTCACTTCCTAATTGACGGAAAGAACATCCATCAACTCGCCTCAATGGACATTGCCGAGCTTTACGAATGGACAGGTGAAGTGGGGGCGAGGATGCCGGAACGTCAGCGTGCCATTGCTTCTGAGATACTCAAGGAAATACGCACCAGACTCAGATTCATGCTTGACGTGGGGCTTGACTACCTTTCGCTCAACCGCCCTGCCGAGTCACTGTCGGGCGGTGAGGAACAGCGCATACGTCTGGCTACACAGATAGGCTCTAAACTGGTCAATGTTCTCTACATACTTGATGAGCCGAGCATTGGGCTCCATCAGCGTGACAACCAGCGGCTTATAGACTCTCTAAAGACCCTGCGAGATGTAGGTAACACAGTTCTTGTGGTCGAGCATGACCGCGAAATGATGCTTGCCGCTGACAAGATTATCGATCTTGGTCCGAAAGCAGGGCGTCTGGGGGGCGAAGTAGTGTTCTCCGGTACTCCCCGACAGATGCTTAATGCCGATACTCTCACTGCAAAATATCTTAAGCGCACCCTGGACACTTGTGATTATTCACGCCAATACCGTAACGGTAATGGCAACAGCATTGTCCTGCACGGTTGCCGTGGAAACAATCTCAGGAATATTACCGTTTCGTTCCCGTTAGGAAAACTCATCTGTGTCACAGGCGTATCGGGCAGTGGAAAATCTACTCTCGTCAACGAAACACTTCAGCCAATACTTTCGAAGCGCCTGTACCGTTCACTTAAGGAACCCCTCGAGTTTGACAGTATAGATGGTCTCGAATTCATCGATAAAGTGGTTGATGTTGACCAGTCACCACTGGGCCGTACACCCCGTTCAAATCCTGCTACATATACAGGGGTCTTCAGTGAAATCCGCTCGCTGTTTGTAGAGCTTCCAGAGTCGAAGATAAGAGCATATAGGCCAGGCCGCTTCTCGTTCAATGTGTCAGGCGGGCGTTGCGAGGCCTGTAGCGGGAACGGATACAAGACCATAGAAATGAACTTCTTGCCCGACGTTATGATACCATGCGAGGTATGTCACGGAAAGCGCTATAACCGCGAAACCCTCGAAGTACGCTTCAAGGGAAAATCCATTGCTGACGTTCTTGACATGACAATCAATATGGCGGTTGTTTTTTTTGAAAACGTTCCTTCAATACTAAATAAGATTAAGGTGCTTCAGGATGTGGGCCTTGGTTATCTCAAACTTGGACAGCCCTCGACTACGATATCCGGAGGTGAGAGTCAGCGCGTCAAACTTGCAGCTGAACTGTCTAAGCGCGATACAGGCAAAACCCTCTACATACTTGATGAACCTACAACCGGACTACACTTCGAAGATATTCGCGTCCTGATGAATGTTTTGAACCGACTTGTTGACAAAGGCAACACAGTCATAGTAATAGAACACAACATGGATGTAATCAAACAGGCCGACTGGATTATCGACATGGGACCCGAAGGAGGTCGCAACGGTGGTACTATTGTGGTCGAGGGTACTCCCGCTCAGGTTGCCTCCTTTGGCAAGGGCTACACATCATTATACCTGTCCGAAGAACTGAAGAACCGATGAATAGCGAGACCGCCCTATTCATCAGCCGCCATGCGGACGAGGATGTCCGTTCTCTGGCTCTTGGTCGCTGCCCTGAAGGTGTTGACATGAGAGAGGCACTTGTCCAGATTTCAGGTCACCAGTCAGCCATGGACAAACTGCCCAGTTGGGCGGCAGTAGATGGTATCTTGTGGCCCGAACACCTCTCGCTTGAGCAATGTACTTCACAGTATGTTGCACTCTATAAGGCAGGACTCGTTGATACCATACTTCCCAAGGGTTTCACTATGTGCGACTTGACCGGTGGAATGGGTGTTGACTGTTTCTATCTTTCCCGTTCCGCTGCTGCGGTCTGTTACAACGACGTCAACCCGCAGTTATGCGACCTCGCTTCACACAATTTCCCGTTGCTTGGCCGCTGCAATGTCACCATAAGCAATATGACTGCCGAAGAGTTTCTAAGAACACATTCAAGAGACCATTTCGACCTCATATATGTCGATCCGGCCCGACGCTCAAACTCAGGCGACAAGGTGGTGTCTGTCAGCGGATGTCAGCCTGACGTCACAATGCTTGAGGCTCAGATGCTCCGTATTGCCGGACTTGTCATGGTCAAGCTTTCGCCTATGCTTGACATAAGCCGTGCTCTTTCAGATCTCCGCTACGTCAGCCAACTCTGGATCATATCGTTTGACGGCGAATGCAAAGAGATGCTGGCAGTCATAAAGGATGGTTTTGTCGGTAATACAGAAATATGCTCTGTCAACATAGCAGCTGACGGCATAGCCGGTGAACCGTTATGCTCAACGCTTGCAGAAGAATCGCAGTTGTCATTACCTCTGGTTTCCGATGCATCAGTAACTGCCGGATGTTTTCTTTATGAACCCTATGCTGCCCAGATGAAGTGTGCTCTCTATAGAACACTGTGCCTTCGCTATCGTGTCAGCCAGCTCCATCCAGCCTCTCACCTTTACCTCTCCAAAGAAAGAGTCCTCGCTTTTCCGGGACGCCAGTTTGTAATAGATGAGGTCATACCCTTTGACAACCGCTCTGCAAAAACATTCTTCACCCGCACCGACCGTGCCAATATTACAGTCCGTAACTTTCCCCTTAGTTCCAGCCAACTGCGGCAACGCTTCCGTGTCAGAGACGGTGGCGATCGCTATGTGTTCGCAACCACGCTTTCATCGGGCAAAAAAGTACTTATAAGTACTGTCAAGATATAGGATCTGTGAAGAATTATCTTCCGTAGCCCAGTTTCGTCAGTTGTTCGCGTATTTTGCTTTTCGCGACGTAAAGGTTGTTTTTGATTTTTCCTGCATCCAGTCCGGTAATGGCTGCAACCTGCCTTGTGTCCAGGCCTTCGAGGCATACCAAAGTGAATACCGCCCGCTGTTTCGGGCTCAGTTGGCTTGTCAGCTCTCTAACCACCGAAGCCAGTTCGTTGTTCTCCATCTGTCGTTCGGGCCCGTCACTACCTTCGGCAAATCTGGTCAATACCTCATCGCCATCTGTCATTCGCGACATTTTAGATGATTTGCGAAGTGTGTCCAGACATAGACGTGTAGCAATGGTGTATATCCATGTAGTCAGGCTCTGGTCAGACCTGAAAGAACTGAAACCCTGCCACATTTTAATGAAAGTTTCCTGAACGATGTCCTTGGCTCCTTCCTCGTCACCTAGAATTCTGAGAGCCACACCAAACACCATTTGACGATACGTCGCCACAACTGTGCGGAAAGCCTCTTTGTCGCCTTGCCTGCACAGTTCCAATGTCCTCTTATCAGTCAGATACATCAGTCCAACCTTTTCTCAACGACGATAATTGTCAAATAATGTGCGATAAATGATAACATTACAAAGGAAGAAATAATTATCAGTCTTTACAACTGTGTCGGCAGTCAAATTGCTTTAATTTGCATTAAAGAGTGTTAACGGAGGATTGTTGCATGACATCAAGTATTCAAGTATGTCCGAATTATTGTCACCGTGACAGAAAATTGTAAAAAAAGATTGCGATTTGTATCTTTAGAAAAAGAACGCTACTTTTATGGTCAGTTTCAATAATAATTGGATATGGAGAAAGAAAGAACTGTCCTTTTCTGCCAGAGTTGCGGAATGCCGTTGACAGAAGAGATGCTTGGTACGAATTCAGACGGAAGCAGAAATCGCGAGTATTGCAGTTATTGCTACAAGGATGGTGCCTTTACAAGTGATTGCACTATGGAGGAAATGGCTGAGTTATGCTCACAATATGTTGACCATTTCAACGCCAGTACAGGTCAGCACCTTACCCGTGAGCAGTACAAGGATGGACTTATGCAGTACTTTCCGACCTTGAAGCGTTGGCATTAAAGACCATGATGTGTGGCTTTTATGCATGATATTTCCTGGCGTAATACAGTAGATAGCCTTATTCGGTCTGTCTTTGACAGATACTTGCAAAATCACAAAACCTGCAGTGCTCGTTAGACTTGTCCGGCTGTCGGAATGGAACTTTGGGATCGAATATTTCACTTACTGTCTTCTTCAGACGCTCGGTGTATTCGCTGATATAGTTTTTTGCAAAGTCGGTTGCCGGTTGTCCGCCTATACTGAGGTATAGATCGGCTGGGGTTGGATTTGACGAGGAACGGGTGTACAGCAGCACCGGCGCCAGGCGATACTTGCTTAACTGCGCGTCATCATTGACAAGGGTAGCGTAATAGAAAGCCTGAAGATAGTGAGAGTTGCGCTTGCTCCCGCTGAAGAGATCTTCCATGCTTTTGGGTTCTTCCTTTCTGTTTCCAGTCTTGTAGTCGACAATCCTCAGAATGTTGCCTTTCAAGTCCAGTCGGTCTATGGAACCGCTCATACGTATCATTAGGGTTTCACCGGGCTTTTCAGGATGTGTTATCACGAGACAATGGCTGAATTTTCTTGATTCGCTTCCGATATATTGGAATGGTACATACAGCAGGTCAATGCGCAGAACCTGTCTGAGATATGTTCTTATTGCCTCATAGTTTATGACCTGCACGCCGTTATAGTCTTCAGGCTTGACTGCGGCTCCGTTGAATAGTTCGCAGTTGAATGCCTGCCTGACGAACGAGTCGATACGTTCCGGGGCGTCAATCAGTTTCCTGAGGTTGCTTTCGGTTATCAATCCGTCTGATTCTGCCGCAAGTGAATTGTAGGCCAATTCGGCACTCTTGTGGAACAAGGTGCCGAAAAGATTGGCGGCAATCTCGGTGGAATCGTCTTCCTTAGGCTTAATTCCTATTACATATCTGAACCAATATTTCAAGGAACAGTCGAGGTAGCAGTTGATAGCCGACGGTGAGAGATAATTTCCCTCCGTAGAATAATCGTACATGTCATAGAGCCGTTGCATCACCTTGCTGCTCTTTGCGACCACAAGATGTGATACAGTTGACTCTTTGTGTCGGGAGTCTAGAGTAATGCGCTGTACCTTCGCATTGCTGACAATCAGTTGCAGCAGGTATCGGGAAATCTGACCTTTGCCTATGCCGGCGGAATCGGTGTCACCGTTGTACACCATCGTGACGCTCTCGGCTCTTTGCAGAAGATGATGGAAATTGTATGAAGATACGGCACTCTTCTGACGCATTGTGGTCAGCCCGAAAGCTTTACGAAGACTGTAGGGTAAGAATGATGATTCTGAATTTCCCGATGGAAGCGTCCCCTCTGATGCAGATAGCAGGAGAACGTGACGGAAGTCCAGATTGCGCGTCTCGATAAGTCCCATTATCTGCATTCCCACTACTGGTTCACCGTGGAATGGGATGGTAGTACCAGCGAGTACTTTACGGAGCAACTTGCACAATGTGTCTGGAGTTATGTTCAGGATACCGTCGTCAACAAGGGTACGGAAACGGTTCGACTGAGTGTAGATGCGATAGATGGCTTCAGAGTTGAGCGGGTTCATAATACTGTCGTCCGGGTTCTCGCAGATTGTGGCGGCAAGTGCGTCAAGCATAGCTAACAAGTTGTCCATCAACTGAAGGTTGTTGGTGCATGGCGCAAACAGTTTGGCCAGATTCTCATCCTGTTTGAGTTCGCTGAGTGAGGGGTGAAACTTGTGCTGCTGATTCAGGCTGCTTATTACACTGGCTGCATTGTCCGACATTTTGGCGGCTAAGGGGTTGTTGAGAATTTGGGAGACCAGTTCGAGGGTGACGCTGCCATTGTTCTTCAGTATGTAGCGCTGGGTGTCCAGAAAGGCTGATACGAAGGTATAGAGTACGGTGACCTTAAGCGGATAACCCATAGTAATGTTTACGGTATCGACTTTGTCTGAAGGCAATGAATTTAACACAGCCTGCAGTATGGTGCTGTCGCACAGCACGACGGCAGTCTCCTTATCCGGCCTGGACGGTAGTCTTTCGAGCCAGTTGGGAATAAAGCGGGCCTGTGCGTTGTCCGACGAGGTTTCGACGATAGTAAGCTCTCTGTAGGGAGCATTCTTGGAGAAACTGTCGGTAGGTGAGATTCTGCCAGGGAACAAT
The DNA here is from genome assembly GCA_017615835.1 of Bacteroidaceae bacterium. GTDB lineage: Bacteria > Bacteroidota > Bacteroidia > Bacteroidales > Bacteroidaceae > Colenecus. The sequence continues at coordinate 56,276 of JAFZZI010000031.1, read as the reverse complement.
TTGACGTTCTCGCGGAGAAATGTACCGGCTTCAAGAGTTGTATCCCTTATGTAACTTTCATCATAGTCCCAGTAGAAAAGGGCTTTGCCACAACTTTGAAGAGTGCTGAACAACCGTTTCTCAGCATTGTTCAGACTGTTGAATCCGATGAATGCGTACTTTCTGGCTGTGAAGAGATCAGTATTTGGGCTTTCGGCTACATTGCGTAGCAGCATTCCTTCGTAGGCCAGGCCCTCGGCTGAGAGTTTCCCGCGGAGTTTGTGATATATTTTACCAATGGTTCTCCAGAGGTGTATGTATTTGCGTCTCAGTTCGGTTTCTGCTCCTTCCGGCTTGAGCCCGATAAAGAACCGATTGAGTGACTTCTGCTGCTCTTCAGTGAGGAATGTCGCACTCTCAATCTCCTTCTGGTTCTCAAGGCAGGCAAACAACTGGTCGGCATCAACCATGTAGCTGTCAATGTCGTCAAAATCACGCAGCATTAACTCACCCCAGGTCCAGAAACTGTCGGGAGTTTCACTGCTGCCGGTCACTTCGCAGTATATGTCGTAGAGCATTGCGATGGTTCTGATATGATCTGCCAGAACCAGTGGAGACTGGGACTGAAACAGTTCTGATATGGTCATGTATGTCGGAGACCATAGAGGCTTTTCACAGCAAAGTGACAGATACTCGTCAAAAAAGAGTCTTGCACGCCGATTGGGAAAAACAACGGTGACATCGGACAATCCTGTGAGAGGATTGCTGAAACCGTAATACAGGTCTTTGGCCGCCAATTCCAGAAAATGTTCCATATCTTCAGCAGGTTACCGTCTTGTTCTGAAACACATACCACACATATCCTTTGACATCATTGAAGCCCATCTGTTCCAGCAGATCCATGTATTCAGCCACTTGATGTGTGTATTCTTCGTTCTCACGTCCGAATTTGAAATCGACGACTACGGTCTCGACTCCGTCTGTCATGATGCGGTCAGGACGACGGGTCATTACTTGTCCGTTACGTCTGAATAAGACAGAGGTCTCGTTGAAGAGTTTCCAGTGCCCGTCAAACCATCGGTTGACTGTTGGCGAACTTACAGCTCTGTGTGCAAGTTGGCGGGCGTTATCAGCGATTTCACGGCTCTTGAATAGTCCGTCCGCAAACAACCTGGCAACCTGGCTGTCGATGTCGGCTTCGGTGCTGATTGACGAAAACAGGCGGTGCATCAGTTTGCCAAACTCAATGAACCCTTTCTGTCGTAGGGATTCCTCTCCGTTATCAGGGCCCGCCTCACTCATGTAGCGTACAGACTCACCCGATTGCTTGAAACACAACTCAGTCGCATACGATTTCATCGAAATATCGAGTTGGATGCTTGTCGGTTCGAAAGGATTAGAGGTCACTCTTTTTACTTCGTCAAAATGGCCTGCTATTTCTCCGCATCTGTATTCAAGTATCCCTTCTGCTGTTTCGGAAAAGCCATCTAAAGTCTTAATGGCAGAGGCTATTATATTGTTGGTTGAGGGATTCTTGTCAGAAAGTCCCTTGGAACTTAGAATGACCAGGTTGCATTTAGGCCTTGTCATGGCAACGTACATGAGATTGAGATTGTCGACGAGCTGACGTCCGGTCTCTTCCTTGAAATGGTTTTTGAAGGCTGAGTCTCTGAGATTCAATAAATAGTTGACAGGAACAAGAGGTATCCCGTTGAATGGCGCTTCGCTTGGCTCTATCCACAAATGAGTATCTGTGCGAGTCTTGAACAACGGCCACTCAAAGAAGGGCAGAATAACTGTGTGAAACTCTAGGCCTTTTGATTTGTGAATTGTCAGCAGACGTATGCTGTCAGCATTTCCGGATGGAATTGTTTTTTTATGGAGTCTGTCATTCCACAGTGCTATGAAGTCACTAAGTGAGCCGTTGTTGTTCGAGGTGAAGTTGCTGACAGTATCGAGAAACGCCATTACGTAGGCGTCTTGATTATCTGCCTTGTCCAGTTCTAGAGTTCTGAACAGATGTTCTGCCAGCTGGTATAGCGGCAAGCCTCCAAGCGTGGAACGGTTCGCTGAGATCTCCCTTGGAATCTGTTCCGCCAGATGTCGGGAAACTTCTGTATCTTCTCCATCACCGAAAACCTGTTCAAGAAGAACTTCTTCTTTCAGGATATAATTTCGCCACTCCCAGACGAGTGAAGCGAGTGCCACCTGGTCCTTTTCATCGGCAATCCAGCGCATGGCATTCACTAATACGCGGACTGACGGCGAATAATCGAGCTGGAAAGCCTCGCCAGATACCATCTTCCATTCGGGACGCTTGGTCGCGAAATAGCCGGCAATGGAAGCTATGTCATCGGTGTTGCGCAGAAGTATTGCAATGTCACTCTGCATTACTCCGGCTTGGGTGAGCAGGTCAATCTCTTTTTCAATCATGTCAAACTTAAGAGTCTCATTGTCGGCTCCCCTCTCTTTATTACCGACAATTCTGACCTCAATATATCCGGCAGGGGCAGTCTCCTTTTCCTTGGGAATCTCCTGCTCCAGATCTGAATATGCTTTCCGCAGGATGTCATAGCCACTGCCTCCGAAAAGTCCGGTATATACCGATTCGACGGAGTTGACAGCCTGCCCGAAAATATGTCTGTTGAATGTGATGATATTGCGCATGCTGCGCCTATTTGTCCTTAGCGATTCTGTCTGGGGAGAGTATTTTGACAGATCCTGTTCGATTTCAGTATTGAATATATTCCAGTCGCTGTTGCGCCACCTGTAAATGGATTGTTTGACGTCTCCCACAACCAGGCAGTCTTCGTTGCGTGACAGACACTCGTCGAGCAGAATAAACAGATTCTTCCATTGCAGACGTGATGTGTCCTGAAATTCGTCGATCATTATATGGTTGGTAAAGCATCCGGTTTTTTCGAAAACGAACGAAGTGTCACCTTCCTTGAGACTTCCCAGAAGGTTGGCCGTGTCGGCAAGTATGAATCTGCCCTGTGCCTCGTTTTGGCGCAGTATTTCATCGCGAATATACAGCAGAAGACTTAATTCTCTCAGATTTGAAGTTGCGGCCTGGTACGAATTGGCTGTGAAAGTGTACCTTTCACGAAGACTGAGAACTTCTTCCAACAGAGGTACGATCCGTTGCCCGGCTTCGTCCGCAAGTCGGGCATTCATCTTCACGGCTTTTGCCGGGAAAATAGAAGCCGGATTGGAAATGGCATTGGTGATTGTGGAGCCTGCATTCTTATTCAGCCAACTGCCATCGGCTATTCCTTCGATAAGATTCCGCTGGTTGAGGTTCAGATTGTCGCATGGAAAACCCAAATCTGAAAGTATGCTCATGATATGGATGCCACATTCCTTAAGACTGTCTTTCAGCTTATTCATGTTTTCATCACGCCACTGCCTGATGCTGCGCTCATATCCGCTGATTGCATCTGGCTTTTCAAGTAGTTGGCGCAGGGATATTCCTTTTTCCATGAAGACTTCGCTGAAGAGCTGAGATGAGAAATCTTTGAGCTGATTTGAAATATTCCAACTTCTGTCATCTCCAATGTTCTTCTGTATGAACTGTGACACGGCCCTGCTTTCCTTTGAACCGTTGCGAAGATTTGCCAAAAAAGCATCGACAGCGTCACTTACTACGGCCTTTTGGTCGATTTCTATGGTCATATCACTGCCGAGCTGCAGTTCGCGGGCCAGACCTCTGAGTACGGACTGGAAGAAGCTGTCGATGGTTTCAACGCGGAAGTGACTGTAGTCCTGCAGTATGTTCTGCAGAGCCTTACCGCAGTTGGCGCGTATTTCGTCATCGGTAAAGATGGACGGAACCAGTTTTCGGACGGTATCGAAATACGGTATGGAGTCGGGTAGTGATCTGCTGATTCCAAATAGCTGTGACAGTATGCGCTGCTTCATCTCCGCAGTAGCCTTGTTGGTGAAGGTTACTGCCAGAATGCTGCCGTATTCATCGGGCTTGCGGGCAACAATAGAGATATACTTGACGGCCAGCATGAATGTTTTGCCGGAACCGGCCGAGGCCTTGTACAATGTCAGCAGCGGTCTCTTACCTCTCATCTTCAATGGAAAATTCAAAACGTCCGTAAAGATATCAATTGATAATTATATTTTGTAAATTTGCCATACTAAATAACAAACTGCATTGCCTAAACGTAACGTTATTGTCCTATGGGTTACTTGAGCGAAGAGAAGAAAAAAGTCACTACTCAGAGACTGAGAGAGATGAAACAGCGGGGTGAGAAAATATCTATGCTCACTTCGTATGATTATACAATGGCGAAAATTGTCGATGGAGCCGGAATTGATGTGATTCTTGTAGGCGATTCTGCTTCGAATGTAATGGCCGGTAACATGACCACGCTTCCGATCACCCTCGACCAGATGATATATCATGCAAAGTCGGTGGTACGTGCCGTTAGCCATGCCCTGGTAGTAGTGGACATGCCATTTGGCACTTATCAGATAAGTGATTCCGAGGCTGTGTCGAATGCAATAAAAATCATGAAAGTGTCGCATGCCGATGCATTGAAACTTGAGGGTGGGGTCGAGATACTTCCATCTGTGCGCCGCATTCTTGATGCCGGCATACCCATCATGGGACATCTTGGTCTCACGCCGCAGTCAATAAACAAGTTCGGAACATATGCAGTGCGTGCCAAAGAGGAGGCTGAGGCTGAGAAACTGATTTCGGATGCACACACTCTGGAAGATGCCGGCTGCTTCTCGCTTGTATTGGAGAAGATTCCGGCAGTACTTGCTGAACGTGTAGCCAAGGAACTGACCATTCCGGTAATAGGCATTGGAGCCGGCGGCGGAGTTGACGGTCAGGTTCTCGTCATCGCAGACATGCTAGGGATGAATTGCGACTTTACGCCTCGTTTCCTTCGACGCTATGCTGATCTGTTTGGCACAATTACACAAGCTGTCGGCCATTATGTGGAAGATGTGAAAAGTGGTGATTTCCCGAATGAAAAGGAACAGTACTGACCTGATGAAATTGATTACTGACCAAAACATTATAGTGCGATGAAAAGGTTTATTGTCATCATTATGCTCCTGCTCCTGCTTGCAGGGATATCAACTCTCCATGCCGGCAACTATGAAAACTTCAGGGTTGCCATATATACCCGTGCATATGAAGTTCAGAAGATGTGTGACCAACATTGGCTTGACTCTACCTGGAATGTGATATCAAGTCAGATGAAAGTTGACAAGATCTATCTTGAGACGCATCGCGACCAGCTCATTATTGACGAGAAAGACATGCGCCGCATCAAGAAGTTCTTTGAGGACCATGGCGTGACTGTATCAGGCGGTATCACTTATACCATAAGCGAAGGCAATTCATTTGAGACATACTGTTACAAAGATCCTGTTGAGCGCAAGAAAGCTCAGGAGATTATCGAACTTACAGCCAAGATTTTCGATGAAATCGTATTGGATGATTTTTTCTTCACCGACTGCAAGTGCAAGTATTGTCTTGAGGCCAAAGGAGATCGCTCATGGACGGAGTATCGTCTGGAATTGATGGACGATGCTGCGTTGAACGTAATACTTGGTCCGGCAAAAAAGGTAAACCCCAAGTGTGAGGTGGTGATAAAATATCCCAACTGGTACGACCACTTCCCGGCTCTGGGCTTTGACCTGGACTTCGGTCCGAAACATTATGACGGCATCTATACCGGTACAGAAACTCGCGATGCAGTCAATTCGGACCAACATCTGCAGCCGTATGAGAGCTACCTGATATGGCGTTACTTTGACAACCTTAATCATAACAACCGGGGAGGTTGGGTTGATACCGGCGGCATGCGCTACATAGACCGCTACAGTGAACAGATATGGATGACGATGTTTGCCAAATCGCCGGAGATGACGCTGTTCGACTATCGCCAGATGCTAAATCCGCTCTCGACACGTTACCGTGCTCCGTGGCAGGATCAAGGCACTAGTTTCAGTTTTGACAAGATGATGGAACCTGTCAGTCTTGGAAAAAACAAATCTGCGGTGAAACCGACCACTATTGCCAGGGCAGCTGGTTTTACTCTTGAGGAACTCGACAAAACCGTTGGTCTTCTTGGAAATCCTGTCGGTGTCAAAAGTTATAAGCCCTACCAGTCAAAGGGCGAGGAGTTCCTGCAGAACTATTTCGGCATGATAGGCATCCCGATGGACATTGTACCTGAGTATCCCGAAGGTGAGTTCGTCCTTCTGACTGAGCAGGCAGCGGCAGACAAGGATATTCTCAGGAAGATTGACAGGACGCTGAGGGGTGGACACGACGTAATGATAACCTCAGGATTCTTACACGCAATGCAGGGCAAGGGTATTGAGAATATGTTCGAAATCAGCTGGACTGACCGCAAGGCGCTGGCATCTGCCGTAAAGGTCAACGGTCAGATAATAAACCTCGAGAAACCGATACTGATGCAGCAAGTCACGTATATGACAAATGATTCGTGGGAGATGATTTCGGGTATGGATGCAGGATTGGGATGGCCATTGCTTCATCGCTATCTCTATGCCGACAATAATCTCTACCTAATCGTGGTCCCTGACAATTTCGCAGATTTGTACAAACTGCCGGTACAGGCTCTGAACAACATACGTGCGCTTGTGAGCCAAAAAGTCGTTCCGGTAACCTTCCAGGGCCCTTCGAACGTGTGCTTGTACTGCTATGACAATAATACCTTCATCGTCGAGTCGCTGGCTGACGAGCCTGTGACTCTTAATGTCATGGTACAAGGTGAGGTAAAATCTATCAGGGACAGGCTTGACGGTTCCGATATTCAGGCATTGCCTTCGGTGGGCATGATGTCGTTCGGACGTCGAGGCGGCCCAATGATACGCTCAACATCGTTCAGCGTACCCCTTAAACCTCATTCATATAGGGTTTTCAGCTATTGACCTGTATATTAAACTATAAAATAGCATATAAAAAATGAAACTTGACGGAAGAAGGGAAAGCTCGAACGTGGATGACCGCAGAGGAGCTTCTATGGGAAAGACTGTCGGTGGCGTAGGAATTGGAGGCCTCCTGATAATCGGTTTGTTGACACTGCTGTTCGGAGGCAATCCCAGTGACGTGATGGAGATGGCCAGTCAGATGGGTGGCACTACGGCAGTAGGCTCTGATTGGACTCCGACTCCGGAAGAAGAGGAGTTGGCATCATTCTCAAAAAAAATACTTGCAGGTACAGAAGATGTTTGGACCAAGATATTCCGGCAGTACGGCAAAACATACGATCCGCCAAAGCTTGTCCTCTATTCAGGCAGGGTTCAGACATCATCTGGTGTTGCGAGCTCAGACATGGGGCCCTTCTACAATAGTGCCGATCAGTGTGTTTACATTGACCTCTCTTTTTTCACATCAATGAAGAAGGAAATTGGGGCAGACGGTGATTTTGCCTATGCATACGTCATTGCCCATGAGGTAGGGCACCATGTACAGTATCTGCTTGGAACCTTGAGCCAAGTACACCAGCAGATGTCCAGAGTCAGCAAGGAACAGAGCAACCAGTTGAGTGTTCGTCTTGAATTGCAGGCTGATTTCTATGCAGGTGTCTGGGCGCACAACGACAACAAGATGTTTGGTTCGCTCGAGGAGGGTGATATTGACGAAGGACTTGCCGTGGCTGCAAAGATAGGTGATGACTATCTGCAGAAGAAAGCCTACGGACGCACCATGCCCGAAACATTCAATCACGGTACCTCGGCACAGCGCTCAAGGTGGCTAAAAAAGGGTATATCCACGGGCGATATCAGACAGGGAGACACATTCTCAGGTACATATTCATCGCTTTAATAACTAATTTAATTCTTTACAGCTATGGCATTATCAATCAGTGACATCATCATGCAGCAGGTGAATTCTTCCGCAGGGAAGATTGATATCCCCTCAAGCATCAGGAGTACCGTCCTCAGCGGTTTGTCTGATTCTATTCTGGGCAGTCTTACACAGACAGCTGCAAAATCGGGCGGCATCGACCAGATCAAGTCTTTGTTGACTGGTGGCACGAAAGCAGCTTCCAGTCCGATAACAGCCCTTGCAGGATCTATATTTGCAAAAAAAATCTCCGGACTTGGTTTGACCAAAGATACTGGAAATGCTGTATCAGCGCTCATCCCGGGAATTCTGGGCAATCTCTCCGGTTTCATCAAGGACAGGGATGGTGACGGTGATGTCGATTTGAACGACATCCTGATTTCTCTTACAGGAGGTAATTCCGGTGGTGGTCTGCTAGGAGCTGCAGGGAGCATTTTGGGCAAGTTCCTTAAAAAGTAACAATACGGTAATCCGGTATTTCTGAAGGTTGCCACCGTTTTTCAAATGGTGGCAACCTTTCAGATAGAAGGTACTGACAGACATGTTCTCATTTGACAGTAAAACCAAACGAAATGGGAGATATTACTAGAAGGGAAGCTATCAAGTATATGGGAGCTGCGGCAGCTGCCACTGCTGTCGGTATATCTGGTATAAATGCGATGAACTCGCATGTTTCTGACAAAGAAGGTGATATGAAAGTACTACTGATAAATGGAAGTCCCCGTGCGAACGGAAACACCAACCGCATGCTTCAGGAGATAGCATCGCAACTTGAGAAGAACAGCATTCATTCAGAGATTGTCCAGATAGGCACAAAACCTGTCAGGGGATGCGTGGCATGCGGACAATGCCATGCGAAAGGTCTGGGCAAGTGTGTTTTTGACGATGACATATGCAATTCGGTAATAGCCAAGATGAAAGAGTCTGACGCCCTGATTGTCGGCTCACCGGTTTATTACGGTGTTCCTGCAGGGCAGGTGTTGTCTTTGCTTCAGCGCATGGCATATTCCGGAGGCGCATACATGCAGCGGAAGCCTGCCGCAGCCGTTACTGTCTGCCGTCGTGGTGGAGCTACCGCATCATTCCAGACGTTACAGATGCCATTCCAGATGTTGAACATGCCTATTGTGACATCACAGTACTGGAACATAGGATATGGCTTGACTCCGGGGGATATTGAAAAGGATGCCGAGGGCCTGCAGACTATGCGTACCCTTGCCGACAATATGGCTTACATGCTCAAGCGTCTGTGAACTGCTCCTTCTGAACAGAAAAGCCGCATACACTAGCGTATAATAAAGAGAAACTGATGGTAAAAGGACATATTGTTGTAGCCGGTATCGGTCCAGGCTCATCCGGTGACATTACGCCTGCTGTGGTGGATGCACTAGGAAACAGCGACGTTGTAATAGGCTACAGCCGTTATTTCGAGTATATCAGACCATGGATTCCTGCCGGTGCCGAATGTATTGACACAGGCATGCTGCACGAACGTGACCGTGCTCTCCAGGCTTTTCAGCATGCTGAGAAGGGCAAGAAGGTCTGTGTCGTAAGTTCAGGCGATTCAGGTATTTACGGAATGGCTCCGCTGGTATTTGAGATGCAGCGTGAACTCGACAGCAAAGTTGAAGTAACTGTTCTGCCGGGTATAAGTGCCTTTCAGAAGGCAGCTTCATTACTTGGCGCTCCTGTGGGGCATGATTTCTGCGTGATATCATTGTCCGATCTTATGACTCCATGGGAATCCATTGAGAAACGTATCAAGGCGGCTGCATCTGCTGATTTTATCACAGCGGTCTACAATCCCAAGAGCAACGGACGCTACTGGCAACTCTACAGACTTAAGGAGATTTTCATGCGTGAGCGCAAGGCAGATACTCCTGTAGGATATGTCCGTCAGGCCGGTCGTTCTGAAGAGAAGTCTGTCATTACAACTCTCTCAGAGTTTGACCCAGAACAAATAGACATGTTTACCATCGTTCTCATCGGTAATTCGACTTCATATAACTGGAACGGGCACTTCATTACCCCAAGGGGTTACTACAGAGAACAGACAATAAAAGACGTAGGAATTGGCCAGAACATCATGATAAAGAGTTTCCTGACCATTCAGGGAATGTTGAAGAATAGAGAACTGCCTCTTGGACATAAGTGGGCTCTGCTTCATGCCATCCACACTACCGCAGACTTCGAGATGCAGGATCTTCTATATTCAGATGAAGGAGTTGTAGAGAAATTGCATAGCCTGTTGGCTGGTGGTGTCTGCAGGACTATAATAACAGATGTCACTATGGTTGCCTCAGGAATACGAAAGGGAGCAGTTGAACGTCTTGGGCTCGAAGTGAGATGCTATCTGTCAGATTCCGGGACCTCACAAATGACACGGGAGAAAGGCATTACCCGTGCACAGGCCGGGATCCGCATGGCAGTGGAAGAGCATCCCGATGCTTTGTATGTCTTTGGCAATGCCCCGACCGCGCTGATGGAACTGTGTGATCTTATGCGTAAGGGTAAAGCCCATCCATGTGGCATTATAGCGGCACCGGTCGGCTTTATTCATGTCCTTGAGAGCAAGTATATGGTCAAGTCTTTCACCACTACTCCCAAAATTATTGTGGAGGGCCGTAAAGGTGGAAGCACTCTGGCTGCAACTCTGGTGAATTCGATTCTGACGTTTGATGACGCAGGACAACTGAAACCAGGTCGTGATGTCTAGACAGGTGATACATATTATTGGCATAAGCGATGATCCTTCAAAGGAGTTGTCGGGTGAGGCTATGGATTTAATAGCCGGCGGCAGGGTGTTCTCCGGTGGTAAAAGACACCATGAACTTGTAGCCCGCCTGCTTCCCGAAGACTCGGAATGGATTGAGATCAGAGTCCCATTGAACGACGTGTTCACCGAGTATTCTTTACATCCCGCAATCATCGTTTTTGCATCGGGGGATCCGTTGTTTTATGGCTTTGCCTCGACAGTAATGCGTGAAATGCCTGATGCCGAGGTTCATGTCTATCCCTATTTCAATTCACTTCAGATGCTGGCCCACAGGCTGCTGCTCCCTTATCAGGACATGCGTTCAGTTTCTCTTACCGGACGTCTGTGGAAGGGATTGGATACAGCCCTCATTCAAGGTGAGAAATTGATAGGGGTGCTTACTGACAGTAGTAAGACACCTGATTCAATTGCCCGGCGCATGCTTCAGTATGGCTATGACAACTATGAGGTTTCAGTGGGAGAATCGCTGGGCAACGGCATATCGGAGCGTGTCCGAACCATGACCCTTGCTGATACTGTCGGAATGAATTTCAGATATCCAAATTGCGTCATCTTGCGGCAGACATCGTCAAGACAAATCCCTTTTGGAATACCCGACAGCTCTTTTGCTTTGCTTGAAGGCCGCACAAGAATGATTACTAAAATGCCTGTGCGTCTTGCTGTGCTCAGCATGCTGGATCTCGGAAGCCGCAATTCATTCTGGGATATTGGCTTCTGTACCGGTTCCGTATCTATTGAAGCAAAACTGAGATTCCCTCATCTAGACATTACAGCCTTTGAAAAGAGACCTCAGGGGATGGAACTGATGACTGCAAACAGCATCCGGTTCGGAACTCCGGGCATTACCGCAGTTGAGGGAGATTTCATGGAACTGTCTCTCGACAGTTACCCGCGCCCAGACGCAGTATTTATCGGTGGACACGGAGGTTTACTTGCCGAAATGATAGGGGTTATTGACAAAGTGCTTATGCCGGGAGGTGTAATAGTCTTCAATTCTGTTTCAGAGCAGAGTCAGGCATTGTTTGCAGAAGGCGTTTCGGCCGTGGGGCGAAAGATAACCGGATGTATAAGGGTGGCAGTTGATGACCACAATCCAATTGAAATAATGAAAGCTGAATGAAACAGTCTGCAATAGTGCTTGTTACCGGAACTTCACTTCCACTTGCGCGAAGTGTGAGTCATGAGCTTGATGAAGCTGAAATATTTTCTGCAACTGATGCTGAAGGGTGTACGCACATCGATTCATACCAGCTGCTGATGAGACAGCGCTTTCATGAATTCGGACAGATCGTATTCATAGGAGCGCTCGGGATATGCGTCCGCAGCATAGCGCCATATGTCAGAGACAAATACACAGACCCTGCAGTTGTGTGTATTGACAGTATGGGAAGGTTTGTAATACCTGTACTTTCGGGGCACATTGGAGGTGCCAACGACCTGGCACGCCGATTGGCCCATGCGACGGGTGCTACGGCTGTTATTACAACACAGAGCGATGCGATGGAACTCTGGCCGCTGGACACAATCGGTCAGAGGTTCGGATGGACATATACGATTCCCCGAAAGGAGATGAACCGGATAATTTCGCTGTTTGTAGGCTGCCGTCCTACTGCATTGCTGCTTGACATACGCGACAATGGCACTGAATGGCTCGAGAGGAGCGTACCACACCACGTGAGGATTTTCTACAACTATTCCGATATTGATTTTAAAGATTTTGAGCTTCTGATAGCTGTTACTCCGCGGATTTATGAAGCACCTTTGCCATCGTTGTTCTATCGTCCCAGGGTTCTTAATATTGGAATAGGTTGCCGCAGGATGTGCGATTCCACCGGCATTCCTGAGTATATTGATTCCTGCATAAGGAAGTTTGGATATGATCCGGCTTCTCTGCGCAGTATAAGTACCATAGAACTGAAGCGCGACGAGCCAATGCTTCGTTCGCTCCAGCAGCATTGGCCTGAAACCGAGCTGAATATATGGTCAGCCGGCGAGCTATGCGACATTCAAGTACCAAACCCTTCAGACAAAGCATTTCAGGTAACTGGCCTGTATGGTGTGGCTGAAAGCACAGCTATCAAAAGTAGCGGGTATGGTCCGGTGGTAATGGAAAAACAGAAAGGATGTCTGTCCAAAGGCAATGACTTTACTTATGCTGTGACCGTTGACAACAGTGCTGTACGGGGAGGGCGCATTGAGATTGTAGGAGCAGGGCCGGGTGATCCGGATCTTATTTCGGTTCGGGGCAGGCATATGCTTGAAGAGGCCGATCTCATATTATATGCCGGAAGCCTGGTCCCCCGTGAGTTGACATTCTGTGCCAAGGCAGGTGCTGTTGTACGCAGTTCTGCCGACATGGATTTAGAACAGCAGTTCGCCTTGATGAAGGATTTTTATGACCGCGGATTGTTTGTCGTCCGCCTGCATACAGGTGACCCATGCATTTATGGAGCCATACAGGAACAAATGGCATTCTTCGACAGATATGGAATGAGATACCACATTACTCCGGGTATATCTTCATTCCAGGCCGCAGCCGCAGCCCTGCGCTCCCAGTTTACAATACCCGAAAAAGTCCAGAGCATAATACTTACGAGAGGCGAAGGTCGCACACCAATGCCTGAAAAAGAGCAACTGCACAAACTGGCACAATCGAACAGCACCATGTGCATCTTCCTCAGTGCCGCCATAGTTGAGAAAGTCCAGGAAGAGTTGCTTCAAGCCTATCCACCCGAAACTCCCGTTGCAGCTTGTTACAAGCTTACATGGAAGGATGAACGCATATACAGGGGTGAGCTTCGGAATCTTGCCCGAATGGTACGGGAAAACAATCTTACCCTTACTACATTGCTTGTCGTTGGCGAGGCGATAGACAACCGCCACGGCCTATCCAGACTTTACGCACACGAATTCAAACATCTGTTCCGTAAATGATTCTCATACTTGGAGGCACTACTGAAGGCCGGCTGGCGGCAAAGGTGGCCGATCAGACGGGCAAAACCTTCTATTACTCTACCCGAGGTGAACGACAGCAGGTTGATACCCGTAACGGAATCCAGGTTACCGGAGCCAAGGATTTCGGGGAACTGACAGAATTCTGCCGCAGCAACGGCATCCGTCTGCTCATTGACGCTGCACATCCTTTTGCTGTCCGGCTACATGATACTGTAGAAAAGGTGTCTTCGATGCTGGGAGTTCCCGTAATACGCGTAGAACGTGTCTATCCGCCAAGGACGGACGATGTAATCTGGTGCGACGGGTATGATGACGCTGTGGAACGTCTGCTAGGGGACGGTATTGAGAGTTTGCTTGCACTTACCGGTGTACAGACAATCGGCAAATTGAAGAGATACTGGATGAATAACCGGTGCTGGTTCAGGATTCTTGACCGTGAAGAGTCGGTAAAATCAGCAGTGGATCAGGGTTTTGACAGTGACAATCTTGTTTTTTACCATAATGATGAACCAGAGGAGTCTCTTATGAGAGAGCTGAAGCCTCAGGCAGTACTTACCAAAGAGAGCGGGTTATCCGGTGGATTTGTCGGCAAAGTGTCAGCAGCCGCATCGTTGGGCATACCCGTTTATGCGGTGAAAAGGCCAGAACTGCCGTCATCGTTCATTACTGTGACAGGGGAACATGGGCTTCGAAAACAGATCGAACGTCTTTTGCCGGGCTGTTTCCCGTTGCGTAGCGGGTACACTACAGGTGCTTGTGCAACTGCAGCAGCCCGGGCGGCTCTACTTGCCCTGATAACAGGCGAAGAACAGAGTGATGTGAGTTTTTCAATTCCTGACGGTGAAGTAATGACACTGCCTGTTTCCCGTACAATTGTCGGAAAAGACAGTGCAACGGCATCTGTGGTAAAAGATGCCGGAGACGATCCCGATGTGACTGACGGATGTACCGTTTCGGTTAGCGTGACTCTCAGCAAAACCCCAGGCATCCATTTTCTTCAGGGATGCGGAGTGGGGAGGGTTACTCTGCCAGGTTTGGGTATTGAACCTGGTGAGCCGGCAATCAACCCAATACCGCGGAAGATGATAACTGAAGCCCTGACAACTATCTATGACGGAGGTCTTGATGTGACAGTTTCCGTACCTCATGGCGAGGAACTGGCTCAGCGAACTTTCAACCCCAAGCTGGGGATTGTCGGCGGAATATCCATAATTGGCACTTCGGGTATTGTGATTCCATTCTCGTCAGAAGCATTTGTCGAAGCCATAAGACGCGAGGTTGAAGTATGTGTGGCCGTAGGTGCCAGCCGACTTGTTATCAACTCAGGAGCCAGAAGCGAGCGTTTCGTAAAGGCTGTCTATCCAGATCTTCCTCCGCAGGCTTTTGTACATTATGGCAACTATATCGGAGAAACACTCAGAATTGCCGCTGATCTGAAAATAAGGCAGGTAACAATGGGAGTTATGATTGGCAAGGCGGTAAAACTTGCCGAAGGCAGTCTCGACACCCATAGTAAACTAGGCACAATGAATATTGATTTTGTCTGTTCTCTTGTACGTCAGTCTTCTTGCCCGGAAAGAGTTGTTGCTGCCGCCCGTAACATTACTCTGGCTCGTGACTTATGGAACATAGTCCCCCCCGAATACTTGGAGAGTTTCAGTAAGACAGTTCTGTCGCATTGCCATTCGCACTGCGACCCTCTTCTTCCAGACGGTACCCTGACAATTCTGCTGATTGATGAAGAGGGTAGGATCTACTGAACTGATTCAAGCAGTCCATTGATGCCGCTGACATTCATATCAGGCTTTCCATCGCGTTTTACGGTGAATTCAAGTCCTGTATCACTCTCTGAGACGTTGACTTCAATGTCTGTGCAGCCGGTGCTTTCGGTCAAGGTACTTATCCCGTTTCGCTGCAGGGCCTTCCGCACCAGCGGAAACAGTTTCCGGTTGCCGGTGAGGCAGACGCTTCTGCTACATTCGTTGTCTATTCTGAACAGGCCGTTTCCAACATCGAATACTATGCCGCGCCTGTTGAAGAAACTGCTGAGGCTACCGTCGTATGACAAGTCTTCTGGAGTCCCGATCACTACACCTTTCTCTTTGTCCATCAGCCATATCTTGTCCGCAATCTGAAGTGCCAACTCAAGATCGTGCGTTGACAGGAAAACCGTCTTGTTCTCGTTGCGTGACAGACTGTGCAGCAGCTGCATGATCTCTACCTTGCTCGGATAGTCAAGAAAGGCTGTAGGTTCATCGAGAAAGATTATCGGAGTCTGCTGTGCAAGAACCTTAGCAATCATAACCTTCTGTCTTTCTCCATCGCTGAGCGTATCTGTCATCCGGTCTTTCAGCATCTCTATCTTTACCATTGCGAGTGCATCCCTGACAACCTGGCGGTCAGTATCGTCCAGTATGCCCCAGAACCCAGTGTATGGACTTCGTCCCAAACCGACCAGATCTTCAACGCTCATGTTGCGGATATCCACCTTTTCTGTCAGGACTACGCCGATGGCTTTGGACAGCTCCTTGTCGCTGAATTCATTGATGTTTCTGCCCATTATTCTGATACTTCCGTCTATGGGAGGCTGAAACGCAGCCAAAGTTCGCAGAAGTGTTGATTTGCCGGCACCGTTGGCTCCCAAAAGACAAGTCAGTTCACCGCTGTGAATCGAGGCATTTATATTTCTTGCTACTACCCGGACCTCTCTCTTCAGCCGGTAGCCGGTGCTAAGTGAATCTATCCTAATCGTCTCCTTCTTCATGTCATTCCGCGATTCCGTTGTTCCGTCTCTTCCTGAAAAGTACGGTGATTACGACAGGAGCTCCCACCAGAGCAGTAACAGAGTTTACCGGCAGTGCACCCTCAATGCCCGGCATGCGCGCAATAAGATTGCAGGTCAGCGCGAACAATGCCCCCACCAGAATACATGCCGGAGTCAGGGTCCTATGGTCCGATGTCTTGAATATGCCTCTGCAGAGATGCGGTACCGCCAGTCCCAGAAAGTTGATAGGACCGCAATAAGCTGTTACGATAGCTACCAGAATGCCGGAGTAGCTGATGACATACATACGTGCTCTCTTTATGTTCAGACCGAGATTGCGGGCATATGCATCGCCAAGCAGAAGAAGGTTAAGTGTCTTGACCAGCAGAAATGACAGAGGCAGGACTATAATCATCATGTAGAAGAACAAGGTAGTCTGGTTTCCTGAAACCCTGGCAAAACTGCCCAGTCCCCATACCACAAAAGCACGTATGTCCTCTTCGACGCTGAAAAACTTCAGGACACCGATGATTGCGTTAGCTACGTATCCGATCATGACTCCAATAATAAGAAGGGTGACGTTGCCTTTAACCTTCTGGGACACATATACTATGAGAGCCATGACTGAAAGCGATCCGGCGATAGCTCCGACAGTCATAGCCATGTCACCGGCAAACCCGAGTCTGCTAAGAGCAACACCGCCTATGCTGCCTGATAATAGAACCACAAATGCCACTCCCATGCTTGCACCGGAGCTGATACCCAGCACAGACGGACCTGCCAGCGGGTTTCTGAATACAGTCTGCATCTGGAGACCGCTTATTGAGAGCCCGGCACCGGCCACAATAGCCGTGACAGCTTGCGGAAGCCTGGACTTCAGTACTATGTTCTGCTGTATGATGTCATTTCCTCCGGCGTTCCAGATGATGTTCCACACCGCACGGAAGGGTATGCTCACAGATCCCAGCAACAGGTTAAGCATGAATACAAACACGATAAGTGCTGTTATCAGCAGCATGTATGGCATCACCGAGCGTTTCATTTCAGCAGTTCGTAATATACAGGCTGGTAATCGGGCAGCAGTTCAGGATGGAAAACCTTGATGAAATCGGAAAGAACCAGTTCCGGTTCCATCGGCATGCTTTCGTAGAAGGGCTTCCGGCTCATATTGCAATAGATGACACCCTTGTCCCTGAATGCCTTGAAGTCGGCATACCTGGCATCCTCGTCCATCAGTGCACCATATGAGAAATCACCGTTGTAGCTGTTGACAATACGCCAATAATCAGCGTTTGCGGCCTGACTGTAAACAACTTCGTAGTCGAGCGTTACACCGCCCGAGTGATTGTCATCCTTCAAAAAGTAGTCAGCTCCGGCATCTCTGAAAATGTTGGCCAGGAAACTGTTACCGCCCACGGCATACCAGTTTCCCCCTTGTATTTCTCCGCTGAACACTACAGGACGACCATTTGCATTCTTTGCGAGTGATGCCAGTTCGGTGTAGCGTTTCTCAATTTCGTCAAACACATTCTCAGCATCAGTTTCCATACCCAGCAGCAGACCTATAAATTTGACCCATTCGGCTTGTCCGAGCGGAGTAGTCTCCTTGTATCCCAGATGGGGAACTAGAGTTATGTCCACATCCTTAAGTGCAGAATAGCCTCCTCGTTTGAATGGCGAAATAAGTATAAGGTCTGGATTCACTCCCATTATGACCTCATTGTCGAAGTTCCCCTCAATGCCAATCTTGTGAGTCCGTCCGTCTGCTATTCTCCGGTTCATTTCTTCGTTGAAAAGATGTCTCGTACTGGTAATACCGGCAACGGCATCGGTTGCTCCGAGCTTGATGAAGTTTGACAACTGCAACGAGGTCATGCAGATTACTCTTCTGACCGGAACCTCGATGACAGTATAATCTTTGGGCAGGGCAGGGTGTGTGGATCCTCTCCGCACCAGGGCATAGTGGAATGACTGGCTTTCCTCTTTCTGCGGGTCTTGAATGTCAACAAGACAGACACCGTCGTCGTATGTCAGAGAAAATCCTCCGGCATATTTTATATCAAGCCTTTCAAATCTGGCAGAGTCAGCCTTCATCCCCACAACAGAGATTCTTCCCCGTCCTGTCTGATTGCGTCCGGCGTTGCGGCAGGCACCGACAAGTGTCAGAACCGTGCAGCACAGTAGCGCCAGTTTCCATTTGTTCATAAAAGCCAAGGCTTTAAAGACAACCCGTCCTGCCCGTGCGGTCATTTAGTGCCGCATGACAGGACGGACCGTCAAATATACTAAAAAAGATTATTACTCAGCCTCGGGATACATGCTGTGATAGAAATCAAGTGGTTCGCCGTTGATGGCATCCTGAGTGTGGTTCATCCAGATCTCGCGGATTGACGGAAGTTCCAGCAGACCCTTATCTATCATCGTGTTGTTGTTGCATTCATATCCGGCCAGATTGAAATATACTTTCCAGCTGCAATCCTCAACTTCACCCTCTTCATTCTCCTCAAGGTCGGAGAACTTCTCAACACCTTCCGGGCAGTCGTTGCCTGCCATGTCGTTGTGGCCGTGGTCACCGTCTATTGACATCAACGGGTGGCAGAACACCTTGCCGCTATTGATACCTGCTTCAATCATGCGCTTGAGAACATTTGTCTTGAAGTTTCCCATCATGTCGACAGTGCCGACAAAGTAGTTCTTGCTGTGAGCCTGAAGAGCCTCTTCCAGTTCAGTGTAGCGGATGTTAGCCTTGTAGGTGTCATACGAGTCGGGGTTTCCATGACCCATGAAAGCCACGACCCCCTCGGCTGCCTTGTCCTTGTACAGAAGGTTCAGGCGTTTTGCAACTTCTTTGACGTCCTCCTCGGAATCCTGAAGCAGTGGAACTCCAAGTCTCAGTTCAACTTCGCTCAGATACTTGTCGTCAATGTCGCCGGTATGGTTGTTGGCGAAGTCTTTCATGTAGTTTATTACACGTGCATACTCCTCACCCGGGATAACCTGAAGAGACTGAACAACAATGTTCTTGTATTGTGCCGTTCCGAAAGCGTGTAGCCAGAAGTTCGGTGCATAATAGTTGCGCGGATCGGTGTTCTCACCGGCAGCGGCGCGATTGATGCATATTGCCGAAGAGTACGACAGATAGATATCATAGTCGGGGAATTTCTGCCTGTAGGTCTCCTTTGTAGCGTCGAAGGTCTTGAAGGCCTGATCCCATGTCGATCCGAAGGCGACAAGCAGAATAACGTTGTCATGCTTCTTCTCTGCAGATACGGCATTGTCAACGGCTTCCTGATAGATTTGATAATTGCTCTTGAACTCTTCTCCCTTGTTGCATCCGGTTAAACCTGCTGCAACTACAGTGACCACCGCAGCGGTCATCAGAAACCTGAAATTTTTCATAAATTCTTTTCTAAAAAAGTTGATAATTATAGAAGAAAACTCTCTCATTCATCGTCAGACGAGTATCCGGATTCCCGTGTAATGTCGCGGGTGTCCATCTTCCTGCCGTGAGTAAACCTGACACTCAATGTGCAGTACCAGGTCCGACCGGCGTTTGTAGTACCCAGATGGAGCCCATGCGGGGTTCTGTCCACATAATTGAATATATTGTCAATACCGGCTTCGACCCGGAATGTAACTCCCTTGCGTCCTTTCCCGATATCGTGTGCCGTAGTCAGCCTCCACAGCTGGTAAGCTTTCCCGTCACCATTGTTCTGGTAATAGCGTGTGCTGCTTGCCCTGCCGTAGATTCCCAGTCCCAGTCTGTAGTTGTCTGCAAACCTATGCTGCCACGTACTGTAGATATTGCCCTTGTGGTGTGCCATTCCGTCAATAATGACATGCTTCATTCTGTCATGGTTCGCATCGTATAGGTTAGCCTCTGTGTCAAGATAGCTGTAGCCTGCGCCGACTGTTAAATCAGATGTTATTCTCCAGGTCACCGATACATCGGCTCCATACGTCCTTGCATTATCCATGTTGCGGTACTGGCGCGGAACAATCTGTGCGCTGCCGTCTCCCATATATTCAGCGGTTCCCTGCGGTATTTCACTGACGGGAATATTGACCAGCGTAATCATGTTGTCCAATTTGTTCAGGTAGCCTGTTACCGATGCCGTAAATCCCCCGTGGCTGTATTCAATACTGGTTGACCAATAATCTGAAGTTTGGGCTTTCAGATTTGTGTTGCCGACATATAGAAATGTCGTGGCTCCCATTGTGCGGAGATATTTGTAGTACAGTTCTTTAGGCGTCGGTGACTTGAAGCCCCGGCTCCATCCGGCCCTGAACCTCCATTCGCCGGTCTTCAGCATTACGCTAAGCTTGGGAGCGGCATTGAATCCAGACCTTCTGTTTTGTGTCAGCCTTATTCCGGCAGTGACATTCAGCCACTCTATTTCATTGTACTCGTCCTGAGCATATATGGAAGCGGTCCAGTCATCAGCAGTTCCGTCAAACACCCTCATTGGAGCGTTCAGATAGTCGTACCTGAATTCGGCTCCTCCGTTCAGAGTGTTGCCGTGGGGCAGCGCAAACACTCCCTTCAGCGTTGCAATGGCGCGCTGCTGGTCGCTCTGAAGATTACTCTGTCCTGCGAAATATGGGAAATAGTGAGTGAAATCTCCTTGCGGGTCATACCCGTCCTCAAGAGTCGTGGCAGTATATCTGTAGTAATAGGCATGCCTGTTCCAGTCTACGTCCAACGTTATGCGGTCTCCGCTCTGCAGATCGTATCCGCCACCTATGGAAGCTGAAGCGTCACGATACATCATGTCGAATGTATTCACGTCACATGACGGGTATTTTCCGTCAGTCGGGCGGAATATTCGCTTGCCATACAGCGAACCTTCAGCGTATAAGCTCAGTCTGTCCGTGACAGAGTATGTCAGTCTCTCGGCTACCTGCCAATTGGTATAGCGGTTTACCGTCTTGTTTTTCGAATCAAATATATGGAACTCCGTCTGTGCCGGGTCTTCCTCGCCGGTGTTCTGCCAGCCATCGGTATGCTGCAACTGGAAATTTGTCAGTGATGTCAGTTTGCCGACGCTGAAGCCGATACTGTTATGCTGTCTCAGATCCATGAATGAGCCGGTCCGGGTAGTGTTCTCAAGGTATAGCCCCTCGCTGTCATGCCTTCTAGTTATGACATTGATTACTCCTGCGATGGCATCGCTCCCGTATAGGGCGCTACCTGCACCTTTGACAATCTCTATGTGATCAATGTTGTTGGGGTCTATCAGTCCGAGGTCATTTTCGCCCCCATTGTCACCGTGCAGTCTCTTACCGTCAATAAGAATCAGAATATAGCTGTTGCCAAGGCCATTCATGGTCATCTGGCTTCCCATGTCGCCTGCGTTGAAGTCGAATCCGGGACAGAGCTGTTCAAGAATGTCCTGGAACGATGAGGCACCAAGCTGCTCAATCTGTTTCCGTGAAACAACTTCCGTCTGGACGGGAACATCCTTTAGCGTATGGGGAGTACCGGTAGCTGTTACGACCACATCGTCAATGTGACCCGACAGCAAATCTCCGGACTGTGCATACAGCAGGCCAGGCAGTGCAAGCGACAGAATCAGAACAACTCTTTTCATAGTAATTACTCTATTTCTTGTATCTCAGAACCAGGCTTACCATGACCGAAGTCCCCGGAGAGATGGTCGAGAAATTACTGTTCCAGGGCCTTTCGTCGCGGTTGTTGAAAATATTCTCGATGCCAATCCCTGGCTCTACAATGAATTCGTCCAAATAGAACGAGTGGCTGGTGTTAAGATCCCATTGACTGTAACCAGGTGCATAACCGTAGGTACTGGAGTAGCGTTCTCCCTGAATATGGCCGTTAAGCGTTACGTTCAGATGGTACTTGCCACGGCTCCAGTCCCAGCGGGCATTCACATTTCCGGAGTGCCTTACGCTTTTGTCTACAGGTGTCACAGTCACTGTCTCCTGTCCGTTTTCGTCGTTGCCGTAAGATCTCGCCTCTGAGTCGGTCAGAACGTAACCTCCTCCTATCGATATTCCCGCTCCAAGATATGCATTGGCGCTGATGCTCAGGCTCTTTATCTTGGCTCTGTCAACATTGTCGCGCTGACGCACGATTGCGAAATCCTTGTGAAGCTCTCCATATCCCATTGCATCTATCTCAGCATCGCTGAGTACGCGATAGTTGATCATGTCGCGGATGTCATTGAGAAGACCCGTAACACGCAGCGAAAACCATGGGTTAGAATACTCTGCATTAAGTGACCAGAAATTGCTTCTCTCCGGTCTCAGACCAGTGTTGCCCACCGTACATCTGCTTGCCGTCTTGCTCTGGTCGGTGGCATATATCTGACTCAGGGTGGGGGCTCTGTAGCCTGTTGACCATGCCGCCCTGAAAATAAACCGTCCGGGTTTGAACATAAGTGACACATTCGGAGTCAGATGATGCTTGAAGTCCTCGTTGTAAATATACCTCAGACCTACGACGCCCTGAAGCCACTTTGTCATAGATATTTCATCCTGCACAAACAGGGCTCCGGTCTGCGTTCCCACGGACTCGATGTTGTCCGACTCGCTCTCCAGCCGTTCGTTGATGTATTCAAGACCAACTGACAACTTATTAGCCTTGTCCGGTTTCAGTATTCCTTTGACGCTACCGTCGTAATAGTGTGTCTCCTTTCGTTTCTGTTCATCACCGGGCATGAAATCCCCGCTTTTCGTGAAATACCTGTAAAGCGAAGTATAGTTGTCTGCATAGAAGTCTGCCTCAATATAGACGGACGGACTCACCATGTAGTCCATACCGGCACCATACATCCATGAATTGTGTGCCATGTCGTACGTGTAGGCCTGAGTCTCCTTATATATATAGTTGCCTTCCGCATCCTTTGAACTGCTCTTCTTGAAGTATGTGGCTGACTGAGGCCTGAGCGTCGAGTATTCAAAATAGTTTCCTCTCAGCGACAAGTTCAGCCGATCGTTGACACTGAATGAAAAACGCTGGTTTACATTGTTACTCCTGAATCCTACCGACATTGGCCTTCCGGTCTTATAACCCTCTTCGTCAATGTCGTTTACCTGCCAGTTGTCAGCTTCCTGACGCTTGAAGACCGTATAAGACCTCAATTTCCCGATGCTGACATCGGCATCGATGCTTTGGGTAAAACGTCCCTTGCTGGCCAACCGTGTCTGTGACGACACTTCGGTGCCGTTCTTTCGGTCGTCTGTGATTATATTTATTACGCCACCGATTGCCTCGCTGCCGTAAAGGGCAGAGGCAGCACCGTTTTGTATCTCAATTCGTTTGATGTTTCCTGTGTTAATCCTTGAATAGCGGTCATCTCCAACGACGCGCCGTCCGTTCTCCAGTACCAGCATGTAGTCCTGTCCCACACCGTTGATATTCAGGAAAGTTCCCATTCCGTTCGTCACTGTCGTCACGTTTGGCGACATTGCCACAAGCGTAGCCTCAAGGCTGGCAGTTCCAATGTTTCTGACATCGTTTGCGGTTATCACCTGCACAGGAACAGTAGAATTGTCTGACCTGCGGTGTGTGCCTGTACCGGTCACAACCACCTGATCCAGATTAATGTGACTTTCCTGAAGTTCAATCACTATGTCGCTGTCACCCGATTTGACAGTTTGTCTTTTCGGCAGAAACGACACATGGGTAACACTCAGAACCAACTCCCGTCCTTCCGGCAGGTTGTTCAGGGTGAATTCTCCCTTGTTGTTCGTCGAGCCCCCCGACAGACTGTGGTCAACCCGAATGCTGGCGTTGGGCACAGGTTCTCCGTTGTCAGCATTCACTACTCTTCCGCTTACCGATTTTTGGGGATAGGCAGACATGGCCGCAATAAGCACGACCGCAGTGAAGAAAACTCTCTTTATCATATTTCCGACTCCCAAGGAGATGTCCTGTCCCGGGACAGTCTCCAATGAAATAGGGTCTGGCAGGTTTCCTGGCTCGGTTCCTCTGTCATGCGCCTTCCCGCCGCATTGCGGCAGTGGCAAAGTCTGCTGAAGATGATGGAACCATACAGTAGCGGGCACTGCTCCGGCTTTTACCGGATTCCCTCTATGCTTCCACCGGAGGCGGTAGCATCACCAAACCTACTGCAAAGGTACAATTTTTTGAATGATTTCACTATTTTTGTAAAAAATACAGGATTCACACTGCGGATATGACAGCCCACATGCTGATAGGAGCCGCTGCAAGCGGAAGCGGAAAGACAACAGTCACAATAGGCTTGTTACGGGCTCTAAGTCGCCGTGGCTTTGCGGTGCAACCCTTTAAATGTGGTCCGGACTACATTGATACTCTTTTTCACGGTATTGCCTCCGGCAACCGTTCTGTAAACCTCGATACCTGGCTTGCCTCTGAAAATCATGTAAGGTCCGTCTATAGGCACTATTCAGTTTCCGCCGATGTCTGCGTAACTGAAGGTGTCATGGGGCTTTTTGACGGCTACGACAGGATGAAAGGCAGCAGCGCCCATATTGCAATGCTTCTCGACTTGCCTGTCATAATCATCATAAATGCCCGTTCCACGGCTTATACAATGGCTGCACTGTTGCATGGACTCTGCACTTTCAGGCAAGATCTGCGCATTGCCGGTGTCATCTTTAACCAGGTTGGTTCAGACCGTCATGCAAAGTTGCTCGAACAGGCTTGCAGGGACGTAGGCGTCGAACTGTTGGGCTGCCTTCCGCGCTGTCCTGAAATACAGGTGCCTTCACGACATCTCGGGCTGACTGTGGGTGCCGAATCTGAGATAGACTTGCTTGCCGACCGCATCGCCGATCTGGTTGAGCGCCATGTCAGGATTGAACGACTTTTGCAACTGTGCCGGACAACATCACCAACAGTCTCCACTGACTGTAGCACCGATCCGGTCAGACCAATGTCGCAGACCGGACTTCGCATAGCCGTGGCCAGCGACAGCGCTTTCAACTTCACCTATCGCGTGAATATTGACCGCCTTGCCGCTTCCGGCACAGTCATTACATTCAGTCCGCTTGCCGGCGACCACCTTCCGCAGGCCGACCTCGTCTATCTGCCCGGCGGCTATCCCGAACTTTTTGCCGAGACCCTCTCCGCCAATACGCGGCTTGCAGACCAACTTCGCAGTTATGCATCCTCAGGCGGGCGGATTATGGCCGAATGCGGTGGAATGATATACCTGTCACGCTCGCTAACCGATGCGACAGGCACCAAATTCCCCATGTCAGGCGTCCTGCCGCTCGACTGTACAATGAATCAGGCCAGACTTCACCTCGGATACCGCAGAATGGAGTGGGGGAATACGGTTTTCCATGGGCATGAGTTCCACTATTCAAGCATCACTAACCACGGACAGCTTCTTTCGGCTGCCGAACAGACCGACGCTGAGGGAATAGTCACCGACACCTGTCTTTTCCGTCATCTTAATGTCGTCGCAGGATATACGCACTGGTACTGGGGCGAGACCGACCTTTTCAGGCTTTGGCAGTGAGACGGAAAACATAATGATAAAAGATGAAACGTATATACACACGTACAGGCGACTTCGCCACTACCGGCATTCACGGAGGCGAGAGGGTCCCAAAGGATGACATTCGCGTCGAGGCCAATGGTTCTCTTGACGAACTCAATGCTCAGATAGGCATTATACGCAGCATGCTGCCGTCCGGACATGAATGGGATACTAAACTGAAACAGATACAGATTCAACTCATGACCGTCATGAGTCATGTCGCTACTCCTTCAGACCTTCGTACTTCCAATCCCAACAGCTTGGATCCTGAAATGGACCGCCGCTGCGAGGAGTGGATGGACTCACTTACAGTCCGGATGCCGGATGGAGGTCATTTCCTGCTGCCTGGTGGAACTCCACTCTCAGCCCAGCTCCAGTATGCCCGCACCGTCGCACGCCGTGCAGAGCGAAGACTCTGCACTCTGAACCGTCAGGACCCGTTGCCGCAACCTGTCCTCAGTTTTGTCAACCGCCTGTCTGACCTTCTGTTCGTTCTGGCACGTTTCGAACTCCATCTCTCCTCCATTCCCGAAGAGAGATGGAACGCCTTCTCGTACAAGAACAGGAACTCCGGTACAACAGATAATCCTTAGTCAGGCCGGATATTCAAGACAGTTCTTCCGTTAAGAATCAAGAGGCGTAGCAGATATGACAGACAGTGAGATAATACAGGAAGCATTGAGGCTGGTGAACGAAGGATATGGCGTTACCATGCCTGTCAAGGGCCGAAGCATGTTGCCGTTCATCGTCGGCGGACGTGACAGTGTGCTGCTTGAGCGTCCGACGGTTCCTGAAAAGGGTCAGGTAGTACTGGCCTTGCTGCCTGACAGCCGTTATGTCGTTCACCGCATAGTGAATGTCGGGGATGGTTGCATAACACTCATGGGCGACGGAAACCTGTCTTGCAGGGAGGTGTGCGGATTTGATGGAGTGAAGGCACTGGTAACTCATATCGTGCACAGTGACGGCAGCAAGTGCCGGCTTTACTCTCGCCGCATGGTGATGGCTGCACAGCTATGGCGCTGGCTGCTTCCCCTGAGACGCTATCTGTTGTATGTTTATGTGAAGGTTAACCGTTTGTGACATTATCGAGTAATCCAAGTAAACCGATATGAAGTATTTGCGCTGGATATGGCAGAGTTCCCTGGGCATTCGCACGAACATGGCTGCAAGGGTCTTGGTCGGATTGGCACAGGTTGGACTTGGCTTGGGCATGGTGTGGCTGTGCAAGACGTTCATAGATGTCACAATACACACCGGGACCAGTCGTGACATCATACAGATGGTTTGTCTTCTGGTGTCAGCTGCCTTGGGAAGCATAGTCCTGAGACAGCTTTATTACTACTGGGGAGTAAAGGCTCAGACACAGCAGTCTAATAGTTTGAGACTGCGTATTTTCGGCAGACTGATGTATCGCAAGCTGTACGAAGGACAGCCTTTGCACTCAGGCGAGCTGGTATCAAGGCTCGAAAAGGATATTGACCAGGTGAGCGAGACCGTAGCTTCAATGATTCCCGAGGTAATAGTGACAGGCTGCAGGCTGCTTGGAGCATTTTTTCTGCTCCATTGGATGGATGCCACCTTGGCGTGGGTGCTGCTTCTGCTCACACCACTTTTCCTGATTATGGGGAAACTCATTGCGCGACGTCTGCGTCAGATGACCCATGACATACGTAGCCGTGAGAGTCGGATACAGATGACTATGCAGGAGGGATTGGAACACAATGAAGTAATACGCTCAATGGAGAGTACCGACTGGCTTACCGGTCAGGTAGATGAAATGCAGGAGGGACTGATGGCCAGCGTGGGCCGCAGGACCCGCTTCACGGCACTAACGCGCTCGATGCTGTCGGCCTGTTTCTCGCTTGGTTATTTGCTGGCTTTCATTTGGGGTGGTCTCCAGCTGCGTTCTGGAGTCATCACAATTGGCGTCATGACATCGTTTCTGCAACTGGTAGGCCAGATACAGCAACCCATTTTGGGATTATTGAACCTCCTGCCGCAACTGATGCACACCTCAGCCGGCATTGACAGGCTTGCAGAACTTGAGCAGTTTGAGACCGAGAGTCCCGTATCTGACGATGAATCGGCGATCAATCCGACAGGACAACTCCTGGGCGTGGAGATGCAGAACGTCAGCTACAGTTATGCCGATGTTGACCACAAGGTCCTGAACAGTTTTACACACAGGTTTGAACCCGGCTCGCGAACAGCTATAGTCGGGCCTACCGGAATCGGAAAAACCACCTTGTTCCGTCTTCTGCTCGGATTCGCCGAACCGGATTCGGGCAGTATAACCATATTTGACGGCAAGACCCGCACAACTGCGGGACCTGGTACGCGCCGTCACATGGTATTCGTACCTCAGGGCAACACGCTCATGAGCGGCACAATACGCTACAATCTGCAACTGGCACATCCTGATGCCACAGATTCAGAACTCAGGCAGGCATTGCACACAGCAATGGCAGACTTTGTTTTCGACCTGCCTGACGGCCTGGACACCATTCTTGGAGAGCGCGCTGTCGGATTGAGCGAGGGACAGGCTCAGCGCATCGCCATTGCCCGCGGACTGCTGCGTCCCGGCAGCATACTTCTGCTTGACGAGATAAGCTCTGCACTTGACAGCGTTACGGAGCGTGAACTGTTCAGCCGTCTGTTGGCCCAATGCACAGACAAGACAATACTGCTTATTACGCACCGTCACGAGGTAGCCGCGTTGTGCAGCGATTCAATAACCCTGTCAGAATTTAAAGAATAACATTGTTTTTACTACTTTTACGTCAGACATAACTAAATCATCATTATGAAGAAACTTTTATTTGCTTTGGCCGGCATATTGGCTCTGACGGCCTGCACCACTACTCAGGACAACGGACCTGTCCTCACCATCGAGGGCGGTCAGATACAAGGCGTTCCTGCTGACATCAAGGGGGTTACCGTCTATCGCGGCATTCCATTTGCGGCTCCACCCATCGGGCAGAATCGCTGGAGAGCACCTCAGCCTGTAGTACCATGGGAAGGTGTCAGAATATGCGACACCTTCGGACATCCGCCTTTCCAGGGTGCCCACTATCCTGGTGGCTATACCACTGAGTGGGGCTACGGCGAGGAGACCGCCTACAGCGAGGATTGCCTTTACCTTAACGTCTGGACCAAGAAACCCGGACAGCCCGATGCCAAGTTGCCGGTTGCCATCTGGATATTCGGAGGAGGAATGCGTGAGGGTTGGGGCTCAGAACCTGAGTTTGACGGACAGGAGTGGGCCAACAAGGATGTCGTACTCGTATCTTTCAACTATAGGGTAGGACCTTTCGGCTTCTTTGCACATCCCGAACTTTCGGCCGAGGATCCGGAACATGCTACAGGCAACTGGGGAACTCTGGACCAGATAGAAGCCATGAAGTGGGTTCAGAAGAACATTGCCCAGTTTGGCGGTGACCCGGACAACGTGATGATTTTCGGACAGAGCGCGGGTTCGCGAAGCGTCAAGTTCCTTAGCGCATCGCCCCTCACCAAAGGCCTGTTCAACAAGGCTGTAATCATGAGTGGCAGCGGTCTGGTAAAGCCGCGCCCACAGACTGAAACCGCATCTCAGGCAGCTCAAGGGCGACCCATGGGCTTCGGAATGGGAATGCCTCAGCAATCAATGACCACACTGGCTCAGGCTGAAGCTTCTACCAAAGAGGTATGCGACTGGGCCAATCTGACCACTCTGCGTCAGTTGAGAGGTGCTGCTACCGAGACCATCTACTCGCTCGGAACCATCTACACAAGCGTTACCGGCAAGCGTAGCATACTCACTGCATCTCCCATATCACCCTATATCGACGGCTATGTACTGACAGAGTCATTTGACGATGCATGTCTGGACGGTTCACTGGCTCAGGTCCCTTATCTTATCGGCTATACTCTGAACGATGCCGGCAACATGGGTTCGCAGATTGCCGATTTCTGCCTTAATCGCGAAGAGATGGGCGGAAAGGCTTACGCATACCAGTTCGCCCGCCCGCTACCTGATGATGGCAACCACCCGGAGGTGACACAACGCTTGCGCGGAGCCTTCCACTCTTCAGACTTATGGTTTGTGTTCAAGTCACTTAAGAACTGCTGGCGTCCATGGACTCAGGGAGACTGGGATCTCTCGGAGAAGATGCTGACTGCATGGTCAAACTTCGCAAAGTATGGCGATCCGAACGGGCCTGACGGCGGTGAATGGCAACCCTTCACTCAGGCCAATCAGCAGTTTATGATCTTCAAGCTTGATGATAACGATGTAGAGGCATCTGCACTAGGCAATCCCTTGAGCCGCTGACAACAGCACAATACCCAAATGAATCCCTGCAAGATCCGTCCGGCCTTCAGGGATTTTTTTCTGACCGCACATCCGGTTGAATTGATTGTACGGAATGCCGGAGGCGTGTGACTGGAAGCGTGACGGAAAGTCAGCTGATTGTGCCCGAGCCGGTCATCTCTCCGTCGTCAGTGTACCAGACTGCAAACTGTCCGGAGGTAATTCCCCTCTGCGGCTCGTCAAACAGTATGAAGAGAGCGTGAGCTCTCATTATCAGCCAGGCATCCTGTAACGGTTGACGATAGCGAATCCTGGCGCGGCAGCGTCTGACCTCTCCGTCACTCATCGCCAAGTCTGTCCTGATCCAGTGCAGTTGGCCGGAATCAATGCGCAGGCAGCTGCGCGAGAGCCCTTTGTGGGAGTGGCCCTCGCCGACATAGACGATGTTGCGCCCTATATCCGTCGATATGACGAACAGCGAACCGTCGTGGCCGCCGATGTTCAGGCCGTGACGCTGACCTATCGTGAAGAACTGGGCTCCATCGTGCCTGCCTATGATGCAACCCCATGGGTTATGCTTCCATCTGGTCTTTTTCGTATGCCTGCGCCCTGAGCGGTAAACTTCGGTCTCGAATCTTATGGAATCATATCTGACGGGCTCAGAAAGGCTGTGCAGTGTCTCTTCGTCAAGCTCTGACAGCCTGTCCGGATCGTATCTGTTTGAGCCTAGAGTACCGGTACATTTGTCCTCGCTCACATATCCGGTCACCATATTTACCGGCTTACCGTCCAAAGTCAGTGCTGAAAGAGTATGCTCCACATCGCGATAGTGGCTGTTATCCTCATAGAATCTGTCGTAAACCTCTATGACATCACCTTCGCTCGGTCTTATCTTCTGTTTAAGAAACTCGGGCAGGTCAACCTTGCCGACAAAGCAGATGCCCTGCGAATCTTTTCTGGCAGCTGACGGAAGGCCGGCCTCAGCGGCAATGCGGCGCACTTCGGGTTTCAGCAGATGACCTATCGGGAACAGAGCCTTTGACAGTTGCCGCTGATCAAGCTGGCAGAGAAAATAACTCTGGTCCT
The DNA here is from genome assembly GCA_017615835.1 of Bacteroidaceae bacterium. Lineage (GTDB taxonomy): Bacteria > Bacteroidota > Bacteroidia > Bacteroidales > Bacteroidaceae > Colenecus. The sequence continues at coordinate 25,079 of JAFZZI010000031.1, read as the reverse complement.
TGTTGGGATCGGTACCCTCAAGTATGCGGTAAACGGTGTGGCCATTGTTATCCGTGAAACTCTCCTTCCGGCAGTAGTGGCCGGTGGCCACCATGTCCGCACCAAGTTTCATGGCTGCTTCAAGGAATGCGTCGAACTTGATTTCGCGGTTGCAAAGAACATCCGGATTAGGAGTCCTGCCACTCGAATACTCGTCGAACATATAGTCGACAACCCGTCTGCGGTATTCGTCGCTCAAATCGACAAAGTGGAAAGGTATGCCAATCTTGCGTGCCACCATCTCGGCCACCATGCGGTCCTCTTCCCATTCGCACTCACCGTGCAGGGTTCCCTCCGTATCGTGCCAGTTCTGCATGAACATCGCGAACACATCATAGCCCTGACGCTTCAGCAGAAGTGCCGCTACACTGGAGTCAACGCCTCCCGACAGTCCCACGCATATTTTCATACTTCATTATTAATTCATAGTTGACATACAGTCAGGCATCAGACCGTCCGATGCACATTACAGCCCGGCTTCAAGAATGAACCCGTAGCTGTACGGTCTGTTGCCGTCTATAGTGTATTCCGGCAGGGTGCGCTGCCCCCATGTATCAACCCCGCCGACACCGTGAATGTTCAGATCGATATTGACATTCACAAGACCGCCCCGCTTCAGTTGGTAGGGGTGGGCAGGCGATGCGTCAAGGTCCTCTTCGGTAAAATCCCAGACTCTGAAGCACAGTGGCTGCATTCCGCTCACCTTTATGGTGCCCCTGTCCGATTTCAGCGCGAACCAGCGCACGTCAGAGCGGTTGGCATTATCCTGTGGCTTTATGTATTCCACCTGAAAATCCTGCAAAGGCAATTCATAGTGGCCGATGAACTGCGAAAGCTTGCGGTCCGGGTAGTTCTCGCAAGGTCCGCGCCCGTACCATTCCACTTCGTCAAAGTCGGGTGTCAGGCGCATGCGCATTCCGAACTTGGGAATGTTGGGAATGTTCTCGCCGACAGGTCTGTAGTCGGCCCTTACTGCCACCTGTCCGTCGCCATTTATGGTATATGTCAGCGTGTAGTCTGCTCCGACAGAAAGGGAAAAACAGTATCTCAATACGGCAAGGCCCGATTTCAGGCCGGCACTGACGGTCTTCAACTGCCGTGAGGCCCCAGTTTCCTTCCACTGTTGCAGACGTTCGGCAAATCGTGCAGCATGTTGGTTGTCATTCTCCGGCTTCCAGAAATATGGCTCCAGCGGGGCCAGAAGGACGTTGCTTCCTTTGCGGAATATTCCGGAAAGTGAACCGTCGGCATCAATGACAACCGAACAGTCTCTGCATGAGATTCTGTAGCCTCCGTCAGCCCTCTCAATCTCAGGAACCGGGCCTGATGCAGCTATTCCCTCAGGATAACTGTACTGCCCTGATACAAACTGTTCCCGGGCCACCACAAATCCGGCCTCAGCCCAAGGCTTGTCTTCCTTGAGGCTTGCGCGGTATTCTGTAAGTATCTCGCCTCCCTCGCCGCTTTCTTCGGTGGTTATGTCATACTCCGACATGTCAGTAAAGCTCTCGTGGCTTACTATGCTGACCCTTCCGGCGTCATCGCGTACAAAGCTCACCGGCTGATACACATGCTGTACCTCATAATAGTGAGGGTGGGGAGTACGGTCGGGAGCCATCAGTCCGTTGCAGCAGAAGTTACCGTCGTTGGGCACATCGCCAAAGTCACCTCCGTATGCCCAGAACTCGTCGTCCATAAGTTTCAGACTGCCGGAGTACCGCAGGGGCCCCCCGTCACGAGGCTTTGCGATACCCTGGTCAACCCAGTCCCAGATTGCTGCTCCGGCAATGCTTGAGTCAGCATATATCACATCCCAGTACTCCTTGAAATTACCCATAGAGTTGCCCATGGCATGTGCATATTCCCTTGCAATGAGCGGCTGGTCAGTGACCTTCCTGCCCATGTCGGCAAGAACCTGCGGTGTCGGGTAGCCGTAGTCGTAGAGTGCTGAAACCTTAGGGTCGCCGTCATAAAATGGCAGGCGAGTGTTGTCAAGGCTTACAATCGTATCACGCATTGCCTGCAGGTTGGGACCGACGCCGCCCTCGTTGCCGAGCGACCATAAAATGACGCTCGGATGGTTGATGTCGCGTTTCACCAACGATACTGCACGGTCAACATGTGCCTTGCGCCAAAGCTGATCCTCGCCCATTGTCCTGTTTGCATATCCGTATCCGTGACTCTCCTGACAAGCTTCGTCCATCACGTAGATACCATATCTGTCGCACAGCTCGTACAGATACTCCCTGTCAGGGTAGTGCGAAGTACGCAGAAAGTTTATGTTTGCCTGCTTCATCAACCGTAGGTCGAGTTCGTATGTGTCATTGTCAACATAGCGGCCGGTACGGGGATGATGGTCATGGCGGTTCACGCCACGCAACTTGACGTTCTTGCCGTTTATCTTGAACACCTCGCCGACAGTCTCGATGCGTCTGATTCCCAAGTGATAGTCGAAACTCTCCACGACACGGCCCTTGCCGTCAAGCAATGTGACAGTATAGGGATAGAGGTTAGGTTTCTCTGAAGACCACAGAAGCGGATTGTCAATGGTGCAGGTCAGCTCCACCTGTGCCGTGTCACCGGCAGCAATCCTGCCCAGTCTTGTATTTGTCTGCCTGCCGTTAATAGAAATAACGGCCTGAAGTCCATTTGCAGTTTTCTTTCCGGTATTACATACGTCAATGATGGCCTTGATGTCCGCACTGCTGAAATCGGGCGATGTTTCGGCCTTGACTTCATAGTTGCTGATATGTGTCAGCGGACGCACCCACAACTGTACAGGACGGTAAATGCCGCTGAGACGCCACATGTCCTGATCCTCAAGATAGCTGCCGTCTGACCAGCGGTAAACCTCGACTGCAAGTCTGTTCACACCCTTGACTACATATCCCGTTATGTCGAATTCGGCAGGCGACATCGGATTCTGACTGTAACCCACCTTTTCTCCGTTCACCCAAACATAGAAGGCAGAATGAACGCCTCCGAAATGCAGAATCAGATTACTGTTCAGCATATCGGAAGTAACGTTGAAATCGCGCACATACTGGCCCACCGGATTACGGTGACCGTAAGCGTACCAGTCGGCGGGAGGCTCGTCCGTCACGCTGGGTCTGTTCCGCCTGAAAGGATATGAGATGTTCACGTATATCGGCTTGCCGTAATTCTGCATCTGCCAGTTCCCCGGAACAGCAATGTCATCCCAGCCGGATGTGTCGTAACCGTCAGTGTAAAAACTTTCCTCCCTTGACCAGGGATCTTTTGACCACTTGAACTTCCATGTACCGTCAAGCGGTATTATTTCACTGCACTCGCTCTCCCGTGAGGGTAACTGTAACGTGTTGTGATAAGGCAACTTGTTGATACCGAGCACCTGTGGGTCTTCCCAGTCACGGCTCTCGGCTACCTGCCCCGAACAATTCAATGCTCCGGCAAGAATAAACAGAAGGGCAATTTTTTTCTCCATAGCTCTGCAAAGTTATGTTTTTTTCCAGTCAGACCCAACATAACCGACATTGTCTTCCCGGATACTCCTGAATCCTTGCAGTCTCTTTCAGACGGAATAATTATATTTGCAATATCAGGAACTCATCACAACCAAACCGTTATGAACAAGCCGCTTGTCTTATTTGCACTATCAGCATTACTGTGCCAGTCATTCCACTCCTGCAAGTCAGAAGAACACGAGAAGGTCGGCCCGACTCCAACCGCCGATCAGATCAATCTGCAGGACATGGAGATGTACGCCTTCCTGCACTATTCGCTAAATACATATACCGGACAGGAATGGGGATACGGAAACGAGGATCCCCAACTGTTCAATCCATCTCATCTTGATGCACGGCAGTGGGTACGCACGTGCAAAGCCGCAGGCATGAAGGGCATAATATTTACAGCAAAACATCATTGCGGGTTCTGCATGTGGCCTTCCGACTACACCGACTATTCGGTCAAGTCATCCCCCTGGAAGGAAGGCAAGGGCGACGTAGTCAGGGAACTGGCTGATGCCTGCAGGGATTATGGACTGAAGTTCGCAGTCTATCTTTCTCCGTGGGACAGGAATCATCCTGAGTACGGCCGCGACGAGTATGTCACATATTTCCGCAACCAGCTGAGGGAACTGCTTACAGATTACGGTGATGTGTTCGAAGTCTGGTTCGATGGCGCAAACGGCGGCAACGGTTGGTATGGAGGAGCAAACGAGACACGTACCATAGACCGGCTGACCTACTACAAATGGGGTGATACGTACAAGATGATAAGGGAGTTGCAGCCGCACTGCATTATCTGGAACGACGGAGCCGATCTCCGCGGTGACCTTCGATGGGTAGGAACTGAGGCCGGCAACATAGGCGAGACTAACTGGAGCCTTCTGCACAGCACCGGCGAAGTACCATGGACTCATCTTCATTACGGTGCAGAGGATGGTGACGTATGGGTGCCGGGCGAAACAAATACAAGCATACGTCCAGGCTGGTTCTACCACGAGTCAGAGGACAGCCATGTGAAAAGCTTGTCGAAACTCATGGACACATACTATAAGTCAGTGGGCAGGAACAGCACCCTCCTTCTCAACTTTCCCATTACTCCCGACGGCCTGATTCATCCGATTGACAGCGCCCGCGGAGTTGCGTTCAAGAAGATGATTGACGAGGTGTTTGCATACAATCTTGCCGAAAAGGCCAGGCGGAATATAGCAAAGGATGCGGAGTATTGCGAAATTACCCTGTCGTTCAGGCAACCGACTGAGTGCAACCGGTTCATGGTATGCGAAGACATACGCTATGGACAGCGTGTCAGGAAGTTCTCCCTCGAAGCGCTCGTTGACGGCGAGTGGGTCGCCTTGAAAGATGAACTTGCTGAAAATGGAGACGGTCTGACAACGATAGGCCGAAAACGGATAATCTGCTTCCCTACGGTTACGGTGACAAAGATACGCTTTACCGTAACCGACAGCAAGGCCAAGCCGATCATCACCTTCTCCGGTCTGTATGACGCACCGCCACTAACTGCCGACATACCCGACTCGGGAGAAAAATACTCTTCCAGACTAAACGTCTTTATGGTGGGCAGTAACGACACTCCTTCACGCTCCATTATGATAGACCTTGAAGGAACCAGAAAAGTCAAGGGTTTCCGCTATCTGCCTCCCCAGGGACAGGGTGCCAAGGGCATCATTACGCGCTACTCGTTCTGGGCTATGACAGACGGAGAATGGAAAAGACTTGATGAAGGGGAGTTTTCGAACATCGTGAACAACCCTATCTGGCAGAGTGTAAGCATTGAACCTGTCAGAACCACAATGCTCCGTATAGATGCCGAAAGCCTGAATTCAGGCGAAAGGGCCGTCTATGAGGACATTGACATAATAACGGAATAGAAGGAATCCCGTCCGACAAGAGCCGGGAAACAGCGTTACCTGGAGGATATACAAAAATTACAATGTGTTTCAATCATATCATAGCCAAGACGGGACAATACCCTATATGAAAAGTCCCTGCAACCGTAGAGATTGCAGGGACTATTCATTTGTAACGTCCTCTTACTTTGATGCGAGAGCCTGAGCCACGTCAACGGCACAGGCAACCGAGCAACCCACCATCGGGTTGTTGCCGATTCCGAGGAAGCCCATCATCTCGACGTGTGCGGGAACAGAAGAACTGCCTGCAAACTGGGCATCGCTGTGCATGCGACCCATGGTGTCGGTCATACCGTAAGAGGCGGGACCTGCAGCCATGTTGTCAGGATGAAGGGTACGTCCTGTACCGCCACCGGAGGCAACCGAGAAGTAGGGCTTGCCGGCAAGCACGCGCTCCTTCTTGTAAGTACCTGCCACAGGATGCTGGAATCGGGTGGGGTTGGTCGAGTTGCCGGTTATGGAAACGTCAACGCCTTCCTTCCACATGATTGCCACACCCTCGCGTACATCATCGGCACCGTAGCACCTTACCTTGGCACGCGGACCATCGCTGTATGGTATTGTCTGAACAACCTTCAGTTTGCCTGTGTAGTAGTCAAACTTGGTCTGTACATAGGTGAAACCGTTAATGCGGCTGATAATCTGTGCAGCATCCTTGCCCAGACCGTTCAGGATGACACGCAGCGGCTGCTTGCGGACCTTGTCGGCCTTTGCGGCAATCTTGATGGCACCCTCGGCGGCAGCGAATGACTCGTGGCCTGCCAGGAAGGCAAAGCACTTTGTCTTCTCGCTGAGCAGACGAGCAGCCAGGTTGCCATGGCCCAGACCAACCTTACGGTCATCGGCCACTGAACCGGGGATGCAGAAACTCTGCAGTCCGATACCGATGTTCTCGGCAGCCTTCACGGCACTCTTGTCACCAGTCTTCTCTCCCTCTTTGAGAGCGATGGCGCAGCCGACCACATACGCCCACTTTGCATTCTCGAAGCAGATGGGCTGAGTCTCCTCACAAGCCTTGTAAGGATCTATGCCATAGCTTTCGCAAATCTGGTTGGCCTCTTCGATAGAGGAGATTCCATGCTCCTTGAGAGCAGCGAGGATCTGCTTGATTCTGCGATCCTGTGATTCGAACTTCACTTCTCTAATCATAGCTGTATCTCCTTATTCTTTACGGGGGTCAATAAACTTAACGGCACCGGCCTCCTTGCTGAAACGTCCGTAGGTCGAAGTAACCTTTTTCAGAGCTTCGTTGGCATCAGTACCCTTTTTGATCTCATCCATGAACTTGCCCAGATTGACAAACTCATAACCGCAGACCTGATTGTCCTTGTCAAGAGCAATGCGGTTTACATAACCCTCGGCCATCTCAAGGTAACGGACGCCCTTAGCCTTGGTGCCGTACATGGTGCCGACCTGGCTGCGCAGGCCTTTGCCAAGATCCTCAAGTCCGGCGCCTACTACCAGGCCACCCTCTGAGAAAGCGCTCTGTGAACGGCCATATACAATCTGCAGGAACAGCTCGCGCATGGCAGTGTTGATGGCGTCGCAGACAAGGTCTGTATTCAGTGCCTCGAGAAGAGTCTTGCCCTGAAGAATCTCAGCTGCCATTGCTGCTGAGTGAGTCATGCCTGAGCAACCGATGGTTTCAACGAGAGCCTCCTCAATGATACCGTTCTTGATGTTCAGTGAAAGCTTGCAGGCACCCTGCTGAGGAGCGCACCAGCCAATACCGTGGGTATAGCCCGAGATATCCTTGATCTCCTTGGCCTTGACCCACTTGCCCTCTTCCGGTATGGGAGCGGGACCGTGCTTGGGTCCTTTCTGAACCACGCACATGTGTTCAACTTCTTTTGAGTAAATCATACTTGAATGGATATGTTTGTCAATTGTGTCTTGTTTGGATTGCAAAATTAGACATTATTCCTCATTTTTCACTATCTTAGCCGCCCAAAATGAAGCATAAAAATATGAGAGGACTGTTCAATTTTATTTCTATTGCCGCAGCGCTGCTGCTGGCAGGTTGCTCATACGCCGAGCGCACGACACTGACCGGAACCATTAACCGTCTGGCCACAGTAAAGCAGACAGGCAACTCGGTGCGTCTTGAAATCGACTATACCGGCGAGGCGTTCACCCTGAAGAATTTCTCAAAAGCTTCCGACCTGGCGACCTTCAATGTCGAAGACGGCGACAGGGTTTTGGCCCAGATATCCTACAACGAGATTCCGTCGGCCGACATATACACTTACGAACTCGAGAAGGCTGACACGATAGCCCTCAGTCAGGTTGACCTGGGCAATTGCCCGCGCAGCGACTCTGTCGGCATATACATACATTTCGAGAACCTGCGCATCGACAATGCGTTTGTCTATCCGTCGTCGTGGACAAACGGTCACTATCTCAACACTATGGTAACATACTATCCAGACTCGTCTCTGGCATATGAGAAGAACAGGTTCTTCCTCAATGTGAAGGAACTCCGTGGTGACACTCTCAGCCTGATGCTGACAGCCGACATCCCGAACTCCAATTATTATTACCAGGGAGCCAGCAGGCTGCTCTGCTATGACCTCAGCAAATATGCCCAGGCCGGCAATCATCGCATCGACAGCATCCTGAACCTGGCACGCAGCCTGGAGACCGACTCGCTCACCATAGAACTGAACACCTGCGACACCCTTGGGATACTTAACAGGGATTATTACGAGAAGCGCAGGGGCTTCAGGTCATTCTCACGCATGAAACTGGACTTTTGACATGTTGTGATGGGGGCACGTAAAACGGTCAACGTCAACATCCGGAACAAGAGGGCATCCTTTGACTACGAACTGCTCGACACCTATACCGCAGGCATCGTGCTGACGGGTACGGAGATAAAGTCGATACGTCAGTCGAAGGCGAGCCTGGCAGACACTTACTGCACCTTCATAAACGGTGAACTGTGGGTCAAGGGGATGCATGTGGCCGAGTATTTTTACGGATCCTACAACAATCACCAGGCCAAGCGCGACCGTAAGCTGCTGCTGTCGGCCAAGGAACTCCGCAGACTTGCGTCAGATTCGAAAAACCCCGGCTATACCATCGTTCCGGTGCGGCTGTTCATAAACGAGAGGGGGCTGGCCAAACTGGTCATAGCTCTTGCAAGGGGCAAGCGTCAGTACGACAAGCGCGAGACACTGCGCGAAAACGACGACCGCCGCGAGATGGAGCGCGCCATGCGAAAATGAGCGGCCATGCAGCCGCTCATCCTATATGCCTGTACGCAGAGTCGGGAGGTGTTACCTGATCTCCTTGGTTACTGAGAATGTTCCGTCCGAATAGTTCCTGCGGACTATGTTGACTCCGTTGAACGGCGTCGAAGATACCTGTCCCTGCGGGTTGTAGTAGAGCACCTCTTCGGGAACCCTGAAGTCGTTCGATATTACACCTGTGCCGGTCTCGCAGAGCAGGGCGTTCAACGCCACGTCCGTATAGGTCGATTTGGGCAGGAATGTATATTCAGGCGTCATTATGGTTTCCGACTTCAGTTCACCTTTGTCAAAATAGTCGAGCTGCCATCCTGCCACGTCATACTCACCGTCAACCGAAGTGGCGGAAAGAACATATTTGCGGTTGGCAAACATAGTTCCGTCGAACTGCCGTGTCTGAAGCGGAATTCCGTTTATGCTGACATTGAACATCTCCGGATCGTCAACGTCAAGGTTGACGGTCGTGGCGATGGCACCGTTCAGGGCAAATACATCCTTTAGCTGCTTGTACATCTGCGGAGTGCGCTCCGTAGTCCATTTCTTCATGTTCGAGACCTCAGTTTGCCACTCGCTGACCGAACCTCCGTACAGTTTCTTGTGGTAGGTCATCTCGTAGGCCATCTCGTTCTGGATGTCGTTGATCATCCCCTCGATGTAGCCGATATTGAGGAAATCGCCCAGATAAATTGTGAAACGGTCGATGAACATTTCCTTGAAATCGCTGTTGGCGATGAGTTTGCGGAAGGATAGGGTAGCCCTGTCGGAGTTGGCTCCGTCGTAGTTGTTTGTGAGAATGTCGGCAGGGTTGCGCATTATCCATCTCAGATACTGTGCGCTGCTTGAGCCGTTGTCGCGGCTGCGCGAGTCGCCGTGCAGATACCAGAAGCCGAAACTGCGGTCAACGTCCTTCAGCATCCAGCGCCACTTGCCGCCGCTCTCGGAAGGTCTCCACACCACATAGTTGTTGCCCGGAAAGTCGGTGTTGCTCATGTAGATGTTGGCTATCATGACATTGCTGAACTCGTCGATATCCATGCGGCTGGCATATTCGGACAACTTGGTGCTCGAGTTGCTCCTGTTGATGAAGTTGTAGAACTCATCGTACAGCGACCTGTCGCCAACCTTAGGCGAGTTGCCCCACTGCGGATTCTCGACTATGACGATATCCTCAAGCTTGTCGTAGTTCATCCAAATATTGTCCTCGTTGCTGCGCTCGCGAATGTTCAGGATACCGTAGTATTCGCCGTTGATGTACACGATAGCCGGCTGGAACGCCTGCCAGTCAACGTCTGTGTTCAGGCCGAACAGCATATGTACAAGTCCGTCGCGGAAGTGGGCAGCGTTGAAGTCATTGCCTGACGCACGAAGTCCGAACGATGGGATGCGTGTGTTCCCAGGCTTGTTCGTCGGCCAGAACTGGGCTCTGAAAGTGTCCTTCGAGCCGAATCTGCTGTTGGCATAGACGGCTACCGAACGCTGGGCGTTGTCGCGCGATGCAGCACCGCTTACACGGATCTCACACCACTGGCTGAATTCGGCTTCCTTCTCGCCGTTTGCAAAATAATCCATGAAAACAGGACGCCGCCAGTTGTTCTTATTGTTTGAATTGTTGTTCTGGGTAGTGAAAATACCTATCGTGTTGTCGTAAAGATTCTTCTTGGGTGTCGTGAGCGAGAACACCGGAACGGTCAGCTTCCTTCCGTGGAAGATGAAAGTTCTGGTTGCCGCAGGTGGTGTCAGATGACCGGCCAGGAAGATTGCAGCCTTCAGCGTGGTAGTCTTCTTGAATGAGATGGGGCCGCTGTAAAGATTGCTGTCTTTGGTAGGCTCCGAACCGTCAGTCGTGTACCTGATGCGTGCTCCGGCAGGCAGACCCTCGGGAATCGTCATCTCTACAGTGACACTCTTGTCGCCGTTCGCCGCTTCCTCAAGAATCATGCTGGGCACAGAGAAGAGGGGTGAGGGCAGCACGCTGGCTGCAAGACCTCCGCTGTTCTTCTTTCCGCGGGTAGGGGTAAGCATATAACCAAGATTCTCCGAGCCGTCCGTCTCGCGACCGTACGCTACGTCTATTGCCGGCATGGGAGCAAGATGCATGGAATCGACAAGGGCCTTGCTGCTGTCAAACAGATATACGCCGCCCTCCTTCGAATTGGTGAGCCTGAAGTCTGTGTGAAGGTCAGTTACGGAGCCCCAGCCACCGCCGCCCCAGGGCCAGCCGCCACCGCCGCCGCTGTTGTTGTCATTCTCCTTATCGCAGTATATTACCTTGAAGCCGTTGGCAGGAACCTTGAAATCGCTGCTGATTCTGTAGCATTTCGAGGGGTCGTTGTGCTTTCCGATATAGTATCCGTTCATGTTTATCTCCGATGACGAGGGGTTGTACACTTCAACCCAGCTGTCGGGATATTCCTTGAGGTTGTCAACCTCGCCGCTGATGACGGACTGCATGACCTCGTTGATGTAAAGTTTATGGCTCAACTCACCCGTGATGTTTACTGCCGGTAAAGTCGCCAGAGCCAGAACCGAAGCCATAACTTTTTTTCCTCCAATCATATCTTATTCACTTTTTTGTAGACGAAATCTCTGTAAAGTCCGCGAAATTACGAAATAATTGCTTACTTTGCAATAAACAAAAATCAAAAATTTTAACAACCCGTTATGAAAAAGACTTTGCTTCTGATTTTGTGTCTGTTGGCTCTGAATGTATCTGCATCAGCCCAAAACTGTGGACGAGTTGCGTTCAACGATGGCTGGCACTTTACCCTCACTCCGACGCCGGGTCTTGAGAACATTCAATACAGTTTTGACGGCGACGTTACACTGCCGCACGACTGGGCCGTGTGTGGAGACTTCAACCAAAGGGCCGCTTCGGGTACCGGTGGCGGTGCGCTTCCCGGCGGCATCGGAGTCTATACAAAGATCTTCTCCATAGACAAGTCAGAACGCGGCAAGCGCATACGCATCGATTTCGACGGAGTTTATATGGATGCCGAGGTGACTGTCAACGGCCATTCGTTCGGCATCAGGCCATACGGATACATCTCATTCGGGTACGATATCACCGACTGGGTGCGTTTCGGCGGAGAGAACACCGTTACTGTCAGGGTTGACAATACCGAACAGCCCAACTCGCGCTGGTATTCAGGCTGCGGAATCTACCGTAACGTATGGCTTACGATACAGCCTCAGCTGCATATCGACAGGGACGGCACGTACGTGACGGCCAGGCTGGACAACGACGGCAGTGCTCTCGTGACTGTCATCACGACAGTGGTCAACAGCTCGAAAAAGGCTATTTCCGGAGAGGTGACTCAGAGCATGTACGGCTGCCTGCCCGAAAACCTGTCCGGACAGTCCGAAAGTCTTGTCTCATCATCGGGCGGACAGCGACTGTTCAAGCCCGGTATCACAACCGATACCGTCACGATGGTGTTAAGGGATGTACATCTGTGGGACGTTGACGATCCGTACATGTACACCGTGGTGACAGGCATAGGTGATGACCGTTATGTCACTGCCACAGGCATCAGGAACTTCGAGTTCAATTCCACCCGGGGTTTCGTGCTCAATGGCCGCAAGGTGATGATAAACGGAGTGTGCAACCACCATGACCTCGGCTGTCTTGGTGCAGCCATCAACACCAGGGCCATTGCGCGCCAGCTTCAGCTGCTCAAGGCCATGGGCTGCAACGGAATACGCTGCTCGCACAATCCTCCAAGTCCCGAGCTTCTTGACCTTTGCGACAGGATGGGCTTCATCGTAATGGACGAGGCCTTCGACATGTGGCGCAAACGCAAGACATCCCACGACTATGCCCGCTACTTTAACGAGTGGTACGAGCGGGATCTCACGGATTTCGTGGTACGCGACCGCAATCACCCGTCAGTGTTCATGTGGAGCATAGGCAACGAGGTGCTCGAACAGTGGACCGATGCCAAGGCTGACACCCTGACGCTCGAACAGGCCAACCTGCTGCTCAACCTTGGCCGCTCGGCCGACCAGCTCGCCACAGACGGTTCAATGTCAGTCAACTCGCTGCTCACACGGAAACTGGCCGACATGGTCAGGGCGCTCGACCCGACACGCCCGATAACGGCCGGCTGCAACGAGCCCAACCCCGGCAACCACCTTTTCGCCTCAGGAGCCCTCGACATAATAGGCTATAACTATCACAACCATAATGTTCCCGCAGTGCCGAGACTGTTCCCCGGCAAGCCGTTCATCATAACCGAGTCGAATTCCGCCCTGATGACACGCGGTTACTACAAAATGCCTTCCGATACGGCCTTCCTGTGGCCTGCAAGGTGGGACAGACCCTTCTACGACCCCTCATTCTCCTGCTCAAGCTACGACAACTGTCATGCCCCCTGGGGCAGCACTCACGAGGAGACGCTCGAAGTAGAAAGCAAATATCCCTGGATAAGCGGCCAGTACATCTGGACCGGGTTCGACTACATCGGCGAACCCACACCCTACGGATGGCCTGCCAGGTCGTCATACTTCGGGATAATCGACCTGGCCGGATTCCCGAAGGATGTCTATTACATGTACAAGAGCGAGTGGACCTCCGACCCGGTACTGCACCTGTTCCCCCACTGGAACGCCATGCCCGACGGCGAAGGTGAAGTTCGCGACATGTGGTGCTACTACAACGATGCCGACGAGGTTGAACTGTTCGTCAACGGCGTCAGCCAGGGTGTGCGCAGCAAAGGCGACGGCGGCGAACTTGATACCCGGTATCATGTCGGCTGGAGGGTCGCATTCGAGCCCGGCGAAGTCACCGTCGTGGCCCGCAGAAACGGTGTAGAGGTGAGACATCAGACCATCAGTACAGCCGGTGAGCCGGCTCAGATACGGCTTACTCCCGACCGCCAGCTTCTGAAAGCCGACGGAACTGACCTGAGTTTCGTCACCGTTGAGGTGCTTGACAGCGAGGGTAACCTCTGTCCTCTTGCCTCGAACGACATCAGCTTCTCGCTCGCTTCGGAAGACTCATCGCCTGTGTTCTTCATTGCCGGTGTCGACAACGGCTCGCCAATATCGCTCGAGCGGTTCAAGGACGACCACCGCCAGGCATTCTACGGAAAGTGCCTTGTCGTGCTTCAGAACGACGGCCGCAAGGGTACTGCTACGCTTCAGGCCTCATCGCCGGGACTCAAGAGCGCTTCCGTCAGAATATCAGCCATGCAATAAGCCGGACTCCGGCGCGTTTAATACTATGATGAATAGAACACTGAAATCACTGTCCGCCCCGCGGCACAATCCAGTATGGCTGTCTGTACTGGCACTGATATCATTCCTGTCAGGTGCCGGATGTACCAGAACCGAAGACTTTACCGATGACAGTTCATGCCGGCTTTTGTTCTCGACCGACACCCTCTCGTTCGACACGGTTTTCGCCACAGTCAGTTCGGCAACTTCCGGTTTTGTCGTATATAACCGTAACGATGCCGGACTCCGCTTCAGCGTCACCCTTGCGGGAGGTATGGAGAGTGCCTTCCGCATAAACGTTGACGGGCAGAGCGGCACAACTTTCCGGAATGTTGAGATTCTGTCCAACGACAGCTTGTACTGCTTTGTCGCTGTGCTGACCGAAGAGAGCGGGGAAGACCTTCCCATCCTTACCGAAGACTCGATAATGTTTCTTCTTGAGAGCGGAATTCGCCAGACTGTCCATCTCGAAGCATACGGACAGGATGTGGTGAAATTGAGGGGATGCGTGCTTGATGATGAAGAGACTGTCTTCACATCCGCCCGCCCTTATCTCATATACGACAGTCTTGTAGTGGACAGCGGAGCCCTGCTGAAACTGCAGAAAGGCACAAGACTCCATTTCCATGACCGGGCCTTCCTCCGTATAAACGGCAGAGTCGAAGCCGACGGCACTCCCGACAGCATGATACTGATGTGCGGCGACCGCCTCGACAGAATGCTGACCAACATTCCCTACGACCTTGTGTCGGGCAGATGGGGCGGTGTCCTCATAGGCTCGGGCAGCACGGGAAACAGGTTCGTGGGCTGCGACATACACGGCGGGAGCTGGGGCATAATGACCGACACCTGCAACTCGGCCGCAGAGGATATCTACCTCATTGACGGCTGCATAATACACAACGTGAGCGGCGACGGACTGCAACTGAACAACACCAGCGGACATGTGCGCAACTCGCTGATAAGCAATGCTGCCGGCAATTGTGTCAGTCTGCTGGGCGGCAGCAACGAGTTCCGCTTCTGCACCATTGCCAACTTCTATCCCTGGGATCTCAGCGGTGTCGCCCTCTATCTTGCCAACGTTAGCGATTCGCTCTCTTTCCCTATGTCGAGGGCCGAATTTGTCAGCTGCATCGTCACCGGCTTCGGCACCGATCAGATAGAGTTGCAAGTCAATGACTCGATAGCGGGGCAGGGGCCCGATCTTGTCGGAAACTACCGCATCAGCAGTTCGCTCATTCTGACCGAAGACACCCTGAACGCCCGTCTGGCCGGCAACGTCTGGGACCTTGAACGCAATCCGGTGCACGGTTCAGGCAATTTCCTCCACGTCGCACAGGGCGATTTCCGCTACGATTATCACCTTGACTCACTCTCCATGGCCCGCGGCATCTCATCGTCCTCCGCCCTCTGCCCAACCGACATCACAGGACTTCAGCGCCCCGACACTCTGGCTGACGCCGGCTGCTACCAGTTTTCTGACGCACATTGATTCCACAGCGGACCTGATGTGTGCTGTTTAATAATTAATTTGACAGTATATTCATGCCTTCATGAAGAACCCGTCGTCAGATGCCAAAAAAAACCGGAGAAGAGTATAGTTCAACCTGACTGCCGTTTTACATATTACACAGGCTTTGGAAACGAACTAGTATAATAAGGTTCGCGCGCACACGCGCGCGCGTAAAAATAGACCCATATCTGAACGCGAAAAGACCCATATCTGAATGTGAAAAACACCCATATCTGAATGTGAAAAAAACCCATATCTGAACGCAAAGAGATATGGGTCTTTTCGCAAGCAGACCCATATCCTTTTTGGCCGGGATGTCCCGCTGCCAATGGAACAGATGTCCCGCTGCCAATGAAACAGCTTCACTCTCTCTGTCCCGCGATATCCTTTCAGCATGGAAGAACTGTTCAAAGGCCGATGCCTTATTGCGAAATTTTCTGACATACGCAGAAAGTGCAACTACTATTTTGTACGATACATTCAATACGTGTTTCAAAGTGGGCTTACAGAACGTCAAAAAACTTTATGTAAGATTCGTTTATGTGAATAAAAAGCTCTATCTTGTGCTTCACAAAAGTGCCAAACTCGAGACCAGTAGTCACCGCTATGGACGATTGTACGTAACATAATATAATATATCAGTAACTTAACGATACACTGCATTTATGAAAAGAATTATTCTCTCTTTGGTATTGATGCTTTCATCAACCACATTAATTAATGCCCAGCGTATTTTTGTGGGCAAGGAAAATCAACACTCTATCTATGGCGGCGAGAACGGCAAGACCTATTCTGCCATAATTTCGGCAGATTTCAAATCCAAGCAGGAGGCTCTCTCTAAGACGGTAGAGTTTCTGTCTGAGTTTGATTTTGTGGAAGACAAAGAAAGTATTCTTGCCTCCGTCAAGGAATACGATGAATCCCATGTTGAATTTAATATTCCGGAAGTAGTTTTCCGTTTTGGCTGGCATGGAACAGCCCCCCTTGCCGGTGCCGTTGCACCTGTTGCTCCGGTTTATATTGTTTCAGATCTGTTTTTCCAGTTTTATGACAACGGAAAGATAAGGGTTACTATCAAGAATCTTTCTGATATCGCTTTCTGGGAATATGCTGCATTGTCTAAGAAGTACTCAAAAGAGATTGATCCGGAGAAAATACTGTCACCGACAGAGTATGATAAATACATGAGTTATATGCTTGCTCCGACAATGCAGGATGGATTGGGAAAGGCAACAGCCGCCATTCTGGTCTTTGCAAATAAAGGTATCGGAGAAGTATCGAAAATCCAAAGCAGTCTGAAAGAATTCCTCGATAATATAGATGAGCAGATAGAAATAGCAAATAAACTTGAAGATAAAGATTTCTATCTTTTGGGCAAACCTGAAGAATTGCTTGAGAACTATAATAAGTTAATCGATGATAACGACCTGAATGTTCCTGCAGCTACTATTAAGGCATTGGAAAAAGAAATAGCCGAGGGAAAGGTTACATCTCTGTATAATTATTTCTGGCAGAGAGATGTCAAAGTAGAGTTTGACAACGTATTTCTCGCCATTTGCGAAGCATTCAACGGGAAAATTGAGGGAATTGCTGATAACGGAGAACCGACGTGGGAATTGGTAGGTGACAAACTTCTTCCCAAGGATTCAAAACTCAGGACAAAATTACAGAAAGCAGGCTTGGATTATTTCTCATACTACGGTGATGACAAATGAGCAGACTTCGTTCTTTTTCATTGATACTGCTGCTGTCTCTCTTGTGCGGAATGTCTTATGGACAGGGTTTTGATGATCTTAAACAAGCTAAACCGGTCAGTTTAAATACAAAGTTGCAGTCTTTGTTAGACAAGAACGATGTCAGTGGCCTGGAAAAACTATTGAAGTCAAAGCCCGAAACAAAAGAAGAGGGAAGCAGAATAGGACAAAATGACAAGGGGGCACCCCTTGTCATTCCGTTCTTCTATGACGTTGTTGACAGAACCCTGAAAGGCGAAGTTTCCTTGGATATATGTCGTCTGGCAATCCGGTCAGGTTGTGATGTCTATACTATTTATAACGGGAAAACACCCATATACAGGGTAATGGATTATCTGGCAACGACACCTTCAGCCGATTCAGCTTTGGGAACCGAAGTCCTCAATCTCTTTTTCTCAAGACCTGATTTTGACATTAACAGACGGTACCGTACACTTCCACCTCCTTTTTCCTACCTGCTTTCAGAAAATTTCAAATACTTGGGAAATCATTACGATGAAGATTATCTCTCCATTGACCTCATCTTTTTATTGATAGACCACGGTGCCCTATTGAACACCTATGATGAAAATGGTGCATCTCTGCTGTTGCTTGCCAATACAACGGGGAATGTCCGCCTTCAGAATTATCTGGTTGATAATGGAGTTAATATTGACAAATCTGCGAATGAGTCAGGTGACAATGCTGTGGTATCTGCCATTCGGAGCAGCGATTTGTCATTGCTTCGCAGAATAGTAGAAAATTATAATATCAAGCTTTTCTCCAACGATGTCCGGGATTACATCTCAGAAGTATCACCAGAGATGTATGAATACCTGGCATCGGAATGTTCACATAATGCTCAGTCGTACGAAGAATTGACTGACTTCAGGAATCTGTTCTCTGACAAGAAAACAATGGTTCAGGAAAAATACGAATCACTGGCCCGTCAGGAAGTGTCAGCGGCCACTTCATATGAAATGATCTCTTTGTGCGGTATGAGGTATAGCGACCTGAATTCAATTGTTGAACCCAAGAGGAGATTGATAGCCGAGAAAGAGTGTGACGAAGCTGAAAAATATCCGGAACTTTGCCTGTTCAGGGAACATTATCCGCAATACTCAGATTTAACAGCGAGATGTCATGACAGGGTTTCAGACAGAGAATTGTCCGAAGTTTCTTCCGTACGCCTTGTAAAAGACTTTGAGAATCATTACCCTGAGCGATATCAGGACGTGCAATCCAAGAAAAACACTATTTACGAATCAGACTGTAATTCTGTGAATCAGGAGCTGAACAGAGTGTTGGCTTCGTGTGATGAACACAATCTGTCCGTGACATCACAGTTTAATTTAAGTGATTTCGCAACTGAATATTCCGGTTACTATGACCCGCAGAATAAAGCGCCGTTGGCAAAAGTCCTGGATGGCTATTATCATGCCATAGAAGCCGCCAACAACAAATTTGCACCGTATTATACGGAGACTAACAGATTTGATGACCGCTATCGCTCAGACCTTGACTATCTGGACAGATCCATGAAACTTTGCACTGATTGCCTCGACTTCAATATCCCTTCGTCATGGCTTCGTGAAGTACTGGCAGATCGGAGAAAGGGCAGAACCAATTATTACGAACAGTGTAAGAGAGAACTTGCCATAGCCGAAAAATTTGATTATTCCAGTGTGCCACGCCCTGTTTCCCGTTCACATTCCAGCGATAACTATTATTTTACTTTTAGAGGCAACGGTTCCGATGACTTTTCTTTTGAGGTTACCGATTATTCAAATCACGAGACCGGATATGTCCATTTTGTAGTTCACCACATGCAAGGAGGAAGAATCGCTTTTATTGACGGTTATTCATCTCTTGAAGATGCGGTGGTGGTAGGATATGTTGCGGGTTATTATGGTTTCAAAAGTACAATGGAATATACTCTTCGAGGAGGGTTGCTGAATGCTGTATTTGACAATGCTCAACGAAAAATAGATTTGGTTAATGCCCGGCAAGTTGATGATGGAGTGGATGCCATAATGTCTTGGTCCCGTTAATCTTTGTACCCGATAACCTATAATTGAATGATATGGAAAAGATTGTAAATTTAAAGATAGACGACCGCATTGCATTGATTACGATGCAGGACGCAGAGCATTTCAACTGCCTGAGCGAGAAGATGTGCTCGGCACTTATGGAGGCCATTGACCAGTCCTACGCGGCCGAATGTGTTGGTATCATCATCAACGCAGAGTGCAAACGAGGTGTGTGGTCGGCAGGACATAATATTCATGAACTGCCTACAGACGGTTCCGACCCTCTGGCATACGAAGTGCCGATGGAGCAGTTGCTGCGCAAAGTGCAGGATATACCCATCCCGGTAATTGCCTGTGCCAACGGTACTGTGTGGGGAGGAGCGTGCGACCTGTGTCTCAGCTGCGATATGATAGTGGCGGCAGACACCGCCACATTTGCCATCACTCCGGCGAAGATAGGCATACCTTACAATGCGTCGGGTATCATGCACTTCATCAACCAGCTGGGCATCAACAAAGCCCGTGAAATGTTCTTTACCGCCAATCCCATCACGGCACAGGATGCGCTCAACGTAGGTCTGGTGAACCATGTCGCACCCGAAGACCAACTGGACGCCCTGCTGGAAGAGAAGTTCCGTGCACCGCTGCGCCGCAACTCCGTACTGAGTGTTTCGGCGATAAAAAGGCAGTTCCGCATCCTCAGTCGTGCCGCATCGACAATGTCGAGCGAGAGTTTCGAGCGCATCAACGCCTACCGCACGAAGGTGTATTGCGGCGACGATTACAGGGAAGGCATCACAGCCTTCTTCGAGAAACGCCAGCCTCAGTACAAGGGCAAGGCCGCAGACTTGGATGAGAAATGACACAAAGGGTTCACTTCAGACCACTTTGTGTGCGTCTCATTTTAGCGGTTTGCCGGAGGTGAGGATTTCGAACATGGTTTTGTCTTTGAAGTCCTGGGTGCGCTGATCCCAGAAGCCGAAGTCGGCGTCGTAGCACCAGACGGTCCAGGCTATGTTGCACTCGTCAAAGATTGAGATCATGTCTTTCATCCAGGCGTAGGCCAGGTCTCTGGGGGTGAGCTGGTAGGCTCCCCATTCGCCGCAGAACAGCTGAAGGCCCAGATCCTGGGCCAGTCTGATGGCGTCGGCCATATCATTCTTTATCCTTTCGCGGTTCCACACGGTCAGGCCTTCGTTGTCGCGGATTATCTTCTGTACCTGTTCCGAAGCCTGCTCGTAATCCTGATCGGAAATGAGCTGACCAGGGTAGGTTACTGTACCTGTGTACCGGCCTACATCGGCCCACGATGCGCGGTAATGGGTCACGAACATGGGGTTGTAGTAGTGGAAACTCAGGATGATGTTCTTGTCACCCTCAGGGATGCGAAGGTCCTTGAATGTGCCCACACTCTGCCAGCGGTTGGAGCCTATCACCAGCTTGCGCTCGGGCTCCAGTTTGCGCAGGGCGGTGTGCACCTTGTCAACCACCTGGTTCCACTGCTCAGGGTCATCGGCCACGGGCTCGTTCATGAACTCGTATGCCACCATGCTTACCGGGAACCTCTTGATTACGGCTGACAACTGGGCCCACATGTCAATGAGTTTCTGCAGCTCGGCCGGGTCCTGATAGAGGGCGTTGGTCTCGCCTTCGCGCAGCACGAAATTGTGTGACCTCAAGGTGTGCAGGTCAACAATGACCCTGAGATTGTACTTTACAGCCCAATCCAGGGCGTTGGTTAGCAACTGCCAGGCTTCATCAAGTCTGTTGCCCGACTCATCCCAGAACTGGACTTCGTCTATGGGCAGACGCACATGGTCAAACCCCATCTCTTTGATGCGCTTAAAATCCGCCTCTTTGATATGGTTGGCACGTGCCTGGCCACGGGCCTGCGACTGCGACAGCCAATGGCTTACGTTCACTCCGCGTTTAATCTCAAAGCCGTTCTGGGCTTGCATCGGGGCTGTCATCACGATGCTCATCAAAATGACAGCAATAGCTTTCAAGTGTCTCATATTTGCAAATATAACTATTTCTGCATTTTCTGCGAGAAATTATTGAGTACATTGTTATGGCCCGCCAGAATGCCGATGGCGACTGGCTGATAGGCGCCGCAACCAATGAGGATGAGCGTGAGGTGAGCATTCCGCTGAGTTTCCTTGGCAAGGGCAAATACAATGCAGCCATCAGTACCGATGCCGACGATACTCACTACCGTACCAACCGTGAGACATTTGAGACCATGGATGGCGTCATGGTGAGCCGGAAATCGACAATAAAAGTAAGGCTCGCACCCGGAGGCGGAGCCTGTATCCTGATCAGAAAATGAAACATAGAATTAACATAGCCCAGCCTGATTGTTCAATATGAAAATAATATGTACTTTTACAAGGACGTAGGGAAAGAATCGGTAACTGAAATACAATGTCATATGAAAACTTACAAAACACTCTTGTTGTTATGTGCTGCGGTCGTGATTATAACCTCTTGCACAAGTGAAAGCATCGAAAGCAAGCTTATGGGAAAATGGTTGCTTGTGGAATTGTCTGTCTCTTCAGACGGTGGCGCAACCTATGAGCAATACCCCTTGGACAGGAGAGAAGAGTTGATACTGCTTGAGAACGGCTTTGCACTCTATACAGATGAAGTTCTCTACACACGTCTTGACACAGCTGAATGGTATGTGTCCGATTCGGGCGATTCTCTGGAAATAAGAGACCATAAACATGAGTTCACCGGTAAGAATGAATCGTACGAAATAACTCAATTATATACTAAGATAACGTCCGACGGTGAAATGCATGATATGATGGATTTAACGATAGAGACGATGTCTGCGGGTTTCTTTGGTTTAGAGTCTGTAAAACTTCTGATGAGTTATGAGAAAATCCTATCACCGAAGATTACCATAGACGAAGAAAATTTCCAATTGTTGAAGGGAAAGCCAACGATTTTTGATAAATTCATAAAATCAAAACCGGGAACATTCGAGTTGTACAAATATTCAGATATGCGAAGGGCTAGCTATTATGTTGACAGTACATCATTCAGACCTGTTCTGGAGGAAACACCTGATGCCTATAAGATATTTTGGGATTCCGGGGATGAATACTGGGTACAACGCAATCAATGCATGGAAATGGCTGTAGCCCCAATAACACGGGACGTGCTAACTGATTTTTACCTTAATTGGAAACGATACAACAGTACTTCTGTTTACTATAATAGGGACAATCTGAAGAATCTGTCCATGTGCTTTTATAATGAAGGGTGGCGTGATGGTTTTTTGGAAATTGGTTTATTGGATGATGAAGGACACCTTATCAGACCTGTAAATTATAGTTGGGAGGCTATTCCTACTGATAAACGTGGCTTATCGATTGAACCTAATTGGACAAAAGACACAAAGCCACGAATATATTATGGAAAGGACTATCAGCTAAAAGACCGTGACCATGAAGGGTTTTTGAATCCCTCCAAACTTTCCAGGAAACAAATCATGGAAATTTGGCGCATAGCACAGGGAGAGAGGCCGGATATAGTCTATGTGTATTATTATTTCCCGGAGAAAAATCATTATTATGGCTTCCTTACGAAGTTAGAATAGGGTAGGCGTTATGAAATATTAATAACAACAAAGTCAATCAAATATGAATAAAACCGTTTTGTTTACAATGATTGCGGCATGTCTGCCCGTTGTTTCTGCACAGTGCAAGCGTGTCAAGAGTTATGCACCCAAAGGATATGAGCTTGTTTGGCAGGACGAGTTCAATGAAGGCACCGAGCCAGACGCCTCCAAGTGGACCCATGTCGTAATGAGACAAGGAGCGGTCAACCATGAGCTACAGACCTATGTGAACCGTCTGACGCCCGGCGGTGCACCTGTGACAGAGGTCAGGGACGGCACTCTGCGCATCAAATGCTTCAAAGAGAATGACAAGGTCTATTCCGGCCGCCTGAACGGAAATGCGAGCACCGGCTGGCAGTACGGCTACTTTGAAGCACGCATCAAACTGCCGGAAGGCAAAGGCACCTGGCCCGCATTCTGGATGATGCCAGCCGCAAACCGCATGCCCAACAACGGCTGGCCACGATGCGGCGAGATTGATATCATGGAAGAGGTGGGCTGCGTACCGAACGAAGTGTCGTCATCCATCCATACCCAGGACTACAATCACACCAAGAAAACCCAAAAGACCCACGCTATGACCATCGATAAGGCCGAGGGTGACTTCCACATCTACTCACTGCTCTGGACAGAGGATGAGATTATAACCTACGTTGACGGTAAGGAACAACTGCACGTAGAAAAATCTGTTTTGGGTGACGCCCACGAACAATGGCCCTTCCACTATGCCTTCCACATCATCCTGAACCTGGCCTGGGGCGGTGACTGGGGCGGCATGAACGGAGTTGATGAAACCGCCCTGCCCGTCACAATGGAAGTGGACTACGTCCGGGTTTACCAGTTACCCGCTGATAAGAAATAACACATTAGGGCATCCATTGTGGCAGTGTTGTGCGAGAAATACTCCTGAATCTTAGAAAACTTATCAAAAAGACACCTTATTAAGAAAAAATCTATATAATAGCTCAATATTAAACTATTATTTGTATATTTGCAACGAAAAAGTTTAATATTGAACTATTATGGATGATATTTATATGCTTGCAGATGCCATAATCCTTAATAGGATAGGTAATCACTTGAAAAAAGTTCGGCTAAGACAGAATGTCACCCAACAGAGTCTTGCAGATGCTGCTGGAGTTTCCCTTTCTTCTCTGAAGAAAATTGAGAAAGGAGATATAAAAACTTTTGATTCTCTTCTCAGAGTCTTGCGCACATTGGGTAAACTCGAAGTGCTACAGCCACTGGTGGACGAAGAGCAGTTGAGCCCGAGTGAATACTATGAACTCGTTCAATCTAATGCAGCCAAGCACCAACGCCAACGTGCAATTGGACGACTTAATAATACAAATAAGGAGGAATCAGAATGGTAGATGTTGCGAAAGTCAGTATGTTTGGAATACCTGTCGGCACATTCAGTTGGGATACCAGATATGAGGTCGCCCGATTTGAATATGACCATAGCTTCATTGGTGGCGGTTTAGAACCATCGCCATTGATGATGCCTGTTCGGGAAGGACGAGTATATTCCTTTGCCAATTTGGGCAGGGACACCTTTCTAGGTTTGCCTGGCATGTTGGCGGATTCTTTGCCCGACACTTATGGTCGTGCCCTGTTTGACAGATGGTTGTCTCTGACAGGCCGCACAAGTGGTAATCCCATTGAATCACTCTGTTTCTTGGGCAAACGGTGCATGGGGGCGTTAGAATTTGAACCAGCTATTGAAGTCTCCCATAATCAAGAAGCGAAGTTTGAAATAGATAAATTGGTAGAGGTGGCTAAAGAAGCCCTTGCCGAGAAATCATTATTTGCTACGAATATAGAAGATGACAAGAAAGCTGCTATTGCTGAAATACTGCGCTTAGGTACCTCTGCTGGTGGTCAACGTGCTAAAGCTGTCATCGCTTATAACAAAGAAACAGGGGAGGTTCGTTCTGGCCAAGTGGAAGCACCTGCTGGCTTCGACTACTATCTCATCAAACTTGATGGTGTCTCTGCTAAGGCAGGTTTCAGAGAGACGGAGAATTATGGACGACTGGAATACTCTTTCTACAAGTTGGCCAAGGCATGTGGCATAGAAATGTCAGAATGTTCACTCATTGAGGAAAACGGACGTGCCCACTTCCTTACTAAGCGGTTCGATCGAAAAGAAGGGAAGAAGGTGCACATGCAGACACTTTGCGGAATGGCACATTTTGACTATCGACTCCATCGAGCCTATTCATACGAACAAGCCTTCAACGTGATGCGAGCATTAC
>JAFZZI010000030.1 GCA_017615835.1 Bacteroidaceae bacterium | reverse complement strand
TGTTGCAAAGTTATGCCCGAAACAGGACGCGGACACAATACTTTTGTTCAGACAAAGTGGAGAAATCACGGGATTTCAGACTCTTGGAGAAAAACACAAATTCAATGCAGATTCACACAAGTAAACGCGACATTTACATAAGTACGCGACATTTTTATAAATTTCTGCATGAAAATCCATGAAAAATGCACGGATTTAATGTCTGTCAAAGTGACTTTGCAGACTTGCATTTTTGTACAAACGACAAAAACACATATAAAAACAGGGCAAAAACGGCTAAAACGGCGCGAAAACAGACAGGGATGAAGATCAAACGTTACAAATAAAACATCGTTTGATGGCGGCAAGTACCGCAAGAAAGAGATGATGTTGTCCTGACGATGTAACTATTTTCTGTCAGAAGCGATAGTCTCGGCTATCTTCTCAATGTTCAGACTTCGCGCAGAAGCATCAATAATCTCCTTGTAAACTCCGCCTTGGCGATAAACCTCATCAGGAACACCACCCTGCTCCACTTTTCCATTACTTAAAGCATATACATAATCGCTGTCGATAATCTGCGATATGTTGTGCGAAATCACTATGACTGTCCTGTTTTTCTTAATGGCCTCAATACTATTACGTATCTGCTCAGTTGCTACAGCATCAAGACTTGCAGTTGGCTCGTCAAGAAATATAATTGGAGGATTCTTCAGAAACAGACGGGCGATAGCAATTCTCTGTTGTTGGCCGCCGGAAAGGAGCAGAGCCTTTGTCTGGAACTTGTCCGGCAGCGATTCTATCTGTTCAAGCACAAAAGCCTTGCGTGAGGCTTCAACCACATCTTCATGTGATGCAGACGGATTTCCATAAAGAATGTTTTCCTCAATAGTGCCATCAAAAATATGGTTCTTCTGTAGTACCAGACCGATATTATCACGAAGGAATCTTGTATCCCATTCAAGCAAATCCACACCATCCAGACTGATACTACCTTTTTGAGGCTCATAAAACTTGTCAAGCAGATTAATGATGGTGCTTTTGCCTGCACCTGAAAGACCGACAAAAGAGGTAATCCTTCCAGGCCTGATATCCATGTTTATTCCAGTCAGCGCCTTATTTCCGTTGGGATAGGTAAAGTCGACATCACTTATTACAAATCGACCCTCGATATGATCCGGTCTATACGTTCCCGATCTTTCCTGCTGGTCATCCGAATCGAGTATGTCAAAGAATCCTTCAGCATATATTATTGCATCGTTAATATCGTCGAAAATACGCTGCAGCTGGCGTATGGGTGCTGAAACATTTCCAAACAACATCACATGGTACATGATTTTACCTATAGTCATTCCAGGATAGTCAATCAGAACCAAATATGCCGTAAGTATTATAATCAGGACTGTTCCTATCTGTTCTACAAATGTTTTCAGTCCGTCAAATGTAAAACTGACACGGCGAGTCTGAAGCTGATTTTCCGTTAATTTATCTTGCAAGTCAAGTTGCTTACGACCTTCTATCTTCTCTCTGTTGAACGACTTAATCACGTTGATACTCTCGAGAATGTTCATAATGCCGTGGCTCTTGCTCTCCCGGAAGCGTCTCATGTCTCGTCTCCACCCCTTAAGTTTTGTAGCCTGTCTATATACTATGAAAAAATATACAGGTATTATCGCAAGTGCAACAAGACCGACATATATGTTGGCCGAGAACATCAGTACAAGAGCCAGTACGGCACTTGTAAACATCGGAAGCAAATCAATGAAGAAGTTCTTCACTGTAATTGACAGACTCTCGACACCACGGTCGATTCTTGTCTGCAATTTCCCGGGCTCATTGTCGTCGGCACTGAAGAAAGCCATCTTGAATGTTAAAACTTTCTCTATAACTGCTTGTGACAAATCCTTCGAAACAAGAATACGCAATCTGTCGCCATAATACTTCTGAGCAAATGAAAGCACAACCGATAAGACCTCCTTACCCAGCAACACAATACTTATTATGGTAAGGATCCTTGCAGCCCTACTCCACTCGAACGACTCCGAATGGACCAACGCGTTTATCGCATCTACAGTTCTGTCCAAAACTACGGCATTCACCTGAGCCATGAAAGACGTTACCAGTGTGAGTACCAATGTAATGATCACCAGCCACCTATACGGATGTACAAAAGGCCATATTCTTTTGAAAAGCTTGACAAGGGTCATAAACTAAACAAAGGGCCGGCAAAAGCAAGTTTCTGCTTTGCCGGTCCACAAATAAAGGTCATAAATATATCAGTCAAGTTTGTGAATTATGAGCCCTGAACGCAATTTAGGCTCAAACCACGTAGTCTTAGGAGGCATGATATTGCCACTATCTGCAATATCCATCAATTGCCGCATAGAGACTGGATAAAGTGCAAGGGCCATCTTCATTTCGCCACTGTCAACGCGGCGCTTAAGCTCGCCTAGTCCACGGATTCCACCAACAAAATCAATACGACTGTCACGACGAAGGTCCTTTATGCCAAGGAGCTCATCAAGGATGAGCCGGGACGATATCGTCACATCCAAGACACCAATCGGATCAGAATCATCATACGTACCCGGCTTGGCAGTCAACTTGTACCAGACGCCATCAAGATACAGTGAAAACGTATGAAGTTCTGAAGGCTTGAATATATCTGCTCCCTTCTTTTCTACAACAAAATTCTTTTCCAAAGACTTCAGAAAAACATCGTCGCTCATGCCGTTCAGGTCCTTGACAACCCTGTTATAGTCAATAATAGTCAGTTGACTTGCCGGAAAGCACACAGCCATGAAATAGTTGTACTCCTCAGTACCATTATGATTTGGATTCTGACGGGCTTTCTCTGCTCCCACCAGAGCCGCTGCAGCCGAACGGTGATGCCCGTCAGCAATATACAAATAAGGTATAGAAGCAAAACGTTCAGTTACAGTCCTGATGTCGTCATCATTGTCAATAATCCAAAGTCTGTGGCGGAATCCGTCTCCGGGAGCAACAAAATCATACTCTGGCTGGCCGGACGTACATCTGGCCACAAGAGCGTCCAAAACAGCATCGTCCGGATACGCAAAGAAGACAGGTTCAATGTTGGCATTGTTCACCCGAACATGCTTCATGCGGTCTTCTTCCTTGTCGGCACGTGTCAGCTCATGCTTCTTTATATTTCCGGAAAGGTAATCGTTGACATATGCACCCACAACAAGCCCGTACTGAGTCTTACCGTTCATCGTCTGTGCGTAAACATAGTAAAGCTCGCGGCTATCTTGGATTAGCCAGCCATTTCTCTGAAACTTTGCGAAGTTCTCTGCGGCCTTTTCATACACTCGGGGATCCGACTCGTCTGTTCCAACCGGAAAGTCTATCTCCGGTTTGATAATGTGGTAGAGAGACATCTCGTTACCACTGGCCTCAGCACGTGCCTCATCCGAATCCAGAACATCATACGGACGGCTCTGTACCTTCTCGACAAGGTTTTTTGGCGGTCTGACGCCCTTGAAAGGTTTTACGATTGCCATTTATATGATTATCTGTTTACCATGAACTTGGTGCATCCATCTTTGAAGAAACCGACAATCTGGTTGGCAGCCGCAAGACCGGCATTGACATTAGCCTCCGATGTCTGGGCACCCATCTTTTTAGGAGTCGAGAAGTACCTGTCCGGGAACGCCTCTTCGAACTTCTTGAAAGCAGCAGGCTGTATATCGGTGACAAACTTCAAGTCATCGCGTTCCTGCATAAGCTGTATCAGTTCGTCTTCGTTGATTATCTCCTTGCGGGCAGTATTGACCAAAACAGCCTTCTTGGGCATCAGCGAGACAAGTTTTTTGCCTATCGATCCCTTAGTCTCGTCAGTTGCAGGAAGATGCAACGACACAACCTGACACTTGCTGTAAAGATCCTCAACGCAGTCAACAGCGTGAACTCCGGCAGCTTCTATGGCTTCCTTGGGGCAATATGCATCATATGCGTAAACATCCATTCCAAAGCCCTTGGCAATGCGAGCCACATTACGTCCGACATTTCCGAACGCATGTATTCCAAGAGTTTTTCCGAGCAGTTCGATACCGGAAGTCCCGTTATAGAAATTGCGTATGGCATAAACCATCAATCCGAACACAAGCTCGGCTACGGCATTTGCATTCTGACCAGGAGTATTCATAACACAGACCCCATGTGCCGTTGCCGAAGCAAGATCAACATTGTCATATCCGGCTCCGGCACGGACAACAATCTTCAGATTGCCAGCTGCATCGAACACCTCGTTGTCTATAATATCGCTACGGATAATCAGAGCATCGACATCAGCTACAGCTTTCAACAATGCCGACTTTTCAGTGTACTTCTCAAGAAGAGCAAACTCATATCCAGCCTTCTCAACGATCTGCCGTATTCCGTTAACTGCAACCGGCGCAAACGGCTTTGATGTGGCAACCAGTACTTTCATATTCTGTCACAAATTATAAGTCTTAATGCTTTGCTTCATACTCTCTCATGCAATCGATAAGCGCCTTCACGCTCTCCATCGGAAGAGCATTATAGCAGGACGCGCGGAAACCGCCTACTGAACGGTGTCCCTTGATACCCACCATGCCCTGACCTTGGGCAAACTTCAGGAAATCCTCCTCCAGTTCAGCATAATCGGGATTCATTACCCAGCAGATATTCATATATGAGCGATCCTCGTCAACTGCGGTTCCGACAAACAACTTATTACGATCAATCTCTGAATACAGCATATCGGCACGCACCTTGGCACGCTTGGCCATCTCATTCACGCCTCCCTGGGCCTTGAGCCAGCGCAATGACTCAAGTGCAGCATAGATAGTAAATGTAGGGGGAGTATTGAACATTGAGCCGTTATCAATGTGAGTCTGATAATTCAGCATCGTCGGAATATATCTGTCCACTTTGCCCAAAGCGTCATTCTTAACGATTACGAAAGCCATACCCGAGGGTGCCAGATTTTTCTGTGCTCCGCCATATATACAATTATACTTGCTTACATCGACCGGGCGAGAAAAAATGTCGGACGACATATCTGAAATCAAAGGAACAGGACTGTCGGGATCCTTGCGCAACTCTGTGCCGTAAATAGTATTATTTGAGGTAAAGTGGAAATAATCAGCATCAGCAGGAATATCATAATCTTTTGGAATATATGTGTAGTTTTTATCAGCTGACGATGCCACCTCAACGGCTTCACCAAATCCCTTTGCCTCTTTCAGTGCCTTCTTAGCCCATACGCCAGTATTCAGATAGGCAGCCTTCTTGCTTAGGAAATTATAAGGTACACGGCAGAACTCCATGCTTGCGCCACCTGCCAGGAACAATACCGAATAACCCTCGGGAACAGAAAGAATTTCTCTTACCAAGGCCTCTGCCTCATCGACAATGGGCTTGAATTCCTTTGATCGATGGCTTATTGACAACAGGGAAATGCCTGTACCGGCAAAATCGTAAACAGCTTTTGCTGACTTCTCTATTACCTCCTGAGGAAGGACGGCCGGACCTGCGCAAAAATTATGCTTCATAACAAAATGGCTTTAATAATGCTTTTATTATTCATGGCTGCAAAATTAAGGCTTTATTTCCATAAAATGAAAAATTTATGCATAAATAACGCACAAAATTTCCGCAATTATCAAGTATTTTGTAAACGCATTACACCGTTTGGCCGACACTTTGCACAAATACCGCTTGATATTCATACATAATGTCAATACAACACAAACTTTTCAGTGATATTGGTGACAAAAAGATACTTGATACACCTCTCGGACAGAAATTGAAGGACAATCTGTCGCTCCAGAAAAAGACTATCGAACAAAAAAAGGAAAGTAGAAAACTCAATGCCGCAACCTTGACTGAAGAGTATTGAATAATCGGTCTCTGTTCGACATGAACTCAAGAGTCTGCTCTGCGACCAGATAGTTCTGAGGGTCATAGCAGTAACCATATGCCCAAACGAGGAAGTCCAGACGGTCGCTGTCAAACACCAAAGACTCTGATATGTGTGCCAACTCTCTTGCCGGAAGTTCCTCGTATGACAGGACAATTGCTTTGGCAAGAAGTGTTGCTACAGGCTGCATCGTAGCAACTTTCATTGCCCTCACAACATCATCCGTCTCAAAAGGAGTCTTTCTGAGAGCCCCGCCGATGTGACCGTAAGGGTGGTCGAATCTATACTTGTCTGCCTCGTCAATGATGAAACGGCACAGTTTTTTCTTGTCAGAGATAAAACTCAGTTTTTCCACCATAATGTAATAGCGTTCACGGTCAATGCAATTGGGATAAGCAGCCTTCAGGAACTTCAGCTTGTCCGACTCGAAGGTAATCGATCCTGCTATATCAAATATTTGTTTCGAGTTCAGAAGACCGCCTGAATCTATTATCCGCAGCGCAGCCTTCAGGCGATCGCTGCTTAATTGAGTGCGGCGTATAAGGTCGCGTACCACCTCATCTGAAACCATCATTTCGTAATAACCGCCTTGATCACGATCTATCCTGCGAGGATAGTTTCTGTCACCTCTCCTATCATTTTTGCCGCGACTTGTCGCTATGGCACGACGGTTCGATCTGGCAGCATCACCCGTAGCCTGCGGTGTGGCCAGCATCATGTATCTGTCATCACGAGTCTGTGCCATCAAATCCGCACTATCAGCCACAAATGCGACTATTGACAAAGCCAACATCAGAGTAATCCTTTTCATAATGGTTCAGTTTTTACGTTCAACTTCTACATATATGACGTCAGAAAAGCATGAATGTTAAAAACAGGAAGTCAGAAAACATCCGGAAGAAGTTCCATTCTCTCCAACATCTCTTTCAATTCACCCACTGACGATGCCAAGCAGTCAGCACCTGCCAGATCTGTCCTCGGACGGAAGCCCCAAGTCACAGCCACACATATTATCCCTGCATTATGGGCTGTTTGTATGTCTGTATCAGAGTCGCCTACCATCACGGTTTCGTTGCGTGACACCCCTGAAATCTCCAGGATATGATCCACAACCGCCGGGTCAGGCTTTAACGGATAACCGTGACAGTTACCCATAACAGCTGAGAATACAATGCCGGGAAAGAACTTTTCCACCAGTCTCTCAGTTCCGGCCTGAACCTTGTTAGACGCCACGGCAATCTTAACTCCACGCGCCTGCAGCGACTCAAGTAATTCTGGAATTCCCTGATAGGGAACAGTTCTTGAATCAATATTCTGCAGGTAATATTCAATGAATTCCCTTAGCAGCGAATCCACAGAATCATCATTCCGCATTTCATCAGGTAATGCCCTTCTGACAAGGTTACGCATCCCGTTGCCTACCATTGTACGATATTCGTCAAGCGTATGGGTCGGCAAGTTGTGTCGCTCCAGAACATAGTCGACACCGGCAGCAAGGTCGGCAATCGTATTCAGGAGCGTACCATCAAGGTCAAAAATCACAAGTTTAACTGCCATCATATCTCCGCGGCAGTACTCAATTTACAGAATGTTTGGATTACGTTACAGTCTCATCGGCTCAATGCTTCACGAACTCGACACGACGGTTCTTGGCACGGCCATCCTCTGTCGAATTGTCTGCTACTGGCTCATGCGAGCCCTTGCCTACTGCCTTCAGATTGAAATCATCGACACCCAGTCCGGCTAAAGCCTGGACAACAGCCTCGGCACGCTGCTGCGACAACGGATCGTTGACAGCATCCGAACCCTGATTATCGGTATGTCCCCTCACTTCGAAACGGATGCTTGGATTCTTTTTCATATATTCAGCCACCTTCTCAATCTCAGCCATTGATTCAGGCTTGAGCGTAGCTTTTCCTGTTTCGAAAAGGATATTGTTTGTGACGAACTTGCCCGTTTCGGCAATTGCCTTCTCTACAACTGACATGTCGGTGGCATTACGGCCGTAGAGTTCCACGCCGCCCTTAGCCAGACGAATAGCCGTGATGTAATCGATATGATCCTCCCAGAATTCTGTATTGATGGTAAACCACTGGGGTTTATTCGCATTCGGAATATTCATCACTCGAACCCCGTTTATATAAACCTTAAGAGCGCGCTTGTTGAAAGACAATGCAAAATGATTCCATCCGTTCAGTTTATGGTTACCTTCCAGACTCGTACCGCCTTCAACATAGTCATCTGAATTAGGCTTACTGACGACATATCCTAAATCACCATTACCAAAATAAATGCTCCAATACCCATCGCTGCTATTTTCATCGGCCAGAAAATCTATGTGGTAACGTGATACGTGATCATCTTGTCCGGTAATAAAATAGTCGAACTCAAGCGTGAAGACCTCAGGAAGATATTTTTTGTTACCATTCTCCAAAAGGGGTGTTATTTTTGTGTCACTACCGTGTTCAAACTTAATAGCCATCCTTCCATTCAAACGTGCAACCTCGGCATTATTCGATATCAGATCCCACTTGGAAGGGAACTCACCCATCTGCTCATTCTCCAAGTTGTCCTCGAACATAATGACATCACCACGCACAAAATCGTTCTTTACACTTGCGGCATCAACACTTTCCAGTTGCTTCTCTTCGCCTGGATTTGCGACATCAGCATCCACTCTGGAACGTGAATCGGTTCTATCCGAATCATTGTTACCCTTGACCGCATCTTCCACTGCATCGAAGCCCTTGTCAATGGTATTATCGATAGCTTCATCTATCTTCTGTTCTGTACGGTTGACAATTCTGTCCCTGGCACGCTGTGCGGCACGCTCAAGAATACTCTGAGCCGAAACTGCATTAAAAAAACCTGTTACGGACACAAGAACGATGCAAGCAACTATAAACTTCTTCATAATCCCTGACTCTATTAAGTATTGATAATAATCCGAGTGCAAATTAGCTTTTTTTTTTGATATGATTATTGCGGCAGTAAGAAAAAACCACTCTATAGACTTTTCTGAACAATATTTGCGTAATTCGTGCAGAAAAAGTACTTTGCAATCCGTTATGAAACACTATGATTTTGAGATTCGCAGTGCCACATCAGACGACATAGCACTGATAGGCAATATGGCTGAAGTTGTATTCCGCGAGACCTACCGGAATATTCTGTCACCGGAACAGATGGAATACATGATGGAATGGATGTACTCGGCCCATAGCTTAGAGAAACAGATGGATATTCTTGGGCACAAATACTTTATCGCTTCAGTTGAGGGACGGTCTGCTGGCTATATGTCGTTAAACCGTGAGAAACCATTACCCGACGGAACAGAACTATTCCACCTTCAGAAGATATACGTCATGCCTGACTTCCAAAAGAACGGTCTGGGCAGGCTTCTGATAGACAAGGCCATAGATTATGTCAAGACACTGTCTTCCGCTCCATGCCGTATCGAACTTAATGTTAACCGCAACAACCCTGCTGTAGGCTTCTACATGAATATGGGATTCCGGAAGGTACGTCAGGGAGATTTTTACATCGGAAACGGATTCTACATGAACGACTATATTATGGCTGTTGAAATACTGCCCTAGCAGACATTCATACAAGACGTCTAATCAGGAAACCACCACCATGGATATGCAAAAAACATCCCGCAGGCTTTGCAGTCTGCGGGATGTCGTAATGTTATTATGGTGTGTGAATGGTTGGGCTTAGAACATTCCGCCTCCCATGCCGCCGCCGAAGCCGCCACCGCCGCCGAAGCCGCC
>JAFZZI010000029.1 GCA_017615835.1 Bacteroidaceae bacterium | reverse complement strand
GCCCGACGGTGCCTGGGTGGGCGTGGACTTGGGCAGTGCCGTGCAGGTTGCCTCGGTACGTATAGTGCCTCGCAGCGATGACAACGACATCCATCCCGGCGACGAGTACGAGCTGCGCTACTGGCACAACGCAGGCGGCTGGGTCAGCCGCGGCACGCAGACCGCCACGGGCAACACCCTTGTCTATGACAGCATACCCGAAGGCGCTTTGATGTGGCTGAGCGACAAGACACGCGGCTGGGACGAGAGACCCTTCCTCATTGACGGCGACGGAAACGTGGAGTGGTGGTAAGACATAGTAAGTTTAACAATTATTCCATACAAAGAAATGAAGTGTACAACATCTATTTTTAAATTGGGATTGACAATAGTGCTATTGTATTGTTTTCAATCGTGCAGCAAGGTTTACTACAGTTCAATGAAGGAGATTGACTGGACTGATCATCTTGCGTATTTACTAAACATCAACTCTAAAGTTCTGGCATCGAGTCATTTGAAGATTCTTGAATATCATGAGTTGGATGAACAAGTTCAATTAAACGAAACAGATTTCCTGAACGATGTCATCTGTTTCCCTTTCTATGTAGATCAGCTGAACAAATTCGATTTGGCGCCGTATAAATTCATAAAGTCAGATACTTCAACAATACATTTTCAGGCAAGGTCTATTGAGAAAATTGTAAAAGAAGTGATAGCGGATCAGGACAATTATGTCAAAGCCGTTTTAAAGTGGAAATATCTGGATACTGAAATAATCACATACGCCTTGTTTGACAGGAACACTAAAGAACTTGTATATGACAACATTCTGTATAACATATTGATACCAGATAAGCCTAAAGCAAACCCAATGGCTTTGACAAGAAGCGAGCCCGGCGGTAATGGAGGCGGTAACGGAGGACATTCACCTTCCTCTGTGTTGTGTTACACTTCATTACATGAGAGTGTTGAGTGTTGGGACAACATAAATAATATAATATCCTCCGCTGACTATCAGTTCTTCGTTTACGGGAACTGGAACTCTGTTCCGGTGAGAGACTCCCTCGGTGTAATAATAGGGTACGACTACACCTTTTCATATGATAACACTGTATGGTATGGCAACGTTTTTGAGAACAGAATTTATCCAGAGGCTTGTGCCATTTCTTCATATGATGATAGCAGCTATGGTTCTGTCGTTAGAATTAAATTTATTTTGTGGGCTGGCGTAAGAAGACTCATTTCCAATATACCAGAATATGACAATCCCTCCCATATTCCCAATGTTGTAGGCCGGCATGACATGTCAGTTTATCTTGGCTATAATTTATATGCTGAAGGCTTTTACGAAGTAGTGGAAATATCTCCAACAAAAAACGGGATAAGATTCTGACTTTATACTTGATTTGTTAAACCAAAGTCTGTATATTTGACTGTTTTCCATTATCGACAACCGAGAGTGATATGGCTGTCAAGGGTTTATATCGAAGTCTGCGCATGAGGTCACCGGTCATCGTGTCCGGTCTTCTGTCCGCGCTTGCCCTCCTCCTGTCTGTTGCGTTGTCAAGTCCATTGTCGGCACAAAAGCCGAAGCGCAAGTACCGGTACTCTTACAGCATGTCCTACGACAGCGGTTACAACCGTACGTTCGACCCCACGCTGATGATGCGCTATGCCGGCAACATCCACCTTTTCAACCGTGAGTTTCCTCAGGAGAAAGTCTATCTTCAGTTTGACAACACCTGCTACTATCAGGGCGAAACCGTCTGGTTCAAGGCCTTCGTTGTCAACGCCTCAAACCTGACCCGGGCAACTTCCACGATATTGTATGTTGACCTGCTGTCGCCGAACGGAGTACTTCTTGAGCAGAAGAAGGTGAAGCTTACGGCCGGACAGGGTGACGGCTCGTTCACCCTCGTTGACGTTTCGACCGCCCAGGCCCGGTCCCTGCGCGGCATTCTGCCATATCCCAGCGGCTACTACGAGATAAGGGCTTATACGCAGTTCCAGCTGAACTTCAGCGACGACCTGACATTCTCGAGAGTTATTCCCGTCTATAAGACTCCGCTGTCTGACGGCGACTACAGCCATCCTCAGATGGACGAGTACTCTGACAGGCTTGAGAACCTCCGTCCCAAGAACACCTTGAAAACCGTTAATGTCAGTTTCTATCCTGAGGGCGGTCACCTGCTGAACGGCATGAAGGGACGCGTTGCGTTCAAGGCCGTCGATGAGAAGGGACGCGGTCTTGACGGCACTCTCGAGCTCCGTGGCGGTCAGTTCCCCGGCGGCGTCATGTCAGTCCGTTCCGGGCACGAGGGCATGGGCTCCTTCATCTACGACCCCGGACAGTCTGCCGGTGCCCAGTTCGTCACCGGAGGCAAGGCCTACGGCGTCACGCTTCCGTCGGGCGAGAGGAACGGCCTGCTTCTGAGAGCAGCCATGGACACCAGTGCCGGCCTGCTTACCCTGACCTACCGTTACAGGGACGAGAAGTCGCTGGCCGACAGCCTCGGCATAACGGTGACGTGCAGGGGCGAGCTCATATACTTCGGCAAGGTCTCCACGCGCGATTCCACGTTGCTTGTGCCGACATCCCGGTGGCCTGCCGGCGTGTGCCGTGTCGTACTTTACACGCGCGGCGGTCAGGTTCTGGCCTCCCGCAGTGTGTTCCATAACAACACGGGCTTCACGGCCCCCGGCATAAACGTAAGGACCGACAAGGAGTCCTACTCCGCCAACGAGCGCATGAAGCTGTCACTGACGCTGAGGGACAAGGACGGCCGACCTTTCAGGGACCGTTTCTGCCTGTCGGTTCGTGATGACACTTACCCCGGCGGCGGACGTGTGGATAACATGATAGAGAACCTTCTTCTGTGCTCCGACCTCAAGGGATACATACACAACCCCGGCTACTACTTCGAGTCTGACGATTCGGCCCACCTCGCCGACCTCGACCTTCTGATGCTTGTTCAGGGGTGGGAGCGGTACGACTGGCGCAAGATGTCGGGCAACGAGCCCTTTGTCGAGCGTCACCGTCTCGAGGACAGTCTTACTCTGAACGGCTGGGTGCTGATGCGCAGAGGCAGGAAGGACAGATATGTCAACGAGGCCAAGGTCTATGTCACCATAGCATCTCGGAGTGACTCTCTCGTCGAGTATGGCAAGTACCTCACCGAAGAGATAGGATATTTCGGCTTCAACACCAAGGATTTCTACGGCAAGGCCGAGCTTCTGATGCTGGTTGACACCCGCAAGGACGAGAAAAGCAGGGGAGTGCCGTGCAAGATCCGTCTT
This sequence comes from Bacteroidaceae bacterium, assembly GCA_017615835.1. Lineage (GTDB taxonomy): Bacteria > Bacteroidota > Bacteroidia > Bacteroidales > Bacteroidaceae > Colenecus. The sequence goes on along the minus strand of JAFZZI010000029.1, from coordinate 6,663 downwards.
GAGAGGGCTTACGTGCCTCCTCCAAGACTCATATATATGTCGGAGTGCGAGGCTTCCGACGGAGTGCCGGGTACGCGATTGGCCTTCGACGCCTCTCCGGAAACGCCGATAGATGCCGGTGGAGTCATGCTTCCGACCGTAAATGTGAGAGAACGTCGCAAGTACATTGATTACCTGACGTTCAGGGCGTATGATGTCGAGAAGGATGTCGAGGTGACGCTCGACAACGGCGAGTACCCCAAGGACATGATGGGGTATCTGCTGGACAAGGGCTATGCCGTGTGGAACAGGCAGGACATGGGCAGGAGCTTCAGGGACTCCGTCTCAGACGGCTTCACCACCCACTGGCTCGACGGCCGGCCCGTGTTTTGGTATATGCACGATGCAAAAGGATACGTTGACAGCAAGTTGTACGTGCCGACACAAATCGACACAAGGGACGTGGTAAGTGTGATTGTGTTTGACGATGTCATGCCCCTGTCCGAGATCAGGGAGCACGTCCCGCTGTACATGGAATGGCTGAGACGTAGAATTGACATGGATGCCGAGATGAGGATGAACGGGGTGTACGGCAGTGGGAGGTATGTCCTGGTTGACATCCTGCTTAAGGAAGACGGCACGCTCCTGACTAACAAACAGAAGCGCAATCTGGGCCAGCGTATCACCACCCTGACGGGACTGTCGCAACCTTATATGTTCTACAGCCCCGAGTACCCCGACGGTCCGATAGAGAACGAGGATTCGCTTGATTACCGCCGCACGCTGTACTGGAACCCCAACGTCATCACCGATGCCGACGGCCATGCCGAGGTCGAGTTCTACAACAACTCTTACTCCAGGCACTTCAGCGTCAGCGGTGCCGGCATAACAGCCTCGGGCACCCCCTACGTGCTCGACGCCACCTTCTGACCGACGGCGACGGAAACGTGGAGTGGTAGTGGAAAGGTCAACATACAGATAAATGGACTTATTTTATTACATATAAATGATGACAACGTAAAAGACATATTCTATGAAAACTTTATCAAAACATCTTGTCGGCATATTGCTGGCGGCTTATGGCTCCGCGGCGTACGGTTCCTCCCCTGTTACTGAAATCAGCTTGACTGTCGAAGACGGTTCCCTGAAACTGGCAGACTGCATTGAGAGCATCGAGGTATTACCACTCCAGCTGACATCCGAGATGACCGACGGTCCCGGAAACATCAACAAGGTCTTTTTCATCAAGGACAAGATATGCGTCTCGTGCGAGCCTCACGGAAGGAACTACCTTCTCAACTCTGACGGCTCTGTCGTCTGCGAGCTGGGCAGGAGGAGGATAAACGATGTTGAGTCCTCTGGGTCCCTGACCGGCAATCCCGCCGTGGACGGATATCTGTGGGGCTTCAAGATGGCCGTGAACGAACATACCGACGAGATTTGCGTTGTTGACGTGGATGACATCTTCGCATATTCTCTCGACGGCCGTTTCAGGCGTCTCATACCGACTTTGCCAAATAGCAGGCAGACCGTATTTACTGCGAACGGCTACTGCTCATATACCAACGGCAGTGTGTTGATAGATTCCAGTGGAAATACCTTCATCGGCCAGGCGGAAGACTCCGGAGCCGGTGCCATGAACCTGACCGTGTTCAGTGACGGCAGCTACAGACAGTACTGCAGCACCATGTACGAAAGGACGACCGGAGAGACCCTCAGGTCATTCGCCCCTTACGGAGACTCATACCTGTTCTACTGCAACTCCAACGACACGGTATTTGCCATTTCGAAGAAAACGTCAGAAGTCGAACCCTTGTTTGTGATACGTCCGGACCGTGGCCACATCCACGTGAATAAGATCTATACCATTGGCAGCAACCTTTACATCGGGTACAGCGTCAGCGGTCTGTCCGGACAGGAATCACTTTTCGCCCAGACCTCACTGATCAACACCTCGAATGGCGACTCCCGTAGCGGGTTCATTATTCCTATAGGACTTTTCGGAGAGACCGACATAACGGAGCTGAGTCAGCTGAAGGAGGGTGAATACGTGCATCAAGCTCCGGCTCCGATAGGCGAGAAGGATGGGAAACTGGTTTACATACTGCCCAAGTCGGGCTGGAGGCAGCTGAGCGCACCTGGCAGGAAATACCTCTCAAAGGAAGACCTTGAGAGGTATGACAGTGCTCCGGAGAATTCCCTGCTGCTGTATCTTGTTTCCTTCAAGTTCTGACATGCTCCGTCAGGTCTGGCGTCCCTTCACTATGATTCAGGGCTGCTGACGAGTCAGAGATCAAATAAACGCTAACTGGGCATAAGCATGAGTAAGGCCGTCGGATACGCACTGTTCGTTCTGTTCGTGTCGTGCTGCACCCTCATGCCGTTCCGTGGCGTCAGCGACTGGCCCATAGTGGGCCGGTGGATAAGCGCGGCTTTCGGGGTATGGCTTCTGCTGTTGTGGTGGACTGCGGCATGTCTGGTTGCGGCGCGCGGTGACTCCGCAGGACATACTGCGGTCAACATCATTGCCGCATGGCGTCCGATGTCATGGGCCATGCTGTCGTGCAACGTCGCGCTCGTGGCATACGGATTGCTTCAGTGCGCCGGATTGTTCGCGTCGGCAGGTTCTTTTGCCGTGACTGCGGGCTTCGACAACCCCGCCGGCCTTGCCGCCGCCCTGGTGGTAACATTCCCCTTCGCATCCGTGCCCTGGCGCGAGGGCGGAGACAGCCGCACAGCTTGTCGTTTGCCCGTTCCGCTGACGTTTCTTCTGCTACTGTTCGTTGCGGATGCCTTTGTGCTGTACGTGGCGGGCTCCCGCGCCGGCATCATAGCCCTTGCCACGGGTCTGGCCGCATTGCGCCCCCTGTCGTCATGCGGCAGGAGGGTGCGGGTAGCCGTTGCGGCAATTCTGTCGCCGGCGCTCATGGCCGCTCTCGTCCTTATGTTCGCCCGAAAGGGTGCCTCTACATCAGGGCGTTCACTGATACTACGCTGTTCATGGGATTTGTTCGTTCAGCATCCTCTGACCGGCCACGGCTTCGGTGGTTTCAGGCGTTGCTACATGTCGCATCAGGCGTCGTGGCTCGCACAGCCCGGCAACGGCAGCCTGTCTCAGCTGGCCGACAATGTGAACCACCCCCTATGCGAGTACATGGCCGTGCTGGTAAACCATGGCGTTGCAGGCCTTGCCATTTTGCTGACAGCCCTCGCACTGACCCTGCGCCACGCCCTGCGCCATCCAACGGCAGCGGGCAGAGTGCCATTGGCCGTGATATCTGCCATAGCCGTAATGTCGCTGTTTTCATACCCGTTCCGCTATCCGCTGACGTTGGCTGCCCTGGCTTTCTCGGTAATGGGCATTTATTCTGACAGTGCCGTTCGTGTTGGCCGGCGCGCGGCAGGGTTTCTGACCGCATCAGCGGCATTGGCCGCCACCCTGGCCGCGGTTCTTTTGCTGTATCCCTGGCTCAAGGCTCAGATGGAATGGAAGCGTGTTCTGGACCGTACTGATACGGAACATGTTACCGTCGATGTGCTGTCGGCCTACGACAGGCTGGAACTTGAATTGCGTCGCGACCCTTACTTTCAGTACAGCAGAGCGCTGGTGCTCTTATGCGCAGGACACGTGGAAGAGGCAAAGCAGGCGGCTGAGGCAAGCCTGTCCCGGCTCGACAACTATGACACGTGGCTGCTGGCGGGCGACATCGAGCGTTCCCTCGGCAATGTCCGCGTTGCTGACAGCATATACGTTCACGCCGGTGCGATGTGCCCGTCAAGGTTCATGCCGCTTTACAGACGGTTCACGCTTTATCAGGATACAGGCGATGCGGAGCGTATAAGGGAGGTGGGCGGCGAGATTCTGTCAAAACCCATGAAGGTGAACTCGGCGGAGGTGAGGCGCATGAGGCTTGCCGTGCGCCAGACAATGGCGGGAATGATGTAACGGTACGTCAGATTGAATTATGCTGCAACCATTTGTAATTATGTTTAACTAATTGAATACTTATATTTGTGAAGGTAAAATTATTATTGTGTATGCAGGGACTGTGTTTTTAACCTCTTCCCTGTTCAACAATATTTGATGGATATTTTTTAACTTTACAATAGAGATGACTTCTACTTTGGGCTGGAAGATGCCTTTAACTACGAGATTGCAGAATCTAAAGAGTTCCAAGAATACATGGTTTCCCAATATAGAATAATGAGGAAACTCACCAACCCTGAAGAATATTGCGAAAAAATATTTAATTCGGTCATATATGATTCTGTGTATTTCTGTAGCTACGATATTTTTGATGATTATTATTCAGCGAAGAAGGAATTAATTAGAAAATATCCAAAATATGGTAAACTTCCAGTTGCAAAAAAGAGAGAGCTTTATGGTATTGCTGTTAGTATGTTAAATCAAACAGAGGATGATTTAGGTGAAAACAGGAAGTATTTTACGATTACTCGTTCGGGGAATCCTGAATGTATGGCTTCTTTTGTAAATAATAATACTGCTTTTGGAAACAGATGGTCAACTGAAGTATATATGCCGTATATAGAAGCGTTTGAAAGATGTCGAAGTTGGGGATCTGCCAATAACGCAGAAAATGGAGGGTACGTTTTTAATGATGCATCTGCATTGCATTGTTTTGACAGTCAAGCACACCCTTTGACTGACGGTTCTGGTGTTGTGACAGGGTACACATGGACACGGCCTTCAATCTCGGATTTTTGCCTCAGTAATGATTTCTATCAACCAATCATGTATTATCATTATCATCCCAATAACGCTCCATATTCTTCTCCTGCAGATGATATTGCAAAAGAATATGCACAAAGTAACTACAGTGGTTGTAATACATTCATAATTCTGACAGATGCAGGTTTTTATTACTACTAGTCAATGGATGTAGATAATTTGCCTTTTATGATATTTGTATGAGAAGAAACGCTTTTCTGTTTTTATTAGCCATAGCGTTTTTCCCCGCCATGGCCCTGTGTCAATCGGACGCCCGGTTGGTCATTATAGGGAAGATGCGCAGCTATACTTTAGAGCGGCCGCCGGCTTTGTATTCAGTCGGCGAGGAGGAGGTGGTAACCTTTGGCATGTTCAGGGTGACCTGCGATGTCATACAGGTCCTGGCTGGCAACTGTTCCGAGGAGAGCATCTCTATTGTTTTCTATGACGTTGACGGCAAGTATTTCGACAGGTATCACGACAATGTCCTTTTCATGCTTGACCGAGGTGTTGACGGCACTTATTGCAAACGCACAGGAGAGCACAGCTTCGATGTGTTCGCGACTAAGGCCGGCGGATGGGTATGCGGGGCTTTCTCAGGCCTTAGTCCGACTTACAGCAACCTTTATTACTCCTACCGGAATGCTGTTGATGAGAAGGACGTAAGTAAAAGAGTGAACAAACTGAAAAAGGCGCGGCTGAAGTCGGGCCAGGGTGTTCCGTGCAGTGACTTTGCCTCAAAGTCAAGAATGCTGACAGATGCAGATTACAGACTGAGAAACGGCAGATATGTCCCAAAGTACGGACTTGACGTGAGCGTTGTCATACAAGCCTTGTCCGATAATTGAGAATCATGAAAAGACGGACTTGTTATGAAAAGAAAGATTTTTGCAATGGTTGCAGCCCTATTCCTTCCGGGAATGCGCATTCTGGCCGATTTGTACCCGGACCCTGTGAACATCTACGGTATATCCGGACTGGAAGACTGCAGGGTTGTGATGAGCAGTGAGACGGTTGATGTGACAATCTTCGGAGACTCGTCCGTAACGGTGTGCGTGTTTTACATGACAAACACCGGCTCTGACGACGTGAGGATGCAGATAGGATTTCCAGATGTTCGTCCGCCGTTCACCTCAAGTCCCGACAGCTACAGGTTCAACTGCAACGGCAGGCGTCTCGGTGAGTCGGATCTGAGGGAGAAGGACGGCAGGACATGGTTTGTATGGGACGAGACTTTCAGAAGTGGTGAGACTTCCGTAATAACGGTGTCCTACACTGTTCCGCATACTTTTGACAGGGCTGAGGTTTCCAGACAGTACAAGTACATACTCGAGACTGGTGCAGGCTGGTATGGCAACATAGGTCAGGCCGACATAAATGTGACTCTGGCTGACGACGTTCCCATTGACCATGTCGAGCTCATATCGCCGGCCGGTTACAGGATGGAAGGCCGCAAGTTGACCTGGCAGCTGCGTGATTTCGAGCCCGACTCTTCGAGCAACATCGTTGTGCGGTTTTACGACACGGACGAGAGGATGCGGTATGAGAAAATGGCCGAGAACCGCAGCATAGTGTCCAAGCGCCGGCACAGGCTGTCGCTTCGGGTACTCTCGCCAAAATACCGCAAGGCCCGCAGGGAGCTGAGGGAATCGCTTTACGGAAAGAACTGACCGTACCATAAAAAGTCAACTGTTCCATAGTCATAGTATGGAACCTGCGGAACGTTATGTTTTTAAACAAGTCACACCAAATTAATCCGGTAGATTGTCATCATGAAAACTCATGTTGCTTAAACTCTGTACATCGTTGAAAAGGCCCGACGGTGCCTGGGTGGGCGTGGACTTGGGCAGTGCCGTGCAGGTTGCCTCGGTACGTATAGTGCCTCGCAGCGATGACAACGACATCCATCCCGGCGACGAGTACGAGCTGCGCTACTGGCACAACGCAGGCGGCTG
>JAFZZI010000028.1 GCA_017615835.1 Bacteroidaceae bacterium | reverse complement strand
TCCCCGGACAACCTGTCCGGGGAATCTTCTTTTCTGCATATATTACTGCACTTATTGCGCTTTCTTGTTCATGATGATATAAAGAATCAATCCAATAATCATAAGGATAATGACTCCTGCCTGTACAGCGTTGTTGTTGTTCCATCCGAAGATGAAACTGCAAAACAGTACGATAGCTGCGATAATGATCAGAATTGCACCTAAATACTTCTTGAAAGAGTTCATTTTATGTTGTTTTTAGTTATTACTCGGTTTGCGTCGTCTGCAAAGTAAACAATAATTATTTGAACAATGAAACAATGTGGAAAAAAGTTATTGAAAAACTTGAAGTTATTAATGCTGGATGTTTTTTTTTATTAACTTTGCACTCGCAAATTTCATTTTAATATTAATCTTATAAAAGAGTATGAATCAGTACGAAACCGTTTTCATTTTAACTCCCGTTTTGTCTGACGTCCAGATGAAGGAAACGGTAGAAAAATTCAAAGGCATTCTGACCGAGGCCGGTGCAGAAATTGTCAATGAAGAGAGTTGGGGCATGCGTAAGCTGGCCTATCCTATTGAAAAGAAGTCAACCGGCTTCTATGTGTTACTTGAGTTCAATGCTGAACCGACAGTCGTTGAGAAGCTTGAGGTTAACTTCCGTCGTGACGAACGTGTTATCCGTTTCCTGACTGTGAAGCAGGACAAGTTTGCGGCTGAATATGCTGCTAGAAGAAGAAATGTAAGACAGTCAAAAACAGAGGAGGCATAATTATGGCAGAGTCAACATCGGAGATAAGATATCTTGCACCTCAGACAGTAGATGTCAAGAAGAAAAAATATTGCCGTTTCAAGAAAGCCGGCATCAAGTATATTGATTACAAGGATCCTGAATTCCTCAAGAGATTCCTTAATGAACAGGGCAAACTGTTGCCGCGTCGTATTACCGGCACTTCATTGAAGTTCCAACGCCGTGTTGCACAGGCTGTTAAGAGAGCTCGCCATTTGGCGCTTCTGCCTTATGTGACTGATATGATGAAGTAACCTTTAAAACCGAATAGAAATGGAAGTTATCTTGAAACAAGATGTAGCCAATCTGGGTTACAAGGATGATGTCGTTAAGGTAAAGGATGGATATGGACGCAATTATCTGATTCCCCAGGGTCTTGCTATAGTGGCGACAGAATCTGCAAAAAAGGTTCTGGCTGAGAACCAGCGCCAGCGGGCACATAAGATTGCCAAGATGCATGACGATGCGGAGGCACTCGGCAAGAAGATTGAAAATGTTGCTCTGACCTTGAAGGTGAAGGTTAATGAGTCCGGCACTATTTTCGGTGGTATCAACGGTGCTCAGATTGCTGATGAGCTTGCAAAGCTTGGTTATGAAGTGGATCGCAAGTCTATCAAGGTTGACAATGTAAAAGAATTAGGCTCGTATAAGGCCAGTGTGACTCTTTTCAGGGATGTAAAGGTTGAGATTCCTTTTGAGGTTGTCGCAGAGACCGGGGAGCCGGCAGCAGAGTAATTCATTGTTAAATAATATATTCTTTTTGAGATCCGACCCTTTCAGGGCCGGATTTCTTTTGCATGGTTCAATAAAGATAAGTATTTTCGCATACTATGGATTACGAGTATCTCAGAGGCAAGACAGCAGCATATTATACCTTTGGTTGCAAACTGAATTTTTCAGAGACTTCCACCATTGGAAAACAGTTGGCTGCCGTAGGGGTCACTCCGGTCCGTAAGGGCGGAAAGGCCGACATATGCATCATTAACACATGCTCGGTTACTGAAGTTGCAGACAAAAAGTGCCGTCAGGCAATTCATGGAATAGTGCGACAGAACCCTAATTCATATATAGTGGTAACCGGTTGCTATGGTCAGCTTCAGCCGGAAACTGTCGCTTCAATTCCCGGTGTCGATATTGTACTGGGGCAAGAATGCAAAGGCCATGTACTGGAATATCTGAATAATCTTGTGAAAAGAGAACATGGTCTTTCACAGACTGTCAGAAGTACCGATATAAATACTTTTTTCCCTTCATGTTCACGGGGTGACAGAACCCGCTTCTTTCTGAAAGTACAGGATGGCTGTGACTATTACTGTACCTATTGTACTGTTCCCTATGCCAGGGGCCATAGCAGGAACGCATCTATTGTGGATCTTGTGAATCAGGCTCAATCAGCTGTTGATGAGAATGCCTGCGAGATAGTGCTTACAGGGGTCAATATCGGTGATTTTGGGAAAAGTTCAGGTGAGAATTTTCTGGATCTTGTCAAGGCTCTGGACAGGGTGCGTGGCATATCAAGGTACAGGATATCGTCGATTGAGCCCAACCTGCTGACTGATGAGGTGATAGATTATGTGGCAGAATCAAGGGCGTTTATGCCACATTTTCATATACCCCTTCAGAGCGGATCGGATGATGTTCTAAAGCTGATGCACCGCAGGTATAGCCGTTCTGTTTTTGCTGCGAAGGTAGAACGGATTCACAAATCCATGCCTGATGCCTTCATCGGAGTAGATGTGATTGTGGGAATGCGTGGCGAGACAGAACAGTTCTTCGAAGATTCGTATTCATTCATTGAGTCTCTGAATGTTTCACAGTTGCACGTTTTCAGTTATTCAGAGCGTCCTGGAACTGCAGCTTTGCAGATTCCCCATGTTGTTTCTCCCCAGGAAAAGCGTTCCAGGAGTGCAAGGCTGATTCATTTGTCAGACAGAAAGAAGCTTGACTTCTACAAGTCTCATGTCGGTAAAGAAGTCAACGTTTTGTTTGAGAAGCCCAGGAGGGGAGGGGCTGTCCATGGATTTACGGAGAACTACATTCGGGTGGAGGTGCCTGAAGGAACGGAAGCCCTTGAAAATAGAATAGTAAAGGTAAAGTTGGGTGATTTCAATGCCAGCAAGGATGCTCTGATGGCAAAGGTCTTATAATATGGATAAACTGTCAATCGTCATATTGAACTGGAACGGAAAAGAAATGCTGGAATCATTTCTTCCTACCTTGATAGATAATTCCTTTGGCGACGGTATCAGTATAATAGTGGCTGACAATTCTTCTACCGACGGGTCGGTGGAGATGGTAAAAAAACAGTTTTCAGATGTCCGCTTGATACTGCTTGACCGTAACTATGGCTTTGCCGAAGGATATAACCGGGCTTTAAAGCAGGTTGAATCAGAATACTTCATGTTGCTTAATTCGGACGTTGAGGTAACCAAAGAATGGCTAAGTCCACTGCTCGAGTATATGGACTCTCATCCTGAGACAGCAGCATGTCAGCCTAAACTTCGTGATTATAAAAATAGAGAATACTTTGAGTATGCCGGCAGTGCAGGAGGATACATGGACAAATGGGGATACTTGTTCTGCCGTGGCCGGATATTCGATACTGTCGAAAAGGACAACGGCCAGTATGACAACGTCACTGAGGTCTTTTGGGCAACCGGCGCTGCGTTGATGATCCGTAGTTCTGATTATTGGAATGTCGGAGGTCTTGATGACCGTTTTTTTGCCCATCAGGAAGAAATAGACCTGTGCTGGCGACTCCGTTCAAGAGGGCGTGGTATAGTCTGTATTCCCTACAGTGTGGTTTACCATGTCGGCGGGGCCACTTTGAACAAGTCCAATCCGTTCAAGACTTTCCTTAATTTCAGGAATAACCTTCTTATGCTCTACAAGAATCTCCCCGAATCGGGACTGAACAAAGTGCTGTTTGTCCGTTTCTGGCTGGATATGCTTGCAGTGACTGTATTTACTCTGAAACTTGATTTCAAGGATGCCGGTGCAGTATTTCGTGCACGCAGAGAGTTCCGACAGATTAAACATGAGTTTGACGATAAGCGAAAAGCAAATCTCGAACAGGTAATAACAGAAACAATACCTCAAAGAGTTAATTTCAGTATTCTGTGGCACTACTACGCAAAACGTAGAAGGCGTTTCTCAGAATTAAGAATATCGTAATTATATGGAAGCTGCGTTATATCTCATACCGTCTCTTTTAGGAGAAACTCCTGTCGATAGAGTTATTCCCACCTACAATAAGACGGTGATAAAGGGTATTCGCTATTTCGTTGTCGAGAATGTCAGAAGTGCCCGTCGTTTCCTTAAAAGTGTTGACCGGTCCATTGATATAGACCAACTGAACTTCAGTGTGCTTGATGTTCGTACCAAGCCTGGGGAGGTGTCTGAGATGCTCGCTCCCCTGGAGGCCGGCAATCCGATCGGAGTGATATCCGAAGCAGGTTGTCCGGCAGTTGCCGACCCCGGAGCTGATATAGTGGATAAAGCCCAGAGAAAAGGTCTTAAGGTAGTTCCTCTTGTAGGTCCTTCGAGTATTATTCTATCTGTTATGGCATCAGGTTTCAATGGCCAGAGTTTTGCTTTCAACGGTTATCTGCCAATAGGTCAAAATGAAAGGGTCAAGTCTCTAAGACAATTGGAGCAGAGGGCTGTGACTCTTAATCAGACACAGATATTCATTGAAACTCCTTATCGTAACTCCAACATGATGCAGGACATTCTGAACGTATGTTGTTCATCGACAAGAGTATGTGTGGCCTCGAACCTGACCTGCGATGACGAATGGGTACGCACCAAATCGGTCAGAGAGTGGCGTGCCGAAAAACCGGATTTGCCGAAAGTCCCGACAATCTTTCTTATTTACAGGTAACTGTCACTTAAGATAAGTATCCAGGAAATCCTTCATTTTCAAAAACAGGTGCTTGCGGGTGGATTCTCCCCTCAGGCTATGTTCTCTGTTAGGATATAGCTGCATGTCAAACACTACACCCTTTTCAATAAGTGCGGTAATATATGCATCTGTATTTGTGAAGAGAACGTTGTCGTCCATGAGCCCGTGTACAATCAGAAGTCTTCCGTTGAGCCTGTCAATTCTGTTAATGGCAGAGCCTGATTCGTAACCCGAGTTGTTCTGGCCCGGTGTACGCATGAAACGTTCCGTATATGTGGCGTCATAGAACCTCCAATCTGTAACTGGAGCGACGGCTATTCCACATCTGAACACCGGGGTGCCCTGACTTAAAGCCATAAGTGTATTGTAACCGCCGTAGCTCCATCCCCATATTCCAATACGTTCACTGTCTATGTAGGGCAGGGTTGATAGATACTTTGCTGCTTCAACTTGGTCATCACTTTCCATGACGCCGATATTCAGATAGGTCTGTTTCTTAAAAACAGATCCACGGCGTCCGGTTCCGCGACCATCAACACATGCCACGACAATTCCGTCCTGAAGGAGCCAGTTCTCAAGAGCCCCTCCGGCATAGAACCCGCTTGACCATTGGTCAAGCGCATTGTTTGACCCGGGGCCGCCGTATTGATAAAGAAGAAGCGGATATCTGGTACCTTCAGGCATGTTGGCTGGTTTCAATATCCATCCGTACAGAGTTGTTCCGGCTGAAGTCTGGAACGAGAAAAGTTCCCTCTTGGCAAAACCACTCCCGATGACTTTCTTCATCAAGTTGGCGTTGGCGTTTACAGCACACAGAATCTTACCCGAATTATCATTCTTTGTGACAACCGGCGGAGTATTGAGGTCTGACCATGAACAGATATAGTACTTTAGTCCCTTGCTGAACTTGGCAGAAACGTTGCCGCCGTTGTAATTTGAAAGTTTTGTGGCTTTTCCTTTGCCATCCTGCCTGTAAAGAGCCGACTGGTATGGGTGCTCCATATTGGCAGTATAGAAAATGTTACCGCTCTTTGTGTCGTATCCGTGGAACTGAAGGACATCCCAGTCACCTTTGGTTAGCTGTTTTACGAGCCTGCCGTTAGTTTCGTACAGATAAAGGTGATTGTGTCCATCCCTTTCGCTCTCCATGATAAACTGATTGCCGTAGAAAGTGGTGTTAAGGAACTCTTCCGGTTCAATGTAACGCTCGTCCTCTTCTCTCAGAAGAAGATTGCAGACAGTTGAACGGGGGTCAGCACCGAAAATTTCCAACTTGTTCTGGTTCCGGTTGATCGTGAATACAAACAGAGTGTTCTTATCATCCTCCACAAACTTGATTCGTGGGACGTAAGTCTCATCTTCAATGTCGAGGTCCATCTTTCGGGTTACCGCACTCTTGATGTCAAAAGAGTGAACGGAAACCGTTGAATAATCCGAACCGGCAACAGGATACCATATCTGTTTGTCGTTCAGAAGAGGTTGCTGAGGTTCACTGTCAAGAACCTTGTCTTGGTACGAAGGAATATTGAATCTGTTGACTCTGCTGCAGTCAAAACGTACGAAAGCCAGCATCTTGCTGTCAGCACTGAATTCATAGGCACTGCTTATAGAGAATTCCTCATCATAGCACCAGTCAGGTACTCCATTAAGAATACTGCCCGGTTCCCCGTCCTTTGTAACCTGTGACTCGGCGTTGTTGAAGAGTAATTTTACCAGATAGATATTCCCGTCGCGAACAAACGCTATGACGTTGCCGTCTGGCGAGAACTTAGGCGCCTGCTGAGGACCTCCGCCTGAGAGAGGCTCGATTCTGTTGTTACCTATATGGTAAATATAATATTCCGCACTGAAAGAGTTGCGGAAAATTCTGTTGAATCCGGATTGGATCAGAATCCGGTCTTCGGTTGGAGATATGGTAAAACCGTCAATTTTTGATAGTCGCTGTCCCCTTACAGTAGCTACATTGAAAACTGTGTCAATTTCCTTCTCCGACTTGAATGAATGTCTGAAAATGCACCTGCCGTCCATCGTAAGGTAGTGTTCCCCATCAGCCAGAGGGGTGATACTGCCGATTCCAGTCCCTCCAAAACCATTTCTGACTACGTCATCAATACTGATCTGTGCATCTGCCGAAAAAGACGCTGCGAGCGTCAATACTATGAAGAATAATGTCTTTTTCATCTTAACTGTCAATTGTTGGTTTTGCTAAAGTAGTCAATATTCGTCAAGAATACCCTTTCCCTGACGTACTATTTCCGGTTCACCGTTTATGCAGTTGACAACCGTCGAATACTCAAATCCGCCTGGTCCGCCATCTATTACAATGTCCACGTCCTTTTCGAACTTTTCGGCAATCAGTTCCGGATCAGTCAGGTACTCAATATCTTCCGATTCGTCGTATGGAATAGTCGTAGTCATCAGAGGTGCTTCCAGTTGTCGGCACAGTTCGCGGGTGATAGGATTGTCCGGTACCCTGATTCCGACCTCCTTGCGGTTGCTGAATATTTTAGGAAGGCGGCTGCCTGCCTGCAGGATAAAGGTGAATGGACCAGGCAGGTTTCGTTTCATCAGCTTGAATGTTGCGTTGTCAACCCTTACATACTGACTTATGTCGCTCAAGTCATAGCAGACTATCGAGAAACGGTGTTTGCCAGGATTGAGTCCCTTGAGACGACATATTTTCTCTATGGGACGCTCCTTCAGGGCATGACACCCCAAGGCATATGCTGTGTCGGTAGGGTAGATTATAGTCCCTCCATCTCTCAAAACCTGGACGATCTGGTCAATATCTCTTTGGTCGTTGTTCTTATCGTATAGTTTTATCAGCATGTTGTTCCCTTATTTCTTATGCTTGTCTGGATATACTTGATAATTTCTGCTTCGTCGGACGGATGGAACCATTTTATCGACTTGTCACGTTTGAACCATGTCATCTGCTTGCGAGAGTAGATGCGTGTACTCCGTTTTATTTTATCCGCGGCATATTCCAAGGTCCATTTCTCTCCTTCAGGTGTGACTGCTCCGTCAAACAGTTGAAACATCTCTTTGAACCCCACGGTGTTCAGTGAGTTGCAGTTGCGATAGGGAAGTACCCTCATTGCTTCTTCAACAAGCCCGTTCTCAATCATCATGTCAACACGCCTGTTGATTCGTTCGTACAACTCCTCGCGAGGACGTGTCAACCCGATCTTGATAATATTGAAGTCCCTCTGCTTTGCATCCTTCTTCCTCAGTGAACTGTAGGTCGTACCTGTCATCGTACAGATTTCCAGCGCATGCAGCACACGTTTCGGATTGTGACAGTCAACAATCCGGCCGTATTCAGGATCCATGATGCAAAGTTTCTCAAACATGGCATCCAATCCCACTTCGTGATACTCTTTTATCACGGCCTGCCGCACATCTTCTGTAATTGTCGGGATGTCATCGATACCGTTGCACAAGGCATCAATATACATCATCGAACCGCCAGTAGCCAGGAGAATATCATGGTTCGTGAACAGAGAGGTCAGAAGTTCCATGGCCTCCTCCTCATACTTTGCGGCGCTGTAGTATTGGTCAAGCTTCAATGTCCCTATGAAATAGTGTTTTACCTTTTTCTGTTCCTCCATTGTAGGCGCCGCAGTCCCAATGGGAATATCAGAATAAATCTGTCGTGAATCCGCTGAGATTATCGGACTGTGAAAAAAAACGGCGAGCGAAAGACATAATTCAGTCTTTCCGACGCCGGTTGGTCCTAAAATTACGACGAGATTCTTAGTACAGGTCATCGATTGAATCCAAGCTGACAGTGTCAGACCCGCCACCTTCACCCATATCAAATCCTTCGCTATCCAAATCGTCTTCATTGAAACCTTCGTCACCATAGAAACTTTCTCCGGTGTCAATGCTGTTCTGTGTCTTGGCCAGCTCGTCAAAATCAAGGGTCTGCTTGGGTGCCTTGCCGGATTTCCTGGTGCAGACTGGTGCATCAAGGTCGCAACCTGTCTGAATCTCTTTAAGTTCTATGAAAAAACAACGATCAGCCAAAGGATCGAATACATAGATCAGTCGCTGTCCCTCATCTTCGATAAGGTCGCTTAAACGTGTCGAATCCATAACCCAACTGTCTTCGTCCGAACGGGTATGCATCTCTTCACGGGTAATTTCCTCGCGTTTTTCCCAGTTGTCCTCGCACATGAAAAAGGAAGTCAGCTGATCGTCAGGATATCCCACCGACTCAAGAATGGCCTTGTGGAAGTCAATGAATTTTGCTTCGGAGTCAATCTTTATTTCACGGAAAAAGTTATCCTCCTCATCTGACACCAAAATGAACCTGTAAACCATAGCCTCTTCTATTGTTGAAATTAATCGCGAATAACACCTCTCTCCGAGCTTTCGATAAATCGGATTATGTACTGTATGTAATCATTCTCCGCAATAGGATCCTGCTTGAGTGTTGTCAATGCCTGTGTCACATTCTTTCCACTCTGATAAATAGTGCGGTATGCAGAATGGATGTTGTCTATCTGAGTCTTGTCGAAGCCCCGGCGACGAAGTCCGACAATGTTGATTCCCATATATGCTACAGGCTCCCGTGCAGCAAGAATATAGGGGGGTACATCTTTAGGTATTCCGGTTCCACCCTGAATCATTACATATCCGCCAATGTGGCAGAACTGGTGAATCAGGACAGTTGAACTTATTGTAGCATAGTCATCAACCACAACTTCACCGGCCAGTTTTGTCTGGTTCCCAATTATGCAATGGCTGCCGACTACGCAGTCGTGGGCAACATGCATACCTTCCATAAGCAGGTTGTCCGAGCCAACGATGGTTTTTCCCTTCGACGCTGTACCGCGGTTGAGAGTAACGTTCTCACGTATGCGGTTATTGTCTCCTATAATGAGAACCGTGTCTTCACCCTTGAATTTCAGATCCTGTGGTATGGCACCGATTACTGCACCCGGAAAGACCTGGTTGCCTTTCCCCATACGAGTGCCGTACAATACTGTGACATGAGGCATAAGGACACAGTCGTCACCTATGACTACGTTCCTGTCTATATAGCAGAACGGCCCGATCTCCACGTTGTTTCCAATCTGGGCTGACGGGTCTATATATGCAAGGGGACTTATCATCTCTTTATAGTTTACTGATTCTTAATCTTTTCCCTGAGAAGCCGGGCGAACTTGTTGTTTATCGTATGTCCCGGTCTGGTGGCTATTATATGCCCCTTGATGGGCATACCGACGAATGCCAGATCACCTATGATGTCGAGAAGCTTGTGTCTTGCAGGTTCATTCGGCCATGTAAGCGGCCTGTGCATAAGATAGCCGCGCTTCGTCGCGTCCATTCTGGGAACCTTCATCAGATCAGTCAATTTGTCAAAACTCTCCTGGGTCATCTCCTTTTCGTAAATCACAATGGCATTGTCCAGATCTCCGCCTTTGATGAGCCCGGCTGCCAGCAGAGTCTCCAACTCACGCACAAACACAAAAGTTCTGCTGCTGGCTATCTCTGTCTGATACTCGCTGAGGTCCGACAAAGTAGCATACTGATTGTAAAGCACAGAAGATTGGAAAGACACAAGCACCGTTACGCTGAACACGTCGTCAGGCAACAATATGATTGATGATCCCGTAGTGTCGTCATGTACTTCCACCTTCGATTTGAGTTCCAGAAACTTTCTCTCTGCATCCAGCTCGACAGTTCCAACTTCATTGATTTTTTCCACATAACGGATGGCGCTGCCGTCCAGAATGGGAAACTCCGGCCCGTCAACCTCAATGAGGCAGTTGTCTATTCCGGCAGCGTACAATGCTGACATTCCATGTTCGACAGTGCTAACCTTGACATCGCCGACTGACACCACCGTGCCGCGCACCGTCTCGTGAACGTTTTCTGCCAACACGTCAATTATCGGCTTGTCTGTCAGGTCAATACGTTGTATCTTGTAACCATGGCCCGCAGGAGCCGGCTTGAATGTCGCTGTAAGACTAAGCCCTGTATGGAGACCTTTGCCGCTTAGGGTAAAACTGTCCTTGAGGGTTTTCTGCTTATACATTATGATTCGTTGTTTGCTAATTTTGATTTCAGAACCTCAACCTCTTCCTGGAGTGCTCTGAACTGTCTGTAAAGATCCGGCAACTGTTTGTTGATGGCTGCTGAACGCAAGAACATCCGGTGCTCTATTGCCGGAGTTCCCATCATGGTGCTGCCTTCCTTGATATTGCCTATTACTCCTGTCTGTGCACAGAGGTTGACGCGGTCTCCCACCGTCAGGTGGCCGCTCAGACCTGTCTGTCCGCCGAACATGCACCACGAGCCGACCTTGCATGAGCCTGCTATGCCGGATTGGGCTGAGATAACAGTATTGTCACCTATCTCAACATTGTGTGCAACCTGCACCAGATTATCTATCTTTACACCTTTTCCAATCAGGGTCTTGCCCATGGTAGAACGGTCAACGCAGCTGTTGGCACCAATCTCGACATCATCTTCAATCTCCACGTACCCGATCTGTGGTATCTTCTCGTATCCACCGGGAGTGGGGGCGAAACCGAAACCGTCCGCACCTATTACGCAACCTGCATGAAGTATGCAACGATTGCCGATTCTGCAGCCGTGATACACGGTCACTCCAGGGTAGATGATACAACCGTCTCCGATCGAAACCCCGGCTCCAATTGTGACACGGGGATGGAGTTGGGTGCCATCGCCTATGGAGACCCCATCCGCAATATATACGAAAGGTCCGATATAGACATCTTTGCCGATTACTGCCTTTTCGGAAACCGATGCGAGCGGGCTGATACCTTTAGGTGAAGGTTTCATAGACTCGTACAGTGCAAGCAGTCGGGCGATGCCTTCGTATGCGTTGTCAACCTTAATCAAGGTGGCGCTTACGGGACGCTCAGGTTTGAAGTCACGGTTTACCAATACAATGCTTGAATTGGTTTCGTAAATGAATTGGGTATATTTCGGATTTGACAGAAATGAAATCGCTCCTGGAATGCCTTCTTCTATCTTGGAGAAGGTAGAGACTGTCATATTCTCGTCTCCCACCACCTCACCCTGAAGGTAATCAGCTATTTGTCTTGCGGAGAAATCCATTTAACCAGTACTTTTCGCAAAGGTAGATATTTCCCTATAATTATACAAGGTATTGTGACATTTGATCACGTACCCTGGAGGCCTCCACATGCGCTGCGTAGGCGAAGTCTGTCGAATTGTCAGCGTAAATAATGGCGCGGCTGCTGTTGACAATAAGCCCGCATTGGTCATTCATTCCATACTTGCATACTTCTTCCAAAGAACCGCCCTGTGCTCCGATTCCAGGAACAAGCAGGAAGTTGTGAGGTATAATTTTTCTGACATCTGCCAGCATGTCCGCCCTGGTGGCACCCACAACGTACATCATGTTGTCAGGAGTCCCTCCCCATTCCGATGCTGAAGTGCGCAACACTGTCTGATACAGCGGTTCGCCCTTTTGTGAAACGATATTCTGAAAATCAGCTGAACCTTTGTTTGATGTAAGTGCCAGCAGAATCACCCACTTGCCTTCGTAGCCCATGAACGGTGTCACGCTGTCGCTTCCCATGTAGGGAGCCACAGTTACTGCATCGAAGTCCATGTGCTCAAAGAATGATCGGGCGTACATCTTGGATGTATTGCCGATGTCTCCCCGCTTGGCATCTGCTATGATGAACATTTCAGGATGGTTGCTCCGAATATAGTTTACAGTCCGTTCCAGTGAGCGAACGCCTTTCCATCCCTCAGTTTCGTAAAAGGCCATATTCGGTTTGTATGCTATGCACAGATCTGCCGTTGCATCAATTATTGCTTTGTTGAAGCTGAACAGAGGATCCTCTTCTGACAACAGGTGCTGAGGGATTTTCTTAATGTCGCTGTCAAGTCCGACGCACAAGAACGTCTTTTTTTTCAGCATGTTAGAGTATAATTCTTCTCTTGTCATAATTGTTAGGTCAAAGCCCGCTTTCTTTCAGGCGTTCAGCATTTTCTGCAACGGCCAGATGGTCAATACAGTCTTGAATGTTTCCGTCCATGAATTCGGGAAGATTGTATATCGTATAGTTTATCCGATGGTCTGTGATGCGACCTTGAGGATAGTTGTAGGTACGTATCTTGGCTGATCTGTCACCTGTGGAAACCATTGACCTTCTGCGTGTCGTTATCTTGTCCATGTGCTTCTGATGCTCACGGTCATAGATTATCGAACGCAGCCTCGACAGGGCACGTTCCTTGTTCCTCGGCTGGTCACGGGTTTCTGTACATTCAATAAGAATCTCCTCGGTTGTTCCGGTGTCGGAATCTCTCCAGTTGTACCTTAGTCTGACGCCAGATTCCACCTTGTTTACGTTTTGGCCTCCTGCTCCACTGCTTCTGAAAGTATCCCAGCGTATCTCACTCTCGTTGATCTGGACATCTATCGCATCCGCTTCAGGCAGTACGGCAACCGTTGCTGCAGACGTATGGATACGACCCTGAGTCTCGGTCACAGGTACGCGCTGTACTCTGTGAACTCCCGATTCATATTTGAGCGTTCCATAGACATTTGTGCCTGATACAGAGAAAATAATCTCCTTGAATCCTCCTGAGGTACCCTCAGAACAGGATGAGACGGCAACTTTCCAGCCCTTGGACTCACAGAATCTTTCATACATGCGGAACAAGTCGCCGGCAAACAGTGCAGCTTCGTCACCTCCTGTGCCGCCCCGAATCTCCATTATTACGTTCTTGGAGTCTTCGGGATCTGCCGGAACCAGCATCATGCGTATCTCTTCCTCCAGTGCGGCAAGTCTTTCCGTGGCAGAATCCTTCTCTTCGTGGGCCATCTGACGCAACTCGGGATCCTGTTCCGAGGCAATCATCTCAATAGCCTCTTCAAGATTGCGTTTTGCTTTCAGATACTTGTCCCGCGCTTCTACAATTGCTTCCAGTTCATGATACTCCCTGTTTAGTCTGACATAGCGTTTCATGTCAGCAATAACGTCAGGGTCAGTTATCAGAAGCCTTACCTCCTGAAATCTTGCCTCAAGACCATCCAACCTTTCAAGAAGAGTGCCTCCGTTCATTGTCTGGTAACCCTCGATACAGGGCCCCCTTCGTAAAAGTTTATAATATTGCGCGATACGAAAGCCGCCATCTCGTTGCGGACGTCGAATGTCTGCGTCCCAAGGTGCGGTGTCAGCACCACATTGTCCAACTCAAGGAGTTCCTGACTTACCATGTCACCGAACTCGAATACGTCGAGTCCTGCCCCATAGATGCGATGTTCCTTCAATGCCTGTGCGAGAGCCAGTTCGTCCACAATCGGGCCCCTTGCTGTATTTATCAGAATCGCAGTCGGCTTCATCAGAGCAATCTGCCCGGTGCTGATCATGTGATATGTTGCCTTTGAATAGGGAACGTTCACCGAAACGAAGTCGGCATCCTTCAGCAATTCTTCAAAACTGACATATCTGGCTCCATATTCTTGCTCAATCTCAGGATCCACCCTGTTGCGGTTGTGGTAAATCACGTTCATGCAGTTGGCTTTTGCACGTCTGGCCAGTGCCTGGCCGATGCGTCCCATGCCAATTATGCCGAGAGTCTTGCCGCACATGGAATAACCAAGATTCTCAAGCAGTCCCCATTTCAGGGCACCAGGCACACGTAACCTGTGATCAACATCAGCAATGCGCCGTGCTACGGCAATCATCAGACCGAAAGCCAGTTCTGCCGTTGGTTCTGTAACAGGGCCGGGAGTGTTGGTGACAGTGATGCCGAGTTCAAGTGCAGATGGAATGTCAATGTTGTCGAACCCGACGGCGTAGTTGCTGACCAGTTCAAGTCTTGGCAATCCGCGTTCCATCAGTTTCCTGTCAACCGGGAAGTTGAACATGGACTGAAGTACGTCATATTGCGGAAGCATTTCATAAACTTCATCATATGTGAAAGTCTCGCGACCTTCTGGCGGGAATGTCACTTCAAACTTCTCCATCAGCAGCTTGTAACCCTCCTTGAACATCTGGTACGTCACCAGCACCCTTTTTTTCATATCAGTATGTTGTCAGTATTCAAATTGTCCGAACTCAGAAATAATAGTCAGACTATTTCGCTCTGCAGACTCTAACCGGCCGATAATACGGGCGTCTATGTTAAAGCTGCGGCTTACCTCTATTACTTCCTTGGCAAACTTCTCGGACAGGTAGAATTCGAAACGGTGTCCCATGTTGAACACCTTGTACATCTCTTTCCAGTCTGTACCGCTCTGCTTCTGAATCTCGCGGAACAACGGTGGAATTGGGAAGAGATTATCCTTTACTACCTTTGCGTTCTCTACAAAATTCAGGACTTTGGTCTGTGCTCCGCCTGAGCAGTGAACCATGCCGTGAATCTCACCACGGAGCAGGTCGAGAACCTTCTTTACGACTGGGGCATAGGTCCGGGTAGGGGAGAGAACCAGTTTTCCGGCATCCAGCGGAGCATCTTCCACCCTATCTGTCAACTTAAGACTTCCAGAATATACCAGCTCCTTCGGAATGTCGACATCGTAGGTTTCCGGATACTTCTGTGCCAGATACTTGTCAAACATGTCATGACGTGCACTTGTCAGTCCGTTGCTGCCCATGCCTCCGTTGTAACACTTCTCGTAGCTGGCCTGCCCGAAAGAAGCCAGGCCAACTATCACATCTCCGGGACGTATGTTGGCGTTGTCTATCACATCGCTCCGCCTCATACGGCATGTCACCGTACTGTCAACGATAATGGTACGTACAAGGTCGCCGACATCAGCAGTCTCACCTCCGGTGCCCCATACTCCGATGCCCATGCTCCGAAGTTCCTCAAGCAGTTCTTCCGTACCATTGATTATGGCGCTTATTACTTCGCCTGGAACCAGGTTCTTGTTACGCCCTATGGTGGAACTGACAAGAATACCGTCTGTAGCACCGACACACAGCAGGTCGTCGATATTCATTATCAGGGCGTCTTGGGCTATTCCTTTCCATACAGACAGGTCGCCCGTCTCCTTCCAATAGGCGTACGCCAAAGACGACTTGGTGCCGGCTCCGTCTGCGTGCATGATGTTGCAGTAGTCGGGATCACCGGCCAGAATGTCGGGGATTATCTTGCAGAAGGCCTTAGGATACAGGCCTTTGTCTATCTTCTTGATGGCGTTGTGTACATCCTCCTTGGATGCGCTCACACCGCGTTTGTTGTATCTTTCGTCCACTGACTGAGAATAACTGTCAGAATTCAACAACAGGAGCTACGTTGGAGCCTTCCTCAGACTCAAAGTATGGCTTATCCTCAAAGCCGAAAAGCATGGCAATGAGTTTCTGCGGGAATCTGCGGGAATAGGAATTAAGATTGTTGACAGCCTCATTGAAGTTACGTCTTTCAACTGCTATTCTGTTTTCAGTGCCTTCAAGCTGCGACTGAAGTTCCAGAAAGTTCTGGTTTGCCTTAAGGTCGGGATATGCTTCGCTGATCGCTATGAGACGGCTCAGAGCTCCGCCGATTTCCTTCTGGGCAGCCTGAAACTCCTTTAATTGCTCGGCTGTCATGTTTGATGCGTCTATGGATATCTGGCTAGCCTTGGCACGGGCATCAACAACAGCCTGCAGGGTCTCGCTCTCGTGCGAGGCATAACCTTTCACTGTATTTACCAGGTTAGGAATAAGGTCAGCCCTGCGCTGGTACATGCTCTCGACATCACCCCAAGCTTTGGAGACTCCCTCTTCCTTGACAACCATGTTGTTGTAAACACCGACACCCCAAAGTACAACCAGTACTAATGCCGCAATAAGAACCCATTTGCTCTTTTTCATAAAACTCTTATTTAAATAGTAAAACACTGCATTTTGAAAACTCGTGATCGGTTCAGAATCTTGAACCCGCTCCGCCGCCGCCGAAATGGCCGCCGCCATAGTGGCCACCGCTGAAGCCGCCGCCACCCGTTGAGAAGCCTCGGCCCGTGTATGAGTGCCCGCCACCTCCGTAAGAAGAACCGCCACTGCTCTTGTATTCAGTTTCATTTCTTACGATTTCGTGTCCGCATATACTGCAACGGTACGTTGCCATATACTTGATTGAATCGCTGGTTTCTGAAACTTTTACCCTTGAAATTCGTTTCATCTTAAACTTTCGGCACTTCGGACACCATTTCTTTCTGACTGCAAGCCATATGCCGAAGACAATCAGGAGTACTGGGAAAAACACCAACAATAATACCAACACTCCCAGACCTATCTTGTTCGTGAGGTTGTCTTCGTCATTGCCTGGCAAGTCCTGCTTCCTTATATAGTCATCGATGGCTTTCACCCCCATCAGCATTCCGGAACTCCATTCATTATCCTTGAAGTAGGGGTTCATGTACTTCTCCTGAATTCTGCGGCATATTGCATCGGGCAGTATTCCCTCTATGCCATAGCCGGTGGCGAACTGTATGCATCTCTCGCCCGTAGATAGAAGAATAACAAGGCCATTGTCTTTTCCACTGAGACCTACGCCTGCCGTCTCTCCCAATTCGTGGGCGAACTCAAAACAGTCGTCCGGCTCAATATCACTGACGACAGCTACTAATGTCTGTATTCCCGTACTGTCCTGCAAGGCCCTGAAAATGGAGTCTATTGCAAATGTGGTCTCAGGCAAAAGAATGTTTTCGGGGTCGCAGACATACCTGGTACTGTCTTCAAGATGTACGATTGGTATTGTCGTGGGAGTCCAAACTTTGGCAATGACCGTCATGGCTGACAGAGCCAGAACCGATGTCATTAAAAATCTTCTCATCTCTTCTCTCATTTGTTCCAAATCTTCCATGCCTCATCAGCCTGTATTCTGAGCATTTCTGCTCCGTTCTTGACTGAGGCTCCATGTTCCAGACCTTTTTTCATGAAGAGGGTAATCTCGGGATTGTAAATGAGATCGAAAAGAATGTGGCCTGGAGTCAAATATGTATATGGAATGTCGGGACACTTGTCAGTGTCGGGAAACATTCCTACAGGTGTGCAGTTTACAATAAGCCTGTAATCCTCCATTACAGACGGAGAGAGTTCATAGTAGCCCAGTATGTCGAAAGTAGAGTTCCTTGACACAAACTTGTTCTCTATACCCATCTTGTCCAACGCGTACTTCACAGCCCTTGAGGCACCGCCTGTTCCCAAAATGAGGGCCTTCACCGGATTGTCAGGCAGCATGGGCTTCAGCGAACAGGAGAACCCCGCAACGTCAGTGTTGAATCCGACAAGTTCAATGCGGTCTTTGTCCCTGATTATCCTGATGGTGTTTACAGCGCCGACTTCACGTGCCGTGTCGTCTACTCGGTCCAGATACTGCATCACATCCACTTTATACGGAATTGTAACGTTCAGACCGCACAGATTCGGGTATTTTTCGGCCAAGGACCTGACTTGTGAAGCATTGTCAAGTTCAAAGTTCACATAGTCCGCCGAGATGTGCCCTTCGCGGAACCTCTTTTTGAAGCTGACCATTGAGGTTGAGTGACCCAAAGGTTTTCCCACAAGTCCGAACAGCCTTTCAACATTGGCGGGTTTTACGAATACTGGCTCCTTTGTGGAAAAATCCCGACCTTGAACGGATGTCTTGTGTTTGGCGGGATCCTCTGTCGGCTGCGGCCTTGCAGCAGATTCCTTGCCTGAGACCGGCTCGGGTTTCAACTCGGCAGGCCTGTCGTCCGCGGGTTGAACTGTATTGCCGGTTTGCTGATCCTCGTAAGGCTCAACTTCCCTGGCTGTATTCCAGATATCATCCTTGCCGGCCTTGATAGTGCTGTTGACTTTCCGAATCAGGAATAGGGCAACTAGCAGGAAAATTATTACTGTAAAACTCATTGTAATCAGATTATTTTGCTTCCAGCCAATTGCATATGTTCCTCTCAATTCTGCCTGCAAGGTCGCTGCATTCGGCTTTTATGAATTTTGAACCGGTAATATGTTCATACAATTCTATATAGCGGTCAGAAACGCTTGTGGCGTATTCATCGGTTATTTCCGGCATAACATCTCCAGGACGGTTCATGAAGTTGTGCTCAATCAGCCACTGACGGACGAACTCCTTCGACAACTGTCTCTGAGGCTCGCCTTTTGCGAACTTCTCTTCATAGCCATTGGCATAGAAGTAACGTGAACTGTCGGGCGTGTGTATTTCGTCAATAAGTATCACTTTGCCGTCGCGCTTGCCGAACTCATACTTTGTGTCAACCAGGATCAGCCCCTTGTCTGCGGCAATTTCTGTTCCCCGTCTGAACAGCGCTCTGGTGTATTGCTCCATTACTTCATAATCCTCTCTGCTCACCAGTCCCTGGGCAATGATCTCCTCTTTTGAGATGTTCTCGTCGTGTCCCTCCTCTGCTTTTGTCGTCGGAGTAATAATCGGCTCTTCGAACTTCTGGTTCTCCTTCATCCCGTCCGGCAGAATATTTCCACACAGGTTGCGGCATCCGTCACGATAATCCCGCCATGCCGAACCTGTCAGGTAACCGCGTATTATCATCTCTACGCGGAATCCCTCGCACTTCATGCCTACGGTGACCATCGGGTCAGGGGTGGCCAGTTTCCAGTTGGGAACAATGTCGGCTGTGGCGTCAAGAAACCCTGCCGCAATCTGGTTCAGAACCTGCCCCTTGAATGGTATTCCTTTCGGCAGAATGACGTCGAACGCCGAAATGCGGTCAGTTGCCACCATTACAAGAATGTCGTCGTTGATATTGTACACATCCCTGACTTTACCGTGATAAACACTTTTCTGCCCTTTGAAACTGAATTCAGTTCCTGTCAATGCCTTACTCATATTCTTTATTTTCTCTGTCTTGATTGCGTTTTGTCTGTCTGCTGCCATTTACGGCCAGTTTCCGCTTCTGGTCGTAACTGTCGTATGCTTCTACAATGCGGGTCACCAGTTTGTGGCGCACAATGTCCTTTTTCGTCATTCTTATCACCGAGATACCCTCGACACTCTTCAATACCTCAAGAGCCTGTACAAGGCCGGATGTCTGGGTAGGAGGAAGGTCAATCTGAGTCAGGTCGCCTGTTACAATCATCTTGGTATTCCATCCCATTCGTGTCAGGAACATCTTTATCTGTTGTGGAGTAGTGTTCTGAGCCTCGTCCAGGATTACCACTGCATCGTTCAGAGTACGGCCGCGCATGAATGCAAGTGGTGCTATCTGAATAACGTTAAGATCCATGTAGTCTTTAAGTTTACCCGGGGGAATCATGTCCTGCAACGCATCATACAGAGGTTGAAGGAACGGGTCAATCTTATCGCGCATGTCACCTGGCAGGAAACCAAGTTTTTCGCCGGCCTCGACAGCCGGGCGGCACAGCACGATGCGTTTCACCTCGCGGTTCTTAAGTGCCTTCACCGCCAGGGCTATTGCCGTATAGGTCTTGCCCGAACCGGCGGGGCCTATTGCAAACAACATGTCGCTGGTGGCATAGTCATTTACAAGTTTCTGCTGATTCAAACTGCGCGGAACTATCGGTCTTCCTGTCACACCGTATACGATAACGTTACCGTCCGTCTGACCTGATGGCTTCTGGCCGTTTACGATGTCGATTATGTTTTCTTCCTTAATGGAGTTGAATTCAGAGCAGAACTTCTGCATCTTCCTGACAGCCTCTTCGAACCGCTGGAGTTCATCTTCTTCACCCATCACCTTCATGACGTTTCCCCTTGCCACGATGCGCAGTTTTGAGAAGAGCGCTTTCAACAACTGCAGGTTGTTGTTGCCAACTCCGTAGAATGTAGCCAGGTCAACTTCGTCCAGTATGATGTTTCTTTCAATCATCCGATCCTTTCGCAGTGAGATATTTAAGGCTACAAAGTTACTCATTTATTGCCATTCTTTTACTATATTTGTCACCATGAAATCTATATATTTTTATTTGCTGGGCACAGTGCTCGTACTGGCCGCCTGTACCAAGAGTGATACTGAGACGCCCGGACCGGGTGCGGCAACCCTTTTGAATTCCTCCGAAGTGTCAAAAACAGCAGTGTCAGAGGTCGGTGAGTCGAAAGTTTCTAACCCTGCCGATTGGGAAAAGGCTTTTGATGCGGTACGCAACATGGGGGCCGGCTGGAATCTTGGCAATACTCTCGACCCCATCCGCGTCGGCAAGATGCTGAAGCCCTCATTTTACGAAAAATATTGGGGACAGCCTATAACCAGACCCGAAATGTTCGTGACTTTCAAGGAGGCAGGTTTCAATGCTATCCGGCTTCCCGTCTCTTGGGGAGAAAAGATGAACTCATCGAACGTAATTATGGACGAATGGATGGACAGGGTGGAGGAGGTTGTAAATTATATTCTTGATGCAGGGATGTATTGCATCATCAATGTCCATCACGATACCGGAACCGATGGCTGGTTACACGCCGACCTTTCAAAATATCCCGAGAACAGTGTCAAGTTCAAAGCCATCTGGGCTCAGATTGCAGAACGTTTTGCCGATTATGACTACCACCTTCTGTTTGAGGGATACAATGAGATTCTGGACAAAGACAACCATTGGAACGAGACGGATGCTGACAGCTACGAAGCAGCCAACCGCCTGAACCAGGACTTCGTGGACGTCATAAGGGCAAGTTCCAGCGAGAATAACCGCAACCGGAATCTTATAGTCAACACATATGCTGCCTCGTGCACCAAGAAGACCCTTGACTCGTTCGTAATGCCTCGCGATTCTGTCTGCCGCAATCGCCTGATTGCCGAGGTTCACATGTACAGTCCTTACAATTTCGCCCTGAATGAGGAAAAGGACGCTCAGGGTAAAAAGCCTTCTCAATATCAGTACACAAAGTTCGATGCCAGCGGCCAGCAAGAGATAGCCAACAATTTCAGTCTTCTGAGTTCCCGTTTCACTTATGCAGGCATACCTTGCATCATAGGTGAGTACGGAGCAATCGTTGACAAGGGCAACACGGACGAAAGAGTCAAACACACCCAGTTTATGGTGCGCAATGCCACTCGCAAGAATATGGGACACTTTTTCTGGATGCGCCTGATGGAGGGTCGTGACCGTACCGACTGCAAGTGGACAGAACCTCAGATCAAAGACGCTATCATTGATACATACAACGAACTGACTTCCGTCCGTCCCATATACGAATGACCCGTCAGGGGAGTAAGTTGTCCACAGACATCTCAGAGTCCCTTTGAAGTCTGTTTTATGTTGTTCTTCGATTTGTACTTCGCTTTCACGATTTCGTAGGAGTTTCGTGTCAGTTCCTTCAGAATGTCGTCTTGACCGCAGTCGGGATCAATTCCAATCCAGTGTCTGGCCGACATGTGGCTTGCCGTACCTATGCAGTCATACTGTGCTTTCAGTTCCTCAATACGTTCAGGCTGACATTTTAGTCCCACTGATGTGTATTCATCGCAGTCCAGGTAAGAGAACATATGTCCGTTCACATAAAACACCAACACGCTGTCACCGCCCTTTATGCCTGCAAACGGCAGTCTTTCCTCCACATTGTCACCCAACGAAAGACAGAATTCCCTGTAATCCTCAATGTTCATAATGATTTCAGATGTTCAAAATTAAAAAAGTGACGTAAACCTGGGTGGGTGTGCCATAGACCGCAGCCAGTATAATATCTTCACAGTGCACTTTCCCATGGAAGGACAGCAAGCTAGAAGAAACGTCCGGTATTGTTCTTATAATTCAGGTATTCCTGCCCGAAATCGGTCTCGAGGCGTTTTTCCTCAGAACGGACCTGAAACATCATAAAAACGAATACTGCTGCAAATACCAGCAAGGCCCGCCAGTTCCACAGCGCAATAATAATACCGATGTAGTAAATGTATGTACCGGAAAGCATAGGGTTGCGACTTCGCTTGTATGGACCTTCTGTCATCAGGTGTCTGGTTCTGGGATCTACCTCATGTCCCATTGCGTCAAACGGATTGCCCTCTCCGACGCGCTTCATGTAGACGATGCTCCATACACTGAGAGCGAGCCCTGATAAAACCAGTACTGTGCCCACACACATCCTGACAAGAGGAATGACCGAGATGTCGGGCATGCCTGACACCCACCACATCAGAGTGGGGATACCGGCAATGAAAATAATGAACCCTAAAAAATACCCTTTCATATTGTTGCGATAATTACTCTTTCCCGTGATTCGTTCAGGACCTCTGAACGCGTATGACGTTCTTTGTGGCGCGTATTCCCGCAATAACCTTGTCCAACTCCAGATTCCCGCTCACCGATACTGTCAGGTGAATCTCGTAAGTGCTGGCTCTCCCGTTTTCCGATACGGTAAGTGAGCGTACAGAAGCTTTGAATCTGTCAATAACATTGCTGATGTCGGTAATGACTGAATTCTCATTGTGGGTGGTTATTCTGAGTGTTGTCTGGAAAACTGAGCCACTCGGTGTCCTACTCCAAGTAACCTTTTGTATTCTGTATGGAAATTTCTCAATAAGACGGGCTGCGTTCGGGCATGACATCCGGTGAATCTTCACACCTTCTTTTATAGTCACGAACCCAAAGACTTCGTCTCCATATATGGGGTTACAGCAACGGGCCATCTTGTAGTCCAGACCTTTAACGTTGTCGGCATTCAGTACCAGAATGTCATCGCCTCCCGTCTGCTGAGATGCTGCCGGAGCCCAGTCTGCATTAGTGCCCTCTTTTATATGTGTCTGGCGTGCAGTTCCGTTACGCATCGCCAATATGGCGTCCCGCACGTCGATCATGTCGATTTCGCCCGCCCCCAGATTGGCAAAGAACTCATTCTTGGTCTTTATCTGCCATCTCTTCAGCAAATCGGTGAGTTCCTGGTCGGCAATCTCCATCTTCCAGTTTTTCAGTCTCCTTTCAAGAAGTTCTTTCCCTTCGGCAGCCTTCTTGAACTCCTCTTGTTTAAGCCGTTGCCTTATCTTTGAGCGGGCTTTCCCCGTAACCACAAATGTCAGCCATGATTGTGTCGGTCGCTGGTTCCTGCTTGTAATGATTTCCACCACGTCACCTGTCTTCAACTCCTCGCGTATGGACACACCCTTGCCGTTCACCTTTCCACCAGTACACTTGCATCCAAGACCTGTGTGTATATCGAAGGCAAAGTCCAGTACAGTTGCCCCGGCAGGCAAACGCCGCAGTTCACCTGTAGGGGTGAATGCGAATATGTCATCGGGTGGCGGTTGAGGGAGTATCTCGTCTTCACCGCTGTCACTGGGTGAGAGCGTCTGCCCCTGACCTCCGTGCTCAAGAAGCGTTCTCGCCGCCTTGAGCCACTCTGTAAGTTTTTCTTCAGAGTGAATACCCTTGTATGACCAGTGCGATGCCAGCCCTTTCTCGGCGATGTCGTCCATGCGCTGGGTTCGTATCTGAACCTCAAGTACTGCCCCCTCGTCATTGCTTACGGTAATGTGCAGTGACTCGTAGCCGTTTGGTTTCGGCTTAGACAGCCAGTCGCGCAGTCTGTCTGTGTCCGACTTGTATTTCTCAGTGACGAAAGAGAAGACCTTCCAGCACAGAGCATGCTCTAACTCGATACCCTGCAGCAGTTCGCCTTGCTGTCCGGTTAATGGTTCGGACTTCTCCGGGTCTATTATGAACCTGATGGCGAAAACATCGAAAACTCCGCCAAATCCTACATTCTGCTTCTTCATCTTATTCCAGATGGAGTAGGCAGTCTTTGTGCGCACTTTCAAGGTGTAAGATATTCCGGCTTCTTTCAGTTTTTCCTTCAGTGGGCCGATAAACTGCTCCGTCATCATACGCCGGTCTTTCTCGGTAGCCATCAGGCTGTTTCGTATCGAACGGTACTGCAGCGGTTCTGCATTTCTGAAGTAGATGTCTTCCATCTCGCTCTTCATGTTGTACAGTCCCAACTGGTGTGCCAGTGGAATGTAGAGAAGAAGCGTTTCAAGCGTCTTGTTTTCGCGTGCTGACTTGGGGAATATCTCCAGTGAACGCATTATTTCAAGCCTGTCTGCCAGTTTCAGCACCGTTACTCGCGGATCGGACGAGTATGCCACTATCAGTTTCCGATAGTTTTCTGCTTCCAGACGAGTATCCTTCGGCTTGATTGTGGAAATGTTGTTAAGTCCCTCTACCATCGCTGCTATGTCGGCAGGAAATTTCTCCGTCACCTCCATGCCGGATGTCCCTCGCGTTATAGCCTCGTGCAGAAACACAGCAGCTGAGCACCCGGCCGGTAATCCGATTTCGAATGCTGAAATTGATGCTACGTTAAGGGCATGCCCGAAGAATGGCGTGCCGTCGCTGCGACTCACCCCCACAAGAGAATTCCATGCAATTGACGCCGCATCCTCCACATAGCGTCTGTCATCGGAGTCGTACAAGTCAAGCAGTCCTTTCAGCCGCCCGTTGTCTGAATAACTGTACCCCATAGGAAGTGACCTTATTTTGGTCTGTAAAATTAAATATGTTTTTTATTAAAAAAAAGTGCATCAGAGTTGGAGTGATGATTGTTTGTTTTTATTTTTGCATTACATAATTGACATTATTATTATAACCGACTTTAAAAAAGAGATTGTTATGAAAATTGTGATGACTAAAGCAACAGCTATCGTTCTGGCAGCGTCACTGCTCTTTGCAGGATGCTCAACATGGTCAAAGGCAGGTTCAGGCGCAGCCATTGGTGGTGGCAGCGGTGCAGCAATCGGTGCCGGACTGGGTGCTCTGCTGGGCAAGAGCGGTGAGAGTGCAGCCATCGGAGCAGCTCTTGGCGCAGCCATAGGAGCAGGTACCGGTGCAATTATCGGTAGCCGTATGGACAAGAAGGCCGAAGAACTGGCTAAGATTGAGAGTGCTCAGGTTGAGACTGTCAAGGACGTCAACGGACTTGAGGCCATTAAAGTTACATTCGACAGCGGAATCCTGTTCAAGACCAACAGCGCTAATCTCAGCAACAATTCAAAAGAGGCGCTAAAGTCATTTGCCAACGAGATGAAGGATCTGCCGGATACCGACATTACGGTATATGGTCATACTGACAACACCGGATCGGCATCAGTCAACGAAAAACTTTCGTTGCAGCGCGCCAATGCGGTATCCAGTTATCTTGGAACCTGCGGCATTGCTCCGGAGCGCATGACCACTGAGGGCAAGTCTTACACTATGCCTGTTGCCGACAATTCAACCGCTGAGGGACGTGCACAGAACCGCCGCGTTGAAATCTTCATTTCAGCAAACGAGAAGATGATTCAGGACGCTCAGAAGGAGGCACTCTGACAATTAAGACACTTCAATCAGTGCCTTGCTTAATCGCCCCATCCTTCAGGCTCGAAGGTTGGGGCGATGCTGCAAGTCAAAAGACACTGACAGGCTATGTTCAGGTTGGCTCAAATACACAGGTTCGCTGCCGTAGCCACCATAGCGGCTGTGCTGGCGCTCGCTGCGTCGTCATGCCTCCGGCAAGGCGAGGAGCTGAGGCGTCTTACAGCCATCGAGCCGCTGCTTGAGCATAACCCCGACAGCGCCCGCGTGTTGCTCGACGGCATCGACCCTTCCGGCTTCCGTGGCGAGTCTCTTGCCCTGTACGCCCTGCTCAAGACCCAGGCCGATTACAAGTGCTATGTTGACATACCCTCGGACAGCCTGATACGCAAGGCCACCGCCTATTACGGAACAAGGCGAAAAGACATCAGACATAAAGTCTTGTCACATTATTATCATGGGTGTGTTCTCTTCAATGACGACAGACTACCTGAAGCAGCTGTTTCCCTAACGAATGCAGAGAATCAGGTAGAGGAACTGTCTGACCCGCTCCTTTCAGGACTCCTGTTCTCTCAGATTGCCGATGTCTTTTATTATTCCTTCGACTTTGTCAAGGCCATATTGTATTTCCAGAAAGCACGCGACTGTTATATAAAAGCTGACGATAAGGAAGAATATGTCGTTTATGCCGGATTTGATATAGGTAAATGCTATCTGGAGGAATGCCGATACGAAAAGGCTTATGAGATATTCAACGAAGTTGCTGTATCGGCCAAAAAACTTGAAGACAGCCTGTTATATTCGGATTGTATTGTCAATA
Organism: Bacteroidaceae bacterium; assembly: GCA_017615835.1. GTDB lineage: Bacteria > Bacteroidota > Bacteroidia > Bacteroidales > Bacteroidaceae > Colenecus. The sequence goes on along the minus strand of JAFZZI010000028.1, from coordinate 3,440 downwards.
TGGCTACATCCCGACTCGAAATGTATGACATTGACGGAGCGGAGGATATCATAGCTGCTTACTTTACTGACAATAACGGTAAGACGACTAACCTCCCGATGCTGCTTAACCGTGCCCGCGTCTGCATTTATAGAAACCGCTTACAAGAGGCTGCCGAAACACTCGATACAGCATGGAAAGCTGTATCGACGTTGAACGATTCTGTCAGACTCTGGTCTGTAACATCAAACCTGCAGGAGAAACTCGGCAATACAGATTCAGCTTTCGCCTGCTTCAGACACATGACCTTGTGTCAGAACAGAAATCTCAGGCCACTTCTGCTGCAACCGGTTGTCAGCGCGCAAAAAGATTATTATCTGACTCTGTCTGAATTGCGTAAAAACGAAGTGCAAAGAAAAAAGGATCGTCTGCTGTTTTTAGCCATTTTAGGTTCTATGGCCTTTCTGGCAGTATTTATCTGGTTCTGTATAAAAAAAAGAAAAGCAGATGATGTAATAAACGAGAATATATCCATAATCTGCGAGTTGACCACTGCGGACAGACAGAAATCCGAGAAGATGAAACAAATGAGTGACAGTGTGCGAACCATGTTCAGAAGACAGTATGAATTCCTTGACAAAATGTGTGTCGATTATTACGAGGGTCAGGTCAGTAAGAAGGAACGGGACCATATATACGTGATGATAATGAAGAAGGTGGAGGAAATCACGTCACCGGAAAGTATAGCAGAACTTGACAGACTAATTAATGATACATACGACAGCATCCTGGAGCATATACTGAACTCAGGCATTAAATTGCAGGAGCAGGAACTCATGTTGCTCAGACTGATGTTCGTTGGCTATTCAACAAAGGCAATAAGTGTGATTACCGGATTATCCATCCAAAATATTTACCAGAAAAAGACCAGAATCATGAAAAAAATTGCCCAGCATGACAGCGAACTTGCCAATGAAATTTCTAAATCACTGTAATTCAGTTATTAACTTATTCCTAGCAACTCTGTAATCAGGTTGTTTATAAGCCGCTGATTATCAGGAATATATGATTATGTCAGAAATTAGATGTCTGACATGTTACTATTGTATTGACAATCAATGCGATACTATTGTCATCTGTCAGACGGATATACGCATTTTTGTCGAGCAACGAAAAAAAAAGTATGTAATTTTGAGACAAACAAAGCATAATGTGAAAATGAAAAATGGTTTTTTAAATTTTTTTTCTGTTTTACTGACAATGACGGCGTTAAGTCTGGTTTTATCGTCTGCCAGTACGAGAACTTCTGACGAGTACCAGATTTCGTTAAAGTCATCAAGTGCATCACAGCGTCCGCGTTCGGAAATAACGCCGCCTTATTGTTATTACAGCCAGGGAACGGTCAACATAATCTGCACAGACGCAATCGCTGGCATACAAGTATCAGTTGTCAGAGAGATTGACGAGCAGGAATGGATTGACCAGGCTAATGGGAACAGTATTTCCATGTATGTGTCAGAAGAAACCGGCGACTACTCCATAGTTATAGTCCTCTCAGATGGTTCAGAATGGGTCGGCAATTATAGTCTGCCATAAGTTTTTATAGAAAGACATAGTTGCATCATGTCACGCTCTGTACGCATATCCTTTTTCGCTCTGTCTGCCGCCGTTGTCCTGATGTCCTTCATTGCCGTGGTGTCGGGATGCGGTGACGGTTTCGTTGTCGGTGCTGACAGGAATCTTGACTATGCGCTGCGTGCGTCAGGCCGCAACCGTGCCGAGCTTGAGCGCGTACTGGAGCATTACCGTGACGATCCCGAGAAACTGGCCGCCGCCCGCTTTCTCATCTGCAACATGCCGGGTCACGAATCCTACCGGGACGTCGGCGAGATTGACCGTTACTACGACATTGCCCTCGGCGTGCTCAAGTCCGGCCTCAGCCCCGTCGAACAGCGCGACTCGCTTCTCCACCTTAGCGACCGTCAGTTTGCGGGGCTCGACTACCGCACCGTCCCCGACGTGCGCATAGTCAAGGCTGACTATCTGATCCACAGCATCGACCATGCCTTCGCCCAGTGGAAGTCCAACCCGTGGTCGCGCCACGTCAGCTTCGACGACTTCTGCCAGTGGATCCTTCCGTACAAGGCCGTCGAGCTTCAGTCACTCGACTGCTGGCGCGACACGCTTTACGACGCTTTCAGCGGTTATGTCGGTCGTATGTTGCGCGACGACGACCAGTGGGGCACCACCTTCTACACCGTCGATGCCCTTCGCAACGGCATCCTCGACAAGGTGCATCCGGTAGGCATGTACAACAGGAGCGGCTATCCGCTGCTGCGTGCCGACCTTCTTGCCCGCCAGACGTACGGCCGTTGCGAGGACTACGTGAACCTTGCGGTCCTGGTGTATCGCAGCTTCGGCATCCCCGTCGTCATCGACTACACACCCTGCTGGGGCCGCTACCGCGCCGGGCACTCGTGGTACACGCTCCTGAGCGACAGGGGCGAGGAACTCCATGCCGAGTGGGACGTCGGCTCGGTTCCCGGCACAGCCTTCTTCCCCGACAAGCGCATACCGAAGGTTTTCAGGAAGACGTTCTCCATAAACCGTGACAGGGCCCGTTACAGTGTGAGGTCGTCATACGGCTACGGTTTCGAGCTGTGCGCCTCTGACGTGACCGCAGAGTACTTCAGCACTACCGACGTGGACATAGACATCCCCCCGTCGTTCGACCTTGCCGAGGAGTATGCCTACATCGCGACGTTCAACGGTCACGGGACAGACTGGACCGTGGTCGATTTCGCTGAGGTGCGCCGCGGCAAGGCCCGCTTCCGCGACATGGGGCGCAACGTCCTCTACCTGGCTCTCGGATACGACGGCGAGACCCTCCTTCCCGTATCCGGGCCCTTCGTCGTCCGTCCCGACGGACAGGTAGAGTTCCTGAGTAACAATCCCGTAAGACTGCGCTCCGTGGAGCTGAGACGCAAGTACTACCAGAGCAACAACGTGGTGCGCATGAGGCAGCGCCTTCTCGGCGGCAGAGTGGAGGCATCCGACAGCCCCGACTTCAGCGGCGCCGTCACAGTCCTGACCATTGCCGACACCAGCATCCCCGACAGAATCGTCATAACGTCCGACCGGCACCGTTATTGGCGTTGGCATGCTGCAGACGGCACATACGGCAGCATAGCCGAGCTCGCCTTCTTCGGTGCTGACGGCACCCGTCTCGCGGGCCGTCCGATCGGATGCCCGTCGTCGTCAGCCGAGACGGTCGAAAAAGCCTTTGACAACGACTGGCTGACGAACTTCGAGACTGAAGAGCCCGACGGTGCCTGGGTGGGCGTGGACTTGGGCAGTGCCGTGCAGGTTGCCTCGGTACGTATAGTGCCTCGCAGCGATGACAACGACATCCATCCCGGCGACGAGTACGAGCTGCGCTACTGGCACAACGCAGGCGGCTG
>JAFZZI010000027.1 GCA_017615835.1 Bacteroidaceae bacterium | reverse complement strand
TTCCCTTTAACATTTAGGTGGGCAACATGTGGGCAACTTTTTAAAAGAGAAATGCCCTACAAGGCTTGTAGGGCATTTTGAGGCGGTGCGTATGGGACTCGAACCCATGACCTCCGCCGTGACAGGGCGGCATTCTAACCAAGCTGAACTAACGCACCGTTAACTGTTTTGTCACCAGCGCTGCAAAGGTAAACAGTTTTTTCTAATCTGCAAACGCTACAATTGATTTTTTCCAAAAATTTTTTGAAGAACCGAAACGTCCTCATAATGGTCGCCTGACCACATCCATTCCCTGAGAATTCCGATGTTGCCGAAACCGGCCGAGCGGAAAAGTCTGATGCTGTCTTCATTACCGACCGGTACCAGCGCTACCAACTGGTGCAGACGGAGTCTGCCTGATGCGTGAGCGCAAACCATATCAAGTGCAGCCGATGCGATTCCCTTGTGCCTGTATTCTGCCAGCAGGGCTATTCCGACCTGGGCGTGCGACTGCACGGCATCCACGTCGGTCAGGTCAACACAACCGGCCACGCAGCCCCCTACGTCAATGATGAAACGCACCTGATGTTCAGCGAACGGGTCGTGCACTGACTCTTTTATGTACTTTTCCAGCTGGTGTCGCGAATAGGGACTGACATTGCACGAGACTGGCCAGAGCGACTCGTCATTTTCAAGCCTGAACAGGGCGTCTATGTCGTCCGGTTCGGGTGAACGGAGTCTCACACCGCAGTTCTCAAGGTTGGCGGTTCTCATCGATTCTGATTTCACAGTCTGTTATAAGAACTCCCGATGTCGGGTTGTACGTTGCAATTGAGGCATTTCCGCTATTTGAGGATATGTTCTCAAGAATCTCCTTGTATGTGAAGGCCGATATGTCGTAAACGGTATAGTCATGAAACTTGACTCCTATGGGCAACGACATACGCGAAGTCATAAGACAACCCTCTGGCGTACCGGTGAGGGCCTCAATACGGTGTATGTACTCAGGATGTCCGGCATAGAGCCAGATTTCCTTGCCGTCTTTCAAGGCCTTCCTGCGACAGAGATTGTTGGCCAGGAACGATAAGAACGTCTGTATGTGTATGGCAAGGCGCACAAACAGGGAGAACAGCAGGCTGTAACTCCTGAAATGTTTGTCAAAGAAGATAATCATGGCCTTGTAGAACACCCTGGCATAGCGGTAGGTTGTCTTGTTGGTGCTTTCACCCTTATAGTGGAGAATTGTGACCGGAATGTACCAGTTCTCATACCCTGCCTTGAGAATACGGTATGAGAGGTCAACATCCTCACCGTACATGAAAAAGGCCTCGTCAAAAGAACCGGTCTTGTCAAGTGCCTCGCGCCGCACGAACATGAAGGCTCCCGAAACTATTTCTATCTTGTTGGCCGCCATGGGATCAAGATGACCCATGTAATACTTGCCGAACAGTTTTGATGTCGGGAACAGCGAACAAAGCCCAAGAATCTTGCACATTGACACAAATGGTGTGGGGACAGCCCTTCGTGACTCTCGAGCAAATGTGCCGTCGCGGTTCAGCATCCGGACGCCGGCAGCACCCGCCTCCGGATGATTGTCCATGAACCTGATGCAATCCTCAAGAACATTCTCGGACAAGATTGTGTCGGGGTTCAGAAAAAGCACGTATTTTCCGTTGGATTCGGCAAGGGCAAGATTGTTTGCCCTTGAGAAACCGAGGTTCCCTCCTGCCCTGATGAACCTGACATGTGGGAACAGAGGCTCCAGATACTCGACCGAACCGTCTGACGAATCATTGTCAACTACAATGATTTCGGAATCAATTCCCTTTGAAGCCCTTGTCACAGAGTTCAGGCACTGCTCAAGGTAGTACCTGACATTGTAGTTTACTATTATGACACTCAGAACAGGCATACCTCACTCATTGTTTTTCCAGTCAAGGTCATATTCAACTGCACTGCGCTGCGGTATGCAGAACAGCGAGCATATCGTTCCTATCAGGGCACAATACAGGCCGATGTCATCGTTGATGAGATAATAGAGCAGTACGCCATACTCTATGACGACAAAAAAGGCTGCCAGTCTTATCCACGAAACAGTCTCGTAAATCTTCACCCTGCTTTCGAAAGGTCTGTCTTCCATTCTGTCAATCATCTTCCTGAAGCCTCTGAGTGCCACAGGAATCATTGCCAGCGAAAGCAGGACTCCGACCACCTGCATTATGTAGATTGTCTTATTGTCAGTCACGGTCCCCTTCGGAACGGTGCCTGTTTCGTAAAGCAGGGCTGTGATGCCTGCTATCACATAGATTGTAATCCATCCAACCATCAGCCTCAAGGCAAGTTTCTTCGAATCCATCGTTACTTCCGGTAATCAGTTATACAGAGTTCTGTCAACAATAGAGCGGCCAAGCGACACTTCGTCGGCATATTCCAGATTGTTTCCGATTGTCACTCCACGAGCTATGACACTGAGTTTCACGCCTGTATGTGACAGTTTGCGCGATATAAAGAAATTGGTGGTGTCGCCCTCCATGGTCGGACTAAGGGCAAGAATGACCTCTGTCACACCTCCGGCTTCCACCCTTTCGACAAGTCCCGAGATCTGCAGGTCAGACGGACCGATTCCGTTCATAGGTGAGATGACACCGCCAAGAACGTGGTACACCCCCTTGTACTGCATGGTGTTTTCAATGGCCATGACATCCTGAACGTTCTCGACAACACAGACTGTCGAAGAATCGCGTCTGGGATTGGCGCATATAAGACAAACATCTGTATCGGAGATGTTATGGCAGACTTTACAGTAGTGAATATCCCTTTTCAGCGACTCCATTACCCGGCCAAACTCCTCGACCTCCCGATCGGGACGCGAAAGCATGTGCAGAACCAGTCTGAGAGCTGTCTTTCTGCCGATTCCGGGAAGTGATGCGAACTCGCTTACAGCCCTTTCCAATGCTGCCGAAGGATACTCGTTGTTCATGACGTACATACGTGCGTGAACCGCAAATTTAAGACTTTTGCAAAAAATAACCTATCTTCGCAGTAGAAATATACATCGGCAACAATGAACATACGAAGTGCAGAATTTGTAATAAGCAATACCGACTTCAGAAAATGTCCTCCCGGGACATTACCCGAATACGCATTCATCGGAAGATCCAACGTGGGCAAGTCCAGTCTCATCAATATGCTTACCAGGAATTCCAGACTGGCCATGACATCATCAACGCCAGGGAAGACTCTTCTGATAAACCATTTTCTCATAAACAAGGAGTGGTATCTGGTTGACCTCCCGGGATACGGATATGCCAGACGCGGCAAGAGTCAGCAGGAAGAGCTGAGAAACATCATCCGCAGTTACATACTTGGAAGGGAGAACCTGACATCGCTGTTTGTCCTGATAGACTGTCGTCTTGAGCCACAGAAGATAGACCTTGAATTCATCAGGTGGCTGGGTGAGAACGGAATTCCCTTCGGCATAGTTTTCACCAAGTCTGACAAGCTTGGAAGGGGCAGACTGGGTACAAATATCAAACTGTTTCTCGACAGGCTGAACGAGGAATGGGAGGAACTTCCACCCTACTTCATCACCTCATCCCTCAATCAGACTGGCCGCGATGAGTTGCTGGACTATATAGGCAACATCAATATCACTATGGCACATAATGAACAGTGACTTGTGATATTTTCCGGTATCGGGTGATTTATTTCAATTCTTTTAATATCTTTGCACCGTTTTTGTAATCTCTGTCTATTGGGACAGAAAATGAAGCCGCAAGGCATTATGCCAGGAAAGATATAATCAATTAATTAAAAGCCAATCTGTTCAGGGGCGTCCAGTCCCGTGCAGCACGGCATTCCGCAATTTTTATGCTAAACATTCTGCAACTAAGAGAAAAGGAACTGGAAGAACTCCAGAAAATCGCCCTGGAAATGGGCATCGGTAAATCAGACGTCAAGTCTTTGCCGAAGGACAAGTTGGTATATGCCATTCTGGATCAGCAGGCAATAAACAACTCTACTGGAAAAGGTGAAGAGTCAGAACGCAGGGGACCGAGACAGAGGAACCGGATAAGCAGTAAAATCGAAAACGGCACACACAAGATATTCTCTACATCCGATCACGACAACGGACAGATATCCGAAGTGAAGACTGACGACAGGCAGCAAAGCAACGACACTGTAAAAAAAGCCGACTCCAGGAAACCCGCGCCCGAGGTTCAGGTAGCACAAGCCTCCGAAGATACCGCACAGACGACCTCGAAGAGTTCCCGGAAGAGATCGAGAAACAGGAAGGGAACAGCTGAGGAAGAGACGGTGACCGCCTCTCCTGCTGAGTCAGCACCGGTCAAGTCCGAACCTGAGACTGCCGTCAACATGGCGGTCAGCCAATCTGACGGACAGGGAGCCGAAGGATCCGCCTCAATGCCTAAAAAGCGCAGAGGCCGTCCCAAAAAGGTGCAGGAGCCCAAGGTTGAAGAGGTTGCCCCAAAGGAAACCGATACTCCACAGGCCAGCCAGAATATTGAAAAGGAAACTCCAAAAGTACTTCAGGAAGAGAGTTCAGAAGTCTCTGCCGAGTTCGGATCCACCGTCAATTACGATGTCAGGGATGTCCAGCCCGAACCGGCAGTCCGTCAGGACAACAGGGATGGCAGGCGAGAAAACGGAGGATTCCGTCAGGACCAGAACAGACAGCCCCAGCCTGAACAGCGCCGGCAGGAACGCACATTTGATTTCGGCGACATTCTGAAGGGTGAAGGAGTTCTTGAAATAATGCCTGAGAATTACGGATTCCTACGTTCATCCGACTATAATTATCTTTCGTCTCCCGATGACATCTACGTGTCTCAGTCACAGATTCGTCTGGCTGGTCTTAAAACCGGCGATGTAGTGGAGGGTATCATTCGTCCACCACGCGAAGGCGAGAAATATTTCCCTTTGGTCAAGGTAAGCAAGGTCAATGGTCTGGACCCGTCAGTAGCGCGCGACAGGGTTCCTTTTGAGCACCTGACACCACTATTCCCTGACGAGAAGTTCACTCTGTGCGCAGGCAATTACGACAATCTTTCTGCACGAGTGGTTGATTTGTTCTCGCCTATAGGCAAGGGACAGCGCGGCCTGATTGTGGCACAGCCCAAGACTGGCAAGACAATGCTGCTCAAGGACATTGCCAACGCCATTGCTGCCAACCACCCTGAGGTTTACATGATGATGCTGCTCATAGACGAGCGTCCGGAAGAAGTTACCGACATGGCACGAAGTGTAAATGCCGAAGTCATTGCATCAACATTTGACGAGCCTGCCGAGCGTCACGTCAAAATTGCCAGTATAGTTATAGAAAAGGCAAAGCGCATGGTAGAATGCGGTCACGATGTAGTCATTTTCCTCGATTCCATCACTCGTCTGGCGCGCGCATACAACACTGTGAGCCCGGCCAGCGGCAAGGTTCTGTCAGGAGGCGTAGATGCCAACGCTCTTCACAAACCTAAACGTTTCTTCGGTGCGGCACGCAACATTGAGAACGGAGGTTCTCTTACCATCATTGCCACGGCGCTCATTGACACAGGCTCAAAGATGGACGAAGTGATTTTCGAGGAGTTCAAGGGTACCGGCAACATGGAGCTCCAACTGGATCGCAACCTCAGCAACAAGCGAATATTCCCTGCCGTCAACATTGTGGCTTCAAGCACACGGCGCGACGACCTGCTTCACGACAAGCCAACCCTGGACCGCATGTGGATACTGCGCAAATATCTCAGCGACATGAATCCCATCGAGGCAATGGAGTTTACGAAATCACGTCTTGAACAGACAAAGGATAATGCAGAGTTCCTTGCAAGCATGAACAAGTAGCCTGCTTTACAAATGAGCATGCGATAAGAAAAAAGGAGAGGCGCGCCTCTCCTTTTTTCTTACCCCTAAGGTTCTGTCAGAACGGAAGGTCATCCTTTTCGTCCGAAGGCGAGAAGGGCGACACGGCAGAAGACTCATCCGAAGCCGGGGGAACCGGTGCCCCACCCTGGACATGGTCGACTCTCCATGCGCGGATATCGTTGTACCAACGGCCGTTGAACTCGCGGCAGTTGATGTCGAAACTAACGGTGACATCGTCGCCTGCCTTGATGGCTGCCTGCTGAATCTTGTCCTCGCCGAATATGCTGAACATCATCCTGTGAGGATAGTTTTCCTGGGTTTCAAGGACATACTCCTGCACTTTCCAGCTGTTGCCGGAACCCTTCGATACACCACTTCTCGGTTCTAATACCTGAATAATTTTTCCTGTCAGTTCCATATGTATATTTTGTAATTAACACTCCATCGGTTCAAGTTGCCGCGAATTTACATTTTTCCTGTCGTCAAATCTAATTTTCAGCAAACAAAAATGAGGTTATTTACACAATACTTGCTATCTTCGCAATATTAAACAAAGTACAATAAGAACAACTAGACAATATGAAATTTTCAGTTTCCAGCTCAACACTGAGCAGCAGGCTACAAGCAGTCAGCAGGGTAATCAACCCCAAGTCAGTCAATCCGATTCTTCAGGATGTCCTGTTCAAAACAGAGGGCAACATTCTCACTATCGTGGCATCCGACAACGACACAACTCTCGAGACAACCGTAGAGCTTGCCGAGAGCGACGGTAACGCTCAGATTGCGCTTCCGGCCAAGACAATGCTGGATGCCCTGAAAGAAATACCCGAACAGCCTCTGACTTTCCAGATAGACGACAATACCCACGAGACAATCGTAATATACCTTAACGGGCAGTACACCATCATGGGCCATGACGCGGACGAGTATCCTCAGCCTTCTGTTCTGGCTACTGACGCTGCTGTACACACAATACCTGCGAATGTCTTCTCAACCGGTATCACACGCTGTCTGTTTGCTGTTGCCGAAGACGAACTCCGCCCCGTAATGAACGGTGTTTTCATCGATTTGGAAACCGAATACACCGCCTTTGTGGCATCGGACGGCCACAAACTTGTATGTGACAAGACCAGTGCCTACAAGAGTTCCGAAAGGGCATCTGTAATACTGCCCAAACGCCCGACCTCACTGCTCAAGTCGCTCATGGGCAACGAAGGTGATGTAACCCTGACTTTTGACAACCGCAGTGCCATGATTGCCGTCAGTGACTACCGCATGGTATGCCGCCTTATCGAGGGGAGGTATCCGAATTACAATTCAGTGATTCCGGCAAACAATCCGCACAAGCTCACAATAGACCGCACGACGCTCATCAGTGCGCTGAAACGCGTTTCCGTCTTTTCGCCGGCCAGCAGCGGCCTCATCAAGCTTCGCGTCAAGGACAACCAGCTTGTCATCTCCACTCAAGACCTTGATTTCTCAACGTCAGCCACCGAAACGCTCTCGTGCCAATATGAAGGTGCTCCCATGAACATCGGTTTCAAGGCCGGTTTCCTGATTGACATACTGAGCAATACCCCTGGTCAGGAAATCGTTCTTAAGTTAGCCGATCCGTCAAGAGCCGGCGTGGTGGTTCCCTGCGAACAGGAAGAGAATGACGACCTGCTCATGCTCCTCATGCCAATGGTACTCAACGACTGATGAAACTGGAACTTAAAAACCCGATTGTATTCTTCGACCTTGAGACTACAGGAATCAACATTGCCCGTGACCGCATCGTCGAGATCTGCTATCTGAAGGTATTTCCCAACGGGAATGAAACATCGCGCACCATCCGCATCAACCCTGAGATGCATATCCCGAAAGAGGCGACTGATGTGCACGGTATCTCAGATGCCGACGTAGCAGACTGTCCGACCTTCAAGATGGTTGCCAAGGAGGTGGCACGTGACTTCGAGGGCTGCGATATTGCCGGTTTCAACTCGAACCGGTTCGATGTTCCGATGCTGGCCGAGGAGTTTCTTCGCGCTGACGTCTCACTCGATCTGTCGCGGCACAAGCTCATTGATGTACAGGTGATTTTCCACAAGATGGAGCAGCGCACACTTACAGCTGCGTATAAGTTCTATTGTGGGAAGAATCTGGAAGATGCCCACAGCGCTGAAGGCGACACTCGCGCCACATACGAGGTTCTGAAGGCTCAGTTGGACCGCTACCCCGAACTGAAAAACGACACGTCATTTCTCTCGGAGTTTTCCAGTTTCACCGAGAATGTCGATTTTGCAGGTCGCATAGTTTATAACAGCAAGCACATTGAAGTCTTCAACTTCGGCAAATATAAAGATCAGCCGGTCGTAAGCGTGCTTCAGCGGGACCCAAGTTATTACCGCTGGATCATGGACGGAGACTTCACTCTTAACACCAAACAGGTTCTTACAAGAATAAAACTGGCAAACAACTGTTAGACCTATTCATTCACATACATTATGGACAGCACACTTTCGGGAAAGCATTTCGTTCTGGGCATCACAGGCAGCATCGCAGCCTATAAGGCCTGCCTTCTTGCAAGGCTGCTCATCAAGCGTGGAGCTGAGGTACAGGTGGTAATAACACCTGCCGGCAAGGAGTTCATCACTCCTATAACTCTTTCTGCGCTTACCTCCAAACCTGTCGTAAGCGAGTTCTTTTCCGGACGTGACGGCTCGTGGAACAGCCACGTTGACCTTGGACAGTGGGCTGATGCCATGGTTATAGCGCCATGCACCGCTTCAACTCTGGGTAAGATGGCTAACGGAGTGGCAGACAACATGCTTGTCACCACTTATCTCTCGATGAAAGCGCCTGTCTTCATCGCACCCGCCATGGATCTTGACATGTTTGCCCACCCCAGTACCCAGCGAAATCTGACGACACTCCAGAGTTACGGGAACATAATCATTCAGCCTGCCGAAGGAGAACTCGCCAGCAAACTCACAGGCAAGGGTCGCATGGAAGAGCCCGAAAACATAGTGGCTGTTCTTGAAGAATACTTTGCAAAGGGACAGTCCCTTTCAAAAAAAAAAGTGCTGATAACGGCTGGGCCGACTCATGAGCACATTGACCCTGTCCGTTTCATAGGTAACGATTCCACCGGAAAAATGGGGTTTGCCCTCGCCGAGGAATGCGCATCTCGCGGTGCCGACGTGACGCTTATCGCCGGCCCGGTATCACTCAAGACTGCCAATCCGTCAATACACCGCATCGACGTAACTACGGCAGAGCAGATGTATGAGGCTGCGATGCAGAACTTTCCCTCCTCAGACGCCGCTATACTCTGTGCCGCAGTTGCCGACTTCACTCCTGAGATACCCAGCGACACCAAGATAAAGCGCAAGGGATGCATGGACATACACCTTGTACCAACCAGGGATATTGCCGCCTCGCTGGGGGCAATCAAGAGGCCGGACCAGGTGATGGTCGGTTTTGCTCTCGAGACTGACAACGAAGCCGTCAATGCCAAAGACAAGTTGGAGCGCAAGAACCTCGACTTCATTGTGCTCAACTCACTACGTGACGAGGGAGCCGGATTCGGACACGACACCAATAAGGTCACAATAATAGACCGCAACGGGAGTACTGATTATCCGCTGAAGACCAAGAGAGGCGTAGCCCGCGACATCGTTGACCGACTACTGGGACTACTGTTCTGTCTCTGTTTCTTCCTACTCTCCTCCAACTACGCAGCAGCTCAGGAGATTAAGGCCACAGTTACCGTCAACTCTTCGAAAATTGCCGGTACGGACAAGGATGTATTCAACTCTTTGCAGCAGGCCCTGACCGAGTTCGTAAACACAAGGAACTGGACTAACTACAAGTTCAACGAAAAGGAACGGATAAACTGTAACTTCAACATAACGGTCAATTCGTACGATATCAGCAGCGGAGCCTTCGATTGCGAGATGACCGTTCAGAGCAGCAGACCAGTCTATGGTTCCTCGTACAATACAACAGTGTTCAACTTTCTGGACAAGAACGTCAGTTTCAACTATACCGAACAGGACAGGTTGGTATTCACCGATTCGAATATCGACAACAATCTGACAGCGATAATAGCCTTCTACTGCTACCTCATAATCGGTCTTGATTTCGATACAATGGCCGAGAACGGCGGCACTGAGATTCTCCGTCAGGCCGAGGATGTCTGCTCGAATGCCCAGTCAATCGGCTCCGGGTGGCGGTCACTCAACGACAATCAGAACAGGTATGCCCTCATTAACGACTACATGAACGGCAACCTAATATCTTTCCGCAAGATGCAGTATATCTATCATCGCAAAGGTCTCGACGAGATGGCAGCCAACCCAGAGCGCGGCAGGACCATCATCACAGAGAGCATGGACTTGCTTGACGAAACGAGAAAGGCAAAGAGCACATCTATACTGCCTGTGCTCTTCTCCGAAATCAAGAAAGATGAACTCGTCAACATATATTCTCAGGGACAGACCAAGGAGAAGGAAAAAGTTGCCGGCATTCTCAGCATTGTCAACCCTTCGCTGTCAGCAAACTGGAATACCATCAAAACATCAAGATAATGCTTAAGGCAATACAAATCAGAAACTATGTTCTCATCGACAATCTGGAAATAACGTTCCGGGAGGGATTCTCAGTCATGACAGGCCAGACCGGGGCCGGGAAATCAATAATTCTCGGGGCGCTCAACCTGCTGATGGGCCAGCGTGCCGATACCAGAATAATCTCGGACGGGGCCGATAAGTGCACTGTTGAAGGACACTTCGACATTACAGGCTATGGTCTGGAACAGCTTTTCGAAGAGTATGGACTCGACTATGATGAAACCGACACCATATTCAGGCGCGAAGTTACAAGGTCAGGCAAGAGCCGTGCATTTATCAACGACACACCAATCAGTCTGTCTCAGTTAAAAGAGATCGGCTGCCGTCTGATTGACATCCATTCGCAGCACCAAAACCTTCAGCTCGGCACCGAGACCTTCCAGACTATGGTAACAGACACAATAGCGGACAACCGTAAGATTCTTGACGACTACCGCTCAAACTATAGAGAGTGCAGTGAGCTTCAGACACGTCTCGAAATCCTGCGCAATGAAGTTCAGGAAGGACTGAGGGAGCAGGAGTATCTTCAGTTCCAGTTAGATGAGCTCGAAAAGGCACGTCTGTCCGAGAATGAGCAGCAGGAACTTGAATCGGAACAGGATATTCTCTCGCATGCCGAAGAGATCAAGGAAGCGCTATTCCAAACTTCCGGCATGCTCGAGAATGAGTCGGGAGGTATTATAGCAACTCTGCGTCAGGCACTTCAGTCCATGCGTATCGCGGCCCGCAATATGCCTGCCGCTGCCGAACTCTCGGCGCGTCTTGAGAGTTGCCTTATCGAACTTCGCGACATCAGTTCATGCACTTCAAAGGCCGAAGACGAGGTATCGTTCGATCCCGGCCGCCTTGATGCTGTCACTGAACGGCTCGACCTGCTCTACTCTCTTCAGAAAAAGCATCACTGCGAATCGGTAAAGGAACTCATTGAATATGCCGGTGAATTGAGGTCAAAACTTGACAGGCTCAGTTCCGGCGATGAAGAGATTGCCAGTCTGGAAAAACAAATTTTCTCTATCAGTGCCAATCTTAAGACCCTGTCAGCCAAGATAACTGAAACTCGCATCAAGGCAGCTGACAAGATAGGGAAAGAGGTCTGCAGCACGCTGATTCCGCTGGGAATACCCGGAGTACGCTTCAAGGTCGATATATCTCCGCGTGAAATACCCGATGGAAACGGTGCCGACCATGTACGCTTCCTGTTCAGTGCGAATCAGGGCAGTCAGCTGCAGGAACTCTCTGCTGTCGCTTCGGGCGGAGAACTGTCAAGGGTGATGTTAGCTGTAAAGTCACTTCTGGCCGGAATCAGGGAGCTTCCCACTATTGTCTTTGACGAGATAGATACGGGGGTTTCGGGTGCTGTAGCTGAAAGAATGGCTCTTATGATGCGCAGCATGTGCTCAGAAGGGCGTCAGGTAATTGCAATTACTCACCTCCCCCAGATTGCGGCCAAAGGCGACACCCATTACCTTGTTTACAAAACAGGAGATTCGCGGGCGGCCCACACTGGTATTGCAGAACTTGACAAAGAACAAAGAGTTAAGGAAATTGCCCAGATGATAAGCGGCGCAACAATAACCGAAGCAGCTTTGGACAATGCCCGTATTTTAATTGAAAGCTGATGAACAACGACGAAACAATTTTCGGCATCCGTGCCGTTATCGAAGCTATAGAGGCAGGCAAGGAGATTGACAAACTGATGGTAAAAAAAGACCTTCAGGGTGACCTCTCCAAAGAGCTGTTTGCTGCCATAAAGGGTCGCAATATCCAAGTCCAGAGAGTCCCGATTGAAAAGCTCAACCGGATTACACGAAAGAACCATCAGGGAGTGATAGCATTCACTACCGAAGTGCCATACCAGCGTGTGGAAGACCTAGTACCAACATTATTCGAAGAGGGACGCAATCCTATGTTCGTCCTGCTGGACGGGATTACAGATGTCCGCAACTTCGGAGCAATAGCCCGCACTGCAGACTGTGCCGGTGCCGATGCCCTGATTATCCCGATGCACAATAGTGTCAGTGCAAATGCCGATGCCGTCAAGACTTCAGCCGGAGCTCTGCACACCCTGCCCGTATGCCGGGAACCTCGCATAGATGTGACTCTGAACTATCTGAAGAATTCCGGTTTCCACCTTGTTGCTGCTACTGAGAAAGGAGATACCGATTATGTCAGAGGCGATTACTCCGGCCCCGTCTGCCTTATAATGGGAGCAGAAGACAAGGGGATTCCGCCAGAACACCTTAAACTATGCGACGAGTGGGTGCGCATACCCATTCTGGGACGGATCCAGTCTCTGAATGTATCGGTGGCAGCAGGAATCCTGATGTATGAGATAGTCAGACAAAGAGGAGAATAGTATATGAAGCATACTTTTGTAAACGTAGTCCTATCGACTCTGCTGGCACTTGTCTCAATGGAGACCTTGTCAGCAAAAGCGCCCAAATGGATAAAGAAAAACCGCAACGCAGTATGCCAGGTCATTGCCTATGATGCACAGGGAAATGAGACCGGCAGTTGTACCGGCTTCTTTACAGGTTCTGACGGAGACGGTGTCGCAGTCTATGACATTTTCACCAATGCGTCAAAGGCTGTCGCCATCGACCGGAACGGAGTCAGGCGCGAGATTCTCTACATTACCGGTGCAAACCGCATATATGATGTGGTACGTTTCAAGGTAGTTCCGGATAAGATGCTAGGCGGACTAGCCATATCAGCCGAACCTGCATACCCTGGCGACCTTCTGTATTTACTGACTTTTTCAGATGCCAAAGACTCTCAGCCTTCGGAATACACCCTTCTCAGGAGTTCCGACATAGCCAACCAGTTCAAATACTACACACTTTCGGGCGATGTCCTTTCAGACGCTGCAGGAGCACCCCTGTTCAACGCAGAAGGGCTAGTCGTCGGAGTGGTGCAAAACACCGTTGAAACCGACACCTGCAACTATGCACTTGACTCACGTTTCGTTGATTCGCTCAAAATAACCAAGGCACTTGATCTGAACAGCGACAACTTGCGCACTATAACTTTCCCCAAGTCTCTTCCTGACAACGAAGAACAGGCTCTGGTCTATCTGTACATGAACCAGACAGGCGACAGAGATGTTTACATGGGACTGATAGATCGCTTCATCCAGCAATACCCGGAAAGTCCAGATGGATATCTGCGAAAGGGGACATTCCTAATTTCCAGTGGAGACTCCACACAATACCATTATGGCAAGGCTGCCATGGAGACAGCCCTGGCCAAGTCAAAGGAAAACCGCGACAACACGCTTTTCGAGTATGCCCGACTGATGTACTCTACTCTGGTTTCTACATCGTCCGTAAACTTCGAAGGCTGGACACTCGATGCTGCTCTTGAAAAGGCCAACGAAGCTCTTAAGGTCAACGAAGTACCTGCCTACATTCAGCTGCAGGGCAACATACTGTACGCCATGAAACGCTATGACGAGGCCCTGGACAGCTACAACCGGCTGAACAGGACCAACCTCGCCTCGCCCGAGACATACTACTATACCTCGGTCATAAGGGAGAAGACCGGAGCAGACAGTGACGAGATTATCGCAACCCTTGACAGCGCCGTAAACTTCTACGGACGTCCCTATACCTCGGCTGTTTCACCATACATTCTTGAGAGAGCGACTATCAAGGATGAACTCGGACGCTATCGGGAAGCCGTGATGGATCTCAACGAATACGAACAGATAATCGGTCTCGCAAACCTGACAGCGGAGTTCCACTACTTCCGCGAACAGATTGAAATAAAGGCAAAAATGTATGAGCAGGCTTTGAATGACATCGACCGCGCTGTATATCTTGAACCCGAAGATTTGGGTCTCGCCCTTGAGAAGGCCAGCCTGCTGCTGCGTGTCGGTCTGGTAGATGATGCCCTGCCACTACTTAGAAAACTGACTGCCGAAAATCCCGACAACCCAGACTGCAACAGGCTGTTGGGCGTTTGTCTGATGCGATCCAATGACAACGCTTCTGCCGCCACATATCTTCGCAAGGCTAAAGAACAGGGCGACGAATTGTCCGACCAACTCTTGCAACAACTTGAGGGACAATAGAAACGCGCCCCATTCCATCGGAGAATAAATACGCAGGCAAGCTACTTATCAATTATTTCCAGACGGATTATGCCGGAACTTCGGGCGTCTATCCGATAACGGTTGTCGATGCGTCGGCCAACCACCCATACGATGTCCTCGCCACTGCAAAGAACCATTTGCGCTTTTTTTTCGAGCACCGACATCTTGAGGTCGGTCATGAAATCACTCAGGAGTTTCCTGCCCCTCATGCCAAACGGAATGAAACTGTCTCCCCTGTGCCAGCGGCGCAGCACCAACTCACCGGCTACTTTTCCAGCGTCAAGCATCGCCACTTCAGGTCTCTTCTCGACCGCAGAGCCCGGTGGCAGTACGTCAAGCCTCAGCATTCTGCCGTCAGGCATTTTCACACACCCGGTGTTGCGTACATTCAGGTGCAGTTCCAATTCAGCGCCGTCCTCCTCAGGCAGAGGGCACAGAACCAGTCTGTCACGGTCCCTTACAAGCGTCGCCTTAGCCGATTGGAACAATCTGCCAGACTCTCCGTCAAGCGATCCGAATATGTCATCCACCTGCGAATCATTGAAACCCCAAGGCGACAGAATCTCATACAGCAGAGTCTTGGGCGAGAGACTTCCAAGCAGTCCTTCGATGGATATCCGGACGGTTCCACCGGCTTTTTCTTCCACACACCCGGCCATTTCACCGGCTATAGCCCGGACGTAATACCTGTATGTCTGCATCAGCCTGGCCGAAGTCTCGGCCACGGCGTTGTCAACATCGGGATTCAGCCGCCGCAGCAACGGAAGCAGCTGCAGCCGTATCCTGTTGCGCAGATATTTGTCTTCAAGGTTGGTGCTGTCGGTTACATAATCCTGGCCCACCGAGTGCAGCCATGCCTCTATGTCACTGCGCGTGACACACAGAAGCGGCCTCACTACCCTGCCGTTGACCGGTTTGATTCCGGTCAGGCCCCTTATGCCCGTTCCCCGTATCAGGTTCATCAGCACGGTCTCGACCGAGTCGTCCCTGTGATGGGCCACGGCTATGGCCTGACAGTTCCACTCGCGTCTCAAACGTTCAAAGTCGGCATAGCGCAGTTCCCTCGCCGCCATCTCGACCGACAGGTGGTTGGCGGCGGCATGACCCAGGGTGTCATAATGAAGTGTTGTCAGGTTGACGCCCATACGGTTGCACAGTTCCTCAACGAAATTCTGGTCGCGGTCGCTCTCACAACCGCGCAGGTGAAAGTTGCAGTGCACGGCGCGACAGCCATAACCCAAATCAGTCAGAATTCTAAGCAGGGCCACACTGTCGGCGCCGCCACTCACCCCGACCACTATTCCGGATCGGCTCTCCAACAGGTTGCCGTCCGAAATGAAACGCTCTATTTTCTGTCTGAAATCCATGTTACCCAACGCGAAGATAGTTCAACCGGCGTGCAAAAACAAATTTCTTTCCGTTTTGCCGCGAAATATCCAATAATATCACTATCTTTGCCCCGCAAATACGCGATGGTACCTTGACCGAGTGGCTAGGTATCGGTCTGCAAAACCGAGTACGGCGGTTCGAGTCCGCCAGGTACCTCAAAAGGACAGTCTTTCCGGCTTGTCCTTTTTTTTTTCAAACGTTATCAATTGCTAAATGAGTAAAAACATATTTAAGGATTTTCCACATCACATTCAAGAAGCATAATTTTGCGGCCCGAAACAGAATTGTATATGAAATTCAGGTTAAGCGAAGTTTATCAACCGAAAATCGTGAGTATCATGAAGTCCGGCCACTACAACAGACAAACCCTGTTGCAGGATCTGGGTGCCGGAATTATTGTCGGAATTGTAGCCCTGCCGCTGGCCATAGCGTTCGGAATAGCCAGCGGCGTGACACCCCAGCAGGGTCTCATTACCTCGGTCATCGCTGGTTTCCTGATATCGCTGCTCGGAGGTACCCGTTTCCTCATAGGCGGCCCCACCGGAGCCTTCATTGTAATAGTAGCAGGCATCATCCAGCAATACGGTTTCGACGGTCTGCTCATAGCCACCCTCATGGCCGGCGTCATCCTGATAGCAATGGGACTGTGCAAGTTGGGCATAGTGTTCAAGTTCATACCCTACCCCATAGTCGTGGGCTTCACCAGCGGAATCGCAGTCACACTCTTTTCCACCCAGATGAAGGACTTCTTCGGATTCACCATGGATGTACCGTCAGGATTCATACCGCAGTGGATATGCTACATACAGAACATCGCAAACATAAACTGGATTGAGGTAACCGCCAGTTGCGCATCGCTGGCAGTCATCATACTGTGGGACAGGATTATAAAGAAGATTCCGGGCTCACTGGCTGGTATAATACTCTGCACAGGCATCTCTCTGGTACTGGCAAGATATGCCGGAGTCAACCTTGCCACCATCGGTACAAAATTCCCCGAAATAAGCGGTGGAATGGCGTTTCCCTCGCCCAAGTTACCAATTGTCAGCTTCCAGACGCTCCGCGGCCTCATAAACCCCGCACTGACCATAGCCCTGCTGGCCGCCATAGAGTCATTGCTGGCCGCCACCGTTACCGACGGTGTCACCGGCAAGCACCACGACTCCAACGCCGAGCTAATCGGCGAGGGCGTGGCCAACATCGTCTCGCCTATTTTTGGCGGCATACCCGCCACAGGAGCCATCGCACGCACAATGGCCAACATCAACAACGGCGGCAGGACCCCGGTGGCGGGCATAGTCCATTCGCTGACCCTGCTGCTCATCTACCTGTTCCTCATGCCCTACGCCGTTTATATCCCATTAAGTTGCCTGGCTGCCATTCTCATCGTAGTATCATACCGCATGGGCGAATGGCGCACTTTCAAGTATCTGCTCAAGGGTGATAAACCCTCGATAGCGGTGCTTTTGGCGACATTCCTGCTTACAGTAATAATAGACCTTACCGTGGCCATAGAGTTCGGTCTTATATTGGCCATAGTGCTCTTCGTAAGACGCGTCATGCAGACCTCGTCAATCGAGGTCATCAAGGACAACATGGTGGCCGCCAGCGAGTCGCAGGAGTACAACCCCGACGACACAGAAATGCTCGACATCCCCGAAGGCGTCGAAGTCTATGAAATCAACGGGCCGTTCTTCTTCGGCCTTGCCAACAAGTTTGAGGAATTTGACGAGCGCATTCACAAGGGAGCCAAGGTTCGCATACTGCGTATGCGCCAGGTACCCTTCATCGATGCAACAGGAATAAACAACCTGTCACACCTGTGCGACAGGATGCAAAAAAGAGGTGTCCGCGTCATTTTATCGGGTGTGACACCCGAAGTCAGAAAGACACTGACCGATTTTGGTCTTGACAAGGTCATTGGCAACGAATACATTCTGCCGCACATCACCCCAGCTCTGGCAAAAGCCCGCGAGGTTCTTGCCGGGAAGCATGACGTCCGGAATGGAAAAAAATCACTATAATTGCAACAGAACCTCCGACATGGTCTGTCAAAGTGATTTTTATATGAAACGGATATGCATTGCAGGCGGCGGCAACCTTGCACACACGTGTATCGGCCGCTTCTCACAGATTCCCGGTTTGGAAATCAACCTTCTCACCGGCAAACCCGACAGGTGGAGTGACGGAATCATCGTGCATACTCCTGATGGCAGAGTGCTCAACGGCAGGATATTCAAACGATCGTCCGACCCGGCAAAAGTAGTACCCGGCTCTGACATCGTACTGCTGTGTCTGCCCGCCTACTGCGTCGAGAACATCCTGTTGAGAATCAGGCCATACCTGGGCGACAAAACCATCGTCGGCTCCATTGTGGCCAACACAGGCTTCTTCATCTACTGTCACAGACTTCTGGCGCCGACAACCAGGCTCTTCGGTCTGCAAAGGGTTCCGTACATATCGCGTGTAGTCGATTACGGCAGGGAGGCCAACTTGCTCAGCTATAGCAGCGGGTTGTACATGGCCACCGAAAACATCCCCGACCGCGAAGCCTTCCGCCTTTTCACTGAGAAACTGTTCGGCATCGACACCAAACTAGTCGATACATTCTACGAGGTTACCCTCAGCAACTCGAATCCCATCCTGCACACCGGCCGCATCTATACAATGTGGAAAGACTGGGACGGCACCCCATACGACCGATGCCCGCTGTTTTACAAGGAGTGGACGCTACAGGCCTCGGAACTTGAAATCAGAATGGACAAAGAGTTCTTCAGGCTGCTGCACGCTATTGGTGTCAACACCGGCAACATACAGACCATGCTGACCCACTACGATTCGACCGACGCCACGGAACTTACCCGTAAGCTTCAGTCAATAAAAGCCTTCGAGAACATACTATCGCCCATGACAAAAGTACAGGGCGGATGGATTCCCGACTTTACAAGCCGCTATTTCACCGAAGACTTCCCCTACGGACTCCGTTTCATCAAGGAACTGGCCGCAGGACACAATGTATCCACGCCCAACATCGACATGGTTTACGATTGGGGCACCCGTCAGATAGCCACCCACAATATGTAATGTTCCGTCAGAACGCGGCGTCGAGCACGTAGGGGGTGCCCGAGGCTGTTATGCCGGCACCGCTGACGCTGAAGTGCCTGGAGTAAGAGTTGTTGTAGAACTCGACCTCGGCATGGCCGTCAGAGTCGGTGATGACGTTGGGGTTCCAGTACAGCGTGCGACGGTAATCCACGTCGCCCATAACAGGACCGTCGGGATACTCGGGGCTGTAGAAGCGGTACGGGCGCGAGTAGCCCCTGAATGTGGTGACGCGGCGGCTTATGTCGAAAAGGTCCCGACGACTGGCACTCTGTCCGTTATCGTAAAGTTCTATATCAATCAACATTACACGTTTGCCATCCATCAATGATAAATTTATTACATCCGACATGTCCATCTGTTTCTTGTACAAAGGACAGAGTTCGACCGCATCCCTCATATACATCGGATGGTCGTAAATAATCAGGCTCTTGACATCCATCATGTCAATTGTCAGGTAAGAGGCATATCTTAAACCTCTAGGCATGTATTGCTCGCTGTCATGCACGTATGCGAATACATTTACCGAATCAAGCAAAAAGTTTGAATAGGACGAATAGTAGATGTTCTTCTTCAATAGATAACCGTACAGGTCGGTCGTGTACTCGCCCCTGTCGCGCTCGCGCTCGGTGTCGGACTTCACGTCGTAGGTGGTGAAGGTGAAGTAGTCGATGTACTTGCGCTTCTCGTTGATCTCGACCTCCGGAAGAACTATGCCTGTCTCATAGATGATCTTCGGAAGGTTCCATGCGGCGTCATCGCCGGCACCGGCGCCAGGATCCGGTTCAGTCTCATCTAGCGTCACCGCGCCCCTGCGCACCTTGACACTGGTCGAGCCCAGAGGCTTGTCCATGCGCCAGAAAACCGTCTCGTCGGGACGGTAGGGACGGAGGGACGGAAACTGGCCACGCTCGAGCTCTATGCGGCAGGGGGTGCCGACGAGTCTCCTCGGAAGGTCGGTCTTTATCGTCAGGCGGGCGTAGTCGTAGAAGTCCGTGACGTTGAAGCCGAAGTAACCTGTCGAGTCGGTGACCATCTCGTAACGGCTGGTCTGAGTCTTGTCCTCGGGCATGACGGCGGCCATAACCTTGACGCCACTCAGCGGCTTGCGACCGGTGCCCGACAAGATCCAACCGTTGAGCATCAGACTGTCCTCGAGGCGGTGACGCTCGGTGTACTCATCCAGACCCGCCATCTGACGCCAGTCGTACCTCTCCCAACCATGAACAAGCATCAGAAGGTCCAGCGCGCGGAGGTGCGGCAAGTCGTCTGACTCGAAGTAGTAGCCGGGCCTGTAGATAAGCCCCTTGAGGTCCGACGACAGAAGGAGCGACGTGCGAAGGTCGGCGGCCGAGGAGGGGGTGCCGATGGAGCGGCTGTCGCGAACGCTGACGCAGAACCGGTCGCGGAAGGGCGAGCCCGCACCGTCACTGAGGGTGAACTCCAGCCGGACGGGGCTGAAAGGGCCGGGACTGCCGCTGACGGCGGTGACATCCAGCGAGGGGAGTCCATGTGGGGAGCGGCGGTAGAACGTCCTGCGTCCATAGACAGTGCCGATGCGGTCGAAGAGGGTTAACTGGCACACGCCTTCGGGCACGCCGTCAAGGGACAGGGTGAGACCAGCGGGGGACGAACCTGCGGGGAGGGTGGCGAAGCGGAAAAGCTCGCCGCGGCAGGTGACGGTGAGACCCAGGGTGTCGGAGGGCATGCCGACGCCGTTCACTGTGACGGACAGCAGGCTGTCCTGTACGTCGGAACGGAGAACGTAGCCGGAGGCGTCGGCAGGAGGAAGGCTGAAACGGTAGCTGCGACCGCCGTAACTGAAGACGGCGGTGTTGGAGCGGCGAGTGGGGGTGAACGTAACAGAGCCCATGCCGTCGTGCTCGACGACAAGAGGGATGCTGTCGTTCAGCATACCCAAGGCATCGGCAGGCAATCCGTCGGGGCCGCCGAGACGGAAGGCGACACGGCACTCGACACCGAGGACAAGGCTGCCGCCCTCGGGAAGGAAGTCGGCGCTGAGCTCTGGAAGCTTCTTCGCAGTGGGACGGAGGACGGAGGGGTCGGCTACGGTGCTGAAACGGTTGCGGATCACGGGGCTCGCGCCGAAGTAGTCGCCCTCCTTCTCAGGCTTCTCGAATACGGGAAGAACGCGCGAGAACACTCCGGCTTCCGTGAAGTTAAGCATGTTGGCGGTGTAGGCGCGGATCTCGTAGAAACCGCTCGGATACGGAAGGACTGCGCCCCTAAGACCGGTACCGTACTGCGACGAGGCGTCGTTCAGAACGAAGGAGCCGTCAGCCTGACCCGCGGTCACGGGGAGCTTCTGCTGCTTGAGGATGTCGCCGGAGGGGGACAGCAGATCGACGTAAAGCACGCGGCTCGGGGAGCGGCGGTGAGTCGAGCACTCCACGACGTAGGCCTTGAACCATATAGTCTCGCCTGTATAGTAAGACGTGTTGTCAAATTGGAGATAGACCTTCTCCTGAGGGAAGGCATGGCAGAACTGGTGGATGTTGCCGGCATAGCGCATCAGGGACCGGACGGCGGGAGACAACGACGGAGGAAGGCTGTCGGAAACCGTCACGCCGCCGACACCGACACCCGAGGCGCGAAGGGCCGAAGTGCCGGACAACATAAGGAACGGAACTGCGGCAAGGTACATTCTGAGTCTGTATGGCAACATCTCATTCTTTTTTAATAATCGGCAATAAAGATAGTTCTTAAAACAGCAATTATATGAATTTACACTATTTAATTTACGCTTTAATAATACTAAAAACGTATTCCACTCCTTGTTGGGTACAAAGTAAACACTTCATAGAACCCATCTGTATATATAGTACCATGTGCTGCCGATGGTACAAAACTACCCATATAATTTCTACCTTCGCAATCTGGCAACAATGAAGGATTATCATATAGCGGAATATTATCAAACGGATCAGAAGTATGGATACCGGCCCACAATATAATTTTAAGTTTCACCATTGGACCCGAACTACAATCTGAATATGCAGATATCCCATATGAATCAGAGTAATATTTATCTACATGACCATCCCATGTAGTATAACCATACGAAAAAGTGTAATCGTATCCCCTCAAAACTCCTAGGGAATCTCTTACAGGGACTGAGTTCCAGTTACCATAAACAAAAAACTTGTAGTTAGCCGAACATATAATGTCATTTGAGCCAATACAATCCATCTCCTCATATAAAGAAGTGTAACACAACACAGAGGAAGGTGAATGTCCTCCGTTACCGCCTCCATTACCGCCGGGCTCGCTTCTTGTCAAAGCCATTGGGTTTGCTTTAGGCTTATCTGGTATCAATATGTTATACAGAAT
>JAFZZI010000026.1 GCA_017615835.1 Bacteroidaceae bacterium | reverse complement strand
TTTGCGCACTAGACCCTTGAAGCGAACCGTTGATGCCTCTAAACTATATCGTAAACTCCATTCCGGTGGGCTGTCGTCGTGGCCGGGCATCACGGTCTTGCCCTCGGCCAGCTTCAGTATGCGCTCCACCGACTCCCTCGCCTTGGCCTTGTCCGCATGGGGCAGCACCGTCACCACCGGCGTATCCGGTATGTACGCGTCGCCCGTGAACAGACAGTCACCTACCTCGAAGGTCAAGCACGACGGATTGTGACCCGGTGTTTCGTAGCAGACTGTATTCACACCGTCATACATCGCTATTCTCTAAAAGTCACCTCATCATGTATCCGTGCAATCTGCATGAACAACTCGTCGTATAAGGCTCTATTACGTGATAGATTCACAAGCTTCTATATTAGCCACAAACAGCCACAGTCGTATTGACCGTAGCTGTTATCCTATTTCATTTCCTTACACCGATATAAACCATGCATCATTAGAAATCCTTTGGTCTTCTTTGAGGCCAAAAGAGGTATAGACAAAACGCCCATACCCCTTTTAAGAAACCTTTCATTACTCAATGGCGCTCTTAATCGTTTCCACAATGTATTTCACGTCCTCGTCAGTTACATAAGGGCCGGCAGGCAGACACATACCCACTTTGAAGATGGCCTCCGAGACACCGTTCACATAGGCGATGCCGGCAGGCCCTTCCCAGATACCGTACGTCTGACAGACACCGTCGCTCTCAACCACACCGTGTCCTGTCTGTGCTGCACCGCGGTTATACACAGGCTGCTTATGCATAGGCTTCCATACGGGGCGAGCTTCAATACCGGCCTGATCCATGAAAACACGAAGAGCCTCCACATTCTCATTGGGCTGACAGTCAGTAACGGCCGATGAAGCAGCGTGAATCACACCGGCTGCGCCACCCACGGCTCCGGTAACGACGGTTTTGTATGCATTCTCCTGACCCTTAATCTTAACTTCAGGATCAATTGTTATAGTGCAGAGCCAATAGTTAGAGTCGTACTCACCTGTATCAGGCTGACTGTGAACGTGTATTCCAGGGACTTCATTCAGCAACTCCTCGTAAAGCTTCTGGACATGCTTATGATGAGCAATATGGTCGTTGGCTACAGTCATCTGTCCTCGACCGATACCCGCACAGATGTTACTCATGCGGTAGTTGTAACCAATCTTCTCATGCTGGTAGTAAGGATAACTCTCACGATACTGGGTAGCATACATCATAATCTCCCGCCACTCATTCTCGTTAGCGGTAATCAGCGCACCGCCACCGCTGGTCGTAATCATCTTATTGCCATTAAAGCTCAGCACACCATATTTACCGAATGTACCCAGCACCTGTCCTTTGAACTTCGATCCGAAACCCTCCGCAGCATCCTCCACCACAGGAATCTCATAGCGGTCGGCTATCTCCATGATTTTATCGATGCGATACGGCATACCATACAGTGCTACAGGCACAATTGCCTTAGGAGTCTTGCCCGTCTTGGCAATGCGGTTCTTGATAGCCTCTTCCAGCAATTCCGGATCCATGTTCCAGGTCTCCTTCTCCGAATCCACAAACACCGGTTTCGCTCCAAGATACGTAATAGGGTGTGATGAAGCGCAGAAAGTAAAACTCTGCACAATCACTTCGTCACCAGGCCCAACACCGCAATTCAACAGTCCAAGATGAACCGCAGCCGTTCCTGCTGAGAGAGCCACTACACGCTTTCCTTCGCCCACAAACTCTTCCAAGTCCTTCTCGAATCCGTTCACATTCGGTCCAAGCGGTACCACCCAATTCGTGTCGAATGCCTCCTTTATGTACTTCTGCTCTATGCCAGCCTCACTCATGTGAGCCAGACACAGATAAATTCTCTTTCTGTCGCTCATATTCGCGCCTTATATCTTAAAAATTTAATCCTTTTCAAAAACCCTATCCAATCAGATTGACAACCTCCATTCAGGCGGCTGGTCATCGTGGCCAGGCATTACGGTCCTTCCCTCGGCAAGTTTCAGTATGCGTTCTACGGACTCCTTGGCCTTTGCCTTGTCCGCATAGGGCAGAATCGTCACGACAGGCGTACCGGGTATATAAGCGTCACCTGTAAACAACCACTCACCCACCTCAAAAGCCAGGCAAGACGGATTGTGTCCCGGCGTTTCGTAGCAGACTGCACTCACACCGTCAAACATCGCTATCCTTTCACTGTCACCGCACACCTTCATACGCACCGCATTGCCATCTAACACTACCGGCATACCATGATACTTCGACATGTTCAGCTTAGCATCCTGCAAAGCCTTAATACCGAACTCGTTGGTATAAATCACACAGTCGGGAAAAACCTTCAGCAATCCGGGCAGACCATATATATGGTCAAAATGGGCGTGCGTCAGCAGCACACCCATTATCATCCGGTCGCCTATGTTGTCCAGCACCCTGTCAATGTCGCCGCAGTCAACAAGCCACACATCGTCAGTACCGTCTGCGGTAAGCACGTATGTCCTCGAAGAGAATATGTGGTTGACTATGTAGTCGGCATGAAGCATCATTCAACAGAGTTGTCGCACACATCTTCATATTCGGCAAGCCACTTTTCCTTCAGCATTGGCCAGTATCCGCGTGCCAGCACTATGCCACAACTGACTATAAAGCCAAAAAATGACCATATAATAAGCACTTTCAAACGGCTGTTAGAAGATTTTATAGGTAACGTTACAGGCTTTACAACAGTGAATACCGGAGTATCCTTCTTCACCGCCAGCTTTGCCTGCTCCAACTGCTTGGCCAGTTCTTGATAGACTGAGTTGGCAGTGTTATACTTGCTCTGCAAACGATTTTGTTCTATCTTGGCACTTGTGGTCGTCATGTCCTTTGCCCTGTCAACAATCCTCGCCAACTCATCCTGATAGAACTCTGTTTCCTCCTTCACCTCTTCGTAGCGGGCCTGAATATATTTCAGTTCTGCCTGAGTCTTCTCTGTGCGTAGGCGAGTAATCTCATTCTGCAACAACTGCTGAGCCTTGATGCAGAGTTCAGCGGTCTGCAAGGCCTCGTCGCCTTTAACCGTCAAAGTCAGATACCCCTCTTTATTATCAACCGAAAGTCTTATCCGTTCCTTTAAAATCTCTATAAAGTTCTCTTCTTCCTTCTTTATCTCAACAGGACGGACGGCATCAGAATCCAGAATGTTGTCAAGTTCAACCGGCTCATCTTTACTGCGTATGGCGTTAAGTATCACGAACGGCAGCTTCACTGTATATTTTATCACCGTGTCAATTACCGATATCCCCCCGTAATCACGGGCATAGTCGAACATGCATATCGCGGTGTCGCACTTCTCGTAGTGTACAGGAGTGTAGAGCATCTCCAGCCTGAACGGCACGCTCTCTACTATCTGCGGGTAAATCAGCGGCGACAGTTCCGAGCCTGATGTCTTTGTCATGTCTATGCCTGCCAGCGATGCCAGGCTGCTGAGCGATGACGAGGATGACGAACTGCCCAGTTGTGGCACAATTACGGTAGATGCAGTATATTGCTTCTTCATCGTGAGCGCCGCCACCAGTCCCAGCACCGTGAAGACGGCCGTGGTCACGGCAACGGTCTTCCAGCCCCTGAGCAGTTGCCTCAGCAGTTTCAGGAAGTCTATCCCTTCCTCCTCTTCCTCCACCATGGGGGTGTTGTCATATTCTGTCATGGCACGGCGGTTTACATCTTGTTGAGCAGTACGATTATCGAGGTTATCGAAGTCAGCGTTCCCAGCGTTCCCGAGACCACCTGTCCCCAGTTAATCTCCTTCTTCTCCTTCGGCTCCGCCGCCTTCTCCAGTTTCTCTGCATCGCGCCTCAGCGTTATCACGCTTCCGGGTTCAACCTTCGGGTACTTGCGGATTCCCATTATCCTCCTCGTCCCCTCCATCTGGTTGTTGGGCAGCGTCACCGTCACACTGTTGCGGTCGGCGTATTTCTCGAACCCTCCGGCATAGTGCCTGATGTACCATGCGGCATTGTGCTTGCCGTTATATATGAGGCTGACACCTGTCGGGTCGTAGTCGTCGGGAGTATATTGCGACATGAAGGTGCCGGTCTCGTGTATCTCCACCGTGTTCTCCTGGCGTACTATGTTGATGACGTCGCCGTCCATGAGCAGCGGGTTGCTCCTCATGCTCTTCTTATTGCTCATCACATCCTTCATGTTCAGCCCTATGCTGCCGCGGTTGCGGTATGTGCGGAACAGCCTTGCATACGGGTCGGCATCGTCCAGCAGTCCGCCTGCCATCTCAATCACCTGCGACAACTGCGTCTTACTGTCCTCCAGGACATACACTCCCGGGTACTTAACGCGTCCGTTCACCTCCACGGTGCGTCCCGTGGTGAAGTTCGGCGTCCTGCGTACCACCACGTGGTCGTACGGCTGCAGCTGGAACCCCTCCGGGCTTATCACGTTGTAGTCGCCGTCAACGGCCAGCGTCACCATGTCCAGCTCCACCTGCTCGGTCATTGAGAGGTTCAGCCTGAACACCTCGACCCTGTTGTAGGCTGCGCTGATTTCGAAGCCTCCCGCCATCATTATCAGGTCGTGCACGGTCATCGACTCGTCGAACGCCGTGCCGAACGGCTCCCTCACCGCCCCGCTTATGCGTATCTCTCCGACGTTGGTGTACAGGGAGTTGTCATACACGTTCAGCCTGTCGCCCGGCTGCAGTAGCATCTCGCCGTCCCTGCCGAGATCGACCTTGATGTACTGCATCCTGTCCCTGTTCTTCAGGTCGCGACGGAAGATGTAAGCCACGGGATAGACGCTCTCCCTCAGCCCTCCGGCATACTCTATGGCCTGCGCCACCGTCATGCGGTCGTCCAGCCTGAAGTCACGGGTGAAGGGACGCCTCACCCTTCCGCTCACCTCTATCTGCTCCACGTCGCGGTAGTCGGCCTGCTCGAGTACGCGCACCCTGTCGCGTTCCTGCAGCACGAAGCCCTCGCCGGCGCTGCCCTGCGAGGGGAAGGGGACGGTGAGCACCTCGACGGTGTTGTCAGGGCGCGTGCGCTCCACGAAGACGTAGTCAGTCTTGGTGTAGTAGGTGGGCTTGGCCTTCTCCACGAGCACCCCGAGGGTTGGGCTCTCGTCAAGGTCGTACCGGCCGGGATAATAGACGCTGCCCTCCACGGCGACATACTTCTCCATCGGGACGTTGGACTCCCTCACCCTCACGACGTCGCCGTTCTCGAGGCCTACCTTCTGGCGGCCCGACAGCACTGCCGACAGGTTGTACTCCAGGTACTTCTTCTCGCCGTTCTCCGTGCGCTCCACCTGGACGAACTCGGGGTACGCGTCGTAGCGGAGACCGCCGGCAAAGTCGATGAGCTCGCTGAGGCCCTCACTGCCCGACATCTCGTAGCGCATGGGGCGGTTCACCGCTCCCTCTATGCGCACGACCTTCTGCGCAACGGGGACGAACAGGATGTCGTTGTTGTGCAGGGCGGCGTGCGACCTGTTCTTCGGGTTCTTCATGAAGTCGTACAGGTCGATGACGGTGCTGCTGCTGCCGCTGATGAGGCGGATGTTCCTCACCGAACCGATACGGGTGGGGCCGCCCGCGGCGGACAGGGCGTTGAACGCCGTGTTCAGTGCCGAGATGGTGAAGCCGCCGGCCGTGCCCACCTCGCCGTAGATGTTGACGGTAAGGGTGCGGGCGGTGGTGATGGTGACGGCTATCTGGTCGGGACGGAAGGAGTAGTGGCTGGAGAGGTTGTTGCGGATGGCCGTGCGGGCCTGCGCAAGGGTCATGCCCTTGAGGAAGATCCTGTTGGCTCCCTCGGGCTGTATGGCGCCGTCGGCACCGATGCGCTGGTGTATCTCCTTCTGGCTGTCGCCGAAGATGGAGATGTGCACCTCGTCGCCCTCGCCAAGGACGTACGAGTCGGGAGCCTGCGCCCCGTCGGTGGTGCGGAACACGTCGAGCGTCTGGTTGGTGAACAGGGCGTGGCCGTAGATGTCGGAGTCGTGGGCTTCGGCGTTCTCGGCCTGGAAGACGCGGATCTCGGCCTCGGCCTCAGCCTCCTGGATGGTGGTCTCGGGTATCTCGTCGGCCGTTATCGCGGCGGGAAGCACTGCCGGCGAGGCGGCAGCGGCGTTCTCCGCCCGCTTCTCGGCCTGCATGGCGTCAAGGATGGAGACGATGCGGCCGCGGTAGCTCTGGTACTCCGTGGGGGCGACGTTGTCGATGTCGATGCCCTCCTGGAGGAGGCGGGCACGCACCTCGGTCTCGTCAAGGCCGCGCCTGTTGATCTCGCCCTGGGCGAGCGACAGCATGGCAGCTGACTGCCCCATGACGAACAGGGGCAGCATCAGCAGCAATGCCGAAAAAACTCTGAGTTTCTTCATATTGTAATTACTTAATTAAACGGTGAGAAGCTACATATAAGAGCGTAGAAAAAAATGAACAGACAGTTAGCAGAACACAGAATTGAGCAATCATCTTGTTAGTCTCAACTGTAGAATAATACCTCAACTGCACACAAATAATCAGATTGTTTCTCCGTTATATTTTATACTTAAGCCAAAAACCGTAGCTATTATTATTTTTATGTCCATCATAAAGGAATAATTGTGACAGTAATAACAATTCAGCCGCACTTTATCAGGAAAAATCACCGTATCGTTATACTCCTCGGCAATTTCTTGAGCAAGACGGGTATCACCCTCCTTTTGTTTTTTTGCCACATATTCTGCTATCATCTCGTCCTCGAGCCTGTATTTTAATGTAGCAGGTCCTGTAATGCCTGGTCGCAATTTCAGGAGATCCTTATCTTTACCTGCCAATTTGTCGGCATATCCGGGAACGTCGGGACGTGGTCCCACAAAACTCATATTTCCAATAAAGACATCCCACAACTCTGGAAGTTCATCCAATTTGTAATGGCGCAATTTTGCGCCAAAAGGAGTTATACGTCTATCACCGGCAACACTGACCGTACTGCCATTGTGATTCACTGTCATTGAACGGAATTTGTGGCAATCGAACAATTTGCCTTTCTTTCCCACCCTCTTCTGAACGAAAAGCACAGGACCATCCGGCATTTTTATTTTTACCAGAACAGTAACGATAACCAGTAAAGGCAGTAACAACAGTAAACCGATTAAAGATACAATTCTGTCAAATATAAATTTCAAAACCATTTATTCCGTTTGTTTTTTGGGCGTACACTCAATGTAGTAATACCCATTATCCAGTGTCCTGACTATCTTAATATCATTAACAGCCTTTGTCGATGCCAATGAAGCATAGTTCTCAGGAGATATCGTTGTAAACAGCCTTAGCTTCAATTTAATGACTATTTCATTTATTATATTTCCCATCAGTTTGGCAATACCCTGATTGCGACACCTATAATCTACAATACGACCTTTGAAAGCTTTACCGTCCGCAAAACAACGCAGGAAGAAATATCCCACAATTTTGTCGCCATCCTTCACTAAAAACATAAGGAAGGAACTTCTCTTAATAAGTTTTACTAAAGAATAACAATCAAATGCATGAGGCTGAAAAAAAGTGTAAGCTTCTTTTGGCTGTTCAAGAAAGAACTGAGACATGGCATTGGAATCATTTTCTGTAGCTAAAGAGACAATGAACTTACCGTTGCTGAACGAACTTAGAATAGCAGGAATCTTTCGGATACCTTTCCTATATCTCAACAGGAAGAGTCCGGAATTAATTCTTTCAATAATTTCCCATAACCAAGGAAGACGATCTTTAATAAAATGTGTTACTTCGTAGAGCATAATATATTACATTAAAAACTTCATAAAACAAAGTATTCATAAAATTATCGTCTTCACACTATCCCAACAAACCATTGAATCAGCTTCCTGGATACAGACAAAACGAGACTCATTCAACAACATTTTCAGTCTCACAAAAGCATCACCTTTGCCCACATTACTCTTAATGTAGCGCATAACACGATTCTTGATAGTTCCTGGCTCCATAAAGTATTCTTCATATTCAGTTTTAGACATCATTGTCCTTTTCTCGGTAATCAAATCAGCCAGATGAAAATAAAAAATATTGTAATCACGATTCTTGATTGTCCTTGACACTTTCCAGTAAGGCAGTATTCTAAAGTAACCACCTCCAGAGAAAGCAACTGCCTTTCCCAATACAGTCGTAAGGCAGACGGGATACTCTTTTAGACTCAAACCATTATGTTCTATAATGCATGGAGTATCCTGAGGGAAACCTTTGTATCCGCCAAAGTCCCTGCAAGTTGGAAAAATTGATGCATCATTCTCAATTCCACACTCAGCCAGAACTTCTACGGCCCATTTGTTATTCGGAGTAATAGAGAATGCCGGTGCTCTATAACTGTTTACTTTCTTTCCCGATACATCTTCAAGTGCCTTAAGTGCATTCAGAGTATCGTTCCTGAATCCTTTTTCATCCATTTTGTCCACCCATGTATGTACATTCGAGTGACATCCTACTTCATGACCTTCAGCAACAACCCTTTTAACGATGTCGGGAAATTCGACGGCTAACTGTCCTACACAAAAAAAAGTAGCACGAATACCGTGTTCGGCAAGCAGGTCAATTACTCTATTAAAAGCCTCATCAAACTGCTTATATTTTGAGGCTCTTCCTCCTCGGAAGGCTTTCTCTATATACCATTCCTCAATGTCAAAGGTCAAAATGTTCATTTCGCGGAAGTTCCAGACTTAGCATTCTTGAAAGAAGGATCAAACAGCTTTTTGATATTGTGGTAAGTACCAGTCCAAAATGGTTTCTGATCATCGAAATGGAAATCCTGGTAATGTACATCATCACCAAAAAAATGAAACCAGGAAGGTTTTGCCATCCATCTGTCATGGGAATGAAAGAACCACAGAAAGTCAAATCCCAGATGCCTCAAGACAACGCCCTCTCTGTACTCGTACTTGTTTTGCGACTTTCCTAATGCGCCATGAAACAACACCTCACCCCAGTCTATCCCAGCACAGACTGCAGCTCCTATGCATGCAGGCAAGCGAGGATTAATCTCCATAATAAGTAGTTCTCCAGTATCAGGATCCTCAATTGTATCGAAGTCGGCAAATCCAATCCATTTCAGATCTTTCAGAATTTTATGACAAATCTTTACTATTCTGTCATTCCTTACAGTAACCGAGCAACAGCTCGATCCTCCTTTTACCGGATACCATCTTACCTTGTCCAAGACAGAACTTACCACCAGAGACCCGTCCTCCCCAATATACAACTGAACTTTTATTTGCCTGCCTCCTTCACGGATGAAACGTTGTAAATGACACTCCCCGTATTTTTTATGTACAGATGGATATTTTTGGCACAGATTCTCATAATCGGTTATTAATGTCATACCCCTCCCTCCCGTTGTACAATTAGGTTTCAGAAGGCCAGGGAAAGGGAATTTTTTAAAAGAAGATTTATCGTCAACATCTGTTTTTGACAAATCAATTGTCAGCGGATGGGGAAATCCTTTTTCATTACATAATGACATTAATTGGTTCTTGTCATATCCTTTCATGAAGATGTCATAGTCAGGAATCTGAATATGTGTCAACTGACTGAGTTCTTCTTTGTTTTTACTAAGAAACTCAGCATAGACATCACCCATCGGCAGAACAACATCAATTCCTTCTGAGACAATGATATACTTCACGTGTTCTAAGAAACTGTCTGAGAATACAAGCTTGTTGCAAACAAACAATTTATGGACATATTTCGAGCAATCTCCATAATTGCCGGTTTCACTGACAACTACGAATATTCTACAGCGCAATTCAAACAAGCTCTTCTCCACAGCAAAAGCCTGTGTACCAGAACCAAGAAGAAGAAGATTTGTCATGTGTCAACAAATAGTTTCCTGCATCATTCACAACGATACAAAAATATTCTTAATCACGATATTTCAGTATTCTTGCAGGTACACCGCCAACTATAGAGTAGGGAGGAACATCCCTGTTTACCACTGCTCCAGCTGCGATAATTGCCCCTTTTCCTATATGAACACCAGCAAGAATAATAGCGCCACCACCAATCCAAACGTCATCTTCAATAATAATCTCGGCATCATAATA
Source organism: Bacteroidaceae bacterium (assembly GCA_017615835.1). Lineage (GTDB taxonomy): Bacteria > Bacteroidota > Bacteroidia > Bacteroidales > Bacteroidaceae > Colenecus. The sequence goes on along the minus strand of JAFZZI010000026.1, from coordinate 38,180 downwards.
GTCTTGCTTGATAGTTGGAATCTCTCGCGTGTCAAATGCGTGATTGAAGGCAATAATCATAACATTTGCACCAGTATGGACATAATTGCCTATTCTGATTTTTGCATCAGCTTTTCCTGCCTGTAGTACATTGTTATGATTTATGAGGCATCCCTCTCCTATCTCAATATTATATCCTTGCCTTAAAATGACAGTTGAATGCAACTTGGTACTTTTCCCTATCTTAGCTTGTTTACGGCCTAATGTATGATTTACACAATAATAAACGATAGATTTTATGATGTCCTTTGCTAGACTGAAATCAATAAATGATTTAATAATTGGACACAAGTACGAACTTTTCGTTCTATGTTCAATATGGACTTTATGCAATTTATCGTTCATTATCTTATCTCTTCAATTGAAATATTATTCTCACTAATTGCGTCAGCATCATAACTCATTCCTGAACGATCCGTCAATACTCGCTTACTAATTTCTTTTACAGCCCCCCTTCGTTTTGCCAAAATTCTGAGCATACCTTTAATTCCACGTCTCTTTGATTCAAATAATATAGTACTCCATGAATGAGCTATCAATTCTTTCCTATACTGTTTTTTGTAAAAAGACTTATACTCAGTTGAGTGCCTCGCAATCTTCTTGGATACATATTCAAAACTATTTAGAATTTTTCGGTACAAAGACTCATCTGGTTGACAAACTGATAATTCATTATTTGTTACAACTGGTACAATATGCCATTCTTTTATCTCCCCACCTTCAATCCGTATATTCAATATTCCGGCTCTTCTTCTGCGAAAAGATGAACCGTCCATCAAAAAATCCCCAATACTGTAAACTATTAGCTTTCCCTTATAATACTCCGAACCACCAAGACAATGAGGATGGGCCGTAACAACGCAATCTGCTCCTTCATCGACCATAGAATGAATGAAATCGCGTATTACAGGATTGGGGTATCTGGAAAAGAGCATTCCAACATGAGCATACAGAATGACGAAAAAGCCTTTATGCTTATATTCTTTAATACAAGAGACAATCTCATCTGGTCTGTTGACTCTAAGCGTTTTATATGGACATTCTGCACTAAACTCATAATTCATCATGTCCGCACATGTAATAACAGCTATCTTTTCTCCTTCAGATTCAATGATGGTTGGACAATAAATATCTTCAAATAAACCATTGTATTCAAAGTTTGAGGCTTTTAAATTAGATATCGTCTCTCTCATTCCCTCGTATCCAAAATCATTTATATGGTTATTTGAAAGGCTAAAACAATTAATCCACTTAAATTGATCTAATAACTCTGCATTACCCGCAAACTTTAAGGAATCCGACTCTACTACATTTGTAACTGGACTTTCAAGATTAGCTACTACATAATCACTCTCTTCTATTTGTTTTTTCAAATCGTCTGAAACTAAATCATACGCTTTTTTCTCGAATTTCTCGCGTACGAACCGTCCCAACATAACATCTCCAATGAATGTCAGCTTCATCGTCATTGATCTAGTTATTATCTCTGGCAATTAATTTCTTTCTATCTATCTTTCCATTATATGTTTTAGGTATTTCTGGGATGCACTCTATTTGTTTCGGTATTTTATAGGCTTCCAATTTCGTTTCAAGATATGACACGATTTCTTCTGTATTAAAGGAAAAACCATCTTTCATCGCCACATACATCTTGAGTACACGTCCATAATTTTTGTCTTCAAACGGGACACAGGCACATTCCGAAATTTTATCAAATCTTAAGGCAACATCTTCAACTTCAGTTGGAGCGACTTTCAATCCTCCAATATTAATTACATCATCGCGCCGACCGACAAGATAGAGATAACCATCATTATCCAGATAACCTAAATCTGTCATATATATTACACCGTCATGAATAGTGTCAGCTGTCAGTTTTGGTTCATTCCAGTATCCAGAAGTTACAGTATTGCTGCGAATCGCAATAATTCCGGGATTTTCTTTTGAAGCTTTATATGGTTTATAATCTTCATCAACAATAAAAATGTCAACACCCGGATTTGCCTTTCCCACACATCCGATACCTTTGTGTTCACTGTTGTAGTCAATATAGCAGACGGCACCCACCTCAGAACCTCCATAAGCGTCAAACTTTCTTACATGGGGTAATAACTCTATGAGTTTCTCCTTATCACCGCCTGGCAATGCCGAAGATGAAGAATAAAGGAAGTCAAGCTGTTCGTCATAACATGCCAGTTCTTTGGGTGCCAGCATTAATATGTAATGTACCGCTGAAGGGGGCAGATATAACGAAGTAACCTTATAAGACCTCATACTGTCAAAGAACAGTTTGAGATTTTTAAAGCCATCAATAAGTAATACCGTACTACCATTGACCATTGACATATGAGTTTTCCTCAATCCTGCCGCATGGTTCATAGGAGTCGGTATCAGCCAGACATTATCTTTGCTATAATCCAAAACGGCATTTTGTGACTCACACATATTCATCTGGGCAAAGTGAGTCACCATTACCCCCTTCGATTTACCTGTCGTTCCTGTCGTGAACAGTATCTCTTGCAACATGTCCTCCGAAGGGAAATCCCTTACAGTTGCCGGGTTATCAATCAACGAATCAAAAGACAGGTTCAGTTGAGCAAAAGGATGGGGCCCTTTAAGAACCATCTTTGGTTTTATTTCTGAAGAGATAGCCGCAACTCTGTCGTCAGGAATATCTTTCTCGACTGGTACATGAACAGCCTTTGCCAGATGTATGGCATAACAACACACCAAGTATTCAACAGTATGAGAAGCCTCTAAAATGACACGGTCACCTTCAAGGATATCTTTCTCTTTTAACTTGATTGCTGTTCCCTGAATCAGTTTCCAAAAATCAGAGTAACTAACAGTCCTGTCAGAAGCAATAATTGCTGTCTTCTCAGGAGTTTCCTGACTATATGAGAATATTTTCTTAACAACAGAACGCATATTGATTAATTATCTTTAGAACTGCCATGTTTTAGGTAAAAGCGTTTCCATTCAGAGATTACCATTTCATCAGATAACTCCTGATTCTTGAATGGTTTCGTTTGTCCCTTACTCATTCTTCTTAATGCGGCAAACATATCAAAACAGCCTATAGGCTTAGCAGGAATACCTGATGCAATAGAGTTTTCCGGAATATCAGATGTAACCACACTGCCAGCTGAAATAATACAATTTTTGTTTATTCTGACATTCATCATTATTATCACTCGAGTCGATATATACACATTATCCATCAGTTCTATACATCCTAGTTTTTCCCAATGTCCAAAATCATCATTAGGATATACCGTGTAAAAGAAACGGTTAAGCACATCGTGTGGAGCCATATGCGCGTTGTGATGTACAAATACATTATTATGCAGTTTTATTAACTTGGGATAAGGAGGCAATTTCCATGGTCCCCATTTACAATTATCTCCAATCCCTCCCAAAATATCGTGTTTTTTCAGATACTGAGCACGTTTTACAGGATTTCCACATAACAACAGACGCAGACTGTGGTAGATTCTATCAAATTTCATTATTTTTATTCTTCAAGACATTCACCATATTGGACATCGCATCCAAAGAGTTAAAATTCTCAGGAATAAGTTCATTAATTGTTATCTCAATATTAAAAACTTCACTCAATTTTGACACAAGTGACATCAACTCAAAAGAATCTATATAGCCTCCTTCGATGATGTCAGTCACGTTCTCTAAATTCTTAGTTGGTTTTACCTCCTTCAATATGGCCAAAACCTGTTCTTTTGTATCCATTTTTCTTTTATTATATGTTTTACGATTATAATTCCACGCTTGCCCTTCTGGGCTCAAAACAGCAGCAGGGACGCAAGGCGACAATGCGTACACCACTGGCTCTTTGAGGGCCTATCTTTGCAAAAGTAGCAAGTACGCTATGCTTACCCCCTAGTCCCAAAGGCCCTGTCTGGCTTTCATTCACTCTTTCAGTAATGCACCGTTCAAAAACATCCTGCACGCCAAAGTCACCCTTAGCTATAGCTTCCATCATCAGACTTGCAGCCTCAAACTGACTGCGGCCAACCCCTATGGCCAACGTACATGGAGAGCATCCCAACTGGCGTACTGCAGGAATGGCACGGCTTACAATCTCGTCTATGACTACGTCCACGCTATGTTTATGGAATATCCGCTGGGTAATGCCACGAATGGCCGGACCTCCGCCAAGCATCATGACAGTCAGCCTAATTACATCTTCGTCAACGGATTTTATCAGTATTGGTGAAGGTTCCAAAGCACCGCTGTCTTCATTCAGACCGCCACTCTGGTCGATACGCGCATAGTCGTCACCTTTTATAGCCATCGGACGCCCGGGCAACTGACGCAGGCCCTTACCCACACCATCCTTTATCTGCTCCAACAGATTTCCTGTAATAATCCTATTCTTTCCGACTTCGAGGAAAAGATGTGGGATACCTGTATCGTCACACAACGGACCGCGGTGCTCTTCAGCAACCAAGGCATTATCCAATACCTGACTCATGACCCAGCATGCACTGTCCAGTTTCTCTTCGGCTATAGCCCTGCGATAAGCTTCTTTCTGATCCTCACGGAAAGTCGAGCCAGCCCTGACCAGGCAGTCAGCTACTTTTTCTGTAATTGTCATATCCGTTCAGTCAAATAAATGGTCAGTAAATTGATTTTCCGTGAGATGCCGCTATTATTGCCTGATAGCCTTCTACTTTTATTCTGTACAAAGCCTCCATCCCCAGTTCCGGCCATGCAACACATTCACGCTCCAAGGTTTGGCTTTCCAGAAGTGCAGTAACCGGTGGAATAATTGCAAATACGGAATTATTTTCTTCCAGAGACTTTACGGTCTCCGGCTTGATGGCGCCTTTACCCAAGTGCATCTTAATGCCCGTTTTTGACAGAACTTCAAAACTGCTCTCAATCTCAAGTTTGTTGCTGGATGTAGGGCCAACTCCGGCAGGACTGACTGCGGTGTGGAATATCACTCCACCGCGAAGGTCTATACCACGTCTGTCCCAGACACCTGCTTGAATTTCTTTGCAGATTCGGGGAAGGACAGCATCGCGGCCGCAATAGATGTAGCCTGAAATACTAACTACATCACCTACTTCCAAACCGGAAATAACTTCCTCACTTAAAGGAGTGATTATCTCAATGTTCATTATCTGACCAGAGTATTAATCAAGGCTGTCTTCTGCGCCCTGTGGTCTATATCAAGTTTCGGCATGTCAGAGCGTATGCCCTGTCGGACATGTACATCAATGAACAACGGCATATCACCGAAGCAATGCCCTTTTACAACAGACTGCAGTTCTTCCCTTGTCTTAACAGGATGACTGGGCGTCCTGTACCCACAGGCCACCGCTACCTCTGTAAGATTAACCAAATAACCTGCAGAAGGCTGTCCGCCTACGGACTCGTTCACGCCATTGTTCAACACGACGTGAATCATATTACCAGCCTTGTAGCGGCAGTTTGTTGCCAAAGCGCCCATGTGCATGACGACAGCGGCATCGCCGTCAAAAACGACCACTCTTCTGTCCGGACGCGCTAAGGCAATTCCGAGTCCAACAGATGATACATGTCCCATTGAACCCACGTTCTGGAATTCATGACCCTCACCTACGCCATGCACTTTAAGTTGCTCATGGAGCTCGCGGGTTGTACGGCCAGTCGTCCCCAGATATATGGCGTCGCTTCCCATTACATCAAGCACGGCAGATATGGCCTCCTCACGGTTCATCAGCGGACTCTCAGCATACACCTGCTTCTTGACTTTCTCAGTCAGAATGGCTTTCTTTGCAATCAGAGCCACCGGTGATGAGATTTCTTTGGCCTTTGCCACTGCCCAGTAGAACTTCTCCACCACAGTTTCGTCGGCATCCAATATATCGTAGGGTATATCCATGTCATTCATCAGAATCGTAGTCAGCTCTCCCTGTTTCTTGTGCTGGGCATGGTCTGATACTTGAGGGTCACCACGCCAGCCGATAACCAGTATCATCGGAATACCATAGACACAGCTGTGTGTCAGCGACAGCAAAGGATTAGTAGCATTCCCAATCCCGGAATTCTGCATATAGACAACAGGAATACTGCCCGTTGCAAGATAATGGCCGGCAGCTATTCCAATGGCATTTCCTTCGTTGGCAGCCATTACATGATGAACATTGTCAAAATTTTTGCATAGATACAGACAAAAGTCATTGAGCAGCGAGTCAGGCACACCGGTAAAAAAGTCAACGCCCTGCAAACCTAGAGCATCGAACAATTGCTTTTGATCTACCATATTACTATAGGTTCTTTACCAATTCTGAAACAGTTGAGTGTTCCTTCCAGACTGTTTCATAAATATCTTTGAATATACCTTCTGACACACCACTATATGACATCAGCGCTTCGTATCTTGCCCGAAATTCTTCTTCGGACAAAGGATTCTCCGGTTCGCCCTTAGGATAATCCACCCGTTCGACATATTCTCCGTCATAAGTAAAAATTGTCATGACAGCACTTTGCTTTTCAGGGAATAGATTACTCAACGTCTCATCATCTACGACCTCCACTTTCTTTGTCAGTTCTTTTATTATTTTATTTTCAAGAACCACTTTTTCAAACTCCTGTAATCCTGCTTTTCCGTATACAAGTGCCACAGCTACACTGTAAGGGGTACTCATCTTTGCAGAGTAAGCTCCCTTAATATCAGTATGGTCATGTCCGGATACGGCAAGGTCATACGTCTCTACTTTGATATGCTCTACCTGTTCTGGTGTTATACCATACTGGTTACGAAGTCGGATAGCAGCCTCAACCGGAGGATGGGTATAACGGCAAGAAGCATATGGCTTGGTATAACTTTTCATGATGGCGTATGTGCCATTTAACAAGCACGGCTTTATTTCTGTGTGTGCGTCACCTGACATCATTTTCAAGAACCCACGATAACCTCCAAGTGGGTCATTATGTCCTTTGAATCCAGATTTGGCTAATTGAAGACTTGTCAATGAGAGTAGTGCAGTCTTAGCTACATTATAGGGTTTAAGTTCTGAACCATCATCCAGAACCTTCAGCATTCCTGATGCAGCCACACAAGCCGTCGCAAATGCCTGGTACCTTTCTTCTTCTGTGAACTCAAGCATATAGGCTCCTGCCAATGTTGCGCCAAGCATACCACAAGTACCCGTTGCATGGAAACCCAATGCTTTGTGTTTAGGCTGAATGGATACTGCCATCGTATATGAAGCCTCGTATCCTATCACGGCTGCACGTAACATCTCATTGATACTTTTCCCGTATCGTTGAGCCAAGGGTATCAATAAGGAAAAGATTGGTGAACCTAAATGAATAATTCCAGAATTGGTCCCGTCATCAAAATCCAAGGCATGGGCATTAAGACCATTCAGAAAAATGGCTTCTTTTAGGGCAAGGCTTTTTCCTGTTCCTATTGCTTTTAATGCGCCCTCTTCCGGCTCCGCAAAAACAAAATACTTTTCAATCTTTTGCTTCTGAAAAGCAGCTCCGGCACATGTCACAGCCAGATAATCCAGCAATGAACGCCTGGCACGTATCATTACATCTGCAAGAATGGTATTCTTAGCAACTCTATCGATAGCATAAAAAAAATCTTGCGAAACGTTCATAAGAAACTGTCAGATAAACTTGAAATAGGCAGGGCTGTCAGGTTTTGCTATCTCCCATGCATCATCCATTGCGTCAAGGATAGACTGTGGCAATATACCCTTCTTTGCCGCTTCCATATTCTGTTCCATCTGTGTTATCTTTGATGCCCCCAAAAGGATTCCATCACCTTTGGTGTCATCCATACAAGAGTGGTTACACAGCCAGCGGTACGCAGCCTCTACCATAGGAACACCTTCAGCGTCGCATGCCCTGCGGATCTCATCCACCGCATCAAAGTAACTCTGCTTCCAATAACGGTCGCGATAGCTCTTTAAACGGGCAAAACGGCCGGGTTCCGGAGCATCCTCAAAGTGCTGGTGTTTGCCGGTAAGCATTCCGCCTGCAAGAGGATTGAAAGCATAGAAACGCATTCTCAGCGCACGAATAGCAGGGAACAATTCGGGCTCCACGTTACGACAAAGCGCATTGTACATGCCTTGATAAACGGTAGGCTTGGGGCAACCATATTTCTCGCATTTATGCCATATGTCAACAACTTGCCAAGCCGGGTAGTTACTTAATCCTAATTCTTTCACCTTACCCTGCTCATAGAGCTCTGCAACGGTTTCAAGTGCCTCGTCAATCGGAGTTTTGCCGTCAGGGAAATGGAAATAAAGCAAGTCCACCTTATCGCGGTTCATACGTTTCAACGACTCGTTGAACTCCATCAAGATGCACTCCCTATCCAGTTTTCCCGTAATACGGGGATGAACCTTTGTGGCAAGATAGTAACCGCCAAGTTTTGGCAAAAACTCGCCAAGATACTTTTCTGTATCGCCACCGTTGTAAACATAAGCGGTATCCAATTCATTAAAACCGGTCTTCAAGAAAGACTCAGTCATATTTCGGCTTGCATCAAGGTCAAGTTGGGGACCAAAGTTCATTGTCCCAAGAACAATTTTCATCTTCTGCTCAATCTTTGTTGCCAAGCACTAGTCCCAATACAGAATCCTCGTTCTTGACTACTCCGTAAACCTCAGCTCTCTTTACGATTTTCTCAGCCCAGCGGTGATGCGGCCCAATCTCGTTCATCTTGCCGCCGCCCTCGCTCTTAATCACGCCACCCGAGGTGTTGAGAACCTGAACTGCATCGTTGTACTCCTCTTCCACCACTGTGAACATGGCGTTCACGAACTTGGCATGGGTGGGGTGGATGATGGTCTTACCTACGAATCCGTTGGCGCGGTCAATCAGAACCTCTTTCAGCAGTCCGTCAATCGCGGGATTCACGATATCCTTACCTTTTATGAGTGCATTATGGAAGTTCCGCTTGATGACATCGTCTATGTCATCGTCCTTGTAGGCACGGAAGTACTCCCACACGGCCGCAGAGATGCAGTAGTCGCAATAGCGGTCGAAGAAGTTTATTATGTCCGACAACGCATCACGAACAGGCATAATATCGAATACAGTAGAATTGATACCGCGACGGACACCGAACAGCGAGGACATGTCGGTGCCGCCTACGCGGATATTGAGAATCAGATCCTTGTAGGGTTCCAGTATATTGCGCAGTAACAGCAACTCCTGAGTGCGCGACTCACAGAACGCCACCTCGGGACCTTCAAGTATGGGCATGCCGTAAAGGATTACACCCAGGCGGCTGTTTGCCTCGACAAGGGTGCGCAGCACACTCAAGGCATTCTGGCTGTTGAACTTCGGGAAGTTGAAGCCGGTAAGAACTGAAGCCTGTCTTGCTGTTATCCTTGCAGAGAAACTCTTGAACTGCTCAGGATTCCTGACTCTTACGAAAATGAGGGGTATGTCATCGTATGTCAACTTTCCGGCCTCAATCTGATCGGCAAAATAGTCCATCGTGTCAAGGATGTTCTGCTCGGCCACGGGCAGATCTTCCTCCTTGATGGCATCTTCACAACACATCACGAACGATGTTACAGGCAGTTCATGATTCACTACTTTTGTCCTGATATCCTTGGTTCCAGGCATATAGAGAGTTGCTCCCAGACAGTATTGCAGAGTATCGCGGTCTGTGTACTTGTTAAACTCTACCGGTGACTTGACGAACTGGAAGTCCTTGTTGTATGAATGATGTCTCATATCTCTCCGATCTATGTTTATTTGGGTGAAACAATTGCTTCCGGATAATAGGTGTCTATTACCCGTTTTACAAGCGCCACCTGTTTTGCACGTTTCTTTGCATCAGCCTCCGTTGTATCCCAACTGTGGGTTGCCGCCACACTGCCTCCGGTCTTAAGGTAGATGGGTGCAGCCACACGGATAAACTCAGGCACCTCGTAGTGGCGGATAAAGCCGCCTGTAGATTTAGGATTCTCCGTATGAATATCTATAGGAATGTCTATCGCCGCACGGATTGCAGAGAGCATCTGAAGCTGGATATCACGCACGGGGTTAAAAGAGTTTGCGCCATTCTGTTCAAGCAACTTTGCAGAGCAGGGATTGCCATGGCCAGTGTGCGCGGAAACCTTGAATCTGACGTCAGAGGGCAGGAAACCATCCCTGCGCATCTGATTCATGAGCCAAAGCTGTCCCTCGTCATACACCATGAAGGAACGGACACCAATCCTTGCGGCTCGGCGTATATCCTCCACTGCGCGTACAATCTGCTCCTGGCCTCGGAGCCGATAGCCCATGCGTACACCTTCCGGTGTATTCACACTGGCACTCGTATCTACAGTAGCACGGGGTCCGGTAGCAAGCAGAAGTTCAACATTCCACTTGTGGGCATACTCCAACATCTGTTCAATCTCGCTGTCAAGCAACCTCATGATTCCTTGAGTCTGGGTAACACGGTGAATCTGGATTCCGAACTCATCAAGAGCCTCCAGCAAGGCTTTCATAGGAGCAGGCCCCTGGATGCCGGGAACCTCGAAACGATATTGTCCTCCATCTTCGAAACGTTTCTCCGAAGTGGGCAGATTATACAAGTCACCCTGAGGCATACCTATCTGCCTCAAATAATCTCTGGTAGCTTTCACTTCTATTCTATTAAATAATTATTGTTGATACTCCGCAATCAGTCAGAGAAGATTGTTATTGGGTCGATAATCGGGACAGAAAAAACCCACTGTCTTGTGTTTGTGATAAATCAACTATTGTCAGCATTCCTAAACTCTTTCCAGAAGAATTCCTGGATTCCAATGCCGAAGATTTTCAGCAACAGACAACCCAACAACTGATTAAGTTTGGGCCTTTTCAACTTGAACAAAAGTTTGTCATCATAATATTCCCTTTCCTTTCCGTTGTCTGAAAATAAAAGTTGACGCATGAACTCTTCATTCATTCTTTTGTAATAATTCTCGTCAATACTGTACTTGTATTCAATTTTCTCCCGCTCAGAAAAAGCCCTTTCAATACAATCTGCAAAAGTAATATCCTGCTCGTCGCTGTATAAATTTTTTTCTTTCAAATCAAAATCCAGGCCTATTATACCGATCGGCTTCCCTGTAATAGTGTTCATTTTAACAGTGGGAATGCCACACCCATAAGTAGCATATGATGATCCTGCAGTAGAGACAAACACATCCATTTTTTTTGCAAAAGACAAGGGAACAGGATAAACGTCGCCTGTGAAAACCAGATTCACATTACTGCACTTTTTCAACTTTTTTCGCAAACTGCTCTTTCGCCCTGCTATCAAGCCTCCTCCAATCATTACAATATTGAAACTTTTGTCAGAGTGATACATGACATAGTCTAAAAGACCGCTTAGAATAGCTTTCGTACAGGGTTTATCTAAACGGCCCAGGCTACCGATAGTATAATCAGAATCAGGATTTAAGAGTTTTGAATAATTGTCTTCAATATCTTGAATAACGTTGTTGCAATATGCCTTGAAAAATGAATCACTACGTTGTTTTAGCGAATTATCACCCAACATGTGATTCACAGATTCACAGGTAATGCCCGCAAGTTCATGTCTGGCATACTTAAACCTCAGGAATTCTTTAACATCCTCGTCATAATCGTGTCTCTCCTGTACAGAAAGTAATAAATGACAGCATTTCAGGCGTGAAGCTATTAATTCAGCCCAAATAGCTCTTGGAACCGAGTCCGACTCAATGACACAACTGTCTGCTTGAACAGATCCGATTTTATTGATAATACTATTCAGTGTTCTTTCAACATCTTTTTTACGGAAATAGGATGGGCTGTAGTATAATGAGGCATATATGTTATCTTTATATTGTTCAAAATCTTCAATAAGAATGGAACCCTTGATACTGCTGAACACCAGGACACGCCATCCTTGACTTTCAAGGAATCTCTTTTTGTTATAGACGTATTGCTGTGCTCCGGTTATATTGCAAATGCGACGAATAATAAAAATATAGGTTTTCATCCCTTACCGTCAAAAAGTAATCTAAATGGAATTATATGTATGACTATGAACAGAAGAAAACTGACGTTTTGAACATACTGTCCGTAAACTTGACAACAGCAGGATTCATGAAGAATCTGAGAAGGTTTTATATACTCTTATCCCTTAATGAGAACAGCATTGCCGACACAATCATTATATTTCTGACTATGCCTGTGCAGATATGACATTATTACAATAAATAGTATAAGGTAGCATTCGGTATGCCACAAATTACGCACAAAGGATGCTAACAGAAAGCAAACTAAAAATACCAGACACTCCTTGCTTTTATAATAGAAGAACAGCAGGAACAAGAATAAGACAAACAAGCCTGTACCCACAATACCATACATTATCAGGTCCTTTTTTATTCCCGAAGAACGGCTGAACCATTCGTTTGTCTCCAAAAATTCACCTGTCAGCAAATAATTGATGCCAAACCATTTATTTGGTCCTGTCATTACTTCCTTAAAGTAATTCTCAAAATCTTCCGTAGTCCTGTTGTTGCCGGCAATACCAAGGTCTTCATCAAAAACAAGGCGATCAATAATCAGTTCGTTTATCCTGTTGTTACCATTATTGTAAGATGAACCGAAATAGAAAATTCCTGAAAGAGATAAAAACATCAGCGACAGCGTCAGCCACTTGTGTTTATTGTTAAAAAGGATCCACAGTACTCCGCATACTGTAAGGTTAACTATAGCCGATAATGAAACGGACAGCAACAACCCCAACAGACACAAGTACGTTGTTATTTCTTTTTTATTGAAACGTAAGCCAAATAAGACAAAACAACAAATAGTACCTATCCAGCCTGGTTCAAGAAATACACTTGCAAACCTTGGGAACGTGTGAAAGGAGGCCCCGTAAGATACTATGAAAAACTTATAGTTATAAATATAATGAAAACCGTCGCCAAGATCTACCGCCGGTCCTGAGCTGAATGGAACTCCGGCCAGAAAAAGCAACCATGCAGGAATCGATATTATTAGTATTACAGATAACGTTTTGTAAAAACATTTGAACAGATCTCTTTTGAACTCATCTTTCAGGCAAATGACGCCGATTATAATAGCAGCACGAAAAAAAGACCATATTAACGTTGCGATATTTAAAGTAGAACTAGACAACCTGACAACACATACAAAAGCAAAATATATTATAATTATTCTCTTTAACTTTGAATTAAATCTATAAATATCAGTGGATACTGCTGTGATAATTGTGAATATTAGAGCGAAAACATCAAGTAACATCTCAGGTACCGACCATAGCCAACATACCATCATCGATTTGAGCATCAACAAAACGAGAGATAGGTAATAGATATGTGTTACCGTTGAATTACTTCTACTCATTTTCAAGATGGACTAACTCAGAAACCTTAACATGCTCGTAAAATTCAATAAAGAGAGCACCCCATGCAAGCCCAGTTCCAAATCCACAGGCGACTACTTTCTTTCCTCCAATTGTATCCTTAAGTTTATTTACTATCATCAATGGAATTGTGGTGGAAGACGTATTTCCAAAATCGTTTATGTTATACGGACAATGTTCGTCATCAACCTTTAGCCGTTTCTGGATAAGTTTATTTATCATCTGGTTGGCCTGGTGAATTAAAAAATAGTCAACATCTTCCTTGGAGATCTCAAAATGCTCCAACAAACCTTTAATACATTTTGGGGCTGCATGCATTGCAAACGAGAGTATATCTTCTCCCTCCATATTCGACTGCGTACGGTTTCTCTTCATCCCGTCCTTGCATTCATAATACTCAAAAGACTGAGGAGTAACGGGATTCCTATAACCACCATCAGGTATAATCAGTGAACGGTAGTTACTACCATCTGTATGCATACTGAACAGCATAGGCTTTGCACCCTCCTTGTACTCCAGAATGGTAGCCGTACCGGCATCACCGGCAAGAAGGTTCACGCGGTCGTATGGAGACTTGGCCTTTGTTGAAGTCTCGCCCACTAGCAACAAACCTTTCTTGATTTTGCCAGCGCTCAAGATGGAAGACATAACAGACAGTCCGTAAATCCAGCCCGGACAGCTCATGGTAATATCAAAACTCATACAGTCGGTAGGTAAACCCAAGCGGTCTTGCAGAATACAAGCCGTTGCAGGGAAGATATAATCCGGGGTTTGGGTTACCATAATCAGGCAACCGATCTCAGATTTGTCAATACCCATCTCTTCAATCAGCTTCTCAGCTGCGCATTTGCACAGGTCGGAGGAGCAAATGCCATCTTCAGCAATATATCTGTGCCTTACACCAGTGGTTTCTATGTATCTCTCCAGTTCATGCTTATCCTCAACCAAGGGGGAGTCCATATTATCGACTCGCTTAGGAGGAACACAAGCAGAGATGCCTGTTATATGAACATTCTCTATCTTTAAAAAAGCCATAAGCCTTACTTAAGTTCTTTATAATTAATTTTCCCGGATTCAAATCTGGGAATAGTTTCTATCTCTCTTATCTCAAAAGATTTCGCCATCAAGCCGGTCTTCTCTGCAATCAGATTCTTCACCTCTTCTTTCATACCCACTTGGGTAATGTATATCAACATCTGATTGTCATCACCCGTGCAAGCGCACTCAATGCCCAGTGAGTCCTTGATAATCTTCTCACTCTGATCCAAGCTTACGCGTAAACCGAACAGTTTCAGAAAACGTTTTTTGCGACCCACTATATAGAAGAAACCATCTTCATCCTTCCGGGCAATATCGCCTGTTTCATATACGCCACAGAACTCATCGCCTTTCATCAGGTCCTCCACACAGGTACCGTAACCCATAGTTACATTGGGACCTTCATAACGCAGTTCTCCATCAACACCAGCTTCGGTTATCTCATTACCGTTTTCATCTACCAGTATGAGTTTTCCTTCGGGAATAGCCTGTCCTATACTACCAATATGAGTAGTGGCCTGCTCAGGTGGTAAAAATGCCAAACGGGCAGAAGTCTCAGTGGTACCAAAGGTGGCAAAAAAACGCTTGCCTTTTTCCGCCATCATATCAGCGAAGGTTTTGAACAAAGTGTCAGACAACTTGCCTCCTCCTTCTGCCATCGTGGTCAGATAAGGCAAATCCATCTTGCCAAAACGGAGGCGGTTCAAGATCTCATAACTGAATGGGACTCCCGTAAAGTTACTGCCTTTCTGCTCCTTGATAAAGCTCCAATACTTGGGGCTCATCAGGTTAACCTCAATCAGCAGTACTGTGGCTCCGGCATAGAGATGGCTGCAAATCACATTCAGTCCCATGGTATATTGCATGGGCAAGTCAATGATTCCGCGTTCTTCAAGTGTCCAATCAAATACCTGAGCAACATTCTTGGCGTTACTCTCTATATTGCCGTATTTGTGACACACCAGTTTTGGACTGCCTGTAGTGCCCGAAGTTGTCATCAGCATAGAGAGTTCTGGATGCAACTTTGGTGCTTTATTGCCAGTCTTGCACAATACATAGTCCTTAAACTGGTAAACTACCGCGTATGGTGCCTCGCAGGATTTGCTCTCAGGCATCCAAAAATAGGATGGTTTGTAAGTCTCATAAAGAGTATCCAGCAAGCCCTTGTCTATCTTGGCACTCAGTAGCAAGCATACATCCTTGCAGTCATACAAGGACAGGAATCCGGCCAGTGCTCCAACCCGGTTCTCACACAAACAGAAGACAAGTTCCCGCTCGGGCAGCGTCTTTGACAACGCTTCCCGTAGGGAGACAATATCTCCGTATGTCAATTGTCCACCAGCATCATCTATGGCTGCCAATGATGATACCAGTTTTCTATCAATATCAAACAGCATTAAAAATCAATGTTGTGATGCTTCAGGATTTCAAGTCCCGTAGCAAACGAGGTAAACTGCATTACCTCGTCAGGTTCCAGCTCAATACCAAACTCATCCTCAATCATGGCCACAAGGCTCATTTGACCGATGGAATCCCATTTGTCTATGTTTTCCATAGTGGCGGTTTCTACTCCCTCAACTGGAATCTCGAGGCCTTCAACAAAGGCATTCTTCAATTTCTCAATGTTTGTCATACTCTTTTCTTATTATTCAACTCTTTCTCTATCCGCTCAGCAATCTGCGGAGCAGTGAGACCATGCTGTTCCCAGCAAAAACGCAAGTCGCCCAGTTTGCCAAAGTTATCTTCTACACCTATTCTAACTAAGCGTGGTATGTTCTCCTTGTCTGCCTTGTACTCTGCAATGGCACCGCCTAGACCACCAATGATGGTATGTTCTTCAACAGAGACCACCAGCTTAGACTTTGCAAAAGTCTTATCCAGGCATTTTGTATCAATCGGTTTAATCGTATGCATATCTACCACCGTACAGTTGATACCCTGTGCAGCCAGCAGTTCTGCCGCATCCAATGATTCACGTACCATCATACCGGTGGCAATAATGGTCACATCTTCTCCCTCACGCAAGGTATTTGCTTTCCCAACTTGGAAATCAAAGTCCTGCTCATACACCATTGGGCAATTCAACAGGCCAGACAGGCGCACATATACAGGGCCACTGATATCATGAGCGGCCATCACACATTTGATGGCTTCCAAACAGTCAGCCGCAGAAAGGATGGTCATATTGGGAATGGTTCTCGCCATGGCAATATCCTCGGTTGCCCAGTGGGAAATGGAAAGAGTCTCCATAGCAAACCCGGCAGAATTGCCCACCAGTTTCACATTAAACTGATGGTATCCCAAATTATGTCGTACAAACTCAATGGCCTTTACCAATACAAAGGCGGCGTATGTACATGCATAAACAGCACGGCCATCTTCTGAAGAAAGACCGGCTGCAATACCCACCATACTTTGCTCTGATATACCGGCATTGATAACTCTGTCCGGATAGCTGTTATAAAAACGTCCAAGGCTGGCAATGGCAACACTGTCTGCCACTACCACTCTCATATCAGGATCCTGCTTGGCCAGTTCCATCATACCAATCCCAGCAGCAGCTCCTTTCTGGCCCATTCGGGCGTATGTCTTGATTAATGCTGGACTAAACTTCATGGCTCAACTGTTCTTGATTTCTTCCAAGGCCTTCTGATACAACTGCTCAGTCATAACAGCCTGATGCCACGCTTTATTATTCTCTATGAATGATACGCCCTTGCCTTTAGTAGTCTTAGCAATGATAGCGTAAGGCTTACCTTCCGGCTTATGATTCAAGGCCTCAATTAACTGATGTATGTCGTGACCTTCCACAGTTGTGGATTCCCAGCCAAAAGCCTCCATCTTTTTCTGCATATCCAGCTGGGCCATCAACTCCTCGGTGTTACCGTCCACCGACATACAGTTACGGTCAATGATAACGGTCAGATTATCCAACTTGTAATGGGCGGCGGCAATAAAAGCTTCCCACACAGGGCCTTCCTCACACTCTGCATCACCCAGAAGGCAATATACATGGTATTTTTGTTCGGTCTGTTTGGCAATCAATGCTTTTCCAACCACAAACGGCATTTCCATACCCAAACTCATGGAGGCATATTCCACACCCAGTTCTTTCTTCAGTTGGTGACCAACCAGCAGGCCGTCGTTTTGCTCGTAGCTGTTCAGCACATCTGGAGAATAGAAGCCCATCTCAGCTCTTACGGGATACTCCGCCAGTCGGGCATGTTCTTTACCGGCTATAAAGCGGTCACGGTCTTTCCACAACGGATCATCTATATCATATTTAAGGATAGCACCGTACAGTACGGCATATATTTCGATGCAAGACAGACTGCCACTCACGTGAGCGCCACGGTTTCCAGCTGCAACTGCCATATCCATAGCATGTAGCCGCATTCGCTTGCACAGTGCCTTTATTTTTTCTTCAGATAGTATCTTTCTTGTCATTACCTCCCTCCGTCAACTTTTATGATTTCGCCGTTTATGTATGAGGCCTGCTCTGATGCCAGGAATACTGCAACTTGAGCTAACTCCTCCGTCCTTCCCAAACGTCTTAATGCTGACTCTGCTGCCAATTTCTCCAGCATATCATCTTTGTACTGATGAATCATCTCAGTCTCAATGGGCCCAGGGGCTATGGAGTTCACGCGAATACCCATAGGTCCCAGTTCTTTAGCCAAACACTTGGTCATCATCATCACGGCAGCCTTGCTGCTCCCGTATGCTATCTTACCAGGTTGCGGTTCAATACCGGCTATGGAGCCCATATTGATTATGCATCCTTTACGCTGGCGGGACATCCGTTTGGAAACCTTCTGGATAATACGGAGCATAGCAAAGTAGTTCACGTTGAAGAGCTTTTCTATCTCTTCCACTTTGCTCATGCTGAGCAGACCTACGGTTGAGATCCCCGCGTTATTAACCAGAACGTCTATCGGCTGTCCTTCATCTATGATTGACTGGATTCCTGCGTTAATGGCTTCTGCGTCAGTCAGTTCAAAATAGACAGGTTTGATCCAGACGTTATGTTTCTCTGCTGTTTCTTTTAGCCAGGATTCAAAATCCGGATTGGTTTTTCTGGCGCATGCCCAGATGTTGGCCCCGGTGGCGGCAAAGGCCTCCACCATGGATTTTCCTATGCCTCGGTTGCTTCCGGTGATGATTATGTTGGACTTCGTCCGACCTTTCTCCTGCTCGGCAGGACAAACAAATTTGCTCTGCTCTCGCTTATTCGAAACATTCATAAGTTTTAAGAGAGGGTTTTACCGCCATCCACAATAAGAGCGTGACCAGTGATGTAAGAAGCGGCATCAGAGAGCAGGAAGATGATGCTATTGGCAATCTCCTCTGGCTCTGCATAGCGTTTCAGCGGGTAGGTCTGCAAATCTTTTGCAACCTCTTCCTCTGAATATACACTGTTCTGTATGAGCGGTGTCTTCACGCGGCTGGGATTCACACTGTTCACACGGATATTACGTCCTGCAAACTCCAAAGCGGCATTACGCATGAAAGCATCCAAGGCATTTTTGGATACGGCATACATTACGCCACCCATAGAAACCATGCTCACGCCACTTATGGATACCGTATAGACTATGGATCCACCTTTGTTGATACACCTCTTCTTATAGAGCCTCTGTGTCATATACATAGGAGCAAAGGCATTGATAGCCATGATGCGGTTCATATCTTCAGCGTTGAGAAACTGAATGGGCAATACTTTAGAAATGCCTGCATTGCATACCACGCCATCCAACGAAGGCATAGCAGCCACCATTTCGTTCAAGTCTTCCTCTTTGGTAAGGTCTGCCACAAACATCAGGTGTTTTCTATCCCCGTCGGCTTCCAGAAGTGAGAGCGTCTCTGTCAATGTCTCAGGATTAATGTCTGTTATCACCAAGACAGCACCCATCTTGCTGCATGCTACGGCAGTGGCTCTTCCGATTCCACCGCCAGCCCCTGTCACCAAAATGGTCTTCCCTTCAAGGGAAAACGGATTATACATTACTTCTTGCTCTTTACCAATTCAAAAACGTCAGCAACAGTCTTAGCTGTCCTCAATTCGTCACCCTTAATGGTAACGCCATATTCATCATCAATCATGGCAATGATAGAAAGACCAATCAGCGAACCCCATTCGTCCAAATCGTGAAATACTGTATCAGGGGTAAACACACTGGCGTCAGTATCTTCAAACTGCTCTGCAAAATTCTGAATAAACTCTTTGATTTCCATAATTTAAAAAATGTTACTTGTTCGATTTTTTTATCATCTTTATTCTTTGTAATACTGATTTCATTTCATACTCTCCTTCTGACTTAAACTTTAGATATTCGCTTCGGAGTATTGAAGAAATAGTAACATCTATGTATTTGCCATCCTTGAAAACAGATTGTCTCAACACTCCCTCCTCTGTGACATGGAAGAGTTTATGTGTCATCTGAGAAGCATGGTGATCTATTCGAGAATGTCCATAAACACGATTTAATTTTAACACTTCAAATGCATAATCATAAATAAACAAATATGATTCAATCCAAGCAAACCCATCGCGGTATGCAGGATCTCCAATAACAATACCATGAAAGTCTGCACTATTATTAACCCTATCTATGCTTGACAGACTTATCCAACCAACAATTCGTTGTTCATCGTCATTCGTGCAGATTGCCCAATACTTATATGATTCATGCTCACCCATACATCCGTGAACCCAGTTACGGGCTTCATCATACGATATCGGATGAAAAGAACCGACTATCAGTCTATTTAAATCTTTGTCGTTCTTGCACTTATAGATAAATTCTGTATCCCTCTCTTCAAACTCCCTAAATAAAACTGTTTTTCCCATTTGCTGTAATTTATCTCATAACCTGGCCATCAAAATCTGCCGAAATCAGATTTCTGTATAGGCATTCAATAATTTCATAATTCAACTCTCTACCATTTGTACTCTTGGAATTACATCCGTTACAGAAAACTACAAAGCCGTACTTCTTTTCCGGATGAAAAATCATTGCTGTATGAATTCCATAACCTCCACCTGTCTGACCCAGTAATTCCTCGCCAGGTAATACATTGTTGTTATAATGTGTAATTGATAATGCATACCAATGAGTTTGGACAGGCAACTGACGCAAACTAAATTCAGATTCTTCCTTAATAATACGCCTAATCTTGTATTTCCCGTTGTTCATGTGCATCAGCATATATTTAGCCAATTCCGTCGCAGATATTTTCAGCCCCCCAGCAGGATACAATACAGGAGTTGAATAACCTAACCTGTATCTTTCCAATTCGTAGTCAAAAGGAAAATATGCATCCCTTGAAAGAACAAAAGAATCTCTTTTTTCGCTGTACCTATATGCCTTCGCGAATACTGCAGAGTCTTTTTCAGTTACTACGAAACGGCCATGCAACCGTAGCGGTCTGATTATTTTATTAACTATAAATCTGTCGATTCTTTTACCCGAAACATTCTCAATAACAGCACCTAAAATGTTATAATTGTAATTGCAGTACTGGTATCTACTGCCTGGTTCGTAATCATTGTAACAAGCATGATAATTATCATTAGTTGCAGGATTAATCATGTCAAAAGAGTTGCAACCCTGACTGTCATTGATACTGGATCTGTGACATAACAACATTCTGACAGTAACAGGCTTGTCTGGATAATTCGGGTTTCGCACCGGAAAATCCAAATAACTGTTGACATCATCATCAAGAGACAATCGTTTTTTCTCAATCAGCTTCATGATAGCTGTTGCTACAAATGTCTTTGTAACTGAAGCTATTCTGAAAGCGTCATCAGGACTCAGTTTTGTCTGTGATTCTCTATCCTTATATCCAAATGCACCCGAATAAACAATATGATTGTCTTTTACTACAGCAACAGATACACCTATCGCTTTGTAATCACGCATCAATGCAGTGATTTCACTCTCAAGATTCCTGAATCCTTCAGCCCGGCCTGTCGGACAATCAGCAGTTAAGAGCGCAATCAATAATATAATCCATCTCTTTAATTCCATACCGTTGGTCAATTGGAAGAGGTAGCATATTAAATGCTAAATTGTATTCAATTGTACTCTCTCCTGCCCATTCTGACACGTTGGGCCAATAACGGGCTACAAAGACCTTGTTCTGTATCAGTTTCTCACGCAAACCCTTCACTGACACAAGGTAGGGATAAACCATAGGCACGGCATCATCTTCCAAAGGCAATACTATATTATTCTCATGTCCTATAGCCTTATGCATCAATTCAAAATTTGCCCTGCGTCGTTGCGCCACCATGTCATAGTCGATGCTCTGCATCATTCGCTGAGTCAACTTTGACATACGCCTGATTGGTTGTCCGACTAAAGACTTGCTTGTGTTACGAAAATCCTGATAACCTGACTCCGGCGAGAGATCTATACGCTTGGTTAATGAGTCCATTCTTTCATAAGAATGATCTTGTTCCAGCTCTGAATCCAACAATTTCTCTGTATAAAGATAAGCACCGTCAGGAACTCCAAAGAACTTTCTGCAAGAGTAGAACGTATCAACTCCTGCTATTGGCTTAGCAAAGAAAGCCTGAGTATTGTCAACTATCAGGCTTTCGCCATAATGCTCCGCCAATCGCTCTGTATATCGCTGTTTCAACCCATAATAGTTGGTATATAGCAATGCCTCACTTGATTTCAAAGCTATTTCATCACGTATTTCCAGATGAGTGTTGACATAGTAGTATTCGTATGGGATGCCCAACTTCATGAATGGTTCCAACACCACATCACAAGTGTAGTAAGGAATGTACACCTTGCTGCATCTACGCGCGCGCAAGATATACTCCAAACAGTTACGTCCGGTATTCAGCCTGACAGCATCCTTATGATATTCCTCATAACGGGGGAGTTCCAATGAAAAATATCCGCCTATCGGTTCCATGTCTCTTTCTGAACACAAATAGTACTGATTACACCTAGTATTCGTGAAATTCGGGATTCGTGTCTGTTATTATACTTTCACCTGTAACCATTCATGCTGATTTCCAAGGGCTTCGTCTAACTCTTCACGTGTATCAAAATGAAGAAAAAGTGTACCAATAGCATTATTTGCACCCTTAAAAGTTCCCACGTGGTCGCCTTGTTTGACTCGAATATCTGCCTCGATGACATGTTTCTTCTTGAAATCCTCATCAATGACAACCTCCTCGAAAATGCCATCCTTATTAGAATGAACAATATAGTTAACAAAACATCCTTCATAATGAGGCATATCTATGGATTTTATATCATCACCCACAGCCTTACAAACCTCAGCCTCTATCAGATCAATACCTGTCCCTATTCGCTGCAATTCCGCAATGCGGTTACCACCAGCACGGGGCGATACTTCCATGATATAAGGCTTGCCATTCTTACAAACACGGCTCTCAATATTATAAAGACCTGTTCCGCAGTTAAGTAGTTTCAGCAAACGCTGTATCTCGCTTGTCAGGTAGTCCTGATGCTCCTGGGGCATAGATGCCGGCCAAATTTCAATAGCAGGGGTATAGGGATTCTCAGCCCCTTTGTCAAACAACTGGTCAGAATAATCCGCATAAACTAACTCTCCATCTACTGAGAAACAATCAGCACTTGACTGATAGCCTTGAAGCTCCAAGAAATCTTCAACTATGAAAGAACCACTATGGGAAAATTCTATAGCTTGCTCAATTGCTTCTTTCAAAAGTTCAGGAGTATCAACCTTTTGAACGCCCTTACTGCCACAAGAATCTACCGGTTTGACAATCACAGGCCAAGAATAGTAATCTATGTCATTCAAGGCATCATCAACGTTATTATAACCTCTCGCTTTGGGCGTATTGAAACCGTTCCTTGCCAAGAATTCACGGAAAAGAGACTTGTCTTGCAATATGCAAGTTGAATCGAATGAGCACTGAAAAGGAAGACCCATTTGCTCTGCAACATAGGCTGCACTGACAACACCGGCATCGACTGCAAAAGACAATATACCATCTATTTCTATTCGCCTTGCAACATCAAGAATCTTCTCTTTATCAAAAGTACTTATATTGTAATATTCATCCGAGTATTTATGAGCAATGTTATCGGGAAGGTAATCTACAGTAATAACATGATATCCATGAGCGTGGGCTGTCTTGATTGCGGGTATCAAATAACTCAACCCACCCAACATCATCAACTTTTTCATTTCAAAGTTTCTTTTATTACAATTGGTTGAAAGAAAAGTAGAAAAACACATTTATAATTTAGCCAAGATAATCTCAGCAGTCTCCTCAATATCCCCCATATTCATTCCCATATGCAATGGCAGACAGAGAATGCGACTTGCAATGTCCTCTGAGTTAGGCATAGAAACGTACGGCACAAGTTTTGTAAAGGTGTTCACACTTGGATAGAAATATCTCCGCGGAAAGATATTCTCGGCATTGAGCGCGGCCATTACCTTAAGTACAGTCTCTTCGTCCTTGAAAATGGCGGGGAAATAGCTGTAGTTGCACCCAGTTGTTATTTTCTGGAATTTGATTTCAGAATTCTGGCCAAGAATCTCCTTATAACGGCTATACTTTTCCTTTCGGTCAGCCAAAGCCAGCTCCAGATACCTCAGGTTGGCAATACCCACAGCAGCATGTACCTCCGTCATCTTGCCGTTGAAGCCATCCTCCACTATGTCTGCATGATTTTCGAAACCGAAAAAGCGTATCCTTCGGAGTCTTTCGTCAATCTCTTTGTCCAGAGTAAAAATACCACCTCCCTCAGCTGTATTCAACATTTTGGTGGCATGAAAACTGGTCACAGAAATGTCACCCTGCCTGAATACACTCTCTCCCTTGTACATAGAGCCCACAGAATGACAGGCATCGTAGATAACGGGAAGATTGTAAGCCTTGGCTAAGGCACCGATTGCTTCAAAGTCACAGTTGTTGCCGAACACATGCACGGGCATGATTGCAATAGTGTGGCGGGTTATCCTCTCTTCAATCTTCGATGCGTCAATATCCAGAGTCTCCGGATCTATGTCAACAAAAACCGGAGTGCACTGTTCCCACATTATAGAACTGATTGTTGCTATGAAAGTGAATGGGGTTGTTATTATTTCACCAGTTTTTCCAAGGGCCTTAATTGCCATCTGCAAAGCCAAAGTTCCATTGCAGCAACTTACCATTTGTGGAACTTTAAGAAAATCACATACCTCTTTTTCAAAACGTTGCACAAGCGGGCCATTATGGGTCATGATTCCACTCTCCCAAATACCCTTCATCAGTTCATTAACTTCATCCAACGGTGCCAACGTAGGCATCGTGACATATATTGGTTTTCTCATACTGAATATGATTAATTCAACTAAATGGAAGCTTGGATCTTAAAGTCTTCTACAAGTTTGGCTTGTCTCAACAGAGTCTGGTAGTTCTCTTTCCTAGTTGTCTGGTCATCTATGCAGCTACTGAAATGTAAAATTGATTTTTTGAAGGCATCATCAGCAGGAAGGCTTCTCTTCTCCTCTTCGTTACCCTTTCGTATCACGACTTCAGGGACATACCCTGCGGGTGCTGTAAGAATACGATTGGTATATATGGTTCCCTTGCTGCCCCATACTTCAAGTTCACACTTATAGTTGTGATCCATTCCAAAAGCGACTTGTGCTGTTACACCCCTGTCATTCACCAAGGCTGCGCTACCGTACATGTCCACACTAAAGCCAACAATATTATTGCTTTGGGCGTATGTCATCTTGGCGGTGGGTCCTAACAGCATAGAAGCGTATTTTAAGGTATAACCACCACAATCCAGCAGTGCTCCGCCACCCAAATCCTTATTGTAACGGAAATCATTCTGGGCGCGTAAGGGGAATCCGAATGAGATTCTATAAAGACGTACATCCCCTATCTCTCCGGAATCAACAATAGCATTCACTGCCTTCAGCTGGTCATGAAAGGCAAACATATAGTTTTCATGGACTGCCAGATATTTGGTGCCAGCCTCTTTTAACAGGTTCTGCGTATCTGTGAGTGATGTAGTACAAGGCTTTTCCACCAATATATGCTTTCCTGCATCGAGAGCTGCCTTTGCCCATTTGTAGTGCAAACCTGGCGGGAGTGGTAAATATACAGCGTCTGTCTCTTCCGACTCAATCAGATTCCTGTATCCCTCGAAAATCTTTCCTCCGTAGTTGTCTTTAAAAGACTGTGCCTTGGACCTCTCCTTTGCAAGAATCTCGTCAGAGGCTCCGGCAAACTCCTCCTTGTTTGCAATAGCCACACCGGCATACTCAAAGCATCCTGCCTCTTTCAATGCAGGAAGAAAACGCCGAAAAGCTATCTCGGAAGGACAAATGATACCTATTCTTTTCATTATTGGTTATATCTGAGCGCTGAAAGGATACTTCTGGCTTGAATATTCAGATAGTTGTTGAACTTTAAAAAATGGTTAATCTGCTTCAGAGTCATCCACATATAGTGTTCGGGAAGCTGTTGTGGTAAATCCTTGCCGGCTTCAACAATCATATTGCGATTCTGCTCACGGAAGAAACGGCCGCCTTCCTCACTTTGCAATACGTCATATTTTATTTGTTCTGGTCTGGCGTTCAGGACATACTCCGTAAACGGGGGCTTCCTCTCTGCCGCAAATACATTTCCCGTAAGGCACTGAACTGTCGGGGCAAGTTCCATAACATCATAATTTCCGCACTCCAGTTTTGCTTGAACCAGAAAGTGATAAATACCGCCTATCTTGCGTACGATAAATGCACATAGTCCCTGTTGGAGAGGTTGTACAAGCGGCTGACACCAGCTTGTCACTTCTCGGTTACTGATACTGACCTTAACACCGATTATACGGAAATACTTACCGTCATTATTTGCAATTTCGTTCTCTGCACGGTGCCAACCCTCCAGCCTGTCGATTGGTTTGTTGCTGACGAACAGGTCATATCGGGACTTTAGGCCGGATAGCCAAGAGAGTATCTGAGGCATGGAGTGAATGCCTTCTTCCGTCCTGGCAGACTTCAGCATGTCCCTTCCAAAATCTGAAAGCCTGCTCAGATCAGTAAGTGGCGTGATGTAATCAACATACTCTATACCTGACAGTACTGTACGGGTATCCATGTTAACCATATTGTCGGTATGCATGAACTCTTTTATCTGCCCCAACGTCATCCAGCGGAAATCAGGCAATACTTCTACCTCTTCATCTACTTTGATAATAATATTCCGGTTACGTTTACGCAGAAAGCGTGCTCCTTGTTCACTCTGCAGCTGATCAAGGAGCACATGGTCTGGCTTAACGTTAACGAAATAGTCAAGATAAGCAGGCTTTTTACCCTTATGTACCTGGGAGTAATTGCTCTTGGTAGCCTGTAAGGTCGGACTGATCTGAACACAGTTCACATTTCCAGGCTCAATCTTTGCCTGCATAAGGAAATAGAGCATACCGTTGATCTCCTTGGTGAGAATTCCGAGATAACCAATCTCAGGCTGGTTTATTATCGGTTGATCCCAACTGTGTTTTGCTCCATAATCGGTCTCTACATGAATTCCCTGAATCGTGAAAAAACGACCAGAATCATGCCTTAAGCTCCCATCACCATCAATATGCCATCCTGTCATATCACTGAAAGGAATGAGCTTTACGTCAACATGAACTTCACGATTGCGCTGCTCTATCCACTGACGAATCGACTCCGAACTATTGATAGGGTTGTCTGTTGTAAGCAGAGAGTGTATCATAAAAGCAATGCATTACAATTAACTAAGACCTCGCAGTCTCCTGAATTCTTCGTAATCATATGTGTATTTGTCACGGCTGTACTCATCCTCGGCTATCACCAGTGTGACACCGTCATTCTCGTAGGAGTGTGTACGGAACCACACTCCAGGGCGGATGATCAAGCCTTTTTCAGGGGAATCAAGTATTACACAGGTCTTATCTACGGCATCGTCCAAATCTACTGCGAAAGAACCATGTACCGCGACAATTATTTCCGTACTGTCAAGCAATGCATGAGCCCCTCTGTCCTTGCCTTCGGTTATATGATGCAACCAGAAAATCCGCTTCACACAAAAGGGTAATTCCTTATCCATCACACTGATGACTCCCCTATGGTCAGCAATGGACGGAATATCCACAATGCAGCAATCCCTGATAGTAAACCTAATATCCATTAACTATGGCAAACACCCTTATTTATTTTCCCGAATGTAAACTCTTCAATTTGTAGAGATATTTTAACGCTATCGCCTTAACTTCGCAATATTCCTCCATCTTAGTCTTTTCGCAAACAAGGAAAAAGACGATACATCCTACTGCTATCTGAATCGGGAGTATTATAAAGTTGGAAATCGGCAAAAACTTGAAGAAGTAAACAGAAATGGCTATTAACAACCCCATTCCGAAAGAGGGTGAAACATCTTTTACTTGTGCCCATGACGAATAATGGAGTTTCTTCCCAGTGTAGTAGGTGTTCAGAAAAAATGAGATTATTCCTGTTACGACACTACCCGCCAACATCCAGTAAATACCAACAAAAATACCAAGGCAAATTGGGCCGACAGCAATTATCTTTTTAAATATCTCCAGGTAAAGAAAAATATCGCTACGGCCCTGCACCTTAAGCATGTTCAAATTGATAGCATGAAGCGGATAAAGCGAAAGTGAAACGCAAATAATTGGCAGAAATGTTGATGCTTGGTGCCACTGAGGCCCGATAATGCAGTATAACAATGGTTCTGCTACGGCAGCCATGGAAAACATACCGACTGCAGTTATGAACATAGTGGTCTTAATCAGTTTCCGGTATGCGGCCATCATGCGAGTTGTATCATTCTGCAACTCTGACAGTACAGGATAACTGACCTTCTGGACAATTAATGTGACATTTGTGGAGAAAATATGTGCATATTCTTTGGATTTTGAGTACTGACCCAAAGTGGCAGGAGAGTAAAACTTGCCAACTACCACCTGATACAACTCTCTCCATACATGGTCAAGCAATCCTGAAAGCATCATTTTCCACCCAAAACTCCACATGTAGCGAAAACTCTGCATGCTGAATCTTATAGAAGGCCACCACTTGTTGAAAAACCACAGACATACAGTGTTAATTGCATATTTTGATAACTGCTGGATAACTAAAGACCAGACTCCAAAGCCAAGAAAAGCAAACACAATACCAATCACGCCACTTAAAACCGCTGAAATAAAAGAAGCCTTGGTCTTTGTCTTGAAATCAAGTCTTTTTGAAAGGATTGTGTACTGAACAATGGACAGAGCTTGAAGAATGAGCACAAATCCCATTACCCTCAGCAAATCAACTAACTCAGGACGCTCAAAAAAAGTGGCAATATAGGGTGAACCAACATACATCAAGCCATATAAAAATGCACTTAACGCCATGTTGACTATAAACATCGTGTTATAGTCATCACTGCTGACATCAATTTTTCTAATCAGAGCTGCAGAAAAGCCGCTGTCTATGATGCCGTTGAAGATGACAATGAAAATAGAACAAATTCCTATCAGACCATACTCTGCAGGAGTCAGCAGTCGGGCTAATACAATTCCTACGAGAAAAGTAACACCGTGGCTGAGAAATACATCAGCCGCACTCCAGCTGATGCCTGATATGGTTTTGCTTTTTATGGAATTACTAGACATTACACGCTCTTATTGCCCTGATATGTTCCTGTGCGGATGCGTAAGGGTGTCAGACGTAATATCCTCTTTCATTTCGTCAATCACCTTCAGCAGATACTGTCCATACTGGTTTTTTTGCATCGGTTTAGCCAGTTCTCGCATCTTTTCTTCCGAAATCCAGCCATTACGGTAAGCGATACCTTCGAGACACGCCACCTTTAACCCCTGACGTTTCTCTATTACCTCGACGAAAGTACTAGCCTCTGCCAGGCTGTCATGTGTACCGGTATCTAACCAGGCAAAGCCACGTCCAAAAACCTGAACTCTAAGATTACCCGCATTGAGGAATGCCTGATTAACGGTTGTTATTTCCAGTTCGCCACGAGCGCTTGGTTTAATATGCCTTGCCACTTCTACTACCTTGTTGGGGTAGAAATATAGACCAACGACGGCATAGTTGCTTTTGGGCACTTTCGGTTTCTCTTCAATTGACAGACAGTTTCCATGACGGTCAAACTCTGCTACGCCATAGCGTTCGGGATCGCTCACCCAATAGCCGAAGACTGTGGCTTTGCCATTCTGATCTGCATCTTCAACTGCATCTCTAAGAAGTCTAGTGAAACCGCTCCCATAAAAAATATTATCACCCAGAACAAGACATACACTGTCGTTACCGATGAACTCCTCGCCTATGATGAAAGCTTGAGCCAGTCCATCGGGGCTAGGCTGCTCTGCATACTCCAGACGTACGCCGTAATCTGAACCATTACCAAGCAGACGCTTAAAACCTGGCAGGTCGTATGGGGTGCTTATGATTAGTATATCCCTAATTCCCGCCAACATCAATGCGCTGATGGGATAATACACCATTGGTTTGTCGTAAATAGGCAGAAGTTGCTTGCTGACACCCTTCGTAATGGGATATAGACGAGTACCTGAACCCCCGGCAAGAACGATTCCTTTCATGCTTTTTTATAATATCATTTCACACCCTGTCCAGGTGCCTGATCTCTATTGCTACCAGATTGGTTGTGACGACCAGAAGTTCTTTCGTATCGGCAGAACAGAAGGCCAGTTCGCCGACACCGAGCTTCGACTCGTTGCCTTCGTCATCGGACAGGATGCAACTGCCCTCCTTGCAGACGAAGCAGACGAAAGCGTCTGATGCAGACAGGTCAATCAGTTCATTCCCCACGAAACGCCTGGTCTGAACCTGCGACGAGAAGACATAACCATTCTCGTCCTTCAACTCCACCCGGATTGAAGAGACGTCGCTCCCGTCTGCAAAGCAGAACCGCATCGGGAAGTCATCGCTGAATATCTCCGCATTCATCCGGCCAATCAGCTGCGAACGGTACTTGCGCATGAGAGAGTTGATGGAAGAATCCTCCTCAACGCCTTCCTTCACCAGCGAGAGTTCGCCCACAGCACCTTTCAGCGTCTCGCCCTGTCCGAAAGCCATGGGATTCTCAGCCAGAGACCTGTATGTCACGACCTTGATTGTCCCGTCGGACAATGTCTTCCTGAACAGTATGTCAAACTTGTAGATCATATCGATTGGGTTTTGAAACCGGTTTTCACAATTGGTGGCAAAGGCAACGCTGAAGGCCAGGAGAAGCACTGGCCGAATTGTCGATTTGGCGCTAATTTGTGCCGATTGGTCTAAAGTGCCTTGCCCGTTCCAAGGATTAGTTATATTTGCGAAAAACTCTGACTATTAACTCCTTGTGCCGACAACAAATAAAACTTACCGCGCATAAGTTTAAGTGAGCCTGTTCGGCTTGTATTGCGTCGTGTCTGCCATTATAGTACTTCGTACGATTCCACAAACCGAAGCCTTCTGATTACACTGTCCGTATGAAACGAAAGCTGGTCATAAATCTTATAGGCGCGGAGTTGGTCAATGGCTGCCTGTGCGCTGAGAACACCGCTCTCGTACAAGTTTACTGTTGCAAAGACGTTGTCATTGATTTCTTTTTCTTCTGGTTATGTATCGCTGAATTTCGCCAATCACATATTCGGTTCCCTAAGTGTGGAGAAGATCGTAGTGGTTGATAAGAAAGTCATCGACTCCATATTCCTTGAAAAGTGCGAGGGCCTGCAGGCCGCCGATATTCTTGCTTTGTGCGTACTTTTCGAGCGTATAGGCAAAAATTAAACTCCCATGTGGATGGTATGACCGTGTCGAGGCGTTGCCGTCAGGGTTTGTTCAACGCTCCGCGGCTGGCAGTCACATTGACTGTCACGCCTGAGATCAGCGCGATGTGCCGGACTTTGGACACTGATTTCAGTTTGCAAAGATATGCAAAATTTAGTATATTACATAATAATCGCGTGAAGTGTTAAAGTTTTTTTGGAATACATCGCATCTGTTGGCAGGAAACGCGGCTGAAACTGAACCTGGATGTTACTCATGGCCTTTCAGAGTAGCGTTATCTGACGGCAGAAGATGTCGTTGCCGATGAACTTTCCGGACAGTCCGCTCGCACCGGTGAAGACCCGGGTACTGTAATCGACTCTCACCCTGCGGTTGATCATTGCGGCGAACGAGGTGTCAGCTCCCATGATTCTGACTGACAGGTGGCGGGTGCAGCCGTCAACCCTGAGTTCAGAGGCGATGTGCAGGTAGCATCTCTGGACTTTCTCTCCACGCTTGTTCAGAAAGGTTGACACAGGCGAAGCATCAACTATTGTTCCGGTGATGGTCTCGACATACTCGCTATGTCCGGATTTTTCAAAAGAATTTCTCATTGTCTTTACTTTCTTATAAGGGTTAATATCTTGACAGAAATGCCGGCATTTTGCCACACGGTACCGCCCCGGGTTGCGCAACAGGCTGAGCCGTGTCTGTCCTTCTGACGGCGGCAAAGTTAGGGCGTCCTGATGACGTGGCGTGACCGGTATTGAACTTTCTTCTTCGTGCATTCTGCCTGTGCCGGTATTTGTAAGATTTGTTTCTGTCAGTCGGGATACCGTTCCGGGGTGATGACTGCTGCATGACAACGGATTACAAGCGTATAGGGACGGGGTCCGGACAAGAAAAATCGGAAGGGTGACATTGTTCTTTCATGTAAGATACTTTTACCGCCGTGCTATTGCGGAACGAACGGCAGCATACCGATTGAGACAGGCGGTACAGTTGAACAAAAAAAGATATGGGTCTGCGTGAAAAAATACCCATATCTGAATGAAAAGATATATGGGTGTCTTTACTAAAGATATATGGGTATTTTTGAAAAAAGATATGGGTCTTTTCTACGCGCGCGCGTTTATTATTAAATATGGTGTAACCCCGGCTCTGTGGATCCGTCAGAAAAATTTTTGGTTTTTTCGCGAAAAAAGTCTCCTGATTGTTTGGCGGTATGCAGAGAACAGCGTATCTTTGCAACGCTCTTCCCGAAAGAGGGAGACGGACATTAAAACCCATTAAAATCTGTTTCAATTATGGGTAAAATTGTCGTAAAGGCTCAGCAGCAAAACGTATTCAATCTGGGCGGCAATGGTGAAAAATCTCTTGCTTACGTTCTGAGACCGGTCCGTTATTCCACAATGGGTGGTGAGGACATCATCGATTACTGTACATCAAACTCTTCGATTCCGAGGGCGTTCATCGGGGCGACCATCTCCGCCGTGGCGCAGTGCATCGAGAACTTCCTGCTGAACGGACACAATGTCCAGTTCCCGGGGCTTGGCACGTTCTCAATCACTACCAACGGTGTAAGCGAAACGGATACCGGAAAGGCCGGAGTCGAGCAGGTGAACCAGCTGAAGATCCGTTTTCTGCCCTGCGTCAGGCTCAAGGATAAGGTCAATAACGTCAGCCTTGAGTGCGCAGGTATATTCGACCTGGTGCAGACATACCAGACCACTGCGGCAGTGGGCAATCCCGGCGACCCGGACTATGTGCCGGCAAAGACCCAAAAGACCTATATCAGGGTCGATAGCCATCAAAGCGGTGGCGCAGTGCCTGTCGGCACCGGCGCGGGCAGTGGCGGAAGCGAGGGCCACAATGGCCAGCAGACTGAGGCCGGTGTCATCTACAGCCTTACCTTGAGCTGCAACTCTTCGATGGGTTCTGTCAGTATCAACGGTGGCGAGGCCGGCGGTAACGTGACCCAGGACTTCGACACTGCGGGCAATGTCGCAATTCTGGCCGAGGCACTTGACGGCTACCACTTCGTGAGGTGGAGCGACGGCAACACCCGTGCCTCGCGCGAGGTGAGCGTTGAGGGAGAGGTTACGATGACTGCCGAGTTTGCGGCCGACTGACACTGACTCCTGAACGGACAATCCGGCACTCTTCTGCGGCATAAGGGCCGGCAGGGCCAGACAACCCTGTGGCCTGAAGCCCGGAGTGCCGGGTTTTCTTCAACCCCAAGACTTTTTGACATATGAAACGCGACACCAGACGTTTTCAGTTCGTGGCAGCCTACGTGATAGTGGCCGTCGGACTCGTTCTGCTCACCATGGCACTCTTCATGCCTCCCGTAGGTGAGATACATCCCAGCGTGATAGCCGCCTTCGGCGAGGTGCTGACCTTCGCCGGCGCAAGCATCGGCATGGACTACCACTACCGCGCACGCTACAGGTTCCGCAGGCAGGCAGGTCCCGACGGGAGCCCCTCGGACAGTGAAGTCAGCGCGGAATACGGAGGCTTCCGTGCCTCGGACGGTACAGACTTCGTGGACCATGAGGAGGATTGACGAGCTGATAATCCACTGCTCGGCCACAAGGCCCGACCAGGAGTGTACCGTAAGCGACATCGACCGCTGGCACAGGGAGCGCGGATTCAGCGGTATAGGCTACCACTATGTCATCTACAGGGACGGCACAGTGGTAAGCGGCCGTCCGCTGTGCCGTCAGGGAGCCCACTGCACGGGCCACAACGCCAACTCGGTGGGTATCTGCTATGTCGGCGGGCTTGACAGCAGGGGCCGTGCTGCCGACACCCGGACTCCGGCCCAAAAGGCAGCCCTGCTGAAACTGCTGAGGCGGCTGAAGTCCGAGTATCCCGGCTCGACCGTCCACGGCCACAGCGAGTTTGCAGCCAAGGAGTGTCCCTGCTTCGATGCCGCCTACGAGTACCGAAGACTGTGAGACCGGCTAAAATGCTTTTTAGCCGGCCTCTTAAAAAAAAGGGGGGGGTGACTGATATTTTTCAGTCGCCCTCTCTTTTTTATGTCATTCGAACACTATGTCGTGAACGTGCCGTATCCTGACTTCGTTCGGGAACGCCAGGATGTAGTTTATGACAGCCTTGTAGTCTGACACCATGAAATCGGCCGAAGAGCTCCCTTCAGCCAGGCAGTCAGGGAACCATGCCGCAAAAAACTGCCTCGCCCTGTCGCTCATGCTGATTCTTACGTGACTCAGGCTCTTACCTGTCTGGCCGAAACTGTCCACGAAGAGGTTGTTGTGGCGGCACTGCATTTCCCAATTCTCATCCAGAAGTTCTGCCCCGATGACAGATGTCAGCGACAGCACTCTGTTTCCGCCGTTGTCAAGATCATGCACGCTGACATAGCGGCCGCTGGTGTCGATTCCGTAAGGTTCGGCCCTGAACTCCGGCCGTGCATATCCGTAGCCGGGCCGCAGTCTGAGGATCACCCTCTTCCTGCTTCTCACCGACTCCCTGATTGTCAGCAGCGACCTGAAGCAGATTTCTCCCTCGGCCAGTGCGAACAGGCCTGCAGAGTCAAACAGTTCCTCAAGCTGGCCTGAGACGGCCGTTCTTATACTGTCGCTTACCGAGAAGAACGAGACGACATCATTTACCAGCGAGAGTTCCTCGTCGGTCAGTTTTCTCTTGCAGGGGCGCGCCTGTCTGTCGTTCGGAAAATACTCGAATGTGCCGCTCTGTGTCTCCACGATATTGAACCCTATCTCCTGCATATCCTCGATATAGCGGCGCACGGTACGTTTGTCAATGCGATATCGTGCGGCGAAGGCTGCGACGTTGACACTTTTTTTATGGAGGAACTGCTTCGCCAGTGTCAGTATGTACTCAAATTTTGCCTGCATGGTCCAGAAGGATTGAGTGAATGAATCTGTTGATGACCTCGGGGAAAAGATGTCTTGCCTCAATGCCAGGTGACATACTTTGCGCGCAGATGCACGACTGTTCACTCACTGCTCTTTTCATGGACGTCACCTGTTGTTTCAAGGTAAACGTCATGGTAAAAACCGATTTACTCATTGTTAAAAAATTTATATTAATAATGTGTGACCGACAGGGATTTTCCATCTGAAAAATCCGCTGCTGAAATCGGCCGCAAATTTAAACATTCATTTTTATCATCAAACAATAAATCCGAATTTTTTGAGCAATTTCATGAAAAAACTTATCAACAAAACCATAACTTGCTGAATATGAACGACTAACATCGTCCGCTTCTGTCGATGTAAGGAAAAATATCACTAATCACAGTCGCTGAAGTCAGGAATCAGCGCGACTGCATCCTCCTTTTTACGGTCAACTATCTTGGCATAGACAAGCGTGGTGCGCGACTTCCTGGTGAAGACCGGAAGCAAGCTGGCACAGCAGGTGGAGACAGAGCCTTTCAGCTCGGTGCTCCAGTCCATGGAACTGCTGGCGGGACCGAAAGAGGCCATCTACCCCAAGAACGTGGCGTTGATGATGTTCAACGACCATCCGGAGAAGTTCTTCCCCTGCACTCAGGTGGACATTGTGATGTTCCCGGGAGGCAAGGTGAAAGACCCGAACAACTTCATCGAGGTGCCACCCATCACGGGCCCGATTAACGCCATCTTCGACAAGACGATGATCTACCTGGAAACGAACGTGCTGAAACTGAAGGTGAAGAAGGTGGGGACAAAATCGGAGTCGGAAAAGGCGTGGAATTACCCGTATGCGGCCCTGGAGGAGATTGTGGCCAACTGCCTGTACCATAGGGATTACCGCCAGCGTGAACCGATTGAGATTCAGGTGGAGCCGCACGAGCTGAGGTTTATCAGCTATGGCGGTCCCGACCGGAGCGTGCGGCTGGAGGACTTCAGCAAGGGCATCGTGAACCCGAGGCGGTACAGGAACCGCAGGATTGGCGACTTCTTTAAGGAGTTGGATATCACTGAGGGTAAATCGACAGGTGTGCCTACGATTGTGGGCGCTATGAAGGAGAACGGCTCGCCCGCAGTGAAGTTTGAGTTTGACGAGGAACGCACATGGTTTATGGTGACCGTGCCGGTGCATGAGTGGTTCTTGGAGGATGACACAGAAAATGACATAGAAAATGGCATAGAAAAAATGTTGCAACTTCCTCTGGTTCTTACAGATAGACAATTGAAGATTGTTGGCATGATAGAGAAGAATGACAGAGTAACGACAGAGGAAATGATGGCTCGTTGCAAGGTGTCGTTGTCAACTATCAACAGAGATATCTCTCAACTGAAGAAATCAGGCGTACTGATTCGCGTCGGTGGTGACAAGGGTGGCTATTGGATGATAGCCAGGAAGGTAAAATGATACTTTAAATGATACATTAAATGATACTATAAAGCTCGCTGCTGAGGTGGCGGGCTTTTTAGTTGGTCAGTCGGTGACTGACGAATTGAGAAATAGCAGATAGTGTCTGCTGAATTAGAAGGGGACAAGTAAGGATACAAGTAAAGGGACATGTAGGGTACAAGTCATCAAGCTGTCACTAAGTGAGTTGCGATTTTCGCACAACTTGTGCGAGAATTACAAAATTCTCACAAGCTGTGAGAAAAAGTGATTCAGAGGGTCGGTGCTTTCGCATCGGCCTTCTTTTCGTCGGCAAGTTAAATGTTAAAATGTTAACTTGTTAACTGTAAATCGGCTGTTTATTGTCATCTCGACTAAGTGCAACGCATGGAGAGATCCCTCGACGGTGCTCGGGATGACATTATTGCGCTCGGGATGACAAAGTGGGGTGAGGGAATATTTAACCTTCGGTTTTCCTCCTCCTCACCTCGACAGAACTGATGCAAGCATCGTTTTGTGCTCGGTTCGTCGTCGGTTCGACAGGCTCAATACAAGTAAAAAGTTGAAAACTCAGCGAAAATGAAAGAAATTTTACCGTTTTGACTGATTTTTAAGTGGATTTTTGAGGCGGTTTGAGAAAAAAGTCGGCACGGGTTGACTTACCCTACGGCCGTCGAGCTAAACCTTCTTGCGTCCCTGCGGTAGCAAGCGACCAAAGGTCGAGCGCTCGATGGGGCGTTTCAGCGTGACGCTGGAAGATGAGAAGGAGATACTGCACAGGTTGTCGGCCTTTGAGGCCAGCAAGATGCACCATCCTTCGCAGTCGATCCAGGTGGTGCTGGTGACGACGATGGGTCTGGCACGAGGCGAGCATGCAGGTGTGGTTCACCGAGTGGTGACGCTGGAGGAATTGGCAAAACTGTGCGGATTGACACCAGACGGTGTGTATTACCACACGAAACGGCTTCGCGAGAAGGGCGTGCTGATCCGCGAGGGTGGTCGCAAGGAAGGCTCTTGGATTATCGTAGAAAAGAAATAGTCCATGCCAACCGGC
The DNA here is from genome assembly GCA_017615835.1 of Bacteroidaceae bacterium. Classification (GTDB taxonomy): domain Bacteria; phylum Bacteroidota; class Bacteroidia; order Bacteroidales; family Bacteroidaceae; genus Colenecus. The sequence continues at coordinate 564 of JAFZZI010000026.1, read as the reverse complement.
CGCTCGGCGACGAAGGAGACGCTTGCCGCTCGGCTTTGCCGCTTTTACCAAGCGAAGCGACTAAAAGAACCGCAGGGACGCAAGAAGGAGTCGGCAAGGAGCTGGAGTGGACTTCTATGTGCTGGTGGAATCTTAGACGAATACAACGAAGGATATCTTCGATTCAGTTGCCCAGCAAACTGGATAAACTATGCCAAAATCCAACCTCCAGGAATCGCTGACAAGTTTGAAGCGGTGTTTGCGCATGTGAAGAGGGATCCGGTTTACCGCCCCGATTTATACCATGACAATGAATTGATTGTTCCCGTTCCCGGGCTGAAGAGTTATTCCAGCATTATTCCCGCAACCAAGTGTTCGACAATAATGTTTGATAACTTTAATGAGGATTTTAGTAGATATGATATTTGCTTTGGGGATGGGGGGAGGCGATGATGGGGGGGGGAAGGATGATGGATCTACGGATTCACGGAAAGACAGAGAGACGGAGGGTCATGTGGGCAGAAATACGGAACTAAGGATTGACGGAATTACGGAAATACGGAGTGCCCTGCGGGCGGAATCACG
>JAFZZI010000010.1 GCA_017615835.1 Bacteroidaceae bacterium | reverse complement strand
GCCGGACTTATAAACAAAAGCAAGCGGCCTGGCCGCTTGCTTTTGTTTTAGTAGCACCATATTCAATTCAGAATGTCCAGCCCAAAGTCAGGAGAAGCTTACCTCTTCTTGTCTGATATCCTACAGTGGGATCTACAGGCCTATCGTCAACTCTACGATGATAAGCGTCATTCACTGAATATTCTCCTACATTGAAATCGCTGTTGCTGATATTATATACAAAGGCAGCATCAACATAAAACTGAGAACCTTCGCTGTTAGGTGCGCTGCAGTAACCGGCCCCGACTGAAATGGTGTGACGTCCTTTGGGATTTTCGAACTCTCTGTCAAACCTGTTCTGGTTGAACTCAGTAGTACCCTTGAATTTATATTCTTGATCCTCACCCTGAACATAATTACCAATATTCTTGTAAGCATCTTCCTTGAAAACCGGGAATGTGTAGTTGTAGCCGCAACGCAGACTAAGTTTAGAAATGTTGGTCTCATAGCCTACCCTCAAGACTGAATAGGACTTGAAATCCTTGTAACCGCACTGATTCTTCAGAGTCTGATTGGCAATTTTCATATTCGCCAAGCCTGCAGCATTGAATTCATACTCAAGGCCTATGGCACTCGTATTCCAACTATATCCGGCGCTTACGTTTACAGACAATGGAGAAACGAATCGGTAAGAAGTATTGGTGGAATATTTGTCAGGGACTATCTTGTTGCCTTTATCATCAATCGTATAATCACTTCCCCATTCAGCATACAGATAATCGGAATAATACTGGTTCACGCGATAGTATGTAGGAGACTTGAATGACAGCCCGAACCGCAGTCCGCCTGCCCGGGGACGCAATATCACACCCAGTCCGATGTTCCACCCGCGAGCGTTGAAGTCATTCATCCGATCCACGGAATTATAGTCAGTTGGGCTATTGAATCCTTCCTGCTTAGGATAGTAGTCATAGAAGTGACCATCCGAGCGGTACAATGACGTTACCACACCAGTAGTGATTCCCCAGTAGAACCTGTCGTTATGGTTGAACGACAAGTTGAAGTCGAACTGATTGATGCGGTTCTGCTGGTTGTCTTCAAAATCTCTGAATACTACATTTTTCGAATCTGGTTCCTGAAAATCATCATGATAGGACAATATCCTCTCCGTATCTGCTACACGCCTGTAAGCGAATGCGAAATTTACATTCTTCAGACCATATTCGGAATATGTGGGCAAAGTCAGCACGAACGAAGCGTTGTCCAATGCCATTCTCAAATCTGACTTATCGCCATCTGAATAATATGCGGTTGCTGAGGGTGTGCCTTCGAATGCGATTCCCGGGTTACGCATTGATGTGCATGACGCGGAACCTGAGAAAGAGACGTTGACATCGTTGTTAACAAATGTACCTATACCGGCAGGATTTTTGGAGATGACAGAAACATCGCTTCCAAAAGCCCCCATTGCACCTCCCATGCCCACATAGCGGGCAGTTCCATTCAAATCTTCCTCCATCAGTCTGGCAACATCATACGATGTCTGTGCATTCGCAGCCATTGCTGACAGTGTCAACAATGCTGAAAAATATATTCTGGTTTTCATTGTCTTGTGAATTAACAATTAACTGTTGTAGTTAGAATAACGCTATCAACATGGTCATCAACGACGTCCGCCGCTACTGCCGCTGCCTCTTGAGCTGCTTGAACCGCCGCCAATAGAACCGCCGCCAATAGAGCCGCCGCCAATAGAGCCGCCACGCGAACTACCCATGGATGGAGTGCTTGAGCTGCTGCGCGAACTGCTGGAAACGCTCGGCGTGACTGTTCGTACACTGCTGGAACTGCTGGAACTGCTGGAACTGCTTGGAGTAGTAATGCGGACGCTGCTGGAGCTGCTACGGGAGTCAGACGAGCTCCTGCTGGTGCTGCTCGGACGGTTGTATTCAGTTCCTGAGCTGACGCTGCGGCTGGAGCTGGTAGCATTCATGTTGCGGCTTGAGGTTGTCGGGGTCACGGTACGGCTTGAAGTTGACGTACCCGTACTGCCGCGGCTCGAAGTTGCCGGAGTCGTGGAACGTGTTGCAGAAGCCCCCCTGTCGGTGACAGTGCTGCGGACACCATTTCTGTCGATTGTTGCACCGTTGACAGTACCAGTTTCTGTAGTCGCGCTGCGGACGCTGCCCCTGTCGGTAACAGTACTGCGGACATCACCTCTGTCAGTGGTCGCACTTCGGGCACTGCCCCTGTCAGTGGTAGCACTGCGGACATCACCTCTGTCAGTGGTCGCGCTGCGGGCACTGCCCCTGTCAGTGGCAGTACTGCGGACATCACCTCTGTCAGTAGTCGCGCTACGGGCGCTGCCTCTGTCGGTGGTAGCACTGCGGGCACTGCCTCTGTCAATGCTTCCGCGGTCAGCAACAGAACTGGAAGTCCTTGCAGTCGCGCCACTTGCCATACGCCCGGTTGCCGAAACTCTGCGAACTCCACCTGCAAGTTCCCTGTCCCATGCCGTATTCACCTGACGGTAAGGAACAAACCTGTCACGATAGTACGCCGAACCGCCATAATAGTGTGAGCCTGCATAAAAACCGGCATTGTACCCTGCGTTATAGCTGTTGTAGCCATAACCCGGATAGTACGAATAGTAGCTTGGATAATATGAGTAGTAACTGAAAGGTCCCCAACTGATTGACCAGCCTCCATAGAACCACGGATCGAAACGGATGTCAAACCATGGATCGAAGTGGATATCGAACCAGCTCAGCGAATAGTACCAGGGATCGTAGAATAAGTCCCAGTAATATGGACTTGATATCAGTCTGAGTCTGGGGCTGTGGAACCGTACCATCCTGAGTGCATACTCATAATCCTCTGCAGCATCATAATAGCCCTCCTTGTACGAGCCGGATTCCACATAGACCGTATCGTGAATCACATTGTCATAATAATTGTCAACCGTCGCATCGGAACTGTATGAGTAGCGACGATTGTAACTGTCAACATCATTCAAATCGCGTATTGCCGATGACGATGTTGTCGGAGCAGTCACTTGCGGTATCGTGGCTGAAGCCGAAGGGACCGAAACTGAAGCAGCGGAACCGGCGTTGTTGCCATAGATGTCATTCCTCTGCGCTGCGATGCCTGCGCTGACCAATGTCGCGGCAAGAATGATTACTAACCTTTTCATAACTGTTCTTTTTTTGAGTTTGTACTATTTTTCAATGCAAATATAAATAGGGAAAAATACCCTGAATCGGGAAAATCCCTACTCTTTTCGGGGGAAATCCCTATTTTTTACATCCAACCCGACATTCGCTGTGTCCATAGGGTAAATTGTCACAGAAAACCGCCGAAAATGCACGATATCTGTAAACCACATACTGTATCAGATTGGTATGTGACAATGATGCAGTAACTTTACTTTACGAGAATCGACCTGAACTCGGCCTGGGTCCCGGCAAAAGTATTGAGATCAGTATAACCTGAGATGCCATTCACACGTCCCCGGTCAGTAAACTGCCAAAATGTCCACTCTGCATCGTCTGCAAGCTTCTCTACGTAGTGATGCGCTATCCAGAAAAGGTAGTCGTCGAAGGCGGGATTGTCAAGATAGTGACGTCTGAACTTATAAGAGGTGTAAATTACCGGTCTTACACCATAATGATTCTCAATAAGACGGAGACATTCAAGAAGCCGTTTCTGAAGAAGTTCGCGCGACTCTCCATGTTGCTCTACATCAATTACAGGCGGGATGTCACCTGGATACAGAGCGACGGCTTTCGTAAAGAATTCAGTCTGGACGACAGGGTCTGTCTTAGGGTTGAAGAAAAGATACGACCCGCAAGTAAGGCCCACGCGGCGGGCATTGACAATGTTGGAATCGTAGTTCTCGTCCATAAAGTCACCGCCCTCGGTCGCCTTGATCATGACAAAACTTATAGGATACTCATTCTGCGACGTTCCGGCCACTTTGTCCCAATCAATGCTTCCCTGATGATGAGAGACATCTATTCCGAAGACGCTGAAGCCGTGGGGCATGCAGACTTCGTATTCTTTTGAGCCGTAGCAGGGCCTCCACCGGTAAGAATAAGGTTTTATCAGAAACAGATAAGCGAGCCAGCAGACAACGAAGTAAAAGAGTACGGTTGCTGAACGACGTGCCCACAAGGGAAATTCGCTCTTTGAAGCGGATTTCTTTTTACGCCGTTTTGAGGAAGAGGGTCTTCCCTTGGCCTTTAGCCGTAAGGAAGACCCTCTTTTCCGACCACTGGGCCCATTTGTTCCAGATTTGGTCACTTATGTTCCAGTTTCAAGGTTTTGGTTGGCTGGTCACAGACCTCGGAAGGACCGAAGTACTGAATCGGGCCAGGATATACGAATGCTGTTTCTATGGCCCACTCGTCGCGGTGAGCAGCAAACTCCTTGAACGGAGCACCATCAAGTTCAACGAGAGCCTTGCGGATGACAGGTTTCATCTCGCCGTTGCGCTTCTCCATGTTCATCATCATGGTGATCGGTATTCCACCGGCAATCCACTGATCGGCAGGAGCTACGGTGTTCTTGATTGACGACATGTACCCTGTCTTTCCGGCTGCTATCAACATAGAAGCGTTATAGCCAAGACTGTAGCAATAGTCGGCATCGAAGTTGGACGGAGCTGCGCAACGGCCCTCGTACCCGAAGAAATGATGCTGCGTTGCAAACTTGCCTTTGAACTTGCCTTCTTTCTTCCACTCGTCAAGCTTGGCCGCTGTCATGTCTGCAAGCAGTTGCTCGGTTTCGATAAGTGATACCTGTACGTTTCCGTGCGGATCGCGGTCAAGAGCAAGCTGACGGCTCACACCTGCGGGAAGGCTGTTAAAAATGGCAGCATTGTCTGACGACAGATGAGACTTGATGAAAGATATTTTCCTGTCTGCGTCAATCTTGTCAAATTCTTCCTGATTGGCAGCAATCAGGTCATTCAGTTCGGCTATGAGTCTCTTAATGGCAGGTATAAACTCGATAAGCCCCTCGGGAACGAGAACCGTACCAAAATCGAGACCTCTCTCGGAGCGTGCCACTACTGCTTTTGCAATATATGTCACGACATCATCAAGAGTCTGATTCTTAGCTTCAACCTCCTCACCTATCAAGGTGATGTTGGGCTGAGTCTGAAGGGCACACTCAAGGGTGACGTGGCTGGCGCTGCGCCCCATAAGCTTTATAAAATGCCAGTACTTCTTGGCCGAATTGCAGTCACGCTCAATATTGCCGATAACCTCTGAATAAACTTTGGTGGCTGTGTCGAAACCGAACGATGTCTCAATCTCGGAGTTCTTGAGATCACCGTCAATGGTCTTGGGACATCCGATAACCTGAACACCGGCTCCGATGGCCTTGTAATACTCGGCAAGTACACATGCATTGGTGTTTGAATCATCACCGCCGATTATAACGAGAGCCTTGATGTCAAGTTGTCTGAGAATCTCAAGACCCTTGTCGAATTGTTCCTTCTTTTCAAGTTTGGTGCGTCCGGAACCGATTATGTCGAAGCCGCCTGTATTGCGGTACTCGTCTATAATGTCAGAGGTAAGCTCCATGTATTTGTGATCGACAAGTCCGCCTGGGCCAAGGATAAAGCCATATAGACGGTTGTCCGGATCAAGCGACTTGAGTCCGTCGAAGAGTCCTGCAATAACGTTGTGTCCACCGGGGGCCTGGCCGCCCGAAAGAATCACACCGGCATTCAGTTTCTTCTTGAAAGTTCCCCCTGTTGAGGGTTCGAAATGCAGATACGGCATTCCGTAAGTGTTTGGAAAGAGTTTCCTGACTTCGTCCTGATTGGCAACTGACTGTGTTGGTGCGCCCTCGACAGCCTTCAATGCACCGCGTAAAGCCTTGGGAAGCTTAGGCTGATAGGCTGCGCGTGCAATCTGTAAAGCACTTTTCATTTTCTGTATTTTTATGAAGTTTCTGTTTCCGGTTAGTCATGCAAATTTCGCCAAAAATGCAGAATTGAGCAAACTTTTGCCTAAAATGTACAATATATCAAGGTAAGTTTACGGAACGTCTTGTATGTTTGGGGCAGTTAGACTATATTTGTAAACAGAAATAATCAATAAATGTATTCAATATGGCGAGCAGAAAACAACTGAAAAAGAACATAGACTGCATCATAGGCGAGTTGGTCTCGGAATGCTTCATACGTTACCAGTATTCACCGGGCATTGACAAGGAAAAGGTTTTGGAACTGATAAACGAACTTCTGGAGACAGATGCTGAATTTGTCAAGAGAATCAACCACACTGAACCGGGAAACGCAGCCAAGTACTACAAGACGCTGTACTCCGACTTCAACAAAAACATTGATGACATCGTCAGGAAAATAGAAGGCTTGAAAGCCAAATAAGAACCTCTGGAGGTTAATGCGTTTGAAAAACCAAATCATGGGCAAAAGACTTGCATCAGTCCTGTTTGTCCTGTTTATTGCGGTTGTTGCCTACGCTCAGGGTGGCGACGCTTTGGCGCGTTCGCGGATAAACGAGTACTTTGACAGCTACGAGTGTCCTGCCGACATACGCAAAGTGTCGGTAAAGAGTTGCACTTTCAACCATAGGAACAAGACCGTCACAATAACATTGAGTGACAACTTCTCGCGTCAGCAGTTCAGAACAGCCATAGTAGAGCGGATCAGGGACGGAGTGAAGAAGGTACTGCCCGATTCATTCAGAAGCTACCGCATTCTTGTCTACAGCAACAACAAGGAGATTGAAAGTCTGATTCCAAACAGGTACAGACCCTACATTGATCAGGAGATGCTGTGGAATGGCACGAGATACACCGGAACACCTTGGATTACCAACGAGACTAAAGCGTTCCATGTAACAAGGGGCTTGGGTGGAGTGCATCTGTCTGTCACACCAAGTCACGGCTACTATTTCGACAACCGCGAAAAACAGATTTGGAAGTGGCAGCGTCCTGCCTTGTGGTGTACAAGGGAAGATCTGCTCTCTCAGTCGTTTGTCTATCCCTACCTGATTCCCATGCTCGAAAATGCCGGAGCCGTGGTGACTGCCATGCGAGAGCGTGACTGGCAAACCGACTGTGTCGTGACAGACGACCAGTCAGGACGAAAAAGTTATCAGGAACAGAACTCGCGCGGAAACAGATGGAAGTCGGTCCGGACAAATGGATATTCGCCTCGTTTCGGGAGAATAGTAAACGACAGTTCGGCAACTGTGAGGGTGGTTGGAAGCGGCAGTGGCAGATCGTCCGAGTCAGCATCGGTGACCTGGAGTCCTGAAATCCCGAAGAGCGGCAACTATTCCGTTTATGTCACATACCACACTTTCAGTAACAGCGTCTCCGATGCACGATACACGGTTTTTCATCAAGGAGGAGAAACCACATTCCGTGTAAACCAGAAGATTGGAGGGGATACATGGGTATATCTGGGTACGTTCAGATTCGAGAAGGGACGCAGTGAAAAGGCCATGGTAGTGCTTGACAACAACAGTTCTGAAGAGGGTTTGATATGCGCCGATGCCGTACGTTTCGGTGGCGGAATAGGGAACGAGGAACGCGGAGGCTCTCTAAGCGGCAAGGCGAGATATCTTGAAGGCTCCCGCTATTACGCAAAATTCAGCGGCGCTCCCGATTCGGTATTTCTCAAATATGACGGTCTTGACGACTACAACGAAGACATCCAGACACGTCCCAGAATGACGAACTGGCTTTCGGGAGGATCAATATTCAATCCTACAGAATCAGGAGCAAACGTTCCGATAGAGTTGTCTTTTGCCCTCCACACTGATGCGGGAGTTCGTCTTGGTGACAGCATTGTCGGTTCACTGGGAATATGCACTACACAGAAGAAAGACGGGATTCTGGCCACCGGCCTGACCCGCGACGTTTCCCGTGACCTTGCTGATCAGGTACTAAGTGAGCTGAAGCGCGACATTGAGGCAGCATCAGGAAGGCCATGGACAATACGTGGAGTCTTGGATGGGAATTATTGTGAAAGCCGCGAGCCACAGATGCCTTCAACGTTGCTGGAACTTCTATCCCACCAGAACTTCTACGACTTGAAATATGCCTTCGACCCCACCTTCCGTTTCGTGACATCACGGGCCATTTACAAGTCAATACTGAAATATGTGTCTTTCATGCACGGACTGCAGTATACCGTACAACCCCTGCCAGTGGATCATTTCATGATTACCGAAAACAAGGAAAACCGCTCGCTGACTCTGTCATGGCAGCCTGTATATGATCCGATTGAACCATCGGCAAGACCTGACGGATATGTTGTTTACACCAGCATTGACGGTCTTGCTTTCGACAACGGAATTGCCGTGCGACACCCCTATTACGAACTGGTTCCTGAACCGGGACACGTTTACAGTTTCAAGGTTACCGCTTTGAATGGAGGCGGTCAGAGCATGCCATCCGAAACCTTGTCCGCATGTCTCAACAACCGCGCAAAAGGGACAATCCTTGTGGTGAACGGATTTCAGAGACTGAGCGGGCCAGCTACGGTTGAATCGTCATCAAGACTTGGGTTTGACCTGGAGGCCGACGCTGGTGTACAGTATATGTCATCTCCGATATTCTGTGGTATACAGAAAGTCTTTGACCGAAGCCACGTCCTGATGTCGGAAGAGGAAGAACTGGGTTTCAGCGGAGATGAACTGGATGGCACACTGCTTACCGGCAACACGTTCAACTATCCGTTTATCCACGGTATGTCAATTGCAGCCGGAAAGGAATATTCCTTTGTCTCATGCAGCCGCGAAGCAGTACAGGACAGTCTGGTCATGCTCAAAGACTATCCTCTGACCGACCTGATACTTGGTTTGCAGAAACGCACGCCCAATGATACTATAATGGGTAACGACTTCAGGACATTCCCTCCGATATTGATGCAGATGGTAAGAGATTACTGCATAAATGGGGGAAGGCTGCTGGTCAGCGGCTCATATGTCGGCAGCGACCTTTGTTCAACTGCCGAGGGCAGACGATTCGCATCTGACATTCTTGGATTCACCTGGAGCGGTTCAATAAAGAGCAATTCAGAAAAGTCAGTTAAAGGATTGGGTGATGAATACAGTCTGGTAACTGAACAGGGTGAGGAGGTGTACCAGCTGACACATCCGGACGTGATTGAGCCAGTATCCGGCGCAATTGCGATTTTTGCCTATACGGACAGCAGATTCTGCGCAGGTGTCGGCCAGAATGACAGGAAGAAAAACACTGTTACTCTGGGATTTCCATTTGAGAGTTTGAGGGGCGAAAAGATAAGAACGAAGGTAATGTCCTCACTGATAAGCTATTTGATGAGATAACAGCAATGCACTATGTATAGAATTCAAGCTAACAAATCGGCTACCCGCTGGATTGAGGTATCGGACGACAACCTGAGAACCATACGGAAATACTCTCTGTTCCAATGGTTGGTGGACAGTAACGGCATAGTTACTGAGACCGCGTTGGACAAGCTCCGTCTGAATGTGCGCTCGCTTCTGACTTCAGCCGGAACAGACAGAGATCTTATTGACCTATGCATCGACGTACTCTATCACAAAGACATGAAGAGTTTAGGACTGGAAAATCTGTTGGTTCTATATGAGAACTGGTCCAAAGAGAACCCTGAACATGACGAAATTCCTGAAAAATGACATCTGGAGTCTGGTTGCCCACCACCCGCAAGGAGTGCGAACGTCTGGGTTGGGACAGCCTTGACGTCATACTTTTCAGCGGAGATGCATACGTTGACCATCCCACGTTCGGAACCGCCGTCATCGGCAGGGTGTTGGAAGCACAGGGGTTACGTGTAGCTATAGTTCCTCAGCCAAACTGGCAGGATGACCTTCGGGACTTCAGGAAACTTGGTCGTCCGAACCTGTATTTCGGAGTGTCGGCCGGAGCTATGGACTCTATGGTAAACCGTTATACTGCGGGAAAGAGACTACGCTCGGAAGATGCCTATACGCCCGATGGCCGCCACTCCGCACGACCGGATTATCCTTCGATAGTCTATACAAAAGCTCTTAAAAGCATTTTTCCAGATGTGCCTGTAGTACTTGGAGGCATCGAGGCTTCTATGCGAAGACTTGCCCACTACGATTACTGGCAGAATCGCATTCGTCAGAGTATTCTTCTTGAAAGTGGAGCCGATTGGCTTGTTTATGGCATGGGAGAGAAACCTATGACGGCCATTGCAGACGCCATCCGTCGAGGGCATCCCGAGGAGATAGTACTTCAGCCACAGGTGGCATTCGTATGCAGGGAGATACCGGAAGGCGAAAAGCCGGATGACAGGGTGCTTAATTCATTTGAAAAATGCCTCAATGACAGGAAGGCACAGGCTGAAAACTTCAGGGTTATCGAGGAAGAGTCGAATCGCATTCACGCGAACCGGATTATACAAAAAAGCGGAAACAGTTTTGTTGTGGTAAACCCTCCTTACGAGCCGATGACAACAGCAGAACTGGATGCCGTATATGATCTCCCGTTCACACGCATGCCTCACCCCCGTTATGCCGGCAAACGCATACCTGCTTTCGAGATGATCCGACATTCGGTAACCATTCACAGAGGGTGTTTCGGAGGCTGCGCTTTCTGCACAATTTCGGCCCATCAGGGCAAACAGATTGTCAGCCGAAGCAAGGAGAGTATTCTTCGCGAGGTAAAAGCTATTACTCAGATGGAAGACTTCAAAGGCCACATCTCCGACCTGGGAGGGCCTTCCGCCAACATGTACGCCATCTCAGGCAGGGACAAAACATTGTGCGAGAAGTGCAGGCGTCCCACTTGTCTCCACCCAAAGATATGTCCGAACCTGAACACTGACCTCAGACCGCTTATTGACCTTTACCGTGCTGCTTCAGCGGTGACTGGAGTAAAGAAAATAAGTATTGGCAGCGGAATCAGGTATGACATAATTCTGCACCGTAGCGGTAATCCGATTATTGACCGTTCCCATATTGACTATGCCCGCGAACTGATTTCCAAGCATGTCAGCGGCCGTCTGAAAGTTGCACCTGAACACACTTCCGACAGGGTTTTGAACCTGATGCGCAAACCTTCATTCAGTCAGTTCAACCAATTCAGAAAGATATTTGACGATGTAAACCGCGATGTCGGACTGAAACAGCAGCTGATACCCTATTTCATAAGCAGCCACCCCGGATGTACTGAAGAAGACATGGCTGAACTGGCAGTAATAACAAAACGGATGGATTTCCACCTGGAACAGATTCAGGATTTCACCCCCACACCGATGACGCTTAGTACCGAAATGTTCTGCACGGGAATAAACCCATATACAATGCAGGAAGTGTACTGCGCCCGTGATCCAAGACAGAAACAGGCTCAGAGACAATTCTTCTTCTGGTACGAGCCGTCACAGAGACGAATGCTGACTAATGAACTGAAGAGAATCGGAAGAGCGGACCTGATAAAGGAACTATTCTGATACGTCAATCTGGCATCCCCCCAAGTCCTCAGTATAAAACCTTATAATTCTTTCCAGGATATTCCTGCAGACGGGGCAGAATCCGTTACATTTGTTTGTGTGCATCCTACAGTCAAATGAGCCCCTCCACACCCCTTTAGACATATACCCTCCCCCTTCATACAACCCAACGGAAGGCAGCGCCCTGACAGCATCTTCGTTTTCGGAATTGACCAGATTAGGATTTGCCACAGGCATAGGGGTTGGTATTACCGTCGCAGGTTCTATCATATCCTTCCACTTGCTTTCAAAATCGACCAGCGTCGTTATGTTACGTTCCCAAGGTTCTGTCTCAGAATTGTAATAGTTTTCATACTGGTCGTCATAATAATACTCATCGGCCAGTCCGCCGAAACTGTGCCCAAACTCATGGACTACCACAGGAGCAAAGTCGCGGTGATGTGCAGTGGTCAGAGTATAGGAGTTGAATATTCCACCACCGCCGTAGTTGTCGGTATTGGCCAGAATAATTATATGCTCGTATGGCACACCCGCCAACAGATCGTGCATCTGTCCCAGACGTAATGTGGTGAGATATCTGTTAGAGTAGAATGTATCAAAGTGCGATTTCAGGGCGGTGTCCTTCCAGATTCCTTCATGAGGGATACTGACCCCGCTTTCCCGTGAAGGCAACTGTACCGCAAGGAAATTGAACCGATCTTTGAAACTTCCAAACGGAGAATGGCTGAAAATGCTCCCGACAGCCAAGGCCGCATCCTTCATGAAAAGCTCCATCTCAGACGACGTATATCCTTCCGGCAGAATGACAACATCAATACACTCGGCAGGAGTGCCTCCTTTCCAAATATAGGTATATTCTGGAACTTCATTTACATTTGGTCGTATCAGGATATCCTTGGGATCTACCCGATGTGTCAGGGAAGCCGTTACCTTATTGTGAGTGTCATATAATTCTACGGTGACATCAACTTTTTCAGATGGCATCGGCAACAGGAAAACATTCTCAAAACTCTTGCTCACATTGACGGCCTCTTCAGTACAGAGCCATTCCTGAAACAGTGTACTGAAAGAGTTGATATACAGCAACTTGCCAGACGCAGCATCAGTCATGCGTATCTGACCGTTGCCTTGCTGGAAGACCCTATCCATATTTACGCTGCGGCCTGACCACCCACTATAAGAGCTCAATTCATCGAGACTGATGTTATAACAGCCCGAATTGCCGGAGAATATGTAGTCCGCACGAAGAGTTTTGTCTGTCAGCAGAACCTGCCCGAAAATGGCAGAGACATACATCAACACATTGAACAAGGTCAAGACCAAACGTTTCATGTCCACACAGAGTATACTTATGCAAACTTACAAAAAAAACGCCCTCGCTGAAAGCGAAAGCGTTTTTGTACTGGACAAACCGGATTATTCAGCATCGGCGGGAACTGCCTCAGACTGCTGTCCTTCCTGTTTCTTTGCCAGATACTCGGGGAGTTTGAGTCCTGCCAGATCGAACAGATCGGACATTGGAGGCACGGATTTCATCAAACCGCTAAGGAAATTAGCCGTGGAGCCCTTGCCGTCAGCATTGTTTCCGGAATCCCACACAGTTACGTGATCAATATTGACACCCTTGATGGCTTCAACCTGGGTTTTTACCAACTCCGGCATCTTTTCTGACATAAGGAGCATGAAAGCTTTTGATGCATCGCCTCCGGCAGCCTGAACCACCTTGTCATAACCTGCAGCCTGCTTAGTTAGTATCTCAAAATAGCCCTTTGCTTCAGCTTCCATCTTTGCAAAGATGGCATCAGCCTCACCCTTGGCATTGATTCGTTTCTGCTCGGCCTCGGCCTCTGCGGCGATGATAACACGCTGCTTGTCAACCTCCTGGCTTACCAGAATATTGGCCTGCTGGGTTGAACGCTCACGTTCGGCGCGGGCAAGCTCAGCATCACGTTCTGCGATGTAGGCATCCTGCAGAGCCTTAGCCTGTTGTACTTTCTCTGCAGTAACTGCAAGACGGTTGGCTTCAGCTTCCTTCTCGCGACGGAAAGCGTCTGAATTAGCAATCTCAACCTTTGCGTTGTTCTCACCCTGTACGGCAACGGCGTTCGCCTGCGATGTCCTGATTCGGGTTTCTTTTACAGCCTCTGCCTTACCTATCTCACCATTTCTGTCCTGCTCGGCAACACTTACCTTAGCCTCGTTGATAGCCTTTGCTGCTGCCTCCTTACCCAGAGCCTGGATATAACCTGACTCATCCTTGATATCGGTGACATTCACATTGATGAGACGAAGTCCGATCTTCTTGAGTTCTACCTCAACATTTTTTGCTATCTTCTCGAGGAAAGTATCACGGTCAGAATTTATCTCCTCTATAGACATGGTTGCTATGACCAGACGAAGCTGACCGAAAAGAATATCGCGTGCAAGTTCCTGGATTTCATCGGCAGAGAGACCGAGAAGACGCTCAGCTGCATTGTTCATGCTATCGGAATCGGTCGAGATACCAACAGTAAAGCGGCATGGAACGTCAACGCGGATATTCTGGCGCGAAAGGGCATTCGTAAGATTTGCATCTATCGAAATAGGAGTCAGACTAAGGTATGCATAGTCCTGAATTACAGGCCACACGAACTTACCGCCTCCATGAATACACTTGGCGGAACCGCCGCCGGTCTTTCCGTACACTACCAGAATCTTGTCTGACGGACAGCGTCTGTAGCGCCGTATGATTGTTACAAACAGTACGAACAGCAGTGCTACTGCAATAATGATGATAAGTGAAATGTCCATTTTGTATCTTAGGTTTTATTAATATGTGATTCAGACCTCCTTATATTTTCAGTTGATTCTAACGACTTTTACCACGTCATCGCCCAAAGTATCAACTATCTTGGCCTTGGCACCCGTGGGAATCTCCTCGGATTCGTCGGTCACGGCATCCAGCTCATGTACGGATCCCTTGACACTGAACTGCACCTTTCCCCTTCCTCCGTTTGACGCGGGAATTCGCAGATAAACATCGGCTGTAATTCCCACAGCCTCAGATATACGGAAAGAGCCGTCATGCGACAGTTTCATCATTTTTCTGAACATGAATACAAAGGCGGCCACAAACAGGACGCCGACTCCAAAACTAATGGCATAAAGCCAGAAAGGTTTTGTTATGTCATCATATAGTATGACACCGGTCCAGCCGTATCCGAGAAGGAAATTGATGAGATTTCTGAATGAAAACAGACCTGAGAAGCCGGCATCGTCAACCGTCTCGGCAGTTGATATTTCGTCAAAGTCGGCATCGCCTCCGAAGCCAATGAATGTCATGATTGTCTGTACGACAAACACTACACTGGCTGCAATGGCGATAATCCAGAATATTCTCAGCGGTGTGTCAAGTGTTGAAAGAAACGAACTCATAGCTGTTATGGTTTAATGTTTAAATAATAATGTTCTCTCCAAAGTTAGCACCTTTTTTTTACATTATCCACTCAGAGGACTGTTTTTCTTGCATTGAGATACGATATCGCCAAAATAGTATTTTTTAACACCGAGCAAATGTGATTTCAGACAGTATTCAGTATTTTTGCGCATTAGAACCGATTTGTCAATGGATTACACCATATATGACACCCTGTTGGGGTTACCGCTGTTTCAAGGGCTTTCCAAGACGGAATTTGAAGAGGTCCTTGAGAAGGTGCGTTTTGAGTTCCGCACCATTATCAAAGGGCAGACTTTCATAAAAGCCGGTATGCCATGCAGTAAATTCGTCTTCATACTGAACGGTTCCGTCTTGTCCAGCCGCACTACCCAGAACGGAACTCTCACGTTTTCAGAAACCATAGACACTCCCTTTCTGATTGAGCCGCATTCTCTTTTCGGAATCCAGCCGGCTTTCACCAGACAGTACACGGCAAAAGAGAACTCCAGCCTCCTCATCATTGACAAGCAGTATCTCTACTCCGAACTGTATAAGTACGAGATTTGCAGGATGAACTTGATGAACATACTCAGCGGCAGAATCCAGAACCTTGAAAACCAGATATGGGACAAGCGCGAAACCAGCATGGAAGAGCGCCTCGCAACTATAGTCTGTAGTTTCTCTGACATTCCTTCCGGCCCGAAAGAAATTCGCGTAAGAATGGAAGACCTCTCCAGAATTCTTGGTGAGACGAGGCTCAGCGTATCAAAATTGTTGAACAGCATGGCTCATGAAGGCAAGATAGTACTCAAACGCGGAGGATTTACTATCCTGGCTCTTGAAAACTTACAAAAAACCGCTAAGTGATATGAATAAGGAAAAACAGCTCAGTCTGGATATGAGATATGCCCGGATGGCGCGTATATGGGCCGAAAACTCTTACTGCGAGCGCAGAAAAGTCGGTGCTCTGGTAGTAAAGGACAAGATGATTATCTCGGACGGATACAACGGGACTCCCACAGGTTTCGAGAATGTCTGCGAGGACGAAAACAACAACTCCAAGCCATATGTACTTCACGCCGAAGCAAATGCTATTACAAAGCTCGCCAGATCTGGCAACAGCAGTGAAGGTGCCACCATGTACTGTACGGCAGCTCCTTGCATTGAATGCGCCAAATTAATAATACAGGCAGGAATAAAGCGCGTCGTATATTCGGAAAAGTACCGTCTGACAGATGGTGTGGACCTTCTTGAACGGGCTGGAATTGAATTACTGTATCTTGACCCTACTGAAAAATGAAAAGACTCCATTATATTCTTTTGTTGGCGGCAGTGCTCATCCTTGGTTTCGCCCTGGGCAGTAAAATAATGTCAGACCAATGGAAAAAGCAGGCCTTCAAGCTTGAATACGCCATACGTTCGAACAACGGCAGGAACAATAAGATAAACACTCTTATTTCAGCCATCAATCAACTGTATGTAGACTCTGTCAATGTTGACACTCTGATTGAAGCAGCCCTGCCTGTAATACTGAACAAGCTTGATCCCCACTCTGCATACTATCCCGCCGAAGAGACCAAGGAGAGCAACGATGAACTTCACGGCAGCTTCTCGGGAATAGGCATACAGTTTTCCATGCAGGACGATACCATACACGTGAACAATGTCATACACGGCGGTCCCTCTGAGAAGGTAGGAGTCCTGGCAGGAGACAGGATAGTGTATATTGATGACTCTCTGTTTGCAGGCAAAGGTATTTCAAGCAATGAAATTGTCAAGAACCTGAAAGGACCGGAAGGCACCGAAGTCAAAATAGGCGTTTCGCGCCCTGGAGATGCCGGTATTATAGATTTCACCATTGAGCGTGGCCCAATTCCCGTCAAGAGCGTTGACGCAGCATACATGATTACTGACCAGATTGGTTACATCGTACTGAACAAGTTTGGCGAGACCACATACTCTGAGATGATGACCGGAATGGCCAAACTTATGTCGGAGGGATGCCGCAAAATCATTGTTGACCTTCGCGGGAACACCGGAGGGTATCTCGGTACAGCTATCCAGACTGTTAATGAATTTCTGCCTAAAGGACAGATGATTGTCTATACTCAGGGACTTCACAGCAGCTACGAGGCAGAATATGCCAATGGGCGAGGCCGTTTCCAAAACATACCTCTCGTCGTACTGATTGACGAAATCAGTGCCTCGGCAAGCGAAATATTCACAGGAGCCATACAGGACAATGACCGCGGCACGATTGTGGGACGCCGTTCTTTCGGCAAAGGACTTGTCCAGCAGCCAATCGATTTCAACGACGGCTCCAGCATCCGTCTTACAATAGCCCGCTACTACACCCCATCGGGCAGATGTATTCAGAAGCCGTACGGCAAGGATGACGAAGACTATGCAATGGACATTGTCAAGAGATGGGAAAGGGGTGAGTTTTTCTCAGCCGACAGTGTCAAGCTGGATGAGGAACAGGTTTTCACGACAAAATCCGGCAAGAAAGTATATGGTGGAGGAGGCATCATGCCCGATGTTTTCGTTCCGCAAGATACAATAGCCTACAACGAATATTACACTTCGATAGTGCGCAAAAGTCTGCCGAACAAATATTCCCTGAAATATGTCGACTCACACCGCAAGGAATTGTCCGGCTTCAAGGGCTGGAAGGATGTGACTGCATATCTCGAAAAGGGAAAAGTGTTCGACTCTTTCATCAGATATGCTGCAGAGAATGGTATCAGACGGACCGGGCCGGTTCCTTCCGAGGCTATGGAACAATTGAAGAGACTCCTCTATTCCGGCATCATTTACGATGCGATGGACATGGAAGATTACATGGCTTACATCAACACCTTCGACGTAACGGTCAAGAAAGCTATAGACATCCTCTCAGAAAAGTGATTGCACAGTTACTGCAAGTTCTCTTCAGCGCACCATAATGTCACGGATTACCTGTGCTCCCACGTGATCGTTCAAGGTCTTGACCAGAACGGAACGTCGCATCATAATCTCATTTTTTACAACTGCCGATGTTACGGTAACAAACAGCACCTGGTTATATATCCTCAACTCTTTTGTGTGCAGGGATATGGATTTATCCATTACAGCGTTCCAGGCCTGAATCAGCCTATACTCGTTCAGAGGCATCTCAAGTCCCTGGTCACGCAGGAACCGGTACACCACATCCTGAACGGTCTCGCTGTCTG
This sequence comes from Bacteroidaceae bacterium, assembly GCA_017615835.1. GTDB lineage: Bacteria > Bacteroidota > Bacteroidia > Bacteroidales > Bacteroidaceae > Colenecus. Next base: position 27,507 of record JAFZZI010000010.1, on the reverse strand, counting down.
TACGCCTCATCTTATTTCGCCGTTTTCAATTGTATATATTCTGAAGTCTCTCTCCAGCATCCCTATTATCGAATCCAAGTGGTTACGGTCAACGTCGGTGATGAAAATCTGGCCGAAGTCATCACCGGATACCATCTTAAGTATTCGTCCTACTCTTGATGAATCCAGCTTGTCAAACAAGTCATCCAGCAAAAGAAGGGGTCTCCGGCCGGAGCATGCTTCAGTAAGGCAGAGGTACTGTGCAAGTTTCAACGCTATCAGGTAGCTCTTGTTCTGCCCCTGAGAGCCCTCCCTTTTTATGGGATATCCGTCAAGGGTCATTTCAAGGTCGTCTTTGTGTATCCCATGAAGAGTATAGCCGACCGCACGTTCCTTTGTGCGCCATGATGCAAGCTGGCCTGCCAGAGGGCCGCGTTCCAAGTGTGAACGGTAGTCAAGTCCTACCTTTTCGTTTTCAGAACCTATCTGGGAATAGATTCTCTGAAACACAGGTATAAGGTTGCCAACAAATGCACGTCTCCTGTCATGTATTGTCCGGGCACATCTGTCCATCATGGATTCCCACATCACAAACTGATCAGCGTCAGGTTCAGTTTCCAGTTTCAACAGGGTGTTACGCTGTACAAGCGCCTTGTTGTAATCAATGAGATGTCCAAGGTACTCATGGTCATACTGCGAGATGACAACATCCATGAAACGCCTGCGCCCTTCACTGCCTTCAGATATCAGACCTCCGTCATCAGGAGATATCATGACTAGCGGAATCAGACCGATGTGGTCTGAAAAGCGCCTGTAATCCTTGCCGTTCCGGCGGAACAACTTCCTTGACCCGGTTTTCAGAGTGCAGCTTATGTCCACATTCATATCCATGTCAAAGACATAGCTGCCTTGCAGAAACATACAGTCAGCACCATGACGTACTATTTGTGAATCAACGGGGTTGACTGAACTTTTGCAGAACGACAGATAGTGTATTGCATCCAGAATATTGGTTTTCCCCATGCCGTTGCTGCCGACAAAGCAGTTTATCTTTGGAGAAAGCAGCAAGTCCGCCTGTTCTACATTTCTGTAGTTCATCAGAAAAAGACGACTTAGATACACGGGGCTGTCGGTTTTTAAAGCGAAGATAATTCTCTTTTCTGATTTAGACCGAATTTTTACATAAATTATTACCGTTAAGTCAAAAAAAGAGTAATTTTGCAACCGCTTAAAGAAATCAAACAACAGCATTTGTCAGATATGGCACAGAAGAAGAGCAGCTCAACAGCCAAGAAGGCTTCTGCAGTACAGACCAAGAAGGCTCCTGCCGCACAGGTTCAGCAGAATGGAGTCACTATGGAAGAAACCTTAAACCGTTGGGAAGAATTCATTGAAAAGAACAAGACAGCAATCATCGCAGTTGTCTGCGCTATCATAGTTGCAGCCGTCGGCATCTCTCTTTACAAGACAAAGGTCGTTGAGCCGCGCGAGCTTAGGGTTTCCGAATACCTTTTCCCAGGTGAGAACTATTTCATGGACGGGCAGTATCAGAAGGCACTTGAGGGTGACGGAAGCAGTTTCCTCGGATTTGAGGAAATTGCCGCAAACTACAGGAACACCAAAGCCGGGAAACTGGCTGGAGCCTATGCCGGCTTGTGTCTGGCACAACTTGACAGTTGCGAACTCGCCATCAAGTATCTTTCAAAGTACAAAGGCAAAGATCAGATGATAGCTCCTGCAGTTCTCAGTGCCCTGGCAGACTGCTATGCCTCTACGGACCAGCTTCAGCTTGCTGCCTCAACATTCCAGAAAGCTGCAAAGAAAGCGGACAATGATCTGCTTTCGCCTTTATACCTTTTCAATGCGGGTCTCATCTATGAGGCCATGGAGCAGCCGTCCCAGGCCTTGAAACTGTACAACAGTATCAAATCTGATTATCCGGCATCACGAGAGGCCTCCAATATTGACGCCTACATCACACGGCTTACATCCAAGTAAGGACCGTTTCCCAATAGGGTGAATTCCAGAGTGGCCAAATGGGGCAGACTGTAAATCTGCTGTCTCTCGACTTCGGTGGTTCGAATCCATCTTCACCCACTATGTCACACATTATGTTCACGTTTAGGTGAAAAACATTGCCATCGTTTTCTCCGTAGCTCTTGTTTTATGAAATGAAAGGACTATCAGGTATCTGCAAACACAACAACAAGTTACGCGTTATTATCAACTCACTCTCAAATACCTTCAGGTTTTTTATCGGACGCTCGAAAGAAACAGAAAACAACGATAGTGCAGAGGCAGACGAAATCGTTCTGTCGGACAACAGGAACAACACTCTGTTCACTGTCTTACCCCACAATCTGATTTGCGTTGCTGCTGATACAAACTACGTTGATATTTTCTATATCGGCAAATCAGGATTCGTTGAGCATCAGTTTTTTCGGCTGACACTGAAAAAGACAGTGGAAATGTGCCGTCCGCACCTCATACAATGCCATCGTTCATATTTTGTAAACCCCAAACATATCGTCCATTTCAACAATGACAGCAACAACCTGTATTTAAGGATATACAAGCCCGAACAAATATCAATTCCTGTTTCTGTCAAGCACAGGGACAATGTGAAACGAATTTACGAATTCTATCATTCCGAAACTGTTGCAAGCTACTGAATCCATACGTAACCTTATTGGATTTTTTTTGGAGCACAGCCATTTTCCTGTAAGGAATAAATGGCTATTTTTGCAGTAAATAAACCCGAACAGAATGATTCTATTTTTCAAGGCTCCTGCAGGCGCGGTCATTGCAACCGAAACTGCCGGGAAACTAAGTCGTGAGGATGTCAGCAAACTGAGCTGGCTTTATGGTGAGGCAACACTCTACGAGTCAGAAAACCTATCCGGTTTTTTTGTCGGTCCACGACGCGAAATGATAACTCCCTGGAGTACAAATGCTGTCGAGATAACCCAGAACATGGGTTTGTCAGGCATAACACGCATTGAAGAATATTTCCCCGTTGATTCTGCTGAAGCTGAATACGATCCCATGCTTCAAAGACTGTATGACGGTCTCGGACAGGACATCTTCACGGTAAATATCAAACCGCAGCCAATTCTGCTGATTGATGACCTCGAATCGTATAACGAACAGGAAGGACTGGCACTTTCAGAAGAAGAAATCAACTATCTTCACAAGGTAGAGAAAGAGATCGGCCGCAACCTTACGGATTCAGAGGTATTCGGATTTGCACAGATCAACTCGGAACACTGCCGTCACAAGATTTTCGGCGGGACGTTCATCATTGACGGGAAGGAGATGGAGTCATCTCTGTTTCAGATGATAAAAAACACCACAAAAGAACATCCCGGTCGCATAATATCGGCTTACAAGGACAATGTGGCTTTCGCGGAAGGACCTGTTGTCGAGCAGTTTGCTCCGGCCGATCATTCAGTGCCTGACTACTTCGTCATACGCAACATCGAATCTGTCATATCAATAAAAGCCGAGACTCACAACTTCCCTACCACTGTTGAACCTTTCAATGGTGCTTCAACAGGGACAGGAGGCGAAATACGAGACCGAATGGGTGGCGGCAAGGGTTCGTGGCCCATAGCCGGAACAGCTGTCTATATGACCTCATATCCGCGGAACGACTCAGGCCGTCGATGGGAAATGTCTCTAAAGGAGCGCAAATGGCTCTACCAGACTCCCGAACAGATTCTTACAAAAGCCTCTAACGGTGCATCCGACTTCGGTAACAAGTTTGGCCAGCCGCTGATTTGCGGTTCCCTTCTCACTTTTGAGCATCAGGAGAACGGAGAGCTGTACGGATATGACAAAGTTATCATGCTGGCAGGCGGCGTAGGCTACGGAACCAGACGCGACTGCATGAAGGGACATCCTGAGAAAGGGAACAAAATCGTCGTACTTGGCGGTGACAACTACCGCATCGGCCTTGGCGGAGGTTCTGTATCCTCAGTCGAAACGGGCAGATACTCTTCTGGAATAGAACTCAACGCTGTCCAGCGCGCCAACGCTGAGATGCAGAAACGCGGATACAATGTTACCCGTGCCCTGTGCGAAGAAGATGTCAATCCGATAGTTTCTATCCACGATCACGGCTCGGCCGGACACGTGAACTGCCTTTCAGAACTGGTAGAAGAGTGCGGAGGCCTGATTGAGATGGATAAATTGCCGATCGGAGACAAGACCCTCTCTTCGAAAGAGATTATCGCGAACGAATCACAGGAGCGCATGGGTCTTTTGATTCAGGAAGAATCCATCGGGCACGTCAGAAAAATAGCCGAACGTGAGCGAGCTCCGATGTATGTTGTAGGAGAAACCACAGGCGATGCCCGTTTTGCCTTTGAGCAGGCTGACGGCAGACGCCCGTTCGACCTGGCTGTCAGCCAGATGTTCGGTTCATCGCCCAAGACAATAATGAAAGACGAGACGGTGGAGCGCAGATACGAAGATGTCAGATACGATCCCAATCTTGCAGAGGAGTATTTGAGCAACGTCCTCCAACTTGAAAGTGTAGCCTGCAAGGATTGGCTCACAAACAAGGTTGACAGGTCGGTGACAGGCAAGATTGCCAGGCAACAGTGTCAGGGAAAGATACAGCTTCCGCTTTCGGACTGTGGTGCAGTGGCTCTTGACTATCGTGGCAAAAGCGGAATTGCGACCTCTATCGGACATGCACCCCAAGCCGGTCTTGCCGACCCGGCAGCCGGATCTGTACTATCTGTGGCAGAAGCTCTCACGAACATTGTCTTTGCCCCTCTGAGGGACGGACTTGCCACTGTTTCACTCAGCGCCAACTGGATGTGGCCTTGCCGCTCGCAGAAAGGTGAGGACGCCCGTCTGTACAAGGGTGTGAAAGCTTTGTCCGATTTTTGTATTGCACTCGGAATCAACGTTCCCACAGGAAAGGATTCACTTTCGATGACACAGAAATATCCGGATGGAAGCAAGGTAATAAGCCCCGGGACAGTGATTGTATCGGCCGGAGGCGAAGTATCTGACATCAGGAAGATTATCTCTCCTGTGCTCTCTTCGATAAAGGGAAGCACACTACTTCACCTTGACTTCAGCTTTGACGAACTCAAGCTGGGGGGATCAGCACTGGCACAGTCACTTAACAGAATTGGCAGCGATGTTCCGACTGTCCGCAACCCGGAATATTTCTCTGACACATTCAATGCAGTACAGCGCCTGATTGACAAGGAACTGGTGCTGGCCGGTCACGACATATCTGCAGGAGGTCTTATTACTACCCTCCTTGAGATGTGTTTCGCCAACACTGAAGGCGGCCTTGACATCTGCCTTGACGATCTACACTGTCGGGATATGGTTACCGCTCTATTTGCCGAGAATCCGGGCATCGTCATACAGGTTGACAACAGGAATCTTGATGCAGTCGTATCAGTATTGGAGGAAGAAGGCGTAGGTTTTGCACGGATAGGGGCTCCGATTTCCGAACGCTCAGTAAACGTTCGTTTCGGCAAGCAGAAAGTTAAGGTTGACATCGACTCCATGCGCAAGATCTGGTACAAGTCCTCATATCTGATGGAACGTTGCCAGGCATCCGCCGGATTTGCAGAAAAAAGGTTCGAGAACTATGGCAAACAGCCCCTTAGCATAAAAGTTCCATATACATTCCAAGGCAAACTATCGCAGTATGGGCTCAATCCTGACAGGAGGAATCCCAGCGGAGTAAAAGCTGCCATCATCCGCGAAAAAGGCACGAACGGAGAGCGCGAAATGGCGTACACGTTGTGGCTTGCAGGCTTTGATGTGAAAGATGTGACAATGACAGACCTTGTAAGCGGACGGGAGACTTTGGACGAAATCAACATGATAGTCTTCTGTGGAGGTTTCTCAAATTCTGACGTCCTTGGTTCTGCAAAAGGCTGGGCAGGAGCATTCCTGTTCAATCCAACTGCAAAGGCAACACTCGACAGATTCTATGCACGCGAAGACACCATGTCGCTCGGTATCTGCAACGGGTGCCAGCTAATGATAGAATTGGGCCTCATAAATCCGGACCACAAGGAAAAGAGCCGTATGCTCCACAATGATTCCCACAAATTCGAGTCGGCATTCCTTGGCGTAAGCATACCCGACAACAACAGCATCATGCTGAACAGCCTTGGAGGCTCACGTCTGGGAGTATGGGTAGCCCACGGTGAAGGCAAGTTTCATCTTCCTTACCCCGAAGAGCAATACAACATCGTTGCCAAGTACACCTACCCCGACTATCCCGCAAATCCTAACGGTTCGGACTACAATGTGGCTGGAATAGCCAGTCCTGACGGACGTCACATAGCTATGATGCCCCACCCCGAGCGCGCCATATTCCCTTGGCAATGCGCCTATTGGCCTGCCGACAGAAAGGATGATCAGGTAACTCCATGGATTGAAGCTTTCGTTAACGCCCGTAAGTGGATTGAGAAGAAACGCAGCTGAACCATGTTGCTGAAGCTCTTTCTTACTTTTCTGAAAATCGGTCTCTTCACGATAGGCGGCGGCTATGTGATGATTCCGATGATTGAAAGAGAGGTCGTTGAGCAAAACTCATGGATTTCGCGACAGGATTTTCTTGACTTGCTTTCCATTTCACAGACAGCCCCCGGGATATTCGCCGTGAACATATCAATCTTCATCGGATATAGGATGAAGGGGATATTGGGGAGTATTGTCACTACAATCGGAACAGTTCTGCCCTCAGTCACCATAATACTCCTAATCGCCCTGTTTTTCCACAAGTTCAAAGATATAGAACTGATAGAAAATATTTTCAAAGGTATAAGACCGGCTGTCGTTGCACTTATACTTACCCCCACCCTGCGTCTTGCCGGTGACGCCGGAATCAGTTGGCGCAACGCCTGGGTTCCTGTAATTACTGCCGTTGCCATTTGGGCCTTGGGCGTATCGCCTGTCATTATCATCTCAGCGACAATTGCCGGTGCTGTAGCATATTATTTTTTCAGGGAGAAAAAAGAATTATGATTTTCTGGCAACTTTTCAAGACATTCTTTACCATCGGACTCTTCGGGTTCGGCGGAGGTTACGGAATGTTGTCGCTCATTCAGAACAGGGTAGTCAACCACTACGGATGGATAGACATTCAGGAGTTCACTGATATAGTCGCTGTCAGCCAGATGACTCCGGGACCAATTGGAATAAACTCTGCCACATACGTCGGATACATGGCGGTCACAAACGCCGGGTATAGCGAACCATACGCAGTCCTCGGCTCGTTGCTGGCCTCATTCTCCGTCATCCTGCCCTCGTTCATCCTGATGCTTGCAATAAGCATTTTTTTCATAAAACACAGCAAGCACCCTGCTGTGCAGAGGGTGCTTGCATGGATTCGCCCGGTAATAATCGGACTTCTTGCAGCTGCCGTACTCTCGCTCGTCAGTCCTGAAAACTTCGGCACCTCAACAAATCAGATTGTCATGAGTGCCATTCTCTTTGCAGCAGCTTTCATCATGACCTTCCGGTTCAAATGGAATCCGATACTGGTCATTGTAGCGGCAGGCATTACCGGAGGCCTGTTCTACAGCCTGATTTAAATTCAGTACAGAACCTTTTCGCCGTTGATGATGTATATGCTACCCTTCAAGGGCTCGTTGACACTCTGTCCGTTCAGATTGAAAATAGTCTTTATGTCCGGAGAGTCAACAAATTCAGTCTTCACGCCGACAGGGTCTATTTTTGAATAGTCAAACCCGTCAATCTTGAAACTGTACACACCCATTGAGAAATATGCATTCATTCCATACGGGACAAATAAAGAGTTCAAGGTGAAGGTACCGGTCTCCCTGTCAAAAACACACGGATAAGAACTGTAAGACAGGTATGTATAGAATGAAGGTATATCCGTGAAATAAACAAAGAATTCATAGTTTGAGACACCGTCAGTAGTGGTGATTATATTGCCTGTCGTCTGGCTCTTGACAACACATTCTCCACTTTCCATGTCAGCGTTGATTATAAGGGTCGATGCATTCATCCAGTCATCTATCTTGAACTGCCAACTGTATGTGTCCGTGAGCATGTAACGGTAACTGACCGGCAAATTCTCGGCAGTACCGTTAAACGTATCAGTACCGCTAAGGTTGACGTACGTGCCTATACCGGTTCCGTCCCCTGCCTTCGTCCACTCCGACCATTGCTTAGATTCAACACCGTCAGTAATATTGCAGAAGCACATCCACGGCATCACTGACGAATAGAGTTCGACGCTACCCTCAGGAACGATAAGTTTCGCTTCAGAATAGACACTGTTGTCAAACAGTTTGCCGTCATACACTTCAGGAACGGCACCTTCAACGACTATGGTCTTCAGGTTATTACAACCAAAGAAGGCACCGGCAGCAATGCGTTTCACACTGGACGGCACAGTTACCTTTGTAATACCGGAATTCATGAAGGCATCGCTGTTTATAGATGTAATGGTAAGAACCTCATCGCCTATGGTTACCGACTCGGGTATCATTACTTCACCGGTATAGCCGCCTGTCAGTCCAAATGAGGTGACCTCTGCCTGGCCGTTTCCAAGTCTGCTCAGATATACACCTCCGGAGATGACAGGAGTCTTGCCAGGTATGATATCGCAGACCATCTGCTGTTTTTTGTTATAATCTCCTGCAACCGATACAAGATAATAGCCGTCATTCAATCCCTTCCAGCCGAAATTGAAGTGGAAGTAATCGGACGAGTTGTATCCGTCGCATACAAACGCATGTCCGCCTCCGTCACTCTCACCCGAATAAATTACAGGCATTTTCTTCTGAAGATTCCCTTTCAGCAGGGAAATCCAGTCTTCTTCGGAGTAGTCAGAACGGTTAATCATTCTTGCAGATGAGTAACCGAAGTAATTTTTCAGTGCCTCGGGAATCCATGCGTCAGAAGCAGAACTTTCGCCCAGGCCATACGACATATTGACAGAAATACCGCATTTGTACAACAGGTCTGAAACTGCCAATACCATATCTTCCGTCAAACCGTTACTGACATAATACGGCAACATTTCATACCACCTGAACGGTGCCTCGCTGAAATCAGCACTTAATTTACTCCCAATCCACGTGTATTCGTTGCTTCCGGTACCCACCAAAGGCCATTTATAGTAGTACATTATCTGCGACATCGATGTTGCGACGCAACCGGTTACACAATTATGGCCATTCAGCTGGGGACATTTCCAGTTGTAAGGGAAACTCTGGCCCCATTTGTTATCGCCCAACAGCGGAGCTATGGTTACCTCCGCCCGATCCGGAGTTTTTTTTGACTCTACATGCCTGCCGGAACTTCTAAGACTCTCTATCTGCGCCTGATACTCACTTAACAGCCACTTGAAATTGTCAGGACTGGACTCGTAATCAAACGGTCCGTTGTCCGAATAACCCAAAACTATGTTATCGCCTACAACATCGTCGGCAGCAACTATTACGAACCCACTGTCGGACTCTTTGTTGAACACATAGAAGTCTGGCTTGCCGTTTGCGGAAGCAGTGTAAGTCAGACGGGCATCGGCACCGGCTGCCAAGGCGGCCTTTTCTACATTTACCACTCTGGCCTGAACTCCGGCAAAGAGTAGCGTCAGGCTGAACAATACAAGAAATCTCTTCATATCAGGTTAAAAACAAAATCTATGTTCTACAAACATATAGAAAAAAGCTAAAAACGCCATTTAGTTTTCCTGAATTTTTATTGATTGACCGGAGTATTTGTGCACGGCACACAACGCTTGCAGGGTGGCTTTGGTATTGCCACCCCGCCTGCATCAGGCCGACCTGCGGCTGAATGAATGCGTGTTTCGAGGCCTGTTGAGCCGGTGGGGAGGACAAATCCTACGGGAGAACGGGCCGGACAGAGAAACCGTAGCCGCGGTCGAGGCTGTCCGCGCCGTGGTTGCCCGAATCGAAGATGAGGCTGCACGCGCCGTGCGGGCTCTCCGTGTAGAGCGAACTGGACCAGTAGAGGCCGTAGGACCCCCCGTCGATGAGGTACGTGCCGCCGCGGAACCCGGCAGCCGGAAGAAATATGGAGCGGTCTGTGTAACCATCCTTATTGCTGGTAACCTTATAACCGGCCACACCATTAAATTCTGTGTTGCCGGAGTCGTACCAGGTCCAGGTGCAGTTATTGAACAATTCATACTGTTCTTCTTTGGTCGGCATGCGCCAGCTGCCGCCCCACTTGACGTGGGCAACGTCATCCTCAGGGTCAAGCACGGTTTTGTTGTCGACCGTTCCTTTATCACTCTTCGTATTGTATTTTGTCAGAGAATCGTATGTGCCGTTGCACCACTTGTAATTGAACCAATTGTATCCATCAGATTTCCCATCTTTCCAGTGTGCTTGCGGATTCTCCTGTGCGTAGCCGGCCTCGTAGTATGGTTCCGTCTCGCCCCAGGCAAAGTAGTCACCGTACGCCTCTGGCCTAGTGGCACCCACGTTGAAGGTCGCCCAGTTTACGCTGAGACCCAGATCGACATACTCGTATGCTACTTCTGTGGAAGTGAAGGATACGCTGTCCAATTCAGTCACTTCAAACTGGACAGTCTCGCCGTTCTTCTTGAATACGTTCATGTAATACTGGGCCGATGCCGGCGTATAGCCAAGAAACAGCAATGCTGCTGCGATGCTGCATGTCAGAAAGTGACGCAAGGTGTTTCGTTTCATTGCTTGAGGATTTTACAGGTCAGTGATTCGGATTTGATAATGTATATGCCTTGAGGCAGGTTAGCGATGCTGAACGTGACGGAGCCGTCCTGGTCAGTGAAACAGCCAATAACTGGCATATATGCAAATGTATAAGGAAAGTCGCTATTTACCCACCCCTCCCATATGTTAAATTGTGTTAATTCAAACAGACAACAAACTGTAGGTTACAAATTGCAGAAAGTACACAGAAGTACATATATGGGAAGTCTCTTTGTGTACTTTGTGTACTCTTTGTACGCAAATTTATTTGACAGTTTGTCCATACCGTCAGGGAGGGCTCATTGTCTGATACCTAATTACAGAAGAAGAGTGCAGTTCAACATGACCGCCGTAATTTCATGTATTTATGGTTTTGGCAACGAACAATAATAATAAGGTTCGCGCGCGTACGCGCGCGCGTATAGAAAGACCCATATCTGAGTAAAAAAAGACCCATATATCTTTGTAGTTCAGATATGGGTATCTTTTCGTTTAGATATGGGTGTTTTTTCATTCAGACCCATATCTTTTTCAAACGGGATGTCCGGCTGCCTGAGGAACAGCGTCAGCTCTACCGTCCCGTGATAGCTTTTCAGTATGGAAAAGGCTGTTCGAATGCGGGCCTCATTTACGAAATATTCTGACAAGCATAAAGAGAGCCTACTGCGTATTGAGTCAGTTCCTGACCTTGATGCGGACAGGTTTGGACTCTGCCTGAACGCGCGAGAGAGCTGTAATGACGTAGAACTGCTGGACATCTCTGCCGACATCAGGCAACAGATAAAACGTATGTTCCGTTATCGCAACTATATGTGAAGGATCATCAATATCAATTTTGTCACCGGCATCAAAACAATAGACAACATATTTGCAGGCATCTGCATCTCCAGACTTGGAAGAGGGGGGCGTCCAGAAAAGCACCGGACCATCTGATGTCAGCAACTTACGAACCTTCCGGACTTTTCCGGGTTCCTGCTGTGATATCCCGGGTGACAGCGGCTGCAGTGCCGGAGTGTTATAATACTGTTTCTTCAGAATTGTCCGGTAGTTGCCGGGATTGTCGACAACCGACTTGGCAGGCCACTGGCAACTGCCCATAAGTTCGGGCCTGCTTCGCTGCAAGTCCATTTTCAGCACCTCCTGATGAGCTGAAGAGTTGCGCGGATCCTTGCCCTTGACAGTTCTCTCAACATCTTGCCCGATGTACATAGGACAACCGCGGGCATTGTCGGCCCACCATTCAACCAGCACATTATAGTCTGCTACCTTAGTACCCACATTCCAGTAAACCTGGGGTATGCAATAGTCCATCCATCCCATGTCGAGCCAGTGAAGCACATCGGCATAAAGACCGCTGAAGTTTTCCAAACCGTTGGTGTCGCTGCCTTCAGGGTATTCGGCTGAGGCATTGCGATATATCCCGAACGGCGATATACCGAACTTCACCCACGGTTTCAGTTCCTTTATCGTCGAATAGAGCTGGGCAATGAAAATGTTGACATTATCCCTTCGCCAGTCGGCCTTTGTGGTGAACCCACGCGGATCCCTGCGGAAATCAGCATCGTCATTGAAGACGAGTCCGCTTTCCGGATATGGATAGAAATAGTCGTCAATGTGGAAACCGTCAATATCATAGCGCCTTACGATGTCGGCAGCTACTGAACAGATGAAATCACGGTTCTCCTGAAGGGCAGGATTGAACAGCGTCAGAGTTCCGTACTTTACGAACCTTTCAGGATGAATTGTTGCCTGATGTTTCGGGTCAAGCCGTTTAGTAGAGGCAGTCTTGGCACGGAAAGGATTGATCCAGGCATGAAGTTCCATACCCCGGTCGTGACACTGGGCCACCATGAAACGCAAAGGGTCCCAATCCTCATCCGGAGCCTGTCCCTGCCGTCCTGTAAGGTAAGCACTCCATGGCTCCAGATCAGACTTGTACAAGGCATCACCCTCGACACGAACCTGAAACAATATTGCGTTGATGCCGCAAGCGGCAAGGCTGTCGAGCTGGTCTGACAGCGTCTTTTTCAGCTTGGCTGCGGGAATGCCCTCAAACTGATGGTTGACAGCCTGAATCCATGCTCCGCGAAATTCTCTCTTGGGATTCACGCATGGAGTCTCCAGAAACATTGCCAGTAGCGGCAATATCAGGATAAACCTTTTCAGTTTTGACGGCATGATGCGGTCACTTGATGGAGTTGTATTCCTCCAGAGCCTCGGCCAATAATGACAGCGCCTCCTTCAAATCGTCCACATTGAGGACATAAGCCAGACGTACCTGATTCTTGCCCAGGCCGGAATCGGAATAGAAACCTGTTCCAGGTGCCATCATGATGGTCTTGCCGTCACGACGGAAATCTGTAAGACACCACTGGCAGAACTTGTCGCAGTCATCTATCGGCAGCTGGGCAGTGGTATAGAAGGCCCCCATCGGAATCGGTGAATAGACTCCCGGTATCTTGTTCAGTCCGTCAATCAGATACTTGCGCCGCGTGATAAACTCCTCGTATGTATTAGTCATGTATTCACGAGGTGCTGATATTGAAGCTTCTGCCACAATCTGTCCAATCAGAGGCGGACTCAGACGAGCCTGACAGAACTTCATCACAGCCTTGCGCACCTGTTCATTCTTGGTGGCTATGGCCCCTATTCTGATACCGCACTCCGAATAACGCTTCGAGACCGAATCGATAAGAATCACGTTGTTCTCAATTCCCTCAAGGTGACATGCGGAAATATAGGGGGAACCGGTATAGATGAACTCACGGTAAACCTCATCGGAAAAGAGGTAAAGGTCATACTTGCGGACAAGATCCCTGAGTTGCAGCATCTCTTTGCGGGTGTACAGGTAACCGGTAGGATTGTTGGGATTGCAAATCAGTATGCCCTTGGTCTTATCAGTTATCAGCTCTTCGAATTTATCGACAGGCGGCAGTGCGAAACCATCCTCAATAGTCGAGACTATGGGTTTGATGACGGCTCCGGCAGATACGGCGAAGGCCATGTAGTTGGCGTATGCAGGCTCGGGAACTATAATCTCGTCACCCGGGTTAAGACATGTCATGAATGCAAACAGCACCGCTTCTGAGCCACCGCAGGTAACAATGATATCGTCCGGATCGAATTTAATCTGATACTGAGCGTAATAATCGCAAAGCTTCTTTCTCAGGCTGAAGAAGCCCTGACTGGGAGAATACTCCAGGACCTCGCGGTCTACCGATTTCAGTGCATCCAGGCCAATCTGGGGGGAAGGCAGGTCAGGCTGGCCAATATTCAGGTGAAACACCTTTACTCCTTCGGACTCAATTTGCTGTGCAATCTTTGAAAGTTTACGGATTGGAGAACTGGGCATTATCTCAGCCCTTTCGGATATCTTCATCGCATATTACAGTTTAATGCAAAAGTACACATAATTATTTTAGTATCACGACATACTGACAATAAAAACGGAGACAACCGGCAGATAACTGATCCGGTTGCCTCCATCTGTCATTCAGAGCCAAAGTCTGTGGTCACATTACCACAATGCGCTCAGTTTTGCCGGTAGCCAGGTTCTTCACGAGATATATACCCTTACGGCCGGTAACGCGAGATACTTCTCCTGTCAGGGAATCGGAATCCGAGGCGGTAAACTGACCTACGGAAACGCCTGTCATTGAATAGACCTGATATGTAACGGCAGCCTGCTCAAGTATGGCAGAAACTGGCGTCGTTCCTTTGCGGAACTCCATTTTGTCAAGATTGCAGCCGCCACCGGTTATGGTTATCCTCAAGATATAGTCTCCCTCTTCAAGGAATCCTATATCCTGGGTGACGGTGGCAAAACGTCCGTCCTCAGTCCTCGGAACTGACACGTCGGCTAAAGATTTCATTTCACCGTTGTCAATCAGCGATATGTTGAAACTTGAGTTCTCAACAGCTGATGAGACAAATGAGTTGATGAAGTACTCCTGAGAGGCCTTGACATTGAAGATGTATTCCAACCACTCACCGGCAACGGTACTGCCTACGTAATAGCCGGATCCGCCTGCAAACACATCAACACCTTCATTGTCATTCCTGTAGCAGTAACAGCCCTCATCTACATCATCCGAGTCATGGAACGAGAATCCTTCACCCTGTCTGTCAAAGTTCTCGAACTGAAGGACACCGGTTGCCGAAGAAATCCTGCCGTAAGGAGTACGGGACTTGATTACGTTGAACGTCTTATCGAACTTAACACTCTCGCGACGCTTTGAATCGGTCGCAACTGCACTCAGCACATGTTGTCCGCTGCCGTTCACGCTGCTGATCGTGACCTGGAAAGGAGGAGCAGTCTTCCTGCCAATCGATTGACCGTCAAGATAGAAATCGACATAGCTGACGCTGACAGTTTCAATCTTCGTTCCTCCGTCTGTCTGTACAGTATCGGGCAGCACAGTTGCATCAGCCTTCACCGTCACCTGGTCGCCGGAGAAGATGACATCAGGTTCAATGCTGAGGTCAAGTTTCACGCGGTCGGTAATCTCGAACGGAATAAGCTCGAATCTGTCAATATTGCAGGAAGAACCGGTAATGGTCAACCTGATAATATGACGGCCTTCAGTAAACTCGACACTGCACTTGCCGTCAATGGTCTTATATACATCCCAGCTGTTGTTGCCTGTCTGTGGAACGCTTATCCTTGCGAATTCAGTAAGTTCGCCATTATCGTTGAGACTCAGTGTGAAACCTGAATTTGCCACACCTGCCGAAGCCCAGACACGGAAAAGATAGGCACCTGGTGTCTTGACATCGACAGTGTATTCCAGCCATTCACCGGCAGAAGTGTAACCCAGTACATAGCCGCCGTTTCCTCTGACTATATCGACACCAGTCCTGTCGGCACGGTATCCGGTACCTCCCTGATCGTTGGTGTCGGAATCGTGGAATGCCAGGCCGTCGGCTCCCGTATCAAAGTTCTCTGCCTGGATTACGCCCGGAATCTCGGCTACGGTATCACGGTAAGGCTTGCGTGGCGGATAGACCGTAGTGCGGGCAGTCCTGGTATAGACGCTTCCGTCTGTAGTGTAAACCAGAGCCTTGAAGGCAACGGTACCCTCACTCTGAGCATAGTAATCGACAAGATAGGGAGCCTCGGTCATTGTCTTTGTCAGCTTGTTGTTCACGTAGAACTCTATCTTTTCGATGGTCTTGGTCCTCATCCTGGCACGGACGTTCACATGTACTGTATCACCCTTCTGAGCCTTCACAGTCGAAGGAGTGACATAGACAGAAGCCTCTTTTGTATGGCCGTCAGACAGTGGGAAGTTGTCCCTGAACTTGGCATTCTTGGCTTTGTCCGAAGCCATGTATTCGCGAAGCCATGTCATTGCCGGACGGTCCACACCGTCTCTGATGATGCCTGAATTACCGTCTGTGACCCAGGTCTTACCGTAGATAAAGCCCCAAAGCGTTATGCCGGCGCAATAGTCAGCCTCCCACATATACGGAATCTGCTCTTTATAGCGTTGCAACTGCAGATTGTCATCGGCAGTGCCGATATCATACTCTGTGCTGTACATCGGCAGTTGGAGAGCATCCTGAATCTCCTTCATCGCACTCTTGAAGTCATTCACGTTCATGTCGGTCAGGTCGTGCGACTGACAGCCGTACGCATCAATGGGAGCGCCAGCATCGATGAGAGTCTGAACCAACTGTATAAACTGGGACCTTTGCCACTGGAACGTGTTGTAGTCATTGTAAATCAGGATTGCATTCGGCCAACGCTCATAAGCCAGCTCGAATGCCTTGATTATCCAGTCGTACCCTGTCACGCCGTCACCTCCCAGAGCCTCCCTGTAAGGTGCGGGAGCATGTCCGGGAACTGCTTCGTTCACGACATCAATCAGTTCCAGGTCGGGATAATGATCCTTAATGGCATCCATCCACCTGATAATCTCATCATACTGGTCCTTTTTGTTCAGGCCGTCCATCCACGACGGATACTGGCTACCCCAGATCAAAGTGTGGAATTTGAACGGAAAGCCTTTCCGCTTGGCATAATTGTATGCATTGTCGGCACCTCCCCAATTGAACGACCCCCTGTTGCCCTCTATCGAAGACCATTTAGTCTCATTCTCAGGAGTGACCTGGTTCCACAGATCCGAAAAGATAAAGCCATCGGTATCCATGTTGTAAGTAGTGGTGATGTTTCCCAGAAACTTGTACGGATTGGTCGACAGCTGAGCCTGTACACCGACAAGCAATGATCCACATGCGACAAGAAAAAGAAATACGGGTAAACGTTTCCTCATAAGCAGTTATTATTGTTGATAAACTTCCTAAAACATTTTACACTCAAATGCAGTATAATTAGCAAAGGTAATCAAGAAAAAAATAAAAACAAGAGAAAAAAAGGAGAGTTTCGATAATGAGAGTAACTTTGCGGAACGGTAACGATAATAAAAAAGTGAAAACTGTATGAAACTGAATGATTTCGGCTTTATCAGGGTGGCGGCCTGCGTACCCGATGTAAAGCTTGCCTGTCCGACAGAAAACTCATCACGTATTCTCGATGCAGCCGGGAATGCCTGTTCCAAGGGTGCCCGAATCATCTGCTTCCCCGAATTATCCCTGACGGGCTGTACTGTCGGAGATCTGGCAAACAGCCGCTCTCTGCTTGACAAGACAGAAGATGCTCTTTCAGACATATTGACCCGGAGCGCATCACTTGATGCCTTCATTGTCATAGGGATGCCGCTGGAATCAGACGGCAGGCTCTTCAGCGCATTCGTTGCCATATGTAAAGGAGAGATTGCCGGCATTACGGCAGCCAGATTTCCTGCAGGAGCAGGCAATTTTGCCTCTTCCGATGCCCTGACATCAGGCGCAGTCACGATATGCGGACAGCAGACTGCCGTCTCCAGATCCATCGTTTTCCGTTGTGGAGAAGCTTCTGTCGTAATTGAGAGCGGATATGATCTTCTGTCACCCACTCCCGCCTCCTCGGCACTGGCACTGGCAGGGGCAAATGTAATACTCTGTCCTGCAGCTTTCAACGAACTGCCTGGCCGCGCCAGACAGCTGGAATCTGTATTGTCGCAACGCTCTCTGGATTGTAATTCCGTCATTGTCCTGGCATCCTCGGGCGAAGGAGAATCGTCCACTGACTGCCTTTTCTCAGGGCATGCGGTCATTGCAGAGAACGGAGCCATCCTGGCAGCGTCACACAAATCAGACACTTTGGCACTTACCGACATAGACACCGAACTGCTTGAAAACGCCCGCCGTAAAAACAGGGCGTTCAGAAATCCGCGCACCCGCACGTTCCACTTCGACGAAGTGCACGCAAGCATTCCCGGCAAGAGCAACGGAACACTTCTGCGTACAGTTTCGCCCGCGCCGTTCCACCAGTGCCCCACAGTCTTCGCAGACACTTTCCGTATTCAGACCGAGGCTCTCATAGCACGTCTGAGACATATCGGAACAGGCAAAGTGATTCTGGGAGTCTCCGGCGGACTAGATTCAACCCTGGCTCTGCTTGTATGCGTCAATGCCTTCGACAGCATGGGCTCAGACCGGAGCAACATCATCGGAGTGACTATGCCGGGCTTCGGCACTACCGGACGCACCTACACAAACGCCGTCGAAATGATGAAGGCGTTGGGAATCGACTGGCGAGAGATAAGCATTAAGGATGCCTGTCTCCAACACCTCAAAGACATAGGCCACGACCTCAGCGTGCATGACTCTGCGTACGAGAATGCCCAGGCTCGCGAGCGGACTCAGATTCTTATGGATCTCGGGAACAAACTGGGAGCAATGGTTGTCGGGACCGGCGATCTCTCGGAACTTGCTCTTGGCTGGTGCACATACAACGGAGACCACATGTCAATGTACGGTGTGAATGCCGGCGTACCCAAAACTCTCATTGCCGGGATAATTAGGGAAGCAGCCGGTACAGAGAGATTTGCAGCAGCAAAAACCAATCTTCTCGACGTGACTGAAACCCCTATTACGCCCGAATTGCTGCCATCAGACGACAAAGACAGCATCACCCAGAAAACAGAAGATATTATCGGTCCTTACGAACTACACGACTTCTTCCTGTACAATTTTGCCGTAAACGGTTTCAATGCAGAAAAAATCAGGATGCTGGCCGGGAAAGCCTTCGCAGACAAATATGTTGATGCCGAAATAGTCAAGTGGCTCAAAATATTCATAAAAAGATTTTTCAGCAACCAGTTCAAACGCTCCTGCATGCCAGACGGTCCATGTACCGGACCTGTCTCGCTCTCACCGCGGGGCGGCTGGCAGATGCCGAGCGATGTAAGCTCGGAAGAATGGCTTCGGGAACTCGGCTGATTACTTGTACAGAAAGCGGCGGATGCTCTTCTTGGGTGTATGCTCGAAAGGCTCGCTGCGAAGCTCAATCTGAGTAACCTGAGAATACATCGGCAATAGCGAGTTCAAGGTCTTGCGGTTCTCTTCCATTTTCTCTACAAGCTGGAGTGAAGTCATATCATTCTCCGATGCGGTTTTGTAGTCGGGAACAACGAGAGCCACCAGACCGTTGTCACGCCCAACCACCAGGCACTCCTCAACGTATGGCAGTCTGCCGAGAATATCCTCAATCTCCTCGGGATAGATATTCTGACCCGAAGGACCCGGAATCATGTTTTTACTGCGACCTTTTATTGTGATGTTTCCCTCACTGTCGATGGTTCCAATGTCACCGGTGTGATACCATCCGGCAGGATCTATAGTCTCACGTGTGGCAGTCGGGTTTTTGTAATAGCCCAGCATGACATTAGGGCCCTTTATCAGAATCTCACCAGTTTCATTGTGACTGTCGGTACTGAATATGTCGCACTGAGTTCCGGGCAGTATCTTCCCACTCGAACCCTGCTTGTACTCATACCATGCCGAATATGCAATCAGCGGGGCACATTCAGTGGTGCCGTATCCCACAGTGTAATGGAACCGTATCTTACGCAGAATCTTCTCGACATCAGGGCTGAGAGCCGCACCGCCAATGACCAGTATGTCCATCTCGCCACCCAATACATTAACTATCTTGTTACGTATCTTGTTGCCTATCATTCCGCAGACTCCCGGAATACACATTGCCATCTTCATCATCGGAGTTCCAAGAACGGGAACTATTTCTTGACGGACGATTTTTTCAATGATCAGCGGAACGGTCAGAATCATCTTTGGCTTTATTTCAGCGAAAGCCTTGAACAATACCGCCGGAGTCGGTGTCCTGTCCAGGAAGCATACTCCGCAGCCGAGCAGCAGTTCGTACATCATTTGGAAAGACAGGCCGAACATATGTGCCAGCGGCAGGATGGCCACAACCCTGTGGTCATGCTGCAACGGGATGTTGCGGCATGCAAACTGCATATTCAGCATTACTGCACGATAGGGTATCATCACTCCCTTCGGATCGCTTGTAGTGCCTGACGTATAGTTCAGGATAGCCAGGTCGTTCTCATCTCTCTCAGCCTCATATATTACTCCGTCAGGTTTCAGTCCTCCGGGAAATTTCTTAACGTATTCACTGCTCATGATATCGAAAGCAGACGAAAGAGCGTCATTGCGGCTTAATGTCAGTCTGCAGTCGTCAAAAACTATCACACCCGCCAGTTCAGGCATCTCATCAGCTGTCAGCTTTTCCCAGACCTGCCCGCCGGCTATGAGCAGCACTGACTCTGAATGGTTAACTATCATGTGGATGTTGTCCGACTTGAAATCATTCAGGATGGGAACCGGAACAGCCCCATATGTGAATATCGCCAGAAACGCTACAGCCCAGTCGGAGCAGTTGCGTCCGCAAACAGAAATCTTGTCGCCCCTCCTGACACCGCAATTCTCAAAAATGATGTGATATCTTGCAATTCTTTCAGCCACCTCGCCGTATGTAAGGCTTAGTCCTTCGTAGTCAATCATCGCAGTCAGGTTCCAGTGGCGTCTGAAACTATCCTCGTACATTTTGATGACGCTGGTACATCCGAGATTAACGTCCGGTTTGCCGTAATCGCT
Organism: Bacteroidaceae bacterium; assembly: GCA_017615835.1. Lineage (GTDB taxonomy): Bacteria > Bacteroidota > Bacteroidia > Bacteroidales > Bacteroidaceae > Colenecus. The sequence continues at coordinate 6,805 of JAFZZI010000010.1, read as the reverse complement.
CAAATTCTCCATACCTGATGTTTTTGCAAAAATAAGCAGTAGTCAGATGACAATCTTCAAGGATAATGCTGTTTGTGGATTAATCACTGTGCAAATGTGGTAAAGTGCGTAATACTGTGGCGTGTTACCCGCCACTGACATTGAAAATTGATTAAAAAACAGTATCTTCGCGAGACAGTTCCGACAATTCAGAATGACTAAGGACAGAAGAATCAGAATCGTGCCGGAATACCTTATTGACAAAAGGTTTCTCATTTTGACGGTAATTGCCATCGTCGCCTTTTCCGTACCTTTCATGCTGCTTTACGTAGCCCACTCGGAAACAGTCTGGTTCAGTCTCGGCACAAGACAAGGCATTCTTTCAACCCTCTCATTCTACTTTATGGCTGTGTTCTTCCTGCTCACAAGCAAGCGGAGTCTGGCCGACCGGTACAGGCGCAGACCATTCACATACGTCAGAGGCATGTTATTTGTCCTGACAGAAATAATCGTAATAACAGTTCTTTACACCGTCTTCTCCTCGGTTCTGCTCTTGTACGACGATTCGGTCAGACTGGCATACATCATTACGAGAGCGTTCTTCTGTATTTCATGCATACTGTCACTTGCATACACAATCTGCATTCTGTTCAGGACAGTGTCATACCTCAAGGGCGAACTCCGCCGTCAGAGACAAGCCAACGCACAGGCAGACACTACGGAACCGCCCTACCTACCGCAGGAACTGATCTTCTACGGATATGGAGGCAAGTCCACTCTTCATATTCCCACCAAAGATCTTCTGTATGCAGAATCGCTGGACAACTACATTCGCGTATTCTTCGAGACCGGCGACGGAATAAGCTCCCGTACCTTGCGCAGCACAACACGCGACTTCGAAAAGAGCGCCGGCACATCAATGCTGCGGTGTCACAGGTCATACCTTGTAAACCCGTCAAGAATAATGAATTTCAACACCGAGCGTGACAATATGTTCATTCAGCTCGACAACCCGAAAGTAGGCCAGATTCCTGTTTCGCGCACATACCGCGAAGTAGTCCAGGCCATAGTCCAGGAGCGGCCTTTACAGGACAAGCTTTCGACGCAGGCAGGCTCCGGTGTATGAAGAGCTGCAGGCTGCGACCTGCTCGGGAGTACCTTCAGCGACAATATATCCACCGGCCTCACCACCTTCGGGGCCAAGGTCTATTACGTGGTCTGCACACTTAATGACCTCAATGTTGTGCTCTATCACCACCAGCGTATGGCCACGCCCTATGAGCGCATCGAACGCCTCCATAAGTTTGCGTATGTCGTGGAAGTGCAGGCCGGTAGTAGGCTCGTCAAATATGAAAACCGTAGGCTCAGACTTTTCGAGACTTAAATAATAGGCAAGTTTTACACGCTGACTCTCACCTCCCGACAAGGTTGAAGACGACTGTCCCAACTTCACATAACCCAGTCCCACCTGCTGAAGCGGTTTCAGTTTTTTCACTATACGCCGCTCGTCAGCTCCGCCCTCTTCGCTGAAGAAGTCTATTGCCTGATTTACCGTCATCTCGAGAACGTCCCATATATTCTTGCCCCGATATGTTACGTCAAGTATATCTTTCTTGAATCTCTTTCCGTGACAACTCTCGCACTCAAGGACAAGATCTGACATAAACTGCATAGAAACTGTTGTCGTACCCTCTCCTTTGCACTCTTCGCAGCGTCCTCCCTCAGAATTGAACGAGAAATGAGCAGAACGGAAACCCATCTGTCTGGCCGCCGGCTGTTCAGCAAACAGGCGTCTTATCTCATCGTAAGCCTTTACGTAAGTTACCGGATTAGAGCGTGATGACTTTCCTATCGGGTTCTGGTCAACGAACTCCACACTGCTCACCATGCCCAAGTCGCCCTCCATTGCCACGAACTCGCCTGGCCGCTCGCCAGTCTCACTGCAGTGCCGTTTCAGCCCAAGATAGAAGATGTCGCGCACCAGAGTACTCTTGCCCGAACCGCTGACACCCGTTACTGCCGTTATGACGTTCAGCGGAAACTTCACGTCAATACCCTTCAGATTATTGTGTCTGGCTCCCTTTACCATTATAAAATTGTTCCAGGGACGCCTCGATGCCGGTATTGGTATCCGCTCCTCGCCATTAAGGTATTTGGCGGTATAACCCTTACCCTCGGCGCAGATTCTCTGAGGAGAACCCATGCATACAATCTCGCCGCCGTGCCTGCCGGCTTCGGGACCCACATCAATAACAAGATCGGCCTCACGTATTATTTCTTCGTCATGCTCCACAACAATCACGGTGTTGCCAATCTGCTGAAGTTGCCTGAGCACAGCAGTCAAACGTGCTGTATCACGACTGTGCAGTCCAATGCTCGGTTCGTCAAGAACATAGAGCGAGCCCACCAGGCTACTTCCCAGCGAAGTTACCAGATTGATGCGCTGGCTTTCGCCGCCAGACAGCGAGTTGCTGAGCCTGTTCAGAGTAAGATACTCCAGGCCAACGTCAATGAGCAGCGATATGCGATGCCTTATCTCACTCAGTATGCGTTCGGCAGTCAACTGTTCGCTTTTGTCAAGCACAAGGTTATCGAAGAACTCCTTTAGTCTGGTAATCGGCAGGTCAACAAGTTCTGATATCGACTTGCCGCCAACCTTGACATACGAAGCCTCCTTGCGCAGTCTCGTTCCATGGCAGGTCGGGCAGAGCGTCTTACCGCGATAACGGGACAACATAACTCTGTGTTGGATCTTGTACTGGTTACGCTCAAGCATCTTGAAGAAATTGTCGATGCAGCACTCAGGCCATTCCTCACCATCAACCGTTATAGTCTGTCCGGTTCCGTGCCACAGATAGTCCTTCTGCTCTTCGGTCAGTTGGTAATATGGTGTGAATATAGGGAAATCATGTTCGGCTGCCTCCATCATGAAATACTTGAGCCACTCCCCCATCTTCTCTCCACGCCAGCATACCACAGCTCCGTCATATACACTCAGGGCCCGGTTCGGAACCACAAGTGACTCGTCAATGCCGACTATACGGCCGAAGCCCTCGCAGGTAGGGCAAGCCCCAAGAGGTGAGTTGAATGAGAAAAGCTGGTCGCTGGGTTCTTCAAATGTAATTCCGTCAGCCTCAAAACGATAGCTGAAACGCTCCAAAGTGGTCTCGGGAGTGTCGTAGAAACGCAACATGCAGGCTCCCCCACCTTCGTAGAATGCCGTTTCAGCAGAATCCATCAAACGGTTAACCAATTCCTTGGAGTTATCGGTGATCAGCCTGTCAACCAAAAGATTCAGCGATTCCCTGTTTGCGGTAAGACTCTCAAGCAGGCTTTCATCGTTCAGGACATCCTCTATCCGAACCACCTCGCCATCACGGTCCAATCGGGTAAAACCCTCTTTCAGACAGGTCTGCAGATGTTCACCCAAAGTCCGCCCCTTTGCAATGCGCAACGGGGCCAGCAACGTGAACCTTGTGCCGGGAGCGTGTTTCAGAACGCATTGCAGCAGGTCTTCGGTACTGTGCTTTCTCACTTCTTTGCCGCTTACAGGCGAGTAAGTCCTGCCGATGCGCGAATAAAGCAGTCTCAGGTAATCATATATTTCGGTCGATGTACCTACAGTAGAGCGAGGATTTCTCGTACTCACCTTCTGTTCAATGGCAATTGTGGGTGGAAGTCCGGCAATGGAGTCGCACTCAGGCTTCTTCATCCTGCCCAGAAACTGGCGGGCATAGGCAGACAGGGACTCCACATAGCGACGCTGCCCCTCGGCATATAGTGTGTCAAAGGCAAGAGAAGACTTGCCCGAGCCTGAGAGACCAGTGATGACAATGAACTTGTCACGCGGTATGTCAAGAGACACACCCTTCAAGTTGTTTACCCTGGCATTCCGGATACTTATGTTCTGTCCGTCATCATTCATGCGCATCCCCCGAAGAATCGCGCGAAGTTACCTTTTTTTTACGAGTTGGCCTAACAACCCGGCTCCAGTGTTCACAAAGGAATATTATACCAGCCTTATCCAACTGGTTATGCGGCCACATGCAGCACCCTCGCGCCTTGCCGAATGAAAACGTTCATCAAGATAGGTGCAGACGCCGCTCAACTGAATGTTACGGCTCTTCACTCCGGCTTCCTCAAGAAGCCACATGTTTGCGGCGAACAAATCTATATGGTGGCCACCCCTCATGCTGCCTGGCTCGGGAACACCATCCTCTCTCCATATCAGTTGCATAGGGAATCCCGCCTCGCTGAAGCGATCACACACCTCACTGCCTACCTGAAACGAATCGGCGCAAATTCCCGGTCCAATCACAGCCCTGAGGTTGGAAGCGCTGGTGCCAAACCAGCCTTCCATATCGGCAATGGTTTTCTGAACAATACGCAGTACCGTACCCTTCCAGCCGGAATGTACGGCCGCAACAGCGCGGCAGACAGGGTCAAACAGCAGCAACGGAATACAGTCTGCCGTCCTTACCCCCACAGCACATCCGGGCAGGGCTGTCACCAGAGCATCGAACCCCTCAAGATCTTCGCGCGTCAGCAAAGGATTATCAACCAACGCGACCTTGTCCGAATGAACCTGATGGCCGGTAATCACCCGATATGGCAACTCCGTTCCAACCATCGAAGTGAATGCCTCCGCTCCGTCACCTACATCATATCTTAAAAAATCGGTCTTCTGATGTGTGTCCACTATCGTGCCTATTCTTCAGTCAACGGGATTTCAGGATGCTGGACAGAAAGGGGCGTATCCTCGTTGGTGAGGTAGAACATATAGAGTACTACCGGTTTAGTTCCACGGTTCTCTCCGTGATGGATAGTACCTACCATCTCCGCCAAGGCCTCACCTTCGTGAACGACCTTCTCCTGACCGTCAATGCCGATAATTGTCAGTTCGCCTTCGACAAGTACTCCATAGTTCATGACCGGGTGATGATGCCAACCTAGTTTCTGACCGGCAGGAAACACGTATTTCACAGCCACCAGTTCCGGACGGCCCTCAAGGTAGTCCGGAAGTTCCACACCATCCCAACTCTGACTTGTACGGAGAAGTTCGGTTGACTGGACCTGCTGTTGCTCCGTGACGTCTTTTGACTTTGATCCGCCACAAGCACTCATTAATCCCGCTCCGCTGGTTACAAGCATCGCGGTCATTGCAAAAAGAAAGATTCGATTCTTCATAGTTGTACAATATCTCTGTTTTCGTCTTTCGAGTAGTTCCTGGCCACAAATATAGATGATAAAAAATCAGGTGATACTCCATGTGACAAAAAAACAAATAGTGCATCTTGCAAAGCGGAGTTTGCAAAATGCGGATTTTATATTAACTTTGCGCGCCGTGTACACCCGAGTGCGGATACGCGAGCCAGCCACTCTGTAATGGAACAGTTTTTCAGAACCCACGATTATCTGGTTGAACACCTGAACGCATCCGTAAGGCGAGATCTTATGGATGAAATTGACTGGTCACAGCGTATGATCGGCATCAAGGGTACCCGTGGGGTTGGCAAGACTACGTTTCTGCTTCAGTATGCCAAAGAAAAATTCGGACGCAACCGTTCATGTCTGTACATAAACATGAACAACTTCTACTTTCAAGGTCAGGGCATTGCCGAATTCGCGGGCGAATTTCATAAGATAGGCGGCAAGGTTCTGCTGATTGACCAAGTGTTCAAACATCCCGAGTGGAGCAGCGAACTTCGTAAGTGTTACGACCTCTACCCCAATCTGAAAATCGTCTTTACGGGCTCATCGGTTATGCGACTCAAAGAAGAGAACTCCGAGCTCGGCGGAATTGTCAGTTCATATAATCTCCGCGGCTTCTCGTTCCGCGAGTTTATGAATCTAAAGACCGGTCTTACCATACCGAAGTTCAGTCTCGATGACATCATCGGCCATCATGAACGCATAGAAGGTGAAATTCTATCTCTGGTCAATCCTCGCGATTACTTCCAGGACTACCTTCACCACGGCTTCTATCCGTTTTTTCTTGAGAACCGGAACTATTCCGAAAATCTTCTCAAGACAATGAACATGATGATGGAGGTGGATATTCTGCTTATCAAGCAGATGGAACTTAAATATCTGACAAAAATCAAAAAGCTGTTCTATCTGATAGCCGCAGGAGGAATATGTGCTCCCAATGTAAGCCAACTTGCACTCCAGACTGACACTTCACGTGCAACAGTGATGAACTACATCAAGTATCTGGCTGATTCCCGCCTGATAAACATGGTATATTCTAAAGGCGACTCTTTTCCCAAGAAACCGGCATTGGTGATGATGCACAACCCCAACCTCATATACACAATATATCCACCGCGTTCCGACCGTCAGGAGGTGTTCGAGACATTCTTCGTCAATACTTTGTGGAAAGACCACGTGGTTCATAATGGCGGCAAGAGATACCGGTTTCTGGTTGACGGTCATCTCAATTTCCGCATATGTGCAGGCCGGAATGTACAGAACAGGAATGCGGGCGAGTTCTACGATGTCGTCGATTCCGATACAGGGCACGGCAGCACAATACCACTGTGGCTGTTCGGACTTCTCTATTGACTTTACAATGCGAACATTAAGTTTCTAAAACAATAAAGTATCTATGGCAAAGAAATTTATCACTTGTGATGGAAACGAGGCTGCGGCTCACGTGAGTTACATGTTCTCGGAGGTAGCCGCAATCTACCCCATCACCCCGTCATCACCTATGGCGGAGCACGTTGACGAGTGGGCTGCCCGCGGCCGCAAGAACCTGTGGGGCCAGACCGTCTCAGTTCAGGAAATGCAGTCAGAGGCCGGCGCAGCCGGTGCCGTTCACGGT
>JAFZZI010000003.1 GCA_017615835.1 Bacteroidaceae bacterium | reverse complement strand
TTTATACGCGCGCGAACTCCTCCTTGATCTCGTCCGTGGGCTCCCCATTATTCTTCCTACACGCGCGCGCGTACGCGCGCGAACCTTATTATTATAGAAGGTTCAAATGAGTGGCAAAACAAGTGAATGCAGCGGTCAGGCTGAAGGAAGGTTTCTTCTGGATACATCATCGGGGACGGAAGATGCCCGACTCACGGAAACTATGACAGATGTCAAATAAAATGACAACCTATATCCTGATAGTCTTGCTCCTGAGCCATTTTGCCTCATCTTCGGTCAGATACGGACGCAGCGTATCGTACACAATGCCGTTAAATGTGTTCAGCCACTCCCTCTCGGCAGGATCAAGCAATTCGGTCAGTATCGGAGTCGTGTCGATATATGTCATCGTCAGGGTTTCGAAGCAAAGCCATTTACCGAATTCGTTCGACCCGGCACTCTTGCACAGAATCATGTTCTCGTGACGGACGCCATGATGCCCCTCGCGGTATATGCCCGGTTCGTTTGAGGTTATCATGCCTGGCAGGAGCGACTGGTTCTTCAGATTCTGACGGATGGTCTGAGGTCCTTCGTGAACGTTGAGGAGATTGCCCACCCCATGACCTGTTCCATGACCGAAATCGCGCATAGTCTGCCACAGTGGGCGGCGCGCCACTGCATCCAGGCGACATCCGGGTGTCCCTTCGGGAAATACTGCGACAGAGAGGTCTATCATCGCCTTGAGGTCGATGGTGTAATCTTGCCGCTCCAGTTCGGTCAGCGGTCCGAGAGGTACGGTCCTGGTTATATCGGTGGTTCCGTATCGGTAATGGGCACCGCTGTCGTTCAGATACAGGCCTCTGGGCTGAAGCAGTGAGTCCTTTCCGCGTACAGTCGAATAATGCGGAAGTGCGGCGTTGGCTCCATAGGCTGATATCGTTTCGAAACTCTCGTCCAGGAAGTCGGGATTTTCGGCTCTGAGGCTGTGCAGCATGTCTGCCGCGTCCGACTCTGTGACAGCACTCCCCTCGCCTATGCTGCGTTCAAGCCAGCGGAAGAACCGGGTCTGGGCAACGCCGTCCGCAATGTAGGCCCTGCGGAAGCCATCCGCTTCGACGGCATTCTTGCAAGCCTTCTCCACATCAATAGGTGATGCGGCCGCTACGGTGCGCGCAGCACCGAATGTCTCATATACCATCCTGCCCAGTTCAAAGTTGAGCGAAGCAGTATCGACAAGTATGGATCCTTCGCACTGCATTGACGAGAGATAGTCGCAAACTGAATGATATGGGCGAACACTGATTCCGTCCCGTGCAAGTATGGAAAGAACCTCCGGAGTGAACTTGCTCTCTTCGGCAAAGAGGACAACTCCGTCAGGCTCAACCAAGGCGTAGGATATGACAAGCGGTGAGAAGGCGATGTCGTTTGAGCGTATGTTCAGGAGCCATGCAACCTGGTCCAGACGGCTTACGAGTGCATGGGAGCACCCATACCCGGCAATCCGGTTTCTGAACCACTCCAACTTGTCTTTGGCAGAACGGCCTGAGTAGCATTCTTCGTGAATCCACACGGCATCCTGGGGCAGGCCTGGTCTGTCGGGCCATATTGCGTCAAGGAAATCGGGCCTCGACACCACTTTGCACCTTTTCGGCCGCAGCATTTCCTGAAGTCTGCCGGCATCGCCGATGCTGATGCAGAGTCCGTCAACTCCTACTTTGCTGCCGTCGGGAAGGTTCATGGCAAGCCAGTCCATCCAGCCGCTTTCTTCGACCGAAACCATCTTGTGAAGTTCTATCCCGCTGCCCTGCAGTTCGCGGGATGCCTGGATGTGATATCGTGAATCAACCCACAGTCCGGCATGATGTGCAGTTACTACGACTATGCCTGCCGAACCGGTAAAGCCGCTGATGAACTGACGCTGACACCATCGCAAGGGAGTGTATTCGCTGTCATGGGGATCTCCACTGACAATTATTGCGGCACTCCATCCCCACTCCTCCATAAGTTTCCGAAGGGCGGCTATTCTGTTGACTGTCTCCATAAATCAGGAATTTTTCAGCAAGATACGGCTTTTCTGCCTGAAATCAGCCATCTGATGTCGCTTATTGTGCGACGGGCATACTCACGGTAGTCGTAAATATAACTGTATGCAGGCAGAAGCAGCAGAATGAAGATGACGGCTGTCCAAAGCGGCATGGTACAGAGAAATGTGATGCCGAGTCCCAGCACATAAATCCACGACAGAGCGAAACGGGTACCCATGCGGGCGGTGTTATAGAAGGCGTCATCATCGACACGTCTCAGGATGAATAGTGTCGGCAACCATACTATAAGTGTTGCGAGACCGCTGAAAAGAAAGTACGGCAATCCAAGCAGGGAGACGAAGGTTCGGGCAATCGTTCTGAGCCGGCCGGCCGGTCTGGCTATAGACCTTACAGATACTCCGTGCTGTATACGCCACACCCGCTGTGCGTCAATGTCGGCAAACAGTTTCCGGGCTTTCTCGGGGTCATCGCGCCGGATTGCCAGAGCCTCGGCTATGGCATGCCTGTTGACAGCCTGCAACCCCAGAAGGCCTTTCAGTTTCCGTCCCTCGATACGCTCACATTCAGAAAGAGTTCTCTTGTAGTATTCTCTGTTACCACTCTTCAGCTTGGCATATTCCCACACTGCATCATAGTCCTCGTCATCGGGGACAAAAGCAATCAGTTCTGACATCTTTTCGGCCAGGATATCGCGGAGTTTCTGCATCTGCTGCGGCTGCGTCAGCTCGCTGTTGGCCTGCAGGAATCCGGAGACGTCAATAGGCTTTCCGAAACGTATCAGCGCAGTGGAGCGGTATCTGAAGTAGTCACCGTAATCTATGCCGATGGGAAGAATAAGAACAGGCTTTGTGCCTGCAGTCTTGCCGTTGACGGCAAAGGCTATGTGAAATATACCCTTGCTGAGCTTCAGCAGCGAGTGTCTGGCACGGTGTGTTGCCTCGGGATAAAGACAGACCGGTGTGTTGTCAGTAAGGACATCTACTGTATGGTCAATAATCTCATCATTGTGCTTCACTGATTCGAAGCCGTCCCTGATGCGGTAGATTGGCATTATCTTGAGGAAGGTCAGAATCTTCACGATGAGCGGACTGCTCCTGAAGATATCTGCCCTTGCAAGATAGACCTTGGGTCTGCGGGTTGATGCAAGTGACACCAGAGGGTCCATAAGGGCATTCGTATGGTTTGAACTCCAGATGACACATCCGTCACTTGGAATGTTCTCTGTTCCTTCGATCTGGATTTTTCTGTATGATCTGTGGGTATAGAAGTCAACTATCCGCTTGCAGATGCGGTAGCCGAGGGTTCTGTCCTGTATTTTACTGGCCATAAAATCAACTTGAAGTGCGCAAAATTACTCTTTTTCCCGGTAAACTGTCTAAATTTGTTCCCCAAACCACTTCAATCATGAAGATTGTACTTATAGCGGTAGGAAAGACAGACATGAGATGGCTGGCCGACGGCATAGCCGAATATACCGGCAGGATATCTCATTTTGCCCCGTTTGAGATGGTTGTCGTCAATGACATACGCAACACCCGCAACATTGATGCCAAGGTGCAGAAAGAACTTGAAGGCGAGGCAATCATGCGACATTTTATGCCGGGCGACGATGTGGTACTGCTTGATGACAAAGGCAGCGAAATGACTTCCGAAGGCCTTGCTGCCTGGCTTGAAAAGCGCATGGCCGCCTCACCGAGAAGGCTGGTTTTCGTAATCGGCGGCCCGTACGGATTCTCAGACAAAGTCTATTCTGCTGCTTCTGCCAAGCTTTCGCTGTCAAGACTCACCTTCCCCCACCAGATGGTGCGGATTGTCTTTGTCGAACAGCTTTACAGGGCCTTCACCATTCTGAAGGGCATACCCTACCATCATCCCTGACACTACCATCTCAGCCACAGAGCCACCGGGAGGTGGTCGCTGAATCCGTTCATGTAGTGATAGCCGTTGTAAGTACGCATCGGCCTGACTCCGCCATACTTGCTGTCCTCTTCAAGCAGGAACCCGAAACGGCAGACCGCCACCGAGTCAAGCCGCAGTGGGCTGTCATTCCTGAGGAATGGCACTGACACTATGAATTGGTCAAAGGTTTCCCATTCGCCGTCATGACGGTATGTGCCCTCCCCGACTCCGTACATCAGGGCTGCCAGCGCACTGTCCGGCAGCAGCGGGGCTTTGTCGGGCGGAAACGCTTCCAAAGTCTCCTTTACAGCCGGGTCATCCGGTCCCTCATTCAGATCGCCCATAATTATTACAAGCGGTTTCCTGCGCGCGGCAATTACTCTGCGCACAGAGTTCATCACGGCTTCAGCCGCTGCCTTGCGTCGTTTTTCACTGCGTGCAACACCGCCGAGACGACTCGGCCAATGGCAGACGTAAATGTCGATTGTGTCAAGGGTCGGACCAAGACCCGTGGCGTGCAGTATATGTCGGGTTGCCGGCCTGTCCGTCCCGCTGAGATCTACCTCGATTGCCTCGTGTTCCAACAGTCTGAAATATCCCGGGCGGTACAGCAGGGCAGTGTTTATGCCGCGCGGATCGGGCGACGAGGTCACCACATAGTTGTAGCCCAGTGCCCTGAGAGGCGAACGGTGCGTCAGGTCGTAGAGTACTGAGTCATTCTCAACCTCACACAACCCGACTATGGCAGGAGCTCTCCGGGTGTCGGCTGCCACAATTACGCGACTCAGGTTGCGCAACTTGTTCCGGTAGCGCACGGGAGTCCACCGCCTCGGACTCTGCGGGGTAAAGCTGTCATCATCAGTCAAAGGGTTATCGGCCGTATCGAAAAGGTTTTCGGCATTATAGAACAGCACGCACATCCTTTCGTGCGAAGCCGGCATCCGGGCATGCGACATCCCGCAATCAGTCAACAAAAACATTGCTGTAAAGACAACTTTCACAAATGGCATAAGTTCATTTTTCATTCTGCATGGCATAGTGTTTCTGCAAAGATACGGAAGTACACGGAAGGGACGGTTCCTTTTGTGTACTTTTTGTGCATTATTCCTATCTTTGCAGGTAAAACAGGCCGCTTCATGAACAGTAAATACAGTTGCTATCAGATTAATGCGAAAATAGAAGCCATGTCGAAGTTCATTGACCTCGACAGGTTCATCCAGGGCGAAAAGAACTCTCTGGAACAGATTCTTTCGTACTATAAACTGAATGAGTGGGCGTACAGGCATTACCATTCGCAGGACGGCTTCATGCATTTCAGAATCTCCTCGAACGGAGGCTTCAACGACGATGATGTGTATTACCAGCCGGATGCTGTTTCAAAGTTCATCGAGCCGGGCAGCACGGTGATGGAACTGGGGTTCGGACATGGTGCCAACCTGTTGTATCTGGCCCGCTGTCATCCCGATGCCCGCTTTATCGGCGTTGACCTGGCAACTCTGAAGGAGGGAACGGCTGTTCCGGACAATGTCTCTACCTTCCAGTCGGACTACAGCGACCTTTCCAGGTTTGATGACAATTCAGTGGATGTGCTATATGCAGTCGAGACAATCGTTCACAATACCGACAAGGTCAAGATAAACCGTGAGGTCTGTCGCGTACTGAAGCCCGGCGGCATCATGATCGTCTTCGACTACGCCCTCAGTGACAGATACGTGACGTTCGACGAAAACATCCAAAAGGCCATAGCCCTGATTTCGAAAGGCGGTGCGGCAGCAATGATAGAGTCTCTGGATGAGTTGAACAGCCATTATGCCGACAGCGGTCTGGTGCTTGAAAACACCATTGACTTTACCCGTGAGGTTTTGCCTGACCTAAAGCGTCTGGAACGCAAGGCAGCCAGGATTCTGAAGCGCCCGATGCTTGCAAGACCGGTTTTCCTGCTGCTGCCCGAACAGTTTGTATCCAATATAATCATGGGTTACCTTGGCTACGACTGCGGGAATGCCGGAATAATAGAGTATCGCGAGTGGATAGTCCGCAAGCCTTAGACTGTACGCAAACCGCGTAAGTACACGTATGATACAGTGGGTGTCGAAACGGATTGCAGCAGCAGCCGCGTGTCTGGCTGCCGCTGCCGTATTTCTCTCATCATGTCATACGAAAAGCAATAATACCGGCCAGGCAGAGCCTTTGCCCTACCCGATGACAGAGTTTTACCGGTATGCTGACTCTACCATCCTTACAGACAGGTTCCCGGAATCCGACATCTACTGGCGTGATGTAAAGGTCACCATCGACATGGAACTGCCCACTGGCAAAGAATGGGAGGCAGCGAGAAATGCCATTGCCACGGATCCGGTATTCGGCGAATGGTTGAGCGGCTCCTGGCTGACAAACATGACAGCACTTGAAGAGAGCGCTCACGGATTCATTGAGAGGTACTTTGACGACATTGCCGCAGAGAATGACTTTTCGAGTTATGACAGGAAAGACTTCAATACCTTCTCATACTTCCTAAGGGATTACGGACGCTTTATGGAACCTTACGGCAATTACCTGTGCTACAAGCGTTCATCGGTTCTGCAGATGGGCCATACCGACTGCGTTGACATTGAGCGGTACTATTGCTTTGACATGATGAGCGGCAGACCGGCAGAAGGATTCATTCCGTCAGGCAAAAACAGGGCAAAAACAGCAGGCCTGATTCGACGGAAACTCAAAGAGAACCCTTCGATACTGTCCGGCAATATGGAGAGCATCGAACCTTCCGACAACTGCTATGTATCAGAGAAGGGTGTGACCTTTGTCTATGAACCCTGGCAGTTCTCAGCCGCAGGAGACAGTTCCATCCACGTCACACTGTCGTGGGAAGAACTTAACCCCTACCAGCGATAGCCTGCAGCCTTTGACAGCAGCACTGGAATCTGGGTGTTGTCAATCTGGCCGGTGAACAGTTCTGCGCCGTTGCCGACAGCGAAGACAGGGACATAGCCGCCGGAATGTGCGCCTGTTCCCCATGCTATCTGCGAGGTTTCGTCAAGTATCTTTACAGCAAGATCCGAAATCTTGCTGACATCATATTCTGTATCTTTGCCGGTGTCACTGTCGTCTGATCCGTATGACGGGTTCATGCCAAAGGTTTCGACATAAGCAGTCTGGAGCCTGCTCTCCTGCTGGCGCGTCAGTTGAACCTTGTCCCAGAAGCCGAAGTTGTCCTTCAGTTCGTCCTTCAGCTCTTCCCAGGTGATGGGCCCGCCGTCAGAACCCTGAAGTTTTCCCAGATAATCGGTGAAGCCCTGTTCCGTACGCTTCTGATACTGCAGGTTCTTCAGTGCCAGCCTGTATGCTCCGTTTCCGAGCGACATGCCGCCGGTCTCATGGTCGGCTGTGACAATGATGAGCGTCTCGCTCTTGTGCTTCAGATAGAAGTCGTATGCCACCTTTATGGCATCGTCCATATCCATGACCTCACCGAAACATGACGCGGCATCGTTGCTGTGAAGGGAATAGTCTATCTGTCCGCCTTCCACCATTATGAAGAATCCCTTCTTGGGTTCCTTCATCATGAAATCTATGGCAGCCGTGGTTATCTCGGTCAGGTACAGGTCGCCTGATTTTCGGTCGAGACGCGGCACAAGGTCCTTTGTCGGTTTACCCGGGAACAGTATCATCTTGTCGGCAGAGGCAGCCTTGCTCTTGTAGTCTTCGTAGCCGCGTGCTATGGTGTAGCCATTATTCTCGCAGCGGGCATAATTTCCTTCATCGGCAGAAGCATCCTCAGAGTCATAGTTCTGGGCAAAGTCACCTCCGGCGAAGAACTCATATCCGCTTTCTGCAAGCTGCATACCGATGACGTGGCGGTCGTTCCGGGACGGGGTGTGGGCATAGAACGCCGCCGGAGTGGCGTGGTCAACAGGGACTGTGGTGCAGATAGCAACGCGGCGTCCCTGGCTGTGTGCCTTGGCTGCGATGCTCTGGACAGGAGTTTCCTTGTCAGGCAGCATCCCCATTACATTGTTGTCGGTCTTCGACCCGGTGGAAAGAGCCGTTCCGCTAGCAGCAGAGTCAGTCACTCCGCTCGATGCCGAGTATGTCGTCACAAGCCCCGTAAACGGGAACTGTGTAAAGCAGAGCGGTGTCACGCCGATACGTCCTTCCAGTTCTGCAAGATACATCTGGGTACCAAGAACCTGGTTCACTCCCATTCCATCCCCAATGAACATGAATACATACTTTGGAGTTTTGGCGGCATTTGAAGTAACGGCCAGCAACAACAGGATTGCGACAATGGCAGATTTGACTGATTTCATAAGTTCTTTTTTTAATTTTTCCCCAAAAATAATGAGAATCTGGTTCAATTATCCCGTCCGGTCGCGACAAAATGATTTTTTTACTACTTTTGAGGCTGTATGGACAGCATCAGAAAATATTTCCCTGACCTGAGTCCAAGGCAGACTGAGCAATTTGAGGCGCTGATGCCGCTCTACCTGGACTGGAACTCAAAAATAAACGTGATATCAAGGGCAGACATCGGAAACCTCTACCCTCACCACGTCCTGCACTCGCTTGCCATTGCAAAGATGACAAGTTTTGCAGACGGCACCAATATTGCAGACATCGGCACAGGCGGCGGTTTTCCCGGCATTCCCCTGGCCATAATGTTCCCGGAATGCAGTTTCACTCTCATAGACAGCATCGCCAAGAAGATGCGTGTGGCACGGGCTGTGGCTCAGGAGATCGGGCTGACCAACGTTGAGTTCAGAAACGACAGGGCTGAGAATGTAAAGGAGAAGTTCGACTTTGCAGTGAGCCGCGGAGTGATGCCATTGCCCGACCTGTGCAAGGTGGCCCGTGGCATGATTGACCACAAAAACCAGCACAATGCCTACCCCAACGGTGTCTTCTGCCTCAAGGGTGGAGATATCACGGCCGAGATGGCGGGTTTCAGGCAAGTGTCGGATGCAGTACCTGTCAGCGAGTGGTTCAGCGAAGAGTACTTCAAGGGGAAAATGGTTATTTATGTACAACTCTGACGGGATTCAATGATTTCAATTAAGACATTTCAGTTCAACATTCTTCAGGTCAACACGTACGTCGTGTGGGATGAGACAGGCGAAGCAGCCGTGATCGACCCCGGCTGCATGTACAGAGGCGAGAGTGAGATGCTGTGCAGCTTCATTCGCGACAACGGCATCAAGCCCAGACTGCTGCTGAACACTCACCTGCACTTCGACCACGTCTTCGGCAATCCTGTGATCGGCGAGGCATTCGGCCTGAAGGCAAAGGCCCACAAGGCGGACCTGCCCTGGCTGACGACATTACCCCAGAAAATCGGTGTGCTCGGGCTTTCCGTAGAGAAGGTGGTTGACTCTATAGAACCCGAAAACTTCATTGACGAAAGCAGCGTGATGGAGTTCGGCAATACCGAATTTGAAGTACTTCACATACCGGGACACTCACCGGGCAGCCTTGCATTCTACTGCCGGAAGGAGAATACCGTTTTTACGGGGGATGCCTTGTTCAGAGGTTCCATCGGCCGTACCGACTTTGAAGACAGCGACGGCCCTGCCCTTATCAGCAGCATAAATTCAAAACTTATGCCGATGCCTGACGACACGGTGGTGTTGCCGGGTCATGGTCCGTCCAGCACAATCGGCTTCGAAAGGAACAATAACCCATACCTGTACAGTTATTAATAATGTGCACGACTCTCAGACTTACGCTTACAGCAATGGTATCTGTGCTGATACCGTTCCATTCGCTGACGGCATCTGCGGCAGATGATGACTGGCCGCTTCAGTTTGACGCATACGAATACGATTTCGGCGAGATAGACGAGGCAGACGGTGTGGTCAGCCACACTTTCATGTTCAGCAACATATCGTCAAGGCCGGTCACTATCGATTACGTATCTACAAGTTGCGGATGTACCACCGCTTCGTACCCCACCGACGCTGTTGAGCCAGGTGAGATTTGCGAGTTTACCGTCAACTTCAACCCGGCAAGAACCGACGGGCGCGTATTCCGCGAAATAGAAGTTTTTGTCAAGGGAGTACGGTCTTGCGCAAGAATGGCTCTGTACGCAACGGTCAAGCCTGCCCCAATGGGTATCAGACAACTGTATCCGTATCTTGTTGCCGCAGATGTCAGGACTTCGACAAACCACCTGGCATTCGGGTATATCGGCCAGGGGCATTCGATGCAGAAGAGCGTCGTCATCGTGAACGACAGCGAGAAGAGGGTGTCGCTGGAAACTGTCAAGGCAGACAAGAACAGCATACTGGCTGTCGAGTGTCCGCCTTCACTTGACGCCGGCAAAGCCGAAAGTGTAATATTCACGTACTCACTGCCCTCAAGCGGCAAATACGGGACTGTTACAGATACTGTCTGGCTGTCAGCCGACGGAGTGCGCGGTGAGGTTCCCTTCGTGGTTTCCGCCATCTTCACGGACGACTTTACAAATGCCAAGGGCAAGCTGCCCAAACTGGCAACTGAGCCATCGTACTACGACTTCGGTGAACAGAAGAGAGGAAAAATCCTGAAGCAGAAGTTCCTGATACGGAATGACGGTGAAGCAGACCTCATCGTTCGCGCAGTCGAGGTTTCGGCCGGGACTACTGCCGACCTGCAGTCAGGAACGGCAATCAAGCCGGGACAGTCTGTCGTAATGAATGCTGCCACTGTTTCGAGGGGAACAGCCGGAAGCGGCGAATCGTGCTCCGTCAATCTCATCACGAACGACCCCGTGCGTCCCAGACGTGAGCTCAGGCTAAGTTATACTGTCAGATAATTTTTACTAACCTTCTATAACACTGCAAGCATTATGAAAAAAACCAAAGTCATTATCGGGATGGCTGCAGCACTGGCGATGACAGCTTGTGCAGACAACTCACAGTATGAGTACCCGTTTCAGAATCCAAAACTCTCAATCGAGAAGAGGGTTGACAATCTGATGTCACTGCTTTCTCCGCAGGAGAAGATCGGTCTTATGATGAACGGATCCATCTCCATTGACAGCCTCGGAATTCCGGCATACAACTGGTGGTCGGAGGCATGTCACGGAATATGCATGACAGGAGCCACCGTATTTCCCCAGGCTATTGCCCTGGCTGCCACATTCGATGACAGTCAGCAGTACGAAATCTACACAGCCGTTTCAGACGAGGCCCGCGCCCATTGGAACACCAGTGACCACAACCAGTTCGGCAAGACCCGCGCTACCGGTGGTGCCTGGCACCAGGGACTGTCATTCTGGTGTCCCAACATAAACATATTCCGCGACCCGCGCTGGGGACGGGGCCAGGAGACGAGCGGTGAGGATCCCTACCTGACCGGACGCATGGGAACTGCCCTGGTTAAAGGAATGCAGGGCAACGACAAGAAGTACTACAAGACCCATGCCTGCGCAAAACATTACGCCGTCCACAGCGGCAAGGAGTCAGAGCGGCACCGCTTCGACGTAAGCGTTTCAATGCGTGACCTGTGGGAGACATATCTCCCGGCCTTCAAGACACTGGTTCAAGAAGGCAATGTCCAGGAGGTCATGTGCGCATATAACCGCTACGAGGGTGAGCCCTGCTGCGGAAGCGACCGTCTGCTGACCGACATCCTTCGCAACAAGTGGGGCTTCAAGGCTCTTGTCGTATCGGACTGCGGCGCCATAAACAACTTCTACACCAGAGGCCAGCACGAGACCCACGCCAATGCCGTCGAGGCCAGCGTAGATGCCGTGCTTTCAGGAACAGACATCGAGTGCGGCACAAGCTATAATGCACTTGTACAGGCCCTGCAGGAGGGCAAAATCAACGAGGCTGACATTGATGTCTCGCTAAGACGCATTCTCCGCAGCCGTTTCGAACTGGGTATGTTCGACCCCGAA
Organism: Bacteroidaceae bacterium; assembly: GCA_017615835.1. GTDB lineage: Bacteria > Bacteroidota > Bacteroidia > Bacteroidales > Bacteroidaceae > Colenecus. The sequence continues at coordinate 36,928 of JAFZZI010000003.1, read as the reverse complement.
GAGATGGACCCCTGGAGGAATCTCGGTGCTGACGACATCAGCAGCCCTGCCCACACCCAGCTTGCCCACAAGGCGGCCGACGAGGCTATGGTGCTTCTCAAGAACAAGGGCAACATCCTTCCGCTTTCGAAGAGCATAAAGAAAATTGCCCTGGTAGGCCCCAATGCCGACAACGTATCGATGCAGTACGGCAACTACAACGGAACACCGACCGTCGAAAACCGCATATCAATCCGCCAGGCCATCCAGAAGGCCGTACCCAATGCCGAGATCATCTACGACCGTGGATGCGAACTCGCAGACGACTATCTTACATTGAACCATCTTGGTGACCTTAACGGCGGCAAGGGCATACACGCCAAGTTCTACAACAATGTCAACATGAGCGGCGCACCGGTTGCCGAAGGCGACTACAGTGAAATCAACATGCGCACCATGGGTGACTACCGTTTTGCCGAAGGGGTCGAATTCAACAACTTCTCAGCCCGTATGACCGGCCGCTACATTGCCGACTTCACAGGTGACCTCGCCTATAACATTCGCGGAAACGACACCTACAAACTGACTGTAAACGGCAAGGTCATCGCCGAACAGAAGCAGCCGGCCCAGGGACGCGGAGGCTTCGGCGGAGGCTTCGGCCGCGGCATGCAGCAGACTCCCGCCACCACCATCAAAGTCAAGAAGGGTCAGAGTTATGACTTCGTACTTGACTTCACCAAGGGCGCAGAAGGTTCTGCCTACCTTACTTTCGAGTTGAGTGAAAGGAAACTGGCCGAAACAGCCTCGGTTGTAGAAAAGGTCAAGGATGCTGACGTCATCATCATGGTGAGCGGTATCTCCGCCCGTCTTGAAGGTGAGGAAATGCGTGTCAACTATGACGGCTTTGCAGGAGGCGACCGTACCAGGATTGAGCTTCCCGCTGTTCAGACACGTCTTCTGAAAGCCCTTCACGACACAGGCAAGCCTGTGGTTCTTGTCAACTGCTCAGGTTCGGCCATAGGTTTCGGTGCAATAGAGGATCAGTATGACGCCCTGCTCCAGGCCTGGTATGGCGGACAGGGCGGCGGCCTGGCTGTCGCCGACGTGCTGTTCGGTGACTACAACCCCGCCGGACGTCTGCCGGTTACCTTCTACAAATCAACCGACCAGCTGCCCGACATCGAGGACTACAACATGGCTGACGGCTTCACTTACCGCTATTTCAAGGGCGAGCCTCTCTATGCCTTCGGCTACGGCCTGAGCTACACCACCTTCAGTTACGGTGATGCAAGGCTGTCAAAGAAGAGCATGAGGAAAGACGGCTGCGTAGAGATTACCATCCCTGTGACCAATACCGGCAGCCGCGACGGCGACGAAGTGGTACAGGTATATGTAAAGAGTCTTGACATTGCCGAGGCCCCCATCAAGTCACTCAAGGGCTTCAAGCGCGTCAACATAAGCGCGGGACAGACAACCGACGTCACCATAACACTCGACTCCAAATCTTTCGAGTACTATGACGAGTCAATTGATGAACTGTCCACTATGCCCGGCAAGTACAGAATACTCTACGGCAGTTCTTCACGCGACGAAGACCTCAAGTCACTTGATTTCGAAGTAATCTGAGACTCTACGTCTGCCGATATCCAATATTCCGGCTGCCACTCCGTCATTTGTGTGGCAGCCGGATCTTTTCATAAATGGACGGTCCGGTTTTGTATTGAGAGAAACTATTCATAATTTTGTAGGTAATAAATACACTTCTTTATGAAAAGAATTACATCATTTGCAGTATCCATGCTCATAGTCCTGCCGGCTATGGCTCAGACACCCGCGCCCAAGGACTCAACCGACTCAAAGAAACCGGTGTTTACCGTAGTGAAGGAGATTCCCATAACATCCGTAAAGGACCAGAACCGTTCGGGAACATGCTGGAATTTCTCTACGCTCTCGTTCTTCGAGGCCGAGATTCTGAAAAAGAGCGGAAAGACATACGACCTTTGCGAAATGTTCGTATGCAACAAGAACTACATGGATCGTGCCGTACTCAAGGTGCGCATGCACGGCGATGCCCAGTTCAGCCAGGGCGGTTCTGCCTATGATGTGCTGTATGTACTTAAGAACTACGGCATCTGCCCCGAAGAGGCCATGCCTTTGCCCGGCACGCTTTATGGTGACACACTGACCAATTTCGGCCAGTTGTTCGAAGTGATGGAGCCATACGTCAACGCTGTATCCCAGTCAAGGCAGAAGACTCTTAACCCTGCATGGAAGAACGGCCTTCAGGGCATACTCGACGCATACCTGGGCAAGTGTCCCGAACAGTTCCAATACGAGGGCAAGACATACGACCCGAAAAGTTTCGCCCAGAGCCTTGGACTCGACTGGGATGACTATGTCTCAATAACGTCATATACCCACCACCCCTTCTACACGGAATTCCCCGTCGAGGTTCAGGACAACTGGCGTCAGCCGGGTTCCTGGAACCTGCCTATTGACGAGATGGCACGTGTCATTGATTATGCCGTTGACAACGGATACACTGTTGCCTGGGGCGGTGACGTCAGCGAGGACGGTTTCACGCGTCAGGGTCTTGCGCTTCTGTACGACACGGAGAATCCCGAACTGGACGGTTCCGACATGGCACGGTGGCTGAAGATGACCGCCGTTGAGAAGAGCAACAAGCTGAAGGAACAGGGAGTCATGATCAAGGAGATGGAACCCACACAGGAGCAGCGCCAGAAAGAGTTTGACGACTGGACGCTCACCGACGACCACGGAATGCTCATTTACGGCAAGGCCAAGGACCAGACCGGACGTGAATACTACCTGGTGAAGAACTCATGGGGAAAGAGCGGTGATTATCAAGGCATCTGGTACATGTCGAAGAACTTCATAGTCGCCAAATGCATGGACTTCATGGTCAACAAAAACGCCATCCCCAAGGACATACGCAAAAAGCTTGGAATCTGATCCGACCAGTTCAGCAACAATACAAGAGGGCGACTGATGGCAGTCTAGACATCTGATATGTTCAGACTGTGTACTTACAGGTAGTCTGCCGTCGCGGGCAGGTCTGCGTCGGGCAACACAGGAAAGACAGAGCGATAGTGGTCAAGAAACTTCATGTCTATCCGGCAGGTGGTGACAGACTCTGCCGAGTCGGGACACTGCGCCAATGTGTGGCCGTAAGGATGTATCAGCATCGAGTGGCCCGGATATTCGCCGAACTCGTCGCTGCCGCACCTGTTGACGCCTATGACGTATGCCTGGTTCTCTATCGCACGCGCCCTCAGAAGAATATCCCACGAAGAGATGCGCACATCAGGCCAGTTGGCCACATATATTGCTACATCATAATCGCCGCGATTGCGGCTGAATATTGGATAGCGCAGGTCATAGCAGACCATCAACAGGTATCTTATTCCACGGAATTCCACAATCACGCGCTTCCGGCCTGCGGCAAAATGGTCGCCCTCACCCGAGTAGCGGAACAGATGATGCTTGTCGTATTTATGTACAGAGCCGTCGGGCATGGCCATGCAGAGGCGGTTGTAATACAGGCCGTTCTCAACTATTGCCACGCTGCCCAGGACTGCGGCATTGGCCTTTGCTGCCTGTTGAGTCATCCAACTGACGGTGACTCCGTCCATTGTTTCTGCAATTCCGGTCGGGTCTATGTACTGGCCTGATGAGAACATCTCCGGCAACACAATCAGATCAACGTCGCCGATACCTTCAATGAGCCTTCCGGCCCTATCAAGATTTGCGGTTATATTGCCCTGGACGGGGTTGGTCTGAACTAATGCTATCATCTGAGTCGGTTTTTATGCTGAACAGGATGCAAAAATAGGTAATAAATAGAGGCAAGACAACGGAATTATGCTACATTTGTGCTTTTGAGTGCAAGTGTACATTTACAGATGAACAGGTTTTACATAAGGCTTCAGGTAACCGTTGTCGCACTGGTGATGCTGGGTGCGGCGTGCATCAATGCCCAGAAACCCGACCACTATAATTATGTGAGGCTCACTCCGGAACAAGGCTATCCGTCATCGGTAAACTCGATTATGCTGGACGATGTAGGCTATGCCCTGATATGTTCCCGCAACGGAGTCTGCCGCATAAACAATGGCTCGTACTCATACCTGTCGTCCAAATCGGAAGCTCCGCATGATCTTCCGGGTGACTATGTTTACAAGTCGGCGAAGGACATGCAGGGCAACACCTGGATTCTGACAAACGGAGGTGTTGTGGGATTAAAGGCAAGGGAGCCTTTCAGGATGGAACAACGCATTAGGGAAGTGCTGCCCGGATCGGTGGCGTTCTCTGTTCTGGCCAGCAAGGACGCCGTGTACTTCGGCGGAGAAAACATAATCTGGAAGTATGACTATGACAGCGGATTCTTTTCAAAGGTTGCAGTATTCCAGACTGACAGTCCTTTCAACATTACTGAGATGCTGTGGGAGTATGACAGGGTTTTGCTTTTCTCGACTTCGCAAAAGGGTGTTTATGTCTTTTATCCCGACAGGGGCACCGTCGAGCCGCTGGTTTTTGAAGAACAGTCCAATTTCACGGCTGCTCTCATGACTAGCGACAGTCACCTGTGGGTAGCGCACTCCGGCTCCGGCATCTCCTGCTATGACTCACGCCACAACCTTGTTCAGCGCTATACGACGGACAATTCGGAACTTGGAAGCAATCATGTACTCTGCCTGATGGAAAAGGACGGCGAGGTATGGGCCGGCACGTATGGCGGCGGACTGAGCATTATCGACCCGCACACTCAAAAGGTTGAGACTTTCAGGCAGAAGGAGGATTTCCTTTACAAGTTTCCGGACAACTATATCTCGGCCCTGGCATGTGACTCGTATGGCTATGTATGGGTCGGAACATGTTACAACGGAGCCTTCGTTATGAAACCGGACGATGTATTGTCGTTCGTCAGTTTCAGGGACATCAAGCCGGAAGTCAGTCCGGGTGGAGTAAGCGTTCTCTATTATGATGAAGATTCAGACTCATTCTGGGCCGGATTCAAAGGTTCCGGCATAATGCAGTTTTTCAGGGACGGCACTTACACCCAGTATCCGGCTACACAGGGGTTGACAGTCTGTGATATCTGCGACTACGGCAAGGATTATCTGTCGTTTTCCTGTACTCCGAGCGGAATGTACATTCTCAACACTAAGTCCGGCACACTGGACAAGGTGCCCAAAGGAGACTTCCAGACAGACCTGCATCTCTACGGGCGTGAAGGGGCTTCACTGTGTAACGATGACCAGGGACGGGTCATAGGAATAATCGACAGCATTTTCCGCAAGGATCCTGATCCTAACGGCCCGATTGAGGCCTGGCAACTGCCTTCGTGCGTGAACGGAAGGGTGAACGAGGTGTATGGCAGCGACGGTCAGTTCTTCATTGACAACAAGACGGTTTACCGGTGGGACGAAGACAACCCGAACAGAATCGTCCCCATCTATACGTTCCAGACCTCAAACATCATACGCTCGGCTTCCATTACTCCCGACAGGAAGATATGGCTGGGCTGTTCCGAGGGGCTAGCCATCTTCGACACTTCTGATTTTTCCATGGAAATGACCGACCTGGTCTTCGACTCGTCCCCCCAGTCTGTTCTATATGACAGATTCAAGAAACAGGTTTTCATCGGCACAAACGACTATCTCTACCTCTATTTCGTCGAGAATGGGAATCTTGCCAAGATTGACAAATCCTATGGTGTCGAAGAGAATATGTATGAACCGAATGCCAAGTTTCTGACATCAGACGGGGATGTCATGATGGGGGGCCACTCCGGTCTCGTGTATTTTTCCCCACAGCGTTTCCAACGTTCTCACAGACAACCGGAACTTGTCGTGGACAAGGTGTCGGTAAACAGACAGCCGGTCGAGTATTTTGCAGACCTGTCGCTGGATGCTTACACCACGAACTTTGACGTTTACTTCATGGTAAATGACACAAGGATGCTGCGTGCCAAGCAGTTCAAGTTCATTATTGACGGGCCAAAGCCTGCAGGCAGGAAGGAGTTCTACAAGGATATTCCTGAATTCCACTTCCTGTCCGGACTTCCTGCCGGACATTATGTCATATCCGGTTCGTGTACCGCTATAGACGGCAGGTGGACCGAGACAAGGGAACTGTACTCTTTTGACGTGAAGGAACGCTGGTACAGGACCTGGCTGTTCCGTGCATCGGTAATCGTCTTTGGACTGATTCTGTTGCTTTTCATACTGTACAGGATAATTGTAAACCTTCACAACAGGATGGAGATGGAACGGAGCAGGAAAATGATAGAGAAGTTCTCATCTAGATATGAGTCAACATATATCGTGAATCTCAAGAAGGACACATACAGCGTCATGAGCCGTGCCAAGGAACGCGACAAGATTAAGTTGTCCGGCGGAAAGTTCAGCGAATACATGGAAGGTTTCATCTGTAACTGGTGCTTTCCGGATGACCGCGAGATGATGAGGTACGAGATACAGCCCACCACCATAATGGAGCACCTGAACGAATCGGAGAACTATGCCGTCAAGTTCAGGGACATGTCTTCGGGTTCGCCCCGCTGGACCATGATGCGGGTGTTCAATTTCAACGAACACAGATCGCAGGTGCTTGTAGGTTTTGCCGACAGGGACGAGTACATCAGGAACGAGGAAGAATTGGAACAGGCCAGAAGAAACAGTCTGATGGAGAAGGAACGTTACAACTTCCTTATCAACGTGGCGCACGAGCTGCGGACTCCGCTGACTCTTATTCTGGGTCCCGTCAAACGCATCCTAAGGGACCCTGACCTCGACGACAAATTCACATCGCCGCTTACCGGTGTCCAAAGACAGGCGGACAGGATGACGATGCTTCTGAATACAGTACTCACGACCCACAAGATCCAGGAGGGAGCGATGACTGTCAGAAAAAAGCCGACCGACATGAAACTTTGGCTGAATGAACTTGTCGACGAATTCCGCGATGAGGCAGGTGCACATGACATGAATCTTGTGTTCAGGCATGATGAGCAGATAGGCACCACAGAGATAGATCCGGACATGTGTCATATTGTGTTCGCCAACCTGATGTCAAATGCCATCAGGCACAATGAGCCAGGTCATCACATAACAGTGATAACAGAATTGACCGAAGGAGGACGTATGGTCCGGGTATCTGTAAGGGACCATGGATCCGGCATTGGAATCGCAGTTGACAGCGACAAGCTGTTCGAGCGATACTATCAGGCGACGGAGGAGGTTACCGGCTTCGGCATAGGCCTGTCGTATGCAAAGACTATCATTGAAGCGCATGGCGGCAGGATCGGAGCCTTCAACAATGAGTTCCACGGAGCTACGTTCTGGTTTGAACTTCCATATAAAACAGGAAACCGATAACAGTCAGCAACATGGGAATGGTTTTTTTCTCTGCTATTCTGCCCGCTTTCGTACTGCTGTATTATATCTACAAGCGAGACTCATACATGCCTGAGCCCAAAAGCCAGTTGTTGAAGGGCTTCGTGTTCGGAGCAGTTTCGGTGTTTGTCGATGTTGTGCTCATCGGTATAATGTCGGTGCTAGGTCTTTCGGTAACTGACGAATCGACCGTGGCCTCAAAACTTGGCACTGCTTTTTTTCTGGCGGCAATACCCGAAGAGAGTTCCAAACTGATCATGCTGTGGCTTCTGCTCAGGAAAAACAAATACTTTGACGAGCACTCTGACGGGATAGTCTATGCCGTAAGTGTCGGCATGGGATTCGCAGCACTTGAAAACGTCACCTATTTTCTGAATGGTATGGGCAATATTATGGCAACAGGCATAGGACGTTCGCTCTTTGCCGTCCCTGCTCATTTCTTCTTCGCGGTGACTATGGGCTACTTCTACTCACTTGCAAAATCTGACTATAAAGGACGCCGCAGTTTCTATTCCTGCTGTACCCTACTCTGCCCCATACTGCTTCACGGTCTGTACGACAGTATTCTTATGGTTGGGGATCTGAATATCGTTCCTGAACTTATTATTACAGTCGCCGTACTGGTTCTGATGATTATCATGGCCAAGGCGTCGGGCAAAAGAATCAGACGGTTGTTTGAACTGGACGACATAATCTTTACCGATGATGAATTGATTATTGAGCGCAGGCAGACAACGAAATGGTTCATGATGTTCTTTGTAGCATACATATTGCTGCTCTTTTTTGCAGCCCTTTCCGCCACACCGATGGTGACAACATGAATGACATGAGAGTTTTTATGGAAATGCAATTGTTCTTTGGTCTATGTATATGAGAAAGTTTTTATATTTTCTTCTGGCGACGCTTCCTGCTGCAACCGGTATGGCCGTCGAAAACTATTCATGTTCGATTCTTTCATCCGAAAGGGGGTTCCCCTCCAAGGTCAACACAATTCTGATTGAGGAGATGGGATTCGCCTGGCTTGGAGCCGATGACGGTCTTTACGTCATTACCGGTAACAACAACATCAGCCGTTATGTTGTGAATGATGAATTCAGCAATGAGTTCAACAACAAAAGCGTCAACAAGGTGGTTGCAGATGACAGAGGAATAATCTGGGCTCTGGGAGATCACGGGTTTGTAGGCTATCTGCCAAGTTACAATGGAGGGAAAACCGGCGGTAAGGCCATTAAGGGGCTTGACGGCAAGACCAAGGTTTATTCGGTTGTTCCTGATGGCGATGACGTCTATTTTGGCGGCTTGAACCGTATCTGGAAGTACAGTCATGTCTCCAAACAGTTCTCGTTCGTGACAGACCTGGATTCTGACGAACAGTTCAAGATTGACGAAATGTTCCTGACCCACAACAGCCAACTGGGCAAATCACTGTTGCTATTCAGCAAGGGAGGCAAGCACATGATGTCGTACAACATCGAATCAGGCAACATCCGCGTTGATTTCATTCCCAGGGAAGAGGGGGAATACCTGACGGCTTTCCTTGACTCGGAAGAGACTCTGTGGATATCAGATTTCAACAAAGGTGTCACCAGATATGCCAACGATGCATCCATGCTCGGACATTACGATATGTCCAACTCGGCGATGACCAGCAATACCGTGTTGTGCTTTACGGAAAAGGACGGCATGATATGGATGGGCACTGACGGCGGCGGAATAGACATTCTCAATCCGTTCAATGGGAACATGGAGGTTCTGACATATGACAGTGCAAGACCTCGCCACTTCCCTGCTACCACTGTTACAAATATGACCTGCGATCACAACGGCCATATCTGGTGCGGAAGGCCTCTCGGCGGAGTATTCATTATCAGCGATGCCAGAATTGAAAGCGTGATGTCAGACGACCTCAGCGGCATAGTGCCACCCGAAGGATTCACAGTTTTCTATCAGGACAAGAATAGCAGTGACATCTGGATGGGGACGCATGGAGGCGGCCTTGTGAAATATCATCCCGAGTCGAATTCCTTTGAACGTTTTCCGGATACCGAAAGCCTCTACGTATATGGGATAGCACGTCTGAACGACGGGTTGCTGTTGCTCTCATGCCCCAACAAGGGCTTCTTCGTTTTCAAGGAAAGAGACGGTTCAATAGAAAGGTCCTCGGTGATTACAGACATTCCGAACTACCAGAACACCGAAATGGACGGCACGAGCATTGCCAACGACTCGAAAGGCAATGTGCTGATAGTTTCCGACGGAATCAGACGATGGAACGGAGAACAGAAGTTATTTGAGGTTTTCCCTTTCGACAAGGACTCCATTGAGGGAACCCTCAAAATTGTCTCAAACTCTGACTGTAAATACTTGACTGATGACAGGCGTGTCTATGAATGGGATGAAAGCAAACCGGGAAAAATAACTCCAGTAGCGGAATGTCCGGAAGGAATGCACATTAATTGCGCGACACTGTGTTCTGACGGTACCGTCTGGATGGCCGTGAACCACAGGACTTTTCTTTTCGACACAAAAACCGGTGTCACAAGGTTCGGAGCACACACTTATGAGTCAACACCGTCCACGCTTCTGAGCGACAACCATAACAAGTTATGGGTAGGAACTTACAATGCTCTGTATGTCATTGACAGGGAAAACAATTCTGTAATGTCACTCGGAGAGATTGACGGTGCCCAGAACAACGATTATGTCCACCAGGCGTCACTGGTAGCCAACGACGGCAGTATATACCTAGGCGGCAAGAACGGTTTCGTCCGTATTCAGCCCGATTTCTTCATGCCCAAGACAAAGTCTCCTGAAGTGGTTATTTACCAAGTGCTCCTTGATGGTGTAATACAGGACGGGACTGACAACATTGTAGTGCCGTATTATCACAGTACACTGGATATCAAATATTTTGCCAGGAACAAGGATATTACGCGCATGACACTTTTCAGGATTTTTGTCGAAGGACCGAATTTTACGTTCGAAGAGGAGACCGACAACCCTGCCCTGCACTTTGAAAGGCTCTCCCCAGGTCATTATACGATGACCATCTCGTGTTCGGGACAGGATTTGCTTGCTGCCAGGACTCAGGAACTCTTCACGTTCGATGTCAAACGCCCCCTGTTCTTCCAGTGGTGGTTCCTGACGCTCTTGGTGACTACAATTTTTGCATCACTTCTGCTCTTCATGCGCTATCAGAATGCCAAGCAGCGCAAAAAGAGCGAGTTGGAACATCTTCACGAAGTGGAGCGCTATAATTTTCTGATAAATGTGGCACACGAGCTGCGTACTCCCCTGACTCTGATAATAGGGCCGCTGAACAGGATTCTGAAGAATCCCGGACTCGGTGATGAATTCAAGCCACCGATCAAACGTGTCTGTCAGCAGGCCAACCGCATGACCACGCTGTTGAACACAGTGCTGTCAACAGACAAGCTGCAGCAGGGAGCAACGAGAGTCATACCCGCTCCTGTCGAACTGGGGCTCTGGCTTAATTCGATGATTGACGAGTTCCGCGACGAGGCCAGCAACTATGACATGAATCTTTTCCTGCGGCATGACCAGAACATCAGCCGGGTGATGATGGACGAGCACCTTTGCCACATTGTTTTCGCCAACATTATGTCTAACGCAATCAAGCATAACGAGACAGGACGTCACATTACCGTTTTCTCAGACCTTATCGAGGATGGGAAGTGGGTAAGGATTTCTGTCCGCGACCACGGATCAGGCATCGGCGAAACACATGTTGACAAGCTGTTCGAGCGCTACTACAGGGCTACCGAGGAGGTGACAGGCTTCGGCATCGGTCTCTCTTATGCCAAGACCATTGTCGAAGCACATGGAGGCAGGATAGGTGCTTACAACAACACCGGAATGAAGGGAGCCACTTTCTACTTCGACCTGCCGGCCATGGAAGAGGATCGCAAAGCCGCAAAAAAAGCCGCCATTAATGAACCGGCTGCCGATGAGGTTCCAGGTGAGACATCCGACACTGAAGTTGAAACCAAGGACATAGGACAGAAGGTTGTCCTTTATGTGGATGACAATGTTGATCTTAGAGATTATGTCAAAGAGGAACTTCAGCCGTACTGCAAACAGGTTGTTACTGCATTCAACGGGCGCGATGCGCTTGGCAAGCTTGAGGAATTCAGGATTGACGTAGTTGTCACTGATGTCATGATGCCAGAGATGAACGGACTCGAACTTTGTACAAGAATCAAGTCGTCCGTGCAGTTCAGCCATATTCCGGTAATCATGCTGACAGCCAGGGCAGACGAGGACTCGATAGCCAAGGGATATGCCGCAAAAGCGGACTTCTACATGCCTAAGCCCTTCAGCATCGAGAGGCTGATCGAAATAATAAACAGCAAGATCTGATTATTCCAACTTGCGGTAGTGCAGACGCTTGGGCTCACTGAAGCCCAACTGGCTCACTTTGTATGCCTCGTAATCGCTGTAAGAGCCCTCATAGAACACTACCCTGCTGTCGCCTTCGAACGACAGGATATGGGTGCAGATACGGTCGAGAAACCAGCGGTCGTGGCTCACTACGACTGCACAGCCGGCAAAGTCTTCAAGACCCTCCTCAAGGGCCCGGAGAGTATTGACATCTATGTCGTTGGTCGGCTCGTCAAGCAACAGCACATTGCCTTCCTCCTTTAACGCCATAGCAAGCTGAAGCCTGTTGCGCTCACCGCCCGACAGCATTGAGCACTTCTTCTCCTGGTCAGCCCCCGAGAAATTGAAACGGCCCAGATAGGCACGGGCGTTTATGTCACGTCCGCCCATGCGCAGCAGTTCATTGCCGCCACTCACTACCTGATACACGCTCTTCCCCGGGTCGATGTCCTTGTGCTGCTGGTCAACATATGCTATCTTTACCGTCTCCCCAATCTCGAACGTTCCGGAGTCAGCCTTCTCAAATCCCATTATCATACGGAACAGGGTGGTCTTGCCTGCTCCGTTGGGACCTATCACTCCCACTATTCCGTTGGGGGGAAGCATGAAGTTGAGATCATCGAAAAGAAGTTTGTTGCCGAATGCCTTGCGCACTCCCTTTGCCTCAATAACCTTGTTGCCCAGACGCGGACCGTTAGGTATGAATATCTCAAGTTTCTCTTCCTTTGATTTGACATCTTCGTTAATCAGTCTGTCATACGAGTTCAGACGTGCCTTACCCTTGGCCTGACGGGCCTTTGGCGACATTCTTATCCACTCCAACTCACGTTCCAACGTCTTTCGTCGCTTACTTGCCTGCTTTTCCTCAAGTGCCAGCCGCTGCGACTTCTGCTCCAGCCAACCTGAATAGTTGCCCTTCCAGGGTATGCCTTCTCCCCTGTCAAGTTCCAGGATCCATCCTGCCACATTATCCAGGAAATAGCGGTCGTGAGTCACGGCGATGACTGTACCTGAATACCGCTGAAGGTGCTGCTCCAGCCAGTCTATGCTCTCAGCATCCAGATGGTTTGTCGGTTCGTCCAGCAACAGGATATCGGGTTTCTGCAACAACAGACGGCACAAGGCAACACGGCGTCGCTCACCACCCGACAGTACAGAGGCCTTCTGGTCTTCCGGCGGACACCTCAAGGCGTCCATAGCCTGCTCCAGCCTGTTGTCGATATTCCACGCATCCGTAGCATCTATCATATCCTGCAGCTCGGCCTGGCGCGCCATAAGGGCATCCATTTTGTCAGGATCTTCATAATATTCCGGCAGTTCGAACTTGTGGTTTACTTCGTCATATTCAGCAAGAACGTCATAAATCTGCTGAACGCCCTCCATCACGATTTCCTTGACTGTCTTGTCTGGGTCAAGCTGAGGTTCCTGCGGCAGATACCCTACGCTGTATCCCGGAGCGAAAACCACCTGTCCCTGATAGTTTTTCTCAATACCGGCAATTATCCTGAGCAGTGTGGATTTACCTGAGCCGTTCAGTCCTATTATGCCTATCTTGGCCCCATAGAAGAAAGAGAGATAGATGTCTTTCAGAATCTGTCTGTTGTTCTGAAAGGATTTGCTCACTCCTACCATTGAGAAAATTACCTTTCTGTCGTCGGTGGTCTGCTGTGCCATAATCGTTGTTTTTCACAAAGTAACAACTTTCACACGATATCCGCAACCCTTGCAAAAATAATGCCTACATTTGTTTCTCAAAACTATGAACAAATGAGTTTCAGGGATTTTTTGGAAAGGAAAAACATCGTAGTCTCGGCAAAACGCTATTTTATCGATGCACTCAGCGCTATGGCACAAGGGCTGTTTGCATCACTGCTCATAGGCACAATAATCAGTACTGTCGGACAGCAGTTCGGAATCGGCATACTGGTACAAATCGGAGATTTTGCAAAGGCGATGGCAGGTCCCGCCATGGCCATATCAATCGGCTATGCCCTTCAGGCACCGCCGTTGGTACTTTTTTCGCTGGCAGCTGTCGGAGCTGCAGCGAACCAACTCGGAGGTGCCGGCGGCCCTTTGGCTGTACTGGTAGTCTCACTGTTTGCAGCGGAATTTGGCAAGGCTATCTCAAAGGAGACCAAGATTGATATTCTGATTACTCCCCTGGTTACTATTTCAATAGGAGTATTGCTCTCTATCTGGTGGGCACCGGCAATAGGAAAGGCGGCCGGCAGCATCGGGTCAGTTATAATGTGGGCGACTACCAGACGACCTTTTATAATGGGTATTCTGGTTTCAGTCATTGTCGGCATGGCCCTCACCCTGCCTATCAGTTCTGCTGCCATCTGCGCTGCACTGGGGCTGACCGGGCTGGCAGGCGGAGCTGCACTTGCCGGTTGTTGCGCACAAATGGTGGGTTTCGCATTCATGAGTTTTAGAGAGAACCGTTGGAGCGGACTCATATCGCAGGGCATAGGCACAAGTATGCTGCAGATGGGCAACATTGTACGCAATCCCAAAATCTGGATAGCCCCAACACTTGTCTCGGCTATTACAGGTCCCATCGCGACTTGTCTGTTTCACCTCGAAATGAACGGGCCGGCTATCTCTTCCGGCATGGGGACATGCGGACTCGTAGGGCAGATCGGTGTCTATACAGGCTGGATTTCAGAGATTGAGGCCGGCACACGCACTGCCATTACAGGTATGGACTGGACTGGACTGCTGCTTATAAGCTTGGTGTTGCCTGCCATACTGACTCCGTTGTTCGGGATGCTGTTCAGGCAAATCGGCTGGATTGGTCCCAGGGATCTGAAGCTTGACAATTGACATCAACAGGCGAACTCCTGACCTGGATGATGGGGTTCACTTCAAGGATATTATGTCGCTCCACCTCGTAGTAGGGCTGGGACTTCTGAAGTTGTGTCTGATGGCGTCGGCAAAGGTGCCGGCCTTACCTCTTCCACCATCACGGGTGTATTGCTGACTGCCCAGAACTACCGTCTCGCTCCCGTTTACCTTGTTGATGCGGTCTATTACCGCATCCAGACGTTTCATCTTATCAAAACGGCCGGCATTGACGTCAAACAGATTCTGCTGGATTGGGCTGTCAGCAGTTATTCCCATCACTATTACTCCGGCCTTTTTGTACAGATAGCCGGGGCGATACATCATTCTTAACGCCTCAGTGGCAGCCTGAACGATTATGGTTGTCGAGTTAGAGGGTGACATGAGTCGCAGTTCACACGAATTCCAGTACTGCGGCAGGTCTTCACGAAAGGTGTTGGTAGTCAGAAATACGCTTACGACTGATGCTACCGTCTGCTGCGCACGCAGTTTCTCCGCACACCGCACCGCATAATTCGAGACGTGCGTCCGCAGAGTTTCAAGGTCAGCGACCATGCCATTGAAGCTACGGCTGGTACATATGCTTTTCTTCTTCGCAAGTTGTTCGTCGGGAACGCAATCCTCGCCATTCAGTTCCTGCCAAGTACGCTGTATGACAATATTGCCGAAGGTATGCCTGACCCATCCGGCAGGCCGGGCCGCAAAATCGTAGGCCGTATTGCAGCCGTGTAACTTAAGTTTTGCGGCATAACGTCTGCCTATTCCCCACACTTTATCTATGGGATAAAGTTTCAGTGCCTGTAAACGCTTTGCATCACTGTCTATCATACAACAGTGACGGTATCCTTTATATTTCTTTGCGAAATGCGACGCCATCTTGGCAAGTGTCTTGTTCGGTGCCAGCCCTATGCTGACGGGCATTCCCACACACCGTCTTATCTTGCGATGCAGATTCTCACCCCAGCTCTTCAAATCAATATGCTCCATGCCGTCAAGACTGACGAAGCATTCGTCAATAGAATAACGGAAACAGACCGGGACTTCATGTCTGATTATGCTCATGACACGGCCAGTCAGTTCACCGTACAACTCGTAATTGCTTGAGAACACGGACAGGCTCCGGCTGCCAAACTGCGACAGCACCTCGAAATATGGAGTCCCCTCCCTGACGCCCATCTGTTTGGCCTCGTTGCTGAGAGCCACCACACAGCCGTCATTATTGCTCAACACGACCACAGGCCTGTTGTTCAAGTCTGGTCGGAACACACGTTCGCACGAGACATAGCAGTTGTCGCAATCAATTATTCCGTACATGGTGTCAACTCACTTGTGCCAGTTCCTTATTGTCCAGACGACCACGCCCCATACTTCAAAGTCATCGCCATCGTCAATCTTTATCGGTTTGTACCTCGTGTTGGCAGGGCGCAGTTCAATATAGCCATCTGCCTTGTGCGACAGGTCAAGATACTTGATAGTAAACTCCTCATTGACATAGCCCACAACTATATCACCGTCAGCCGGCTCTATCGAGCGGTCTATAACTGCGATATCTCCATCAAGTATGCCGGCATCGGCCATGGAGTCACCATCTACCCTGCCGTAAAATGTCGATTCGGGATTCTTTATCAAGTCGCGGTTGAAGTCGATGCTGTCATGCAGATAGTCATCGGCTGGCGAAGGGAACCCGGCCTTGATGCTTGGGGCCAGATGAAGTTTCAGCCTCTTGCCGAATTCCCCATCAATAATCTGAATGTTGCTCATAACCGATGACAAATATATGAAATATTGTCACAAAGAGCGGCTGTCCCGGTCAGCGGCGTTTTTTCGACTTGGCAGGTCTGCCCTTGCCGGCCGACACGTCAGAGGAGCGGAAGAACTGGCGCCAGTCGTCGAAGTCGTCAGCGTCATCATGAACTGACTTTTTACCACGATGACGGAACAACTCTTCGGAGCCACTGATGGGGGCACGGCTGGCACTGTGCCTCTTTATCTTATCTTTGGAATCCGAGCGGCGGCCTGCCTTGGGTTTTGCGTCCTCACTTTCGCGGGCGTCATGGCGTCTGGGGGTACGTTCCCGTCCCCTGTCAGATTTGTGCCCTTGTCGGTCGTCGGTTCTGCGTCCGCCATCGGATTTTGAGTCGTTACCTTCGGCACTGGCAAACTCAAGGCGCAAAGTCCGGCCCTTGAACTCGTAATCATTCAGGACTTCCATAACCTCCTCTGCATACTCCTCGGGAACCTCGAAGAACGAAAAGTTGGACTTGAGGTCAATGCGTCCTATATCAATACGGGGGCCGGCAAGTCTTCGGTTAAGCAGTTCCATTATGCTTGTGGGCTTTATGCCGTCCTTTTTGCCGATGTTGATGAATATCCGGCAGAAACCGCTGCGGGCAATACGGCGCCTGTCCTTCTTTTCTTTTTTGGTCTCTTCGGATTTCTGGACTATTACGGGCTCAATTTCAGGAGCATGGCTGTAATATTCGGCGAAACGCATGAACTCGCGCCCTACGACACGTTTGATTATATCCTCCTTGTCCAGCCAGTCAAGTTTTCGCAGGATATCGGGCAGGAAAGGCGCTATCTGTTCGTCGTTCACCTGGAACCGCTCTATGTCGTCCATGACTTTGTACAGCTGCTTTTCGCAGATCTTCTCGCCCGAAGGTATTTCGACCGGCACGAACTTCTTGCCTATGGCCTTCTCAATGATGCGGATTTTACCCTTTTCGCGTAAGTTGATTATGGAGATAGAGGTTCCTGTCTTGCCTGCACGGCCTGTACGGCCACTGCGGTGAGTATAATTCTCGGTATCGTCGGGAAGACCATAGTTAATCACATGAGTCAAATCATCGACATCAAGTCCACGGGCGGCGACGTCTGTTGCGACAAGCAGTTGCAACTGACGCTTGCGGAACTTCTGCATGGTCAGGTCGCGCTGAGCCTGCGAAAGTTCTCCATGAAGCGAATCGGCATTGTAACCATCTTGAATGAGTTTGTCGGCAACCTCCTGAGTTTCTATCCTGGTACGACAGAAAATAATGGCATAGATGTTAGGATAGAAGTCGACAATGCGTTTCAACGCGAGGTATTTGTCCTTTGCATGAACCATGTAATAGACGTGGTTCACGTTCTCGGCACCCTCATTGCGAGTGCCTATGACTATCTCACGCGGATGGTCCAGGTATTTGGCAGCAATGGCCGATATCTCGCGGCTCATTGTCGCCGAGAACATCATCGTCTGCCGGCCCTCGGGCACCGCTGCGACTATTGCCTCAAGATCTTCACTGAATCCCATGTTGAGCATTTCGTCAGCTTCGTCCAGGATCAGGGTACGGATTGTGTCCAGCTTGACAACGCCACGATTCATGAGGTCCAGAAGCCTTCCGGGAGTGGCAACAATAATGTGCGCCCCACGACGGAAGTTACGTATCTGGTTCTCAATGGAGGTACCGCCATACATTGGGATTATATGCAACCCATGTATGTATTTTGAGAAGTCGGCAAGATCACCGGCAATCTGGATGCAAAGCTCACGCGTAGGGCTGAGTATAAGCGCCTGTGCGTCTGGAATGTCAACATCGGTCTGTTGGATTAGCGGTATTCCGTAGGCGGCAGTCTTGCCCGTTCCTGTCTGTGCCAGCGCCACGACATCGCCCCTGTTGCCGAGCAATGACGGTATCGCCTCCTCTTGAATGGGCATGGGATGCTCGAAGCCGAGTTCACCAATGGCCCTGAGTATGTCGTCGCACACTCCAAGCTCTGCAAAAGTCTTCATCGAATCCGGATCAGTTCAGTTGGAACTCGGTATTGCCTATCATAACACCGTCAACAAAGATGAAGACCAAATAGGTTCCGGGATAGAGGAATTCCTCGACAGGCCAGTATGCCGTTACATTCTGCTGCTCTCCATTATACTCAATATACTTGCGTATCGAGTAGAAAAGGCTGGTGTTTTCATACTCAAACGAGCCGTAATCCTCTTTCAGAAGAACCTCGCCATCGGGCTTGAGTATCTGGATATAGACCGTTTTCTCACCCGTCTTGGTGGTTATATTCTTGGCTATCGTGAAGTTTATGACGAACTTGGCCACGTTCTTTGTCTTATGTTCTTCTCTGTCGCGTTTGTTGCATGGAGTTGCCATTACGACAGCGTCAAGCTGCGAGGCCAGCTGTACCTGTTCCTCAGCCTTCTCCTTGGCCTCGGTAAGCACGCTGATGGTTCTTGTAGCCTCATGATACTGCTCCCTGACCTTTACGTTCTCTGAAGCTAATTGCTGATTGACCTGATTGAGCGAATCAATCTGGACGATGTAAGTGCGGAGAACGGCGCGGACAGTGGCGAGTTCCTTCTTGAGACGTGTTATCTCGGCAGTATTCGAAGCCTTGGTCTGCCTGAGTTCCTCAAGCAATTGCTGGGTACGGAGTTTCTCCTTCTCAAGCTGACGGACAAGAGAGTCGTTCGAAATCTGGACCTGCAATTCGTCATACTGGACGGCAAAACTGGAGTACTCGTTCTCCATCTCTTCCTTCTCGATTTCGAAGAGTTGGATCATATCGCGGTTCTCGGCCGATTTGCGGATAAACAAGATGACCATAACTGCGGTTATGGCACCCATTATTGCCAAAATGATTGCTGTTGATTTCTTCATAGTTGTGTTTGTTATATATTGCGGCCCAAACGGCGCATATTCTCCTTGACGGTGGCAATTTTCTGCTCAGTGTCGGACTGTTTCTTCCTCTCAAGTTCCACAACTGCCGCGGGGGCGTGGGCGACAAAATTCTGGTTGCCTAACTTGGACAAGACACCTTTGAGGAATCCCTCAAGGTGAGCAAGTTCGGCATCCAGTTTAGCCAACTCGGACTCGACATCGACAAGTCCGCCAAGACGGACGGCATATTGAGCTGTGCCAACCATGAATGGTGCGGTACCGTCGCTCATGTTTTCGACAACTGTGATTGAATCAAGACCTGCCATCTTCTGCATTATGGGGTCAAGACGCTTCAATGGGTTGTCGCCGACAGCCTCGACTGTCAACGGGGCGCGCATGGCGATGTTCTTTCCCTTGCGGATTGAACGTACTTCGGTAACAAGGGATTTGCACAGGTCGAAATCAGAAATGATGCCTTGGTCATACTGATAGGCTATACCCGATATGTTCTGGTTCATGATGCTGTCGCCTTCCTGACGCTCACGCACAGCATGCCACAACTCTTCGGTTATGAAGGGCATGAAGGGATGGAGCAACAGCAGCAGTTTTTCGAACAGGTCAAGCGTTGATTTGTAGGTTTCGCCATCTATGGGCTGTCCGTATGCCGGCTTGACAATTTCAAGATACCAGCTTGCATATTCGTCCCAGAATAGTTTGTAAACAGTCATGAGGGCTTCGTTGATGCGATACTTTGACATCAGGTCCTCAATCTCGGCTGCTGAACGAGCCAGCAGCGCATCAAACCACTCAATAGCTAAACGTGAATGTTCGGGCTGTTCCGCACTTTCAGAAACAGTCCAGCTTCGGGTGAGACGGAAAGCATTCCAAATTTTGTTGTTGAAATTGCGGCCCTGCTCACAAATGGCCTCGTCAAACGGGATGTCATTGCCGGCAGGCGCTGAAAGCATCAGCCCCATGCGGACTCCATCGGCACCGTACTGGTCAATAAGTCCTATCGGATCAGGGCTGTTGCCAAGCGACTTACTCATCTTGCGACCGAGCTTGTCACGGACAATACCCGTAAAATAGACATTACGGAATGGCATGTCGCCACGATACTCATAACCGGACATGATCATTCGCGCAACCCAGAAGAAGATGATATCGGGACCTGTGACGAGGTCGTTT
This sequence comes from Bacteroidaceae bacterium, assembly GCA_017615835.1. GTDB lineage: Bacteria > Bacteroidota > Bacteroidia > Bacteroidales > Bacteroidaceae > Colenecus. The sequence continues at coordinate 16,452 of JAFZZI010000003.1, read as the reverse complement.
GTTGGATAGTAATATTTTATCTCCCTGTTGTCGGGATTATTGATTCCGTCAAACAGGCTTATCGGCCAAAGCCAGCTGCTGAACCATGTATCAAGAACATCTTCGTCCTGACGGAGATCGGCTTCTGTAAGGTTCCGGTTGCCGCTCTTGGCGCGCGCCAAAGCGACGGCCTTTTCAATGGTCTCGGCAACTACGAAGCCACCTTCGGGAAGATAATAGGCAGGAATTCTATGTCCCCACCAGAGTTGACGGCTTACACACCAGTCCTTAATATTCTCGAGCCAATTGCGATATGTGTTCTTGTATTTGGGAGGATAGAAACGCAGTTCGTCGTTCATTACTGGCGGCAGGGCCATATCGGCGAAGTGCTTCATCTTAAGGAACCACTGCATGGAGAGCTTGGGCTCGATTACGGTGTCGGGATTGCGTTCGCTGTAACCTACCTTGTTTGAGTAGTCTTCAATCTTCTCGAGAAGGCCGGCATTGTCAAGATCTATGGCTATCTGCTTCTTGACTGCAAAACGATCCATACCTACGTACAGGCCTGCGGCCTTGCTCAAAGAGCCGTCATCCTCGAATATGTCAATGGAAGGGAGGTTGTATTTCTCGCCTAGCATGTAGTCGTTGACATCGTGCGCCGGGGTAACCTTGAGACAGCCTGTTCCAAACTCGATGTCAACGTATTCGTCTTCGATTACAGGAATGACACGGTTGACCAGCGGCACAATAACCTTGTGACCTTTCAGCCACTGGTTCTTTTTATCCAGAGGATTTATGCACATGGCGGTATCGCCCATAATAGTCTCGGGGCGTGTTGTTGCCACTACGGCGTAGTATCCTTTGGAATCGCAATGCACCACCTCGCCTTCTGCTCCGGTTGGCCTGACATTCTGCTGATCGTCTATGTAATACTTGAGATAATACAGTTTGCTGTGCTCCTCTTTGTAGACAACCTCTTCGTCACTTAGCGCAGTCTTTGCCTTGGGATCCCAGTTGACCATGCGGACACCGCGGTAGATCAGTCCTTTGTTGTAAAGATCACAAAAGACTTTGATGACGCTTTCAGAACGGATTTCATCCATTGTGAAGGCTGTGCGGTCCCAGTCACAACTACAGCCCAGACGGCGAAGCTGCTTGAGTATTATGCCTCCATGTTCTTCTTTCCATTCCCAGGCATGCTTCAGGAACTCTTCACGGGTGAGGTCTGTTTTCTTGATGCCTTCGGCGGCAAGCTTTGCAACGACCTTGGCCTCGGTGGCAATCGATGCATGATCTGTCCCGGGAACCCACAAGGCGTTTTTGCCAATCATTCTGGCATGACGCACAAGGATATCCTGTATTGTATTGTTCAGCATGTGCCCCATGTGCAGGACGCCTGTTACATTAGGTGGCGGAATAACAATGGTGAACGGTTCCCTTCCATCAGGCTCTGAGTGGAACAACTTGTTGTCCTCCCAGTACTTATACCACTTCCCCTCAACCTCGGCAGGGTTGTACTTGCTTGCCAATTCCTTCATAATAGAGATGATGTTTTCTGAATCGGGTGCAAAATTACTCTTTTTGTAGTACTTTTGCCGTAATTTTGACATATATTATACTTTAAAGGTATGCACAACAAGGAAGATAAGATGCAGGCTTTCGGGCGGTTACTTGACATTATGGATGAACTTAGGGTGAAATGTCCGTGGGACCGTGTGCAGACGAACGAGACTCTGCGTGAAAATACTATTGAAGAAACATACGAATTGTGCGATGCCTTGATGAAGGATGATAAATCCAATATCTGCAAAGAACTGGGAGACCTGCTGCTGCATGTCGTGTTCTATGCCAAGATAGGCAGCGAAACCGGTGATTTTGATATTAAGGATGTGTGTGACCATATATGCGAAAAGCTGATATTCCGCCATCCGCACGTTTTCGGCAGTACGAAGGTTGATGGTCAGGAGCAGGTACTGCAGAACTGGGAGCAGTTGAAACTGAAGGAGAAAGACGGCAACAAACGCGTCCTGGCAGGCGTTCCAGAAGCTCTTCCGTCTGTCATCAAGGCCTTCAGAATGCAGGAGAAGGCAGCTCACGTGGGTTTTGACTTTGACAAGCCCGAAGATGCACTGTGCAAGATATACGAAGAAGCCGACGAACTTAGTGCCGAGCTTAAGGCAGGTGACAAGGCGAAAGCCGAAATGGAACTGGGTGATCTGCTGTTCGCTGTGATAAACGTTGCCCGACTATATGGTATCCACCCCGACAACGCCCTGGAGATTACGAACAGGAAGTTCAGGGACAGGTTCAATTACGTTGAGGCAGCGGCGATAGAGTCTGGGCGTCAGATAAAGGAGATGACACTTGACGAGATGGAGGTCTTATGGCAAAAGGCAAAAAAGAATGAATGACGCGGGATGTCTTTTTTAACCGGATATGGTTATTGCCGTAACTCAGTTTTTTATAACTTCGCAAAGTTAATTTTTCGACATAATGAAAGAGCTTGATTGGTCAAATCTTTCATTCGGTTATATGAAGACCGATTGGAATGTCCGCATCAGTTATAAAAATGGTGCGTGGGGTGAAATAGAGGAGTCAGACTCCGAGTATGTTCCAATGCATATTGCGGCAACCAGCCTGCACTATGGACAGGAGTGCTTCGAAGGTTTGAAGGCCTTCCGGGGAAAAGATGGCAAGACACGCATTTTCCGCATGGAGGCGAACGCAGAACGCATGCAAAGCACATGCCGCGCCACGATGATGCCGGAATTGCCTACCGAAACATTCTGCGAGATGGTGACAAGGGTTGTAAAACTGAACAAGGAATACATTCCACCCTACGAGAGCGGTGCATCGCTATATATCAGGCCACTGCTGATTGGAACAGGCCCGGAAATCGGTGTCAAGCCTGCCAAGGAGTATCTTTGTCTGATGTTCGTGATGCCTGTAGGGCCTTATTTCAAGGGAGGTTTCTCGGCCAACGCTTACGCACTGGTGCGCTCATACGACCGTTCAGCACCCCTCGGAATGGGCAAGTACAAGGTGGGAGGCAACTACGCGGCAAGCCTGTATGCCCACAACATAGCCCACGAGAAGGGGTATGGGAGTGAATTCTACCTTGACGCGAAAGAGAAAAAATACATAGACGAATGCGGTGCCGCCAATTTTATCGGCATTAAAGGCAACAGTTACATTACTCCGAAATCAGAATCGATTCTGCCGTCTATAACCAACAAGAGCTTGATGCAGATTGCAAAGGACAATGGCATGACTGTCGAGCAGCGACAAGTTCCGCTCGAAGAATTGAACGAGATGAGCGAGGCCGGTGCCTGCGGAACAGCGGCTGTGATTTCGCCGATTTCGAGAATTGACGACATTGAGCTCGGCAAGAGTTATGTCATTGCCAAGGATGGCAAGCCGGGGCCGGTGCTCACACAACTCTACCACCAGTTGCGTGCGATACAATATGGTGATGCTGAGGACAAGTATGGTTGGGTAACCGTACTTGACATCTGAGCAGATGGGCAAGGGCAAGCTGGCGAAGTTCGCCGACATGCACGCGTTTCCGCATGTCTTTGAACCGGAGATATCGTTCAAAGACATCATCCAATATGAAAAAAAGGGCTGTTGGGACAGCTCTTTTTTCCACAATGGGAACCCAATCATACTGGAACTTGGATGCGGACGCGGTGAATATACCGTAGGACTGGCAAGGATGTACCCCAACTTCAACTTTATCGGAGTGGATATCAAGGGGGCACGTATGTGGACCGGTGCAGATGTTTCTCTCAAGGAAGGACTGACCAACGTCGCATTCCTGCGCACAGAAATAGAGCTGATAGACCGCTGTTTCGGTCAGGGTGAAGTAAGCGGGATATGGCTTACGTTCCCCGACCCACAGATGAAAAAGGTCACAAAGAGGCTGACATCAACACGGTTTCTTGAAAGATATCGCAGGATACTTGTGCCGGAAGGAACAATAAGTCTCAAGACTGACAGTAACTTCCTGTTCACTTATACGTCCTTGCTCATTGAGAAAAACGGTCTTGAGTGTGAACGTCTGATTGAAGACCTATACTCAAAAGACGATATTGACCCGGAACTTTCCATTCAAACATACTATGAGCGGCAGTGGCGCGAACGTGGAAAGAAAATCAAGTTCATACGTTTCATTCTTCCGGCTGAGGGTATGCTCAAAGAACCTGACGTCGAAATTGAAATGGATGACTACAGAAGTTTCGGCCGCTATGGCAGAAGTGGATTGACAACTACAAAATAATCAGTTATGACCCTATACCCAAACCTCATCAAAGAGGCTTTGTCATCAGTCCGTTATCCAGGAACGGGAAAGGACATTATCTCAATGGATATGCTTGAGGATGACATCCGTATCAACGGAAACAGCGTATCTTTCTCCCTGATTTTCGATAAATCTACCGACCCGTTCATGAAATCCATCATGAAATCGGCAGAAGCTGCCATCAGGCAGAAAGCAGGTGACGAAGTACAAGTGACTGTCAATGTAAAGACGCGTCAGAAGGCTGTCGAGGAGAAACCGGTTCTGAAAGGAGTAAGAAATACCATAGCGATTGCTTCTGGCAAGGGGGGTGTTGGAAAATCAACCGTTGCAGCAAATCTGGCAGTTGCCCTGGCGCAACAGGGTTACGAAGTCGGACTTCTGGATGCCGATATTTTCGGTCCTTCTCAGCCAAAGATGTTTCAGGTAGAAGATGCCCGTCCGTATGCGGAGAATATCGACGGACGCGACTTGATAGTACCTGTAAGTCAATATGGAGTAAAACTTCTGTCAATAGGTTTTTTCGTTGAACCGGGTCAGGCTGTCTTGTGGCGCGGTGCAATGGCCAGCAATGCCCTGAAACAGTTGATTGAGGAGGCTGACTGGGGCAATCTTGACTATTTCCTGATTGATCTGCCTCCCGGCACAAGCGACATCCACCTGACTCTTGTACAGACTCTTGGACTGACGGGTGCAGTTGTTGTCAGTACCCCGCAAGAGGTGGCATTGGCCGATGCACGCAAGGGAATAGACATGTTCCGCAACCCAAAGGTGGGAGTTCCTGTACTGGGTCTGATAGAGAATATGGCATGGTTTACACCTGACGAACTTCCGGATAAGCGCTATTACCTGTTCGGCAAGGAGGGTTGCAAGAGGCTTGCCCAAGAGTTGAGTGTTCCGCTGCTGGGACAGATTCCAATCGTTCAGGGCATCTGCGAAAGCGGCGATAACGGAAAGCCCGTGGCACTCGACTGCGACTCAATAACGGGACGTGCCTTTAAAGAAGCAGCCAAGGCATTGGTTGAAAGCACATCGAAACGAAATGCTGACATGCCTGCGACTCAGGCGGTAAAGACGACTGACAACAATTGACACTGAGAAGATGGACGAACAACAGAAAACACGGGAGGCTGAAAGTGACAGGAACTTTCAAAGGAAACTGAGAACTGTCAAGTTCCTGTCACTGGGCATCGTACTGTTTCTGGTGGCAGACATAATCGGCAAATGGTTTCTACCCGAAGGGGCAGATGTTCCATATCTTTTTACTGCCCTTGTGTGGTGCGTATCCATTATTCTCGGAGTAGCATTGTATTTCTGTTTTCACAGCATAAGGAAAAGATCTCTCAAGACTGCAGCACTGCTTGTCCTGTATCTTGTTTTTCTAGGTTCTCTTATTGCTTTCAGATTCTTCAGGCTTGACAATCCTAACCTTGTGGGTTACCGCATATCGGCAATTGTCCTGCCTTTTCTGGGAATTGTCATCTGTATGGCCGTCAAGAGGATTGTTTATTGGTACGGCATAGGAATTAAGAAACTTTTCAAACTGGAAACAACTCATAGCGCCTTGTTCATCGGCGCTTTTGCGGTTTTGGGAGCTGTAGCAGTAATGCTCTTCATTGTCGGTTATCGGATGAAGTCATGTCTGGGCCAGCAGGGCATTGATATTTACCAACTATACACTGAAGGAGAAATCAATCACAACAAAGATTATGCCGGTCCATTCCGAAGATACGACACTATCTTCAACGATTTAAATGAGATTCAGTTGGAAGCAGCCCGGACAAATGGTCTGAAAGAGGCTGTCAAAGAGGATGAGATAGAAGATAACAGACAATTGCAGTTAATTGAAACTAACCGTTTCTACGTAGTGGACAAGCTCACCCACTCCAGTCCATACCTAGTACCCAAGGCAGCTGAACTGGTTGAGGATATTGGACGCGCATTTCAGGATTCACTTTTCAACAGAGGATACAACCGGAACCATAGAATCACTGTCACAAGCGTTCTGCGAACCCGGGAGATGGTAAGAGAACTGCAGAAGAGCAATGTAAATTCCAGCGAAAACTCATGTCATGTTTACGGAACTACAGTTGATATCTCATATCTGACTTTCGACGCGCCCGAGAAAGGACGTACTGCATCGCAGGAAAAGATGAGGCAAGTGCTTATGGAAGTTATGTACGACTTGCGAAATTCCGGCAGGTGCTATGTGAAATACGAAAAGAAACAGACCTGTCTTCATATTACGGTAAGATGACAGGCAGATCCGTTTCCTCACTAAGCATTACCGGATCTATACTGCAAACAACCCCATAATCAGTACAAGCGCCAGAAAGACTATGAGTATGATTGCAGCTATTCCCAGAAGTGTGCCGAGGCAACCCCAACGTTTCTCTCCATAAGGAAGTTTCTCGCTGAGAAGTGCGCAGACCAGACCGACTAAAGGGGAGAAGATTACAGAAATGAGAAAAACCCAGCCAAAGCCTATACGCCTTTTTGAGCCGACTAGACCGACCAAGGCTGCCAGCAATGAGCCAAAAATGGTTCCACCTATCAATACTGGTACCGTCATAGCAATATAAATCGTTTTTTACCTTTATACCAATGCAACGCAAAATTAGTACTTTTGCAAAGTAAAGCTAAGGAAAGGTGCATATAAATGGAACAGCCAAAACTATGGAATGGCAACTACCTGAAGATATGGTCAGGTAATTTCTTGATACACTTTTCTTTCACCCTGATTGTTCCACTGCTTCCACTCTACTTGTCCGAGACGTTCGGAGCCAACAAGCAAACCATTGGCGCATGTCTGGCGGGTTATTCTTTTATGGCACTTGTCATAAGGCCGTTCAGTGGCTATATAGTAGATACTTTTCCGCGCCGTGCAGTACTGATTATTTGCAATTTCCTGTTTTTCGCACTGTTCGCCGGCTATCTTGTAGCGGGTTCTGTCACCATGTTCACAATATTCAGGACCCTACATGGTGCTCCATTTGGAGCAACTACGGTGGCGGCAAGTACTGTCGCCATTGACGTGTTGCCGAGTGCCCGGCGCACGGAAGGTATAGGCTACTACGGTTTGAGCAATAATTTGGCAATGGCATTAGGGCCAATGACGGCACTTTTACTGCTGCAGCTCTTTTCCAACAACTTCAAAGCGCTTTTCTGGCTATCAATGGCCCTGTCATTACTTGGACTGATTATTGACTCGACAATTAAACATCCCAAAAAGGATTTTGTTCCGGACAAACGCATTATCTCGCTGGACCGTTTCTTTCTTCTGAACGGATGGCGGGAAGCACTTGCCATGATCTGCTTTTCCTTCTCATACGGAGTTTTGTCAACGTATGTTGCCATATTCGGGAAGGAGGAACTGAACATTACAGGTGGTACAGGACTGTTTTTCTCGCTATTGGCAATAGGACTCATACTGTCACGCCTTACGGGTGCGCACGCCCTGAGAAAGAATAAAGTCAGCCGGAACGCCTCATTAGGATTGCTGGTATCAATCTGTGGGTATGCGTTATTTGCCTGGTCCGGCACAAGGCTGGCCTATTATCTGGCAGCTTTCATTATAGGCATGGGCAACGGGCACATGTATCCGGCATTCCAGAATATGTTTGTAAACCTTGCGCCAAACAGTCAGCGAGGAACGGCAAATTCGTCAATACTGACATCATGGGATACTGGAGTCGGACTTGGTGTACTCATTGGCGGCGTTCTTGCAGAACAGTCTGGTTATCATACCGCGTTCTGGGGTGGAGTTGTAGTCAATGCTATCGGAATAATATATTATTTTTGCAGTGTGAGAAAGCATTTTGAGAAAAACAAGCTTAGATGAAAGGCTAACTGCACCGAAGATGAAGAGAATAGTTATAAAAATAGGAAGCAATGTCCTTACAAGGAGCGACGGGAGCATAAATCTGACCCGAATATCATCAATTGTCGATCAGGTGGCAGCTGTTAAGAAAGCAGGTTACCAAGTGATTCTCGTGAGTAGTGGTGCGGTGGCATGCGGACGCGGATTTCTCGGCAAAAAAAACAATCTGGACACAGTGCAGCAAAGACAGTTGTTTTCTGCTGTCGGTCAGGTTCGTCTTATAAGCTTATACAGTAAGTTCTTCCACGAGTATGGCATCCCGATAGGGCAGATACTCACTATGAAGGAGAGCTTCAGCACAAGGCGTGACTATCTGAATCAGCGTTCCTGCATGGAAGTGATGCTGAACAACAATGTAGTGCCGATAGTGAACGAGAACGACACCATAAGCGTTACAGAACTGATGTTCACTGACAATGACGAATTGTCGGGACTGGTGGCCTCCATGATGGATGCCGACACTTTGCTGATACTGAGCAATGTCGACGGCATTTACAACGGATCCCCTAAAGATCTTAAGTCTGGCATAATACGCAAAGTTATGCCAGATGATGACATTTCTCCTTTCATAAGTGCCGAAAAAAGCGGTTTCGGACGTGGCGGCATGCTGACAAAAAGCGCCATTGCACGCAAGATCGCAGATGAAGGTATTCGCGTTATTATTGCCAATGGCTGCAAGGCAAATATAATAGAGGATATTATCGACAACATTGACAACGTTGTCTGTACAGAGTTCGTACCACGCACGGAAGGAATATCTAGTGTAAAGAAATGGATAGCACACAGCACCGACTTCACAAAAGGCTCGGTACGGATAGATGACAACGCAGAGAAAGTCCTGCTGGGGAAGAGTGCAGCAAGTCTGCTACTGGTCGGAGTAACTGAAATTCAAGGTTATTTTGAAGAGGGTGACGTGATAGGAATATTTAACTCCCGGGGCAGGAAGATTGCCCTTGGGCGAAGTTCGTACAGTGCTTCAGAGGCCCAGAAAATGATCGGCAGCCACGACCGCCGTCCTCTGGTTCACTATGACTATCTGTATTTGGTATGACTATGGATAATATATTCATCGATGCTAAGAATGCATGCAGAAGCATTGCCACAATTTCTGACGAATGCAGGAACAGTGTTATAATGGATGTTGCCGATGCTGTTGAAAGCAATATCGGACGTCTCATAGACGCTAACCAGTCAGACTTGTCGCGAATGGACAAGTCATCGCCTTTGTATGACAGGTTACTACTGACTGAACAGCGCATCATATCAATTGCCAGGGACATGCGGTCTGTATCGGCACTCCCCTCGCCTCTCGGACGCATTTTGCTTGACAGGACAATGCCCAATGGAATCAGGCTCCGAAAAAAGAGTGTTCCATATGGAGTAGTTGGAGTCATCTATGAAGCCCGGCCGAATGTTACGATAGACGTTTTCACACTATGCTTCAAAAGTGGCAATGTGTCACTTTTGAAAGGTGGAAAGGATGCTGACGACTCAAACAGAATGGCTGTGTCTATTATACGGGACACACTGATTAAGGATGGTATATGTCCCGATGCTGTACAACTGTTACCTGCAACGCACGAGTCCAGCCAGCAGATGCTCAATGCTGTCGGCTATGTAGATCTGGTCATTCCGCGTGGTAGCCGCAGGCTTATAGACTTTGTCCGCGACAACGCCAAGGTACCCTGCATTGAGACGGGTGCAGGGGTTGTGAACACTTATTTTGACAAAGCAGGCAATATCGAGATAGCCAAAGCTGTCGTGTTCAACGCAAAGACACGTCGGGTAAGTGTCTGCAATGCTTTGGACTGTCTGATTATCCACAAGGACAGACTCAAAGACCTGCCCCAACTATGTGCCCCCCTTGCAGAAAAGAGCGTTGAATTATACGCTGACCAGCAGGCGTATAATGCACTGAAAGACACCTATCCCCTGTTGTCCAAGGCCACGGATGACAGTTTTGGTACCGAATTCATGGATTACAAAATGGCCATACGCACAGTGGACAGCCTTGAAGAGGCAATTGCTCATATTGACAAATACGGTTCCGGACACAGCGAGAGCATCATAACTGATGACTTGAATGCCGCTGAAACATTCCAGACAGCTGTAGATGCCGCCTGCGTATATGTCAACACACCGACCAGTTTCACCGACGGCGGCCAGTTTGGCCTTGGAGCTGAAATAGGCATCAGTACACAGAAACTGGGTGCACGTGGTCCCATGGGACTAGAGGAACTGACCACATACAAATGGCTGGTCAACGGATACGGGCAGACACGTCCATAAACAAAAATGACAGAAGGTATTAACTCCGGATTAGCGGAATACATCAGAAAGAACATCATACCAATGTATGACTGCTTTGACGGTAGTCATGACAGAGACCATGTGCTGACGGTTATTGACAGATGCATGTCATTGGCAGACAGATTTGGTACAGACCGCAACATGCTGTACACAGCAGCGGCATATCATGATACAGGGTTATCCATTTGCCGCGAAACTCATCACCTGGAGTCAGGACGGATAATCAGAAGCGACGTCACTCTTGCCAAGTGGTTCAGTCCCGAGCAGATTGAAGTGATAGCTCAGGCTGCCGAAGACCACAGAGCCTCAGCGGCAAGAGAACCTCGCAGCATATATGGACTGATTCTTGCGGAGGCAGACCGAACCATTGAGCCCGAAACTATTGTCTGCCGCACGGTAAGGTATGGCCTTAGTCACTACGCAGAGTTGGACAAGGAAGGACAATGGAATCGGGCCCTAAAACACCTAGTCGAAAAATATGGAGAGGAAGGCTATCTTAAGCTGTGGCTAAAGGATTCTCCAAATGCAGAAGGCCTTGAAAGCCTGCGTGCCATAATACGCGACAGAAGCCGTCTGAGAGCTCTGTTTGAACGTTTCTATGACAAATACGTCAACTCGCCCAAATAGTCATTTTTTTCTGCGAAGAAACAAGACCAGAAACATGGCCGACACGACAGCACCAGAGACGTAAGCCAGTTTTTGGTTCAGGCCGAATCCACCTGCATTGAATGGTGCCATAATCAAGTAAGACACACAGACGAATGTCATGAAAGTGGCGGATACAGATGTTATCCAATGCTTCTTGCCATTCTTCTTGAGATATGCCGAGATAGTCCAAAGCATTACGGATGATAGAATCTGATTTGTGATGCCTACGTAACACCATACTTTTGCAAAATCGTACAGACAAAGATTGAATACTATTGCAAAAATCGGGATTGTGACAATCAGCCTGTTGACAATACTTTTCTGACTGAATCTGAAGGCATCAGCCAACGTGATTCGCAGACTGCGCAGAGCGGTGTCTCCTGTTGAAACAGGACATACTATCACACCCAGTACTGCAATGACCGCCCCGAACTTTCCGAGCCAGGAGTTGCATATTTCATTTACCAGTATGGCAGGTGTCTTGCCGGCTGATGCAGCAGCATTCAGCCCTTCCACTCCACCACAATAGGCAATAGCTGCAGTCGCCCAGATGATGGCAACAATTCCCTCGCAAATCATGGCACCATAGAAGATGGGACGACAGTACTTCTCATTGCTGATACAACGTGCCATCAAAGGAGATTGTGTCGAGTGGAAACCGGACAGGGCACCGCATGAAATCACCACAAAAAGCATTGGGAAAAGGATGTTGGTATCTGAATCGGCATGCATGTTCCTCATGGCTGCAAATGAAAGTTCCGGGATATGGAGTTCTCCTGTCATTCCCTTAACAACCATAACCACTGCTACGCCCAATGCCATGAATAAAAGAAATGCTCCGAAAAAAGGATAAATTCTTCCGATTATCTTATTTATCGGAAGTAACGTGGCTATCAGATAGTATGCAAAAATAATCAGCACCCAGCAGAACTGGTTCCATCCGGTAAGAGAGGAGAGCAAACCTGCTGGTCCGTTGGTGAAAGTGGCACCAACAGCGAATAACAGCGCGGCACAGACAATGTTTATCAATATAGCAGCATTCTTTCCCAGATACTTTCCTATGATGGCAGGTACATTTGCGCCATCATTGCGTATTGAGAGCATCCCGGAACAGAAGTCATGTACAGCACCCATGAAGATACATCCAAAAACTATCCACACATATGCCATATATCCATATGCGGCACCAAGGATTGCACCGAATATAGGACCCAGTCCTGCTATGTTCAGAAACTGTATAATGAACACCTTCCATGTTGGAATAACCTTGTAGTCAACACCATCCTCCATTCTCACCGCAGGAGTGGCAAGTTTTTCGTCAACCCCCCAAAAACCGGCAACAAAACGCCCGTATAGGACATATCCCAAAATCAGTAATGCGATGGAGACAAGAAATGTAATCATATCTGTCAGATGATCAGTTGTATGACGGTTGCAGGAATGCTTCAAGGTCGTCGCCCTGTCTGTAGTGTCTGGAATCTATGTTGAATTCGGCTGCAGCTTCCACATTCAATTTTGAGTCGTCAACAAACACCATGTCTGACGGGCTATATGGAACTTTGTCCAAAACTTTTGCAAAGTACTCTCTGGCAGGTTTCATCACCTTAAGCTTATATGAGCAGAACACCCCCTTAAAAATCTCATCTATCGGGATGCCTGAATCGGCAAAATGTTTTTCAATGTAGTACATGGCAACAGGATTGTTGTTGCTGACCATATAGAGACTGCAATACTTTGAAAGTTTGCGCAGAAAATCAACCTTGGCGGGAGCAATTCCGACCAGTAATGAGCCTATGCATTTGCTGATGGTTTCACGAGTCGTTCCCTTTTTGGATCGGCTGAGACACTCGGCATAGAACTCGTTTTCACTAATCAAACCTTGTTCAAACAGACCAATGAAACCACGCTGATGCGATGTATCAAGGTACTGACGGATTGTAGTAAACCCGGCATTCTTTATGAAAGCCTCCACGCAGCGCTCAACGTCAAGATCAATAAGAACGCCGCCCATGTCAAACAGTACAGCCTTTACTCCACGGTGATAGCCCAAATGCAACATGATTGCGAAATTTTCCTGCAAAATTAACGCATTTCACGCCTCATTGGATGGCATTAAGCTTTTTTGGCATTACCCTTAGCCATGTCGAACACACAGGGGCACTTCTTCACGCCCAACAAACTCTCAACAGAGTCTGCAATCAATCAGAAAGAGTGTATTCGGGAAGTACGTCGAGCGCAGGAGTTTCGTAGTTGGAAATTCTGAGACGGAAATTACGCAACTCATCAAGTGTATGCTGTGGCGGAGTACAGTCTGCCGGTATCTCCATTCCTGAGAATGTCTGGAAATAGAGAATCATCGCATCTCTCCACCAGATAGCATCCTTAGCCTGGCGCACCAGTTTGTCATGTATTTGTGAATAGCGATGGTTGTCAACATATTTCTCAACGCTCTCCCACGTATCTATAAATCCGCGGGCAAGCTTGATTCCACTTTCAAATTTATAGCAAAGCTCATCCCATAAAGTATTGCCACTCTTCATCCTATAATCCCACGGAAGGTGATGGAACCACAGCAGCAGTTCATCCGGACAGGTTTTTACATCGTCGTACAGGGACTTGAGCGGCTCGTGATACTGCGATACGGCATCAGTTCCTGTTTCAGAAGTGCGGTCAAAACCCACTCCGTCGGCAGAAGCCTTATGGTAGTAGCGAGGCGACCAGTCTGGGCGCGAAGCTCCCTCCCATGGACCTGGTCCGTAATGTCCGGCTCCAGCGAAACAATGGTGCAACCCCAAAGGCATCTCATAACTGACGGATGCCTCATGCGACGCCAACATCATTCCTTCCACAGCGTTCAGAAAAGCCTTATTGTCTGTGAACGTCTGCCTGAGCCACTCGTCAACAATCTGTTCGGAAGATATCTCAGGATTCCACGCCATTCGTCCAAAGGCATACCAGTTGGCCTGCGCCAAGTGATGCCCACACCAATTGACACTGTCACCAATGTTTGTGACACCGGCTATTGCACTTATGTTGTTTGCGTGTATCTTACCCTCGGTGATGGCCGCAACAGTGCTTCCCTCACCTTTCTGATATGTGTCAGAGTCAAGACACTCCTTCCACATCGGATGCAAATATACCATATGGTTGCTATGACCCATGTATTCCTGTGTTATCTGGAATTCTGCCATGACGTTGGTTTTCTCGAGCTGACCGAAAAGAGGACTGAAAGGCTCACGAGGCTGAAAATCCACAGGTCCGTTCTTTATCTGGATAATCACATTATCACGGAACTGACCATCTAGCGGCAAAAATTCCTCAACAGCCTGCTTTGCCCGGTCAGGCGATGTGGAAGCATACACGAAAGCTCTCCACATAACTATGCCACCATATGGCTTCAGTGCATCAGCAAGCATATTGGCGCCATCTGCATGAGTCCGTCCGTAGTCTTGCGGCCCTGACTGTCCTTCCGAGTTTGCCTTCACCAGAAAGCCCCCAAAATCAGGTATTATTGAATAAATTTCTTCCACCTTGTCTTTCCACCAATTGATCACATCCTTATCCAGAGGATCAGACGTTTTCAGTCCATTGTGTTTAGGGGCAGCAAAGTTGAGCGACAGGTATACTTTGATTCCATATGGACGGAATATGTCGGCAAGGATCTTGACCTTCTGCAAGTATTCGGCAGAAAGCATTCTCGGATCAGCATTTACGTTATTAAGTACGGTACCATTGATGCCGACTGAAGCGTTTGCACGTGCATATTCCTCATATTCCGGGCGTATGGTGCCGGGAAGTTCATTCCACTTCCAAAGCGACTTGCCGGCATAACCACGCTCGACTGTACCATTAGGATTATCCCAGTGATTCAGGATGCGGTATTGGAAAGCCGGAACTTCCTCTATCACTCCGGGTTTAAGTTCCTTGTTCCTGCACAATCTGATGAAGTGGTATGCTCCATAAAGAACACCTGCGTCATAATTGGCCCGAATGTTGACATCACCATCTTCCGAGAAGACAATACGGAAACCTTCATCGCCAAGTTTTGGATCTTTCTCGTTCAACAGTCCACATCTCCAACTTTTTATTTCTGAAACGGGATTGTCCTTGAGATAACCATTCAGTTCCTCAAGTGCAATCTTGACACCATTCCGGCTAAGGTCTCCGACTCCAACAGCACCAGAGTTATCTCTTTCAGATGAATAGCCCAGCCAGAGACTGTGGCCATCATTATCAGCAGGTTTCTTCACTCCGCAAGATACGAACACTATTGCCAGCAACACCATGGCCGCTGTAATTGACCTTGTCTTCATTTAATCGTAACTTTTCTTTATTTATAATAATGTTATTTCTCGTCCTATACAGAGCATTCTCATTCCGAGAGACAACAGAACTGTTCAATCCCATCACCCAAGATCACTATTTCAGGAACCCGCTGTGTCTCTGTCAACTTCTTAAGCCTCAGCACTACAGTATCTGCCACAGACAACCTGGCGCAAAGTGTCAGACGACAATCAAAAAAGCGGTCAGGATAAGTGTCTGACGCAAACGATCCGTAATCCTGGGAAATAACTCTAGGTTCCAGATCCTTGACAACGCGCATCACATCGTTCATATGGCCGTATGTAAAATAACACACGACTTCCCTCTCAACAAACCTCTCAACTGTTTCTGTTACGCTTATCACTTCGGCAGCGGCCCTACGATAAGCCTCTGTCAAGCCACTTGTTCCAAGTTTAACACCTCCGAAATAACGGACTACAACAATTAGAATATCAGAAAGGTTGCTGCTGTTAATCTGTCCCAATATTGGTTTTCCGGCCGTACCCGATGGTTCGCCATTATCATTGGCACGCCATTCTTTTCTTTCCGGACCAAGCATATAGGCATAACAAATGTGACGGGCATCATAATACTCCTTCTGAAAAGAGCCAACGGCAGTCCTGACTTCGTCAACATTCCGTACTGGAATAGCAAAGCTAATGAAGCGGCTTCTTTTTTCTGTAAACTGAATTTCCGCCCTTCTCCCTATGGTCCAGTATGAATCTACCATTCAATCTGCAATCTCTATGCAAATATACAAAAGAAAAGGAGAAAAAAAATCCCGGTCGGATGACCGGGAATTCACAATACCAGATTTTTTATTATCACACATTATTATTTATTGGAAAGGAGTCAAAGTGAAGCCAGGGTCGAGCTGGCGTTCCTGCCGGCTGCCGATGCAACGCTGGCAAGGTTGGCGGAACTGTCAGAGAATATCTCGGCGAGCATCTCGCTCGAATAGACATCGCCGTTGGATGCAGCCTTGCTGAACCAGCAAACGGCCTCGGTAAGATCC
>JAFZZI010000009.1 GCA_017615835.1 Bacteroidaceae bacterium | reverse complement strand
ATTCCGTCTGGAAAAGACGTCTTTGTTACCCTCGGACCCGATGCCTGACGGCAGCAGATCCTCGTACTGTTGTTGTTTGTAGCATTCTGTCAATGATCGTAGCAATGCCTCCCCAACGGAAAGCGGGTGCAAAGTTAAGGCTTTTTCCGCACCTAACAAACTTTTTCAAAACAAAAATCACAGAATAATGAATTTTTAACAAATCTTGCCGTAGGGTTATCTGGAATCCGAATCATAGCATTCATTAATAAAAAAAGAGGAAGACTACAGAAATCTTCCTCCAACAATATAGACAAAAGTATAAGACTGTCAGGCTTTTACTTCTTCACTATGCGCAACCTCGCTACTCTCGGAAGTTGCTTCGTTTGCCGAGGCAGCTACATCTGCTACTTGAGCAGATTTACGTGAACGACGTGTCTTGGTCTTCTTGGCAGTCTTTGCCATATTCTCATCGTAATCAACAAATTCGATGAAAGCCATTTCAGTTGCATCACTCTTGCGAATACCCAGTTTCACAATACGTAAATAGCCACCGGGGCGGTCCGCAATCTTCTGTGAAATTTCCCTAAACAGTTCGGTAACAGCTTCTTTATTCTGAAGGTAACTAAAGACGACGCGACGGGAATTCGTGTCATCCTTCTTGGCTCTGTTAATAATAGGCTCAGCGTATACACGAAGGGCTTTAGCCTTTGCCAAGGTTGTTGTGATTCTCTTATGCATGATAAGAGAAATAGTCATATTGGCCAGCATCGCATTTCTATGTGATGCAGAACGACTAAGATGATTGAATTTCTTATTATGTCTCATTTTTAATCTTTGTCTAATTTATACTTGGAAATGTCGGTCCCAAATGAAAGATGCATTCTTTCAAGAAGCTCGTCCAACTCTGTGAGAGACTTGCGCCCAAAATTACGGAACTTGAGAAGGTCTGTCTTATTGTATTGAACCAGATCGCCAAGCGTCTCAACCTCAGCAGCTTTCAAACAATTAAGAGCACGCACCGAGAGATTCAGATCGGATAGTTTTTGCTTGAGTTGCTGACGCATGTGAAGAATTTCCTCATCAAACTCGTCATTTCCGTCAATATCGACGCTTTCCATTGTAATTTTATCATCAGAGAAGAGCATGAAGTGATATATCAATATCTTTGCAGACTCTTTCAAGGCCTCCTTTGGATGAATCGATCCGTCAGTATCAATTTCAATGATCAATTTATCATAATCAGTCTTTTGCTCAACACGATAAGGTTCGACTGAGTACTTGACATTGCGGATTGGAGTATAAATCGAATCAATAGGAATCATATTAACATCAGTGCAGAATTCCTTGTTCTCATCAGCAGGAACGTAACCACGTCCCTTGTTGATGGAAATTTCTATCTGCATGGCTGCCTTTGAATCAAGATGGCAAATAACAAGTTCCGGATTCAACACTTCAAATCCATTAAGACACTTACCTATATCGCTAGCCTTGAACTCTTTTGTGTTCTCAATCTTGAGACTGACCTTCTCAGACACAAAATCTTCTGAAATCTGCTTGAAACGGACCTGCTTAAGATTCAGAATTATATTTGTCACATCCTCCTTTACACCTGGAATAGTTGCGAATTCGTGCACAACACCTTCAATTTTGATGGTATTGATAGCAAATCCCTCCAAAGAAGAAAGGAGAATACGGCGAAGAGCATTGCCAATGGTAATGCCAAAACCGGGTTCCAAAGGACGGAATTCAAACTTTCCATACTTGGAGTCGGCCTCGACCATGACAACCTTATCGGGTTTTTGGAATGCCAATATTGCCATTTGAATACAAATTTATTTAGAATACAATTCAACTATCAACTGTTCCTTGATATTTTCAGGAATATCCTCACGCTCGGGTTTATGCAGGAATTTACCAGCCTTAAACTGCTCGTCCCACTCAATCCAAGGATATTTGCTGTGATTGAAACCTGCCAAGGCGGCATCGATAACCTCAAGTGATTTAGACCTTTCGCGAACGCCGACAATCTGGCCAGGAAGAACCTGATATGAAGGTATGTTGATTACTTTTCCATCGACTACTATGTGACGATGACTTACAAGTTGACGCGCAGCAGCACGACTAGTTGCGAGTCCCAACCGGAACACTACGTTATCAAGACGCGATTCAAGTAACTGAAGAAGATTGACACCAGTGATACCCTCAGTACGGGAAGCCTTTTCAAACATATTTCTGAACTGTCTCTCAAGAACTCCATACATATATTTAGCCTTCTGCTTCTCTGCAAGCATAAGACCATATTCAGAAGTCTTGCGACGGCGGTTGTTACCATGTTGTCCAGGAGGATACTTTCTGTTTTCAAAAGATTTGTCAGCACCATAGATGGGCTCGCCAAACTTACGGGCAATCTTAGTTTTCGGTCCAGTATATCTAGCCATTTTTCTCTCAGATTAAAATTAAACTCTTCTTCTTTTCGGTGGACGGCAGCCATTATGCGGCAGTGGAGTCACATCAATAATCTCAATTACCTCAATACCTGCGCCATGCACAGCTCTGATGGCACCTTCACGACCATTTCCGGGACCCTTCACGTATGCCTTGACTTTCCTAAGTCCAAGATCATAAGCAACCTTGGAACAATCTTCTGCGGCCATCTGAGCAGCGTAAGGAGTATTCTTCTTTGAACCACGGAACCCCATCTTGCCTGCTGATGACCAGGATATTACCTGACCTTCAGAATTGGCAAGAGTAACGATTATGTTATTGAAGGATGAGTGGACATGGAGTTGTCCTAATGCATCAACCTTCACATTTCTCTTTTTAGTTGTTACAGTTTTCTTTGCCATGATTCAATTATTTAGTAGCCTTTTTCTTATTAGCGACAGTCTTCTTGCGGCCCTTGCGTGTACGGGCATTGTTCTTGGTGCTCTGTCCACGTACAGGCAGACCAATACGATGACGTATGCCACGATAGCAGCCAATGTCCATCAGTCGCTTGATATTAAGCTGAACCTCACTGCGAAGGTCACCTTCTACCTTATACTCTGCAGCAATGACTTCACGGATAGCTGCAGCCTGAGCGTCAGTCCAATCCTGAGCCTTGATGTCCTTGTCAACACCAGCCTTTTCCAAAATCCTGATAGAGCTGCTGCGACCAATACCAAAAATGTAGGTTAAAGCGATTTCACCCCTCTTGTTTTGCGGGATGTCTACCCCAGCGATTCTTATTGCCATATATTTTTTAATCAAATAATTTTTCAGACTTACCCTTGACGCATCTTCATCTTGGGATTCTTCTTGTTGATCACATAAAGACGGCCCTTCCTGCGAACTATCTTGCAGTCAGCCGTGCGTTTTTTCAAAGAAACTCTTACTTTCATATTGCTTTGTTTTATTTGTACCTAAATACTATCCTGCCCTTTGACAGATCATACGGGGACATCTCAACGCGCACCTTATCTCCAGGAAGAATCTTAATGTAGTGCATTCTCATCTTTCCTGAAATATGTCCGGTTATCTCGTGTCCATTTTCGAGTCTGATGCGGAACATCGCGTTAGACAAAGCCTCAATGATAACCCCATCCTGTTCAATTGCAGATTGTTTTGCCATATTAAAACTCTCTATCTCCCAAAACTTGTTCAACATAGTCAAAAGAGGAAAGGATCTCAGCCTTCCCAGCCAAAACGGCTACGGTATGTTCAAAGTGCGCTGCAGGTTTCCTATCCATAGTACAGACACCCCACCCATCACCGACAAAGATAATTTTTTTATCTCCCAGGGTAATCATGGGTTCAATTGCTATACACATGCCTTTCTTCAACAAGATGCCGGTTCCTCTCCTTCCGTAATTCGGGACAGACGGATCCTCATGCATCTCTCTACCGATGCCGTGTCCAACAAACTCGCGGACGACGCCATAACCGAAACTTTCGCAATAACTCTGAACAGCATTTCCTACATCGCCTAGCCTTCTACCTGCAACCGCATTCTCAATACCTTTATAGAGAGACTGCTTCGTGACCTTCAAAAGCTGGTGGATTTCCGGAGCGACTTCACCTACACAAAAAGTATAAGCAGAATCGCCACAGTATCCATTAAGAAATGTTCCACAGTCAACTGAAACTATGTCACCTTCTTTGAGTGGTTCATCGTTCGGAATACCATGAACGACCATCTCATTGACGGATGTGCAAAGAGCAGCCGGGAAAGGCTCGCCACTTTCATTTGGAAAACCCTTGAAGGTAGGAGTGGCGCCATTGTCTCGTATAAACTCTTCAGCCACACGGGAAAGCTCGGCAGTAGTAACACCTGGCCTAATAAGCTTGGCAACCTCCGCAAGAGTCTTACCGACAAGCTGATTTGCTTCGCGAAGCAATGATATCTCTTCCTCAGTCTTGAGATAAATCATAGACAGTCATCAATATGCTGAAACACCTGCACGTCCCTTGATACGTCCAGTCTTGAGAAGGCCGTCGTAATGGCGCATCAAGAGATGACTTTCGATCTGCTGTAATGTATCCAGCACAACACCGACCAAAATGATCAGTGAAGTACCGCCAAAGAACTGGGCGAACTGCTGGTTTACACCAAAAAGGCGGGCAAACGCAGGCATAACCGCAACAATTGTAAGGAAAATGGCACCAGGCCATGTAATCCTCGACATAACAGTATCAATATAATCCGCAGTCGGCTTCCCAGGCTTGACACCGGGAATGAAACCATTATTACGCTTCAAGTCCTCAGACATTTGTTGCGGATTGACAGTAACGGCGGTATAGAACAAAGTAAACAGAATGATAAGGACTGCATAAATCAAATTATATACAGCACTGTCAGTATCCATCAACTTAAGCACAAAGCCAGACTGCTGTCCTGTGCCGAAAATCGCAACGGGAATAAACATCAGAGCCTGCGCAAAAATTATCGGCATCACATTGGCTGCATTTACCTTCAATGGAATATACTGACGAGCTCCGCCAAACTGTCTTCCTCCCTCAATACGCTTTGCATATTGTACAGGGACCTTACGGACGCCTTGAACAAGCATAATAGTCCCCGCTGTAGCAAGAAGAAGAACCACTATCTCGAACAGGAACATTACCAGACCGCCACCAGATGCACCCTGTGAAGACAGACGCGATGTAAGTTCTTGCATGAAAGCAGCAGGGAAACGGGCGATGATACCAACCATGATGATGAACGACACACCATTTCCTATACCCTTGTCCGTAATGCGTTCTCCAAGCCAAAGGATAAAAGAGCTGCCAGCCATGAGAATAATCGTTGAAGTGGCAATGAATATCTTCCAATCAACAGGAGGATGAATTCCTGCACCCATCTGATGCTGTAGATTTATCAAATAAGCTGGTCCTTGAACAAGCAGAATAATCAATGTCAAGTATCTAGTATACTGATTAATCTTCATTCTACCACTCTCGCCCTCTTTCTGAAGCTTCTGGAAACTTGGAACTGCTATGGTAAGCAACTGTAGAACAATGGAAGCTGAAATATAAGGCATGATGCCAAGAGCGAAAATCGATGCATTTGAGAAAGCACCTCCTGAGAACATATCCAGTAGGGACAGAAGTCCAGTACTTGTCTGACGACGCAGATTGACAAGCATTTCCGCATCAATGCCCGGAAGAAGGACATGACTTCCCAAACGGTACACTGCTATAAACAGCACCGTTGTAAGGATGCGTTTTCTCAAGTCCTCAATCTTTGAGATATTCTTGATAGTCTCCCAGTTCTTTACTATTACATAGGCGACAATCGCAACTACCGCAAATATTATGACATATTTCAGAATATTATCATCCATTGGTTTCAAAGTTTAATGACAGTTCCACCAACAGCTTCAATAGCGGCTTCTGCTGTCTTTGAGAAAGCGTTGGCTTCCACATCAATCTTACGGGTCAGTTGACCGCAGGCAAGAATCTTGACAAGTTGCTTCGAAGAAGCCAAACCTGCTTCTACAATGTCATTTCTAGTCACTTTATCAAGTCCTTTCCTGTCAGCAAGCGCTTGAATGGAATCAAGATTTACAGCCTTGTACTCAACGCGGTTGATATTCTTGAAACCGAACTTAGGAACAAGACGTTGCAACGGCATCTGACCGCCTTCAAATCCAATCTTTCTTGAATAACCAGAACGTGACTTAGCGCCTTTGCTACCCCTTGTGGAAGTACCTCCCAGACCTGAGCCCGGTCCGCGACCAATCCTCTTTCTGGACTTGGTTGAGCCTTCTGCCGGCTTTAACGTATTTAACTTCATAATAATGTTGCTTTAAGTTATTCAATAACGGTTACCAGATGTCTGACCTTATATATCATACCTCTGATTGACGGATTGTCTTCCAGTTCAACGACCTTGTTGAGTTTACGAAGCCCAAGTGCATCTAAAGTCCTTGACTGATCGCCAGGAACTCCAATGCGACTCTTTGTCTGCTTGATTTTAATAGTAGCCATACAACTAACCTCCTTCCTTATCCGTTAAATACCTTATTCAAAGAAACGCCTCTATTTTCAGCCACCATGCGGGCGTCACGCATCTCTGACAGAGCCTTTAGAGTTGCCTTGACAAGATTGTGGGGATTTGAAGATCCCTTAGACTTGGCAAGTACATCCGTAATACCCACGCTCTCAAGAACTGCACGCATGGCACCACCGGCGACGACACCGGTACCGGGCGCTGCAGGTTTCATGAAAACCTCAGCACCACCAAAACGGGCAGTCTGCTCATGAGGTATGGTACCCTTAAGAACCGGCACGCGGATTAAATCCTTCTTTGCAGCCTCAACACCTTTTGCTATTGCAGCGGTAACCTCGCTGGCTTTACCCAGTCCAAGACCAATTACACCATTGCCGTCACCAACAACTACAATTGCTGCAAAACTGAACGTACGTCCACCTTTTGTAACCTTTGTCACACGGTTGATAGCGACAAGCCTATCCTTGAGCTCTACATCGCTCGGAACTCTTACTTTATTGTTCATAGTTACCGTTTGTTAAAAGTTAAGACCGCCTTTACGGGCAGCTTCTGCCAACTCTTTAATCCTGCCATGGTACAAATAACCGTTACGATCAAACACCACTTTGGTGATACCGGCATCCTTGGCTTTCTGAGCTATAAGTTCACCGACCTTTGCAGCCTGTTCTTTTTTCTGCATCTTCTCAAGTCCGAGAGATGATGCTGCAACTAAGGTAACCCCTTTCAGATCATCAATAACCTGAACGTATATCTGCTTGTTGCTTCTGAAAACACTCATACGCGGACATTCCGTAGTACCGGAAATCTTATTACGCACACGAAACTTTATCTTGGTTCGTCTTTCTGATTTTGCTGACATATTCTTACTTGTTTAATTGTAATTACTTGGCAGCAGCCGATTTACCCGATTTCCTGCGAAGCACTTCGCCTACAAACTTAATACCCTTACCCTTATAAGGTTCCGGCTTACGGAAAGAACGAATCTTTGCACAAATCTGGCCTAAAAGCTGTTTATCGCAAGACTCAAGGATAATCAGCGGATTCTTATTTCTCTCCGATTTGGTTTCAACCTTGACTTCCGGAGGAAGCTGCATTACAATAGAATGTGAATAAAGCAGGTCAAATCTAAGGACATTACCTTCATTTGACACACGATATCCAACACCGACGACCTCAAGCTCGGCCTTGAAACCCTCCGACACTCCCTTAACCATATTGTTTACCAATGCACGGTAAAGGCCATGAAAGGCGTGACGCTGCTTAGTATTATCCTGAAGCAACTCAGGATTCTCGGCAAAAGAGATGTTTCCATCCTCAATTGTGACATTAACAGCAGGATTGATACTCTGCGAAAGGGTTCCCTTCGGGCCCTTGACCGTAATAACGCCATCCTGGAAGTTTACAGTCACTCCAGCAGGAATATGAATAGGCAATTTTCCGATTCTTGACATAATCTATCTCCTTCTGTTAATAGACGTAGCAAAGCACCTCGCCGCCAATCTGGAGCTGCGAAGCCTCCTTGTCTGTCATTACACCCTTGGATGTGGATATTATGGCAATACCCAGACCATTAATAACTCTCGGCATTTCACGATAACCGGTATAGCGGCGCAAGCCTGGAGTTGAAACTCTCTCAAGTTTCCTAATGGCATTGCACTTATTAACCGGATCATATTTGAG
Organism: Bacteroidaceae bacterium; assembly: GCA_017615835.1. Lineage (GTDB taxonomy): Bacteria > Bacteroidota > Bacteroidia > Bacteroidales > Bacteroidaceae > Colenecus. Next base: position 101,753 of record JAFZZI010000009.1, on the reverse strand, counting down.
GGCAACCTTAATAGTACCCTGAGGTCCGTCTTCAACAAACTTGTAGTTCAAGATGTAACCCTTCTCAAAAAGGATTTTGGTAATTTCCTTTTTAAGATTCGAGGCTGGTATTTCAACAACCTTATGCTTTGCCTGAATGGCATTGCGCAACCTCGTCAAATAATCTGCAATAGGATCTGTCATAAAAAAACACTTAAATTGATCAGGTCATTCCTGACAATATTTAATAAACTCTCTTTTCACACTGACTACCAGCTCGCCTTACGGACACCCGGGATAAGTCCCTGAGATGCCATCTCACGGAACTGAATACGGGAAAGGCCAAACTTTCGGAGATAACCCTTTGGACGACCTGTCAGCTTGCAACGGTTGTGCTGACGTATGGGGTTCGAGTTGTATGGAAGGTCCTGCAACTTCTGGGCTGCCTCATAAGCGGCCACTGGTTCACCGGTGCGGACAATTTCCTTCAACGCAGCACGCTTTTCCGCATACTTTGCAGCCATCCTTGCGCGCTTGACCTCACGGGCCTTCATAGATTCCTTTGCCATATGGATTTAATTTTTAGATTCAGATTTGAAAGGAAGACCAAACTCCTTAAGCAAAGCATAACCTTCTTCATCAGTCTTCGCTGAAGTAACAAAGGTAATGTTCATACCGAGAATACGGGTAATACTGTCAATATTGATCTCAGGGAAAATAATCTGTTCCTGAATACCCAGTGAATAGTTACCCATACCATCAAGCTTACTTTCAATACCCTTGAAATCGCGGATACGTGGTAGTGCAACGCGCACGAGTCTCTCAAGGAACTCATACATACGCTCCCCGCGCAACGTTACCATAACTCCGATCGGCATCTTCTTGCGTAACTTGAAGTTTGCTATATCTTTCTTTGAAAGGGTAGCAACAGCCTTCTGACCAGTAATAGTAGTCAACTCGTTTATGGCGACATCAATCATCTTCTTGTCCGCTATGGCAAGTTTGCCGAGACCTTGATTGATGACAATCTTCTTCAGGACAGGAACCTGCATTGAAGAAGAATAGTGGAACTTCTCCTTTAATGCCGGAGCAATTCGCTCGGCATACTCATTCTTAAGACTTGCAGTGTTGCTCATTATTTAATCTCCTCTCCTGTTTTTTTGGAATAACGTACTAACTTACCATCATCATTCCTTCTGCGGCCGATGCGGGTTGGAGCTCCTGTCTTTGAGTCCACCACATTCAGATTGGAAATATGGATGGGAGCCTCCTGCTTGATAATTCCTCCTTGAGGATTTTTTGAGCTGGGCTTTGTGTGTTTGGAAACGATATTGATTCCCTCAACTATAGCTCTGTTATCCTTCACGAGAACCTTGAGAACACGCCCCGTCTTGCCTTTATCCTCACCGGCATTGACAAAAACAGTGTCGTTTTTCTTAATATGTAACTTACTCATTTCTTTTAACTTTTGTGATTAAAGTACTTCAGGAGCAAGAGAAACAACCTTCATATTGACTGCACGCAGTTCGCGGGCAACCGGACCGAAGATACGGCTTCCCCTTATCTCACCGGTATTAGCAAGCAATACACAAGCATTGTCATCAAAACGTATATAAGAACCGTCTGTACGACGTATCTCCTTCTTGGTACGAACTATCAAAGCCTTTGAAACAGTACCTTTCTTAAGTTCACTTGAAGGAATGACACTCTTTACCGTAACCACGATAGTGTCACCTACCGTTGCATAACGCTTCTTGGTACCGCCCAGAACACGGATGCAGAGGCACTCTTTAGCACCGCTGTTATCACATACTGTAAGTCTGGATTCCTGCTGTATCATAATTACTTAGCCTTTTCAACAATTTCAATTAATCTCCATCTCTTGGTCTTGCTCAGAGGACGGGTTTCCATAATGCGAACGGTATCACCAATTCCGCACTCATTGTTCTCGTCATGTGCATGATACTTCTTCGTCTTTCTGACAAACTTGCCATAGATAGGATGTTTCTCTTTGAAAACGGAGAGAACCACGATGGTTTTGTCCATCTTATCGCTTATTACGACACCCTGGCGCTCCTTGCGCAAATTTCTATCATTCATGAGAAATAATCTTTATTTGTTAAGTTCCCTCCTTCTCATTTCAGTTTTCATCCTGGCAATATCCCGACGAAGCTTTTGAATCTGAGTCGGATTCTCCAGAGGAGAAATAGCATGATTCAAAACCATTACTTTATAATTAGCTGCCTCAGCATCAATGCGTTCTGCAAGCTCCTGAGTCGACAACTCTCTGATTTCACTATTCTTCATAATGCGTGGTTTTAAATCTGTTATTCGTTCTTAAAATCGTAGTCACGCCTTACCACGAACTTGGTTGTGACCGGCAGTTTCTGAGCAGCCAGACGCAGGGCCTCCTTTGCAACTGCAAAAGGAACTCCGTCAGCTTCAATAATTATGCGACCTGGAGTTACAGGAAACACATAACCTTCTACATCACCCTTACCTTTACCCATACGAACGTCAAGCGGCTTCTTGGTTATAGGTTTATCAGGGAACACACGGATCCATATCTGTCCTTGTCGTTGCATGTAACGTGTAACAGCAACACGAGCAGCTTCAAGCTGACGTCCTGTGAGCCAGATAGTATCCATAGACTTTATGCCGAAAGAGCCAAAAGCAAGCTGGTTGCCTCTCTGGGCATTCCCTTTGCTGCGGCCGTTCTGCATTCTTCTATATTTTGTCCTTTTAGGCTGTAACATAAATTCAATTACTATTTACAGTTTCACTTAAAAACCGATTAGCGGTTTGATTTGTTTCTCTTTTTGAAGGGCTTGCCTCCTCTATCGCCACCTCGACCCATATCCTTGCTCTGTGAGAAATTGGGAGACAGGTCTCTCTTCTCATAAACTTCGCCGCGGCAAATCCAGACCTTTATACCTTGAGCGCCCACCTTAGTGATGGCGGTAGCCTGACAGTAATCAATGTCTGCACGGAAAGTATGCAAAGGAGTACGTCCTTCCTTATACATTTCTGAACGTGCCATCTCTGCGCCATTCAGTCGTCCGGAAATCTGCACCTTAATACCCTCGGCACCCATCCTCATAGTATTTGCAACAGCCATCTTAATCGCGCGGCGATATGCAATCTTGCCCTCCACCTGGCGAGCGATGTTATTTGCTACGATAACGGCATCGAGTTCAGGTTTCTTGATCTCATAGATGTTAATCTGAATCTCCTTGTCGGTTATCTTTTTCAACTCTTCTTTGAGTTTGTCAACCTCAGTACCACCCTTTCCTATAATCAACCCCGGACGCGAAGTGCATACCGTAATGGTAACAAGTTTGAGAGTACGCTCGATGACAATTCTCGAAACACTGGCCTTAGCCAAACGGGCATTCAAGTACTTGCGGATCTCAGTATCCTCAAGCAAACGCTCGTCATACTTGCCAAACCAACTTGAGTCCCAACCTCTGATAATACCCAGACGATTGCTTATTGGATTAACTTTCTGTCCCATCTCACTTACTCTTGATTGTCGTTAGTACTGGTTGCAGTCTTTGTATCTACGAAAAGCGTAATATGGTTAGAACGCTTCCGGATACGATAACCTCTTCCCTGAGGAGCAGGCCTCAATCTCTTAATTGTTGCACCTTCGTCAACAAAAACCTTACTTATGAACAATTCTCCGGTTTCGGCCTTGCGTTCATTCTTCTGTTCCCAATTGGCAATGGCCGAACGAAGTACCTTCTCCACATCCTTCGAGGCAGACTTGTTTGAGAAACGAAGAGTACCAAGTGCTCGGTTTACCTCCATTCCACGAATCATATCCACTACAAGACGCATCTTGCGAGGAGATGAAGGAACACCGTTCAGCTTGGCAAAAAACTGGCTCTTGCGAGCCTCTTTAGCCTTCTCAGCTGCCAAATGTTTTCTCTTTCCCATTATATTATTTTTTTTATTTCAGACAGACGCCGTTTACTTCCTGTTACCTGAATGGCCACGGAACGTGCGTGTCGGTGCAAACTCTCCAAGTTTATGACCAACCATGTTTTCCGTTACGTAAACGGGAATAAACTTATTACCATTATGTACTGCAATGGTGTGCCCCACAAAATCCGGGGAAATCACCGAAGCCCTAGCCCAAGTTTTCACCACTGTTTTCTTGCCGCTTTCATTCATGGCAAGAACCTTGTCCTCCAATTTCTTGAATATATACGGACCTTTTTTCAATGAACGACTCATATTCTGCTTTTTGGATTTTAGTGATTATTTATTATTGGCCCTCTCAATGATATACTTTGAAGAGCTCTTCTTGGGATGTCTGGTCTTGAGTCCCTTTGCATATAGGCCCTTACGAGAACGGGGATGACCACCCGAGGCACGACCTTCACCACCACCCATCGGATGATCGACAGGATTCATGACAACACCACGGTTGTGTGGACGGCGTCCCATCCAACGTGAACGTCCAGCCTTACCGGAATGCTCCAATCCATGATCTGAATTGCCTACACTGCCGATAGTAGCTTTGCACCGACCAAAAATTCTGCGCACCTCACCCGATGGAAGCTTTACTACACAGTAGTCGTTCTCTTTTGATGTAAGCTGGGCGAAGTTACCAGCTGAACGCACCAATGATGCGCCTTGACCTGGACGAAGCTCAATGTTGTGAATGATAGTACCAACTGGTATATCTTTCAGGAAGAGAGTGTTTCCAACCTCAGGAGCAGCTTTTTCTCCCGATAGTAAGGTCGCACCAATTTCAAGTCCATTGGGTGCAATAATATACCTTTTCTCGCCATCGGCATAGAACAGAAGAGCAATGCGGGCCGAACGGTTCGGGTCATACTCAATAGTCTTGACGGTTGCGGGAACCCCATCTTTATCTCTCTTGAAATCGATGAAACGGAATTTTCTCTTATGACCTCCACCGATATATCTGGCTGTCATTTTGCCTTGGTTATTTCGGCCGCCGGTGGAAAGTTTTCCGATAACAAGAGATTTCTCTGGTACCGATGCAGTAATTTCTTCGAAGGTACCAATAATCTTATGCCTTTGACCTGGGGTTGTAGGCTTGAATTTACGTACTGCCATCTCTATTAAATATTGCTGTAAAAATCAATAGTATCACCCTCCTTCAAGGTTACTATGGCCTTCTTGAAACTATTGGCGCGACCTCTCGTAAAACCTTTTCGGGTATAGCGTGACTTATCCTTGCCCAGATAATTGCTGGTATTCACATCAAGTACAGTCACATTATATAAACTCTCTATTTCCTTCTTGATTTCCAGTTTGTTGGCATCAGGAAGTACAATGAACCCGAACCTGCTCGGGAACTTCTCGGTAATGGAGTTCATTTTCTCCGTTACAAGCGGTTTGATAATGCAACCCATTTTTATGCCTCCTCAACTTTTGTTAACATATTGTTTATAATCTCCACAGATTTCTCAGTCACCACGAGGGTTTCTGCGTTCAGAATACTGTAAGTATTGACTGAAGGGGCGTTTACGACCTGAGCTTTCTGTAAATTTTGAGCCGACAAATTTACAATTTTGTTGCTTTGAGGCAGGATAAAGAGAGACTTTTTATCAGAAATCTTAAGATTATTTAAGATTTTTACAAATTCTTTAGTCTTTGGTGCCTCCATCGTAAAGTCTTCAACCACGATGATTGCATCCTCTTTCAACTTATACGAAAGAGCAGAGCGACGAGCCAGTTGCTTTACTTTCTTATTAATCTTGAACTCATAATCACGGGGTTTAGGACCAAAGACTCTGCCACCACCTACCAGAACCGGCGAGTTTATATCACCGCGGCGAGCCCCGCCACTTCCTTTCTGACGTATAAGTTTCTTGGTAGAACCACTAATCTCGCTTCTCTCCTTTGACTTGTGAGTACCCTGGCGCCTATTGGCAAGATACTGTTTTACATCCAAGTATATGACATGGTCGTTTGGTTCTATGCCAAAAACGCTGTCGTTAAGGACTACCTTCCTTCCAGTATCCTCACCTTTGATATTAAAAACACTGGCTTCCATTACTTCAGAATTGAAACGATTGCACCTTTGTATCCCGGGATAGATCCTTTTACGAGAAGCAGATTATGCTCCGGAATAACCTTTAAAATCTGCAGGTTTTGAGTTGTAACCTGCTCATTACCCATGTGACCTGCCATGCGCATACCCTTAAAAACCTTAGCAGGATATGAACATGCACCAATTGAACCTGGCTTGCGAGCACGATTGTGCTGACCATGAGTTTGCTGGCCTACGCCACCAAATCCATGTCTCTTGACAACGCCCTGATATCCGTGACCCTTTGAAACGGCAACAACATCAACAAAGTTGACATCGCTGAAGAAATCAACAGTCAAGACATCACCCAAGTTAAGGGCTTTGTCAAAATTCTTGAACTCGGCCAAGTGTCTCTTTGGAGTTACCCCTGCCTTCTTGAAGTGTCCCATCAAAGGAGCCGTGACATTCTTCTCCTTGGCATCTTCGAAACCAAGCTGAACAGCCTCATAGCCATCTTTGTCAACACTCTTGACCTGAGTAACCACGCAAGGACCAACTTCGATAACGGTGCATGGAACATTCTTTCCATCAGCACCGAAGACCGATGTCATACCGATCTTTTTTCCTAATAATCCTGGCATTTCAAAAAAAATTAAATAGTTACTTAATAAAAACTCTTCTCAAAAAAATCAAACTTTAATCTCAACCTCAACACCACTAGGAAGTTCAAGTTTCATCAGAGCATCGACAGTTTTAGCTGTAGAGCTGTAAATGTCAATAAGCCTCTTGTACGCTGAGAGTTGGAACTGCTCACGTGATTTCTTATTGACAAAAGTAGAACGGTTGACTGTGAAAATGCTCTTATGCGTCGGCAGTGGAATTGGACCACTTACAATCGCACCGGTTGCCTTTACTGTCTTCACGATCTTCTCTGAAGACTTATCAACCAGATTGTGGTCATAAGACTTCAGTTTGATTCTGATTTTCTGACTCATAATACCTTATTAAATAAATAAACATTAATATTTGCGATCTGAATAAGAGTCATTTGCTATTCATCCCGCGTTTGTTATCACATAATCAACGAAACATTTCCCCCTTGTAGTTCCAGCACGCTTTTAGCCATCTGGTCTGTCATGGGACTATGACGCTCATAAGACATGGAAGAAGTAGCCCGTCCGGAAGTGATGGTTCTAAGCGCTGTTACATAGCCAAACATCTCTGCCAGAGGCACGTGAGCCTTAATTATCTTAGCTCCCGAATGGCTTGTTTCCATACCGTCTACCTGCCCGCGGCGACGGTTCAGATCGGCAATTACATCACCCATATTTTCCTCGGGTGTTACTACCTCGAGACTCATGATAGGTTCAAGCAATATCGGTGAAGCTTTCATGCAAGCATTACGGAATGCATAAGACGCACATATCTCAAAGGAAAGTTCATCGGAATCAACTGGATGATCCTGGCCGTCAAGCAACACGACTTTCAATGAATCCATCTGAGCCCCCATGAGCACACCTGTCTTCAAGCAAGAAGCAAAACCTTTTTCGATTGCAGGTATATACATCTTGGGAGGAGCGTCTCCCTTAGTATCGTCAACAAACTGAAGGCCTCCTTTCCAATCTGCGTCAGAAGGACCGACTTCGACACTGATACGCGCATAGTGACCTTTACCACCAGACTGTTTCTTATACTCTTCATCAACCCGCACTGTCTGACGTACTGCTTCCTTATAGGTAACCTGCGGACGACCTTGATTGCACTCTACACCAAACTCTCTGCGAAGTCTGTCAAGAATAATGTCGAGATGGAGTTCGCCCATCCCCGAAATCAGAGTCTGACCAGTCTCATCATCAGTCGTAACGGAAAAGGTGGGATCTTCTTCTGCCAAATGCTCCAAGCCATCAGCCAGTTTAGCCATATCCTTTTCAGTCTTTGGCTCTACTGCTATACTTATCACAGGTTCGGGGAACTCCATAGATTCCAAAGCAATGGGCGCCGACTCATCGCACAAAGTATCTCCTGTACGGATATCCTTCAACGCAACTACTACACCTATGTCTCCAACACCAACTTCATCAACCTGAATCTGTTTCTTAGAATACATCTGGAAAAGACGGGTAACTCTCTCTCTCTTTCCAGAGCGAGAATTCAAGACAACGCTTCCGGTTTTTATTACACCCGAGTATACACGGAAGAAGATGAGTTTTCCAACATACGGATCTACCGCTATTTTGAATGCTAAGGCAGCACTTTTCTCGTCAGGTCTCGGATCACGATGGGTTTCTTTTCCGGTCTTTGGCACAACACCGTCCACACCATTGCTATCAACAGGCGAAGGAAGGAATGCACAAACACAATCCAGGAGAGTCTGAACCCCTTTGTTACGGAACGATGAACCGCAAACAACGGGAACAAGTCCTCTTGAAAGCGTTCCTTTCCGAATTGCAACGAGTATTTCCTGTTTAGTGATTGTCTCAGAATCCTCCAGATATTTCTCCATCATCCCATCATCATACTCTGCCGCAGCCTCTATAAGCTTCTCATGCCACTCGTTGGCCTCTTCAACCAAATCTGAAGGTATTTCAGAAACCGAATACTCAGCTCCAAGCGTCTCATCATTCCAGACGACAGACCTCATATTAATAAGGTCTATCACTCCTTTGAAACTGTCCTCCACACCAATGGGTATTGCAACCGGACAAGCATTTGCATTCAGCATCTCCTTCATCTGGCTGACCACACCGAAGAAATCTGCTCCCGTACGATCCATTTTGTTGATGTACGCAACTCTAGGTACACCATACTTATCAGCCTGGTGCCAAACAGTCTCCGACTGCGGCTGAACACCCCCGACAGCACAGAACACTGCTATCGCGCCATCAAGAACTCTCAGGGAACGTTCCACTTCTGCAGTGAAATCAACATGCCCCGGAGTGTCAATCAAATTGATTCTGAATGTCTGATCATTCCACTTCCAACTTGTTGTAACGGCAGCAGAGGTAATGGTTATGCCACGCTCCTGTTCCTGAACCATCCAGTCCATTGTAGCAGAACCCTCATGCACCTCACCAAGCTTGTGTGTCAGACCGGTATAGTACAGGATTCTTTCTGACGTCGTCGTCTTACCGGCATCAATGTGAGCCATGATGCCGATGTTACGTGTCAGATGTAGATTCCTGTAAGACATTTAATCAGAATCTGAAATGAGCGAATGCGCGGTTAGCTTCAGCCATGCGGTGCATGTCTTCCTTACGTTTGAATGCACCTCCTGTATTATTGAAAGCATCTACAATCTCCGCAGAAAGCTTGTCAGACATGGACTTGCCACCACGCTTGCGGGCAAAAGATATCATATTCTTCATAGATATCGACTCCTTGCGATCTGCTCTAATTTCTGTGGGAACCTGGAATGTAGCACCACCTATGCGGCGAGACTTAACCTCGACCTGAGGAGTAATGTTATCCAAAGCCTTCTTCCAGATTTCAAGAGCAGACATCTCTTCGTTAGGAAGTTTTGCCTTAACCTTGTCAAGACTTTCATAGAAAATCTCGAATGAAGTGTTCTTCTTTCCATCATACATCAGATGGTTTACGAACTTAGTCACTGATACGTCACCGAAAACTGGATCCGGAAGAATGACGCGTTTTTTTGGTTTTGCTTTTCTCATTTCAATCAAGTTTTGTTTGGGCTGTAATTCTTATCGTTCTTCAATGTCCTCGCCAGGACATTTACTCAACCTTAAGTATCAAACCAAAACTGTTAAACAATTACTTTTTGGACGCTTTCGGACGCTTTGCCCCGTACTTCGACCTACGCTGAAGACGTCCTGAAACACCGGCTGTGTCAAGAGTACCACGAACAATGTGATAGCGAACGCCCGGCAAATCCTTCACACGACCTCCGCGAACCAGCACGATTGAGTGTTCCTGAAGATTGTGACCTTCTCCAGGAATGTACGAGTTCACTTCCTTCTGATTTGTCAGGCGTACACGAGCAACCTTTCTCATTGCTGAATTAGGCTTTTTGGGCGTTGTTGTGTAAACCCTTACACAAACGCCTCTCCTCTGGGGGCATGAGTCCAAAGCAGGTGACTTACTCTTGTCCTCTATCACCTGTCGCCCATTCCTCACTAACTGTTGAATTGTTGGCATGTTGTTTGTTTTTTGAACTTTTAATTAATATATATACTTTATACTTTGTCATTTTTTGGCCCGCAAAGTTACAAACATTATTTCAAATGACAATATAATCGCATCTTTTTTTTGCTTTTACACCACTTTTCAATCATTATTCCTAAATTTGCGAACGTTGGACTGATAAGACAAAAGACGTTTTTACAATGGACAGAAAACCAGATTCAGGCAGCAAAATCTACCTGTACAGTATTTGCTCAGTTGCAGTTATTGGAGGACTTCTTTTCGGGTACGACACAGCGGTTATATCCGGTGCGGAGCAAGCACTTCAAGAGTTCTTCAAGAGCGGTCTACATGACTATTACACGACTGCCATTCATGGTAGCGTAGTTTCAGCTGCCCTCATCGGATGCATTATTGGAGGCCTTATTTCCGGATTCATGTCCAGTCATCTTGGACGAAGAAACTCACTAATCCTTGCATCTGTAATGTTTTTTCTGTCCGCTCTGGGTAGCTATATGCCGGAATTCCTCTTTAGACCAGGATTCCAGTTTTTCCAGCCGGGCGAAGCCACGAAAAGTCTTATGTGGGCCTTTATCCTATATAGGGTTCTGGGCGGCATTGGAGTGGGAATGGCATCTGCCATCTGTCCGACATATATCGCAGAGGTCGCTCCAGCAAACATTCGGGGAACCCTTGTGTCTTGCAACCAATTCGCTATTATTTTCGGACAGCTCGTTGTGTACTTTGTCAACTTCTTGATTAGGAGCGGATTAGCAGACACCCCAGACCTTATCCAAATCGCCATGGTTGATATAGGATGGAGGAAAATGTTCGTGAGCGAGGCTTTCCCCGCAGCAGCATTCGGACTGCTGCTCTTGCTGGTTCCTAAAACTCCAAGATTCCTTGTCATGAGCGGGAACAGCAAAAAGGCTCTCGAAGTGTTGACTCGAATTAACGGAACAAACAAGGCTCAAGAAATATTAATCAATATAAAAGAGACTCTGACGGAAAAGAAAGAGAAACTGTTCTCGTATGGAGTGACAGTGATAATTGTTGGAATTCTTTTGTCATTCTTTCAACAGGCCGTAGGAATCAACGTAGTACTTTACTACGCTCCCAGAATATTCCAAAACATGGGCTCCAGCGGTGATGCCGCAATGATCCAAACCGTAGTCATGGGAATTGTCAACATCATATCGACAGTAATTGCGATACTCACTGTGGACAAGTGGGGTCGCAAGAAGTTATTGATAGCAGGCTCCATAGGAATGGCTATAGGAATGACTGTACTCAGCGTCCTGTCCTTCTGTGATGTAATCGGAATAACGGCCTTAGTATTCATCATCATATATACTGCTTCCTTCATGGTATCGTGGGGACCTGTCTGCTGGGTTCTGATATCTGAGATTTTCCCGAATACCATCAGAAGTCACGCAGTCGCAGTAGCAGTGGCGGCACAATGGATATCAAACTACGTTATTTCATCTACATTTCCATCGCTATGCGACTGGAGTGTAGGCGGTACATATCTCATCTACGCCAGTTTCTCGGTACTGTCCGCATTGTTCGTTTTGAGGATGGTTCCAGAGACTAAGGGCAAGACTCTTGAAGACATGAGCAGACTTTGGAGGGAAAAGAAGTAGTAGAAAATTGCACGTTTGCACCTTCTTAAAGCCCCGCTTCTCCAGAACTGGACAAGTTCCGTTTATTCTGAAGATAAGCGGATACAGTAGTACAGGCGGTGGCAATTTAACTAAGCGATGATTTCCTTATAGTGTATATAAAAGGCATATTGATGAAAAAAAGAACTACACTGTTATTTTTGGTCACAATAATTCTTTCTGCACCATTTGTTTTTGCTCAGGATGATGACGAACCCCAGGTGAAGATGAACAAAAAGAATCTTGTCATTAAGGAATGGAATTCCCTGGCAGGTTCGACCCAGAAGATTCTGGATCATGTAACGATATACAATTCAGAAGGAAAGAAAATCGAAGAAAAGGAATATGGAAGTGATGGTCTGAAATGGACTAAACGATACGAGTATGGAAACAACGGCAAAATATCAAGGGAACTCGTTTACAACGAGAAGAACAAGTTGATTAACATCAAAATAATGGAATACAACGAGTTTGACCGCAAAAAGGTGCAGTACACCTATGATTCCAAGGGCAAATTGCTGACTACAAAAAATTACGAGTACATTGCAGAAGATCCTGAGTGAGCACTCGATGATGAACAATACTGTTGACGGATTCGGTGTTTGGAACAAAATCGGTTTCATCTCTCTTTCTGAACTTACCGAGTCAGCAAAACTCATGAACCGCATAGATACAAAATATGTCACCAACATATCAGTTCTTGAGAAAATACTCAACATGGCAGCCAGTCGGGGATACCGTGCGCTCAAAGTTGAAGGAGAGAATATAATACCATACAGTTCTATGTATTATGATACAGATTCCCTTAAAATGTTCACAGATCACCATAACCGGAGGCTGACCCGTCAGAAAATACGCACGAGAGAATATATCTCTTCTGGACTAACTTTTCTGGAAATCAAGCTGAAGAGCAACAAGGGACGCACTAGGAAAAAGCGCATTGCCATTCCGAAAGATTGCTTCAAAGACTTCCGCAACAATCTGGAAGCAGACGAATATATAGCGAATAAGTCTTCATACAGTGCTGATATGCTTAAACCACGTCTTGAAACCATTTTTCGCCGTATCACCTTGGCGAACAAAGACATCACCGAACGCCTGACAATCGACACTTCACTAATCTTTATCAATCAAGACACTGGCATTAAGGCAACTTTGGACGATGCAGTAATTCTTGAGCTGAAACAGGATGGACGGGCATTCAGTGAAATGAAGGAAATATTCATGGAATTACGAGTCAAGCCAATGAGAATAAGCAAATACTGCATTGGGATGACACTGACAAATCCCAACGCAAAATCCAACAGGTTCAAACAAAAGACGCATCAGATTGAAAAGATAACAGGACATAAAATATTAGTTACAAAATGAAAAGACTTACATTACTGCTCTTCTTACTTTTAGTCATTATAGGCGTCCGTTCTGCAGCGCAAGAGACAGGCGTTTTCCCAGATGACGCTTCGATAGCATCTTTTGGCGACTATGATCTCAACGATGAAGAAATATTGGATGTAGCCTCCATAACAGACGCAATGAAGACGCCGGCTCAAAGTTTAACCGAACTAGCATTGCGTTTTGCGATAAACCTTGTGGTTTGTTGGGTAATAATACAGTTGTTCTACTATAAGAAAAGCCGTAGACGTGATTATTATTTTACATTCATGTTGTTCAGTTCAGCGATGCTCATGATGCTATATATGATGGGCAATGTCGAGATCGGAATAGGACTGACACTTGGATTATTTGCCATTTTCGGGGTTATACGATACAGGACGGAAACGGTCCCCATCAGGGAGATGACTTACATGTTCGTAATAATAGCCATAGCTGCCATCAATGGTCTTTCTACAATTTTCAAGCTCGTCGGAGAAGGTGGCACAAGTCCGCATTTTGTCCTATCTTGGCCACATATCGGCATACTCATAGTAACGAACTTGCTGATAGTAGTGCTGATATGGGTATTGGAAGGTGAAAAGTTCGTAAAGCAATCATCCACAAAACTGGTACTCTATGACCGCATTGAACTTATCACTCCAGAACATAGAGTTGAACTGATTGCCGACCTCGAGAAAAGGCTAGGGCTCAAGATCAACAATATCGAAATAGGACACGTTGATTTTCTTAAGGATTCTGCCTTCATCAAAGTGTACTACACTTTAGGCAAGAATGAGACGAATACGATAGACACATTGACAAAAGCCAAGAACTTTGTAGAGTAGCCACCACATTTAAAAAGTGGTCTCACTCTCACATTCAGGATACGGCTATCGCAAAAAACTTCACTTGAAGCGTTTATCGTTCTTCAGGAGATACTCTCCTATCTGAACGGCATTAAGAGCTGCGCCCTTACGTATTTGGTCTCCTACAACCCAAAATACCACAACACTCGGGTTGGCAATGTCCTTACGCACGCGACCTACATACACCTTGTCTGTACCAGACAGAAACAAAGGCATAGGATACTCCCTATTGTCAGGGTTGTCTATAACCTCAAGGCCATCACCTCCCCTAAATGCTGCATTTATTTCTTCCAAAGAAAGAGGTCGCTCTGTTTCTGCCCAAATAGCCTCTGAATGGCATCTGAGTGCAGGTACACGAACGCATGTAGCACTTACTCTGATGTCATTATGAAGCATCTTTCTGGTTTCGTAGTACATCTTCTCTTCTTCCTTGGTATAACCGCTCGGTTTGAAAACATCGATGTGAGGTATTAGGTTATATGCAAGTTGATGAGCGAACTTTTCGACTATAACAGGTTCTCCGCTTAGGACCTGACGGTACTGGGTCTCCAGTTCCGCCATTGCAGCTGCACCTGCTCCGCTGGCAGCCTGATAGGTTGCCACCTGTACATTAGTTACTTTCGATATGTCGTTAAGCGCCTTCAAGGCAACTATCATCATGATGGTTGAGCAGTTTGGATTTGCAATTATCCCCTTTGGCCTAACTAAAGCATCCTCAGGATTTACCTCAGGCACCACAAGAGGGACATTCTCGTCCATACGGAAAGCACTGGAATTATCTATCATTACGGCTCCGTATTTAGTAATTGTCTCAGCATATTCCTCCGAGGTTCCGCCGCCAGCCGATACGAAAGCTATGTCAACACCCTTAAAGTCGTCGTTATGTTGAAGAAGCTTCACTTCTATCTTCTTCTTTCTGAATTGATAAAAAGCACCTGCACTGCGAGATGACCCGAATAACAAAAGGTCGTCAATTGGGAAATTACGCTCTTCAAGGACTCTGAGAAACTCCTGTCCAACGGCTCCACTAGCACCAACTATAGCTACTTTCATACAATTACTTCTATTGTCTGTTTCAGCCTGCAAAATTAACTGAATTATCAAAGAATCCACAACGCGCACACCAATTTCAATTCTATAATATCAGAAAAACTTTACTTTTGCAGTAAATTGCCGTTTTCGAATTACAAAAGATATGATTGGGCTAGATAATATTTACAAGAGTTTCGGATCGCTCAAGGTTATCAATGGTGTCAGTTTAAAGATTGAGCGTGGAGAGATTGTCAGTATAGTAGGGCCAAGCGGTGCCGGCAAAACAACTTTGCTCCAGATTGCAGGCACGCTGGAGCGTCCTGATTCGGGAAAGGTTCTGTATAATGGCGAAGATATTTTTCAAATGAAAGAGAAGGAACTAGCCGCATTCCGTAACAAACATATAGGCTTCGTTTTTCAGTTTCATCAACTTCTTCCTGAGTTCACTGCCATCGAAAACATTATGATTCCATCGTTAATCGCGGGAGAAAGCAGACAAATCGCTGCCGGGAAAGCAGCAAGCCTGCTTGAAATGATGGAACTGTCTGACCGTGGAACTCACAAGCCAGCTCAACTGTCAGGTGGCGAGAAGCAGAGAATCGCAGTCGCCAGGGCACTCGTCAACAACCCCGACGTAGTGTTGGCCGACGAACCCTCAGGCAGTCTTGACAGCCACAACAAATATGAACTTCACAGGTTGTTTTTCGACCTCAGGGAGAAACTGGGTCAAACTTTCGTAATAATCACACACGACGAATCACTGGCAGCGCTCACTGACCGCACTTTGAAAATGATTGACGGAACTATTCTTTGAAACAGACTACCATCTAGTAAAGTAATAGCACGAATTATTGTTGGAAAGGATCATTTCACTATCCATTTTTTCCACTTTAAGCATTGTAACCTTCTCAAACATACCCAAAGCAGCCAGTGAGAGAGAATCGTAATGCAGGGAGAAATCAAATCTCAAAGAATCACCATAATCGGTAAGAATGCCAAAGACACCCGGCTCAGCATACCCCTTACGAATTTCCACAAGATCTCTCGCAAAACTGTACCATGCCTCTATTTGCATCTCATCGAATGGATTACCGGATCCGTCAAGTAACTCAATTTTGTCAAGTCTCCACAAAAATGCCAGTTTATCGTTTGGGAAAGCCGACGTGCATGATGAAAAAAAACCAACGAACGCCAGTAACGCCAGTACAATTCCCATTAACCTCTTTTTCATAACATCTTCCATATTTTTGAGACCGTGAGCATAGCCCCCTTGTTGTTTCCGACAAGCGAACCTGAATCAAAGTCTGCCGCAAGTGAAAAACCAAGTTTCCAGCCACTTCTTTTAAATCTATAGTTACACTCAATAAGTGCTGATGTTACGTATTCCTTCTCCCTGAAAGGAATATAATACCTGCCCCAGTGAGTGGTATGAGTAGCCAAAACCCTGTATTCGAAACTCGGAGAGATACTGCCATCAACACCCAGGTGGAAAGACAGCACCCTATTGCTCTTCGGCTTAAGGTCACCATCCTCATTGTATATTGGAGAAACTAAAAGCGGACTCCCGTTCGAATAACCATAATAACTGTAACTATGGTAAAATTCATGATGATAGTAATCATCTATGCCATCAACACCTTCAGGGATAATGCCCTGCCACCAGGGTGTCCGACATACAGGCCCAGACTGCCCCCTCGTGTTCAGTACCTCAAACACGATGTTACTGAAAGGAAGTCCCTCCGGAGCATTTACTTCAAGCCCAAACAGACCGTCCAACATATTGCGCCTGATTCCGTAACATATGAAACTCTTCTGTCCATTCAAGTCGGCCTTGTATTCGATGCCCAACATCGATGAATGATCCTCGAAGAAATGTTCATAGTAGGCTCTGTATTTCCAGCCATTAAGCGAAAGTCCGAATGCAAGATGCCAACTTCCAAGAGTGTTGCCATTCTCTTTTCCCTGTTCACCGACGACATTGAAAGGAAACAAAATGCCGGCATAGGCCTTAAGACCGTGCGGAAGCTCTTCAATTCTATCGTTAGGACCAAAATGTTTCGTACCGCCAAACTGTGCATGCATCTCAAGACCTATTGTAACCTCAAGGGGAAATCGTTCAGTATCACCGAACTTAAGAAAGAAATCCTTGCTGTGATATAGTAACTTGTCAACATAGAAATAATCTTCGTTAATTCCAGAATAGTACGACATTTCAGTATCTGCACGCCATCTGCTGTCTAAGTACCAGCCATAAGCAATATGCGCCTTGACAGAGAACCAACCGCCAAGTATCCGCATACGTGTAAACTCTGGAATTTCAAGACGGATTTGGGGTATGGGGCGGCTGTTTCCCGACCAGGTCAGCGAACCTGAGGAAAGTCTCGGATTCTTAAGTTCGCCCCAACGCTCCTTCATGCCCAGTGAGAGGTCAAACCATTTATATCCGGCTTCTATATACATCTGATGAAAATAGAAATCAGACTGATAGTTAGCCGCAACTGCAACCTCCATACCATAATTGAACACGAAATTGTCAGGCAGTCGCATACCTCCGTCAAGACCTATATCAAGCAAGACGCCCCAATTCTTCGTCGGAGACATGCCTTGTCTGTTGGAA
Source organism: Bacteroidaceae bacterium (assembly GCA_017615835.1). Taxonomy (GTDB): domain Bacteria; phylum Bacteroidota; class Bacteroidia; order Bacteroidales; family Bacteroidaceae; genus Colenecus. Next base: position 84,074 of record JAFZZI010000009.1, on the reverse strand, counting down.
GTGAACCAGAAAGGAGCGTGAGGACCGCCACCTGCACTAGCCGAGGCATTTGCATAAAGTACCAGACGACGTTGTATCCTTGATTGGAGACTCCTTTTCAAAAGTTCAACATCATCAACTTTTCCCGAACCGTAACGTCTCAAGAAGTCATCATCACTACGATGGTCGGGGGCTGAAACGTCCTCAATCTGCTGTTCGTTCTCCAGAATAACAGACGAAACTCCATCATCTGAAATCTGGGCATCCGAAATTGCAGGGAATAAAATGAATAGCAAGAATACCGCAACAGACCACTTCCGCGTTAATAAACATATCCCAGTTCTCATACTTTCTGAAAAACAAATACTGGCAACCGCTCCTTCCGAACTGAGTTCAAATATAAGCAAAAAAGTTAAATGCACCAATTTAGGAATCAATAATGACTATAGGTAATAGCCAATAGGGGAAAATATTTAAGACATGGTACTACACGCAATAACACCTGATGTTGCAAAAGTTAACACCAGGTGCTATTGAACAAGTTAGAAAAAGATTGACCGGGACAGCAGCCCCGGCCAACCAATACTATTGTTTGCAGCAGTCTGACGGTCACGCATTCACCCTCTTCTCGCGGATGCGGGCCTTCTTTCCTGTCAATGCACGCAGATAATACAATTTTGCACGACGAACCTTACCGATCTTGTTGACCTCAATCCTGTCAATGGCCGGCGAATTTATAGGGAAGATACGCTCCACACCCACAGTGCCCGACATCTTGCGGACAGTGAAACGGCGATTATCACCATGACCCGAAATCTTGATTACAACGCCACGATAAAGCTGAACACGTTCCTTGTTACCCTCGACAATACGATATGCCACTGTAATTGTATCACCCGACTTGAATTTAGGAAACTGTCCCTCTTTCCCGGTAGCAAACGCCTCCTCGGCAATCTTAATAAAATCCATCGTTTTGAACATTAATTGTTTAAGCCTCCACGCAACATATCAAGTTACTCTTCCTGTGACAGCGATTACGCTAAAGCGGCGCAAAGTAAGAAAAAAAAAGCCAAAGTACCAAACTTTTTTTGGCAATCGAAGGCAGACAACCATTATTCAAAATAAAAAGTGAGAGCAATCATTCGATTCCTGATACTATTCACCGATTCGGTAAACTTCAGCAAAGAAGCATCTGTCAAGTCAGACCTGTCCCTCACAATAATGTTTGACAGCCCAAAACAGAACTTCAGTTCCGGTATTAATTTGAAGTAACGGAAATAAAGATCCATCCCTAATCCGAATTCAATCATGCAATCCGCTCTACGGACAAGCAATTCTTTCTGATCCTTGACCGTAAGGTCAAATAGTGGGCATGCTCCAACCATGATGTAAGGTCTGAAATTATTGAATCGTGGAGCACTGAGTTTCAAGTCAACAGGCGCCGATATATACGTTGACTTCATCACTTGACTGGTCTGTATGCCCGAATTAATATCCTTGAATATTATGGTCTTGTCACCAAAATGCATCGTCGGAACAACTCTCAAAGAGAGATACTCATTTAGTCGCAGTTCTCCGAGTACTCCGACAGAGAAACCCGGCGAATAGTTTGCAACATCTGCATACCAGGACTCCAGATTACCATTGTTATCAAATATCAGACCATTGCAGGCAATATCCAAATCTTGAAAGTGAAGTCCAAACAGAAAGCCATAATGCCAAATACGGGTGTCTATATAAGGCCTTTTCATAACCTTACGCTCCTGAGCCCCAAGCGGACCACAGGAAAGATAGCCTTCTGACACAAGCAGAATCAGCATCAAGAAGATCAGAATACGGCACTTTCTAGGAATCATATTAGTTATAACGTCAGAAACTGTCCCATATTGTATGCTGAAATCTTCTATTGATTATTTCAGAAACAGCAACTGATAGCTTTAGAACTATTCTAAATTACGAAATGAACAGGTCTTCCTTGCACTACCACTAAAAAAAAGGAGTACTTTTGCAACTGTTGAAATTCAAAAGCAGAACATATGGCATATGTAATTAGTGATGACTGCATCGCATGCGGCACCTGCATTGATGAATGTCCGTCAGAGGCGATCTCAGAGGGCGAGAAGTATTCAATCAATCCTGACCTTTGCGTTGACTGCGGCACGTGCGCAAGCGTCTGCCCGTCAGAAGCAATTCATCCGGGAGAATGACATCCCGACTACTACAAATAAAAAAGCGCCAGTTCCCTGACGCTTTTTTATTTTTGTAATGGACAGTATTATATTTACCTGAGCTTTTCTAAAGTATCCTTTATACGACGGAAAGCCTCAATTATTTTCTCTTCACTGGTTGCATAACTGAGCCTTATACATTCGGGTGATCCGAAAGCTGTTCCGCCAACCGTAGCCACATGGCCAACTTCAAGAAGGTACATCGCCAAATCCTCTGCAGTCCGGACAATACTCTTTCCATCGCTCTTACCAAAATAATAATCGCACTTGGGAAAGAGGTAAAAAGCTCCCTGAGGATTGTTCACCTCAAACCCTGGGATTTCTCTTGCAAGTGAAACGATAAGGTCGCGGCGCTTCTGGAAAACACTGCGCATCCTCTCCACATCGTCCTGTGGACCATTAAATGCTGCTTCAGCAGCCTTCTGGGCGACAGAACAGGTACCGCTGGTATATTGTCCCTGAAGTTTGTTGCAAGCCTTAACCAGCCATTCCGGACCTGCCATGAAACCTATACGCCAACCCGTCATGGCATATGCTTTGGAAACTCCATTAATAACAGCTACACGATCTCGGATGCCACCAAACTGGGCAAGACTCTCATGTCCGCCAATAAAGTTGATATGCTCATATATTTCATCGGATATGATAAAAACATTTTGATGTCTTTCGAGCACCTCCGCGAGGGAACTAAGTTCATCCCTGCCATAGACTGAACCCGTAGGATTGGATGGTGAGCAAATCATGACAGCCCTAGTCTTCGGAGTGATGGCGGCTTCAAGCTGAGCAGCATTTATCTTAAAATCCTGTTCAATCCCGGCACGCACTATAACCGGAACACCACCTGCTAGTTTTACCATTTCAGGATAGCTCACCCAGCACGGTGAAGGTAAAATGACCTCGTCTCCAGGGTTAACAAGCGCCATTACTGCATTACAAAGTGACTGTTTCGCACCAGTTGAAATCAAGACCTGTGCCGGAGTGTAATCAAGGCTATTTTCTCGTTTTAACTTGTTTACAACTGCATCGCGCAAAGACAAATAACCAGGTACGGGTGAATACTTGGAATAATTTTCCTCTATAGCCTTGAATGCTGCCTTCTTAATATAGTCAGGCGTGTTGAAATCGGGTTCACCTACACTCATGTTCACAACATCGACGCCCTGTGCTGAAAGCTCGCCGCTTTTCTGTGCCATGGCAAATGTCGCTGAAGCGGCAAGTCTCCTGACTCTGTCGGAAATCTGTTCCATACAACTTAAAATATTATGACTTTAAACCTTCTTTACCAAACTCTATGTAACTCTTCAGTTTATCAGCTGCCACACTTACGTTTACCAACTGTTTTCTCAACTTTAGAGAGAACAGCCAAGAGCGAATCCAGAAAAGTAGCCCCAAAGGTAGTAAAATACCAACAACTTTGTTGAAATTACTCTTGGAAAACGGGGAATCGATTCCATCAACCTGTAAAATCGGAAATCCATTCAAGATATCCAGTTCTATCATGTCGCGACTATTAGCCATCTCTTCAACCAATCTTTCAATTTCGTCTGAAAGGAGATGAAGTCTGTCGTTTCTCCGATTCTTGAAGAAAAGGCTTGAATAACCAGGCAAACGCCCAAGACTGTCCTCAGCTGATATTGAACTGGACAATGACAATATTCCTTCAGTCAACGAAAGACATCTTTCACGGTCAGGATCCTCGATAACCACATCCTTTGGGACTATGTTGCGCTTGATTCTGCTTCCGAACCAGAAACGGAAGAACTCTTTGTAAACATCCATCTGAAAGACTGACGAGTCCCTATTGGCAGATATTGTAAAAAAGATGCAAAATGGTAGCAGTATTATAGTACTCAGCCAGCATCCCAATATACTCCACTCACCTGCAGCAAACATTTTCTCGCCAGAAGCAGAAGTTATATAATACAGGATGTAGGTAAATACCGAAACAATTGCAGGCACTCCCAGTCCACCCTTTCTAATGATAGCGCCCAACGGAGCACCAATGAAGAAAAACAGGAGCATTGAAAGGCTGAGTGTTATCTTCTTCATCCACTGTACCCAGTGCCCCCTGATAGCCTGGTCACCAACAGCCATTGCGTTACCTTTAAAAAGCAAATCATTCTTCTGCCCACTTACATACTCCTTCATCTTATTATGATAAGCAAGTTGCTGTGAACGCGATGCAGATTTGAATACACTGTCCACGTTTATAGATTTCACTGGCGATGAACTGATAGTGGCAGAATCCTCAGAAGTCAGAAAAAAAGTAGAAAGAGCTACTGCTTTATAATCATTCATGTTTCCTAAGCCCATGCTGTCCTGGCGAACCGAAAGTGAATCAATGGAGTGTTTCAACTGTGACATATTCTTGCTGTCAGCACGCGAGCTCATTACATTATCGTCAACCAGATTAAAATCTGAGTTGAAATCTATCAGCAAGTGCTTTTCGGAGAAAATTTCCCTCCTGTATGGATTATCCCTCTGCGACATGTTCTGCTCCTTCATATTCTCAAACTGTTCTCCGGAATAGAGGTGAAGGTAAAGGTGCATCTTATCTGCAGTTGTCTCCAGGCGTCCCGAATCGGCGGCTATGACACGAATTTCATCAAACCCTCTACTGAGGTCATAAATAATCATATCATATAGGGCACCAGTTTCCACATCCTTGTGCCTGACATAAATATTGTATCCTGCAATCTGGTCATAAAACGCCCCTTCAGGAATATCCAGTTCTGGAGATTTGTGAAACATGGAATAAATCAGAGCATCCAGTTTTTGGGAGACATTGGGACAAACCACATTCTGAAAGTAAAACGAAATCGAAGCCAGAAGAATACAGAATAAAGTCAGAGGCCTCATTATCCGCAGAAGAGAAATACCTGCCGTCTTCATGGCAAGAAGTTCGTAACGTTCACCTAAATTACCGAAAGTAATCAGCGAAGCTAACAGTACAGACAGCGGCAATGCAGTTGGGGATAAAGTTATCGCAAAATAGAAAAAGAATTGAGCCAACACGCCGATTGAGAGTCCCTTCCCCACCATTATATCAATAAAACGCCACAGGATGTTCATCAACAAGATGAACAAGCATATGAAAAAAGTCCCGAACAAAAGCAGCAGGAAACTCTTGAAAATGAATATGTCTAACCGTTTAGGCCGCAAAACATGCAGTTTCGTACCAAACTGCAAAGATAGTGAAAGTCAGACGGAGAAGCAAAAAAATGTCACAGTTATCACCCCTCAGACTCCGCAACGGCGTAGCGCCTCAGCAGAGGTATCCCATAGACTTCTGGTCTCTTCCTCAAACCCATTTTCAGCGAAATCAGTCACTTCAAGTGAATACGTACCTGTGAGGGCATTCTTGATAATTCTGAATTCAAAGAAGAGACCGGGTTCGTCATCACTCCAGTGAAATCTAATATAAGTGTTCTGACGACAATTGACGACCTCTGCACTTCTCTCTTCGTTCTTTCCCCAAATGAAATTGAAAGACTTACCGTCAGAGTTCACGGAATCAGCAAACCAAGCAGCAAGGCCGGGGGCAGTTGATATGATTTCCCATATCTTTGGTACGGAAGTGGAACTAAGAGGATACTCGAATACCACTTTCTTTGAATTCGGGAGAGATTTTTCACTTGCCATACTCTTCATCTTTTCGTCTATGCCATAGTGCTCACCTAGGCACACATCCTATTGCAAAGAAAATAAAAACAAGGGGAAAAAGCAAACAGGAATCAACATTTATCAAGAATTGTCAGAACATACTTTACCAACTCCGAAAAATATCCTTTAAACGCTTGCAAAGTCCAAAACATGATATTAAATTTGCACCCGCTTCAGAGGTGTTGGCGGGATAGCTCAGCTGGTTAGAGCGCATGATTCATAATCATGAGGTCCCCGGTTCAATCCCGGGTCCCGCTACAGGGTGTTGAAAACGGTTCCGTGGAACCGTTTTTCTTTTTGGATAAAAGCTAACCCTTAACGACTTTTTTTATTAACTTCGTTGTCCGAAAAAGAAACGAATACAACTAAAACCACATTATGGAACTGATGGAACAGATTGTTCTGCGCGCCAGGCAGAACAGACAGCGCATCGTGCTGCCCGAAGGAGACGAGGAACGCACCCTCAGAGCAGCCGATATGGCGATATCGAACGGAGTAGCAGATCCTGTAATTCTTGGAAACAGGGAACACATCTTTAAGCTGGCCGACGAATGGAGTCTCACAAACATCGTCAAAGCCACTATAATAGACCCCGACAACAACCCCGAAAAGGGAAAGTATGCCAACCTGCTATATGAACTTAGGAAAAACAAAGGCATGACTATCGAGGAAGCGGAAAGAAAAGTTAACGACCCTCTCTATCTCGGTTGTCTCATGATAAAAGCCGGAGATGCAGATGGACAGCTTGCAGGAGCACGCAACGCAACCGGCAATGTCCTAAGGCCAGCACTGCAGATAATCAAGACAGCACCAGGAATCAGTTGTGTATCCGGAGCATTCATAATGCTGACAAAAACTCCACAATATGGAGAGAACGGCATACTGCTCTTTGCTGACTGTGCAGTAACTCCGATACCAGATGCTGCGCAGCTGGCCCAGATAGCAGTAGCCTCTGCAGATACAGCCAGAGCGGTAGCAGGTTTCAGCGAACCAAGAGTTGCGATGCTCAGTTTCTCCACTAAAGGATCTGCCAAACACGAAGTAATCGACAAAGTCACTTCCGCACTTCAGATTGCGAGAAAACTGGCTCCAGATCTCAAGATTGACGGCGAACTTCAGTCCGATGCGGCACTTGTTCCCTCTGTAGGTGCCGCAAAAGCACCGGGATCTGCCATTGCAGGCAAAGCAAACGTCCTTGTTTTCCCCAATCTCGAAGCAGGCAACATTGCATACAAGTTAGTTCAGAGACTAGGAGGCGCTGAAGCAATCGGTCCAATCTTACAAGGCATAGCACGCCCGGTCAACGATCTTTCTCGCGGTTGTTCCATAGATGACGTATACAAAATGATAGCAGTTACAGCCAACCAGGCAATAGCTGCAAAAAACTGTTCGACAAAATGAAGATATTGGTACTGAACTGCGGCAGCTCATCAATAAAGTACAAGCTGTTCGACATGGACAAAAGCGAGGTCATTGCCCAAGGTGGCATTGAAAAAATAGGAATGGCAGGTTCATTTCTCAAGCTGACGACACCTCAAGGTGAGAAAAAGACAATTGAGAAAGAGATACCTGAGCACACCTTGGGAGTAAGGTTCATTCTGGACATTCTCACGAGCGACAGCTATGGCGTACTAAAGTCCCTTAAGGAACTTAATGCAGTCGGTCACCGAATGGTGCATGGCGGTGAGAAATTCAACAAAAGCGTACTGCTCACTTCGGAAGTTCTCGAAGCCTTCGCTGCATGCAATGACCTTGCTCCACTGCATAACCCTGCAAATCTAAAGGGAGTCTTTGCAGTCAAAGAACTTCTTCCAGATATACCCCAAGTAGGCGTATTCGACACCGCATTCCACCAGACAATGCCCGATTACGCATTTCTGTACGCAATACCCTATGAACTATACCTAAAATACGGAGTACGCCGCTATGGTTTTCATGGAACATCACACAGGTTCGTTTCAAGCGAAGTCTGCAAATATCTCGGTATTAAGCCTGAGGGATCAAGAATCATAACCTGCCACATTGGTAACGGAGGCTCAATAACGGCCGTAAAAGACGGCAAAAGCATTGACACCTCCATGGGACTGACTCCTTTGGAAGGCATAATGATGGGAACTCGAAGCGGTGACATAGATGCCGGTGCTGTCACCTTCCTCATGGAGAAGGAAGGGCTTGACGGAAGGGGGGTGATGAATCTTCTTAACAAAGAGTCCGGATTGCTGGGCATTTCCGGAGCATCATCTGACATGCGTGAAGTTACCGCCTCCTTGGAATCCGGGAATAAACGCGCTGAATTGGCAAAGAAGATGTATGCCTATAGAATCAAGAAATACATTGGTGCATTCGCAGCGGCAATGGGCGGGGTTGACATTATCGTTTTCACTGGAGGTGTAGGAGAGAACCGTCACGAAGTACGTGAAGCGGTATGCCAGGACATGGAATTTCTAGGTGTAAAACTGGACAAGGAAGCCAACTCCCGCATAATGTTCGGCAAGGATGGTATTATATCTACCCCTGACTCGAAAGTAAAGGTAGTTGTACTGCCCACTGACGAAGAACTTATGATAGCAAGCGATACTCTGTCACTAGTCAAGTAAAGACATACATACGACGAGAAGGAGAGACAGGGCCTTGAATCAAGGTTCTGTCTCTCCTTCTATATAATTCTTCATACAAATGGTCTGCCCGTCAAACACAACGTATGTAAACTTTTCAATCCAGTCTCCAATAATCATCACCCGACAGTTATCCGACAAAGACTGATCCACCTCAATATGACGGTGACCGAACATGAAAACATTGATCTCGGAATGAGACTTAAGGTAATCCTTTGCAAAAAGTACCAAATACTCCTTATCCTCTCCGAAGTATGGTTCAATTCCTTTTTGCTGGTGCCTCAGCATGCTATGCCTTGCCCAGGCAAGTCCCATGTACATACTCCATCTGGTCGGCAAGAGGGAAAATAGGAACTGACAAGTCCTGTTCCGGAAGAAAGCCCTCAGGAACCGGAACCTGAATGAAGGATCCCCTGCCCCGTCTCCATGCGCCAAATAAAACATTTTTCCCTTCAGTTCGATTGTAACAGGCTCGCGATGAATCGAAACGCCACACTCCCTTTCCAAGTAGCCATAACTCCACACATCGTGATTACCAATGAAATAGTGTACCTCTACCCCATTGTCAGTCAGCTCAGACACCTTCCCCAAAAATCTGGTATAACCCTTTGGAACGACATACTTGTACTCATACCAGTAATCAAACATATCGCCAAGCATATATACGGCATCTGCCTTGTTCTTAATCTCGTCAAGAAACCGGACAAGTCGACGTTCCTGCATTCTGCGGTGAGGTACAGCCCACGAGCCCAGATGGGCATCACTGATGAAATAGATGTTTTTCATATGAATCCCAATTCCAGTTTTGCCTCCTCACTCATCATGTCCTTATCCCATTCAGGCTCAAAAACCAGGTTGACAACAGCAGATCTGACATCCGAAATCCCCTCAATTCTCTGCCGCACATCTTCGACAATAAAATCGGCCAAAGAGCACCCGGGAGCAGTGAGAGTCATATTAATCGACACATTGGCGTCATCATCTACCTCCACGCCATAGATCAGCCCCAAATCATAAATGTTAACGGGAATCTCGGGATCGAAAACCGTCTTCAGAACCTCTACTATTCTTTCTTCAAGTTCAAACTTGTCCGTCATATACAATTACAATCTGCCCTCATCGGCATAACTGAAATATCCATTAGATGTAAACACCACATGGTCAACCAAGCGTATGTCTATCGTCTCAGCTGCCTTCTTAAGCTTACGGGTAAGCATGTCATCACAGGCGCTGGGGCTTATGTTGCCTGAGGGATGGTTGTGGCACAACGCCATCGCAACCGCTCGCTTCAATATGGCATCGTGCAAAATGCACCTTATATCAACTGAAGCTTCAGACAAACCGCCAGAACTCACCTTCATACTATTCAATACCCTCGAAGACTGGTTGATGAAAAGCACATGACACTCCTCAACTTGCAAATCAGCCAACAGAGGATAAAAGAAGTCGTACACATCACGTGAACAACGCACAAACTGATTGTCAGCTGGTTCCTCTCTTCTTCTGCGTCCAAGTTCGCAGGCAGCCAAAATTGAAATAGCCTTGGCCTTACCTATTCCCTTGAAAGAGCACAGCTCCTCGACGCTTAGTTTTCCTAACTCGGAAAGACTGTTGCGGCAAGAAGCCATAACCTTTTGAGTCAAAGCCACCACCGAATCTTCAGTGTTTCCAGTATGTATCAGAATTGCCAGTAACTCGGCATTAGTGAGCGCTCTTGCGCCCTTTAGCATCATCTTCTCTCTCGGCCTATCCTCAGGGGCCCACTGATTAAGATTCAGCTTGCATGGCTCATTCATTTATCTTGTCAGGCTTTTACTCTTCCCTGATATGAGCCATCACGGGTATCAACCTCTATAAGCTCTCCTTCATTGATAAACAAAGGAACTCTGACCTCGTTTCCAGTCTCCAGCTTTGCAGGTTTTGTAGTATTGGTGGCTGTATCGCCCTTCAACCCTGGCTCAGTATAAACGACCTTCAGGGTAACCTTGACAGGAAGTTCGGCAAAAAGGATTTCTCCCGAAGTCGCATTGGTGACAATCTCTACGATCTCACCTTCCTTCAAGTAATCTACACCTGTAATAAGATCCCTCATCAGAGTTACCTGCTCAAAATCTTCCTGGTTCATGAAAACATATCCCATATCGTCCTGATAAAGGTACTGATATGGACGACGCTCCACGCGAACATCTTCCAATTTGAAACCAATCTGGAAAGTGCGTTCAAGCACCCTTCCATTGACCACGTTCTTCAGTTTGGTACGTACAAAAGTGTTGCCCTTTCCGGGTTTCACATGCAGAAAGTCGATGCAAAAGTAGAGCTGCCCTTCCAGATTAATACAGGTCCCGATCTTGATGTCTTGACAAAGAATCATAAGTATTTACATGTTTAATTACAGAATTCATTTTCAATTGCAAATGTAGTATATGGCAACTAACGAACAAAATCTTTCATTAAAAAACATCATTGTTATTTGTCATTCAGAAAAAAAGACCTAATTTTGCAGTCCGATACAAACATTGGCATAAACAAAAAAAGATAAATTATGAAGAGGACATTCCAGCCATCCAACAGGAAGAGAAAGAACAAGCACGGATTCCGTGAGAGAATGGCAACCGCCAATGGTCGCCGAGTACTCGCATCACGCAGAGCCAAGGGCCGCAAAAGGCTAACAGTTTCCGACGAATACTGCGGAACCAAAAAGTAAACTGTTCCCGACCAGATATAATGCAGGGGGAGGTGATTATCACCTCCCCCTGCATTATATTCCTAGTTACGCGTTATTGCCGGACTATCCATTGAGCCACCTTTGCAATATCATCAGACTTTCTCCATTTTATCTTTTCTCTCTTAAGAAAACTCTTCCACTCAGCATTGTCTGAGAGGTTAAAAGCCTGCTCTACATCTTTCTGAAAAGCAGCAGAACTTTTGTCTCCTACCTTTATATACAATTTTTCCTTCAGATCGATCTCACGGCCATTCGCTTCTTTCTTGTCCTGAAGCAATTTTGAATGATCTGTAACATTGATACCTCCAATCTCTATGGATGACAGGTTTGTGACCGCCTGAGTGTTAGCACTGGTTCCATAAGCCCCTGTTCCCGTGAACAGAGAATCAAAATCGCCAAGCACACTCATTAACACATATGCCCCGTCATTGCCGTCAACTACCCTCATAAACAATCCATCAACAGGGAAGAAAAGGTCATCACCTATTGAAACAGACTTCAATGCGCGTTTTTCGGCCACCATTATCGTATTATCTTTCAGAAAATGCAGGTCTCCCTTCAAAAGATGCACATTCATATGTGCCTTAACCTGTCCTCCACCATCATAGGAGATAATACCCTCTTTAAAATCCGGATACAGATAAGGCCACAAAGTTGTAGGATAATAATCCTCTGCGTATGTCAAAAACGGCAACGCAAGCATCAGCACAATCAAACATTTTTTCATTTTGTCAACTGTTTTAAAGTTGTAGAAGAACCATCAGGCCATACCGACACCTTTATAAGAATTCTGTCGGAATACAACTCTGGGTCAGTTATCTTCTGTCCCGTCAGCGAATAGTAACTGACCGAAACAGGCTCTATGGACTTAATCACGTCCAGCCCCGTACCAGACTTGACTTTAAGGACAAACTCCTTGGTCAGTGATTCCTTTGTAGCTGAAGAAGTGACAGTGACCAGAGTCTTGTACTCTTTTGCCTCGGTAACAGCCTGCGACGTAACGATATCACCACTGAAATCGAACTCAAAGGGAACAGGATTGTACTTCTTTGTAATGATATTGTATGTACCTGTGATAGTGTACATATATCGGCCTGGTATGTCACTCTCAACATTTACCGAAGCCACCTTAGTACCCCTTGGCGAACCAAGTTCAACCTCAGTGTTAGTCAGGGTGAAATCAGTAGGAGTTGCAGAAGGGGCCCTGAGACCAACCACTGCACCGTGATGGACATCATAATTCATATTCATATGTCTGTCGCGCAGTCCATCAATGGTGAAATAACCGTCACCATAGCCTCCCCACCCCCAGTTGAGATGGAACATGCTGTTGCCGTCATAGCCGTCGATATTGAAACAGTGTCCGTAGCCCCCTCCTGAATCAGATCCGGAATAGATAATCGGGCGCCCTGCTTTTAACTCACTTATTATCAAATCAACCCAGTTACCGCTATAATTATCCCTGCTGTAATACTTGACACTACTTGGATACGAATAGTATTTCTGCAAGGCCGAAGCAACCAGCGAAGTCTGAGTTCCTGAACCATCTGGAGAGTAGTCCATGTTGACAGACACCCCACAATGGTAGAGCAGGTGGGCGACCCAGACCTTGTTGTCATCTCCATTCACTATCTTATCCCAATCATAGGCATCCTCCAGGTCGTAATTAATGGAAATAGTACCATATGATGAATGATAATAGGACTTCTGGCCGACTGGCCTGTCGGGCCATCTCACGGCGCTCATAGCCTGAGCCATTCCAACTGCCACACAACCTACTACTGAAACACCTCTCGAATCAGAAGGACAGAACTGATTGTATGGCCTGCCCTGATTCCAGTTAACCTCAATGATAGGACTTACAATGTCGGAAGAACCTCGAGTATCTATGGTTGAATGTCTTGGGTTTTCCCACTTTGCAAGAGGCTTGTCCTTAGCCTGCACCGCATCCTTTATCTGACCGGCATAGGAATCCAGCCACTCAGACATTGCTTCGGTAATGTCACCAGACTTCAAAGAACCTTTGTTGTTGTAACCCAACAGAGGCAGCACAGCATCACTTGCAGATACAATAGCCCATCCCTCAGGCTCTATATTGACAATATAATAGACCATGACACCATCCTTATAAACAGACTCCATGTCATGAATGCGTGCGCCGTCAGCCATTATTTCTGACAAACTCTCTTCAACGAACTTTGCAGCACGCAACTGATCAACGACATCTGCACTGGCTACAGAAGAGAAGGCTAAAAGAATAAATGAAAAGTAAAAATTCCTCATCGGCACAATATTTTCCGCAAAAATAATAAAAAAAACAGAACCGGCCCAACTAAAATAGCCGGGCCGGTTCTTTCAGATAGTAAACGTTATCTTCTGACTACTCCGTCAGCAACGTTTTCAATAAACATGGGTTTCGGAGCAGACTTCATCGGACCGTCAACAGTGAAAAGCCTGAGTTCTTCACTGACAGAGGCAGTTCTTGAAACTGCTTTATAGTCTACTACATCCTTCTTAAGGACAATGTCGCCCATAGACTTTATGAAATATGCCTTTGGAGTTTGCTCAGCATCACATGCGAATACACACCATAGGCAGTTGTCTTCGGAACGCGAACCATATGCAATTGCTGTACCGTCAGGATTGACCTCAAACAGAATGTCTTCCAAATCCCAGGTGCTGTTTATGGCAAGATATCCCGAGGCCTGGCCCAGAATCTGCCAGTCGGGAATCACCAGCTGGCTTGTAGCGGTGTTGAATGAAGCATACATTACACTGCCCGGCAGTAAAAAGTCCTTGAACACAAGACCATTCTCTTCATCCGGATCAGCTTCAATTGTGAAGGCCAATGTATCAGGTACTTCGGTTGACTTTGTGTAGCACCACAGGTAGTCACCAACCAGAATGTCACGGGTCAGGCCGTAGCTCTGGTCTTCGCTGAATGTAACAGTGATTGGTGAAAGTGTATAATTAAGCCAGCCTGCATTCTCATTACCCTTCATCGCATAATAACCGAACTCATACTTCTCGCCCAGGGAGACGAATGTCTTGGATGACGGGTTGTACTGAAGCACTGTAGCATCACTGCCGTCAGCTGTGACATAGTATATGTCATAGACATCATAGTATGGCGCAAGGTACTGGAAATCGGGAATTGTCAGCAATGCCATATCTCCGTCAAATTCGGCATGTATAGCAGAGCCTGCACTGAACAGGTTACTGATAACAACGCCATTGTCCGAATCAAGGTCAGGAGAAATAATGATTGTTTCAGTAACGTCTTCGCCAGATGCCCCTGACAAATATGTCCAATCCCACTTTCCTACAATATCCTGGCGTGTGAGGCCGTAGCTTCTCTGCCATGCTACTGGTACTTCAAACGCTTCATTCGGATTGCCGAAGACATCGCAAACGACATTGGCGGGAATCACGAAGCCCACCTTGCAGCCGTATTCCATCTCTTTGGGCAAACTGAATTCAATGCAGGAGTCAAGAACAACTACTCCGCTGACATCAACTCTTGTAAGGTAGCCATCGCCCGAGTATATGACAAATACTCCCTCTATTTCTTTATCTTCATTCAAGAATAGTGGCTCAGAATACTTAATGGATGCCTTGAAAGATTTCCAGTCAACAAAAGCACCGCCAAAACCCTCAATCATTCCGTTGTTGAACTTGATTGTCTTCTTGTCGGCCATCCACCAGAAGTCGGAAGAGAACTCACCTGATAATAAGTCAACATCAGTGACAATGGCGTTTGAAGCATGTCCGGTTGCATCAATAAATGCGCCAGCCTCCATATCTACCAAAACGATGGCACCAGCAGGTACATTTGCGACAGAAACACTTACGACATTGCCCTCTATCGTCACAGTCACATTCTCATCGTCTATCGGGTTCTTGACAGACAAGTCACCGTAAGGTTTGAGGTAGGAGGCCCTTACAGCGCCCTCACCACGCGACACGGCCTCAGAGAAAGATGCCGAAATGCTGTTCTGATCAGTTGACTTCGACACTTTTTCTACAAAAGGACTTACATTGTCGGAAGTCTTTATAGTAGCAAGCGCTACATTTCCCAGTATACCCTCTTCCGACGAAGCAACCGCATACATAGTATAGGTAGTGTTCGGAAGAAGACCTGAGAGGTTCAGAGTCTTCGTATTTGTCGGCCAGTTCTCAAGTTTGGCGTTCCACATTGCGGCACCACCCTTAAGTCCTGTTACGTCAACACCACCCGCCGTCATCTTTAGCAACTGCATCGAATCAACGGGTACAGGGTCGCCCTCCATAAAGGCTACCGAGTAATATCTTGTATTCAGAGTATCAACCGTGAGAGTAAAGGTGGCCGAACTGTCAGCCACGGCTGACGCCGCAACCGAAATGACCGGACCTGTTCCGAAATCCTTCGAAACGGGATCCTCGAATCTGGTACATGACGTCATGCCTGCGGCAAGAATCGCCAATATATACAAAACCTTTTTCATAACTAATTGCATTTATTACTTTTTGCTCAGCGTGACACCGCTCAAGTAGATATTATACCACGAATTACCGTGCTCAATATTGGAACCGAACCAGTCACGGATTGTAATGGTGCCGTCCGGGGCAATGTCGGCAAAGATATTGTCGCCCTCCTGAATATCTTCATCGCCGTCCGGCCCTCTGAAGCCTTCGAGCGTAATTGACGAATAAGCTGAAGAGAACGCTATCGTCTGACCCACAGGAATCGAGAGGAGATTCTTCTCTTCGTTGACCAATCCATAGACAGGAGAAGATGCACTTGAACCCTTGTTGACCAGATTCTTGATCCACACTTTACTGAGGTCACCGTCAGGATCCTTGGAGAAGGTTACAGTCCATTCCTCATTTCCGTTGAAGTAAGATTCACCCCTGGCCGTAAGTTCACCCAAAATGAAAGCCAGCGGATGCTCATCATCACCTATAGTTATCGTACACTCAGTGTTAGCGCCCAGATTACAATTGTTGGTTGGTGTTCCCAAAACAAAAGCGAAGTGCTTATCACCAGTGAAAATATCGTTGTCAATCGGCTTGATGACTATCTTATGGCTTGTCACCCTCTTATTGAACGACAGAGTGTTACTGTTGCTGGTAGTGTAATAGGTGAAGTCTTCGTCCAAGACAGCTGCATTGGCAGTAGTATCGTTAGGAATGCTTATAGTTACCTGACTCTCAATACCGGACAGAGACGTGCACAAAACTTCAAGCACCAGGCTGTCGGTGCTGTTCTCATCAATGAGCAGCGAGGTGCTGGTAAACGCCAGAAACGCATCGTTGTCATCGAACTTAGGGAGTTCGTTGAGGTTGCACGAACCGAGTGTCAGTGCAACTGCAGCTACTCCTATCAATATTCTCTTATTCATAAAGCTTCTGATTTTCTGATTCTATAATAAATTAGGGATTCGGAACCATGTTACTGTTGGCATCAAGCTCAGCCTTAGGAATCGGCATCGCCCAGATCTTGCCGGGGAAAACAACATTCTGATTCTCGCCGCTTGCGCGGAAGTCAGTGCGCGTTATACTCTTGCCGAGACGCTTGTAGTCAAAGAAAATATGACCTTCGAAAGCCAGTTCCTTGCGACGTTCATTAAAGATTGTCTCCGAGCCTGGCGACACAGATGCAGCTCCACGCTTGCTCGTCAGGGCATCAAGATCCTTCTGTGCAGTTTCCCCAGGAATTACGGCACCATTATATATAGCCTCAGCACGGTTCAGATACATCTCAGCAAGCCTGAGAACAGGAACATTAGCCTCTTTCGGGTCAACAGAACCGGTCTTGCCGGCATACTTGGTAATGAAATGGTCGTTCTCATTGTCAACGAACATCTCCTTACGTACATCACCATCAGCATATAGTGCGTACAAATCATCGGTTGCGCAGACATCAGCACTTCCCGAAGGACTTGTAATGTAAGGCAGCATTGTCCATCCGGAGTCGTCCCACGAGTCGTTCTTCTTCGACGAGAACATCTCGAAAATTATTTCGCCCTTAGTACTGGCCGTGTTTTGAGCCCACATAGCCTTGTAGTCTTCTTTATCATAAAGCGCAAACTTGCCACTGTTTATTACCTTAGTCGCATACTCAGCGCATTTCTGCCACTCACCCATATATAGGTAAACTCTTGAGAGAAGTGCCTGGATGGCTGGCTGAGTTACAGTTGCGAGCGGGTCGGTAACATCGTCACGAACGTATGAGGGATCCATCAGTCCTTCTGCCTCAATGAGATCCTTGACAACCTGCCGGTAAACGACGCCAACCGAGTCGCGCTTTGGCGAACCTATCTGCGACACAAGCATAACTGGCACACCCAACGGATCGTTTGCGTTTTCACCTTTCAGATAAGGCTGGCTGTAGATATTTACCAGCTGGAAATGGCATAAAGCGCGAAGGAACAGTCCCTCAGCCTTCAGATTAGCGGCTTCCTGCGGAATATCAGCACCATAAAGTTTGTCAACGTTATTGATGACATTGTTTGCAGCATTAATGGTAAGGTAAGCATAAGTCCAGGTAGACCATGTAGAGGATTCGGTGAAACTCCAAGGCTCAATGGTGCGGTACCTTCCCGATCCGGGAAGTGACTTGGGATTAGTAGCATTACCGGCCATAAGCTCATTGTTCAGTACATACTGGCATCCCATCCAGGCATTGCTGTTGAGATAATAGTAAGCACCGGCGGTAGCATTGTTAAGACCCTCAAAGGTTGAGAGAGTCAACTCATTGCTCTGTGACAGCTTCGGCTCCTCCTCAAGGAAGCCCTTGCACGATACAGCCGCTAATGCGACGGTCGCAAGTATCAATATTGTCTTTTTCATACTCAAAATCCTTTCAGGTTATTAAAACGCTATTTCCAGACCGGCTACGAACGACTTAGATACCGGATAGATACCATATCCCATTCCGTCAATACCGCGTTCAGGATCCCAGAAGTTGACGTCATGGAATGTGTAGACATTCTGACCGCTCAGATATACACGGCAACCACTCATCTTTATCTTGCTGATGACGTTGCGAGGCAGGTCATAAGACAAAGTCACATCCTTTATACGGAAGTAATCGCCACGCTCCAGATAACGGTCTGTATTGAAACTGTTCGAGCTGGTTGAGTTACCTGCAATCGGTTTGGGATTGCAGCCTGTGTCGCCCGGCCATCTCCAATAATTAAGTGCCGAAGCGGCCTGGTTCATACTCATCTGTTCGCCGTCAGATTGCAGATAGCGGTTCTCGACAATCAGGATATTGTTGCCTCCCTTGAACTCACATACGACGCTGAGGTTGAAATTCTTCCACCTCAGTGAAGTGTTCACACCACCTGTGAAGGTTGGCTCAGGACTGCCTGCCTCAATATAGCGGGCCTTGTTGAAGTCATTGGTAAGCGTTCCTTCCTCTGTTACGAACAGTGCTTCACCATTGACCGGGTTCACGCCATAGTAGTCTCTCAGGTAGAACGTCAGCAGACTATTGCCGACGATATGCTTCAGTCTGGAATCCTCTGAATAGTTGAGCATCTGATCCTCACCAAGGTCAAGAATCTTGGTCTTGTTGTGTGCAATATTGAAACCAACACTCCACTCAAAGTCCTTCTTGCTGAAGATGTCATAGTCAATCTGGAACTCAACACCAGTGTTCGACATTGAACCGATGTTCTGCAGAGCCCTTGTAAAACCAGAGGTCCTTGAAAGAGTTTTCCAGAGGAGCATGTCCTCAGTATTGCGCTTATACACCTCAATGCTTCCAGACAATCTGTTGAAGAAACGGAAGTCAATACCGACATTCCACGAACGGTTCTTTTCCCATGACAGATCATCGTTGGCAGGAGTATCGGGGAACAAACCTGTCATACCATTGTATGTCGTTGACGAGTACACACCATAAGCCCTGTATGGAGATATGTTGTTGTTACCGCTTACACCATACGAAACACGAATCTTCAGAAGATCAACCTTCGAGGCGTTCTTCATGAACTTCTCATTATGTATGTTCCAGCTCGCACCGACTGAGTAGAAAAGTCCCCAGCGGTTGTTTTTGCCGAACAGCGAACTTCCGTCACCTCTTATCGAAGCCTGCAGATAGTAGCGGGAATCATAGTTGTAATCAAAGTTGCCAAGGAATGAGAGCAATGTCCAGCGCGTCATATCATAACCCAAATCGTTGGTAGAGTTACCCGACACGTGGTAAGGAATCTCAGGATTGAGGTTATAAGAGTACTCATACGTATAATGGTAGTCACGCGAGACAGCTTCCTGTCCCAACAGGACACGCAGACCATGCTTGCCGAACATATTCTCGTAGGTAGCTGTGTTCGACGTGGTGAGCAACAGGTACTGAACCTGAGAAGTCTGCAGAGTTGGAGACTGGTTCTTGCCAGCATATGGCGACCAGTATCTGCGGCCTTCGTTGAACGTTGTTTCTGCCGAGTTGTTAGTCTTGAGGGTCAAACCCTTGACAGGCTTGAACTCGAGGTACATTGTGCCGTCGAAACGGTACTGTTTCTCCCACTGTTCGTCATATTCTGCAGTGGCGCGTGGGTTGGTGTTACTGTTCTCAGGTATATCAATCGTATGAGTTCCATCTGCATTGTAAGCAGGACTCCACGGCAGAATGGTCATGCCGGCAAACGCGGGGTTCGCATAATAAAGCGACTGCATGGGAACGTCATTCTGACTCATGACACCGGCATTCACGCTGACACCGGTCTTGAAGAACTTGTTAATCTGATGGTCGGCATTAATACGTGCCTGGAATCTCTGGAAGTCAATTCCATAGAAAACACCATCGCTCTTCTGGTATGACAGAGAACTATAGTACGTGGTTTTCGATGAGCCACCGGTCATATTGACCTCATACTCCTGAAGCTGACCCAGACGCGTCATATGTTTCATCCAGTTGGTCTGCTCACGTGTCAGCAACTCGAACGGACGATAATACAGTCCGGTAGGATCATCAGGGTTCCTACCAGAATTGACGATAGCTGAACGCTGGAAACTGAGAAGTTCCTCGGCTGTCATCATGCGGAAATTATTGTCGTTGGCAAGACTTGATATACCGTACTTTGCCCTGAAGGTTATCTGGCTTTTACCCTCCTTACCGCGCTTGGTAGTAATGAGAATTACGCCATTGGCAGCACGGGAGCCATAGATACTGGCAGCGGCAGCATCCTTCAGTACAGTGAGGCTCTCTATGTCGTTGGGATTGATCATTGCTATTGCGTTGTTCGTATTGGTAAAGTAGCTCTGGTCGCCCGTCATTACCGGAATACCGTCAACAACGTAAAGAGGCTCATTGCCCGAGTTTATTGACGAGGAACCACGGATACGGATACTCGAATTCGAACCGGGCTGACCCGTCTGGGATGTAATCTGGACACCAGCCAGTTTTCCGGCCAGCATCTTATCCACCGAAATAGCAGGTATCTCAGCAAGTTGGTCATTTGACACAGATACCACGGCACCGGTCTTCGCTTCACGTCTTGTGGTACCGTAGCCCACTATGATAACATCTTCCAACAGCTCCGCGTCCTCAGAGAGAACAACTCTCACATTCGGGGCGACAGCCACCTCCTGAGTAACCATACCCATAAACGACACTACGAGCGTCCGCGCCTCTCTGGGCAGATTGTTCAGTGTGAACCGTCCGTTCATATCGGTTGAAGTGCCGAGGGTCGGAACTTCCTTGACCGCAACCGATGCTCCCATGACAGGTTCTCCGTCAGCGTCGCTTGTCACCACGCCAGTAACCCTGGATGTCTGGGCTGTTACTGCACCCGCACCCAGCAGGACGCAGGCAAATAACATCATTAATCTTCTCTTCATAAACAATTAGTTAAGTTTATAATTGATCACACATATCATGCTTCCGGCACAAGTCGTCTTTTTGTTGTTTCATTTGTTTCAACGCGCAAATATATCAAAAAACGTCTCTCATGCAACCTTTTTTAACACAAATGTCTATTTTTTATGGAAATCCGATGCTGTTTTGCATGTTTTACGTATAATTCTGCACATAACCGACAATCACAACCTTTTTGGATAGAAAGCACGCCAAGATACCTGTCCCAATAGGATGCAGCATAACTGCTGACAAGGGACATAAATTTACAAACAAAGACCGCATGAAGTTGCATACGGTATCTGGAAAGAAGCAACTGCCTTCAAGGTATCAATGTTGCCGGAGGCAGCACCCTTGAGGCAGTCACTATTTCACAAACTGCGGCTACAGCTATTATTCAGACGGAAAACTGTTCACACTGCACCACAGGAAAGCCATATCATACAAACTGACTAAAAAAGGCACTATTTGTCAAGTACAACCCACCACTTGCCTGACTCATCGCGCGTCAGACTGACATTTTCCTTTTTCGTCTGACCATTTTTATAAGTAACGTCATAAACGACAGTTGCCTTTCCGTTCTCCTCATCCACATTCTCTTCGACGAACTTATAGTTATCTATGACTTTTGAATCGTCCGTGTTTGCCTTTGCTTTTTCCTCCACCATTTGGACAAAACCATCCTTCTGTGCCTGATCTTTCTCTGAGAAATATACAAGGTCAAAATAACCGCGTACATCTTCAGCCTTAGAACATTTCATTGCCTTGTCGGCAACACCACGTGGAGAATTGCTGCCGCGGGAACTGTTACTACTGCCAGAATTACTGCCACAACCGGCTAATGCGGCTGCCATGAAGCAGACAAGCATCACTGAAAATACCTTTTTCATAATCTTTGTTTTTTATAGTTGGTTTGTAAAGAATGATCCTCGAACTGACAAACAGACTCTATGTACTCAGAGCAATAGATATCAGATGGGAAAATGCACTCTGCCTTGATAAACGGCAGAGAAACTTTATGTCTTTCTTTTCCAAGGAGTTCGAGCCCTGCCTTGCGAAAAGCAAAAGCGACAAGTTCTGTGCAATACATCTTCGTCGAATCTTCATCATCATAGTCATGATCGAACAAAAGTCCCTTCCGATACTGTGACATAGCCACCATTGCCGCCTTACGGGCTATTGTCGAATCATTCGACCGGCACACTTCACCTATCACAGTGAATTCTGTCGAAAAGAAGTGCTCCGGACTGTCCATCTTAACCCTGTCTGCATCGCCCTTGAAATCAGGTTCCCCTGGCACGGCATGCACTATCATCTTGACACCTGCCGAATCTACAACAATCCCAATGTGAGAATAATTGCCATCGGCATCAGCAGCCAGAACAATCCTGCTTGTAAGTCCTCCACCCCTGCGGAATACAATGTCACCTTCCTGCAACTCGAAGTCATCAGGCAGAATACTCTTGAATGAGTTCTGACTGCAGCATGTAATAAACAGCAGGATGAGCATCATACTCAGCGCATACGATCTGTTAAGTTTCATAAACACTTTTTACGTCTCTATATCAACAGTAAGCGGCAATGCAAGTTTGTTCAAAAGTTACAAATATATGTAAATCGTTGACTTCTACTCATTTTCATACCCAAAAAAATTTTCATTACCAAAAATTATGTGCGTACTCGGATTATTGGTTAATATTAATTCACGACTACTTCGTACACATTAAAACGATGTTATTCCAAATAAAAACAAATGCTTGTGTTTTTTCTTCGCCCGCCATTCACTATCTTTGCCAATTATAAAGCATTTTTATGAAAACGGGTGTAAAAGAGTTGCCGGGATGGGCGAAAATTCTGATTCATCTGACAGCGATGGCAGCAGTAACCATGGTTCTGGTATTGCTCCTTTTCAGATGGATGGATACATATACACGTCACGGACAGTATATCACTGTACCCGACGTGACAAGACAACTTGAGGACGAAGCTGCAGTAACTCTCAGGAATAACGGATTAAGATGCGAGGTCAGTGAATATCGTTACGATGCCGGGATGGATGCCGGGATGGTTATTGAACAGAGACCCAGATCCGGCTCTGAAGTAAAGGAGAATCGAGTCATCCACCTTACGGTAAACAGTGGTAAGATTCCGATGAAACCCATACCAGACGTAGCAGACAACAGTTCATACCGGGCAGCAGAGTCCAAGCTGCTAGGAGCTGGATTCAAACTGACTGAGCCAAGATACATTCCAGGTGACGAAGATTGGGTATATGAGGTTCTCATGGACGGCAAGAGCCTGCGTAACGGTGAAGAGGTTCCCGAAGGTTCCGAACTGACCATAGTAGTCGGCAACGGTGAGCGGGAAGCAGAATTACCGGAAGAGCCCACATTTGACCCGGCTTTCTTTCAATGACAGCAGACTGAATGATTACACTTGAAGAAGAACTTGAGGAGTCACTTGACGATATAGAGCCATCGTTGAGTGCAGACGGCCTGTATGAACATGTCAGAATTGTAGCCGACCGCGGTCAATCACTTCTGAGAGTTGACAAGTTTCTGTTTGACCATCTGGAACATGTTTCGCGGAATCGCATACAGAAAGCTGCCGATGCCGGAATGGTCATGGTAGGCGGCAAGCCCGTTAAAAGCAACTACAAGGTAAAACCGTCAGATGTGGTAACGGTAATGATGGACCGTCCCAGATACAATGCCGAAATAGTACCGGAGGAAATTCCACTTGACATAGTTTACGAAGATGACAGCCTGCTGGTAGTTAACAAGCCGGCAGGAATGGTTGTCCACCCTGGTTGCGGCAACTACAACGGAACACTTGTTAACGCTCTGGCGTGGCACTTGAGAGACAATCCTTCTTATGACCCTGACAGCCCGCAAGTAGGACTGGTGCACAGAATAGACAAGGACACATCCGGACTGCTCGTAGTGGCAAAAAAACCGGAAGCCAAAACTTCTCTTGGAAGACAGTTTTTTGAAAAAACTACCAAGAGAAGTTACCAATTGCTTGTCTGGGGTCAGCCAGATCCCAGGAACGGCACCATTGAGAGCCAGATAACCCGTGATCGCAAGGACCGTCAGCGCATGACTGTGTCGTTCGATCCTGACGAAGGCAAGCATGCCGTCACCCACTATACGACGCTTGAGTGTTTTGGCTACGCCGCTCTTTTGGAATGCCGTCTCGAAACAGGGAGAACACACCAGATAAGGGTCCACATGAAACACATTGGCCACCCTCTGTTCAACGATGCCAAATACGGAGGTGATGTGATTCTTAAAGGCACAACATCCCCTATATACCGGCATTTCGTTGAAAAATGCTTCCGCACATGTCCACGACAGGCCCTCCATGCCATGACGCTAGGATTCGTTCACCCCGACACTGGCAGCGAAATGTTCTTCACCGCCGCTATGCCGGCCGACATGAAAGATCTCACTGACAAGTGGAGAGAATATTCGAATTCGATGAACTGAAAACATAAACAACATCAATATATGAAAAGAAACATCGCCATACTGGCAGGAGGAAACTCTTCCGAAAGAGAAATATCGTTAAAAAGTGCCGATACAATATACAAGAACCTCGACCGGAATCTTTACAACCCGTGCATTGTCGATGTTCACCGTAAGTTGTGGCTGGCCCTGCCCGACGGCAGTAGTGGGTTTCCCATTGACAAGAACGACTTCAGTTATACTGCCGGTGGTGTAAGAACTGTTTTCGACTACGCATATGTTATAATCCATGGAAGTCCTGGCGAAAACGGAATACTTGAGGGATACCTGCGTCTTGTAGACATTCCGTTTTCTACCTGCAACGTGCTGGCTTCGGCACTTACATTTGACAAGTATAGGCTGAACAGGTTTCTCGAAAACATGGGTATCAACGTGGCCAAGGCAATATTGCTCCACGACGGGACAAAGATTACTCCCCAGGAAATAGAGGAGCAGTTGGGATTCCCCTGTTTCATAAAGCCTTCAGCTGGCGGGTCCAGTTTTGGAACAACAAAAGTACATCGGGCGACAGAAGTAGACAAGGCGCTTGAGATGGCGTTCAAGGAGAACAGCGAAGTCGTCGTTGAATCATTCCTTGAAGGGACAGAAGTAACCTGCGGCTGCTTCAAGACATCAAAACGGACAGTCACCCTACCCGTTACGGAAGTAGTTCCCAAGACCGAGTTCTTCGATTATGATGCCAAATACAATGGAATGGTCTCTGAAATAACACCGGCACGTATCCCCGACAGCTTGCGGGACAATATACAGGAAATGACGTCGCGTATCTACGATATAGTAGGATGCAAGGGCATAATCCGCAACGATTACATCATCACCGCCGACAAAAAAATAAACCTGCTTGAGGTCAACACCACACCGGGCATGACACCAACCAGTTTTATTCCGCAGCAACTCAAGGCTGCGGGGCTGGACCTGAAGGAGGTTCTGACTGAAATAATCGAAGACAGCTTCATCTGAAATGATTATTCCCTCCGAGTTCGACTCTATCCGCTCTTACACCGCTGCCGAGATGCCCGGTGTGATGGCTCGTCTTCTAAAAGATCCCGAGTTTTCAGAAGTCATCGATTCACGCTGCGGTAGCCTTATAAGGAGATTCTTGTTCCGTAAGGCCTCACGAATGAAAAATGCAGAAGAATTTCAGAAAAAGATCATATTGCCACTGGCAAGAATCCTGCTGGTACTGCGTTCCAAAGGATTGACCGGTAATTTCAATGAGCTTGACCCTGAATACGGGGAGGGTCTTCTATTTATTTCCAATCACCGTGACATAGTACTAGACTCAGTTTTTCTGGATTATTTTCTTCTGAAAGATTACAGGTTCAGCGCTGAGATAGCCATTGGCGATAACCTGATGATAAAACCCTGGATTGAGGACTTTGTACGGCTTAACCACGGATTTCTGGTCCGCCGTTCAATTACCTCACCCGAAGAGATGCTCAAAGCATCCACAACTTTGTCCAGGTACATCAGGTTCAATATCAATCACGACAAGCCTGTATGGCTGGCCCAGCGTGAGGGACGTGCCAAGGATTCGAATGATCTGACACAAAGGAGTGTTCTGAAGATGTTGTCTATATCCGGTGACGGTGATGTCATATCATCGCTTGCTGGACTACACATTGTCCCACTGGCCATCAGTTATGAATACGACCCCTGTGACTGGCTTAAAGCAATGGAATTTCAACTGAAAAGAGACGATCCTGGCTATCGGAAAACCCGCCTCAACGATCTGCTGAATATGCGTACGGGCATTTTCGGCTACAAAGGACACATCCACTATCAGGCAGCAGGCTGTATTGACAGTCTCCTTGACGGAATAGACCGTAACCAGCCGAGAAATTTTCAGCTTGAAGAGGCAGCAAGGCTTATAGACAATGGCATACACAGAAACTACAGAATCTTCCCCTGCAATAGAATTGCGTCAGATGTTCTTAATGGTACGAGGGACTTCAGCGAAGGATACAGCGAAAGAGAAAAGAAATCTTTCATGCGATATCTGGACAGGCAACTCTCAAAAATAAGAATCAAGAATCCCGACTATGAGTTTCTGCGTACAAAAATGTTGGAGATGTATGCAAATCCACTAATGAACAAAATAAAGGCACTTGAGCAATGAAAAAGCCTACAAGAACCCTCCTGTTCCATGCTATGGCATTGGCAACTGTTCTGGCTGCGGCACTGTCATCATGCACAACAGATACGCCTGTCATGCCATACGTCACCGAATTTGTCAACGCATACACAGACAGCGATGGTTTCATTGCGGTAATCAAGAACGACCGTGGTTCCAGTTATGTGACATCCGACACAGCAAGACTCCGTCCCGACACTTTATACAGGAGGCTGATGGTTTATGTGGTAAACCCGGATTTGACAAGCGCCACCATAATAGACCACATTAGCGTTATTTCATCTGTTCCCGAAAAGCCCGATCCCTTCAGACTGATTCAGAATCCTGTCGAAGTACAGAGTGTGTGGCGCAGCGGCGGATGGCTTAACGTCATCTTCAACATCAAGGCTCTTGACAAGGTTCACAAACTGGGAGCATTCGACTTCAGTACGGACAAGAGAGTCGAGTTCAAAATCTTCCATGAAGAAGGGAACGATATCCGGAGCTACACCAAGAAGGCCTACATGTCAATCCCTCTGTGGCCGTATTCAGAGATTCTGTCCATCAACGATACAATAACGCTGTCATATGTCAACTATGACAACGACAGCATATCATTATCAATTCCCTAAGGAATCAGTCAAGACCTTCCAAGATTCGTTTAAGGACTATGGTTGCCGATATTTCACGGTTAGCCGCCTCAGGAATCACCAAAGAACGGGGTCCCTCAATAATGTCATCTGTTACAATCATGTTGCGACGCACAGGCAGACAATGCATAAAGTAAGCATTGTCAGTTACCGACATCTGTCTCTCCCCGATAGTCCAACTACGGTCCATAGACAAAATCTGGCCATAATGGCTGTCACTGGCAGCTGACCAGTTCTTGCCATATACAAAATCAGCTCCTTCGAAGGCCCTCATCTGATCGTACTCTATGCGGGCACCCGAAGTAAACCGAGGCTCCAGTTCATATCCTTCCGGATGTGTAATAACGACTTCGTAACCGGCAGCTACCATCCATTGGGCAAACGAATTGGGAACGGCTTGAGGTAGTGATTTAGGATGCGGAGCCCAACTCATGACCACCTTTGGACGCTCCTTAACCTTGAATTCCTCAATCGTAATCCAGTCTGCGAAACTTTGCAACGGGTGGCCGGTCGCTGACTCCATTGAGAAGACCGGACGTCCTGAATAATCGATGAACTGATTTAGGATTTTCTCATTATAGTCATCCTCTTTATTCTCAAAACGTGCAAACGAACGCACCCCTATGACATCGCAGTAGCACCCCATGACAGGAACGGCTTCAAGCAAGTGCTCGGACTTATCGCCATCCATTATCACGCCGCGTTCGGTCTCAAGTTTCCACGCTCCTTGGTTCACATCCAATACAATCACGTTCATTCCAAGATTCAGAGCCGCCTTCTGGGTACTGAGGCGAGTGCGCAGACTTGAATTGAAAAATACCGCAAGTAACGTTCTGTTGCGGCCAAGCTCAATGTACTTGAACCTGTTTCTCTTTATCTCAAGCGCCTCTTGCAAAGCCTGATGCAGGTCTCCTAAATCCGCTACTCCCGTAAAATGTCTCATATCCTAATCTGTCAATTCGTTTTCAGAATCCAAAAGAGTCCGTGCAGCCTCGGCATCGTCAGAATTCACCATCACAGCCACATCGCCCGCCATATACGTATAAGTAGAGAAAATGGCGCTCAGGGTATCATTCTGTATCATGGAAGGAATGCCAGAATCCTCAAGACGGGCCTTGACTACCTCTGCCTCGAAGGCCTGTCCCTTGAACACACAAACCAGTCTATCGTCAGCCATAATAGCCATTACACAAGATGTGCCACCAAAGAGTCGCGGTCACCCGCAAGCAAATCTATCACTGGAATTTCTATCAGAGTATAGCAACCGGGAGCCTGTTTTACTGCCGCCCGTGCCGAACAGACAAGAATCTGGCCGGTCAGTGCCGGATTGTTTATCTTCATGTCAAACTCAAATAGCTGATTCTGTGTCTTTCCGCTGACGCCCTTACGTATCAGATTGACTCCATGCCCCATATCCTTCAGTTCATCGACAGACTCAACCTGCATTACATGCGTCTCGTCATGTACGAAATAAGGATCGCTTTTGATGGCCGCTGCCACTTCCGCCAGTTCACGCCCAGGTTCAAGTTCAACGTAAACCATGCGGCGGTGAATGCCCGTACCCAAAGGTATCGTCATAGACAAGGCGTTTCTGACACCTTCAATCGACTTGACTGCCACAGTGTGTCCCATAGACATTCCGGGGCCGAAATTTGTATATGAAACACCCTTGGGAGACATTGCCTGCATCAGTGCTCTTACCACTGAATCGGAACCCGGATCCCATCCGGCAGAAATCACAGCTACCTTTCCGGTTTGCCTGGCTACTTTGTCAAGACGGGAACGGGTCTCAGGTATAAGCGTGTGTATATCGAAACTGTCAACTGTACTAATGCCCTCGCGCATCATCTTGGCTGCATACTCTTCAGTTTTGCGGCTTGGTACTGCAAGAATAGCCACATCAGGCTTTTCAATCTTCGAGATGTCATCAACCACATCATAATCAGCCAATTCGGCGGGTTTGTCCTTGGCTCCGGAACGGCGCACCACACCGGCAATTTCAAAATCGGGAGCCGTTTCAAGAGCCTCCAATACGTAGCGTCCTATGTTTCCATAGCCGACGACCGCTGCCTTAATCTTTTTCATTGTCTAATGGTTAGGTGTTTTACGACTGCAAAACTAATCATTTTTTTTATTCCACGGGCTTAGCCTCCATCTCCCAGCCTGTTATTGTGGATATGTAGGGAATCAAGGCATAGGCCAGTTTCACATGCGCCCTATAATTGGGATGCCAGTCTGCACCGAGTTCGGCATTGGTGTCAAGATGTACTCCATTGAAGAAGCCTGTATAATAAACATTCTTCATACCGCAGTCCTCTACAGTCTCTCTGATATACTCGAAGAGGATAGGATCGGCCTTCGACGACACACAGAGAATTGGATGCTCAGCCCCCCAATAGGCCTTTATTTTCGACAGCAGCGATAAGTAATCGCGTTTGAATGCTCCCCTCATAGGCTGGCGTTCGGTCGAAAAATCGTTTGTTCCCAGATATATGACTGTGACTGCAGGTCTGAAGTCTCCCTGAGGCTCCCATTTAACCGAACGGTCCGTATCGAAAGTCTGCGAATAGCGTGAGGGCATGTGTTGCGACCTGTCACCATCATCGTAATTGCGCGAGATACCCTGACCGGAATGTGCTATTGTGACAAAGTCAGCACCGAAATATCTGGCAGTGACAGCAGCATATGTCTTCGACGGATTCTGAGTCTCGGGTCTGTAGCGCTGGGTTGCAATGCTGTTCTCCGAGCCGTATCCACATGTGTAGGAGTCACCGACGAACTCAATCATCCTTGGTAAGATTCCACTTGCCTGCAACACAGTGCCTGAGGTCTCAAACTCCCGGAACACAGCCCTGCCCTGCTCACCCTCTGTCCTTTTCTGGATTATCACAGTGTGAGGTTTTTTCATAGCCTTGGATGAATCGAAATCCGAAGGCGAGACAATCTGAAGCAGTGTATCGCTGCTAATAGAGACCACCTTGTCAGGTTCGGCACACATTTCCTTGTCTATCCAGATGTTGAAGTAATCCTTGCGGGTATCAGTAGCCTTGAGTTTCAACAAGTTACCCTCAAAGGATATCCTCACATAAACGGAACTCCAGTCAAACGACACTTCGCCACTGTCAACCTGAGTACGGCCCACCCACACGATACGGCTATCTGATGCCGGAACTACCGTTTCAGCTACTGCAGAGACACTTTGTATCACGAGTGCCACTGCCATGAAAAACGAAACTTTTCTCATTTATCTGTCATTATATCACTCTGTCTTCAAATACCCAACACCTTACAACGGGCCTCTTCCTGAGCGACAATCACACGGTCACACCATTCGTCAAACTCAGAATCAGGAATCTGGCATTCGGGGTGTGAAAGCACATACTGGATTGTTGATCGGATACCTTGATCAAAACGTATGGTTGCCTGGAAATCCGGAACAATGCGTTTCAATTTACTGCAGTCAAACGCAACAGAACAGGCCTTGTCACCAAGCAGACTGCCCTCATAGTCGTTATCACCTGCCCCGGCGAGAAAAGCAGAAGAAACATAGTATGGTTTCAGTTCCACACCGAGTACCGATGCCATCGAAGCATAGGCCTGATTCCAAGTCAAGGTCTCGTCTGACATTATTTGGAAAGCCTCGCCAAGTGAATGGACATTACCCATAAGGCCAACAAATCCCTTCGCAAAATCGGAACTATGTGTAAAAGTCCACAAAGAGGTACCGTCTCCATGTATTATGACTCGCTTACCTTCAATCATGCGTTTAACTACCTGCCAACTGCCTTTTGCACCATGAACACCAAGAGGAACAGAGCGTTCGTCATAAGTATGGCTCGGACGTATTATTGTTACGGGGAATCCATTCTCGCGATATTTACGCATAAGAAAATCCTCACAAGCTATCTTATTACGCGAATATTCCCAATAAGGATTGCACAGGGTGGTACCCTCAGTAATAATATAACTGCCGGAAGGCTTGTTGTAAGCCGACGCGGAACTGATGTATATGTATTGGGCTGTACGACCTGAAAACAGGCGATAGTCGCGCTCCACATGTTGCGGAATGAATCCGATGAAATCGGCCACCACATCAAAAGACAGACCTGCCGTAAGGCGTCTTACTGCATCCTCGTCATTTATGTCCGCCTTTATGACCCTGACACCTTCCGGAACCTCAGACAAGCGGTTTCCTCTGTTGACAAGTGTAAGTTCCCATTCATCCATCCCAGCCAGACGGCGGGTAATGGCAGTGCTGATGGTGCCTGTACCGCCAATAAACAAAGCTTTCTTTTTCATAAATACAATATCTGGTATGACATCGCGAATTTAGCAAATCATTTCAACATCTCGCGTGCGTACACACGTTTTGTACGTGCACGCAGCAATAAAAAGAGTATTTCATCGTTATCTTTCAGTAACCCCAGTCAAAAGATAATGATAGAGTTCGTCAAAGGAAGAATTGAGAAACTTGATCCCGCACAAGTCGTTATAGAAACCGCCGGTGGAGTCGGCTATCTGTTGAACATTTCCCTCAACACATATTCCGCCATTCAAAACAGTCAGGAAGCCAAACTATACGTCAACGAGGCGATACGCGAAGATGCCTATGTCCTATACGGCTTCGCTGACCGTCGTGAGCGTGAACTGTTCCTCCTGCTCATATCTGTTCCCGGCATAGGAGGAGCTTCCGCCCGAATGATTTTGTCGGCATTCTCTCCATCCGAGCTGGAGAACATCATAAGTACCGGTGACGAACGTCTGCTGAAACAGGTCAAGGGCATCGGGCTCAAGACAGCCCAAAGAATTATCGTTGATCTGAAAGACAAAATGAGAGTAGAATCGGCAACGGCTTCGTGTCTCTCAGCTTCAATAGACAAAACTGCCAGTGAGAATATTGAGAACGCAGTGGCGGCACTGACGATGCTAGGCTTCCAACAGTCACAGTCGCTCAAAACAGTACAGTCAATAATAAAAGAAAATCCGGATTTCACTGTAGAAGCCATCATAAAGGAAGCTCTGAAACGCATCTGACCATGCACACCCCGGATTAACGACAATGGCACCCAAACCGCAAATATTCACGATCCCGCTTCTGGCAGTCTTATGCCTCTTCGGGACGGCAAGTTCCGCTTACTCCCAAACGGGGCGGAACCGAGGTGACACGGTAAGGGTATCGAGGTATAGGGCAAGCGCAACATCCGATCAGGCCTTTACTGACCTGGGGACCTCAATCCCCGGCAACTTACGCAACCCTGAGAACATTACACAGTCTGCTACCTACAATGAAGCCGACCACAACTATAGCGTAGGTACAAAATTAGGCGACAACTATCTTGACGTACCCATTCTCATGACTCCCGAGGAGTACAACAAATGGAGCATGAACAAGTCGATGCAAGCCTACTTCAAAAAGAAGAACGAAGTTGAATACGAGAGTTCCGGAAAGGAGAAATTCGACTTCACCGACATGCACTTCAATCTTGGGCCGGCTGAGAAGATCTTCGGCCCGGGCGGTGTTCAGGTCAAGACAAGCGGGTCGGCTTCAATCAAGATCGGCGGCGACTTCAAGAATGTGGACAACCCCTCTCTGTCAGCTAACAACCGCAAGACATTCGGGTTCGATTTTGACGAGCAGATTAACTTGAATGTGAACGCCAGAGTCGGAGACAAGATCAATATGGATCTCAATTACAATACTGAGGCCACATTCACCTTCGACACAAAAAACATCAAACTGAGATATGAAGGGAAAGAAGACGAAATAATCAAGTTGCTTGACGCAGGAAACATCAGTTTCCCCACAAACTCGTCACTGATACAGGGAGCCTCTTCGTTGTTTGGCATAAGGGCAGACCTGCAGTTCGGCAAGCTTTCCCTTCAGACAGTAATTTCACGCAAGGAATCATCATCAAAGACAGTAAGTTCAAACGGAGGAGAGCAATTGACAGATTTCGAAATAGATGCAAGCGACTACGAAGAAAACCGTCACTTTTTCCTGGCACACTACTTCCGCAACAATTATGACGACAACATGTCCATGCTCCCGACAATAATGTCGGGTATTAACATAACACGCATTGAGGTGTGGGTCACAAACAAGCGAAGCAGCTATGACAATCCCCGTAATATTCTGGCATTCACGGACATAGGAGAATCTTCATTCATCAGCAATCCACTTTGGCATGCCATTGGGGGCCCTAACCCCTCCAACGAAGCAAACGACCTGTACCAGTCCATGACGGATTTGTACGGAGCCGCCCGCAACGCTGACTCAATAGCCATCGTTCTCGGCGATATCATTTCCGGAAGTACTGATTACGAAAAAATATCAAACGCCCGAAAACTCAACGAATCAGAATACACCCTCAACAATGCCTTGGGATACTTGTCACTCAGAACAGCACTCTCCTCCGACGAGGTTCTTGCCGTGGCTTTCGAGTATACCTTCCAAGGTGCCACATATCAGGTCGGCGAGTTCTCGTCTGACATTCCCGATTCAAGACAGACGCTCTACCTCAAACTGCTGAAGTCTAACTCAAACTCACCGGGATCAGGAACCTGGGACCTCATGATGAAAAACATCTATTCCATTGGCAGCGGCTCTCTTTCCCGGAACGGGTTCAAACTGAAAATACTCTATGCATCGGACAGCACAGGCAGCAGGATAACATACCTGCCCGAACAAGATCTGAAAAGCCGCACCTTACTCAGCATGATGAATCTGGATCGTCTGGACGAAAACCAGAAGGCACATCCTAACGGTCAGTTCGACTATGTTGAAGGTTATACTGTACTCTCGTCTTCCGGTAGAATCATATTCCCGGTGACAGAACCTTTCGGAAAACATCTTGCAAAAGAGATAGGAGACTCTGCAATAGCCTCGAAGTACATTTTCGATGAACTGTACAGAATGACAAAAACTGAAGCCAGACGAATTGCCGAAAAAGACAAGTTCTATCTCAGCGGCCAGTTCCCCGGTTCAGCCGACAACGTCATAAACCTTGGTTCGTTCAATATTCCACGTGGTTCTGTCATAGTGACTGCCGGTGGAGCCACTCTTGTAGAAAACACCGACTATATTGTCGACTACAGCAACGGTACAGTAACCATAATAAACCAAAACATCATCGATGCAGGGACCAGCGTAAATGTTTCGCTTGAGAGCAATACAGACTTCAGCATGCAGCGCAAGACTATGCTCGGACTGAACTGGAAATACGATTTCAGCAAAAACTTCGTATTGGGAGGCACTGTAATGCACTTGAACGAGATGCCACTCACCACTAAGGTGCTCATGGGGTCCGAACCACTTGTCAATACTATGCTTGGCCTTAACCTTTCTTGGAAAAAGGAGAGCCAAGGACTGACAAACCTGATAGATCTGCTTCCATTCGTCAACGCAACTGAGCCATCAAGAATCTCACTCACCGCTGAAGTCGCCCATCTTTTCTCAAGTGTATCGGGTCAGGTACAGGGAAACGCTTCCTACATTGACGACTTCGAAGCCGCTGAAAGCGGAATAGACATCAGCAATCCGTCGGCGTGGTCACTCTCATCAATCCCCTCCAAGATTCTTGACCGCTATGCCGGTAACACTGATGACATAGCCATTGGTTATCACCGTGCACTGCTCAACTGGTTCACCATCGATCCTCTGTTCACCCGTCGAAACTCAATTCTTACTCCCGCACACTTAAAGAGCGATTTGGACCAGTTATCCAACCACTATGTACGCGAAGTCTACGAGCGCGAACTGTTCCCCAACAAAGAGACAACTTCACAAGAGGCAACCACTCTCTCAATACTGAACCTTTCCTACTATCCCAACGAGCGAGGTCCCTACAACCTGACCGACAACCTTACCCGTGACGGATACCTTATGGATCCAGGCTCAAACTGGGGCGGAATAATGCGTAGCCTTAACACTACCGACTTTGAGGCTGCCAACATCGAATACCTCGAATTCTGGTTGCTTGACCCCTTCATTTACAATCCCGAGTCCGAAGGCGGTGACTTCTACATCAACCTGGGTGAGGTATCCGAGGATATACTAAGAGACGGCAAGAAGTTCTTCGAGAACGGGATGCCTGTTGACGGAGATTCTACAAAATACACCACCACGGTGTGGGGACGTGTCCCAAACTCGACAAGTCTGGTCTATGCGTTCGACAATAACAATTCCGACAGCCGCAGCAAGCAGGATGTAGGATATAACGGACTGTCGTCAGAGGAGGAACGCAGATTCCCGACTTATGCCGACTATCTCGAAAGGATACGGACTGTCGTTACCGATACTGCCAGATACAGGCTCTTCCTCAACGATCCGGCGGCTGACAACTACCACTACTATCGTGGCGATGATTACGATGATATTGAACTTTCCGTACTAGAACGTTATAAACTCTTCAACGGGACGGAGGGCAACTCTCCCAATTCGGCCGAGACCAGACAAAGCTACAACACATCTGCCAGGACATCACCGGATGTCGAAGACGTCAACACCGACTACACTTTAGACGAGTACGAAAAATACTTCAGCTATCACATCTCACTTCGCCCCTCTGACATGGAAGTCGGGAAGAACTTCATTTTCGACAAACGGGAGGCGAGAATCAAGTTGCGCAACGACAAGACAGAGACTGTCAACTGGTACTGCTTCAGAATTCCACTTGATCAATACGAAACGCCTGTTACTGGATCCATCAGAGATTTCAGTTCCATCAGATTCATCCGCATGTACATGACCGGATTCAAAGAGGAGACACATTTGCGTTTCGGTACCCTCCAACTCATGACAAGCCAATGGAGGCTTTACCAGCAAGCCATCAGCAACCCTTCGGTCAGAAGTGCCAGACTTTCCGGCACTGTTTCGGCCGCCTCTATCAACATCGAGGAGAACGGTGACCGAAAACCCGTCAACTATGTGATGCCTCCGGGAATTACCAGAATCCTGGATCCCGACCAGACGCAGCTTGTCCAGGCAAACGAACAAGCCATGAGCATCAAGGTTCAGGATGTTGAAGCAGGTGACGCAAAAGGTATTTACAAGAAATCATCTCTGGACCTGCGCAAGTACCAGAAGATTCAGATGTTCGCCCATGCCGAATCATTAATCGAAGATCCCGTCGGCATCAAGAACGATGAAGTGTCTGTCTTCGTGAGACTCGGATCCGACTACTCAGACAACTACTACGAATACGAAATACCACTGAAAGTTACTGAGCCCGGTTTCTACAATGGCGACAACGAGAGTAGCCGTGAAGCTGTCTGGCCTCAAGCGAACATGCTTGACATAACATTTGACAAATTGACCGAGGTAAAAGACAAGCGCAACCGTGAGAGGAATACCACAGGCTCAAGAGTAGTCTCATCAACCGCATATACAGACTATGACCCCGATAACCCACGTAATCGCATAAGTGTTGTCGGCAACCCCTCCATTGGGAATGTGAGAGCCATAATGATAGGTGTCCGGAACAACTCCCTAGGCAAGCGTTCTGCCGAAGTCTGGGTGAACGAGTTGCGCCTTGTAGGCTATGAAAGTAGTGGCGGAACCGCTGCGCAAGGTAACCTTAATGTCCAGTTGTCCGACCTTGGCTCCTTTGACATGAAGGGTCAGATGGTGACTGCAGGATTCGGCGGACTTGAGCAGAACGTTTCGGAGCGCCGCACCGACAACTACTACAAATATTCCATCACCACAAGCTTTAACCTGGGCCGTTTCTTACCCGAGAAGGCCAAAATATCAATACCCGTCTACTACTCATACACAAGAGAAAAGACCTCACCCAGATACAGTCCTTTTGATACTGATCTTGAACTGAACGACGTTATTGAATCGTATCCTGAGGGGCATGCACGCGATTCAATAAAGAGTATGACCCAAACTGAAATGACTCAGAAGAACTTCAGTATCACTGGAGCCAAAGTCAACATAAGCTCCAGGAAGCCTATGCCTTATGACCCAGCCAACTTCTCCGTAAGTTTCTCGAGGTCCGCACAATACAATAACAGCAGCACCATCGTCTACGAACGCGACATCAGATGGAGAGGCGCACTTACATATAACTACAGTTCACCCATAGGCTCTATAGCACCTTTCGCCAAGACTAACTTCAGGTCTGTATGGTTCCGGATACTCAAGGAAAGTACTATTAACCCTTTGCCTCAAAGCATCTCTTTCAACACTGACCTCATGCGAAACTACCACGAACTTCAGGAACGCGACCTCGAGGGTTCGTTCGGAGAAATCAGGCCCACCCACTCAAACCAGTTCTACTGGAACCGAGACCTGTCAGTTAACTGGGACATTTTCAAGAGTCTCAGGATGAGTTTCACCGCAAGGACCAGAGCAGAAATTGAAGAACCGTACAGAGTTGTCAACAAAGACCTTTATCCTGATGATTATGAGATATGGAAAGACTCTGTAAAGATGAGCCTGCGAAAACTGGGAAAACCACTCGACTATCAGCAGAACTTCACTGTCAATTACCAGTTGCCGCTTGACAAATTGCCCATATTTGCATGGACCAATACAAGTATCAGTTACACAGGGCATTACACATGGAACAGAGGAGCCACATACTCTTCCGGCAAGTCGTACGGCAACATCATTTCGAACAAGCGCAACATATCACTGAACGGCAGGTTCGACATGCTGAAACTCTATAACATGAGCAACTATCTGAAAAAGGTAAACAACCGCTACACCAATTCACTGAACAACCAAAGGCAGCGTAGCAACGGTAACAATGCCAGAATCATAGCCTACAATCAGGAAATCACCCTTCTGCCAGACTCAGTCTATACTATCAAACACGAACAGAAGACATTACGGCCGACTGTGTCAGCCATTACTAAGGATGGCACCAAATACAAATTGCGCTATCGCAGGAAAGACGAAGACAATATTTCAATAAGAGTCAAAGATACCATCACCCTCAGACTGAAGATTGCCACCAATCCAAAAAGGGTTAACCGCACCGATAAAATCACTTTTGACGATGTAGCCCAGTTCAGCACACGTATGCTGATGATGGTACGCAATTTCTCATTCACATACAGGGATGACTACTCACTATCCTTGCCGGGATTCCTGCCCAACGCCTCGCTGTTTGGTCAAAGCAATACAAATGGCATAATGTCGCCTGGCCTGGGATTCGCTTTCGGATTCTCAAACGACAGTTTCATTGATGAAGCCCGCAATAACGGCTGGCTTTTGAACAACGACAGTGTCAACTACTACGCCACGACCAATCATGCCCGCGACCTTCAGATAAAGATGTTGGTTGAACCGATTACTGACCTTCGCATTGACCTCAACGCCAGTTGGACCAGAAGTGATGCCGACAAGATACATTACATGCCGGCACAGATGACGCATTCGCGTAACGGGACATTCAACATGACCACCATAACGCTAGGCAGTGCCTTCGAAAGGCACAGCGCAGACGACGGATACTACTCTGAGGCATTCGAACGTTTCCGCAACAACCTTGAAGTCATACGTCAGCGTAGAGAAGACATTTACAAAGGCAGCACATATCCCACCGGAACCAAACTGGCCGGCCAGCCATACGACCCGTCCAACGGCGGCGTCAACATGTACTCTGCCGACGTCATGATACCGGCATTTCTCGCCACTTATACCGGAAGAGACGCAAATTCCGCATCTCTGAGTTTGTTTCCCTCAATTCTTTCCATATTACCTAACTGGACCGTCACTTACAACGGTCTGTCCAACCTCGACGCGTTCAAGCGTTTGTTCAAGAATTTCAGTATCCGCAGTGCCTACCGCAGCGTCTATTCTGTGGGTAGTTACAACACTTTCTCTTCATACCATGAATTCATGGACGGTAACGGATTCATTACAGATGTCAAGTCAGGAAACCCCATCCCCAACAGCATGTACGACATCGGAACAGTCGCATTCAACGAGTCGTTTTCGCCGCTCATAGGTATAAACGCAACCCTCAACAACGGAATCACCGCGAAGGTTGAGATTCGGAAGACTCGTGTCATGAGTCTCAGCGTAACCTCCATACAGATGGTTGAGACCACATCAGACGACATCGTGGCAGGAGCCGGTTACAAACTCACCAACGTCAAGATACTTGGAGCTCGTCCCGGTACTGGTCGCAACAGGATCAGCAATGACCTCAACATGAATCTTGACATTTCCTACCGCAACCAAAGCGCCCTCTGTCGCAACATTGCCCTCGGCTCGTCACAGGCCACCAGCGGCAACAGAGCAGTGAAGGTGTCATTCACTGCCGACTACACATACAGCAAGATGATCACCCTGAATATGTACTACGACTACCAGAGCAACTTCCCGCTTGTATCAACAAATGCATTCCCGACTTCAACTCACGATTTCGGTTTCACGATAAAGTTCGCTCTGACCAGATAATTGACACTAACACGCTGTCACTAACCTTTGAAATGTTAAAAACA
Source organism: Bacteroidaceae bacterium (assembly GCA_017615835.1). Classification (GTDB taxonomy): domain Bacteria; phylum Bacteroidota; class Bacteroidia; order Bacteroidales; family Bacteroidaceae; genus Colenecus. The sequence continues at coordinate 44,271 of JAFZZI010000009.1, read as the reverse complement.
CACTTTTTCACTTATTAATGTGATTTTTAGGCCCACCAATGAGTAACTTCGCGTGAAAAGAACCGGTTATGACAGACAGAAAGGCCAAGCGCGAGAAATTCAACAGTAAATTCGGAGTGATGATGGCTATGGCGGGTTCCGCCATAGGACTTGGCAACATGTGGAGGTTTCCCTACCTTACTGCAAAAAGCGGAGGTGCAGCATTCATTCTGATTTACTTGCTTATGATGCTGTTCATCAGTCTGCCTGCAATGATTACCGAGTATCTTGTAGGTCGCAGGAGCAGGGCTAATATATTCAACTCCTTCGCCATACTGGGGCACCCCAGATGGAGATTCATTGGATTATTCGCGGTACTTGCCACGATTTTCGTACTGTCATTCTATTCAGTGGTAGGTGGCTGGGCTCTCCGTTATCTGGTTCAGGCATTCCAGTTCAAGTTTGATTCGACAACAGCCGATTACGGGACAGAGTTCTCTTCGTTTGTCTCTTCAACCTTCGGTCCTCTCGGATACACATACCTGTTTCTGGGACTGACCGCATTCGTCATCTCGGGAGGTGTGAAAAAGGGCATTGAAAAATTCTCCAAAATAATGATGTCTGTACTGTTCGTGATTATAATACTTGTAGTAATCCGATCAGTCACACTGCCTGGAGCCATCAATGGACTCAGATATCTGTTCGTCCCCGATTTCGGCAAGATAAGTATAGACACATTCATGCAGGCCTTAGGACAGGCATTCTTCTCTCTTGGACTTGGTTGTGGAGCCATACTGGTATACGGCTCGTACGTTAAGACAGAGACCAACATTGTCAATTCTGCAATCCAGGTAGCAGTGCTGGATACCATATTCGCCATTATTGCAGGAATAGCCATTATCCCGGCTATATTTGCCATTGCCGGCATGAACGGTTATGAACCAGACTTCAATGCCGGCCCGGGACTTGTATTCATAACCCTGCCACGTATCTTCGCGGCAATGCCGCTGGGTTCGGTAATTGCCATTCTATTCTTCATGTCGCTACTGCTGGCTGCCATAACCTCAGCTATTTCCATATATGAGCCAATTGTTGCCTTCATTATTGAACAGTGGCACAAAAGTCGTACAAAGGCCGTGTTAATCGGTTTCTCAATCTGTGCAATTCTTGCTACCTTCTGTTCCTTGTCGCAGGGAGTGATGTCCGGAGTAAAACTATTCGGCTACAACATTTTCGACTTTTTCGACAACTTCTCGGCTACAGTACTGATGACAGGATCTGGTTTACTGCTGACTGTATTCGCCGGATGGGTGATGAAAAAAGAAGACTTTATGGACGAGCTGACATCACACGGACATTTCAACAGACACAAGTGGCTGGCAAAGACTGTCTATATCTTGGTGAAGTACGTAGCACCAGTGGGAATATTTGCAATAATAATTGGAGATTTTCTGCTGTGACCAATTGAACCGTCAAAACTATCATCTGCCGGCAACAGCGGCGGAATCGGACTTTGCGATGTTCATCTCTACAAACTTTTTGCGCCGTTCCGCCTCATCGCGGAGAGTCTTTGCCTCGTCTATTGATGACAGAAGCAGATATAGTGAATGAATATTTGCCAGCGCCTTGCTGTCAGAAGCCTGCATGCGATAACTGAAGGAGCGGTCTCCACTAATGGTAACTGTCAGGTTCTCTTCTTGATGCAAAGCAATGTAGCCGGCAATGGCATCGGCTGTAGAACCTGTGAAGTTGCATTTCTCATAGAAGGTTCCCAAATCCTTGAACTCGTAGAAATCGTCCGATGCTGGAGTGTCAACATAGCCGCCGTCGACATCCGATGATGGAGATATCCTGATTGAGCGGTGATGTATGTACGATGACCCACAGTATGTAGAGACTATAGTAAGACGCCCCTTCTCATCAACCTGGCCACGCAGATAATTGCGACCTATGTTTTTCTCAATATCCTGTGAAGAAACAGTAAAGAGACCCAGATCCTGGTATTGTTCGTCTTTCTGGAATACGAAGCTGTCACGAACCTTTTCAAACTTTTCCCTAAGTACATTCAACGCACTGTCCTGATAAGCTATTGTCCTGTCAGCCTCGGCAATTTCGACCTTCTGCAGCAGACGAATTCCCTTCTTCCGCACCTCAAAGGCATTAGGATATTCAGTCCTTACACTATCTATATACAGTTTGGCTGTTACGTAATCACCGTCTTCAAAGCACTTGGCAGCCATGTCAAGATATCGGGCAGCCAGTCTGTTATCATTATGCCCACATGACATAACTGCCAACAGAGCAATGAGTACCAATAGCAATCTTCTCATAATTGTGTTGTTTCCCTGAATTTGGGTGCGAAGTTAACTCTTTTGCCGCTAAAATGACGTATCTTTACGTCCCAAAATCCGCACGATGAAACTGTACAGTGATGACGAGCTGGCTGTATTGCTCGACAAGCCTGAATTCCGACTGCTCTCCGAAACAGCAGGAAAACTCGGAATGGAGTGCTATGTCGTAGGCGGATATGTACGCGACATCTTTCTTGAGAGACCCAGTCAGGACATTGACGTAGTTGTAGTCGGCAGTGGTCTTGAAATGGCAAAGGCATACGGAAAAGCACTCGGCAAAGGAGCCTGTGTAAGCCTTTTCAAGAACTTCGGAACCGCACAGGTTCGCAAAGAAAACCTTGAAGTGGAATTTGTAGGAGCCAGGAAAGAGTCATACCGTCATGACTCCAGGAAGCCCATCGTCGAAGACGGAACCCTTGAGGATGACCAGAATCGGCGTGACTTCACCATCAACGCAATGGCTATCTGTCTTAACTCCGAGAGGTTTGGCCAATTGATTGATCCCTTTGATGGTTTGTACGACCTTCAGGATCGTCTCATACGCACACCTCTAGACCCTGACATTACTTTCAATGATGATCCACTGCGCATGATGCGGTGCATCAGATTCGCTTCACAACTTAATTTCTACATCGAAGACGAAACATTCAGTTCGCTGGAACGCAACCGTGAGCGCATACGCATCATATCGAAAGAGAGAATATCTGAAGAACTTAACAAAATAATATTATCACCGGTACCTTCAAAAGGATTCATCGACCTTGACAGAAGCGGGCTTCTTCAACTGATATTTCCCGAACTGACTGCACTTCAAGGCGTTGATACTTTCAATGGGAAAAAGCACAAAGATGTATTTCTTCACACCCTTTCTGTACTTGACAACATTTCAAAGAAAACCGACAATCTATGGCTTCGTTGGGCGGCATTACTTCACGACATAGGCAAAAGCCGCACTAAAAAATGGGATTCTGCCCATGGATGGACATTCTATAATCACAATCTGGTCGGTGCAAAAATGGTTCCAGGCATATTCAACAACTTGAAACTTCCGCTGAACGACAAAATGAAGTATGTTCAAAAAATGGTTGAATTACATATGCGCCCCATAAACATAGTGGATGACATGGTAACCGATTCGGCCGTGAGACGACTTCTGTTCGATGCAGGCGATGATATTGAAGACCTGATGTTGCTCAGCGAAAGCGACATTACATCGCGTAACGAACTTAAGAAACAGCGTTTTCAGGAGAACTACCACTTGGTGCGCCAGAAACTTAAAGACCTTGAAGAACGTGACAGAATACGGAATTTTCAGCCTCCTATTGACGGAAACGAGATAATGCAGTTATTCGGACTTGGCCCCACGGCTATGGTAGGCCAACTGAAAAATGCCATCAAAGACGCCATCCTTGACGGAAAAATCCCCAACGAGTACGAAGCTGCGCGACAGTTCCTTATTGAGGAGGCCCGGCAACTTGGATTGAGCCCACGGAACCGGACTACATAAGATGCAAGGCCCTTAATATGTCATTCAGGTTCGCCAGAATGAGCAATGCAAACAGAATAACCATTCCTATCGTATTGGCTCGCTCAAGGAACTTGTCACCAGGCTTCCTACCGGTAAGTACCTCAATAATAAGAAACAATACATAACCTCCGTCAAGGGCAGGAATGGGAAGGATATTCATGAAAGCCAGTATTACGGACAGAAAGGCTGTCATTAGCCAGAACGCATGCCAATTCCACCTTGACGGGAAGATACTGCCAATGGTACCAAATCCTCCAAGAGATTTTGCTCCCTCTTTAGTAAAGACATATCTGAAATCACCCACATAGGTGGCAAGTGTCTTCCAACCGTACATTATACCTGCAGGTATTGACTGGAAAAAGTTGTATTTCAGTTCTTTGTACTCATATTCATCCACAAAATGGTATATACCAAGCAGGTATTCAGGACTGGTCCTGACAGTCAGTGTATCCCGACCGAGACCAGGCCTGCTGACGACAACGGTCAAATCGTGCGGTTGTCCGCTTGAAGATATCTCGTTCATGGCTACCTGGAAACTGGTCCATGTAGCAGCCTTTTTCCCATTAACTGTCATTATGGTATCACCGACAAGAATGCCACACGCCATTGCTCCACCGTCAGAGGACAGACTGTCAACAGTCATCGGACTCAATACTGAGATAAAGGGAACCTGACGGGTAAAATCAAACAGGGAAAGGTCATCGGGCATGTCGAGTATAACCTCTGAACCATCACGAAGTACAGTAACTTTCTTTGCCTTGGCGATTGCACGATACAGATCAGCATCATACTCGAGTAGTTTTTTCCCATCGGCACTGACAACGATATCGCCATCACAGAAACCGAGCGACTTGGCATGACTGTTGAACTCATATCCATAGACAGGTGATTCAACGGGAATATAGCTGTCACCCCACTTCAACAACACCATCGAGTATATGAAGAAAGCAAGTAACAGATTGAACAGTACGCCACCCACCATAATCAGGAGTCGCTGCCATGCAGGTTTTGTGCGGAACTCCCATGGCTTTGGCTCCTGTTGCATTGAAGCTATGTCCATCGACTCGTCAATCATCCCGGCAATTTTACAATATCCGCCGAAAGGAACCCATCCGACTCCAAATTCGGTATTTTCAGGATTACGGCGCCAGTCATCCTCAGACAAAGAATCAATGTCAACAGGCCTGTAAGTTATTTCCTCTTTGCCCTCATAGTTGAAGCGCTTCTCTTCGACATAACTGTCAGGTACATTGGGAGCAAAGAACTTGCAACGCAGTTTGCCGTTAACCTTCTTTATGCGGAAGATGGAAAAGCTGGGATTGAAAAACGCATAGAATTTTTCGACCCTCACCTTAAACAAACGCGAAAAAAGAAAATGGCCAAACTCATGGAAAACAACGAGAATTGTAAGGGAAATAACCAGTTGAAACAAGCGTATCCAAAAAGGAGACATATTATTAAAATTATATCAGTTCTACAAGAGAGAAGAAGCCACCTTACGGGACTCTGCGTCTATCCGAATATAGTCATCAAGCGAAGGACTCTTCTCGAACGGCACAATGTCCATTGTTTTTTCAATGATGTCGCTCATCTGAAGGAATCCGACCGAATCATTAAGAAAAGCAGCCACGCACACTTCATTTGCAGCATTCAACACACAGGGCATGCTTCCACCGACCTCAAGCGCACGGTAGGCCAGCGCAAGATTCCTGAAAAGATCTTTGTCTGCTTTTTCAAAGGTAAGCGCTCCCATACCGGTAAAATCGACTCTTGGAAAATCGGAAGCGAGACGATAGGGATATGATAAGGCATATTGTATAGGCATATGCATATCGGGGGCCCCCAACTGTGCCTTAACCACTCCGTCACGATATTGTACCATCGAATGAATTACAGATTGAGGATGCACGACAACATCAATCTTGTCATATGTCACCCCAAACAGCCACTTTGCCTCAATTACCTCGAACCCCTTGTTCATCATTGAGGCTGAATCAATGGTAATCTTTGCTCCCATATCCCAATTTGGATGCTTCAGAGCCTGTTCCTTGGTTACTGTCGCAAGCAGACTGCGGCTAAGTTTCCGGAAAGGCCCGCCTGAAGCCGTGAGGATTATTTTCTCTATCTCATTTCCAAGTTCACCCTGAAGGCATTGAAAAATTGCAGAGTGTTCTGAATCAACAGGCAATATCGGAACCTTATTCCTGTTCGCCAATGACGTGATAAGTTCTCCGGCTACAACCAGCGTTTCCTTGTTTGCCAAGGCAATTGTCTTTCCTGCCTTTATAGCCTCAATAGTTGGCTTCAATCCGGCAAAACCGACCATTGCAGCCAGAACAATATCAATGGGACCAGCCGTAACCACCTGACATAGTGCATCTGTTCCAGCATACACATTTATTGGCAAATCCGCAAGTGCTTCTCTTACCCTATGGAAATTGGTTTCATTGGCAATGACCACGACAGCAGGATTAAACCTGCGGGCCTGTTCCACCAATTTTTCCACACTGTTGTTAGCAGTGAGCGCATATACCTCGTAAAGGTCAGGATTGGCCTCTATCACATCCAGGGCCTGAGTGCCAATTGACCCCGTGGAACCCAAAATTGCTATCTGTCTTTTCACTGAAACACAATATACTGTCGAGGGTCAAGCGATTGTCCCTCATACCACAACTCAAATCGAAGATGAAGCCTTGAATCGGAAGAATCCGTTCCACCTACTCCACCGACCAAAGCTATCACGTCACCGGCCTTGACCTTGTCTCCCGGCTTTTTCAGCAGCGACTTGCAGTTCCGGTAGACCGAAGTCAAATCCCCGCCGTGATGTATGCAAATGACATATCCGTCCTCAGCCGTATAGTTTGCCAGTATAACCGTACCATCCATTACCGCAAGAACATTTTCCTTTGGACTGGTAGCTATTCCCACACCATACATGCCGTTCAATGCATCATAAGGTTCTGACACTATACCCGACACGGGGCGATAAAGATTTCGTGTCCTGACATCACCTGCAGTCGGTGACTGAATGATATTGTACTGCTCACGTTCCTCAAACTGCCCGACAAAAGCCCGCTCGACAGCCGGAGTCGTATCAAGAAGCACGCTCTCCATCTGAACCAGAGAATCAATGCTTGTAATCGAATCCAAACTTACCTTACCCGTCATTACCCCCTGAAGGCTCTTGAAGTAAATATCCTGTACAGCAACAATCTCTTCAAGGGAATCAAGCTTCAACATGCCATCTACAATCTGTTGTCGAAGCAGATAGTCCTTGTCGGCCGTATGCCTTTTCATCGGAGAAACCTGAAAAAGCATTATTGACAGAAAAACAATAATGGCAATCAGGAATACCGATATTACTATTCCGTCCAGTCTGCTTATCATGAATGAACGAACCACCCTGAGTTCATCATCCTCGACAATCTGCATCCGGAATCTATGGGTCAGTCTCTCAAGGAAACTCTTCCTGGCTACCCTTTTTCTTTTATTGTTAAGGCTTTCCATTATGCGTCAAATATCCAAGAACCCTTCGGGAAGAGCAAAAGAGATAACACCTTTCTGAAAATCCACATTTCTGACAAGACTGGCAGGCAATATCCGCTCACGGTCCTCGGCCCCCCTTACAAGAAGCAGCGTGTTCGGAGTACTGTCGTCAACCGCCTCAACTATACCGAGATCTCCACTTTTCAGATCTGAGACCTTAAGTCCTACCATCATCTCAGGTGTAAAGTCTTTCTCTTCGGAAATATCCACATATCTTTTAGGTATCCAGACCCTGTGTCCTCTAAGTTCTTCAGCCTCCTCAAGCGTATTTACACCCTCAAATTTCACCAGCGACGAAGTGTCTGACCTGTCTCTGAAAGATTCAATGAAGAAAGGAACGAGTATACCGTCAATTTCGAGCACAAGAAAAGGTGTTGACAATGATTCAAGCAAAATACCCGAAACAGGCACCACTACCTCACCGCCGACTCCGTGCGCACGGAGTACACTGCCACATACCACAACCTCATCGTATCCAATCATCACTCGACTCTTTCTATATTGGCTCCGAGGCTGACCAGGCGGGTGTCAATATCCTGATAACCGCGATCTATCTGTCCGATATTATCTATTCTGCTGATTCCCTCAGCACTCATGGCTGCAATAAGCAGCGCTATACCAGCGCGTATATCCGGTGATGACATCCTTCTTGCCTGAAGCATGAAATGTCTGTCATGACCGATAACGACAACACGATGTGGGTCACATAATATCACCTGGGCACCCATGTCAATCAAATTGTCAACAAAGAACAGGCGGCTCTCAAACATCTTCTGATGAATGAGTACGCTGCCTTTGGCCTGAGTTGCCGTAACCAGCAATACGCTGAGCAGATCGGGGGTCAGTCCGGGCCATGGAGCATCTGCCAATGTCATTATTGAACCGTCAATAAATGATTCAATCTGATAGTGTTCCTGTCCGGGTATGAAAATGTCGTCACCCTTCTGAATAACACGTATGCCCAAACGTCTGAAACTCTCGGGAATAACGCCCAGATTTTCGTACGACACACCCTTGATTGTCAGTTCGCTTGAGGTCATGGCTGCCATACCGATAAAACTGCCGACCTCAATCATGTCAGGAAGTATCTTATGCGAAGTGCCCTTAAGTCTGTCCACCCCGTTAATTACAAGAAGATTACTGCCAATACCGTTGATGTCGGCACCCATATTATTGAGCATCCGGCACAACTGCTGTACGTAAGGTTCACAAGCGGCATTGTAAATCGTTGTAGTCCCCTCAGCAAGAACTGAAGCCATGATAATATTGGCAGTTCCGGTAACTGATGCCTCATCAAGCAGCATATAGCATCCCCTGAGTTTTTCAGCCCACAGTTCATAGCACCCCCTTTCCTCATTAAGGGTAAAATGGGCCCCCAGAGCAGTCAAACCGTTGATATGAGTGTCTACGCGACGACGGCCGATCTTATCGCCGCCAGGCTTGCTTACCACAGTTCTTCCGGTTCTTGCGAGCAGTGGGCCCAGAAGCATCACAGATCCCCTAAGTCCGGCACTCTTCCTTATCATTTCACTGCTGAGAGCGAAATCCATGTCAATTTTTTCAGCCTTAAAAGACCATGTGTCAGAGGAAATGCGTTTCACTCCCACGCCAAGAGAAACAAGAAGGTCAATCAAATTGTTAACATCGAGTATATCCGGCACATTGCTGACCAGAACCTCTTCTGAAGTCAAGAGAGAAGCGCACAACACCTGGAGCACCTCATTCTTTGCGCCTTGGGGCTCTATCGTTCCTTTCAGACGATGCCCACCCTCAATGATAAACGATGGCATGACTCAATATCTTTTTCTGTTCTTCCTGCGCTGGCCCTGTTTCTGAGTTCTCATCTGATTCTGATTTGCAGCCTGCCTTGGGACATCAATATCCAGGTTACCGCTCTCAATCTGAATCAGGCCGTTTGAAAATTCGCGCAAATCGTCGACAATCCGATCATCTCCTGCCATTTCCTTATTCCAGATCAACAGATCCTTTTTCATTTGGACGGCTATGAGCCTTATCAACTGGTCCCGTTCGGGCCCCTGCGGCAAGGATGACGCTTTTAAGATTAATTCAGGCACAATCTTGCCATAATGACGCATCGCAATTTTACCATTTGAATAACTGATACGTTCCGGAGTCTGCTTTGTCACATCCAAACGAGTCACCGGATAGGGATAATCGACATCGAGCCTGTATCCGGACATATATGCAAGATGATCCCAAAGCTTAACCTGAAAATCCTTGATGTCACGGTAAGAAGGAAACATTCCCCACATTATGTCGATGATTGCCTCTGCACAACGCTGCCTTTCAGCCCTGTCCTCAATTCCTACGGCGAAATCCACCATCTCCTGTACAGAACGGCCATACTCTGGCATTGGCAAACGTTCCCGTTGAGTATTGTATTCCATCTATATGAGTTTTTTGGGTTTCAATGCAACAAAATCCTTCAGATAGAAAGGCTCAAAATATGCCACATCCTCTGTTTGTTCTCTCAACAGAGATAATTCAGCCAAAGGGAACATCCATCTGGCTGATGGACTGCAATCAGGAATGAACCTTGCATTGGGATGCTTTATCAGGTCCTTGCACTTGTCAGAACCGTTTCCGAAGAAATAGACAACATGTGAGTCCAGATATACGTCATAAGTTCCACTGTCCACAACCTCGGCCATTATCCCGCGGACAGGATTAAGAGAACGGTCATATATGCAAGAGTAAACTTCCATACGCCTGGCATCCAGCATAGGACAAAGCAGGGCGTCATCAGGCATATCGCAAATGTTCAACAACAAAGGCACACACAGCAGTTTCAGTGTCGGCACAGCCAGAAGCCTGGCATTCCTTGCATAACATATTCCCTTCGCCATTGACACTCCTATCCTCAGACCCGTGTATGAACCTGGTCCTTCGCTGACAGCCACTGCCGTCATTTCCAGTCCCCGACTGTCAATAAGCGACAAGGCCTCGTCAACAAAAACCCCAAGAGTGACGGAGTTGTTGTGTTCCTCCATGTCCTCTTTGCAGAAAAGAAGTTCTCCCTCTTCGCTGACGGCAACTGAACAGCCATTGGTAGCTGATTCTATGTGCAGAATGCAACTCATCCGGTCCTTCGTCTTGTCTTGCTTTACAAAAGTACTGAAATATTCCCGAAAATGTGTAATTTTGTACATATTAAGAAAGAGAGTCCGATATGATATTATCAATGACAGGTTACGGAAAAAGTTCCGTCAAGACAGGGACCCGTACCATAACGGTTGAAATAAAGTCACTCAACAGCAAGTCTATGGATATCTCCACGCGGATTCCATTCATTTTCAGAAGTAAGGAACTGGAAATCCGTTCCAGGATTACCGATCGGCTTGAGCGTGGAAAATGCGATTTCTTCATAACTGTCGAAGATTCTGCTGAAACATCCTCTCAGACAATCAACGGTGCTGTATTTGCAGACTATGTCAGGCAAATACGTGACATTGCAAACCAAGAAAAAATCAATTTGCCTGCAGACTGGTTCTCCACCCTTCTGCGTATGCCAGAGGTAATTTCCCAAAGCCACGCAGAAGAACTCACCGATGAATTATGGGACACTGTTTCGGATGCTGTTGACCAGGCAATCAGCCAACTTATGGAGTTCCGCGAACAGGAAGGCCGTGCGCTCGAAAACAAATTTCGCGAGAAGATCAGCAACATACGCATCCTTCTCGAATCAATCAGGCCTTACGAGGCCAGCCGTGTAGAAAACATCCGCAACCGAATACAGGAATCACTACGGACAGTTGAGACAGGGTATGACAGGAACCGGTTTGAACAGGAGCTGATCTTTTATATTGAGAAACTGGACATAAGCGAAGAGAAGCAGCGTCTCGAGAACCACCTCAACTACTTTGTCAACACCATTGAAACCGGCCACGGACAAGGTAAGAAACTAGGGTTCATCGCCCAGGAGATGGGGCGCGAAATAAATACACTCGGAAGCAAGAGCAACCAGGCTGAGATGCAAATAATCGTCGTAAAGATGAAAGACGAGTTGGAACAGATCAAAGAGCAGGTTTTGAACGTAATGTAACAAGAATATGGCAGGCAAGTGTCTCATTTTTTCAGCACCGTCCGGAGCCGGGAAATCAACCATAGTGAACTCCCTTCTCAAGCATTCCGAACTGAAACTCACCTTTTCAATATCCGCCACAAGTCGAAAGCCCAGAGGCAGCGAGCGTAACGGAGTTGAGTATTACTTCCTTACCGAGGAGGAATTCCGAAGACTTATAGACAACAACGAATTCCTCGAATATGAAGAAGTGTACGAAGGATGCTTCTATGGAACTCTCAAGTCGCAGATAGAAGAGAAACTTGCCGAAGGCTTCAATGTCGTATTTGATGTTGATGTTTCAGGAGGATGTAACATCAAGAAGTATTTTGGCGACAGGGCCCTGTCCATCTTTATCATGCCTCCATCGGTTCAGGAACTTCGACGCAGACTGAAGAAACGCGGTACGGACTCTCCTGAAACCATTGAGAAGAGAATAGCCAAAGCAGACCACGAGATAGCATTTGCTTCCCGATTTGATTCGGTCATAGTGAATGATGACATGGAGGCCGCAATAGACAAGGCGCTTCAGGCAGTCCGCACATTTCTTGAAGTCTGACATGGTTCGGACTGCTGTTTTCGGAGGAACATTCAACCCGCTGCACAACGGGCACATTGCCATAGCCCGCAGTGTAATTGACTCCAATCTTGCTGACGAACTATGGCTTATGGTCACTCCTCAAAACCCGTGGAAAAGGAACCTGACACTGATGGATGATGATTTCAGGTTGACAATGGCCAGAATGGCAGTCCGTAATCTTGACAGAATTGAGGCGTCCGACTTTGAATTTTCGCTGTCCAAGCCATCCTTCACATCCAACACTCTTCGAAAACTGAACGCCTCCTATCCTCTCCGTGAGTTCAGCCTTGTAATAGGTGCTGACAACTGGGCAAAGTTCGGGAACTGGTGTGACAGCGATTATATTCAGCAAAATCATCAGATAATAGTTTACCCACGCAGCGGGTATCCCCTACCCGAATCATCAACAGCCAACGTTCACATACTCGACTGCCCTACAATCGACATCAGTTCCACTCAGATAAGGAACATGTTGAAGCAAGGCTTGCCGGTTGACGGTCTGGTTCCGCCAGATGTAGCAGCGCTACTTGGACTCTATGAGACATACGGCATAGGCTGAAATACCCTCTCCACGTCCCGTAAAACCAAGTTTCTCGGTAGTGGTAGCCTTTATGGAAACGAAATCGCCATCCAGGCCCATGCACTTTGCAAGAACTGCCTGCATGGAGGGAATGAAAGGATTCAACCTTGGTTCCTCAGCACAGACAGTCGCGTCAACGTTTACTATCCGATAGCCTTTCTCATCGGCCAGCCTGACACACTCCTTCAAAAGAATCTTGCTATCCACCCCTTTATACCTGGGATCTTTATCTGAAAAATGAAAACCTATATCACGGAGATTTGCCGCCCCCAGTATGGCATCACATATAGCATGGATCAGAACATCAGCATCAGAGTGTCCGAGCAAGCCTTTTTCATAATCAATCTTAATACCTCCTAGCCACAGTTCCCTGTCTTGTGCGAACTGATGTACATCAAAACCGAAACCTACTCTTGTCATCTTCTTCCAATCATTGTGCGAATACCATCCAAATCGAAGGAGAGTGAGAACCTCAAAGTCTGGTCCAACGGATTCACCTGTGATGTTGAAACCAAGTAAGCTGCATCAAGCGAGAATATGCTCATTCTGAAACCGGCTCCAAATGAGAAATACTTGCGGTTACCCTTGTTCTTGTCCTCATAGTGATAACCGGCACGCAGCGTGAAGCGGTCATTGTATATGTATTCCACACCGACTCCCCAATAAATCTCCCTCAGTTCTTCCGCAAAGCCGCCCGGTGCATCACAAAAAGACTTGAAAATACCGGCTATCGAGGAGACATCGTTATATCCGGTCGATTCAACCCAGGTGGAATACTCCGATGCATAACTGTACTTGTCATCCGTTTCCCCAGGGTGCATTTCCTCCATAAACTGTGAATATGTAGGTCTCGTCGGAACCAGCAGCTTATTCAGATCAACATTGAACGAAAACACATTATACTCGTCAATCGGAACCAACAGCGAAGCGCCTAACCGCAGATTTGTAGGAATAAACTGGTTAGTCTGACCACCGTCATATGAAATCTTGCTGCCAATGTTCGAAATATTCAAGCCGAGTCCCAGCATGCAGTCGCGCCTTCCGATTCCGACGTAATTATTGTAGTACATTGATATATCAGCAGCAAAAGCCTTGCCCGGTGTAATGTCGTCGGCATAATTGTACTGCAGATCCGAGAAGATAAACCTCAGTCCCACAGCAGCGGAGAATACATCGGAAAGCATACGTGAATAAGCCACGTCAACACCCAGTTCGTAAGGTCGTATTGTATATGAACTTGCCAGAACCTCGCCAAGAGAAAAATAGGTCAGCGATGCACTTATTGCCGAATAGTCATCCAGCTTTCCGTATCCGCAGAGATATGCAAGGTCAATATCCTTGACCAGTTTGCGCAACCAAGGGGTATAGCTCAGCGAAATGCCGGCAGGACTCTTTGTGTATGGATATTTTGCTGGATTCCAATACTGATTGTTCGTGTCGAAATAAGGATCGGTAGCACAACCCACATCACCAAGGGCTCCACCACGGGAATCTGGCGCGATGGAAAGTGAAGTGACTCCTGTATAAACAGGATTGAACAGGTCTTTCTGTGCTGACAGCGGAAACACGGACAACGACAAAAAGACCGTCAGTATTATCTGTTTCTTCATTTTTTCCCAATTATTGTACCCCAAAACAAAGAGAAGGGCATTATTAAAAACTTCCAATTATCCCGTTTATTGTCTAAGGCACCCCTTTTCACACTTTTTTACAGCACTATCAGTTTATTCATCCCGGACGAGCATCCACCTCCGGTATCACTCACAGTCACTTTGTACAGATACAGACCGGAGGAGAGCCTCTGTCCGTTATCGCCGCAAAGATTCCAATCCATAATGCACATACCGTTACTGGAATCTCCGGTACGCCCGGTCCATAACAAGCGACCTTTCGTATCATAAACCTGTACCGTCACCGACTCAATACTGCCGGGTCTGTTGTGCCGGATGACAAACGACGTTGTTTCCTTGGCAGGATTCTCGGTAACATCTGCCGAGAGTATTTCGGGCTCCAGTTCTTCAGTAACCTCAAAACCGAGATACACTGTCGAAGAATTATTGAGAACATCCCATGCACGAAGCATTAAGGTGTGACGGCCTTCCGGCAGACTTGGAATTGAGAATACTATCCGGCCTTTCCTGTAATCTGACGGGGTGTAGTAATCATTCAGGACATAAGTATATAACGGATTGTTGTCTATCACCAGCAGCAGGTCGTGACCTATGCCGTTTCCTGAGGAGTTTATTCCGTCAGCATCTTCCAACTCGGCGAAAAGACAAGGTGAATTGTTCACCATTCCCCAATATTCGAAATCCGGAGTATTAAGGAAAAGTGAAATGGAGGGTCCTATAGTATCTGCCGAAATGAATTCGTATGTCCCGCCGACAAGGTAATCCTCATAGAATCCATTGGCAGTTCTTCCGGCATTGTCAATCGCAAAAAGAACCATTCTGCCGGAATCGTTCGAATAATTGATATCCTTTGGAACCGGAAATCTGAAACTGAACCTTCCGTCCGACACAGTGTCCGTTCCGGAAAACAACACTCTGTCGTAATCGTCAAACTCAAACGGTGCATCCGCCGCTTTCTGATTATTCAGCGATACGATATGCCTTTTACTGTCAAATACCAGAACGTCCAACCTCCCCGAATAACCGGACAGAAGGGAATCGCTCCGCGTCTGGACATATCCTTTTACAGTCACGATGCTCCCGGCGGCGGCAACAGGGTCACCCTCATCCGACACCATACCGGTCAGCATGGTATCAACAACCACCTTATGCTCCGGCAAAGCCAGATGGAGGGCCGGATCGCCCAGCAGTACGAAATGTACCTTATTCTCAGAGTAATCCTGATAAGGAGACATGGGGGTTACCAACTGTACCTTAGTCTCCCTGACAACATCTCCCAAGGCCAGTTCAGGGTTCATGAGGTTTTGGTTGAACAGCCAGGCTATCTTATAGTTTTGCGACGAATACACAGTACGGGCTGTGGCAAACAATGCCAGAGCTCCTCCCACCGGATTCAAGAGTGCGTTCTTGCCAATCATGTCGTATGCAGCGTCGAATGGAGCAATGTCACACGAAGCTGTGACCCATAAAGGAAGGTGCTGAGACGAAAGTTTCAGAAAGTCGCCCTTGTCCATAACCAATTCGTGAGACAACACATCAGGGCTTCCGTGACCAATATAGTTCACAAGCAAAGCTCCTTTTTCCAACTCCTTCAGGATATCGCGTCTTACCTCAGGGTAGCTGTTGCCGGATGCCGATACCTCCATCTTGTACGTATCCCAATATATTTTCCGGATATTCAATGAAGGATTCATAGCTGCTATGTTGTCGGCAATTTTGTCAGACTGTTCCATGTGGGTATTTCCATCGCCGTCGTCACCGAGCATCAGGACACTATTCTGCCACGAACCAGCATAATTTCCATTGATATACGAAATAGTCTTGTCCACCATCGACTTTGCATCCTGTACCGTAACAACAGGAAAGCGCCCTACACCGATATCGATTTTCTGCGACAACACATTGCCGTTCTTTCCATCCTCCAGCAGGGCATAATAGTCCTCAGCCACATAAGACTTCACCTCACTGATACTGTTATCCGACTCATAGCAGAGCAGGTATTCGTCGGGGTTTTTACCTGTCCACGCGGGTGTTACCATTCTGTTGTCCCACGCTCCGTCACCGAACAGCAGCAGATATCTGAGTCTGTGATCCCTGTCATAGAGCATTTTCAAGAACCGGCGATATGCCGTAGCATCCGGTGTCCCAGAGGAGAACTCATTGAAAATCTGATTTGCCGGAACCACAACCACCTCCAGGCCATCAACATTGCGATGTGCCTCAGCCAATCTCTCAGCTTCAGCAGTCAGTCTGCCACTTGCAGGAACAATGATCACCATATCAGTGGCTCCGATAGAGTGAAGATTCTGGTTTGGTACCACACCCACGGGTTCCGGCTCTTCAAACAGTCCGTTGGGGTCCACAGCCACATATTCCCCGGGAATCTGACTGTCAACAGACAAAGTAACACAGTGGCCTGCCTGAGTGTCCGAAGGCAACAGCCTGATAGTTCCGTCAGAAGAGACGTTCCATACGACAACCGTCTTATCAGAAGAAATATTAAAATGCACAACGCCCTTTCGGTTGCCAGTCCTGAAAGCCAGACTTGAACCAGTCAGTTCAAGTTTCCTCAAATAGTTAATACGAATATAGTCGAGCCTTCCGGATACCCCATCCTTTCTGTCATGCAAGAGTTTCACGGTAGAGTTTTCACTGAACATACCACTGCATAAGAAAGCAGAAGAAGCAAGCGCAGCCTTCTCGTTCGCGGCATTTGCTGCCAGACGCACCAAGCCGACATCGTTCCCGTTAACCGAAACCTTTACAGAAGATGCCGATGAGCCGCTGGAAGAGAAAGACACCGTCATCATGACGGTATCACCCGCCAGACCTTTCAGGTTGAACTGATAAGAACTGACCGGATCTGTCAGAAAATCATGACTGTCATAGAAACGGCGTCCCGAATCATACCAACTGAACAACTCCTTCTCGTACAGTAGATAATCAGTGAAACAATTCACTTCCTCTCCCGGATCAGGAATCGTTTCCATCTCCTTTACAACAGCTGGAGCAATTGAGTCACAGGCAGTCAGAAAATAGTAACCGTATTCCGAAAAAGTGTTCCATTTATGGGAGTATCTTCCGCTTGACTCAAGCGTCCAGGAAAGTGGTCCCTGACCATAAAAAAGAATATTGCCGCCTTCTCTCCACAAAGGAATCTCTTTCAGGTCATCGTCCATGTTCTCAAGACCGCTCTCAGGAAGCAGGGCACCTCCATATCCGTACAATCTGACCTTCGACGGGTCATCGAAACCCATTGCCCGTAGTTTTGCGGCTGTAAGTCTGTAAACACCGGTTGAACGAACCCGTATCTTGTACCAATAGCCTTGGCTCAGTACTGATGATCCGGAATATCTCTCCTCACTTAAGGTTTTGTCTCTTACGGAACCTCTTGCCGCCACACGATTGCGCAGGACATTTATCTTGAACGAGTTTATCCTATAGAAACAGCCATCCCTCTCGACAATCGGGACAAAACCGATGTCAAGCATTCCCACACCGCGGCTGGAACTGACGGACGACGATACTTCAGGCCAGACTCCAAACATTCCACGATATCTTTCCAGCCGCCATCGGTCACACTCCTCTCCTGTCACCGGCACGAACTCAGGGTACTCAATTACAACGTGGTAGGTGTAAGAAGTATAATCCTCCGGAAGAACACGCTGACAGCTGTAATAAGGCATTACGGTATCACGGCCGAGTTCATCCCAGTCAACATCCGTAAAAACCCCGGCTCCGACAATAAAACAGGGCCAGAGGACTGCGAGCAATATGTAAAACAAACGTTTCAACCGTCAATTCACCTGATATGGAAATCCAGAACCTTTTCATCTTCAAGCCAACCTTCAAGATGCTGCCCCACTCTGACCGGACCGACCCCCTTTGGAGTCCCCGTAAAAATCAGGTCACCCGTTTTCAAGGTGCAGAATCCGCTGACATACTCAATAATCCTATCAACGGGGAACAACATATCGCCAGCATAACCGTGCTGTACTTCAACACCATCGATATTCAGTCTGAAAGAGAGCTCACCGAAATCCTTGCCAAGAATGTCGGGAGACCTCATGTCACCCACTACGGCCGACCCGTCAAAGCCTTTGCATAGTCCCCAGGGAAGGCCATTACGGCGATCGTCATCCTGAATATCGCGGGCAGTAAAATCAATTCCCACCGTAACTCCGTCAATGTATCTTCCTGCAAAACGGCGGGAAATACCCTTGCCAAGACGACCGATCCTGAAAACCAATTCGGCCTCATACTCAGTCCTACTTGAGAAATCCGGCAGAAAGAAAGGTCTGCGATTTCTCTGATAGGCAGAATCCGGCTTGAAGAAAACCACTGGATTTTCCTCTTCTTTTAACGCGTTGGACAATTCTTTATTGTGCTCCGCATAATTCCAAGCGACACATACTATCTTCATAAGTCACCGTAAAAATAGTGCAACCAGACTTAACGGCAAAAAAAGCCGGC
This sequence comes from Bacteroidaceae bacterium, assembly GCA_017615835.1. Lineage (GTDB taxonomy): Bacteria > Bacteroidota > Bacteroidia > Bacteroidales > Bacteroidaceae > Colenecus. The sequence continues at coordinate 25,522 of JAFZZI010000009.1, read as the reverse complement.
TCTTCGAACCGGCTTTCACTTATCATATCAGATCAGAATCACTCCGACCTCAATGTGAAACGTTTAAAAGAGGTAACCGTCAGTTCCTTGTCATAGGCCTTCAGATAATCTGCAACGCTCTGCTTATCATCGCTTATGTACTTCTGGTTCAGAAGACAGCTCTCATCATAGAACTTCTTCATACGGCCCTCGGCAATACGCTCAATCATATTCTCAGGCTTACCCTCCTGACGTGCCTTGTCAGCAGCAATCTCTTTCTCGCGTGCTATCACATCAGCCGGAACCTCTGACGGTGAAACAGCAATGGGATTCTGGGCAGCAACCTGTAATGCAATCTCATGGACATAATCCTTGTCAGCGACAGCCTTGTTGAAAGCCACAAGAACACAAAGGAAGTTCTTGTTCTGATGGTTGTACGATGCAATCTCAGGAGCCTCAATCCAGTTATAGCCGTCAAGTTCCATCTTCTCGCCCACGATACCGGTACGTTCAACTACCGCCTTCTCAACAGTAGTATCACCGAACGGCAGAGCCTTAACCTCATCCAACGTCTTGCAACGGGCAGAGACGGCAGCATCCAGAATATCGCGTGTCAACTTAACGAAGTCTGAATTGTTTGCAACAAAATCGGTCTCGCACTTAAGAGCGATGATAGCACCGAAATTGCCGTCAACCTTAACCAATACACATCCTTCCGAAGCCTCGCGGTCCGAACGCTTTGCAGCGACTGCAAGTCCCTTCTTACGGATAACCTCGACAGCCTTGTCAAAATCGCCCTCAGCCTCTGTGAGAGCCTTCTTGCAATCAACCATACCCGCACCTGTCATAGTACGGAGTTTGTTGATGTCAGCAACTGTTATAGCCATTGTTTTCTTCAATTTACTGTTCTTTAAATATCAAGCCTCTGCAGGTGATTCCTCAGCCTCGGCGACGGGAGCCTCGTCAGTTGCGGAAACCTCCTCTGCCGGGGCAGCCTCTGCTACGGGATTATCGATTGTCTCAACCGGCTTCGCAATCTTGCGGATACGCTCGCGGCGGGGACGCTCCGGCTTATCCTCCTGCTCCTCGGCAGCAGCCTCGTCAACCTTTTCAGCCTTACGTTCCTCCAATCCTTCTGCTATTGCAGCGCAGCAGACATCCAGAATAGCCTCAACAGACTTGGTGGCATCGTCGTTTGCGGGAATCACATAGTCAATCTCTGAAGGGTCTGAGTTAGTGTCAACAATACCGAATACCGGAATACCCAGACGGTTTGCTTCGCGGACAGCGATATTTTCCTTGAGCACATCAATTACGAACAAAGCTGCCGGCAGACGTGAGAGGTCTGCAATCGAGCCGAGATTCTTCTCCAGCTTGGCTCTCTGACGGGCAATCTGGAGAGTCTCACGCTTCGAAAGGTTGGCGTACGTACCGTCGCTTGTCAGCTTGTCAATAGTAGCCATCTTCTTTACGGCCTTGCGGATTGTGGGGAAGTTGGTAAGCATTCCACCCGGCCAGCGTTCAATTACATAAGGCATACCGACCGCCTTCACCTTCTCCTCGACCACTTCCTTTATCTGTTTCTTTGTTCCGACAAAAAGAATCTTCTTGCCGTCACGTGCCATCTTCTTGAGAACCTCAGCGGCCTCATCGACAGCCTCTACAGTTTTGTTAAGGTCAATGATGTGGATACCATTACGCTCCATGAAAATATAAGGAGCCATGGCGGGATTCCATTTGCGACGGAGATGGCCAAAATGGCAACCCGCCTGCAGAAGTTGTTCAAAATTTGTTCTTGACATAATAATAATTGTAGTTTACTTTCCTTTCAATTTTTCAACCAGCCGTCTGGTAGCCGCCACTGAAGACGGATCCAGACAGTTTGGATACTAAACCAGATAAGGCCTGACCGCATATACTCCGGAAAGGCCCACAAGACATATTAACGCTTGCTGAACTGGAATCTGCGGCGTGCCTTCGGCTGACCCGGCTTCTTGCGCTCAACAGAGCGTGAATCGCGGGTGAGGAAGCCTTCGGAACGGAGCGACTTCTTGTCCTCGGGATTAATCTTGACGAGTGCGCGTGCGATAGCCAGACGGAGGGCGTTTGCCTGACCGTTGTAGCCACCACCATTCAGATTCACCTTTATGTCATACTTCTCAGCGACATCAAGTTTCTTCAGAGGCTGGAGAACAACATACTGAAGCAGAGGTGACGGAAAATATACGCTTAAATCCCTCTTGTTGATGGTAATCTTACCTGTTCCTTCAGTAACGAAGACACGTGCTATGGCGCGTTTACGACGGCCCAATGCATTGATTACTTCCATTCTCTTTCAGTTAATTAAGTGAATTGATATCGATGGACTTTGGAGTCTGTGCCTGATGTGGATGCTCTGTACCCGCATAGACAAACAGATTATCAATGAGCTGGCTTCCAAGCTTTGTCTTGGGAAGCATGCCCTTGACCACCTTCTTCATTAATCTCTCTGCCCCGTTCGGCTTCTTCATCAGCTGTGCGGGTGTCATTTCGCGCTGACCGCCAGGATAGCCTGTGTAGCGCAGATATACTCGGTCCGTCCACTTCTTGCCGGTCAGGACAACCTTGTCAGCATTTATTACGATGACATTGTCACCGCAGTCCACATTAGGTGTGAAATTCGGTTTGTACTTGCCGCGGAGCAGTTTCGCAACCTTAACCGCAAAACGTCCCAGGACCTGGTCAGCGGCATCAACCACGACCCACTCCTTGTTGACGGTAGCCTTGTTGGCCGAAATGGTCTTGTAACTTAAAGTGTTCATTCTTTAAATCATTAAAAATTCATTCTTCGCACGAAACCTCCCGTTTCACAACGGGCCGGAAACATCCTCAAACGCTCGCAATCAGAGGTTAACGCTATGCCTCAGATTCCTTACTCGGAGGTTTAACTCGCTTACATTTAATCTTTTAACCCAAAGATTGATAATAATCGGCCTGCAAAATTAGTATTTTATAACTATCCTGCAAAATAATTTTCGCTTTTTTGATAAACAATAAGTAGTCTTGGTGCACAAGCATTCGTGAACGGAAAAAAAACTATATTTGCGCCTAAAAGCTATAAAATCCAAACAAATGAAAAGAAACCTCCTGAACCTGTTGCTGTCCGCGTTGCTGGCAACAGTCTTTTTTTCATGTACAAAGCCCATCGAAGAGTCCATACTCGGAAGATACCACTTCAAAATGTCCGGCAACCTGACTTTCCTGAATATTCAGACCTGTCTTGACGACGACAACGCACAACCCGACACAATCGGCTATGTCGGCTACCTTCTGGTTTCACAGTCCGGACAGATGAAGATTCTCGGGAACGGAGACAGATACATCGTGAACATGAGCGTCATGCTGGGCGGGAACGCCTTTTCGTTCGATGCGACACTGCACGGAGACACACTAAAACTGAATCCCGATGAAGCGGTCATCGGAATCGTGCCGGAAGGTTCGTCAACCACGCTGCTTTCCATTGGTACCCCGGTACTTCTGACTATGGACGGAAATGGTGTCATGCACGATCAGACCATCATGTTCGACATTAATCTGTCAGGAGGATTCTCTACGTTGAATCAAATTAACGGCAAGAACTACATCAACGAATACACTGTTGTAGGTAACAATGTCATATGTATTGCTGACAAGGAAGATTGACAAAATGAAGAGATATTCAGCCGCAATAATAGTCCTCATACTGTTCGCACTGACAGGATGTAAGGAACACGAGAAGTCTGCCGTCACAGTTGAGGTCGTAAGAGTAGCCAAAACTTCAAGTACATATACACGCAGCTACCTGGGTACTGTAACAGCATATGACATCCATCTGATGCTGTCAACCTACGGCGGAACCGTGACCACGCTCAATGCCAAAGTCGGCCAAAGGGTGACCAAGGGACAATTGCTGGCCGTCATTGATGCTCCTGATGTAAAAAGCCTTAACAAGGCCAACATGGCAACGCTGCGTCAGGCGCGTGACGGTTACGAACGGGCAAAAAAGGTTTACGAAGGGGGAGGTCTGTCCGAAATAAAGTGGATGGAAGTCCAGACACAACTCGCTCAGGCCGAGTCTGCTGCCGAAATCTCCCAGCACTCATTGGACGAGTGCCAGATCAAGTCTCCTTTCACCGGCACCATCGATGAAGTCTTCGTCACTCTCGGCAAGGAAATCACACCCGGTTCAAGAATAGCCACCATTATAGACGAAAGCACACTTGAAGTCTCCATTGACATACCCGAAGGCGAATATTCCACTGTAAAGAAAGGTGATAAGGCAGAAGTGGTCATTCCTGCCCTGAACGAACTTCGCCTCACAGCCACCGTAAATGACATCGGTGTACGTTCCACATCCATCACCCACTCATACACGGCAAAACTTGTTATTGACAACTACCCCGCCGACCTTAAGGCCGGAATGGCCTGCAAGGTTTACCTGCGCAGTGACCTTCAGGAGCGTCTGGCAGTTCCCGCATCGGTTGTCAAGACCGATGACGAAGGACGCTACGTCTGGGTTATCGACTCCGAAGGCATCGTGTCAAAGAGAAGAGTCGTCACCATGGGGTTTATTGAAAAGGGTGTCGCAATACAGGAAGGCCTTGTTCCGGACGACCTTGTTATTGTTGAAGGTATCAGCAAAGTCAGTTCCGGAATGAAAGTCAAATACACCGAAAGAAGATGAAAAAGACCGGCAACATAGTCAAGGGAGCCATAGAAGGCAGCAAAGCCGTTTATCTCATCCTTTTCGGACTGATAGCCGTCGGATTGTTCGGAATGTGGAAGATGAACAAAGACGAATTCCCGATTGTTGAGATCAGGCAGGGACTCGTTGCCGCCGTCTATCCGGGCGCTTCCGCCGACCAGGTAGAGCAAGAACTTACAATACCCCTTGAGGAAGTCCTTCTCAGCTGTTCCGAGGTTAACAGGAAGAAACTCAAATCCGTCTCGAAAGACGGAATATGCTACATCTACGTCGAACTCAACATATCAGGCCAGAAAATCCGCCAAACATGGGCAGACATACGGTTCAAGTTTCAAACCCGCAAGCTGACTCTCCCTCCCAACGTGCTGGCCATAGTCGTACTCGACGACTTCAGCAACATATCATCGCTGCTGATATCGCTTGAATCAAGCGACAAGGGCTGGAGCGAGATGAGCGAATACGCAAAGGAACTCAAGGAGAGACTGCTGGCTTACGAGGATGTGGCCAGAGTCAACATACTCGGTGAACAGACCGAAGAGATTGCCGTTACCGTCGATATGGATCGTCTGGCTGCCTACGGAGTCGATCCCACCATGCTCAAAATGACGTACACGGCCGAGGGACTCAAGGTCCCGAGCGGTACATTCTCGACAGACTACACCGAATCGCGCATCTATGTCAGGCAGAATGTGACCTCCGAAGAGGAGATTGCCAACCAGATAATCTTTAACGACCCAACCGGCGGCATTGTCCGGCTTGGCGACATAGCCGACGTGGAACGCCGTGTCAGCGACAAGACATCATCTATCAAGTACAACGGCAACAACACCCTTCTTGTTTCCGTATCAATGCGCAATGACCGTGACATAGTTGCCTTCGGCTCACACATAGACAAAATCCTTGAAGAGTTCAAAGAGGAACTCCCTGAAAGCGTAAGCATGGAGCGCATCACAGACCAGCCCAAAGTTGTGAGAACATCAGTCCTGAACTTCATCCGCGACCTGTTCATCTCCATCCTGGTAGTAATACTGGTCATGCTGATGCTCTTCCCTTTCAAGTCCGCCATGGTAGCCTCGACCGGCGTACCTGCCTGTACTGCCGTTGCAATTGCCATTATGTTCCTGGCCGGAATGCCCCTTAACACAGTCTCCCTTGCAGGACTCATCGTCGTTCTCGGCATGATAGTCGATGACTCTATCGTTACTATGGACGGCTACATGGACAACATTTCCAAGGGTATGGGGCGTACCGAAGCTGCAGTTGCCGCCGCCAACGAACTCTTCACCCCAATGCTCATGGCCACGCTCTCAATCAGTCTGATGCTCTTCCCCATGCTGTTCATACTCGACAGTTACCTGAAAGACGTGTTCGGACTATTTCCCTGGGTCATCGCCATCACCCTGATGATATCCCTTGCATACGCTGTATTCGTAGTACCTTCCCTTGAAGTCAGACACATTGCCGGTCCTCAGGAGTACAGCAATGAGACCAAAGGATTCGCAAAACTGCAGGCCGCATTCTTCAACGCCATCCAGAAAGTATATGACAAAGGTGAAGTATTCTGCTTCAGACATCCTGTAATGACCATAGCGTCGGGAGTCCTGCTCGTTGCCCTAAGCGGCCTCATGGTATTCAAGACAAACCTGCAATTGCTGCCGATGGCATCACGCGACCTATTCGTCATAGAGATGTATCTTGACGAAGGATCAGGCATCAGACAAACCCAACAGAATGCCGACATACTCTCTTCGAAACTGCTTGAGGAACCGCGTATAAAAAACGTCACAACGTTTGTCGGCACAAGCGCACCCCGTTTCCATGCCACCTACGCGCCATCGCTTCCTCAGCCGAACTTCGCACAAATCATTGTAAACACAATCAGCGAAAAAGCCACTTCCGAACTGATAGGCGAGTATGAAAAGACACTTGAGCACTATTTTCCCAACGCCATCCTGCGAATAAGGCAAATGGACTACCATGGAGTCTCCTCACCCATAGAAATCCAGTTCTCTGGCAAGGACCGCAAAACCCTCATGACCCTTGCCGACTCGCTGGCCGCCTTCATGCACACCCAGAGTGAAGTCTTGAAATGGGTTCATACTGACTATGACAACATTCCTGCCATCAACGTAAGCATGAATCACGATGAAACCGCCCGTTTAGGCATAAACCCCGTTCTTCTTGCTCTGTCGCTGAATCAGGAATTCGGTTCGTCTCCGTTGCTCTCACTTCAGGAAAGCGATGATTCATCGATACCCGTAGTGCTCTACAGCACTAACTCGAGCGACACTGTCACCTATGACGCCCTGCGAAACAAGACCGTCAGCACGTCAGTGCCCACCATAAGAGTACCGCTCAGACAAGTCGCTGATATAAATCCCGAGTGGGTTCTCAACCAGAACATACGCACCGAAGGCATCTACAAGACTGTATCAGTCGGAACCGACACAAAACAAGGATTCACCCAACCTGAGGCCATGCGCCGGATACGCAGATGGATGAAGGAAAACATGAATGACTTACCCGAAGGAGTCATCATGCAGGAGGCTGGCCTCACTCAGGTAAACCGCGAACTCATGCCCGATATGGGAGCCTCGTTCGGTGCTGCCTTGCTGGTCATGTTCGTATTCCTTCTCATCAACTTCAAGAAAATCAACATCCCCATCTTGACGATGTCCCTTTCAACGCTCTGCCTTTTCGGCACACTGGTCGGACTAAAGATATTCAACCTCAGCTTCGGTATGACTGCCCTGCTAGGTCTCATCTCGCTCGTCGGCATAATCGTGCGAAACGGAATCATCATGTTCGAATATGCTGAAGAGTTGCACTTCGAACAAGGGCTCAGTTACCGCGAGGCCGCCTTCCTTGCCGGTTCACGCCGCATGAGACCGATATTCCTAACCTCATGCACCACCGCACTTGGCGTACTGCCCATGATAATCAGCGGTGACGCGCTCTGGATGCCTATGGGTGTGGTCATACTCTTCGGAGTAGTAATAACGCTCCCATTCACTGTACTGATAATGCCCGTCTCGTACTGGCAGCTCTTCGCTAAAAAAGACAAGCAGTCATGAAACCCGGAATTATAGCACTATTGCTGACCCTCTGCATCACCACTGGTGTTGCCGGCCAGCCCAAGCGCACCCTCACCCTTGAAGAGTGCCGCCAGACCGCTCTGCAAAACAACAACGACATAAAGAATGCCAGCCTCGACATCACCGCAGCCATAGCCAAAAAGAGGGAAGTCGTAACAAACTTCTTCCCCAATGTCAGCCTCACGGGGCTCGCCTTCCACTCTTTCGACCACCTCATCCACAAAAGCGTCTCCGACGTCCTTGGCAAGAACGAGTTCGGCTACAACATGGAATACACATGGGCGGAAATCGCCCCCGAACTTGGAGCCTCCGAAACCTTCAGTTACCTGAAATACGGTCAGAGATACGGTATTACCATTATTCAACCCGTTTTCATGGGAAGGCGCATATTCAACGGCAGCCATTATGCCTCGTTAGGAATAAGTGCCGCCCAACTTATGGGGCGCATGAAGCAGCGCGACGTAATCGAAGAAGTTGACAAGACCTACTATGATCTTGCCGCCCTCCAGGAAAAGCAGAAAACCCTCCAAGCCCTATCCGTCCTGCTCGACTCCCTTGAGAAAGTCGCAGACTTAGCTCTCAGCCAGGGCATTATCCTGAAGTCCGACCAGATGCTGCTCCAAACCAAGAAACTGGAACTTATTAACGGACAAGCCAAATTGAAAACCGGAATCAGGCTTTCAAAAATGAACCTGTTGAACAGCATTGGATTTGAATACCGCGCTACTGAGATTGACAGCTATGAGTTCCCCGGTGCCGTGATGGACTCGTTACCGACCCCGGAACAAGTGTACATCTACGAAGAAGACGTAGCTGCAAATCTCGAAGAGACACACCTTCTGGATCTTCAGATAGAAGCTAAAAAATTCGAGAAGAAACTCACCATCGGTTCCAGTCTCCCCCAGATAGGTATCGGCTTGACATACGGTTACACCAGACTTTCCGAAATCAACCCTGGAAAATGGAACGGCACCATATTCGCTGCCGTACAGATACCCATCTCCGATTGGGCTAAGAACAGTTACAAACTCCAGCAACAGCAGGCTGACCTTGAAAAAGCAGTCAACGACCGCGAGCATCTGGGTCAGATGCTCATCCTACAGCAGCGCAAACTCTATTTTGACCTTACAAGCGCTTGGGATGATATGCAACTCGCAAAAGCCCAGACTGAATACTACCGGCATCTGTACGACCAAGCCTGCCTTAATTACGAATCCGGCTACACAACAGTCACCGATATGCTCAAGGCATACGGTGACCTGGCCGAAGCACAGGAGAACTACTGCACGTCAGCCGGCAATTATCTCACTGCCCTCCAGTCCTATACTTGCCGTTTAAAGTAAATTAACGTGTCTGCCACGCAATGCGGAATACCAAACCGCTATATTTGCAACAGCTAATACACGTTGTTTATGAGGATGGATAAATTCAATGCAAGCCGGAGTGTCACTGTAATCGCTATTGTAACCATAACGATGCTTGCTGCATGCCGGACTACAGACAAGACAGGAAATGCAAAAGGTACGGAACAGGCAGATGCAAAGGTTGAGACAGTATCAGTTGACAACAAAATCCCTGACAGTCCTGATGAGATGAACGAAAACAGAGTTCCGCAAAGACAGAGCGAACGGCAACAGACCATCATAAGACTCAATGACAGGCAGCGTGAGATGATGATGCTGAACAACAGGTTCGCTTTCAGATTCATGAAGGCAGCAGATTCAAAAGACACTGGCGGTAAAGGCTTCATATATTCTCCTCTTAGCATCACGCTGCTTATGGGCATGATTAACGACGGTGCCACGGGCGAGACCCGACGTGAGATTGAAGAAGCCCTGGGATTCGGCAACAACGATGCTGAAGAAGTGAATGAATACTGCAAGACACTGATGGAGGGACTTCCCGGAGTTGATCCGAGCGTCACTCTGAATATGGCCAATGCCATCTTCGTCAGTAGAAAATATTCGCTTCAGAACAGTTTCGTCCAAAGGATGGAAAACTGTTACAGTGCTTCAGCAGAAAGTCTTGACTTTGAATCCCCCTCAACGCTCAGGCGCATCAACGGCTGGTGCAATGAAAAGACCCGAGGCATGATTCCGTCAATATTGGACGAAATCGACCCCACAATGGCCTCATACCTGCTGAATGCCATCTACTTCAAAGCCGACTGGACTGACAAGTTCGACGAAAAAGATACACGCGATGAAGAATTCGACTCTCCACAAGGCAAAGTCATGGTACCGATGATGCACCGAAGTCTGCTGACCGGCTATGCCGAAACCCAGACATATCAGGCCGTCAGCATTGCATACGGCAACGGGCAATGGAGTCTTGAAGTTTTGCTTCCGAAAGAGGGAGCAAACTGCGCCGACATAATCGGAAGTCTCGATGCCAATGGGTGGCGAAGCGGTGCGGAACCCTTTCTCAGCCGCTATCGTGTTGACTTGAAGTTGCCCAGATTCGAGACCTCATCAGACACCGATGAATCCGGAGGCCTTATTGAACTTATGAAATCATTGGGCATAAACCTGGCATTCGACGAGAATCTTGCACAGATTCCGGGAATCTGCAACGAAGATCCCCTATACATCAAGGTTATGAAACAGAAGGCCAGGATAAAGGTAAATGAGAAAGGCTCGGAAGCGGCAGCCGTAACAGTCGCAGGAATGATGAAGGTAACCTCTGCAGGACCGAGAGAGTATCCGACTGCAGTATTCCATGCCGATCATCCCTTCGTCTATCTGATACGGGAGAACAGTTCCGGAGCAATTCTGTTCACCGGTAAGTACACCGGGAAAAAATAGACAAGACCATACATACCTAAAACAGAAAGCTGCACTCACATAGGATTGCAGCTTTCTGTTATTTCTATGAAAGACAATTCAGTGGCCGATATACTGCCTGAGCGTATCGACATATTCGGCGAATGCGCTCCTGCCCTTTTCTGTTATACGGCAGATTGTGCGTGGTATCTTGCCGTTAAAGGTCTTCTCAACCTCGATATACTCTGCCTGCGACAACTTGTCCACCTGAACGCTCAAGTTACCTGCAGTGGCACCAGTCTGCTTGCGGATATAGACAAAGTCAGCCTCGGTCACAGTTATCAGGATTGACATTACCGCGAGCCGCAATTCCGAATGGAGCAGCGGGTCAAGCGGCTTGAATGCAATATTCCCGCTCTGATCCATAGTCACTCTGCCGATTTCTTCATTAATATTATGCCAGGCACCACAAGCCCCAGCAATCCGAGCACTACGAAAGTAAGTATCTGTTCAGGACCCTTGAGAAGCAGCGCTGCAGGTACAGATACCAAAAGCGCTACAAGTACAGAAACCTTGACAGCCTTAATGTTAAGGACAGAGCCTGAAATGATACCGCACAGTCCCATCATAAGGCTGATAATAAGTGACAGGTTTACAGAAATGTTTAAATCCATTTCCAGTGCCCGTGCGGCAAGGACGACAATCCACAGCATGAAGTAAAAACCAGTAGTTATTATGCCGAACCACATCCATACCACACCTAAAGTCCGACTCACCTCGCTCTCAGGCACCTTTTCGCGATTCTTAGTGATAATATTGGTAATCACCAAACCAATTGCAGACATCGCAAACCAAAGCAGATTCCATACCGGTTTTCCGGTAGAAGACCACAATACCCAGATTACCAGTGACGTCAATGCAACCAAAGAGCCCCAAAGCACCAGCGGTTTACCTGAATTGCGTGCAATAGTATTGCGACTGCGCTCAATCGTCTCCTTTATAATCTGAAGACTTTTCTCTGTTGAAAGATTCCCTGTTTCCATTTTTTCAGTTAATTACAATGTTGAACAAATAAAACATTGAACGGCCATTCAATTGCTCTCGTTCCTGCAGGCATTGCGCACTGTCTGCAACCCGATTGCGATGCAAATATAAATCGGTTTATTTTATAAACCAAATCTTTTTATAAATTTTTTCTTGTTTTGTTGTTTTTTTCTACTTTTGGGAATAAAACCAACTTAAAAATCAACAAATATGAGTTTTGGAATTTATTCTATCCTCTACATTATCGGAGTAGTTCTTGCAGTCCTTGCGGTTATAGACATCCTGAAGAAACCCATCTCTGCGGTGGGCAAGATTATCACTATCATTCTGGTACTCCTTACCAGTTGGTTAGGTCTGATTGTCTATTATCTGTTTGCAAGGGACAGACTGACAACCTGGTTCAAATAACCGGGTCTGCCGAAAAATGAACCGGCCCGCTGTTCCAATGACAGCGGGCCGGTATTATTATAAAAAAGAAGTCTCAGAACTCGGCAGAGCGGGGAGTTCTTGGGAAAGGAATCACGTCACGTATGTTCTGCATACCGGTAACAAACAGTATCAGACGCTCGAATCCCAGCCCGAACCCTGCATGAGGACACGAACCAAAACGGCGGGTATCCAGATACCACCACATATCCTTCATCGGGATGCCGCGACTCTCAATCTCACCCATCAGTTTGTCGTAATCCTCTTCACGTACCGAACCGCCGATAATTTCCCCTATCTGCGGGAACAGCACGTCTGTACCTTGAACCGTCTGAGCCATCTCCTTGCCTTCAAGGACCGGATTGACCTCGTCAATCTTCATATAGAAAGCCTTTATTGCCTTCGGATAGTGAGTCATGATGACAGGCTTCCTGAAATACTCCTCCACCAGATAACGCTCATGCTCCGAAGCAAGGTCATCGCCCCACTCGCATGGGAACTCAAACTTACGTCCCTCGCTTATAGCCTTTTTCAGGATTTCTATTCCTTCAGTATAGGAAAGCCTCACAAACTCAGTGTTCACCACACTCCTCAGACGCTCAATGAGACTCTTGTCAATCATACTGTTCAGGAACTCAAGGTCGTCGGCACAATTGTCAAGCGCCCACTGAACACAATACTTGATAAACTCCTCCTCAAGGTCCATGAGTTCGGGAAGGTCCATGAAACTTATCTCCGGTTCAATCATCCAGAATTCCGACAGGTGGCGCGGTGTATTCGAGTTCTCAGCACGGAATGTCGGTCCGAAGGTATAAATTGCGCCGAGTGCGGTAGCTCCAAGTTCACCCTCCAACTGGCCGGAAACAGTCAGGCTTGCCGGTTTTCCGAAGAAATCTTCATTATAGTCAACCTTGCCGCTCTTGGCCACGCGATTCAAATCAAGAGTAGTAACCTGAAACATCTGACCGGCACCTTCACAGTCAGAAGCCGTAATAAGCGGAGTATGGAAATAGAAGAATCCGCGGTCGTGAAAAAACTTATGAATTGCAAACGCCATATTATGCCGGATGCGCATTACAGCACCGAAAGTATTGGTACGAAGACGCATATGGGCATACTGGCGCATATATTCAAAAGTCTGCCCCTTCTTCTGCATAGGATAATCGGCAGGGCACGCACCGAGAAGAACTATTTCAGAAGCCTGTATCTCGACGGCTTGTCCTGATCCGATACTCTCGACCACCGTACCACGTACACTGATGCATGCACCTGTCGTAATCTGCTTCATCAGTTCTTCGTCGAACCTGTCAAGATCGGCGACTATCTGCACATTCTTTATTGTGGAACCATCGTTCAGTGCAATGAAACTTACAGCCTTGCTTCCGCGGCGGGTTCTTACCCACCCCTTTACCAGAACCTCAGTCCCAAAGTCCCTTCGTGTCAGCAGATGTGACACCTTGGTTCGCTTTATCTCATTCATCTTACATTATTATATAATCATTCGTAAGCTCCCATGCGCAACATATTAACCTCCTTCTCGGTAAGGAAACGCCAGTCGCCCCTGCGGAGTCTCTTCTTGGTAAGCCCGGCAAACTGCACCCGGTCAAGTTTAGTCACCTTGTAGCCCAGGGCATCGAACATACGCCTGACCACACGGTTCCTGCCCGAATGTATCTCAATACCGATCTGACTTCTGTCATCATTGACATAGTTAGCCGCATCAGCAGACACAAGGTCTCCGTCACCAATGTCAACACCTGTCAGCAACTTGTCAAGGTCTTCTGACGAGACATTCCTGTCAAGATGTGCATGATACACCTTCTTCTTCATGAACCTCGGATGAGTCAGCTTGGTAGCCAGTTCGCCATCGTTAGTAAGCAAAAGGACGCCGGTAGTATTCCGGTCAAGACGTCCCACAGGATATATGCGCTCCTTGCATGCATTCTTCACATAAAACATGACCGTCTTTCTTTCCTGCGGATCATCGACAGTCGTCACACAATCCTTCGGCTTGTTGAGCAGAATGTAAATCTTGCGCTCAATGCTTACAAGCTGGTCATGGAACAGGACATTGTCACCACGTTTAATCTTGCTGCCAAGTTCAGTAACTGTCTGGCCGTTAACCTTTACGACACCGGCCTTGATGAAATCATCGGCCTCCCTGCGCGAGCAGACACCGGCATTAGCCAGGAACTTGTTCAAGCGAATTTCCTCTTCAGGGCTGTGTATCTGCTCCTGATATTCTATACGCTTACTCTTCGGAATTCCCGGCTTCTTCTTTTTATGATTGGGGAAGCCTCCGGGATTTCCGTATGGGCGCTGTTGTCCATATCCACTATACGGCCGTGGACGGAAACCACGCTGCTGATTATATTGCGGTCTCTGGCCATACTCGCCATTCTGGCCACCCTGAACGCGCTCGCGATAGAATCTGGGCTGATCGTCACCACCTGTCGGGCGATAGCCGTACTGGCGGTCCTGATCGAAGTTCTGACGGTTGTAACCGCGGTCTGTGAAATTTCTGTCCTGCTGGCCATAGCGACGGTATCCATTACTATTGCTGTTATAGCCTTCACCCTGCTGACGATATTGTCTGGGTCGGTTGCTGTACCCCCCGTTCTCATGACTATAATCCTGGCGGTTGCGGTCCACTCTCGAATACTGCCTGTTGCCATAATCTACACGTACGAAGCGGGGTCGCTGTGAACGGTCATCCGACCCGCCTGAGGACTCCTCGCTGTCAAAGCGGTTAAATGAATCCTCCTGATTCTCATCACCGTAAAAACGGTCGTTTTGATTTGTTTCCATAATAAATAAGAGAAAAACAGTAAATAAGCAAGCCTCACGGCCTGACGATTATAAAATCAACGCACTCTCACACTCCGAAATAATTCATCGGAGTTATCCGGTTCAACTCTGTCCTTACCTCCTCGCTGACATCAAGATTCCCGATAAACTCCTTTATGGAAGCCTCATCAACAGGTTTACCTGTTCTGGTAAGCCTTTTCAGAGCTTCATACGGATTCGGATAGCCCTCACGACGCAAAACAGTCTGTATGGCCTCAGCCACCACATTCCAGCTTGCTTCAAGATCGTGCGCAATCTTCTCCCTGTTAATCAGAAGTTTACTCAGTCCCTTCAACGAACTGGCTATCGCAATCATCTGATGTCCGAAAGGCACACCGACATTGCGTATGACAGTCGAATCGGTCAGGTCACGCTGAAGCCTTGAAACAGGCAACTTACGTGACAAGTGCTCAAGGACGGCATTCGCCATCCCCAGATTACCCTCAGCATTCTCAAAATCGATAGGGTTGACCTTATGCGGCATAGCACTCGACCCAACCTCGCCGGCCTTCACCTGCTGGCGGAAATACTCCATCGAAATATACTGCCAGAAGTCGCGGTTCATGTCTATCTGAATAGTATTCAGGCGCTTCATAGCATCGAACAGCGCAGCAAGGTTATCGTAATTTGATATCTGAGTAGTGTACTCCTCACGTACAAGACCTAACTTTCCGCTCAGGAAACTGTTCCCGAAGGCCTTCCAGTCAATATCAGGATAAGCGACGTGATGAGCATTGAAGTTACCGGTAGCACCGCCGAACTTGGCAGACACCGGAACCTGCTCCAACTGCTCCAACTGACGTTCCAGTCGGTACGCGAATACCCTTATCTCCTTACCCAGACGTGTAGGAGATGCAGGTTGGCCATGTGTCCGTGCAAGCATTGGTATATCATCCCATGCATCGGCATACTCGTTCAACTTGTCAATCAACTTCTGCAGACCGGGAACATAGACATCCCTCAATGCCTCCTTTATCATCAAAGGCACAGCTGTATTGTTGATATCCTGCGAAGTAAGTCCAAAATGTATAAACTCCTTGTAAGGGACAAGTTCAGGCTCAAGGTCGAACCTCTCCTTTATGAAATACTCAACCGCCTTCACATCATGGTTGGTAACCTTCTCTATCTCCTTGATTCTTGCGGCATTCTCGACACTGAAGTTCTTCCACACCTCTGCCAGCCCGGCAAGCTTGTCAGCAGGCACACCGGACAGTTGCGGAAGAGGCAATTCGCAGAGAGCGGTAAAATACTCTATCTCAACACGCACCCTGTATCTGATAAGGGCAAACTCCGAGAAATAACCTGCAAGATCCTGTGTCTTGGAATGATATCGTCCGTCAACAGGCGATACAGCCAGTAATTCGTCAGTTTTCACTTCAATTAAAAAAATCTTCACAGACAGGTGCAAAGTTAAAACATAATTCTCTTGAAAACGCTTTTTTGTCTTACATTTGCATAATTTTTAACTAAAAGCACTTTAACAAAAATGGCCGCAGAAATTATCCGAAAGAAACTCAGCGACAGTCCGGGCGCCAGATGGACAGCACTCATCATAGTCTCCGTCACCATGATGTTCGCCTATTTCTTCACCGACGTCATGTCACCACTCGAACCGCTGCTCACAACGGCCCGTGACAAGGGAGGTCTCGGATGGACAAGCGATGAATACGGATTCTTTTCAGGCTCATACGGATTCTTCAACGTATTCCTGCTGCTGTTGTTCTTCGGAGGCATAATACTCGACAAATTCGGCATAAGGTTCACCGGGCTGATGAGCACAGTACTCATGGTCGGCGGTGCACTTATCAAATGGTGGGCTGTCAGCAACACCTTTGACGGCAGTGTTACCCTACCCCTTGGAATCGGAACCTACCAGACACAGGTAATATTGGCCAGTCTCGGCTTCGCCACCTTCGGTGTCGGCAGCGAAATTGCCGGAATCACCGTCAGCAAAGTAATAGCAAAATGGTTCACAGGCCATGAACTAGCCCTCGCCATGGGACTTCAGGTAGCATTGGCCCGTATCGGAACCGCAGGCGCTCTTGCCGCATCACTCCCCATCGCACAAGCCCTGGGAGGCGTACCAAAATCCATCGGGCTCGGTGCAGCACTTCTTTGCATCGGACTAGTCAGTTTCATCGTCTATTGTGTCATGGACCGCAAGGAAGACATGACCTCCTCAGCCATCAGCCAGGAGTCCGAAGAAGGGTTCAGGTTCAAGGACCTCAGCCTGCTTTTTACCAACAAGGGATTCTGGCTCATCACCCTGCTTTGCCTGATGTTCTACGCAGGTGTATTCCCGTTCCTGAAATTCGCCACCAAGATAATGGTATATAAATATGGTGTCGATGCCGAACTTGCCGGACTCATCCCCGCCATGCTGCCATTCGGAACAATCTTCCTCACCCCCCTGTTCGGAGGCATCTATGACAAGCACGGCAAAGGAGCCACCCTTATGATTATCGGCTCGGTACTTCTCACAATAGTACACACAATATTCGCGCTGCCTGCAGAAAGTTGGATACTGGCTGTAGCCGTTATGATACTGTTAGGAATAGCCTTCGGCCTCGTTCCCTCAGCCATGTGGCCTTCGGTGCCCAAGATTATCCCGATGAAGCTACTCGGCAGTGCATACGCAATGATATTCTACATCCAGAACATTGGCCTGTCACTCGTACCCATCATCATCGGCAAAGTCAACCAGTCCAACACCGGCATCGACGGTACAATCAACTACACCCCGGCCATGTGCATCTTCGCCGCATTCGGAATAGTCTCGATCATACTGTCGCTGATGCTGAAACACGAGAATGCCAAGAAGAGTTACGGACTTGAGGAACCAAACATTAAATAGTACCGTACAGTCATCGTACTCCCGTTACCCTGCGACATATACAAATCAAAAGTGGCCGGAATCCGGCCACTTTTGTTGAATGTACAGGGAAGTATCAGTCCGATACCCTGACATACAGGACAAACTATTTGAAAGGATCCTTTGAACCGGGTTTCCAGGTACAGCCTTCAGCCAGTATAGGATAGACCACAGACGGGAAGCAGAGGCTCTGATAAATAGTATACTCGTTATTCTGGTAATTATCCAGAATGTCTATGTACGCCCGTTCCCTGGGAGTGACATTACGGCTGATTGCCGGATAACTGGGATAATTGCGCACATAGTTACCAGCACCGAACACCAGAATACCCGGACGCGGACCCCAGCCCTGCTCAATCGTATAAGCCGATTCACGGTCATGCGGCCAATGCACCTGGTTGAATCCCAGTGTAGTCATGTAGCACTTGCCTAACGGGTTCAGTCCCAGCGCGTAGTCCATCATCTGGCTCACCACGTCAATATACTCCTGCTTGCCGGTAAGTTTCCACATGAGCACAATGGGAAAAGTATATTGTCCCTGTGCCACATTGCTGCCCCACCAGTTCACGTTCATGGGAACCCCGTTAGGATAAGCGTTATCAGAGAATGCAGCCATTTGCTTATCGACAACAGCCTGCAGCGCATCCTTGAAAGCCTGGACGGTAGCAGGGTCAGTCTTTGAAGAAGGTGCCAGGATATAACTGAAGAAATACGATGTAAGCCAACCGCGCTCAGCAAAAATCTCACTGCCCTGATTATAGGTAGTGACAATCTGCTGGGCATCCTGAGCATGTGCCTTGACATACTCATGACAAGCGGCATTGCCAGTCATAAGGTACTTCTCAACATTAAAGTACATCTGGAATGTAGCCGGCATCTCACGGTTGCGCTCCGCATAGCTCTTGACCGATGCATTGTAGGCCAGTTCCGCCCGGCTTGCATACTCTGCGCTCTTTGCAGCATCATATGGCTTTATGATGCGGGCGAAATGATAGAAAAGTCCCGATGCCCAGGCCGAAGTACGCGGATCAAGCACCTCGGAGCCGAACAGATGATCCTCAAAGTCATAAGTAGTAAACGGAGAATAGCCGCTTGTCTCAGTACCCCAGGGAATCTGTCCGTCCTCCTCCTGGAAGTACTTCCAGAACATGGTACCCCACTCGGCCTCATCCAGAATATCCGGAACGCCGTTACCCTTGCCCAGTATATTGAAATGCTCGTCAAACTTGTCAGGAATATTGAACTGATCATCAGTGAAAAACTCCGGAAAAGCCTCAAAAGTAGTGAGCAGGGTGCTTGGCACATCCATATGATAAGTGCGGCGGTCAGCATCACCGGCGTCATGATAGCCGCCCCATGCCTGAATGGTCGGTTCATCACCCTTGACAACCAGCCGCGCTTCACCAATACGGTCATAAGTCTCATATATGGTTTCGTGGCAGCGTTTTGTACGGTAACTGAAATCAGAATACGGCTCCACAATCTGAATACCGCAACGCTGGTTGAACAGCGAGCGGAAACTGACGTATGAAAGTTTCTGGGAGAACTGTCCGCCCACACCGAACG
The DNA here is from genome assembly GCA_017615835.1 of Bacteroidaceae bacterium. Taxonomy (GTDB): domain Bacteria; phylum Bacteroidota; class Bacteroidia; order Bacteroidales; family Bacteroidaceae; genus Colenecus. The sequence continues at coordinate 6,208 of JAFZZI010000009.1, read as the reverse complement.
GATACGAAGCTCCGTAGCCGTCAACCACAACGCGGTACGGACCGCCTTCAGGAACCTGAGAAAGGTCAATACGATACACATAATCGCCCGAAGAGGTGTCTTCGCCTATCTCGACAACCTGTCCTGAACAGACCTTCTTTCCCAACTTTGACTTGCTGTATCTATATACGGTATAGGAAGGCAGAGAACCTTCAATCTTGCGGACACCACCGTCACCCACATATATGGCAAGGTTGGCAAAACGCTTGGTTGACAAAGCGCTGTAGGCAACCTGGTTAGTCTTGATTGCCTCACAATAGACATCCTTGTCACTGAACTTGAAATCATAGATGCCATAAGGAGTCTCAATCTTATATTTCTGGCCATTCCTGAGGACAGGCACAGTCAGATATACAAAATGGTCACACTTGTCAGCGGGAGCTGCCACACGGTTTACACCCATGACTTCAACCCCGTTAACCTTCCATTGCGCCGGGTCTGAGATATCGACCTCATTCACATCCAGAGTATCACTGGTGTAGAACAGTTCAATCACATTGTTGGCAGCCGTACGGATCTCACGGACTGTAAGTTTTGCACTGGCTGACAAAGACAACAGCAATGCAAATGCAGAGATTAGTAAAGATTTCATATAAATATCGGTTATGTTGAATACAAAGAAACAAACTTTTTCCTGAAAAAGCACATTACGGTTACCTGATATGTAAACTGCCGACCCTACTACAGCCTTCTGCGTTACTGTTATTGCTATAGATGAATCAAGTTCTGTTCAGGACTTAGCATCAGTTCATCTGGAACGGGAAAATCCTGGTAAGCCAGAAGAACCCAAGGACAAAACCTACGATTCCGATTACTATACCCGCCTTTGACATATCCTTGGTTTCCACAAGACCGGTGCTCGATGCAATAGCATTCGGAGGCGTAGAAATGGGGAAAAGCATCGCCAACGAAGCGCATACTGCAATAAAGGTAATCATTGCATGTGCGCCGCCCAGTGAAATAAACGATGCATTATTGGCGGCAGAAGGATCAGCCATACCCTCCGCCACAACCATCAGTATGGGAATAAGCAGAGCTGCCGTGGCTGAGTTGCTTATGAAGTTGGACAGGAAATAGCAGACAAAGCCGGCTATGATAATGACATACAGGACACTCATCGAACCGAAAGGTATTGCTGTGACAAGCGTACTTGCCAGACCGGATTCCTGCAGGGCCGTTCCAAGAGCAAAGCCTCCGGCCACGAGCCAAAGCACTGTCCAGTTAATCTCCTTTATGTCCTCTTTTGTAAAGATGCCTGTCATAGTGAATACACCCAGCGGAATAAGAGCCACAATGTTCGAGTTTACCTCCGTAATACTCTCTGTGGCCCACAAAAGTATGGTGCCAAGAAACGTAATCCACACCACATAAGTTTTCCAGTCGGCAGGACGCCTGTTCTCAGGTATTTCAAGCACCAGTTTCTTCGTTTTGAACGGGAACAGCAACTGAAGCATCACCCAAGCAACGACAATCATTATCAGCACAAACGGAATCATTCTCACAGACCATTCCGCAAAAGTCACGTAATAGCCTCCTTCGGCCAGAAAACGCACAGCCGTAGCATTCGGAGGAGTACCTATGGGAGTACCCATTCCGCCGATATTCGCGGCCAGCGGAATAGCCAGTGTCAGACCGATACGTCCCTTGTCATCAGCCGGAAGGGCAGACAGCACAGGAGCCAGAAAAGCCAGCATCATGGCAGCCGTAGCGGTATTTGACATAAACATTGAAAACATGGCAATAACCACCAGAAAACCTAACAGAACCATATTCGGCCTGGTGCCGAAAGGCTTCAGCATAATGCGTACCAGAGTGATGTCAAGTCCGTACTTCTCGGCCATGATTGCCATAACGAATCCTCCCAGGAACAGCATTTCAACCGGGTCGGCAAAAGATTCCATCAAGTCCTTGTAATTCACCAGGGTTCCATACTTCGGATTACACAGGAACCCCAGCCCCTTGTCCGATATCGTGAGAAGTGCCAGGACGATAAGTACCAATGAAGTGGTCCAGTTTGGAATAATCTCAAACATCCACATCAGTGCAGCGAACACAAACAGTGCTATGACACGTTGCTGAACCACAGTAAGAGAATCTATACCGTAGAACTCAGTCGGAACAATCCAGAGGAAAAGCGTAACTGCCAGCACGACAGGCAGCAGAACGCACATCTTAACGTTGAATTTTCTGTCACTCATAATAACGCCCAATAGAAAGGGTGACGGATTCGACTCTGTCACCCATTCAGTTCATATAGTTTCACAACATAATCATTCCTTTGTCGCTTCTTCAAGTTTTTTGCGGAGTGCAAACATGATGAGACCCGCTGTCACACAAAGGGCAATCAGTATAGCCCAGTTTGCCATAAGCGGAATCTTCTTCCATAGAGCTGACGGAATGCGGCTCAGGTAATTGCCGATGGCAGTAGCAGCAAACCATCCGCCCATCATAAGCCCCTTGTACTTAGGAGGAGCCACTTTACTTACAAAACTGATTCCCATAGGGCTCAGCAGCAGTTCAGCAACAGTAAGAGTAAAATACGTTCCAATCAGCCAATTCGGACTGAGCACACTCTGAGCTGAATCGCCCAGATCCTTCGGAGAGATAAGATCGGTCGAAGCCACCGTAATGACAGCAAAACCCACACCCGCCAGCAACATGCCAAGACCTATCTTTACCGGCGCAGAAGGTTCCTTGCCCTTCTTGCCAAGAGCACCGAACACCGCAACGGAAACAGGAGTCAGCGCAACCACGAAGAACGGGTTAAACTGCTGGAAATCTGAAGTTACTGCGTTAAACGGATCAGGCATCTGCAGATAGAAGGCGATGGCACCGGCCCAAAGGACCAATGTCGCAATGCCGGCTATTACCCGGGCCTTCCTGGTATCGCTTTGGAAAATGGCAAACAGCGTATAGACTGATACGGCAATAAGTGCCAGTGACCAGATATTGAACCACATGCGGTTCAGCCCGGCAATGCCGTTCAACTTGGTATATTTGTCGGCAAAGAACGTCAGTGCCGAACCGTTCTGGTGGAATGCCATCCAGAAGAATATCACAACAGCAAACACAAGCAGCAGAGCCACAATACGTGCCCTGGTCTGCTCAGGAGTCAGTTCCTTAATCTGAACATCCTGTGACTTTGCCTGCTTTGTGTTGACATCAGCATGTCTGAACCACGGGCGGCAGAAGAAATATATAAGAAGCGAAATCACCAGTGAGGCGCATGCCACGTAAAAGCAGAGACGGTAACCTGCCGCAAGAGACTGAAGATAGTCACCTGACCGCTGCCCGAACTCAACCGTCGCATTGTCAATAGGCACAAAGTGGTAACCGGCCTTCTCGATGAACGGGTTGTAAAGAGCCTTGGCCATGGCGGGAGCAAACATGGCTCCTATGTTGATAGCCATATAGAAAAGGCTGAAGGCGGCATCCCGCTTGTCGGAGTATTTCGGGTCGTCATAGAGGTTACCCACAAGCACCTGAAGGTTACCCTTGAACAAACCCGTTCCTACGGCAATCAGAGCCAGGCCGGCAAAAAGGGTCCACATATCGACTTTCTGGGTTGCCATAGGCACTGCCAGTGCCAGATAGCCGAAAATCATAACGAACGCACCAATGGTAACGCACTTTCCATAACCAATCTTGTCAGCTATGATACCGCCCAGCAGCGGCATAAAATAGACTCCTGCGAGAAAAATAGCATAAACTTGTCCGGCTGCATTCTCATCCCACCCGAATTTAGCCCTCATGTAAAGAGTGAAAATAGCCAGCATCGTATAGTAGCCAAATCTCTCTCCCGTGTTGGCTAAAGCCAAGGCAAACAGGCCTTTAGGTTGTCCCTTAAACATAGTACTGTCTTTTATGTTGTTAATTATCAGTTACTTTCTCATTTGGTTTGCGTCACGAGGGCCGTTCAAGGGCCGCAATCTTTAATATTTATCATCCTAATATTCCTCTTTCTGTTCTAATCCCAAATCTTCAAGCAGTTCTCTCGTTGTCTTGCCGGCACGACTGCTTGCAATAATTTCCTGAATCTTCTTGAACGCTTCAACATCTATACATGAGGGGCAATACCACTTCCATACTTTTTTATACAGTTTATACAGCTCCTCCTTTCTGATGAACTGCACTCTGTGTGACACGTCGTTTTCATCATCAAACGCGCCGTAGCGCAACGACATGCAGTCCGTTTTGTGCAGGCACTGGTTATCATCAATCCAGAAATAATCATACTCAGCCTCTTTCCTTTTTTCTTTGTCCACCTCCTCCTTATGTTTGGCTATGCAAATCAACCCGGTTATGACAACAAACGCCATAACAAACCAAAACCACCATGGCAATTTTTCTTTTTTCATAATGGATGTTTATAACTTATGGTCAATGATGTCTATCTTTGCTGAATACTTGGGCAACAATCCAAGAATTAGTTCATACAATTCTTCCATAAGCCTTTATTTATTGATTAGTTTTTGAATAGTATTCCAATACTCCTTGCTGCGCTGCTTCTCCTCGTCAAGTTGCTTCTGCAGCAATTCCACCAAATGAGAGTCACCTTTGCGGACTGACACTCTCTCACCTTGGATGTTGTCACCGTTAATATCTCCGTTGACATTGTTTGATACCTGGGGGTTGCGCAGCATCGGCCCTCGACCAAGCAATAGCCAGTCGGGGGATAGTTCTTCATATATTGTCAACAATGATACAATTGTGTCTGTGTCTATCCTAAAACGCCCCGACAACTTATTTCCTAACGTGCTTTCTTTTACATCAAGCAATTCAGCAAGTGCCCTAATAGTAATTCTTCTGTTCTTTAAAAACAAAATAATTCTTTCATTTATAGTACTTTCCACAAATATTCTTATTTAGATTATTTCTAAATTACGTATATTTCAACGATTTATTCCTTGCATTTCAAGGATAGTCTTGTTTTAATGTTTTATATTTGCTCCCACTAACCTAAGTTCAATTCAAAATCACATTTTGAACAATGAGCAATGAATTGCAAAAGTACATAAAGGAAGATATTGACGCAAGAAGTTTGCCCGAAATTTGGCAAACGCTCCCTGAACAGATTCAAGCAGTACTACGTTCCGAATTATCAAGCCGGATCGGGGCATCACGCACAACCATCTACTACTGGTGTACCGGACAGGCTAAACCCACCTACATGAGCACGCGCAGACAGGTGGCGCAGGCTGTTAAGAAGATTACCAACATCAACGTTCACGCTTACACTTTATTTCCATAAATACTTACGATTATGAAACTGACCCATTTCGGTAAGAGAGTTTTTGCCCTCATTATTCTTGCGCTCATTCTCATAGCGCTCATCATTGGTGCTGTGGCGGTCTTTAAAGACTCATGGCATTTGAGCATGGACTCCAACAAGGTTTACAATGTGTTCTACATGGCGGTATGCTTACCTGCAGGTATAGGTGTAGCTATGAAACTTAAGGACTTTATGTAATGCCAGCTGACATGAGTTACGTATATAGGTGCACATTTTCCGGTGGACAAGAGGAGATTGCTTATGCACTAACAAAGCTGGGGGTGCAGGAGATAAGAAAGATTGCAGAAAAGAATGGTCACCACATAATTTGGCGCAAACTGAGGCTTTGTCAGGTGCCTTCAAGCGAGCTGCATATTGTTAAAGCGTTGGCACATTGACTATGGGTAAGACTGGGGCTTGCGAGGAGTGTCAGGTATGTGTGAACAGCTCCTATTGTATCAACGGTGTGTACTGCCATAAACTGAAACGATATGTGCAGTATGAGACTACACCACCCTGTGAAAAATAACATTCACAACTATCAACAATCAATATGATGAATTCAGCTAAAGAGTTAATTGGCAAAAAGGTTATAGTACGTTGTAACCGTGCCGGAGTGTTCTACGGAACATTAAGTGAGAAAGAAGGTCAGGAGGTGTCACTCAAAAACTGCCGCAGACTGTGGTATTGGAATGGCGCAGCCAGTTTACACCAGCTTGCTGCCGAAGGAGTGACAGCGCCTAAAGACTGCAAGTTTACAATGCGTGTTGAGTCTATTCTACTGCTGGAGGCTATTGAGATCATTCCATGCACCGACAAGGCTATTGAGTGCATTGAAGCTGTGAGAGAATGGAAGCGTTAGAATCTGAAATAAAGAGGTTTTTAGAGCCTGGCTCT
>JAFZZI010000025.1 GCA_017615835.1 Bacteroidaceae bacterium | reverse complement strand
CGTAATAAGACAGGATGTTGCCCTTGCCTGAAAAAACAGACTTCGGTATCACATTTGATTGATTTATTTTCCTTACTTTGCATTGAGTTAATAGAGACGTGTATGAAGAAACTGATTCCAATCATTCTGTTATTTGGGGCAGCGCTGGCAGCCAATGCCCAGAAAATTGTCTCGCCCAACGGAAGAATAACCGCAAAGAAGACTGACAACAAGTTGGTCATCAGTTACAACAGACAGAAAGTTCTGGAACTGACAGATATACCATTTGACAATCTGAAGTACGTTAGGAAGGTAAAGGAAGATTATCGGATGTTGGAGGGCAAGCGTCTGCACTGCACCAATGTCGCCAGAGAGTATCAGGCATCAATCAGTGACAACGCGAAGATAGTGATGCGGCTCTACAACGACGGTATAACTTTCCGCTATGAATATACGGGTCTGCACGAAAGCAAAGTACCCGCAGAACAGACATCTTACATCATCCCCGAAGGTATAAAGCGCTGGATGCTACAGTGGAGTGATGGCTATGAGGGCTTTTTCCCGATGTCTGTCACTGCCGAAGTGAAGACACTCGGCGGTTTTGGCAGTTCCATGGTTTCAAATAACATAAATACCCACTGGGGTTATCCGCTGCTGATGGAGCCTGCAGACGGAGTTTTTGCCCTCATTACCGAGGCCAACATAGAGCGCCGTCAGAGTGCCTCAAGCCTGTTCAACAAAGGCGAGGTATTCAGTGTGGTGCAGGATCAGAACGATCTGTTGCTGACAGGTGACTGGCATACACCATGGCGTGTGGTGATTATCGGCAAGCTGGCAGACATCGTGCAGTCAACGCTTGTAACTGACGTCAGTGAACCTTCACAACTGAAAGATGTCAGTTGGATCAGACCGGGCGTGGTTTCCTGGATATATTGGGCATACAACCACGGCTCCAACGATTTCAATATAATTAAGAAATATGTGGATATGGCTGTTACGCTGAAGTTGCCATATGTACTGATTGATGCCGAGTGGGATGAAATGGACAAGGTTGCTTCAAACAATGGGAAAACTATTGAGGATGCAGTGGTTTACGCCAACTCCAGGGGCGTAAAACCGCTTATCTGGTACAACTCTTCTATTGGCTGGGTGAACGGAGCTCCAGGGCCTAAATACCGTCTGAACAAACCTGAGGACCGCGAGAAGGAGTTTGCCTGGTGCGAAAGAATAGGAGTTGCCGGCGTTAAGATTGATTTTTTCAGTGGTGACAACCAGGAGAACATGGATTATTGTATGGATCTGATGGAAAGTGCGGCCCGTCATCATCTGCTTGTTAACTTCCATGGTGCCCCAATACCTCGCGGTTGGCAGCGGACATATCCGAATCTTCTCTCAACGGAGGGGGTCTATGGTGCTGAATGGTACAATAATGTGCCCACCTTTACCAAGAAAGCTGCCAGCCACAATGCCACCCTGCCTTATACACGCAATGTAATCGGCCCGATGGACTATACGCCCTGTGCATTCAGTGACTCTCAGCACCCTCATATTACGACGAAAGGTCACGAGTTGGCTCTCACAGTTCTTTATGAAAGTGGCTTGCAGCATCTTGCCGACCGTCCTGAGAGTTTCCTGGCGCAGCCTGAAGAGGTGCAGGCTTTCCTAGGGCAGTTGCCCGTGGCATGGGATGAGATCCGTTTTGTCAGCGGTTATCCCGGCGAGAGTGCTGTGCTGGCTCGTCGAAGCGGTGATACGTGGTATGTGGCAGGCATCAATGGTTCTGATGAACCTCAGACACTAAGTACCAATCTGGGCTTTATAGGAAAGGGTAAGGCACAGTTGTTTTCCGATGATGCTTCCGGTGACTGGCAGATCATCACTGTTGACAAGTTGCCCACAAGCATAAGCTGTCAGCCGCGCGGCGGATTTGTACTTGTCGTACGTAAATAATGGGGGCAGTACCGGATTTCTTCTCCAGATTGTTTTTCTATGAATAAAGTGCGAATCACGGCAATCCGGCAGACCGTATATTCTGACCTTATGGAAAAGTATGAAAACCCTATAAGTCACACCTGTGATTTGACAGAAGGTCAGCAATGGATTTCTGTCGAAGGCAATCGTCCCGAAGGCTTGTGCCCTTCGGCCTGGAATTCCATGAAGGATTTCGTAGAGTCACTGGCAAGAGGTGAGGGGAATTTCTATGATGGTTGGATGAAGAATCCAATGAGCGCAATGATCAGTTGCAATGATGGCTTCCGTCCGTTCAGTTTCTATATTGAAGTAATTGGTCAATAATCAGGATTCATGACTATCTGATGGAAAAAAACATTCTGCCGGACTGATTTGCCGATAAGTGATTTTCTGGATTATCCGGTCCGTCAACCCGATGTATGGCAGTCTGTGATTTCGTGCCCGATAGGCTTCCTGTGCCATCGGCCGGTGCTTGTGCCAAAGTTCAGACAGAGGAACTCCTGTAGAAGAAATATGTTCCGCCATCACTCCGGGCATAGTTCCTGAGCAGAGACTGAATGTACTCTGCGTTCTCCCCGACGCGCTGACAATTTCCGTCGTAGCCGTTGATGAGCACCAGCAGATGACGGGTTTCCAACGAAAGCTTGGTTCGCTCATTGTCACTTGTCGGAGTGCCTATACCTCCAAGCTCGTCGCGATATACGGGGAGACCCTTGATGTTAATCTGTCCGCGACCTATACCTTCGTATGGCTCACCTTCGCGCCCGATGCCAAGTGTCAGTGTAGTGCCTTCTATCTTGTCTGCATCAAAGCCTCCTATGCTGTAGCCATAGGCTATAGAGGCCAGATTCACCAGATCTACAAGAGTGTCACGCTGATATAGTTCTTTGCCCAGCAGTACTCGACGTATCAGTGCTTCTGATGCCGGACGATACCTTGAAGGATCCTTGCCGCAGGCTTTATACACTCTTCTTGTGGCAGAAATGCTGGTCAGTTCTTTCAGCGTTTCTGTGGTCAGCTTGTTGCGGAACTTCTCTGTAAATGTCCCGATTTCTGACCAGAGGTCACTGTTGTATTGTGAATTGACAACATCTGCCTCCAGACAAGCCCCGACAAACTCAGGACAAATCAGTTCTATCTCGTCTGATACAATGACTTTCATACCGCTGCTCTCTGTTTGGATACCTGCATGTACATTCTCCGCAAATGTACTGCTTTTTCAGTAATGGTACCTTATTTTGCGACCTTGCACCGTTTTTCGGCTCATCATCAGCCTTTTCTGTACGGCAGTTTCCGTGAGTGGAAAATTGTTTGCATATTTGCGGCAAGATACGGGTTGCATTACCGTCAAGGTTCAGCCATACTTTCTATGACATGACCGAGATAGTGTTGCGGGGAACCTTTTACGTTACTAGAAAACTTGTAGAGATATGGATGATAAAAAACAGACTGACAGTCACCCTTGGTTGAAGCAGCTGCTGGTCAGCATAATCGGTACGTCAATCGGTGTGGGTCTGACGTTTACTGCCAACCGTTGTGTGGATAACTACAAACAGCGTAACGCAAAGCGTGAGACAGCAATCATGGCTGTGTGTGACATTGACGAGATTGTGCGGGAACTCAGGGAAGAGATTCATCTGGAGGACAGTCTGTTCCAGGTAACGATGTATGTATCAACACATCAGGAACAGATTGACAGCCTGTCGATAGATACAATTGATATGGCTTTCGATTATCTGTATGATAATCCGATGAGACATAAGGAATGGACATCCGACACTAAGGAAAATGCCTTCAACAGCGGGATTGATGCCAGAATGAATCTGGGTAACAATCAGTTCTACGACAATGTCCAGTTGTGCTATTACGCGCGTCGCTCGCTGATAAGGGTTATGCAGGATGCACCTGTGTTCCGCAAACCGGTAAGAAAGGAGGATTATGAGATATTTCTTCAGTCTCTGAGACCATCTGATATTGACCAAAGTGGAAACCCTGTTCCTGATGCCCGGCGCTGGGTGCTGAAGCAGATTTTTGCCCAAGGGTCAACGGCACTCTACATAAGACGCTTTTTTGCGAGAAAGGATGCCTACAGTCAGATAGCCTACAGGTTGGAACGACTGAACAACGAGAACAAACTGCTGATGAACATAACTGACGGAGACATTGAAAAATACATCAGGGAGAATTCGGAGAAAGTGTTGAAACAGGCTTCTGCCGATTTGATTATAGGCAAATGGGAGTTCATTTTGGGAGATAATAGCAATTATTATGAGTTCCGAAAGGACAATTCATCTGAGGCTACTTTCCGAACAGTGTTTCAGCTTCAACTCAGTCTCTTTGAGGAGCAGAATGATGTGCATGACGTGTTTGTAATCTCTCCTATGACTTTCCGCATGAATGGAAGGTGGGAACTGAATGGCGACACTCTGATAACTGACTACGATTCCGACACGGCAGAACTGATTTCGTTTGACCTGGACACCAGCAATTTCCCTCAGGCGGTTCTGGATAGTCTGAAAGACAGTCTGGAGATTGAGAAAGAGATGGCGAAAAACTTTCTTTTTGATGAAATAATGAACATGCCGCACAGATCCGTGTTTAACATTTCGTTTGACAAGAGTGGCAGAACTATGGTGTGGAAGACTGAAGAGACCACTCCCTCCGGCAAGAAACAGACGGTTTCATATCAGGTTTACAGGAGGGATTGAGTCACCCATCACGTGCCGGGTACCGTCATTGGGCTCTTTAGTCGCTGATGAGTTTAACTTCGTTGTCCTCATATTGCTTGTCGAGGATGATTATGGAAACGGGCTGGATGCTGTAGGTCTGCTTCTCACCAGTCTTCACCTCATAAGTATAGAAGAGCGAGCCGTTCTTTACCTCGACCTTCACGGGATTGATTTCTGTGGCCATGTCAGTAACAGGTAGTACAATGGCCAGCACGAACTGATTTGTGAAATCAATGGAGGTCGGCCCCCCGTCTTTGCCCATGACTGTAGCCATGCCAAAGAGTCTGTTAAACTCCTCCTCAGTGGTAATTTTTGGGCTTGATGGAATTTGCTGGTTGTTCTTGAAGAAGTAATTCCTGGCTACCTCAAAGACTACCTCACTACTTTCCCCGTTGACTTTTGCAGCCTCCGTTGAATTACTGGTGCAGGCTGTCATTGCCGACAGCATTGCAATTGCTAATAAGATTTTCTTCATTGTTTCTCTGTTTTTGACTTTGTCGAATGCGGTATCATCTTACCAAATTACTCTATCACCATAATGCAATAAATAGTCGCTTTAAATTCAATCTTAAACAGACCCCTCAGTTGGAATCATTGCAAAGATACGAGTTTTCTTTCGGAGAGAATTATTCCCCCATTTTTTCATTCTTTCTCCTATTTTCTAATGGTTTTCATGCTACTTTTCGTGGTTGATGTTGCCGAGCAGGCAGTTATTGCCTAGATTTGTGTTCGATGAATCGAGATATGTATGGATTATACCTGGCATTACAAATCCCCGCTGGGCGGTATAACGCTCGCAAGTGACGGCGAGGCACTCGTCGGCCTTTGGTTCGACAGGCAGAAATACTATGCCGATGTGCTGGACGCGGAGCATCAGGAAAAGAGGCTTCCGGTATTTGAAGACGCTTGCCGCTGGCTGGACATTTATTTCAGCGGAAAGGCCCCGGGCTTTACGCCCAAGCTGAATATGCGCACCTCCTCTTTTCGCAAAAGAGTATGGGAGATCATACTCACCATTCCATTCGGGCAGACTATGACCTACGGCGAGATTTCAGCGCAGATTGCCAAGGAAAAGGGCATGAAGCAGATGTCAGCACAAGCAGTCGGCGGCGCTGTAGGGCACAATTCCATTTCGCTCATCATCCCTTGCCACAGGGTGGTGGGGACCGGTGACAGACTTACCGGCTATGCTGGAGGTATTGACAAAAAAGTCCGGTTGCTTCAGATGGAAAAGGCACTGTCCGACAAGTTGTCTGTTCCCAAGAAAGGGACTGCGTTATAATTAGGCTTTATCCAAGTTTCCAATAATGTTTTACTTGTTGGGGCCATTTATTCTTTTCTTATGGACAACATAATCAGAAAGTGATTATTACCGCACAAAGAATAAGATGCTTCCGCTAAGTTCTGGAATAGAAGTTGGCCAAACGGGTGAATGATTTTTGGCCAAACGGGTGAATGATTTTTGGCCAAACGGGTGATTTGAGAAAGATTTTTTGTATCTTTGTAATAGTTAGAGAACAGATGTGATATGGAAAAAGTATATAAGAAAAGAATTGCAGATGGTCTGCTAAAGCGCAAGTTGGCAGGGAAGGGAGCCGTGTTAATTGAGGGAGCTAAATGGTGTGGAAAAACAACTACGGCAGAACAAATTGCCAGGAGCATACTCTATATGTCTGAGACAGGGATGGCAGAGCAGAACATCAGGCTGGCATCACTGAATCCCAAGTTGCTATTGAGAGGAGAGAATCCTCGTCTTATTGATGAGTGGCAGATTGCCTCCCAATTGTGGGATAGTGTGCGCTTTGAATCAGACCATGGTCCATTAGGTCAGTTTATTTTGACCGGATCCTCTGTCCCGGCAGATAAGAGCAAAGTAATTCATTCCGGGACCGGACGTATTGGATGGATTAAGATGCGTCCTATGAGCCTCTGGGAGTCGCAAGAATCGACTGGTGAGGTATCTCTTGCCGAGTTGTTTACAACTCCCGATCAAGTCGGTGGCATAAACAAGATGGATATCGAACAGATTGCATTCTTGACTTGTCGTGGAGGATGGCCCCTTGCAGTTGATATGGATCGAGAGATTGCTCTGGACCAAGCATTTGACTATATTGAGGCCGTGGAGAAGCGTGATATTTCAAAGGTGGACGGAGTAGAACGTGACCCGGTACGTGTTCACCGTCTGCTACGCTCTCTGGCTAGAAATCAGGGAAGCCAGGCTTCGTTCGGAACGATTCGCGAGGACTTGGAAGCAAATGAAGCTGATTCTTTGTCCGAGGACACGATTTCTTCATATATCAAGGCGTTGAAAGAGATTTTTGTGGTAGAAGACAGTGAGGCATGGAACCCAAATCTACGCAGCAAAACTGCTATACGGACAAGCGATACTCGGTATTTTACCGATCCATCGATAGCCACAGCTGCACTGGGTGTCGGCCCTCAAGATCTTGTGAATGATCTGAATACCTTTGGGCTATTATTCGAAACACTTGCTGTACGTGATTTGAGGGTATATGCAGAAGCATCGAACGGTAATGTATACCATTTCCGTGACAAAAACGGGCTGGAGTGTGACGCTGTGGTACACTTAAGAGATGGTCAATATGGGTTAGTTGAAGTAAAGTTGGGCGGAGATGACCTTATTAATGAAGGTGCAGAAACTCTATTGAAGTTGTCAGGAAAGATTGACACCGAACGGATGAAGGCTCCATCGTTTATGATGGTGCTAGTCGGTGTGGGTACTTATGCCTATAGGAGAGAGGATGGCGTGTATGTGGTGCCAATAGGGTGTTTGAGGGAGTAATTATGGTATGGCTCAGGGTTATTGTAAGATTCTGGCGCTATTCGGCAAAGGCGAGCACAAGTAATCCTGCCAGGACTGTGTAGAAAGCCCAGCAAACGGGGTGAAGATAGCCGATGATACTGCTGACGTGAACTCCGTCAGGACGTGATGTAGTTCCTAGACGCCGAAGGGAACCCCATCATCACCAATTACCTTCTCCATGATGTCTTACTTTGAATGAAACGATCCTTCCGGATGCTCTTCCTGTCATTTTTCTCAATCTCAGATCCGGGACGGCTGTAGAGATATTCGTAGTATCAGTGCTACAGGATTATCCTGAACAGCCTGTACAGTTTATATGGCATATAGCGGAACGGCAGGTCGAGCTGGCGTGGCGTAATGATGACCGCCCGCTCGTGGGTGAAGGCATCAAAGCTCAGCTTTCCGTGATAATGGCCCATGCCTGAGTTCCCGACCCCTCCGAAAGGCACCTTTTCGTTGACGATGTGCATAATGGTGTCGTTGATGCAGGCCCCACCGGAAGAAGTGCGCCGAACGACAGATTTGCCGTCCGCTAGCTTACCGAAGAAGTATAGCGCCAGTGGCCTTTCGCGCCCGTTCACGAAGGCGACGGCGTCGTCAAGGCTGTCGTAACTGCAGACGGGCAGGACTGGGCCGAATATCTCGGTGGTCATCACCGGGGAGTCAGTCGCCGGGTCCAGAACGACCGTGGGCTCGATGTAGCGGGTGGCGGAGTCTGTCTTTCCTCCCAGCACGGTTCCGGAAGCGTCAGGCCCGTCGATATAAGACTTAACCCTTTCGAAAGCCCTGTCGCTCACCATGCGTACGAAGTGCTCCGTTTGTTGCGGATCTTCACCCAGCAGAGCATGTACCTGACAGAAGTATTCATCTACGAATTCATTCCGTATCTTCTTGTCTATCAATACATAATCCGGTGCGATGCAGGTCTGACCGGCATTGAGGGCCTTGCCCCACGCAAGACGTTTAGCGGCCAGCTTGATGTCGGCGTCCGCCGTAACAAAACACGGGCTCTTACCGCCCAGCTCCAGCACTACCGGTGTGAGATTCTTTGCGGCGGCGGCCATTACCGTACGGCCGAGAGCGGGGCTTCCGGTGAAGAAGATTATGTCCCAGCGAAGGCTGAGCAGTTGTGCGTTAACCTCCCTGTTCCCCTGGATTACCGCAATGTAGCGTTCGTCGAAGGTCGCGCTGATCATCTCTTCTATCACTCGCGACACGTTCGGCACGTAGGGGGACGGCTTCAGCAGGGCGGTGCATCCCGCGGAGATTGCACCTACCAGCGGGTTCAGCAGCAGCTGCACAGGATAGTTCCAGGGCGCGATGATCAAGGCGCTTCCTAGCGGTTCGCTTACAATGCGGCTGCGGGAAGGGAGCATCTGCACAGGGGTGGATTTGCACTTGGTGCGCGCCCATCCGGACACATGCTTCAGGTGATTACGGATTTCACCCGTCACCAGACTGACCTCGGTCAGGAAAGCCTCTTGCTCAGATTTATGCAAATCGGTCCATAGGGCCTCGTAGAGCGGCTTCTCCCATTGTTTGATTGCAGACAGCAACTTTCGAAGCATTACCTTGCGGAACCTTAGGTCCCGTGTGACGCCGGTGGCATAATACTCACGCTGGAACCGGTTCAGCTCCTGTATGCGGGCACTGTCGGTATTGATCATCATTATCGGGTATTATGGGTAACATCGTGATGGCCCTGACGGCCGGTAAAATGGTTCATTACGGTATAAAGGCCGCAGACATCTCCGAAAATGAAGTCGAACAAGCGCTGCGGGAATATACCCTGCATAAGCCGGATAAAATGTTCGGTAAAGGGAATCCCTTTGTACCATTTGTCGTGCTCGATAGCACGCAGCGTTTTCCTGGCCACAACTTCAGGCTCCTGAATCTTGAAGAAAGAATGGATGCCGTCGAACATGCTGGTATTGATGAAGTACGGGGCGATGGTCGTGATGCGCACGGGGCTTTTCTCCCTGGTGAGTTCGATACGCACGGATTCGGACCAGCCGATTGCTGCCCATTTGGAGGCTGAATAGAGGGCCATCTTAGGCAGGGCCAGCATACCTGCCGACGAAGTGACATTACAGATATGGCCTCGGCCACGTGCCTTCATATCCTTAATGTATCGAAGTGCGACATACATCGCGCCTTTGGTATTGATGTCTATGGTGCGTGCGATATCGCGGTCTGTCTGCTCTGCGAAGGTAAGGTTGTTGGTGATTATGCCAGCGTTGTTGATGAGTATATCCACATCCCCGCACTCTGCCTTTGTGGCTTGATATGCGGACTCCACTGAAGACGGGTCGGATATGTCGGCGCGGAAGCCTGAAACCTTTCCCAACGCTGATAACTCCTTTACGGTTTCCGCGATTGCCGTTTCATTAATGTCCCATATTATTATTTGACGAGCGCCTTTCTCGAGGCTGCGCCTTGCCATAATCTTGCCGATTCCGGAGCATGCCCCGGTAACCAGAATCGTGTTTCCTTGAATAATCATGGCCGCAAAATTAGTTGATATGTATATACACTTTATTGAAATGTGGCGAAATGTGATTCATTTCATCAACCATTTCCATGCAGGGATAACCTCAATAGTGCCGAAAGAGTCGGTTATGGTTTCCTCCTCGTCAAAGGTTACTATGATGCGACGCTTGCAGGATAATCTTTTGGGCAGTTTTTGGAGTGCTTCCACCTCTCGTTTTTGGGTTTCTTCATCATGAAGAGAGTAACTAACTTGTATGGCCAGTTCTTCGTCAGGGATGTAAAAATCCACTTCATATTTGTCATTATAGAAGAATACGCGCTCGTTGTCAGGGTCATGGCCGTATGAACGGAACAAATGCAGAGCAACGAGATTCTCCAGCAGCATGGTCTCCTTGTCAATGAGGAAGAGTCCCAGAATGCCTGAATCGATAAAGTAGTATTTGCAATTACTCTCCCTTTCAGTAAGGCTGGTTGCGTAGTTTCGAAGTCGCAGTAGCAGCCATGCCTCTTCACAATAATCCACGTATTTGATGGTGGTTGCCAAACTGAGCTTGCCTCCAACACTCGACATGAGATTGTTGATGCGATTATATGAGATAGGTCGGCAAACGCTCTCCGCCATCTTTCTGACCAACACCCGGATGCCAGCCACATTGGTAATCTTGTTTCGGGCAATGATATCTCCCATATATATTTTCTGATAAACGCTGCTCAAATAGTCGCGCTTGGCAGGAAGATGGGCTGCTGCGGGTAGGCCTCCATAGTTCAGATATTCATTAAAACAACGAACTACACGGGCACGCCCTTCGGTAGTTAACAGGTCAAGTTCATCGGTCGGCACCTTGTGGGCAGAGAGGTACTCCTTGAAACTGTAGGGGTAAACTTCGGTGGTAAGAAACCGTCCGCCCAGAGTGGTGTTGATTTCGCCAGAGAGCATCTTGGCATTCGAGCCAGTGATATATATGGTGTATTGGGTGTCAGCCATCCTACGGGCAAACTTATGCCATCCATCGATGTTCTGTATTTCATCGAGAAAGAGCATAGGTCGTTTCCCATACATTTCTTGATGACATTCTAACAGCAGGTTGAAGTCATCGGCAGTAAAGCCATCAAGACGCTCATCCTCAAAATTCAGATAGAGCATCTCATCCCACTTATGTCCTTCAGCGAGTAATTGCTGTATGTGGTGGTAGAGCATATAGGACTTTCCTGCCCGACGCACACCAACGAGAACTCTACATGGAAATCCATTGAGCTGAATGTTTCGAGGCTCAACGACATAACGCTCAACTTCCTGTTGGTTCTCACGAAGAATTTGTTTCAAAAGCTGCTTATTCATCTTCTTTTGTTGTTAAAACTGGCGACAAAGGTACATATTATTTAATGAATTAACAAACTTTTGTCTGTTTTTATTTAATCCGTTAAACAAAATAATGTATTTTGTATGGTTTTTGCCCATTTGGGGGTTGATTTTTTACAATTCATCCCAACGCATTGAGTATGCTTCAAGTAATTTGGGGGATATTTGCAGTTCTGTTGCTGTCTTGCGCCAGTCTTTGATGACGGCACGAACCTCCTCGATAATCTCTGTTGCTTCCTGCCTTACAAGCATGTAGTTTTCACTTGCAGAGAGCAGAACATTGATGTCCGACTCTTCTGTATATGAGTCAATGAGCAGGCATTGGTGCGATTTCGTTCCAGGATTGATGTCGTATGCAGGTGAGAGCGTCCAACCTTTTGGGGTAAGCAGAAAACCATGATTGCGGAAGTGATCATCGGTGTTGCCAAATATGATGTTGAAAGCCACTCTGCGATAGAGTTCTCGGAGATTCTGCCGCACATCGGTGCAGCCATGAAGAATGAAATCTACGATGTCCAGATAACCATTGCCTGTGCTGCTGCCAGCTCCGTCATCAAAACCAAGTAACGACATGGCGGAAGCGAAATGAACGCGACGGCCATCCTTTGTTCTGTCGAAACGTTCTGAGAGCAGCAGGTCACGGTCTTTTGAAATCCTAATGGTTCGTGTCTTTGCTACATTGATGCCAGCCTTGGCAGCAAGTTGATGCGAGAAGTGTTCAATGAGTTCCGTGTTCTCCAAGTCCTTTTTTGACGGGAACTTGGCAACATACAGTGTACCGTCGGTATCAACCACATTAGCCTTGGGACGAGCACCACCGAGCGATGTTCCTGGATCAATCAACTGGTCAAGCCAACGCTGTTCCGGCAATTCGTTGCGCTCTTCTGCCAATTCAATCTCATGGCATGCATCGCATAATGCGCGAAGACTTTCAATAGGAGGAACAAGATATTTTGTACTTGCATTGATATAGCCATCACTGTCTTCCTCTTTGTATCGTATGCCACCCATGCGAGTGAAGTCCTCAATACCTATGAGGTAGTCGTAGTTGGTGAGCATACGTTTGGGTCTTCCCTCCGACTGTGCCGTCAGTCGCTCTCTGCGGTCAAGCAGTAAACGTCCCCAACGATCGGGGAAGGAATCTTTTACAAAGCCAAACACATTATCATTACCTCTGGGGTGCTGCAAAGAAGGAACACTCATCAGGTCGCCACTCAGCAGAATGCCACCATACTGCTTCAGCCATTGGCGAGAATACTCAAAGACAAAATGATCT
>JAFZZI010000024.1 GCA_017615835.1 Bacteroidaceae bacterium | reverse complement strand
TCCTTCATTTACGGAGAAAGGCTTTGTTTACAGTTCTACAAATGATACCCCAACACTTAATGACAATTTCATTAAAGTAGAAGGTGCAAGTGCCGGAGGATATGAGGCAACACTGAATAATCTGGTCCTTGGATCAACCTACTACGTTAGGGCATATGCAACAAATATAGGCGGGACTACATATAGTGAAAATGTAGTACAATTCGAGATAAAAGGTACAACTCCTGTTGTAAGTATAAGTGCTGCAAGCAATGTCAACGTAACTGATTTGTCAGCAACGCTAAACGGTGTCGTTGAGGATTTGGGTTATCCCAATATTACAGAAAAAGGGTTTGTATATGGTTATTCTTCCTCAACACCAACCATAAACGATAATATGGTTCCAGTAGGAGATATTAAGCTCGGATCATATTCTGCTAACATTTCGGAGCTGACTTTCGGCAAGCTTTATTATGCTCGTTCTTATGCAAGAAATACTTCCGGCTTGTATTATAGCGAAAAAATAGTATCATTTTCAATGGAGGGAAGCCTTCCTAGCATAGAGATCCGTCAGGCAACCAATATAAATCTCTCATTGCTAAGCGCAGAAGTAACTGCTAGTATAACAGACGGAGGAACACCTTTGTATTCTGAAAAGGGATTTGTATATAGTGATATAAATACTACACCTACTCTTGAAAACGATCATGTAATAAAAGTAGGTGGTAGCACAACAGGGGTATATTCAACAACGCTGACAGAATTAACTTTAGGCAAAACTTATTACGTAAGAGCATATTCAATAAATCGTAAGGGAACATCATATAGTTCAACAATATCTTTCTTTATAGGAGAAACTCTGCCGGAGGTAGTTACAGAAGCTGCAACTAATGTTGATGATAAGAACCTAACAGCGGTTTTACATGCTTCCATTACCAATGCGGGTAACCCCTCATATACTGAAAGAGGCTTTGTCCTTAGTACTGATTATGAAGAACCAACTATTTATGACACAAAGATAGAGGTCCCAGGGACAGGTGTAAGTAGTTATGAGTATCGCCTCACTGATTTCTCAACAACAAAGATGACCTATGTTAGAGCTTATGCTATTAATTCTAAGGGTGTAGCATATGGAAAGACCGTGATCTTGTACAAGCCCGAATTTGTAGATAAAGGGGACTATATTATTTTAAACACACTTAGACTGGAAGTTCAGAAGACCGATATTGGTAGAGGTACGTGGGAGTCAATGAATGCATTGTGTAATAATTCTTCATTAAATGGTCATAAAGATTGGAGGCTTCCAACAAAAGATGAACTCGCTGCAATTTATAACCTAAGAGACATAATAGGGGGGTTCACAACAAAAACAGATAATGTATATGGCCATAATGTTCTATATTGGACAAAGTCAAACGATCCCTCTTCTTCTTATTATTATTATATGAGTTTTTATAATGGCAGTTTTGGTCTTGGATCATCAAATGGCCGTAATTCAAGTGGCGCTATTTTTTGGAACGATCTTCCAGCCCGTGCTGTACGTACAATTACTGAATAATCATAAAATTCATAAATATCAGATACTTTAATTAACCTATAAAACTTAATCATTATGAGAAAGAACTTATTTATCGTAGCAATTGCTACACTGGTCGTTTGTTCATGTGGAAGTTCAAAACAAGCAAGTACACCATCTAAATCAATTGCCACAGGGCCTGAAGCAAAGGTTAAAGAATGGCAAGCAGACGGTTATAAAATAGATGGCACACGTACTATGTACGATAAACTCGTAGCGCACTATGCTCAAACAGATGCCAATCCAAACCTCATAGAAGTTGAGGGGTCTGGTATAGGCAGTGAGAAATCAGAAGCCCGCTTGTATTGTCTAAACGCAGCCGCTATACAATATGCTACAGCAGCAAGAAGCGTTGTTGCAGGCGGTATTTCAAGAGAGTTCAGTAATTTTACTGAATCCGGAACAAAACTAATGGGAGCTTATACACAAAAGGTTCAGGAAGCCATCACACCTTTCTTAAAAGAAAGTGTTGCAGTATATAGAAATACCACACAAAATGGAAAGAATGTGATAGAATATGATATCTACTATATTGTAGATGAAACAAAAGTTGCTCAAGTTAGAAAGGATGCTATGGAACAGGCTTTAAAAGAAACTGCGACAGAACAAATTTTTGGAACTGCAGTTGACAAATGGGTTAAAGAATTTGTTAAACCCATGGAGGAATAAATCATAATGACAGCCAAAATAAAAATATGCTTCCTGTGTTGCCTGTTCTATATACCTATCATGGTATATGGGCAGGCATCTCAGAAAATACGTCCACAATGGCTTAAAAACTATCAAGATATAGTAAAGGATGGTGCTAATTACCAGATAATTCTTGTTGATAATCAAGGAACATCACTAGAAACTTTGCGAAATGGGCGGTTAAACACATTAGGATCATATCTGCAGTCAAATAGTAAAATAGATGGAGAAATTGACTGGAACGCTTCAACTACAACTGGCAATTCCGATTCTAATTATTCTACTCATACTTTGACATTTAAAACGAAGACATCAGTAGAAACTTTCGGTTATAAGTTTATAGATGATTATTGGGAACATATTGGTGATTATTATAAGTATTCTGCTTTATTTGCCGTAACCGAACCTGGAATTAATACGACTATAAAAGACACTTTTATTAAGAATTCCAGTTATGCTTCTGACCCAGTCACTTGGGGCCTTTCACTGATTCCTGGTGCAGCGCAGATGCATAAAGGTTCATACGTAAAAGGTGGCATCATTATGGGTGGTAGTGTGGCTTTGGTTGGTGGAATAATTGCATTTGAGAATCAACGCTCCAGCTATATGTCTAAAATATCTCAGACACATTCTGCCGATGTAAAGAAGACATATAATAACAATGCAAACAATGCTGCGTTGGGAAGAAACATCTGTATTGGAGGACTTGCTGCACTTTATGTCTATAATATCCTTGATGCAATCATTGCACCAGGTGCAAGGCGTATCATTGTAACTCCATCTGCAACTGCTGATGGCCAATATGGTATATCAGCATCGTATAATTTCTGATTATGAAGCATACATCCTTTCTAATCATCCTTCTAATACTGGGCGGTACATCTGTTTCCGCCCAGAATTTTGAGGATTTTAGACGTCAGCAACAGGAAGCGTTCCAGTCATTCAGGCAACATACTCAGCAAGAGTTTGAAGAATACAGACGTAAAGTCAACGCAGAGTTTGCGGAGTTCCTTAAAAATCCATGGGAACAGGCCGATAGCAATGAGCCTTTGAAAGAGGCTCCTAAAGAACCTGATATACCTATTGTGGAACTGCCTATAATAAACGTTGAAGTTCCAAAAGAAAATCGCATCAACGTTAATATAGAAAAGCCAAAAATAGAAAAGGTTGAAAAGCCTGTACCGATAGCACCTGTGGTTTATACTCCAAAGCCAAAAGAGAAAACGCTGTTGTTTGTATTTTACGGCACAGAGGGTACCGTGCGGTTTGACATGAATGGTAAGGCTACACTCAAAGGGAGTGCAGAGAAAGATGTTTCCGCTTTCTGGAGTGAGTTGTCAAAAGACAACTATGACAACTTGCTGGCTGATTGCCTTAACCTTAAAGAGGAACTTGACTTGTGTGATTGGGCATATTTCAAGATGACGGAGAAAGTGTCAGAAACCATCTATGGTAAGAGTAATGAAATGGTTGTGTTTCATACATGGTTACTCACACAGTCCGGTTTCCGCGTCCGTTTAGGGCGTGATAATGGTCGTCTGCACTTGCTCCTTAACACAAACGTCAAGTTGGTTGATACACCTTATTGGACGCTGGATGACGGTAACTACTTCCTTTTGGACGGCAGCAAGATTGACAGGATGAACATTATGGGCAACTCTTTCTCTGGCACTAAAGCGTTACGTATGGCGTTTGATTCCAGGAATATGTTCTCTCCCAAAGAAACCAGCCTAAGGGATTTACAATCCAAGAGATACCCTGACTTACAAGCACAGGTTGCATGCAATAAAAATCTGTTGGATTTTATGGCAGACTATCCTGCGACACTAGAAGAAAAGTATGAACTAACCGACTGGGCAAAATATGCCTATACGCCGCTTTCAGAATCCGCCAGGAAACGGCTATATCCTGCATTTAAGAGTCAGATCCAAGACAAGAGTGAGGCTGATGCTGCCAATATCATCCTGAACTTTGTGCAAACGGCATTTGAATATAAGACCGACCCTGAAGTCTGGGGTAAAGAGAGAGCTTTCTTCCCGGAAGAAACCTTGTTCTATCCCTATTGCGATTGTGAAGACCGCGCTATCCTGTTTTGCCGTTTGGTTACAGACCTTATGGGGTTAAAGACAGCATTGGTGTATTATCCAGGTCATCTGGCTGCAGCAGTACAATTCAACACCGCTATCCCGGGCGACTATTTCATTATTGACGGAAAGCGCTTCCTGATATGTGACCCCACATACATTAATGCCAGCATAGGCATGACTATGCCAAGACAGAACAACTCAACCGCAAAAGTTTTTCCGCTGTAAATAAATGAGTCTAAAAATATTGCACACATCAAAACTTTTTGTGCAAAAAATCCCCCAGAACGCTTGCATCTGGGGATTTTCTTTACTATATTTGCAATGTATCAGTAAGGACCATGACAAACATCACAACCATGAAAACACGCCCATCAATTCAATTTGATGCCATGTCGGGCACAGCGGGAGAGGTAACCGCCCGCAGTACCCGCTTCGGTACAATCCTTTCAGGCCGTGCCCGTCAGCCGGGCCGCGTCACCCCTCAGCAGAAAGATATGCGTGCGCTCTTCGCCCGCGTGGGCCGCAGCTTCAAGCGCCTTACTCCAGCTCAGATTGATGCCTGGTCATCATTCGCCCAGCAGTACAGCTTCGGCAGCCGTATGGAGGCCAAAAGCCCCGCTGTAAACGCCTATGTCACCCTCAACTGTAACCGTGCCTTACTTGGCCTTGACATGCTTAAGGAGCCGCCCACAGCCATCCCGTCAATCCCTGCAGTAGAGTACCGAAACATCATCGTCACTCCAGGACTCATTCAGTTCAGCCGTCTGCAGAACCCCGGCTCCGGCTACCGCCTTGCAGTACGCATAAGCGCAGCGGCCAGCACCGGTATAACCCAAGGCGCAGGCCTCCCTGTACTGGTCGATGCCGGCTTCATTCCTGAGCAGACCTTTGCCGATGTAACCCGTGTCTATATCGACCGCCTTACAGTTAAGCCCACCACGGGCAGCAAGTATTTCATTGAGACCAGCTGGATGGATGTGGCCACCGGCCTAAGCGGCCAGCGCCGTACCGATGACCGCATCTGCCAGACCAACCTATAGGATATACGTAGTTACAATATATCAACCGTGAACAACAAACATTTTTCAGTTAACCATTAAAAACATCAAAACCATGAAGTATGCACCTTCAATTGCATTCGAGGAGATGTCAGGTTCCGCCAAGGGCGTAACCGCAGCAAAGGCCAAGGGCCGCAAGTATCTCCGTAACCGCGGTTATGGCAAGAAGACCACTACCGCCAGTCAGTCAACCGTTAAGGGTATCTTCAAGCAGCTCAGCCAGTCATGGAAGAACCTCACCGTAGCCCAGATCAAGGCATGGAACAATCTTGCCCAGAGTCAGGCCGGCCGTTCAATCCTGGGTTCCAGCGCCAAGATATCAGGTCTTAACCTCTACCAGCGCCTCAACTTCTGGATCATCCGTTGCGGCGGTAACGCTGTGGCCAACCCGCCCGCACTGGTAGGAGTCGATGCCCCTGCAGCTGCCACCGTACAGCTCACGGACCAGGCATTCAACAAATCAGTTTATACCTTCCTTACCGATAGGTGGCTGGTGAATGTACCAATCTGCTTATTGATGTTATATTGTTTTATAAGATGGTGGATTATAATTTGGCATGATTGTGATATTTGTTTCCATCGGTTAATACTCTGTATTTTGTGGCTGGTGATTCTCTATTATAAATCTAATGTTGAGTATGCACAAATCTTTAAAGGATTTGAACTGTCAAAGTTTTTTGTTATGCGGCAGAAAGGCGTCTTGTGGCAAAAACTGCTATGTTTGGTGTGTGAGGAAAATTTATTTATTCACCTCCGTCTCAGACGTTTCCTGACAGAAGGGCTGGAGTAATTTTTATCAAAGCAAATGAACAATATGGAAACAGACAGGATTATTTTGCGGCCTTGGCTGGACAGTGATGCCGAGACTTTGTTCAAGTATGCCAGCGACCCGGAGGTCGGTCCCCGTGCCGGATGGCCTCCGCATAAGAGTGTGGAGGAGAGTCTGCAGATTATCCGCACCATATTCAATAACGACCATATATGGGCCATCGTACTGAAAGAGACGGGAGAGCCCATCGGTTGTATAGGATATTACACCTGCGGCGAGAGCAACGTCAGCATAGGTGAGAATGATGCCGAACCAGGCTACTGGGTGGCTCGTCCTTACTGGAACCAAGGCATCTGCACGGAGGCTCTGCGGCTGCTGATTGACTACTGCTTCAACGTGAAGGGCTTTGATACGCTCTGGAGCGATTTCTTCGTCGACAATCCTGCGTCCGGTCGCGTAATGGAGAAATGCGGTTTCCGCGATACGGGCAAGATCAACTACTGCAGTCATCTTTACCAAGGCGACAGCCGCCCCGTAAAGATAATGAGATTGGCGAAAAAGTGACCATAGGCAACGGAGCCGTCTTTGCGTCTGGTTTTGCAGCGACGATAAAAGGCAATACTTGCCACCTGAATGTCACAGCCGGCAGAGATATAGAAAAAATTCACAAAGCATTTTCTTTGACAAATCGGTAACCTCTTCAGTCCCCAATAATAATAGACAATTATTTTTTAAGTTTTAAAGATAGTAGTTTGTGTAAAAGTCGTATATTCGCAAATACATCGGGCGGTTAACACCTATCCGATTGTTTAATAGAAAGCGTTTAGCTTTATTCCTCATGGATGAATCTGGACAATTCGTTGTGACGGGAATAATGTCTTGGCGCTTACGCTTGGCTGTAATATGGGTAAGCTCATACTATAGCAAGTGTGAGCAACCATACTTTATTCGTCACAAGGCAGTCCAGAGCCAATCCGTGGAATAATGACTATAGTGGCTCACACTTTCTTTATACCAAAAATCATAAATCATCAAGGGGCCATTGATGGACAGACATAATATGATTAAGTGTTCATCAGTTCTGATTCTTATGACGACAGCAATCACAACATTGCTCGAGTCTTCTTGTGGCGGACATATTATTAATAGCATAGATGATTCCCATTATACGAGTGATGGTCATCTTCTAGACAGCATAGGGGAAGTCTTCAAATCAGTTGAACCGACTTCCATTGACTTTTATGTAGAGGTCAGCGGCAGCATGAATGGTTTCTTCCGAGCAAATCGAGCCACCGCTTTCAAGACTGATGTATGGGCGATTGTTTCCAATTTCGGTAGTCCAGGCGTCTCTGTGTTGTCAAATTCTGGTACCCAAGCGACGAAGTATACAGGAGATCAATTCCGTAATAAGATGAATTCAGGAGGTTTTGTGTCTACTGCTGAGACCCAGGTGCCCGCCATGCTGGAGAGTATCTTGTCTAAGCTTGATTATGAGAACGGTGCAGTGGCAGTCTTGATTTCTGATATGAAGTATAGCCCTGTCGGTAATAAAGCCCTTCCGGTACTTCTCCAGCAGTATGCAACAGATATCAGGAATATTGTCGGCAAGTATCCAGGTTCGGCTTTTAGCCTTGTCGGTGCATATTCTGAATATCTTGACGTAAAAGGAAACGTTGCTTGCGAAAGATCGCCTTATTACTATCTTGTGGTCGGCAAGGATGTGTGCGTTGCGAAAATCCGCAATTGCATCACCATTATCCTCTCTGACCGAGGTAATTACTTGGATAACATAGAGATAGGTTTTGATTACAAACGTCCTGCTTATGGTTTTGGTGTTCCTGATAATGTTATCCAGCTTGACGATGAACCGACTTTCTACAACTATGATGTCTCATATTCGGACACCTGTAAAGTCGTGCTGAATCTTGACTTATCCGACTTCCGCTGGCTCATTACAAGTGATGAAGATGTGCTCAGGGATAATTTTAAGGTAAAAGCCGTATACGGATCAGAGATTGAGGTTGGGAAAATCGACATCAACATTAATAACCATAATGAGAAGAAACTTGAGAGACTTGCTGTCGTTTCAGTTGAACTGAAACTATGGAATATGCCGATGGATGCCGACGTCATTGAATGGACTTTGGCTCATCCGGAGTATTCCGTTACCGATACTTTCATGCAGATTCAGAATGCCGCTGCTGAGTCAGACCTCACCGGGTCTTTCTCCTTGGCCAATTTCATACAGGGTGTATTCCAAGCCGTTCAGAACCACTGGAACCAGGAACCCAACCGAATCTTGATTTCAAAAAGCAACTAACATATGAAGATTGTTGACATTTACGGATGGGGGCTTCCCAAACAGGCAGATTTCCTCAGCCACTTCAAAAACAACGACACGCTGTACAATCAGGCCCGTGCGTTGTGGAGCAAACTTGACTCCTGTACGGTTTGGTTTATCGTCGCTTTCGTAGTTATTGCGCTGGTCTTCGCCATCATTTACTACGGGCCTTACAACAATAAGCCTCGGCGTCACTACAAAGTGAAGCACTGGCTTATATGGATGCTCATCACTGCCGCTGTTACCTTTGTGATCACTTTGGTAATGGGGCTGATTATGGTCAAGTCTCCTCTTTCTGCAAGAATCGGCCTGATTCTCCGTGTCAGCGGGATCAACGTTCTCTACGGCATTGGAGTATATTTCATCGTTGCTCTTTTGGTCTGCAATATGCCGTTCCTGAAGACAAACGCATACAGGTTCCTTAAAATTGGCAAGTAGTTATGGCAAATAAAGTATTCGTTTTCTGCATTGGCGGAACCGGTCTCCGGGTAATGAAAGCCATTACGATGCTCGCAGCGTCAGGCATAAAGACGAATGGTTATTCCATTGTCCCTATTATCATCGATCCTCATATTGACCTTGAAGAGAAAACCAAGGTCGACAACCTTATCAACGACTATATCAGCATCTACAAGTATGCGACGACGAGCGAGGGGCAGCAGATGAACCCGCTCGAGGGTTTCTTCAACACTCAGTTCCAGCGTCTCGCAGAGATTGACGACGAACAGAATAATACCAGCGCCAGCATGGCCGAGCGCCGCACATTCGGTGACTATATGAATGTCGGTAATCTCAGTAATGACGACGTGAACAATTTCTTCGTTCAGACACTCTTCTCAAAAGAGAACCTCAACAACAGTCTTGCTGTCGGTTTTAAGGGTAATCCGAACATTGGAACCGTCGTTCTAAATGAGATGGTCAACGGCGCAGACTGGTATAGCGCATTTACCCGTCATTGTGAGAATGGTGACAGGGTTTTCATCATCAGTTCGATATTTGGAGGTACTGGTGCATCCGGCTATCCCCTTATCGAGAAGAAGATTCGCGATGCGGAGGGTTTCCCGAATGTCCAGCGGGCGATTATGGGAGCTGTTACCGTCCTTCCTTACTTCTCTCTTGAAGATCCAACTGCCTCCGGTAGCGACATCGATTCTTCCAGCTTCTTTACAAAGTCGAAATCGGCCCTCAGTTATTACGAGAATACCGTCAAGTCTGACTATCTCTACTATGTCGGTGAGCAGACACTTCGAGCCAACTACAAGAATAATGAGAAGGAGCAGAAAGATGATGCTCACTTCGTTGAACTGGTAGCCGCAACAGCCTTGTTTGATTTCCTATCCAAGCCGAAACCGGATGCACCTCAGGCTTTAACCCGAGCTATCTATGATGACAAGGTCGCACTTGACCTGGCTTCTTTAGGTTCCGGTTACAAAGGCCTCGTCAAGAATGTAGCAGATATGATGCTGCTGGATCTTCTTGTAAGGATTCTTCCAGAGGAGTCACAATTCCCACTGAAGAAGGACCGTAAGATGAACAAGGATTTCTATCGGGATCACGCTTTCGTAGAGCTTGATAAGTTTACCAAAGGTTTTTACCAATGGTATAAAGAACTGGCAGACAACAAACGCGGTTTTACTCCACTTAATTTGGTTGGTCCAGGCAAAGATCTTACGGCTTGGGTAAAAGGCAATACCCTTAAGGGAAAGGATGAGTCCTACTATCTTCTGGAGATGATTAAGGCAAGTAATAAGGGTAACGGCGAAAGGCATGAGAACATTTTCCGCTACTTCCTTGACTTTGCCTACAACGCCATCAATGTTTACACCAAAAATCTGTAGTTGAATTATGAGTAGCATAGACATCAATATCATACAGAGAGGCATTACCAACAATTTTGGATGGTCGGCCGAGCAGGGGCGTATCACAGCTGCAGATTTGGGTAAAATCGGCGAGCAGCGTACTGACAACTGCGGGGCGCTCAATGCGCTTCCCACACCTTTTGCCCGTTTCTTTGTGTTCAAAGAGGCTTTTCGCCGTGTACTTGAGCAGAAACTCGATCCGGTAAATAAGCCTGCCGGAAAGGCATACGAGCATCTTGTATCCAATACCCTTGACGTGTTCGAACTCCTCTACAATCTCAAGTATCATGAGAACCGTTGGAAGAGCGACAACCGCAAAATTCTCATCAAAGAGTGGAATTACGATGAACAAATGAGGGTTCTCAAGAACGATGTCCCCATTCTTGGAAATGTTGTAGAGAGCTATTTCAAAGAAGACCTCGGAGACGCATCCAAGAAACTCTTTTTTGTCATTCTGGATGATAATGGCAGAGAATCTCTATTAGCAACGAGTTCTCCGATGACCGGTTTCATCACCCCTCCTGATCTCGACCTTAAGACCGTAACCAGATCAGGGAGGAAGGAAGAGGATTTCATCGGTGAAATCTATCAGCCCCTCAATACAACGCCGCTCGCGAGAAAGGAAGGCGGGAAGTATTTCAAGGATATTCTTCTCTTTGAGAAAAGAAGCGAAGATTTCAAGAACTACATGTACAACAAACTTTTCTCTGGAGGGGCTGCGATTAATGCCCGCTTCAAAGAGTTGAGAGATTATATTAAGGCATTTGATGCAGATCAGCAAATAACTAAGAATTGGTCAGATGCAGATCTTGAACAAGTGTATTCTGCCGATAATACGCCTCTTGTTGTAAATGGAATTCCTATCTTGTGCAGCAAGGCAACAGATGTTATCAATTACCTTACAGATGCAATCATAAAGTTGCCGTATAAGATTGATTCTGATAAGTCTGTTACGCTTACATTCACTCCTGATAATGCTGGTAGAAGTTATGATTATCTACTTCCCATCACTAAAGAAGGTCTTGAGCACTTGAAAGAGGGGGACTTGAAAATCTTTGGTAAGGAAAGGCAATACGGCGATATTGTTGTCACTGTTGAGTGTAATGGCAAGCGACACGAACGTCATTATACGCCCGAGAACAACCCGGGGCCTGGCAAGGGAACCGTGCTTGATTTGGCAATAGCTAAAATCAATTTCGACATTGCTCTTTTCCCGAACGTCTTGTCTTACAAGCCGGAAGAGAATAATTATTTCAAGGTCCTTGTAGCCGCCACGGACCAAAACGAAAACAAGACTTTTTCTGTTGCCAATCTCGCCTTGGATTTCTATGTCACGGATCAGGGTGGCAAATACCACCACGTCGTAGAGGCAACTGATAACACCTTTGAGAACGGCGTGAGGGCACCATTTATCCGTTCCCAGCAAGACAGCGATAACAACTGCGGCACCAAATATTACGAGGTGTTCAACACCCCCTTCGATGCTATTTGTGCCGAGTTGTATCTGGAAGGAAAAGCATATCCTTTTGCCATCATCCCTATCTGGGATAAGTCTGAACCGTCAGAGAAGAGGTTCTCATACGCCATCGACCTTGGCACATCCAACACCTATATCTCACGCAGGGAAAGCGGCAAGATGACTGAGCCTCAGCAGCTCAAGATGGATCAGCAGATTGTCAACTATCTTCATGCAAAAGAAGAATCTGTCCAGAAGGGACTGATTTCCAGAATCGAGGGCAAGATTCCCGAGGCATTCAAGACCCTCGTGAAGACAGAATTCGTCCCGGCTCTTATCGATGACAAGACTTATCGCTTCCCGATTCGTACCGCTTTGTGCGTAACCGGTGATGATACCAGGAAACCGGTTCTGTTTGACAACAGCAACATTGCTTTCTTCTACGAGAAATTTCGTGGTGCAGGTAATCAGACTGTCATCACCAACATTAAGTGGGCCGAAGATGAGAAGAACCTGCGCGTGTTCATCCGAGAAATCCTGCTGCTCATCAAGGCAGATATTCTTCAGGAGAACGGTGTCATCTCTGGAACGGAAGTTATCTGGTTCCGCCCTCTCAGCTTCAAGGAAAGTATCCGAAGGAGATTTGAGAAGATTTGGCAGGAAGAGGCAAATACCATCCTTAACCTCGATTCTCCTGACCAGCAGCTCAAGTGCTACACTGAATCCGAGGCACCCTACTACTACTTTGAAAAGAAGTCAATATTCCAGAGTGCTGAGTCCGTTGCCGTGATGGACATTGGAGGTGGTTCTACCGATATCGTGTATTACGCCATGGGTAAGGCACAAATCGCCAACTCGGTTCATTTCGGCTGCGATGTTCTGTGGGAAAACGGGTATAATGAGTATGATAATGCTAAAGACAATGGTATCTTTAAGCACTACAAAGACACTATCAGCTTCGAGACCCCGGAGTTGAAGGAGCTGTATGCTGCCATGCTTAAGTCGAGTCATACTTCGACACGTGATATCATCAACCTTTGGATTAGCAACGATAACGAGACTGATATATCCAAGAAGCTAAGAGCTGATCATATCTCGACTTTTGTGTACCATTACACTGCCCTCGTGTATTACATGGCCTCTATGTTCAAGGCAAACAATCTGGCATATCCGAGGACTATTATTTTCAGCGGGAATGGTAGTAAGTATATCGACAATTACATTACCGATACCGTTCCAATCTTGACTCAGATTACGGAATTGATTGTATCAAAAGTCTATGGCAAAACAATCTCTGATATAGAGCTGGTGCTTCCTAATGAGCGTAAAGAGAGTACTTGTTATGGCGGCCTTTACCACAAAGATGGAGCTATCGAGCCTAAGCCGGTCGTTTATCTTGGAGATGGGAAGAATATTGTCTATAAGGATGTTGAGGCTATCGATGCAGCTTACTCCACAGGGTTGAAGGAGAATCTTGCGAAAGAGATAGCGTCAATGAATAGTGTATATAAGGATGTCCTGGATGCTCTGATCCAGCAATCTGTCATTGAGCAGGTGGATTCTGCCAAGATGAAAGATGTTGTGGATTCCGTTGTCAAGGATGCTTTGGTATCCAAGTACCAAAAGGTTGTTCTTGACAAGTATATGCTCCAGGAGCCATTCAACGATACTTTGTTCTTCTTGCCGGTTGTTGAAGCCATACTCAAACTGACGGGTATTTTTAAGCGATAAACTATGGAGTTTTTCCAATTTCTCGACACAAATCCCTGGGTAACCGTTGCAGCCTTTGTTGTTATCCAGCTCTGGTTCTTCGTTCATACAAACCTAAAACTCAACGAATTAGGCTTGTTCTTCCCTTCAAAAAAGTGGGAGACAAAAGAGAACGAAGACAACTTGACGCTGATAGCAGAACCGGAAGGCTCCCAAAACGCCCAGGAGATGGTGAACGAGATCAACGACTATATCATCAAGACCAACGGAGCCGTTGAGTATGCTGTCATCAAGGATAAGACGGAACGCAAGATAGATTCACTCTTCGACTTTGCCACATCGAAGGTATCCTTCCCGACTTATCTCGGTCTAATGGGAACTTTCTTTGGCGTCTATATCGGCTTGAAATGTTTTAACGCCGGTTTGGGGCAAGGTGATGGTGGCATCACGGATCAGATGGTCAAGGAACTGATTGGCGGTATCATCGTCTCGATGGTAACTTCGCTCATAGGTCTTCTCCTGATGACCATCAGCAACATCCACGCAAGCCGAGTTCAGAAGAAGGTTGACGCGCAGAAGGATGAGTTCTTCGAATTCATCCAGATGGAGGTTATTCCTACCCTTGGGACCAACATCTCTTCCTCTCTCAATCGTCTACGGAACACCATTGGAAAATTTGAGCCTTCCTTCCGTGCGGTTATTGAAGAATTCAAGGATGCTTTCCGTGATTGCACGGATATGTTCAAGGGCACATTCGCTGAGAATGCAGAGGTCCTTACCAAGGCTGTGGCTGAGATGGGTAGCAATATGACACTCATCAACGAGAACATTCAGAAGCAGGATCAGCTCTTGACGACCCTTCGTCAGAGAGATATGGTCGTCACCCTCGACAAATTTGTTACTGCCGCCAACAGTTTCGATTCTGTGACAACATCTATCCAGAAACTCGAAGAGGCCAAGGAAAGAATCATTGCATCCACCAATACCCTCGCCGAGAAGCAAGAATCCTACAATCAGTCGCTTGAGATCCCGACCAGGCTCCTGCAGCAGATTAATGCCATACTCGATCGTGTCACCACGTTTGAGAAGAACATTGATGCTCTGGGTGTTAACATAGCACAGACCCAACTTCTCGGCAATACACAAATTAACGCTATTGAGGAGCAGTTGAATGCCCTCAAGGCTAAGCATCGTCTTGTTTCGGGCTATCAAGAGACGCAGGTTGAGGAACTGGATAAAATATATCAGGAACAGTCCAAGGCTGTCAAGGATCTATCGGATGCCTTCAAGCGTGTCGTCGCACAGAACAAGGATGATATTGAAGAGGCGATGCGTCAATTCAAGACTGCATACGACACCATTGTCCGTGATTGCAAGACTGGAGTCGAGCAGAAACTTGAAGAGTTCATCACGGCTCTTAACAAGACACTGGATGTTGAGGATGCAAATCGCAAACTTTCTAACCTTGATCGTCTCCAGGCACTTGAAGATGGTCTTGGCGAGATTAAGACTGCTATTGCCGACAAAACCGCTATTTCTGATGTTTCCAAGGCTGTACGTGAAGGAAACGCCAAGATTGATGAGCTTGTTCAGAGGGCCGTGTCTTCTGTTGACGGTAATACCGGCGTTGGTGATAAACCTCGTAGAGGAATCTGGCCATTCTATCATAAGTAGTTTCGATAATGCGAAATAAAGGCGACAAATACTCTTTCTGGCCCAGTTACGTAGACATTGTTACCACCCTGTTTGCTATTATGGTGGTGTTGTTTGCCGTGTCTTATAGCCGATTCCGTGTTAAAGAGGCAGAGTTGAGAAAAATTGCTGACAAATACGAAGAAATCAAGAAGATATACCAAACGGTAGAGAATATTGATTCTACCTATTTTGCTTACGATTCAACTCATGTGAAGCATATTTTCAAGATTCAGGTGACATACCAGAAAGGCGAATTCGACCTTTATAAATTGATGCCTGATCGTACGAACCGTGCTGAGGCAGATACCGTTCGTGAACGGATTAAAGCAGCTGGTAATGAGATAAAAAGAACTGTTGAGAATCTACAGAAGATGCTTGAGAAGCCGGATAACAAGCCGGATATTAAGCAGGATATCAAGTACTTAGTTGTGATTGAAGGTCAAGCCTCTGCAGATGGTTATAATACTGATGAATACCATAATAATGATGTCCTAAGTTACCAGAGAGCTCTTGAATTACATAAGTTTTGGCAACGAAATAATATAGATTTTACTTCTATGCCCAAATGCGAGTTGGTTATTAGTGGAAGTGGCGAAGGAGGAGTCCCTAGAGATAAGTATAACGAAGTTTATAATCAACGTTTTCTAATTCATATTGTTCCGGTTATAGGAAACATTAGACTAAATGGGGATTGACCATGAGAGTGATTGTAGATATCGCGAATTATCTACAACATACTATACTCAAAAATATTTACTACGAGTGGATGATATGGGGGGTGAATCATATAGATATGCATGTTGGAATCTGCCGAATGAAATAGATAACACGCCCAATTTAATTGTATATGGAGGTGTTTATGAAAAAGCCCAAGAGCGATATAAGTTTGAGAATGGTGGATATGTGTATTATGTAGGTAATGGTTTTATAGATGCGAATCGTTATGTAGAAGTCTGGAAAGATAATAAACTGTTATTAAGGGATTTACCTTCAAAATGAACGTAGATATACAATAATGCCTTATGATTCGTTTGAATATGTTTGCTTGTCTTCTTTTCTTGTATGGCTGCATATCATATTCTGATAGTGTCAGTAAACTAGAAATACCAGCCACAACGTCTGCTGATTGTGTGATAAACTATATCGGGTATTCTGTCTGTTATGATGTGACAAATAAGATTCCTAAATGGGTGGCCTATGAACTCCTTGATACGGAAACTGACGGACCATATACCAGAAAAGGGAAAACATTCAGACGTGATGAGAATCAATCTGTTGATCAAGCAGATGATTTAGATTATAAGGGAGGTGTTTGGTCAAAAGGGCATATGGCACCAGCTGGGGACTTTAAATGGAGTGATGATGCTATGTGGGATACTTTCTTTTATACAAATTGTGTACCACAGAACACTAGGTTAAATAATGGAAGCTGGAATTCTCTTGAAAACAAAGTTCGTTCATATGCTAAGAAATATGGAAAGGTGTATGTAGTAACAGGTCCCATAATTGGTCATAATGTCAATGGTAAAATTGGTGAAAATGGGATAACTGTTCCGGATTTATTCTTTAAGGCATTGCTGATATGTAATGATAATAATTATAGTGCAGCAGGATTTGTTATGAAAAACACCGATGAGAAACAGCAACCGTTGGAATCAATTATTTCAATAGACGAACTTGAAGTACTGACGGGTTTGGATTTTTTTCCATTATTGGATGACATAACAGAAGAGACAATTGAGAAAGAAGTCAGATTGGAACAATGGTAAATCGGGAATAGTAATAATACCCTGACGGTCTATTGTGTTTGTCAGATGGTGAGACAAACGTAGGTGAGAATTCAATTTATAGTGCTAACTTTGCCGGTCCCTGAATAATCTTGCCTTTGTGCCTTTGAATGGCTGTTTATAAGGGCCTGTTTCCGGGACTTAACGAAGGGAGAATTGAATATGAAAAAGGTTTTGATGATGATTGCTGCTGTTATGTGCAGTATATTGTTTGTTTCGGCCCAGGAGGGCAGGAACCGTACGTACAGAGTTTCGCTTGGCAATGTGCAGTACACTCACCACGATGAGAAGATGTCGGCTGGCGAAGTCGTAGGTAAGGTCATTGCAGGTGCCATAACCGGCCAGACTTCGGTACAGGTGACAAAATATGAGGAGGACGTAAGGAGTGCCATTATCAAAGGACTGTCGGGCTCCTACCGTTTCCGTTATGACGATGGACTGTCCAGCCTGGATCATGTCGTTGATGAGGGTGATATTGTGGTTGATGCTCTAATCACAAACATTCAGGCCAATTCGAGCAGCCGTTCCTGGAAGGACAAGGATGACAAGACACATGTCGAAACCTGGTACACCGGAGTGGCTGAAGCGGCACTGTCAATTAAGGATGCCAAGACAGGCGAGGTGATTGCAAACCAGGGAGTAAGGGGACAGGGCTCTACCAATTCCATGTTCTCTACCGGCGATCAGGCTATCCGCGATGCTATCGGGCGACTTTCGTCCAATATCTCAGCCTGGCTCAACAGATACCGTCCCCTTCAGGCGAATATCCTTGAGGGTGCCGGTTCCAAGAAAGATAAGCAGAAGGAGGTATATATAGATCTCGGAAGCAGCGAGGGTGCCTTTGTCGGTCTTCTGATGGGTGTCTATGGGGTAAAGATTGTTGCAGGCCGCGAGGCCAGGACGCAGATCGGAAGACTGAGAATAGAGGCTGTTGAAGGCGTTGACATCAGTCGCTGCAAGGTGGTGAGCGGAGGCAAGGAGATTAAGGCCGCCATTGAGAACGGTGAAAAGCTCAGCGTTCTGTCGATTGACTAGTCTGTTGTAAATATTGAGTCCTCTGTGAGCGAGGCATCCTCTCCGGGCATGTCGGTTGGGTTGTTTTTATCCCTTATCCGTTCTGCCCTGAGTTCTTCGTGTGTTATTCTGCCGGTATTTCCCAACAGAGGAGGAATGAGAAGGAACAGTGACAGAAGGCCCAAGTTAATTGACAGGCTTTTCAGAAGACTTATTTTGGGGTTACGGTTCAGTTCCATCAGGAATCTCAGAAAGAGCAACAGTATGACAGCCGAGACCAGAATGACAGTCCATGTAATCCACGAATATCCTACGAAGTATCTGTCATTGTGGCTGGTGGCAGCACCAAGCAATATTGCCGATGGGACGTAGTTGCATGCTCTCCATCCGCCCCTGAAACCCAGCAGTTTCGAGAAGGGTATCTCGATTACCGTTACAAGGAAAGAGAACATCAGTGCCAGCAGGAACGGATGAAACGGGATTGCCTTGTCGGTCAGGATGTTGTGGACCTGCCATTCCAAATCCACCTGGAGAAACAACAGATAGCAAAACGCAAAAACGAAGAATACAGCCCTGTCCAAGTTCCGGATGATGCGGTCCTGTCTTATCTGCTCAACGCTTTCCATTGTTATTTACTCTTCATGACAAAGGCAGTACGTGCCGGCAGATATAGTTTCAGCCATTCTTTACCTGTGCTTTCATACAGGGGATCGGCTATTGTGTGGTGAACTACACTGTCGTCAACAAGACCGTTTCCGCCATAGGCAGGGTCGTCGGTGTTAAGTACAACTTTGTATGAGCCTTTCGGTACGAGTATTCCGTAGCCGTCAAACGAACGGGAAGGATTGAAGTTGAAAACAAACAGCAGTTTGCCGCGCATGAACGCCAGAACCTGATCCTGCTCGTGCTTCCACACCTCAATGATGTCCGTTTTCTGAAATCCCCTGACGGATGCAATCAGATTAATCATGTCCCGGTCAAAATCGCCAAGCTGATGGTAGGAGAGTTCCTTGTTGTCCACAAGACTCCATTGACGGCGGGCGTATTTGTAACTCCACCCGTTACCTTCGCGGGGGAAGTCAATCCATTCGGGATGCCCGAATTCATTGCCCATGAAGTTCAGGTAGCCGCCGTTGATTGTTGAGGCAGTGACCATTCTTATCATCTTGTGGAGGGCTATGCCCCTTGAGGTGACAAGGTTGCCGGTCCCCTTCTTGAAGTGCCAGTACATGTCGGCATCTATCAGTCTGAAGATTACGGTTTTGTCGCCTACAAGAGCCTGATCGTGGCTTTCGACATACGATATGGTCTTCTCGTCGGACCGCCTGTTGGTAACCTCCCAGAATATTCCGGACACATTCCACTCTTCGTCCCTGCACTCCTTTATCGTCTTTATCCAATAGTCGGGTATGTTCATGGCCATACGGTAATCAAAACCGTATCCGCCCGAATTCAGGGGAGCGGCCAGACCCGGCATGCCGGAAACTTCCTCTGCTATCGTGACAGCCTTTGGATTGACCTGATGGATCAGTTTGTTGGCCAGCATCAGATAACAGATTGCCTCGGCATCCTGGTGACCGTTGAAATAATCGTCGTAGTTACAGAAGGCCTCGCCGAGACCATGGCTGTAATATATCATGGATGTTACCCCGTCAAAGCGGAATCCGTCAAAATGGAATTCTGACAGCCAGTATTTACAGTTCGAC
The DNA here is from genome assembly GCA_017615835.1 of Bacteroidaceae bacterium. GTDB lineage: Bacteria > Bacteroidota > Bacteroidia > Bacteroidales > Bacteroidaceae > Colenecus. Next base: position 25,983 of record JAFZZI010000024.1, on the reverse strand, counting down.
AGGAGGAAGTGCAGTACTGATGTCTTCCCATAGTCGAAACACAATGACCCCCAGGCGGGATGCTCGTGGCGGTCTCCTTCGAGGAAATACTGGTTGGGATCTCCGGCAAGACAGCCTATGCCCTCGACAGTGTTCTTTACGGAATGGGAGTGTACAATGTCCATTATTACCATCATTCCCATGCCGTGAGCCGTGTCTATCAGTTCCTTCAGCTCTTCAGGAGTGCCGAAACGTGAAGAGGGGGCGAAGAAATTGGAGACATGGTAGCCGAAACTTCCATAGTAGGGATGTTCCTGTACAGCCATTATCTGTATGCAGTTGTACCCGTCAGCCTTAATGCGGGGCAGGACATTTCTGGTGAACTCGGAATAAATGCCGACCTTTTCTTCTTCCTGCGCCATACCGATATGGCACTCGTATATCATTAACGGTCCGTTGGAGCGCTTGTAACCGTCGTTGATGAAATTGTATTGTCTTTCCGGATCCCAGACCTGGGCAGTGAAGATGTTGGAGTTGTGATCCTGGACAACTCTGAAGGCCCACGCCGGAATACGGTCGCCTTCACCGCCGGACCATTTGACATGCATCTTGTAGTGCTGTCCGTGGCGGAGCGAATTCAACGGCATCCGTACCTCCCAGTCGCCATAGTCGTTAAGGCGTGTGAGCCGGAATGCGTCATTCTCCATCCAATCGGAAAAATCGCCTATCAGGAAGATGTCCGTGGCATTTGGCGCCCATTCCCGGAAAACCCATTCCTTGTCTTCCTTGTGAAGGCCATAGTACATATATCCGACGGCAAAGTCTGCAAGTCTGCCCCTGTTGCACAGCTCCTTTTCGCGGCGGACTGCATAGTCATGTCTGGCTTTGATTATCTCCTCGTAGGGAGCAAGCCATGGGTCATTCTTGACAATTTCCATCATACCGGTTTCTTTAATAGGCATTTCACAAATAGTTAAAAGGAATCAAAGGAATATGTCTCCATAACTCCGCCCGACATGCCCTCGCCTCCGCAAGGACTGAAGTCTTTTGGAATGTCAAACACCTTGCTGGCGGAATAGTTAAGTCCCAAAGTGTCTGTATAGACCTTCTTCAGGAAGATGCCGCAGATTGGCAGTGCCATGCGGGAACCCTGCCCGAACTGCATTGAATCGAAGTGTATGTCGCGGTCCTCACCGCCTACCCAACAGCCTGTCACAAGTTCAGGGGTATAGCCTATGAACCATGCATCGGAATGGTTGTCGGTAGTTCCGGTCTTTCCTCCCATGTCACCTCTGTGATAGTTGCGGATTCTCATGCCGGTTCCTTCTGTTATGACAGCCCGCATCATGTCAATCATTTTGTAGGATGTATCCTCGCTGAATACTTCGTTGCTGCGGGCCGTGAAAGTGGCTATGGTGTTTCCGTCGCTGTCATCAATGCGCGTCACGTAAAGCGGTCTTGTCCTGATGCCCTTGTTGGGGAAGGCTGTATATGCGCTGACCATTTCGGCCACCGACACGTCGCAGGTGCCGAGACAGAGCGAAAGGACGGGCTCTATTGCCTGATTGCGCAGACCGAACTCATGAAGCAGGTTCTTGAACTCGTAAGGACTCAGTTTGCCCATCAGGAATGCCGTTATGTTGTTGTTTGAACGCGACAGCCCCCATTTTATGGTGACAAGGCTGCCTAGCATCTCTTTGCCGTCGTCCTTCGGCCTCCAGATTTTCCCGTCTTCGGTCAGCAGTGTCTGGGTCTGGTTGATGATACGGTCGCAGGGCGAGAAACCGCTCTCCATGGCCAGAGAGTACAGATATGGCTTTATCGTAGAACCCACCTGACGTCTTCCGGTCGTAACCATGTCGTATTGGAACTGCCTGTAGTCGGGTCCTCCCACGTAAGCCCGTACGTATCCTGTCTTGGGCTCCATTGACATGAATCCTGTGCGGAGGAAGAATTTCAGGTAACGCAGGGAATCCATGGGGCTCATCACTGTATCTTTGTAGCCGTCGTACGAGAATACACTCATCTCGCGCGGGGTGTCGAAGGCGTCAAGAATCTCCGTTTCGCTTTTGCCTGCTGCCTGCATTGTACGGTAACGGTCGGTCTGCCTCATCGCCCTGGTCATGATGGAGTTCAGGTCTGCGGATGAGATGTTGTTCGAGAACGGGGCATTCCTGCCGGTCTTGACCTTGAAGAAAGTGGGCTGCAGATATTCTTGAAGATGTTCTTCGACAGCCTCCTCGGCATATCTTTGCATTCTGGAGTCGATTGTCACATACACTTTCAGCCCGTCGGCGTAGATGTTGTAGGGCTTGCCGGACTGGTTGTAGTTCTTGTTGCACCAGCCATAAAGAGGATCTTCAGCCCAGTCGAGCGAATCTTCGTAATATTGCTGCATCTGCCATCCCCTGTAATTGGAACGTTCCGGCTTTTTTGCAGTCATTACTCCGCGCAGATATTCCCTGAAGTATGTGGCCAGTCCGAGCTTGTGGTCAACCCGATGGTAATTCAGGCTAAGTTCGGTAGCGGCAATGGAATCCATCATGGCATTGGAAAGATATCCGGAACGGTTCATCTGGGACAATACCACGTTCCGGCGTTCGCGTGTCAGTTCAGGACGTCTCAGGGGGTTGTACAAGGATGAATTCTTGCACATTCCTATGAGCATGGCGGCCTCGGCTGCGTCAAGGTCGCGCGGCTCCTTGCCGAAATAGGTGTTGGATGCAGTGTAAATGCCTATTGCGTTGTTGCCGAAATCATACTTGTTGAGATACATCGTAAGAATTTCTTCCTTGGTGTAGTATCGCTCGATACGTACCGCAATTACCCATTCAATGGGTTTTTGAAGCATTCTTTGCAGGCTGTTGCTGGCTACATGCTCAGTATAGAGCAGCTTGGCCAGCTGCTGGGTAATGGTACTGCCGCCGCCTGCGCTCTTCTGCTGGAGTACCAGCCTTTTTACGACAGCCCTTATCAGCGCCTTGAGGTCAATGCCGGAGTGCTGAAGAAAACGGACGTCCTCGGTAGATACGAGCGCTTTGACCAGTTCGGGTGACAGTTCGTCGTAATCGACCCAGACACGGTTCTCCCTGCTGTACGAGAATGTGCCGAGAAGAACTCCGTCTGCCGATATTATCTGGGTTGCAAATTTGTCTATAGGGTTTTCGAGTTCCTCGAAGGAAGGCATGTTGCCTATCCATCCTTTGGAGATGCTGAACAGAATGGCTCCGCAGGCAAGTACACCTGCCGCAAATACTATCCATAGCCAACGTATCGTCTTACCGACCAATCCTCCTGATGATTTCTTCACTGCAAGAACATTTTATTCAGAATACAAAAATAGGTAAAAACCACAACCTTTCAGCGGAGTCTCGCTTTTTTCACTCTTTTTTAAGCTTCGCATCCTCTGCATATTGTTTTTTGCTGTAATTTTGAACTCATGAACCAATCTTACTATAATGGCCTTACAAGGAAGAAGTCTCATCTCGCTTGAGGAACTTGCAAAAGAGGATATACTTGACCTGCTGGCACAAGCCTCAAAGTTCGAATCTGAGCCCAATCGCAAGATTCTGGACGGCAAGGTTGTGGCCACGCTGTTTTTTGAGCCTTCAACCCGTACCAGGCTCAGTTTCGAGACTGCAGCCAACAGGCTCGGAGCCAGGGTTATCGGCTTTTCCGATGCTGCGACAACAAGTTCGTCCAAAGGGGAATCTCTGAAGGATACAATCATGATGGTGAGCAATTATGCCGATGTCATTGTAATGCGTCATTATCTGGAAGGCGCCGCCAGATATGCAAGCGAGGTTTCGCCCGTTCCGATTATCAATGCCGGCGACGGTGCGAATCAGCATCCTTCACAGACTCTTCTCGACCTCTATTCAATGCTTAAGACCCAGGGAAGGCTCGATGATCTTGACATAACGCTTGTCGGTGACCTCAAATATGGACGGACTGTCCATTCCATGCTTACTGCGATGCGTCATTTCAGTTCCCGTTTCCGTTTCATTGCCCCCCGTGAACTGGAGATGCCGCAGGAGTATAAGGAGTACTGCACGGAGCATGGCATCGTATTCACCGAGAGCCATGAGTTCAATGATGAAATCATAAGCACTTCGGATATAATTTACATGACGCGGGTTCAGAAGGAACGGTTCACTGATCTCATGGTGTACGAAAAAGTCAAGAACGCATTTATTCTCCGTAACCAGATGCTCAGTAATGCAAGAGAGAATCTGAAAATTCTCCATCCGCTCCCGAGAGTGAACGAGATTGATCAGGATGTGGACAGCAATCCTGCCGCATATTATTTCAAACAGGCCAAGAACGGCCTTTATGTACGCGAGGCTATCATATGCGATTCGTTGAACATAAAAGTCTGAATTTTTATGAAGAAGTCAGAATTAGTGGTAGCTGCTCTTGAGAATGGTACGGTGATTGACCACATTCCGCCAGACAAGGTGTTTGATGTGGTAAACCTGCTCAAGCTGCAGGAGATGACGACACAGGTGACAATCGGAGCTAACCTGTTCAGCCACAAGATGGGAAGAAAAGGTATCATCAAGATTGCAGACCGTTACTTCACGGACGAGGAGGTCAGCAAGTTGTCGGTAATTGTTCCCAATATTGTGATAACTACCATACACGATTATGAGGTTACTGAAAAACATCACGTTACTATGCCGGACAAGGTTGTCGGCATAGTCAGGTGCCTGAATCCGAAGTGCATCACCAACCACGAACCTGTCAGGACAGTTTTCAATGTAACCGACAAGGAGGCAGGAACTTTGAGGTGCCATTACTGCAACAAGGAGATATACAGTTACGAAATAAAGCTTGTCTAGCAGATGAGAACCATCCGCGCATTGGCTCTGGCACTGTTCATTGCGGCCGTTCCGGCATCTTCCCGTGCCCAGATAGAGCGCAGTACCGTGTCGCGGAGACTGAATTATGGGGTCACTGCCGGATGTGGATCTGCAATTATGTTCATGCAGGACATGCGTGTTGGCGGATACGAAGTGGAAAGCTATTCCACCAGTTCCGATATAGGATTCATCATTTCCGCTTTCGGACGCATCAATATAGACAGACACTACATACAGACAGGCCTGTCGTTCTGTCATAGCAAGTCTTCCATCAGTTTCAAGTACGAGGACCCGGAGGGCAATATGCATGATCAGGTTTTCTCTGTTGACGGAAAATCTTTTCAGATACCGCTGATTTTCGGATTCAACGTGGTGAAGCAGGAACCTTACAGCCTGTCGCTTTACATTGGCCCCAAGGTGTCATTCCCGTTGTCTGCCGGCAATTATTCCTACTATTCGGGCTTCGGCAGTGCCGATGTCGTGGAAAACTTCAGGGCCGTCTTGAATGCTACGGCGGGAGTAAACTTGAGCATAAGCAACATACAGCTTTGCTTCGGCTATGATTTAGGAATAACTTTCCCTTCGGATGGCATACTTAGAAGTCAGAACCCGGATGAATCTTTGACCGGGATAGTCATGAAACGGAGAACCGGAGTCCTTTACTTTTCCTTGGGACTGTTCCTATAGAATACAAACAACTAACATAAATGAAAATGAAAAGAGACGAACTGATTTTTGACATCATCAACCGTGAGCACCTGCGTCAGCAGAAGGGTATGGAGTTGATCGCGTCTGAGAACTTTGTGAGCGACCAAGTGATGCAGGCCATGGGATCATGCCTGACAAACAAGTATGCCGAGGGCTATCCGGGCAAGCGCTATTATGGCGGCTGTGAGGTGGTGGACGAGGCTGAGAACCTAGCCATTGCCCGCATTAAGCAACTGTTTGGCGCTGAATATGCAAATGTACAACCCCATTCGGGCGCACAGGCCAATGCAGCAGTACTTCTGACAGTGCTTAACCCTGGTGACACATTCATGGGTCTTAATCTTGCACATGGCGGTCATCTCTCTCACGGCTCGGCTGTCAATACCTCAGGTATTCTCTACAGAGCCGTAGGCTACGACCTGAACCCCGAAACAGGTCGTGTGGATTACGACAAGATGGAAGAACTTGCCCTCAAGGAGAAACCGAAACTGATTATCGGCGGAGGTTCTGCATATTCGCGTGAGTGGGACTATGCCCGCATGCGCAGGATTGCCGACGAAGTCGGTGCCCTTTTCATGGTGGATATGGCCCATCCCGCAGGCCTTATCGCAGCAGGACTCCTTGACAACCCTGTCAAGTATGCGCATATTGTGACATCTACAACTCACAAGACTCTGCGCGGACCGCGCGGCGGCATCATACTGATTGGACACGACTTTGCCAATCCTTGGGGGAAGACAACTCCGAAGGGTGAGATCAAGATGATGTCGCAGCTGATTGACTCGGCTGTATTCCCCGGTATTCAGGGAGGCCCCCTGGAGCATGTGATAGCAGCCAAGGCGGTTGCTTTCGGCGAGGCTTTGCAGCCTGAATTCAAGGAGTATCAGAAGCAGGTTCAGAAAAACGCCAAAGTTCTGGCCGATGAACTCTCAAAGCGTGGATTTACCATCATCTCCGGAGGTACTGACAACCACAGCCTGCTGGTTGACTTGCGTTCCAAGTATCCTGACCTTACCGGTAAGGTGGCGGAGAAGGCTCTGGTGGCAGCCGACATTACCGCTAACAAGAACATGGTTCCGTTTGATACCCGGTCTGCATTCCAGACCAGCGGTCTGCGTCTCGGCACTCCGGCCATTACTACGCGCGGTGCCAAGGAAGACCTTATGATTGTCATTGCCGGCCTGATTGAGGAGGTTCTGAACGCACCTGAGGACGAGAAGACCATTACTTCTGTGCGTTCACGGGTGAACGAAATCATGAAGGATTATCCGATGTTTGCCTATTGACAACCGTCAGGATGACTATTTACAAGGAACTCAGGAAGAGGATTCTGATTCTGGATGGCGGAATGGGAACCGAAATCATGAATGCCGACCTGGAATATGACGGCAACAATGATGCTCTTCCGCTGACGGATCCCGACTTTATAATAGGTATCCACAAGGCATATATCAATGCAGGTGCTGACATTATCAGTACCTGCTCTTTTGGTGCCAATGCCGTGACCCAGAAAGCCTATGGACTGCAAGATGAGGTGAGGAAACTCAATCTGGCTGCCGCTATTGCTGCACGCTGTGCGGCTGACAACTGTTCAGACCACAAAGTGTGGGTGATGGGCAGCATGGGACCCACCTCGAAGTCGGTTACAGCGGCAGAGATGAAAAAGGATCAATCGGAAACCATCACTTTCGAAGCACTCAAGCAAGATTACATCACTCAGGCTATAGCTTTGACAGACGGAGGGGTTGACGGATTTCTGGTTGAGACTGTAACCGACTTGAGAAATGCAGAGGCTGCCCTTCAGGCCATCCGCGAGGTTCTGTCCAAACGCGGATTTGACTTGCCGATAATGGTGTCTGCAACGCTTGCCGGTGACGGAGGATGTCTCGTCTCGGGCTCGACCATACAGGAATTTGTCAATATGGCTCAACGGTACGACCCGCTTTCCATAGGTCTCAACTGCTGTTCCGGAGCGACAGGGATAGTTCCTTATGTCAGAGAGATATCCTCGATGACAAAACATGCCGTGTCAGTTTATCCGAGTGCTGGACCTCCGACAGCATTCGGTTATAATGAAAGACCGTCCTATATTGCCGGAATAATGGCAGAGATGGCAAACGAGAGACTCATCAACATTGCAGGCGGCTGTTGTGGAACAACTCCTGAATATATTTCTGAAATCGCCGATGCCCTTGACGGTTTTGCACCGAGAAAATACTATAACAAGTACAGTCCGATTAACAGGATCCGGTCTTTTTTGACAAGATTCTTTCCGGAAAAACCAGAAGTAACAGACAATAATGGCAAACTTTGATATTACCCCAGTCAGCAATTTCAATGCAGCAGACGGCGATCGCACCTTGAACGTGATGACGTGTCGCAATGTCTGCTCGCAATCGATAAGCATTACTGTCAGCAAGGACGGTATAATCAAATCTGTCATTTTCAATGGAGGATGTCAGGGCAACACCACAGGCATTGCATCCCTGTGCCAGGGTATGACCGTCAAGGAGGCTGTCAGGCGACTTGAGGGCATAGACTGCGGAGGCCGTGGTACCAGCTGTCCTGACCAGCTGGCACGTGCACTGAAACTGTTTCTCTGAATCGGGCTTGGGCATTAATTGAAACGCTTTTGAAACGGCCGGATGATTCCGGCCTTGCACGCCAATGTTATCTTTGCAGAAACATTTTAAAGAATGTCTATGGAATTTTATCCCGTTGAAATGATTGGCGTTGCAGCTGCGTCTCTGTTGTATTGGCTGTTTCTCCTGGTTACCGGTCGCAAGGACAGACGTATGGCTTTCATCTCAATCTATCTCTTTGCCTTTGTGACAGTATCGTTAATTGTAAAGACGATGGTACATGAACCGGACTTTGTCATGATGTTGGCCAAGTGTCTGTTTCTTCCGTTGTTCGTGATACTGTACCTTGCCATCGTGGAACGGCACCCCGACGAAGTCGGGAGGCGTATCCTCACATTCCTGGCTATTATCGGAATGATACCGCTTCTGTCAACGCTGTTCATCGCAGGCTCATTCTGGCTGTCAGCTCTCTTCGGCCATTCCATGTGAGTAGTGTTTGTTGGAATTTTTCGCAGTGAAGTCTCACTCTCTGAACTGTTTCCATCGGGCTGAAAGGCTGTCGCGGCACTAAAAGAATTACACCTTTCCAGGGCAACAGGATATATCGGTTAAAAAAGATATGGGTCTGCGCGAAAAAAGATATGGGTCTGCGTGAAAAAAGATATGGGTCTGCGTGATAAAGATATATGGGTATCTTTGAAAAGATATATGGGTCTTTTCGCGAAAAGATATGGGTCTTTTTCAGTGCGCGCGCGTACGCGTGCGAACCTTAAGATAATATAGAGGGTGGGGTACACAAAGGAGGGCGGTTCCCTTTGTGTACTTGGTTAGCAAGTAAACAAAGAGAACCGTCCCTGCTGTGTGCTATTTTCAGATTTTGCGATTATCCTTCGACAGCTGCCTGCGCGGCGGCCAGACGTGCAATAGGCACGCGGAATGGTGAGCAGCTTACATAGTTCAGACCAACCTTGTCGCAGAACTTGACTGACGAAGGCTCTCCTCCGTGCTCGCCGCAGATACCGCATTTAAGATCGGGGCGTACTGAACGGCCCTTATCGACTGCCATCTTTATGAGCTGGCCTACACCCTTCTGGTCAAGGACCTGGAACGGGTCGACTTTGAGGATCTTCTTTTCAAGATAAACGGGCAGGAAAGAAGCGATGTCATCGCGTGAGTAACCGAATGTCATCTGTGTAAGGTCATTGGTTCCGAACGAGAAGTATTCTGCACGGGCAGCTACTGCATCGGCAGTCAGAGCTGCACGCGGTATCTCAATCATAGTTCCGACCTTGAACTCAAACGGCTCCACACCTTCAGCCCTGAACAATTCAGCTGCGGTCTTGCGGATAATCTCTTCCTGCTGTTCGAACTCGTAGTGCTTGCCTACAAGCGGGACCATGATTTCCGGCTGGGGATTCTTGCCTTCCTTGCGCAACTGAATGGCTGCACCAATGATGGCCTTTGTCTGCATCTCAGTGATTTCTGGATATGTGTTGCCAAGACGGCAGCCACGGTGACCCAGCATCGGGTTGTTCTCTGACAATGATGCTACGCGGGCCTTGATGACTTCGAGAGTGACACCCATTGTATCTGCCATTTCCTGTTGTCCCTTGACATCGTGGGGTACAAACTCGTGGAGTGGGGGATCAAGCAGACGTATGTTGACGGGAAGTCCGTCCATTGCCAACAATATTCCGTAGAAGTCTTTTGTCTGATAGGGCAGGAGTTTCTCAAGGGCTTTCTCACGTCCTTCCTTGCTGTCGGCAAGTATCATTTCGCGCATAGCCTTAATCTTCTCGCCTTCAAAGAACATGTGCTCGGTACGGCAGAGTCCGATACCTACGGCACCGAAAGTGCGTGCTACCAGAGCATCGTGAGGAGTGTCAGCGTTTGTGCGGACAACCAGACGGGTGTATTTGTCGCAGAGGTTCATCAGTTCAGCGAAATCACCGCTGATTTCAGCAGCCTTTGTCTCAATCTTGCCTTGATAGACCTGACCGGTTGAGCCGTTTATGGAGATGAAGTCTCCCTCTTTCAGTACGGTATCTTCAATCTTGACGGTCTTTTTCACGTAGTCGATCTGAAGGGCACCGGCACCTGACACACAGCACTTACCCATACCGCGGGCAACTACTGCGGCGTGTGAGGTCATACCGCCACGGCATGTCAGAATACCTTCGGCAGCAGCCATTCCAGCAAGATCTTCGGGAGAAGTCTCAATACGGACCATTACAACCTTGTGACCGTTCTTGTTCCATGCCTCGGCGTCATCAGCGCTGAAGACGATCTGACCGCAGGCTGCACCCGGGGATGCAGGAAGACCGGTTGTCAGAACCTTGGCTTTCTTGATTGCATTCTTGTCGAATACGGGGTGGAGCAGTTCGTCGAGTTTCTGTGGCTCGCAGCGGAGCAATGCGGTTTTCTCGTCAATCAGTCCCTCGTGCATGAGATCCATGGCTATCTTCACCATTGCAGTACCTGTCCTTTTGCCGTTACGGGTCTGAAGGAACCAGAGCTTGCCTTCCTGAACGGTAAATTCCATATCCTGCATGTCGTGGTAATGATTCTCAAGTTTTGTCTGGAGAGCGTCGAGCTCCTTGTAGATGCCGGGCATGGCCTCTTCCATCGAAGGATATTTCGATTTGCGCTCCTCTTCGGAAACGCCGGCAAGTGCTGCCCATCTGCGTGATCCCTCGATGGTAATCTGCTGTGGTGTACGAATGCCTGCAACCACGTCTTCACCCTGGGCGTTGACCAGGTACTCACCGTTGAAAAGGTTCTCGCCGGTTGCCGCATCGCGGCTGAAGCATACGCCGGTGGCAGAGGTGTCGCCCATATTTCCGAATACCATTGCCATGACGCTGACTGCGGTACCCCATTCGTCGGGTATTCCCTCCATCTTGCGGTACAGTATAGCGCGCTCATTGTTCCATGATCCGAAAACGGCGCAGATGGCACCCCAAAGCTGATCCATTGCATTGGTCGGGAAGTCCTGTCCGGTGCGCTCTTTGACGGCAGACTTGAACAGAACGACCAGTTTCTTGAGGTCTTCAACGCTCAGGTCCTTGTCAAGGATAACCCCGCTTTCCTCTTTGACCTTCTCAATAATTACTTCGAAGGGGTCTTTGTCTGTCTTGAGGACAGGTTTCATTCCCAATACTACGTCACCGTACATCTGTACGAAACGACGGTAGCTGTCCCATGCGAAATGCGGATTGTTTGTCTTGCGTGAAAGTCCTTCTACAACCTCATCGTTGAGTCCAAGGTTCAGAATGGTATCCATCATGCCGGGCATGGAAGCGCGGGCACCTGAACGAACGGAAACGAGAAGTGGATTATCAACGTCACCGAATTTTGAGTTCATAAGTTTTTCAATGTGACGTATGGCATCCTCTACGTCATCCTTGAGAATAGCCACCACATTGTCGCGTCCGATTTTGTAATACTCTGTGCAGACATCAGTGGTGATTGTAAATCCCGGAGGTACCGGTACACCGAGAAGGTTCATCTCGGCCAGATTGGCGCCTTTGCCGCCAAGCAGGTTGCGCATTTGGGCATTTCCCTCAGCTTGTCCGTTACCGAACTTGTAAACTCTTTTTTCGTCCATAAAATTATTTTGAATAATAGTTGTTTTTGAATGCCTGATGGGGTATAAACATAGTTTTCGTAAATCGGATGCAAAATTACTCAATTATTATAAATTATTGAGGTTGTAAGCCGGCTTTTTTGTGTTATGCGGTCAATAAGGAGATAACATGTCTAAGTATAGAGCTATTTTTTGTTCCTTTGCGGTCAAAATATGAATGGATGGGACGCAGAAGTAAGGAATACAGGATTGTTGAGAACGTAACGATTGAAAATTTCGCTGCCGAGGGAAAGTCTGTCGCCAGAATTGACGACATTGTGGTATTTGTGCCGTTTGTTGTTCCCGGTGATGTCGTTGACCTGAAAATCTTGAAGAAAAAACATAATTACGCCGAGGCCGTAGCTGTCGCTTTCCGTAAACTGTCGGATGTGCGGGCGGTGCCGTTTTGTACTCATTTTGGGGTGTGCGGCGGGTGTAAATGGCAAAACCTCCCTTATGAGGAACAGCTTCGCTACAAGCAAAGACAGGTGGCTGACAGCCTTGCCCGCATAGGAAAGGTGGAACTGCCTGAAATAAGTCCCATAGCAGGTTCGTCAAAGACAGTCTGCTACAGAAACAAGCTGGAGTATTCGTTCAGCAACATGCGGTGGCTGACGATTGATGAGATGACGGCTCTGGACCGTCCTGATGTCACCGAAGATGAGCGTAAGCAGCCTGGGCTGGGATTCCATATTCCCGGAGCTTTTGACAAGGTGCTGCATATTGACAAGTGCTGGCTTCAGGATGATGTCTCGAACCGTATAAGGAATTCTGTATTCAGTTATGCAGTGTCGCATGGATTGAAGTTTATAAATCTGCGTACGCTCGAAGGAGTGCTACGTGACATGATGGTGCGAGTTGCCACGACTGGTCAGATAATGGTCCTGATCCAGGCCAGAATAGCCTGCCAGGCAGATATGGAAGGGTTCATGGGGCTGATGCAGTATGTGTCGGATTCATTTCCGGAAATCACATCGTTGCTGTATGTTATAAACAACAAGGGCAATGATACTTTCGGAGATCTTGACGTACACCTGTTCCGCGGCGAAGAATGTATATACGAGACTATGGAGGACCTTCGTTTCAAGATCGGTCCCAAATCGTTTTTCCAGACCAACACCGAACAGGCTTGCCGGCTCTATAACATCGTACTTGGACTGGCAGCGCCTGAAAAGGGCAGCGTGATTTATGATTTATACACCGGAACCGGGACTATTGCCCTGTTCGTCGCCCGTAAGGCAAAGAAGGTCGTAGGTATAGAATATGTTCCGGAAGCAATAGAGGATGCCCGGGAAAATGCCCTTCTGAACGGCATAGGTAACACAGAGTTCTTTGCCGGCGATATGAAGGAAGTGCTTTCGCAGGAATTTGTCAGGGAACACGGAGTTCCGGATGTTGTCATTACCGACCCTCCGCGCACGGGTATGCACAAGGATGTCGTGGATGTCATCCTCAAGACATCTCCTGAAAGGATAGTGTATGTGAGTTGCAATCCTGCCACCCAGGCACGTGACCTTGCGATGCTGGATGTCCTGTATAAGGTAGAGGTCGTCCAGCCGGTTGACATGTTCCCACATACCCAGCATGTAGAGAATGTAGTCCTTCTGGTCAGACGGACTGACTGACGGTGAGACATTTCCGGTTCGTAGGTCAGTCGGAATGAGAGGCTGTCATGAGGGTCTGAGGGTTAAGAATTCTTAAAAAATCAACGTGCGATAAAACTTTTTGCCTTCACATTCATCTTAATGTCGGAATTGCAGTAAAAACGATAACACATTGCAGGAAATGAAAAAGGTACGTTTGTTCAGGTACGTTTTGGCTTTGGCTTTTTTCTCAATATGCGGAATGACTTCCGCACAGTCTGCCGAGAATGGCAGTGATGATGCTAACGTTGTCAAGGAGGATGTCATCTGTGCTCCTGAATACAAGGGCGGTATCGAGAATCTGTACAAATTCATAAAGGATAATTTTGACTATCCGGAGGATTGCCGTAAGCGTTATGTGAGCGGTACCATTGAAATGGAGTTTACTGTTGAGAAGTCGGGCGAGATTTCATCCGTCGGAGTGCTCAAGGGTATTGATGAGAGTGTTGATGACGAGTTGGTGCGGGTGTTCAAGGCCATGCCTGTGTGGACTCCGGCTACAAGAAACGGTAAACCTGTACGTTATAAGGTTTCCATGCCTGTCACCCTTAAGATTTCCAGATCCAGGAATGGTACTAAGTCGAATTTCGGCATCTGATTTGGTATTAGGCGTTTAACAGTGTCAGGATTTTCAGACATGAAGTTTATTATTCGAAATATATCTCTGTTGTTCTTGGCCTTGATTGCAGGCGGATGCACCAAGTATGTAACCGAGCGCATAACCGAACAGCCAATCAATAATTATTATGGCGCGAATGTGAAGTCATACTATATTACGGCGAAAAATGACAGGTGGCTTGTCCCGGACAATATCATGCCTGGTAAGGAGGGCTATTATGCGTTTCAGACTTTCGAGTTCCCCGAAATAAACGACAACGTCATTGAGAATGGTGTAGTGCTGGTGTACTACATTGACTCAAGCGGGCGCGATAATCTGCTCCCTTACATTATTCCGTTTGGTCAGGAGGGGTATTGCGTCTATGAATCTTATCGGTATGATATAGAAAAGGGTTTTCTGACGGTTATAATCGAGAGCTCTGATTTCCAATATGTTCCAAGAGAGATTGACCTGAGATTCAAGGTTGTGGTCATTGAGCCTTGAGAAACTCTCTCCTGTCATTTTTATTTCGTATCTTTGCGACCGAAACAGTTGGCCGGTCTGTCGCCGTTTTTTACGGAGGAAAGTCCGGGCAAGGAAGGGCATTCTACTATCTAACGGATAGCTGTCGGTGACGGCAGGTCAGCGCAGAAGAAAACAACCGCTGAGGGGCAGGTCTTTTTGGGGAAACCGCCTTGCAGTAAGGGTGAGAAGGTGGGGTAAGAGCCTACCAGGTCTGTGGTGACACAGATGCTGTGCGCACTGGAACTTGCAAGATCATGTATACCGGCGTCAGAGGGTAGCCCGCCCGAGCCGGAGGGTGGATCGCTTGACTTTTGTCAAAGCCGTGTGGTGACATGCGGTTCAGATTAATGACAGACATCATTCAAGTCGGGAAACCGGCTGAATGTTACAGAACCCGGCTTACAGGCCAACTGTTTTTTTTGTTGTTATTCAAACGGAAAGTATGAAAAGGGTAAGGTGCCCTAAATGCGACACTTATATTACGTTTGACGAGACCCGTTACAAGACCGGCCAGTCGCTGGTATTCGAGTGCGGAAACTGCCACCGCCAGTTTTCTGTCAGAATAGGGTTGTCACGTCTTGACGCAACCAGAAAGGATGCAGATCGTTCCTGCGAGGAGGTGGACGAGGGATTCGGGTTTGTTGAGGTCGTTGAAAATGTTTTTGGCTTCCGGCAGAGATATGCTCTTCATGAAGGGGAAAATGTGATTGGCCGATACAACAGGGGAGACTCCGTTGACATTCCGATTCAGACTTCTGACCGGAGTATGGACCGTCGTCATTGTGTAATTGTTGCCAAAAGAGAATCTGACGGTTCTGTATCACACACCCTGCGGGATTATCCCAGTCTGACCGGCACATTCCTTTACAACCGTATTCTGGGTGACAGGGAGCGTGCTCTTATTGAGGATGGCGCCATTATTACTTTGGGAGCGACAACCTTGATTTTCAGATGCTCTGAAGCGTAATGCCTGTCATATATCTTGATATTAAGCGGATTTTATCTTACTTTCGCGCAATATTGATGCTTAGGTGGAATTTCGCTTAAAACCGGATTATGAAAAAATTTGCTTATCTCCTGCTGGCTATCTTTTATTCAATGGCATCGTTTTCCCAGAATGGTGCCATCAGCGATAAAATGATGGAGAAAATCCGTCAGGGTTATTCGGCTACATCAGCCAGAAAGGCCGCCAGGAATGCTCTTTCAAAGAACTCGATTGCTGTTCTCGCCGTCAATGCCGAGAATGCCGCTATGATGGACACGCATTTTACGTACGAGGTGCCTACGAAGGGACGTACAGACCAGCAGTCGTCAGGCCGGTGTTGGCTGTTTACGGGACTTAATGTCCTCAGAGCCGAAATGATATCAAAGTACAATTTGGGCGAATTCCAGTTTTCACAGAACTTCTGCTCATTCTATGACCTTCTGGAGAAATCCAATCTTTTTCTGCAGGCTATTATCGATACCCGTGACAAGGATTATGATGACCGCACAGTTGACTGGCTGCTGCAGAATCCGATAGGTGACGGCGGAACATTCTGTGGCGTGGCCAATATTGTCATGAAATATGGAATTGTTCCGGCATCTGTATTTCCGGAGACATATCAGAGCGAAAATACGAGCCAGATGAGAAATATTCTTTCCCAGAAACTCCGCCAGTATTCTTTGGAACTTCGTGAGATAAAGTCCGGAAAACTTGCGGAGCGCAAGCTGGAGATGCTTTCCGAGATTTATGGTATTCTCGTGGCTTGTCTGGGTGAACCTCCTGCAGATTTCGAGTGGACTATGTATGATTCAGGCGGAAAGATGGTCAGCAGGAAAAGATACACACCAAAAAGCTTTTACAATGAGTATATCGGGCGCGATCTTGAAAACAGTTATATACTTGTGATGAATGACCCTGTCCGTGACTATGGAAAGGTGTATGAAATAGAGTATGACCGTCACACGTACGAGGGGAACAACTGGAAATATGTAAACCTCCCTACCGACAGGATAAAGGAGATGGCTGTTGCATCAATAAAGGATAGTACAGCTTTGTATTTCTCATGTGATGTCAACAAGTTCATAGATCGCACCAAAGGCTCTCTTGACCTTGCAAACATGGATTATGAATCGTTGTTCGATACAGAGTTCCCTATGGATAAAAGACAGAGGGTGTTGACTCATGCCAGCGGGTCATCCCATGCGATGACACTGATAGCCGTAGATTTGGATGACAGCGGTTCGCCACGAAAATGGATGGTGGAGAACAGCTGGGGAGCTTCGTCAGGCTATAAGGGAAATCTTATCATGACTGATGAATGGTTTGATGAATATATGTTCCGTCTGGTTGTTGACAGAAAATATGTCCCTGAAGACATTATTCGCATGATGGATCAGACGCCGATATCGCTTCCTGCATGGGATCCGATGTTTTTGCCGGAAGAGTAAATAATCAACTGTTATGCATATGATTAAGAAGATTGTATTGTTTTTCTCAGCAGTGATGCTGCTGTGTCTGGGTTCGTGCTCAAAGTACGAGACTGTCAAGGGTGACCCCATGAAGACCAAGATTTATACTCTTGACAACGGTTTGAAGGTTTATATGTCCGTCAACAAAAATGAACCGCGTGTAGAAGCACATATTGCTGTCAGAGTCGGAGGTAAGAACGATCCGTCTGACAATACGGGTCTTGCGCATTATCTGGAGCACCTGATGTTTAAGGGTACTGAGAAGTTCGGAACTTCCGATTATGCGGCAGAGAAGCCTTTACTCGACAAAATTGAGGAACTTTTCAATGTGTACCGGACGAAAACAGATCCTGCTGAGCGAAAGGACATTTACAGACAGATTGACTCATTGAGCTATCAGGCGTCGCTCATCTCTATACCAAATGAGTATGACAAGCTTATGTCTGCCATCGGTGCTCAGGGAACGAATGCGTATACGTCAAATGATGTAACTTGCTATACTGAGAACATACCTTCGAACCAGATTGAGAATTGGGCAAAGATTCAGTCTGACCGTTTCAAGAACATGGTGATACGCGGATTCCATACGGAACTTGAGGCGGTATACGAAGAGTTCAACATGTACATGAATGATGATGACGAGAATGCCCTTGTTGCGATTGACTCAGTGTTGTACAAAAAGCATCCTTATGGGCTGCAGCAGGTGATCGGAACGCAAAATCATCTTAAGAATCCATCTGTGAGCGCAATCAAGAAGCAGAAATCGACTTATTATGTACCGAACAATGCGGCAATATGCGTTTCAGGTGACTTTAATCCTGACGAGTTTATCAAAATCATCAAGAAGTACTTTGGGGACTGGAAGCCAAATCCCGATCTGCCTGTTTTTTCCTATATGGAAGAGGATCAGATTACTTCTCCGGTAGAGAAGGATGTCTATGGTACGGAGTCGGAGTTCGTACTGATAGGGTGGAGGCTCCCTGGCGAGATTCATGTGGGTAACGAGGTTGCTACATTGGCAAACAGCGTCCTCTATAATGGCAAGGCAGGCCTGATTGACGTTGACTTGATACAGATGCAGAAGCTGTTGGATGCCGGTTCGTTTCTCTATCGCCGGACCGATTATGACGAGTTGCTTCTGCAGGCCTACCCCAAAGAGGGACAGTCTCTGGATGATGTCCGGAATCTTGTCCTCGAAGAAGTCGCGAAGTTGCGTTCCGGTGATTTTGACGAGGAACTTCTGACTGCAGCATATGCTAATGCCAAACTCTCAGATATGAGGTCTTTGGTTGGCAACAGGTCACGTGTAAGCAAGTTTGTCGACAGTTTTATTTATGGGCACAGATGGAGTGAAGACGTCCACAGGCTTGACCGTATGGCTGCAATAACCAAACAGGATGTGATTGACTGGGCCCGGAAGTATTTGGGCGACGACAGCTATGCTGTTGTATACAAGCATGTCGGAGTAAATCCCATGAACAAGAAAATTGATGCTCCGGAGATTACACCGATAGCTACAAACCGTGAAATGCAGAGTGATTTTCTGTCTGAGATTGCTGAAAGTGAGGTTAAACCGATAGAGCCTGTCTTTGTGAATTTCTCGAAAGATATGTCAAAGTTTACGGCTATGCCTCAGAAACTTGAAGGACTATATAAACTGAATACCGACAACGATATTGCAACGTTGTCTTTCAGGTTTGATACCGGTCTTGCCGATGATCCCGCCCTCGGATTTGCCTTTTCTTACCTTTCATATCTCGGGACTGCTGAGAAGAGTGCTGTCGATATAGCCTTTGAAGAGTATAAACTGGCATGCAGCCATAACCTGAACGTCGGTGCAAATGTGACTCAGATGACTGTTTCGGGTCTTGCCGAGAATGTCGGAAAGAATCTGAAACTGTACGAAGACCTGATAATGAACGCTGTACCCGACGAGGAGATACTGGCAAATCTGAAAGCCGATGAACTGAAAGCACGTCAAATGTCCAAGTTGTCACAACAGTCATGCAACAGTGCCCTGCAGCGTTATGTCCTGTATGGAGGTGATTATGTGAAAACTGTCAACCTTACGAATGAACAGCTCATGGCTCTTACTTCGGAAGAGTTGTTGTCGAAGATCCGTAATCTGTTTGGGTACAGGCATAGAATTCTATATTACGGACCGGATTCGGAGAAGGGAGTCCAGGCTCTTCTGTCCGAAAACCATAAGCCGGACAGCAATCTTGCCCCGCTGGTCAGGAAGTTCAATGACGGCAGGAAGACTCCGGAGTCAAGGGTATATATTGCTCCATACGATCAGCGTCAGTTCAACTATATTCAGTATTCCAACAGGGGTGAGGTGTATTCTCCTGACGATGCTCCTCAGATAGAACTGTTCAACGAGTATTTCGGTGGAGGTATGAATACCGTCGTATTCCAGGAGATGCGTGAAGCTCGTGCTCTCGCTTATAGCGCAGGGGCATATCTGGCATCCCCTGCCCATAAAGACGGCAACTATATGTTCTATGCGACAATTGGTTCACAGAATGACAAACTTAGAACAGCTGTAGAGACTTTCGACCAGATAATCAATGATATGCCTCAATCGGAAAAGTCCTTCCAGATTGCAAAAACCGGATTGGAGTCTGTCCTCAGAACTCGCAGGACAAACGGGATTTCTGTATTGGAAAGTTATCTTTCTGCCGAATTGCTGGGGCTGGACGAACCTGAGGACAAGACTGTTTTCGAGCATCTGCAATCGCTTGAAATGGATGATATCGTCAAATGTCAGAACAAGTGGGTCAAGGATCGTACATATATATATGGTATCCTGGGTGATCCTGCCGATTTGGATATAGATTTCCTGCGTACTCTGGGCCCTGTTGAATTGTTGACTCTGGAGGATATATTCGGCTATTGATTCTGCCAGTTCTGACAACGCTGATGTGTCAGAATTGGCAGGGTTCTGCCTTGATGGCTGAAATTCTGTTAACAGTGGATGGTTTTAGTTAATTATTGACAAATCTTTGATACTAGTAGAACAACTGGCAAATTTCTTGCATATATTTGGCAAGACAAGTGTTAAATGTAAATCAAAAATTAACTAATTAACAATATTGAGTTATGAAAACGACAACTAAAAGCCTCTTTTCGTCAATTGTGTTGGTGCTCTGTTGCGCAGTTGCCGCCGGTGTTACAGCTTATGCAGTCAGTTCGAGAATGAAAAGTAAGGAGGTTGTGACGGTTCCCTCCCAGACTGGTTCTTTCTTTACGTCATCTGCTGCACTGGGAACCAAGGTGTCGCAGCCGGTTGACCTGACAGAAGCTGCTGAAAAGACCATTCATGGTGTAGTACATATTAAATCGACCGTCAACAGCAAGACCCGTACGGTTCAGGAGATGCCTGACATCTTCGAGTATTTCTTTGGAAACGGCCAGCCTCGTCAACGCCAGTACAGGAGTCAGCCCCAGGTAGGCTATGGCTCGGGTGTGATTCTGTCATCAGACGGTTATATCGTCACCAATAATCATGTGATTGAGGGCGCAGACGAGATTGAAGTTACCCTGAATGACAATCGTACGTTCCAGGCCAGTGTTGTAGGAGCTGATTCCAACTCCGATCTGGCACTCATTAAGATTGATGGAGATGAATTCCCTGTCATACCTATGGGTGATTCTGATGAACTGAGGATAGGCGAGTGGGTACTCGCTGTGGGAAATCCGTTCAATCTGACATCAACAGTGACAGCCGGTGTCGTCAGTGCCAAGGCGCGTAAGATAGGTATATATGAGGGTAGTGGTAAAATAGAGTCTTTCATACAGACTGACGCTGCAATCAACATGGGTAACAGTGGCGGTGCCCTTGTCAATACCAGGGGTGAATTGGTCGGTATTAACTCGGCACTTGAATCGCCTACCGGTACGTATGCGGGCTATGGTTTCGCCATTCCGACGACGATAGTACGCAAGGTGGTGTCCGACCTTAAGGAATATGGTACTGTACAGCGCGCTCTTCTTGGCATTGAGGGGGCTGATGTGTCTGCTGTGCGTCAGCTTGACGAGAATAAAGACAAGGATTTCGGTACCCATGAGGGAGTATATGTAAGTGATGTTCCCAATGGAGGCGGTGCCCTTGCAGCCGGTCTGAAGTCCGGAGATATCATTACTGCAGTCAATGGCAAGAAAATAAAGACCATGACCGAGTTGCAGGAGACCATTACACAATATCGTCCCGGTGACAAGGTTACAGTGACTTATCTGAGGGACAAGAAGGAAAAGAGTGTTGTGGTAACATTGAAGAACTCTCTGGGTAATACGGAAATAGTAAAGAACAATGACGTTGATGTTCTGGGAGCAACCTTTGCTGAGGTATCTGATCAACTGAAACGGCAACTGAATATTGGCTATGGCGTTCAGGTATCTGCCGTAAGTAGCGGAAAACTTCAGAAGAGCGGCATTCAGCGCGGTTTCATAATTCTCAAGATAAACGGTGCGCAGGTCAGAAGCGAGGCGGATGTCATGTCTGCTTACCAGGAAGCCGCAAAGTCTCCGGAGCAGGTGCTCTTCATAACGGGAGTTTACCCGTCTGGACGTCGTGCCAACTACGCTGTTGACCTGTCAGAGTAAATTGGCGGCTATCTGTCATGAAAAGGTAATTGGGGTGTGGTCAACTCCAATTATCTTTTCTGTTTTTATAGAATTTCGGGATTTAATATTAATTTTGCATCCGTTTTCGTTATTTTGGAATAGAATAGGCTTGCTGGCTATCATAAAATACAACAGAAATGAGGCAACTTAAAATTACAAAGAGCATTACTAATCGTGAGAGTGCTTCTCTTGACAAGTATCTACAGGAGATTGGCCGTGAGGAACTTATTACTGTTGAAGAGGAAGTCGAGCTTGCTCAGCGTATCCGCAAGGGTGACCGTGAAGCGTTGGAAAAACTGACCCGCGCAAACTTGCGATTTGTAGTATCTGTTGCCAAGCAGTATCAGAATCAGGGCCTGAGTTTGCCGGATTTGATTAATGAGGGAAATCTGGGCCTTATCAAGGCGGCTGAGAAGTTCGATGAAACCCGAGGATTCAAGTTTATAAGCTATGCCGTCTGGTGGATTCGCCAGTCTATTCTTCAGGCTCTTGCCGAGCAGTCGCGCATAGTTCGTCTCCCGTTGAATCAGGTGGGATCTCTGAATAAGATAACCAAGGCTCTTTCGAAGTTTGAGCAGGAGAATGAACGCCGTCCCTCTGCCGAGGAACTGGCCGATGTGCTCGATTTGCCCGTTGACAAGGTTGCCGACACGTTGAAGGTCTCAGGCCGTCACATCTCTGTTGATGCCCCGTTTGTTGACGGTGAAGACAATAGCCTGCTGGATGTCTTGGTTAATGACGATTCTCCGATGGCAGACAGAACTCTTGTGAATGAATCGCTGTCCAAGGAGATAGAACGCGCTTTAACCACTCTTTCCGATAGGGAACGTGACATAGTACGTATGTTTTTCGGAATCAACTGCCGTGAGATGACTCTTGAGGAGATTGGTGACAAGTTCGGGCTGACCCGGGAACGTGTCCGCCAGATTAAGGAGAAAGCAATCCGCAGACTCCGCAATAATGCCCGCAGCAAACTCTTGAGATCATATTTGGGCTGATATGTTTCGAAAGATTTTTTTCATTGTTTCGCTTTTTTCGGTATTGTCGTCTTTTTCGGCGGCCGATGCACAGGGATACTATTCCTCTGATTTCAGTCAAAGTATCCCCAGAACAACTCAGACCCGTTCGAAGGCACGGAAAGTTGACTACAGAACAGAATATATGTTTGCGGTTTCCTTCTCGTTTGTGGATTCCGTGTTTTACATGACTGAGGTGCAACAGATGGATGATATTCCCGTTGCAGCCAATTATTTCATAGATGATAGCAGTGAATACCAGCGTCAGTTCAAATCGTGGCTTGAAAATGGAGGGGCTCCGTTGCAGATAGTATCACTTTATGCCTTTTCCAGTAAGTCCAAGGCCGATTCAAAGTATAAGAAGGTGCGGACGAGAATTGCAAGAAAGCACAAAACTACTGTCGTTACGGTTCCCGAGTTTAATTTTACTCCAGTCTTCTGAGTATTTCCCCGACTGTTCCTGTCTCTATGTAAGGTGTATGCCTGCATAGTCGCTTTTTCGTCCCTGGTCAATGGTATCGGGGCTATTTCAGTCATGCTGCTAGAACTCTACATGGACGGCGAATCTGAATCCCTGGTTTGAAGCTCCTGGTGTATTGCGGTGGGTCAGACGGATATAGTAGTCGAAACGGAGGAATTTCAGAATGTTTTCAACTCCGATTCCCAATTCGGTGTAAGGTACGCTGCCCATTTCGGCAGCAATTGATCTGTCAGGGAACTTGAATAAATTTCCGCTCCGGTCTATTGCTGGGTTGTTGCAGTCTCTCAGGGTACCCCAAATACCGCTAGTGGTTATGACTTCTCTCATTTCAAGTTTCTTGAGTAATGGAATCCGATTGAATATTAGTCCGTTAAGTGAGTATTTTATATCCCATGAAATGTATGAGTCAAGTATGTATTCCATGGGTGTCAACAGTTCGAATGATTCTTTCCTCAGGGCGACAGACAGGTTGGCGTTGGGAATGGTCATCAACTGGAATGGTATCTGCCCCCATGTCTTACCGCCTTTTATTACGGCATCGAAGTATCCAAACGGAGTGATGAAGACTCTCTGACGGTATTCAGCTTCTGTTCGCTGCATGGAAAAGTCGCTTCCGAATCCTTTGAAGGCCATTGTGTGAGTCAGGGTTATTACGGGCTTCTGTGGGGTTACTGATCTTCTGTTCCAATTGCGCTGAATAAATTTTTCGCCGGGGGCATAACGTAGTTTTAACTCAAATTCTGTCTGAGTGAACTTGTCTGCAGGGACATAGCTTCCGTCTGGCATTACCTTCTCGAATTCAAGGAGGTCAGAGCCTTGCTCAATTCTGTTGCGAACGGTTGCTTCTATAGAAAAGCCGTTGTAAAACTCGTTTGTATAGGTGAGCTGGGCCAGTCGCTGATAGGCGGATTTGTCGTCAGCCTGCCTTCGGATTGACAGAAAGATGTTGTCCCGATTTGTGTAATTGAAAGTCTGACCATACTGTATCAGGTCATTCTGATACAACAGGCGCAGAGAACGGATGGGAAATTCATTCCAGCTCTCATTTTTTGGCTTGAAGGAGTATTCAAGCTGTCCCATGTACTTGAAGCGCCCGTCACGGGTTCCGTAGGCCAGATAGAACTTGGTGAAAAGGTGAGGGTTCAGATACGCCGTAGTCATTCCGCCGACCCTTAGCCTTGCTCCCTCCAGTTCGTTGAAACTGAGAGTGGTGTTCAGCGGACCGTAATACAACGGCGGCTCTTTTTCCCGTATGGGTATGTATCCGGAGAAGAGGAACATTATTATTCTTTCAGTCCAGTAATAACCCTTGTGCTGTCTGAGCTCGCTCAACATGGTGGCTACGTTTTTGCTCTGTATGCCTGTATTACTGGCGCGTTCCTGCTCCCAATACTCTTCGGCCATCACCGTGGAGTTGTCGTTTTCAATGATTCTTTCAGGCCGGTCGAATATTTCTTTGTCCACGTCATCGTTGAAGGCATAGTTTGAGTAAAACACTTCACGCCTCACATATAGTCCGTCTATGTAGTCGTATAGTTTCAACTCGGTGGTGAGGGATTCTTCGGTAAGTATTCTGTTATGAGCGTCGTCGTAATCAAATTTCTGGTCTATGTTGAGGTATTGGACAAAATTCATGTTTATGTCGTAAGGAACGCTGAGTTGGGCCCACTTGATTAAATGGGCAGAGTCGGCTGTTACGTACAGATGCCCGGTGAATCCGAATGATTCGGAATTGAATGGGACGAAGGAGAGGTCAACGCAGGGTTCCCCTCCGACGCTGACTGTATCCATGATGTAGTATTTATAGTACGACTGTGAGAGAATGTTGGCGGCAAGGGGACTTTGGAACTCGCGCCGGAATATGGTTATCACGTTATCGAATATGTCGACGTCGACAACTGCTTCTTCAACAGCGGCCTGAATTTCGCTTGCCGGCATGAAATCGTCAATTCCCACCCAGTTGCGTGCCTTGACGTGCTGTTTGTTGCGGTTAGGCTTCTTTTGATAGTAGTCCGTAGCAACAAGTTCTCTGATTGACACATTCAGGACGGGTTTGCCCGAGACGGCAGATGTGTCAACGTAATCCTTTAGAAAAGGAAATCTTCGATATGGTGATTTGTTTTGTTTCTCTTCGTTGAAATTGTCAAGAGCAACGTTTAGTCTCTCATACCGGTCTCTGGAGTAGAAGTCGTTGTTGTGGGGGTCTTCAAGGCTTTTTTTCTCTATCAGTTCCTTTATCAGGTCAACTGCAGGGTTGCCCTTTCTGACGTAACGTTCCCGCTTGGGCTTTATTTCAACTTCGCCTACGGAATATGTTGCGGAATGCAGGGTTATCTGTAGCGGATAACGCGTACTGCCGGTGATGGCTACTTCGTAGTTCTCGTATCCGATGGAGGATATCTGGAGCGTCTTGCCGATTGCCGGGCCGGTGAAAGAGAAATTACCGTTGTTGTCTGTGGTACATCCGATACTGGTGTCTTTCAGTCTTACTGTGGTATAAGGTATGACTTCACCGTTTTCGTCTTTTACTTTGCCGCTGACACGGACTTGTGCCTGGATTCCGATTGAAATCCAGACGAAAGCGGCAAGCATCAGAATGAACGGGCGTATTCTCATTTTGTAATGGGGCGCTCTTGTTGTTTTTTGATGATTTTGCGAAGATACGCCAAACAAAAACAATTAAGGAATGTTTAATGCTTTTTTACAAAAAAAAGGCAGTTTTATTTTGGTGGAAAGAATTCTTGCCTTAACTTTGCACCCGCTTTCCGTTGGGGAGGCATTGCTACGATCATTGACAGAATGCTACAAACAACAACAGTACGAGGATCTGCTGCCGTCAGGCATCGGGTCCGAGGGTAACAAAGACGTCTTTTCCAGACGGAAT
>JAFZZI010000023.1 GCA_017615835.1 Bacteroidaceae bacterium | reverse complement strand
GCAGCTGCACGGTATTTCTGCGAGAGGGTCTGGAGGTCGTTGATGACATCTGCCTTCATCAGGTAGTTGGGCTTGACCTGCTTCTCCCTGGCAGTGAGGACAACCTTGCCGCCTTCGGTAGATGAGATGAACTCAAAGGGTTTCAGCCTTGACATGATCTGGGAGATGCTGTCGAGCTGCACGAGTATGTACTGCTCTTCCTGGCTCTCCTGGAACGACTTGGTCTCAGTCTTGGTCTGATCTGCCTGTTTGGCGTTCTTTCCCTTGCAGGAGTACATGCAGACGCTCACGGCTGCGATAAGGATGAGAATTGAAACTTTTTTCATTTTCCTGTTGTTTTAGTTATTGAAAATTATCTGAATTTCCTTTCTGATATGTTGAGCATGAGCAGTACTGTGACTATCACGCTCATGAGTACAAGTATGCTTATATTGAACCACAGAGTGGGTATTGTCAGGCTGCCGATTTTCTTGAAGGGGCTGTAGAATGGTGCACGGCCGCAACGGCTCTGGGGAGTCAGGAAGATGCCGGCGGCATGAGTGACAATGTGTCCGCGGACCAGGCTGACGGCATTTTCGGAGTCGGCGCCGGTAAGCAGTTCCTCAAGACGGGTGTTGGTTGAAGAGCGCTTGAGTTGAAGCATTTGCTCCTTTCCGAGTTCGCTGATGAGCTGGACGGCAAGACGGTCACGCTCAAGAGTGACGTTATTGCAGATGCTGTCAAGGGCACGTCCGGCCTTGTCAAGCCAGTGTCTCAGGCCGGAATAATTCCATTCGCCTTCGTAGGGCTGCATTTCGCAGGCGTCAGCAAGACGTGGCAGGCCGAGACGGAGTGTCTGCAGGTGAATGGGATCGGAGATTTCACCTTTGTCTGCTTCGCTCTGCATGGTTTCAAGCTGCGACTCAAGCTCATACAGGTATTTCTCCTTGAAGAAGAGTGCCTGACCCCTGCGCCGGTCCATGTCGTAGAAGGGACGTTCATAGCGGTTGTAGCAGTAGGTGCCGACCGCAAGGGCTTCGTAGGACCAGCGTGACGGGATGACCTCGCCGATGAGCGGCACGTTGCCTGTGGTGGAGCGGCTGTTGAGGTCGGAGAAGGGGACGACAAGGCCGCAGAGAAGTATCTGAGGTATCAGCAGTATGGGTATGGTGATATAGATGGCCACTACCGACTTGAGGTTCTGCGAAAGGAAGAGCCCGGTGAGACTTGCCGTCATGGCTGTTATGAACAGAATGGCCCACCACATGAAGAAGAGGCCGTGAATGCCCATGACTGAATTGCCGACAAGTATGAATAGGGCCGTCTGTACGAGTGATACGATGGCGGCATAGATTATCTTGCTCCAGATGTACGACCGGTAACTGAGGTTGAGGAACTTCTCGCGCTTGAGCAGGGTACGGTCGCGTATTATCTCTTCGGCGCTGCCGCTCATGCCGGTGAAAGTTGCTACTATGACGGCCATGAAGAGGTAACTTACAAGGTTCTTGTTGTTCATGACGCTGTAGATTCCGTCGGGTGCATAGCGGGTGAGCAGGGCACAGACGAGAGCCAGCAGCGGAGCTATGGCAAGTGTGATGACCAGGTACTGGACATCGGCAAGTTTGGCACGGGCAGTGCGCTCGAGGTATATGAGCGTCTGACGCAGCGGTGACGGCGTCTTCTGACTGGAAACAGGGATGTCGCTGACCGGAGCCGGATCGATTGGGGCACGGCGGGACAGGTAGATGTCATGCCACTGGACGGGGCTCACCTTGCGTTCCTTGCTGAGCCGGCCGGTGTTGTCAAGCGAACGCTCGTTTATGATGTTAAGCACTGTCTCGGCATTGACGTTGCCACAGGTGGGACAGGTGCTTGTTTCGGCATCGGCATAGTCAGCCTCTGTCTTGAACCATGTGAGGGCGTCGATGGGATTCCCCTCGTAGATAGGATAACCGCCGAGATCGAGCAGGATGAGCCTGTCGAAAAGCTTATAGACGTCGCTTGAGGGCTGGTGTATGTTGAGAACGACGAGTCGCCCGCGGCAGGTCTGGTCCTTGAGAAGTCCCATGACGTTGTCGGTATCGGAGGACGAGAGTCCTGAGGTCGGCTCGTCGAGGAATATTACGGAAGGCTCGCGGATGAGTTCCAGGGCTATGTTGAGACGTTTGCGCTGACCCCCGGATATGGTTTTGTTGAGGGGTGAGCCCACAATCAGGTCGCTTGCCTTGTCGAGTCCGAGGTCGGCGAGAAGGGTATTGACCTTGGTGTCAATCTGTTCAGGCGTGAGGGTATCGAAGCAGAGTCTGGCAGTATAGTAGAGGTTCTGATAGACTGTCAGTTCTTCGATAAGCAGGTCATCCTGGGGGACGAAGCCGATGAGAGCCCTTGCCTCGGGACTGTGGATGGGATGTCCGTTGATGGCGAGTGTTCCCTGCTGAGGCTTGAGACTGCCGTTGAGGATAGAGAGCAAGGTCGTCTTGCCGGCACCGCTGCCACCCATGATGGCAACCAGTTCGCCGCCCTTGAGGGTAAGGCTGAGGTCGTGGAGTCCATTGTCGGAGTCGGGGAACCTGAAGTTGACGTCACAGGCCTGATATATGATAGAGCCGGTGCTGGCGGGCTCGTAGTCGTGCCGTATCTGGGAGTAATAGATCGGAGCACCCTTGTGGTTCTTGAGGACGCCGCCGGTGTGCCATACCTGGAAAACGCCGGGAACGAGGGCGGTGTCGTCGAAGAGTACCTCATCCTGTCCGGTATAGGAAAAGACTATGAGGTTGTCGGTATCTATGCGGAGGGTCTTGACTTTGCCCGAATAGCCTTCGAAACTGTGGAGGTGTACGCGTTCGCCGGGCCGGTCAAGTGCGAAGTCGCAGAAGTCGGAATAGAGAGTGTCGTCAACTCCGAACTCGGAGGCGATGCGCAGGAAGAGCGGATTGCGGGGATCGAATGTCTCCGGCGATACCATGCAGAACTCCATGAGACGCAGCAGTACGAGCTTGAGTTCACCGGACTCCATCTTGTCCTTTATGCGGGTACAGATGTTGCCGACAATCGGGTCGATGTCAATATCTTCGTTTTCGGAGTAGAAAAGACGGAGATCCTGGTACAGACTCATGTACGACTTGGTATGCATGAGACCGAAGTGGCGGCCGAGATAATTGCCCAGCAACAACTCTGCACGTTCGATATCAACCTTGTTGCGTTCACCTATGAGTGCAAAGAGGTTTACAAGACCTGAAAGAATGATGTCGCTGACCACTGCGTAATGAGTCTAATATTTATACAATTTTGCAAAAATAGCAATTGTTTCACAAATATCATAGCCAAAACCGATAATTGCAGCCCGATTTGCGGTCAGTTAAAGGAAAAGCATTACCTTTGCGAAGAGAAGCCGATGCCTCTGTAGTTCAATGGATAGAACGGAAGTTTCCTAAACTTTAAATTTGGGTTCGATTCCCAGCGGAGGTACACAGTTTGTTTTTCCTATTCTCTCTTATCTTATGGAAGTCATTGATATCAGCGGCTGGAGTATTCTGAGCCAGCGTCCGTCGTCCAGCAACTACATCAGCCCGGACGGCAGGTGGATGCTCAAGAGTTACCTCACTATGGGTGAGGACGAGCAGAAGATTCAGGAAGCCGACCAGGCCATTTCGAAGGCCGTGTTCGACATGGGAATTCCTACACCGGAACCGGGCGGCCTCGTCAGGCTCAAAAGCGGAGGCATAGGTGCACTGTACCAGTACATCGAAGGGAAGAAGTCGCTGAGCAGGGCTATTTCGGAAGACAGGAGCCTGATGGAGCCCTACATGAAAAAGTTCGTCCGTCTGGGCAGGATCATCCACTCTACCGAATGCGACACGCAGAGGTTTCCGTCAATAGAGAGGAAACTGTTGGACAGGATGCAGCAGATTGAGGAGTACAACGACTTTGACAAGGAGTGCATCAGACAGTTCATCGGGAGTGTTCCGAAGGTCACGACATGCCTGCACGGTGATTTCCATCCCGGGAACTTTATTACCTCGGCAAAGGGCGACTTCGCGATAGACCTTGGCGGCTTCGCATACGGCAGCCCTGTCTATGACTGGGGTCAGTGGTTCTTCATGTCGCACTATCTGCCTGAAGGAGCAATCGACGGTGTTTTCCACATGGGAAGGGCAGACGTCATGCGCTGCTGGGAGATGTCAAAGGAAGGCTGTCCGTTCGACGAGTATGAACTGAGTTGTGCGGCAGGTTTCATTCTGCTGCTGTTCGTGGACTTCATGCCCGGGGCAAGGAACGCCGTGAGCATGGTAAAGCAACTGTCACCGCTGTTCAAACGCTCCTTCTGACCAGAGGGAGAGACCGGATTATATCCGGAAAACCTTTTCAGTTAGTCTTGAAGTCGTAGCTGACCTGCGCAAGGTCGGCATTGGCTTTCTCTATTTTCTGTTTCAGGCCGAGTTTATAGGCAGTGAGCCGCGAGGCAAGTCCTTCATCGCTGAGGGCAAGCATCTGGGCAGCGAGAATGGCAGCATTCTGGGCTCCGTTGACACCGACTGTGGCAACCGGAATGCCGGGAGGCATCTGGATGATGGAGAGCATTGCATCGAGTCCGTCAAGCATGCCCTTGACAGGGACACCTATTACAGGAAGCGTGGTGTTGGCGGCAATGACGCCAGGCAAGGCTGCTGCCATGCCGGCACCTGCTATTATGACACGGATACCACGTCCGGAGGCCTGTCTGGCAAAGGACTCTACGGCTTCGGGAGTCCGGTGAGCCGAAAGGGCATTCATCTCAAAGGGTATCTGCATGCTGTCAAGGAAGGCTGCGGCCTTTTCCATAACGGGCAGGTCGGAGGTACTGCCCATGATAATGCTTACCAATGGTTCCATTCTGATTGTCGTTTGTCTGACAAATTTAGTGCAAAGCAAGAGAAGAAAAAAGAACTTGCTGCCATAAAAACCGGGGTATGGCCCGATTTGTGCAAAAATATGCAGTTTTCAGTCAGCAGTCACTTATATTTGCGTATATTTGTTTACAGTAATTGTTTTCAGCAAAAGTGTAGGGTTATGAAGGTGAACGCTATTATGGCCGACCTCGAAAGGAGGCATCCGGGAGAGAAAGAGTATCTGCAGGCTGTGCGCGAAGTTCTGACGAGCGTGGAGCCGGTGTACAACATGCACCCTGAGTTTGAGCAGGCAAGGATTGTGGAGAGGCTTGTCGAGCCTGACAGGATTTTCACGTTCAAGGTGCCCTGGACTGACGACAACGGCGAGATTCACGTTAACACGGGCTATCGTGTGCAGTTCAACAACTCGATAGGACCGTACAAGGGTGGCCTGAGGTTCCACTCGTCGGTGAATCTGTCGATTCTGAAGTTCCTGGGATTTGAGCAGACTTTCAAGAACGCGCTGACTACACTGCCGATGGGCGGCGGAAAGGGAGGTTCGGACTTTTCGGCAAGAGGACGCTCAGAGGCCGAGATAGAGCGTTTCTGCCATAGTTTCATGCTGGAACTGTGGCGCTATATAGGGCCTGACACGGATGTTCCGGCAGGTGACATAGGTGTAGGGGCACGCGAAATCGGTTATCTCTACGCCATGTACAAGAAACTGGCACGTGAGAATACCGGAGTGCTTACGGGCAAGGGGCTGACTTTCGGAGGCTCGAAGGTGAGGCCTGAAGCGACGGGATACGGTGCGCTGTATTTCGTGAAGCAGATGCTGGAGGCCGCAGGCAAGGATCTGAAGGGCAAGACTGTGGCCGTGAGCGGTTTCGGAAATGTCGCCTGGGGCGCTGCAAAGAAGGCGACCCAGCTGGGGGCACGGGTAGTGACTCTGTCGGGGCCTGACGGGTATGTGTTTGACAAGGATGGCCTGAATGACGAGAAGATTGAGTATATGCTGCAACTGAGGGCTTCGAACAATGACGTGGTAGAGCCTTTCGCCAGGAAGTTCGGGGCCGAGTTCTTTGCCGGACGCAAGCCGTGGGAGCGCAAGGTGGACATTGCGATGCCGTGCGCCACACAGAATGAACTGGATGGCGACGACGCCCGCCAGCTGATAGACAATGGCGTGCAGTGCGTGGCAGAGGTATCGAACATGGGCTGCCGTCCCGAAGCGGTGGACGCCTTCATTGAGGCCCGGGTACTGTACGGACCCGGCAAGGCGGTGAACGCCGGAGGCGTGGCGACATCGGGACTTGAGATGACACAGAACGCGATGCATTTTTCGTGGTCGGCCGACGAGGTGGACGCAAGGCTGCACACCATTATGTCGGATATCCACCAGCAGTGCGTGAAATACGGTACCGAACCCGACGGCTATATCAACTACATGAAGGGAGCCAATGTGGCAGGATTCATGAAGGTGGCGCAGGCAATGCTCGAGGAGGGCTATCTGGGCTGACCGGACACAGAATCCGATTCAATGAGTGCCAGAAGCCGGTCAACAGCATCGGCTTCCGGTATGTTTTTTTCGATGCACTCCTTGCCCCGGTAGAGGCTGATGCGTCCCCTGCCCGCTCCCACATAGCCGTAATCGGCATCAGCCATCTCGCCGGGGCCGTTGACTATGCAGCCCATGATGGCTATCTTCAGACCTTTAAGATGGGTGGTGGCTGCCTTTATGCGGGCAATGGTACTTTCGAGGTCGTAGAGGGTGCGTCCACAGCCGGGACATGAGATGTACTCAGTGCGTGTGAACTTTACGCGGGCTGCCTGCAGGATGGCTTCGGCTGTGTCGTCGGCCTGAGCCTGGGTGACTGCAGGGTTGAGGCTGATGAGCCTGAGTTCCCGGGCGAAACCGTCTATAAGAAGAGCACCGGCATCCATGGCAGCCTTGAGCTGGAAATCCTCGAGACTGGACTCGTCGTACTTCAAGGTTATGGTGTCGTCGGTGACGGCGGCTTTTGCGGCTGCCCTGCGGAGGTTGCTCTCGGGGGCATAGGCGACAAGTTTCCGGGCTACGGGTATTTCCTTCTCGGGGGCCTCGGAGAGCGAGACGCGAACGGTATCGCCGATGCCTTCTGCCAGAAGGGCTCCGATGCCTACGGCACTCTTGATGCGTCCGTCCTCGCCCTCGCCGGCTTCGGTGACGCCAAGATGTATGGGGAATGACATACCTTCGCTATCCATCCGGCTGACAAGGAGACGGACGGTCTGTACCATGACGACGGTGTTGCTGGCCTTGATGGAGATGACAACGTCGCCGAATGACTGTTCTGCGCAGATGCGCAGGAATTCCATACTGCTTTCGACCATGCCGGCAGGGGTATTGCCGTAGCGGCTCATGATGCGGTCGGAGAGCGAACCATGGTTGACGCCGATGCGGATGGCGGTACCGTGGCTGCGGCAGATGTCCAGAAACGGGATGAAGCGGTCGCGTATCTTGCGGAGTTCGGCGGCATATTCGCTGTCGGTGTACTCCAGGTGACGGAAGGTGCGTGCAGGATCGACGTAGTTGCCGGGGTTGATGCGGACTTTCTGTACATAGCGGGCTGCAACGTCGGCAACGGCAGGGTTGAAGTGGACATCGGCCACGAGAGGGGTGTCATATCCCCTTGCATGAAGGGCGGCGCGGATATTGCGCATATTCTCGGCCTCGCGGGTGCCCTGGGTAGTCATGCGTACATATTCGCCCCCTGCTTCAATGATGCGGACAGCCTGTCCGACGCAGGCGTCGGTATCCATGGTGGGGGTGGTCGTCATTGACTGTACACGGATGGGGTTGTCATCTCCGAGAGGGACTCCTCCGACATTGACCTGGCTGCTTTTTCTTCTGCTGTACATTTTCCGGTTGTTTTGTCATTTTCGGCGCAGGCGGCTGACAGGGATACCCAGCTGCTCGCGGTATTTGGCTACGGTGCGACGGGCGACAACATATCCCTGGGCGGCCAGGATATCAGCCAGCTGTCCGTCAGTAAGGGGATCGGAGGACTTTTCGGACGAAACAGCCTCACGCAGGATGCGGTGAATTTCGCGGACTGAGACGAGACTGCCGTCGGCAGAAGCCACTCCATCCGTGAAGAGGGACTTGAGGCTGACAAGACCGAACTCGGTGTCGGCGTACTTGCCGCTGACGGCACGCGAGACGGTCGAAATGTCGAATCCGGTATCGTCGGCGATGTCCTTGAGTATCATGGGCCTGAGACGGCTTTCGTCACCGGTTGCGAAGTACTCTTCCTGACGGCGGGCTATGGCGCGGATGATTCGCGTGAGGGTGCGCTCGCGCTGCTGTATGGCATTGATGAAGCCCTGTGCTCCGTCTATCTGGCGGCGTATGAACTGGGCAGCGTTCCGTACGTCGCTGTCTTTGCCCCTGATCTGTGCATCAAGGGTCTGGGTGAAACTGGGGCTTACCCTGAGTCGCGGTATGCCTCCAGTGAGGAGCGTGGTCTGGACGGCACCGTCATAGCTTTGGACAAAGAAATCGGGTATGATGGCACTGCTGCCGCGACCTTCAGTTTCACCGAGGGTGTTGCCGGGACGGGGATTGAGATGCATTATGAGGTCGAATGCGGCAGAGACGTCGTCAAGGTCGGCTCCGAGACGCCTGGCACAGCGGTCGGGGCGTTTGTTACGGACGTCATCCAGGCTGTCGTTGACTATGCGGACCGCAAGGTCGCGGATGGCGGACGGGGACTTGCGGCGAAGTTGTATGAGAAGGCACTCACGAAGGTCGCGTGCCCCTATGCCTGGGGGATCGAACTGCTGTATGATGCCCAGCACCTCCTCTATCTCGGACTCGTCGGCATCGGCGACTGACTGGACTGCCATTTCGGTCGATATGGCGGAAAGAGTCTTGTCCAGCAGGCCGTCATCGTTAAGAGAGCCGATAATGTATTCGGCGATAACGCGCTGGCGAGGCGTGAGGTCATGTTCGCCCAGCTGCTCTCTGATTGTATCGTAGAACGAGATGCTGTCTGAGATGGGTATCTCAGCAGCCTGGGCAGATACAGACTTGGGAGCAGACGGGTCGTACGAGTAGTCGGGTATGTCATCGGGGCTGAGATAGTCGGCGGTATGGTCGTCATGCTCTGTAATATCGCCCCACCCGTCCGGGGAGTCGCTGTCGGATCCGTCCTCGGAGGCTGGAGTGTCGTCATAACGGTCTTCAGCACCATCGGAAATCTCAAGGGCCTCGTTATCAAGAAGTTCGGCCTGGATGCGATTCTCAAGACCTGCAACGTTAAGCTGAAGGAGCTGTACCTCAAGCAACTGTTGGGGCGAGAGAGTCTGCATCTGTGTCTGCGACTGCACCTGCGACTGTGTCTGTGAATTATATTTTGACGACATAATTATTCACTGTCTTATCATTCCTGAATTGCGAAATCTTACTATCTTTGCATCAGTCTCCGAGGTCCGGTTATCACGTCCAAAATTACTTAATTTTTACTATTCGGACAATCCGGAAGAAAGAATACACCCTTTTAGAAATGACAATTCTTGACATTATCAAGGTAATCGGCTGTCTGGCGCTGCTGATGTTCGGTATGAAGAGCATGAGCGAGGGAGTCCAGAAGTTCGCCGGAAAATCACTCAGAAAGATTTTGGGAGCCATTACGAACAACCGCTTCACCGGCGTGCTGACCGGTGCAGTGGTGACGGCGGCTGTACAGTCATCGACGGCTACCACGCTTATGACGGTCAGCTTCGTGAATGCCGAGGTGCTGACGCTTCTGCAGGCTATCACGGTAATCATGGGTGCCAACATAGGGACAACCTTTACGGCATGGATCATAGCACTGGTGGGATCGGTTGACCTGTCGCAGCTCTCGTGGCTGATATTCGCATGTGCAATCCCCTTCATATTCTCAAGCAACAGCGACCACAAGTCGTTCGGCGAGTTCCTTTTCGGATTCGCCTTTATGTTTCTGGGGCTTGTGACACTGCGCACACATGCTGCAGACATGAATCTGCAGGATAACCCTGCGGTGGTCAACTTTTTCACCCTGACTGGCGAATGGGGGTTCATGTCAGTGATTCTGTATGTGCTGATAGGCGGACTGCTGACTCTCTGCGTACAGTCTTCGGCTGCGATTATGGCCATTACAATGATTATGTGCTCGACTGGTGTCCTGTCAATCTATCAGGGTATAGCACTGGTACTGGGCGAGAACATAGGAACGACGCTGACGTCAAATATTGCGGCACTTTCGGCGAACACGCAGGCCCGGAGAGCCGCACTGGCCCACCTGCTGTTCAACCTGTTCGGCGTAATCTGGGTGCTGATTCTGTTCAGGCCGTTCGTGAGAATGGCGTGCAACATCTGGGGTATCGAGCCCGACACTGACCACTCGAACATGTCGGCTGACGACGTGGCGATGCTGAACTCGAAACTTACCTACGTGCTGGCCACTTTCCATACGGCATTCAACGTGATAAACACCCTGATTCTGATTTGGTTCACGAAGTCGATTGAGAAATTTGTCTGCCGGCTGATCAAGTCGAAGGAAGAGGATGAGGACTTCCGCCTGAGATTCATCCCGAACGGTCTGCTGTCAACTGCCGAGTTGTCGCTGCTCGAGGCGAAGAAGGAGATCAGCCACTACGCAGACAGGGCTGTCAGAATGTACGAACTTATAGGTACGCTTCTGCATCTGAAGGACGGTGATGAGTTCAACAAGCTGTTCTCGAGGATTGAGAAATACGAAGGAATAAGCGACCGCATGGAGGTAGAGATAGCGGCCTATCTGTCAAAGGTGTCGGAAGGACGTCTGAGCGCTGAGAGTAAGATGAAACTGCAGAGTATGCTGCGCGAGATTTCGGAAATTGAGAGCATCTGCGACAGCAACTACAATCTGGCGCGTACGCTGAACCGGAAATTCAAGGAGAAGGATGACTTTACAGAGGAGCAGTACTCGCATATTGAGAGCATGATGGGGCTGGTTCACGAGCATCTGGAGATGATGAACAGGTATCTGAGGGATAAGGAAAGCATCGATCCGAACAGCATCCTGAACAAGGAGGCTGAGATAAACAACTACCGTACCAGACTGCGGGACAAGAATGTGGCTGACGTCGATGACCACAAGTATCCGTACCAGATGGGTGTTTACTATATCGACCTGATAGGCGATTTCGAGAAGATAGGCGACTATGTAATCAATGTATATGAGGCCCGAAGCGGACAAAAAGTTTCATTGTAACGGAAAAAGATGTAATTTTGCCGGCCAAACGGTCAAAAATGACATTAATGAACCAATTAAATAGAAAAATGAGAAAGTTTTCAGTAGTCATCTGCGCAGTTGCGCTTATGGTGACGGTATCTTCATGCGGCAGCAGTGTTGCCAAACCCGTAAAGCCGGTATTCAACAACAAGATTGACAGTCTGTCATACGCTCTTGGAATGGCACGTACCAATGGTTTCATTGAGTATCTGGCCGGACAGATGCAGGTTGACACTGCCTATATGGATCAGTTTGTCAAAGGATTCATTGAGGGTTCTTCGCTGAAGAGCAATGATGCAGCCAAGAAGGCTTACTCGGCAGGTGTCGAGATCGGTATTTCGGAGTTGGGCCACATTATCGGCCAGTACAATGAGTCGCTGTTCGGCGAGGGAGAGGAGTTGCTCAACGCTGACAACTACATGAACGCTTTCATTTCGGGTGCGAAGAACGACTTTGCTATCATGAACCGGATGCAGGCAGAGGCCATGGCCAACACTCTGGCCAACGAGGTCATTGCAGAGATTAACGAGCAGAAGTACGGTGATTTCAGGAAGGCCGGCGAGAAGTTCCTTGAGGACAAGGCTAAGGAGGACGGCGTTATAAGGCTTGCCAGCGGTGTACTGTACAAGGTTATCAGTCAAGGTAAGGGCAAGCTTCCTGTAAGTACGGACAAGGTCAAAGTGAAGTATATCGGAACACTGTATGACGGTACTGAGTTCGACAGAAGCGAAGAGGGCGTGGAATTCCCTGTTACCGGTGTAATCAAGGGCTGGCAGGAGATTCTGCAGATGATGCCCGTGGGTTCCCACTGGGAGGTTTACATTCCCTACGACCAGGCTTATGGCGACGAGGCCAGAGGCAACGTAATCAAGCCCTTCTCTGCCCTGGTGTTCGATGTAGAACTGCTTAGTATTGTGAAGTAACCGCCTGACGGCACGTACGTTTGTCACACCGGCGCTCCATCTGTTATGATGGGGCGCCTTTTTACTTTCTATTTTTGCTGATTTTAATCTGTTTTTGTAGCAAAATGTAAGAATTTATAGATATTTTTGCAGAAGAACCGTAAAAAAAAAAGAGTTTTGACATGGCTTGCAAGAAGACTTCTGGAATGACTGAGAGCAATATGGACCAGCTGGACAGGAAGATTCTGTCTATTATTTCGCAGAACGCCAGGATTCCTTTCCGCGATGTGGCTGTCCAGTGCGGAGTGTCACGCGCGGCAGTGCACCAGCGGGTACAGAAATTGTTTGACGATGGAGTGATCACGGGATCGGGGTACCACGTGAATCCGCAGGGCATCGGGTACAGCACTTGCACTTTCGTGGGACTCTCGCTTGAGAGAGGATCGATGTACCGTCAGGTAGTGGACAAGCTGAACCAGATTCCCGAGGTGGTGGAGAGCCACTTCACGACCGGCAGGTACGGCATGATCATAAAACTGTACGCCAGGGACAACAGCCATCTGATGAAACTGATAAACAATCAGATACAGGAGATTGAAGGGGTTACTTCGACTGAGACCCTGATATCGCTCGACCAAGGTATCAAGAAGGAGATTCCAATCTACATAGATGAGTGAGAAGGCGCCTGTAATCGGTATCAGCGGCAACTTCCGGAACGGTGACTGTACGCTGGCGGAGGCTTACTGGGCTTCCGTTTCGGCGGCAGGGGGTGTTCCCGTAATAATACCTCCGTTTGACGGAATTGAGGGGTTGTCCGTACTGGTGGACTCTCTTGACGGGATAGTTCTTTCGGGAGGAGCCGACATCGATCCCAAGTATCTGGGTGAGGAGCCTCTTGACGGTATTGAGGTGAATCCGAAGCGCGATCTGCCGGAACTGGAACTGGTTCGGCTGGCGGTGAGACGCAGAGTGCCTGTCTTGGGTATCTGCCGCGGCATACAGATGCTTGCGGCAGCACTGGGAGGCACGCTGTATCAGGATATTGCAACTCAGCACGGCCCGCATAGCCTGCAGCACAGCCAAAGTGGCAAGAGGCACGAGAGGTCGCACAGTGTGACTATTGCAGAGGGGTCGCTGCTACACTCGATGTTCGGGTGCGGAGAGTTGGATGTAAACTCTTTCCATCATCAGGCGGTCAGGAGCGTGCCTGAGGGATTCCGCATAACAGCGACGGCACCGGATGGGGTGATAGAGGCCATGGAATCTGTGAAATTCCGTTCGATAATGGGGGTTCAGTGGCATCCTGAGTGCATGCTGATGGCCGGTGACAGGTCGATGATGCCGATTTTTGAGTGGCTGACTGCCGAGGCGCGGCTTCATGCTGCGGCAAAGGCATTTCATGACAGTTGCGTGACAGTTGACAGCCACTGCGACACGCCGATGTTCTTTGACAAGGGGGCGGATTTCCGCGACAGAGACAAGTCTGTAGAGGTGGAATATTCCTATGTCGGCGAGGATTCCCCGGATGGCAGCAAAACATTCGGATATACACCGCTGGTCAGCCTGCCAAAGATGTCAGACGGCCGTCTGGACGCGGTGTTCATGGTGGCCTACCTGAAACAGTACGGACGCAGTGAGGCTGAACTTGAGGAGGCGACAGCGAAGGCTGACAGACTGCTGTCGCTGATTGGACAGAAGATTTCGCTGTGCGGCGGCAGAGTGTCTTTGGCAAGGACACCCGGGCAGGTGCTGGAAAACAAGGCGGAAGGTGTAAAGTCGGTGGTGCTGGGCATCGAGAACGGCTATGCGCTGGGAAGGAATGCAGATAATGTGAGGCGTTTCGCAGAACGCGGCGTGGCATACATTACCCTGTGTCACAACGGGGACAATGATATTTGCGATTCAGCAAAGGGCAATAGTGAGCACAACGGACTGTCCGGGTTCGGACGGGAAGTGGTGACGCAGATGAACCGTCATGGACTTATGGTTGACCTTTCACATGCCTCAGAAAAGAGTTTTTACGATGCGCTTGAGTCAAGCGCACTTCCGATAATATGTTCGCACTCGTCGGCAAGGGCACTGTGCGACCACCCGCGCAATCTGACCGACAGTCAGATGAAGGCCCTGGCCGAAGCAGGTGGAGTTGCGCAGGTATGCCTGTATAGCGGTTTTCTCAAGAAGGGAGGCGGTGCAACCATACGCGATGCGGTGCGGCACATTACGCACATGGCAGGCATCATGGGATGCGGGCATGTAGGTATAGGTTCGGACTTCGACGGCGGAGGAGGCATAATCGGACTGGAGGACGCTTCGGGTTTCACAGACCTGACAAGGATGCTGCTGGCCGAAGGGTTCAGCCACAGGGAACTTGCCGGCATCTGGGGCGGCAATCTGCTCAGGTTGTGGGAGAGGATAAGGGCCGGTGCCTCACTTGCGTGAACGGCTTCGGCGGCGTTCTTCCTTGCGTTTCTGTTTCTGGGCTTTCTCTTTGGCAATCCGCTCGTCACGCTCGATATTCTTGTTCTTGCGTTCCTTGCGGGCCTCGGATTTCTGTGTCTTGGCATCTTCGGGCTTCTGTTTGTACAGAGGCTCTGCAGTTACGTCCCACGATTCGGTCTCGTGGTCCCAGTTCTGTTTAAGATCGAACACCTTGTTCAGGTAGTACATCTCCTCAGGCTGCTGCTTCGAGGCGTAGTCACCGGTATCCCATTTCCCGTTGCCGTTGGCATCATTGAACATACGGACGTAGTACTTGCCGGGATTGAGGAAATAGAATACTGAAGCATAACTGTCAAGTTTCTGGGTGCGGACGACTTTATCCTTACCGGTATAGAGTTGCACGGTGTAGCCGGGCTTAGGGTGGGCAACGTTGACGGTGAGGGTGCTGTACTGGTCGGTTCCCTTGAAACGCAGAATCTCTTCGACGGGGCGGTTGGGCAGGCCGTATATGCTGCGTATGCCTGCTGAATCAATCTCCAACTTGTACTCCTGATCAGGACGCCACTCGGCGTAGAGACGGAAGAGACGGATATTACACGTGTCCTGTTGCAGCACGATGCGCATGGGCTCGTATATTGAATCGGCCTTGTGGCTGAGATGTATGACTGAATCGGGAATGAATGGCAGAACCGGCTCCTTGAACTCTATGGTGAGTATCTTGTCAACGTCAGAGATGTTCCGGATATCAGTATTCAGATATTTGATCTTAGGCCGGAAAAGTCTTTCTATGCCCAGGGTATCGCCCTGACGCTCAAGACGGCGCAGTTCGCGGTCACGCTCACGGGCCTCTTCCTCGGCCGCACGGGCTGCATCCTCGAGCACTCTGGCACGCAGTTTCTGAGGGAAGAGGCTGAGTGTATCAATCTGGTCAACTACTATGCCGGCCGAATCAAGCACCGGATAGGTCAGACTGAAACGCAGGGTGTCCATGTAATAGAGAAGAGTGTCGTGCATCCAGTATATAAGGGTGTCATTACCGATGCTTCTCTCTATCATGAAGGCCCCTTCTTCGTCGAAGTTGAGTCCCTTGATTGTGGGAAGGGTGTCGAGAGGGATGGCAAAAGTGAGACTGAACTTCTCGTGGGTCTTGCGGTTGCGCTCGGAAAGATACTGCATGACCGGTTTCTCGGTGAAGGCCCTAAGTACTATGTCATCGGGCATGAAGCGGGTGTAGCGAACCAGTCTGATGGAATCGACCTCGCCCTTGGCATTGCGGACGGTATCGTCGCGGTAGCGCTGCTCACTGTCGGGTATGACAAGCGAGTCGTTCCAGGCAAGCATCTCGCTCTTCTGCGAGAAGAAGTAGTTCTGGTCCATGTCGCGCAGGGCAAAAATACGATATCGCCCCGGCCCTACGCCACGAATGACGAAATGGCCTTCGCTGTCGGTACGGGAAATGCGCTCAAAGGGTTTGGTTACGAAAGCGGAATCTTCAGTATCAGAGTATATGCCTACCATGATTCCCTTGACTGGCTCGAGATTGGAGGCCTCAAGGACATACCCCGACATTTCAAGGGTGTCCAACTGCTCACCTGTAGAGAAGTTGAAACAGAAGTCACCGAGAGGGTTTCCCTCGTTGTTGTCAACTATGGCGTCGGCAAAATCAATGGAATAGGTGGTGTTGGCGCGAAGGGAATCGTTGAACTTGACGTTGATGCGCCTGTTGTTGACAATGATGTCAGGCGGCTCGACCATCGGCGGTGAAACGACGACTTTCTCGGCTGCGTTTTCAATCTTTATTATCTCGTTGAACTCGAGGATGACGCTTTTCGGCCTGACGTCCGTGGCA
This sequence comes from Bacteroidaceae bacterium, assembly GCA_017615835.1. GTDB lineage: Bacteria > Bacteroidota > Bacteroidia > Bacteroidales > Bacteroidaceae > Colenecus. The sequence goes on along the minus strand of JAFZZI010000023.1, from coordinate 20,371 downwards.
TTGCGGTCGGGGGTACTTCCGGTAAAGACGGGCGGAATATCGTCAAAACGGCCTCCGTCGGGGGTTCCGACACTGGCACAGCCCAAACAAAGCGCTGCGACCAGGGTTGTGGCCGCAGCACATTTTGAGATGGACCGTGAATGGAGCCCCATAGTATCAGTCAACTTTCTTGAAGATGACGCAGGCATTGTGGCCGCCAAAGCCGAATGTGTTGGAGAGCGCGGCGTTGACGCGTCTTCTGCAGGCCTTGTTGAACGTGAAGTTCATGCGGTAGTCGATGTTCTCGTCCTCGTCACCCTCTTCGTGGTTGATGGTGGGCGGAACAATGTCGTTATAGACTGACAGTACGCTTGCAATCCCTTCGATGGCACCGGCGGCACCCAGCAGATGGCCTGTCATTGATTTGGTCGAGCTGATGCTCATCTCGTAGGCGTGTTCACCGAAAACCTTCTGAATGGCCTTGCATTCGGCTATGTCACCCATAGGTGTCGAGGTTCCGTGCATGTTGACGTAGTCAATCTCTTCGGGTCTGAGACCCGCATCGTCAAGAGCATTGCGCATCACAAGGGCGGCTCCGCTGCCTTCAGGTTCGGGAGCAGTGAGATGATATGCATCGGCCGAGAGTCCCCACCCTGCCACCTCGGCATAGATCCGGGCGCCACGCGCCTTGGCATGTCCGTACTCTTCGAGAACAAGTATTCCCGAGCCTTCGCCGAGAACGAAACCGTCACGGCTGCCGCTGAGCGGACGTGAAGCGGTCTCAGGGGAATCGTTGCGGGTTGAAAGTGCATGCATGACACCGAATCCGCAAAGGGCGACATCAGTTATGGCGGCCTCAGCTCCTCCGGTAAGCATGAAATCGGCTTTTCCGAGACGTATCATGTTGATGGCGTCAACCAGGGCATTGTTGCCTGACGCACAGGCTGAGGTGGTCACGTAGTTGGGGCCTCTGAAACCGTTCATCATTGAGATGTAGCCTGCGCTGATATTGGCAATAAGGCTTGGGATGTAGAACGGTGTGACCTTGAGTTCCTGACCTTCAATCTGCTGCTCGTGCATGGTTACGACCCCGTCCTCAAACGACTGGACCCCACCTATGCCGACGCCCAGTATTACACCTATGCGGTCGAGATTCTCCTTTTCTTTGTCAATACCGGCATCGGCGACAGCTTCGCAGGCAGCCGCTATTGCAAACTGGGTGCAAAGATCCATTCTGCGCGCTTCCTTGCGGTCAATATACTTGAGGATATCGAAGTCCTTGACCTCACAGGCAAACTTTGTGCGCGTAATGATTTTTTCAATGTCGATGCGGGTGATGGGGCCAGCCCCGCTGACCCCGGAAACTATGTTGTTCCAGAATTCCGGAATGGTGTTACCAAGCGGCGTGACGGCGCCAAGCCCCGTCACGACAACTCTTTTAAGCTCCATGAAGATGATTATTTCTGGCCTGCAGCCTCCTCGATATAGGAAATTGCCTCACCGACTGTGGTGATGGTCTCGGCTTTGTCGTCAGGTATTGAGATACCGAATTCCTTCTCAAATTCCATAATCAACTCAACGGTGTCCAGAGAATCGGCACCAAGATCGTTGGCAAAACCAGCCTTTTCTGTAACTTCAGTTTCATCTACACCAAGTTTGTCAACTATGATAGCCTTAACTCTTTTTGCGATCTCTGAATCTGCCATAAAACTACAGTTTTTAGTGAATAAAAATTTGTCGGTGCAAAGGAACTGCCATTAATCCTAACGGGCAAAAAATGTCTTTATAATAATGTTAACTGATGCACACATTTTTGAAATGTGCGCAGCAATGTGTTGCTGTATCAGAGGTAAAGAGGAGTTTCCGGGCCCAGGTTGAAAAGCATGTCAGCTATGCTCAGGTTGGGAATGAATCCCGTCCGTTCAGAAAAAACCTGATAGTAGGGCTTGAACTCCATGTCACCGGTAACTCCCGGATCGACCAGGTGCCGGAAGTCGTCACAATGGGGAACGGAGCCTTCGGTGACATAACCGTCGGTGAAGGTCACTTCAGCATTTATGCCGACAAGTTTCAGTACGATATCCAACAGTTCGGCGTTGAAGTCAACGAGAAAAGAGTGGTTCCCTTCAAAGACAGGTCTGATGTCGTCTTCGTAGTACATGAAGAAAGGACTGTTCATGTAGGCCGATGCAAACGCGTTCCAATGCAGATGACGCCAATTGCCGTGACTGCTGATACGGATGTCGCGCATGAGCTGGCGGGGAGTGTTGCCGTGAACCACGGGAATGGTGAGGGACTGGGGGCCGTTGGATGTGGCTATGACACAACGGTTGCGATAGGTCTGTTTATGGTAACTGTCGAACTGTTCAACCAACACTTGTCCGTGTCCCTTCATCGCCATGAAGAAACTGACCGGCGGCAGGTAAGCGGAACAGAGCAGCAGGGGCATCAGTTGTAGTTTCTGACCAGATGGAAGAGACGGTTCCAGCGTATTTTGCCATGGAACAGGCCTTTGTCCTTGTTGAGCGAGAGCCAGATCAGTACGGGACGGCCGACAATGTGGTCTTCGGGCACGAAACCCCAGTAGCGTGAGTCAGCACTGTTGTGGCGGTTGTCGCCCATCATCCAGTAATAGTCCATCTTGAAGGTATAACTGTCGGCAGGAGCACCGTTTATCATGATTACACCACTGTCGGACACTTTGAGGTCGTTGCCTTCATAGACTTTGATCGCACGCTCGTAGAACGGCAGGGTCGAGAGATCGAGCTGTACGGTGGCACCTTTCTGCGGGATGTATATCGGGCCGTAATTGTCGATGGTCCAACCGGTATTCAGGTTGAGGGGGAAGAGCCAGCGGTCGCTGACAGGGACGCGCTCGACAGACCCGGCTATCGCGGTTTGGGAAACCAGGAGAGAGGCAGCACTGGCGGTGAGCGGAACAGTCACCTCACCGGCCCGGTTTTTGCGTTCAGGGAGGTCGTCAAGACTGAGGCACAGTTCGTCGCGCAACTCCTGAGGAATGGCTTTGAGAAGGGTTACCTTGTAATTGAACTGAGCCTGGTCGGGGGTCTTCTCAGGCTGACCGTCAATGTATATCACGCCATCCTTGATCTGCAGTGTCTGGCCGGGCAGGCCCACACAACGTTTGACATAGTTCTCGCGGCGGTCAACAGGTCTTGAATCAATCTTGCCGAACTCCTCGGGATGCTTCAGTATATAGTCGCGCCCCACCTTATAATAGAAGTCATACACCCGGCGCTGCTCTGTCAGCGACAGGCTGTCGAGGTTGACATCACGGCAGAGGCTGGAACCGATTTCACATACCATGCCGTAATAGTCCATAACCTGATAGCTTGGATTCGTGACGATGGTGTCGCCGGAGGGATAGTTGAAGACGACTATGTCGTTCTGTCTTATCTTTCCGAATCCCTTGACGCGCTCGTAAGGCCAATGGGGTTTCTCGATATAGCTTTTGCCGCCACCAGGCAGGGTGTTGTTGGTAAGAGGCATTGTCAGGGGCGTTATCGGTTTGCGCGGCCCGTATGCCACCTTGCTGACATAAAGGTAATCTCCCACAAGCAGGGACTTTTCAAGAGAAGACGAGGGTATGGTATAGTTCTGGAACAGGTAAAGGTTGACAAAATAGACTGCAACAAGAGCGAAGACTATTGCATCTACCCAACTCATCAGGGAACGGAGGGTTTCGTTGCGAAGGTCGCGCCACCAGCCCCAATTGATGAAATGTGTTGTGTACATGTCAAATATTATCGGAAGGAGCAGAAGACCCCACCACCCTCTTATCCATACGAGGAAAAGAAAATACAGGACGGATACAACCGCAAGTTTGATCCAATCGCGGGCCGGAACTTCCTTCAGGCTACGCTTTCCGGAGCCTCTTTTTCCTTTTTCACTGTCAGACACCTGTGCCATATATAATCGTCAGAATTGCAATAAATCGTTCATAGTCAGGAAACCACTGTGAGTGGCCGTATATTCAGCGGCAAGTACTGCACCGAGAGCAAGGCCGGTGCGGTTCTTTGCGCTATGCGAGACTGTTATCTCATCGGCATCGCTGCTGTAGGTGATGGTATGGATGCCGGGGACTTCGCCCTCGCGCACAGAGTCGATGCGCAACATATCGGCCGGACAGACTGACTGACCCGACAGTGTTCCGTCGGCGGACAGCAATGTTCCCCTGGTCCAGCCGGTCTTGCGATCCAGTTCACTGACGATGTCCTGTGCCAGCGTAATGGCTGTACCGCTCGGGGCGTCAAGCTTGTGCACATGGTGAGTCTCGCTCATACTGACATCATACATGGGATAGGCGTTCATTAGTTTCGCCAGATACCTGCTGGTCATCGCGAACAGTGCCACACCGAGGCTGAAATTGCTTGACCAGAACAGGGTATTGCGGCCATCTGCACAGAGTGCCTGCATTTCACTTCTATGTTCATCCATCCAGCCGGTACTGCCGCTGACCACCTTGACCCCGGCGGCAAAGGCCTTGAGCACATTGCCGTGAGCCTGCATGGGAGCCGTAAACTCAATCGCAACATCTGCGTTGCGGAACGCTTCACTCTCAAAGTCCTGCTGGTTGTCGATGTCTATCCTGCAGACAACCGAATGGCCACGGGACAAAGCAATGCGCTCTATCTCATGACCCATTCTGCCATATCCTATCAATGCTATGCGCATCAGAAATCTATACTGCTGTTTTCGTAAACGTGTGCGAGAAGAAAGCCCATACCCCTGCCGTAGCGTTTATCCTGAATGACGTTCCACTGTTCAAACTGGTCGGGGTCAAGCATCTTCTTGTATTTCTTGGCATACTTGGCGGTAATGCTGTCCACATTCTTGCGGATAGCCTCCTGGTCAAGATCCTTCTGCTCACTGTCACCGGCGAAACCGTAGCCGGGTCCTGCCATGCGGCCTCCATTGGCGGCCATCTGGTTGGTCAGAAGGTTTTCGATAACCGACATCTGCATTGAGCGGCAGACCTCTTCGTACTCCATTTTGACAAGTTTTCTGAATTTGTCTACCTTTTTGGAATCGACAAAGAAGGGAAGGTCGTACAGGCAGGCCTGCACAATAGAATCGGACTCGTTCTGATAGAACGGTTTCTCATCGGGGTTCATGCCTGGCATCATGCCGCCGCGCATCATCATTCCGCCGCCCATACCCATACCGCCGCCCATGCGCATACCGCCGCCCATACCCATGCCACCGCCCATACCGGGCTGTGCCTGAGCAACGACTATGGCGCAGAGTGCAACCAGGGTGAAAAAGAATCTCTTCATAACAATTGACTTTACGTATTTATGTTAATAGAAAAAGAAGGACGCTGCCCCCGTCCGGCGGAAAGAGCGTCCTTCTGAAGTTTAATGATTCGGATGACTCATCAGAGTTTCGGACCTGCTGCAACCAGAGCCTTGCCGGCGGCATTGCCCTCGTACTTGGCGAAGTTCTTGATAAAGCGGCCTGCCAGATCCTTGGCCTTCTCCTCCCACTCAGATGCATTCTTGTAGGTGTCGCGCGGATCGAGAATTCCGGTGTCAACACCTTCGAGCCTGGTAGGAACTTCGAAATCGAAGAACGGTATCTTCTTGGTCGGAGCCTTGTCGATAGAACCGTTCAGAATGGCATCGATGATGCCGCGGGTATCACGGATCGAGATACGCTTGCCTGTACCGTTCCAGCCGGTGTTGACCAGATATGCCTTGGCACCGCTCTTCTCCATCTTCTTTACCAGTTCCTCGGCATACTTTGTAGGATGAAGCTCAAGGAAAGCCTGGCCGAAGCAGGCAGAGAATGTCGGGGTGGGTTCGGTGATGCCGCGCTCAGTACCTGCCAACTTGGCGGTGAAGCCACTCAGGAAGTAGTACTTGGTCTGCTCGGGGGTGAGGATGCTCACCGGAGGCAGGACTCCGAAAGCGTCGGCCGACAGGAAGATGACCTGCTTTGCTGCGGGACCCTCGGATGCGGGACGGACAATCTTGTTGATGTGATAGATCGGGTAGCTGACGCGGGTGTTCTCGGTTACGCTCTTGTCGGCGAAATCAATCTTACCTTCAGCATCTACCGTAACATTCTCAAGAAGGGCGTCACGACGGATGGCGTTGTAGATGTCGGGCTCTGACTCCTTGTCAAGGTTGATGACTTTGGCATAGCAGCCGCCCTCGAGGTTGAACACGCCCTCATCGTCCCATCCGTGCTCGTCGTCACCTATAAGGAGACGTTTCGGGTCGGTTGACAGTGTGGTCTTACCTGTACCGGACAGGCCAAAGAATATGGCGGTATTCTTGCCGTTCATGTCGGTGTTTGCAGAGCAGTGCATTGAAGCGATACCCTGAAGCGGCAGGAAGTAGTTCATCATAGAGAAGAGTCCTTTCTTCATTTCACCGCCGTACCATGTGTTCAGGATAACCTGTTCCTTGCTGGTGACGTTGAATGCAACGGCAGTCTCGGAACGGAGACCCAGTTCCTTGAAGTTTTCAACTTTTGCCTTGGCAGCGCAGAAAACCACGAAATCGGGCTCCTGATCGAACTCGGCCTGATTCTGGGGACGAATGAACATGTTGGTCACAAAATGGGCCTGCCATGCCACCTCCATGATGAAGCGTACCTTCATGCGGGTGTCCTTGTGAGTACCGCAGAAACCGTCGACAACGAAGAGGCGCTTGCCTGACAACTGCTTAAGGGCAAGATCCTTCAGAGCCTTCCAGTTCTCCTGTGACAGTTCGTGGTTGTCGTTGGGATATTCAGGAGTGTTCCACCACACGGTGTTCTTCGACTTTTCGTCCATTACGATGTACTTGTCCTTGGGTGAGCGGCCGGTGTAGATGCCGGTCATCACGTTGATAGCACCCAGTTCCGTAACCTGACCCTTGTCGTAACCGGTCAGTCCGGGTTTCGTCTCTTCATTGTAAAGAACTTCGTAAGTGGGGTTGTAGAGAACCTCGGTCACGCCGCTGATTCCGTACTTTTTCAGATCAATGTTTGCCATTCTTTTTTAGTAGTTTATTTGGTTAAAAATTCCTCCTGAGTACCGGCTGGGGCGCACTTAACGCCAAACCACTTGTCCAGCGGCTACAAAGATACTACGTTTTTGCTTTCATGAGCATTCACCGCCTTCAAAAACATTGATGGCTGTGACATTTAATATTTGATAACACCATCTGCACAGTGAACTTTACAATCGGGAATTATAAAAAAAACGTATATTTGCGTAATCATAATAAAGAAGTGTATGGAGGTTATAGATTTCAACAAAACGAACTCAATCCTTAACCAGTTCATGTCCGAGTTGCGCGACGTCAATATCCAGAAGGACCAGATGCGGTTCCGCCGCAATCTTGAGCGCATAGGTGAAATCATGGCACTTGAGGTCAGCAAAAGACTGAACTATGTTACCAAGGAGGTTCAGACACCGCTGGGAACTGCCATCGAGAGCGTTCCGGACGAAAACATCGTGCTGGCAACCGTCTTCCGCGCCGGCCTTCCATTCCACCAGGGGTTCCACAACTACTTTGACCACTGTGAGAACGCCTTTGTTTCGGCTTACCGGAAATATCTTGACGAGGTAAACTTTGACATACACATTGAGTATCTGGCATCGCCCGAACTGGAAGGCAAGACTCTGATACTTGTTGACCCGATGCTTGCTACCGGCAACAGCATGTATCTGGCATACAGGGCACTGCTGTCGAAAGGCACCCCGTCAACAATACACCTCGCATCGGTCATTGCCGCACAGCAGGGTGTCGATTATGTATGCAAGATGTTTCCTGACGAAAAGACTACTCTGTGGTGCGCCGCCATCGACCCGGGTCTTAACAGTCACGCCTATATCGTACCTGGTCTCGGTGACGCCGGAGACCTCAGTTTCGGACAGAAATAGAAGGACAGCTGCGCTGTTTGCAGCATTGCGCGGATGCCGGCGGTCTCAATCGCCGGTCTCTTCGGCTTTGTCTCCGTCGTAATACTCAATAACACGGGTAATCCAGTTCTCCTGGGTGTAGTGAGTTTCGTTGCCCTGTGTTGTAGTGCCGTCACTGGTTCTGTCGTGACGATAGGTCCAGTTGTCATGGTCATCGTACTCGTACTCCATCACGGTAGAGTTCTTGCCGTAAATCTCTTTCTTAAGGACGGTGTCACCGTGTGAGTTGGCACTGTACAGGAATCCGTTGCGGCGTTCGGCACCGTTTGGAGTCTTTCTGGACCAGCGGTAGTCAGCGAGGTCTCCGTCGGCATCGTAGGTCCACTGCTGACTGTAACGGTACTGACCGGAGTCATTGGTGTGGACGTTGCGCAAAGGACGCCCTTCCCTGTCAGTCTCGGTGGTATAGACGAAACCTTCCCTCCACTGTGCATTGTAGGCATTCTCACCGGGAGACCTGACAATAATCTTGTCCGTACGGGTGACAGTTCTGATGCTGTCTGAGCCAATGGTCGCAGTCGAGCTGTACTGTACACGCGATGTCTGTTTAGTACCCTTTTCGTTGTAGGAGACTACGTCGGCAATGGCCTGAGATCCGGAAGGGTAGCTGAAATCTGCGCAGTAGCGCAGCACACCGGTGAAGTCGTCAAAGATTTCAATCTTAGAGAGACGGCCGTCGGTTCCATAGATGTAGTGTGCAGTTGTCTGCAAGTCGGGCAGATAATCGTCGGAGATACCTTCCCAACCCTCTTTCCAGGAGCCGGCCATCGGCTTGAACATGCTGACGCACTTCGAGAGTCTGCCCTGGCTGTCGTACTCATAGTTGCGCTCCTTGAAGAGTACCGTTTCCTTCTTCTTGTATGTGGTCAGGAAAATATACGACAAATATGTAATGGAACCATTTTCGTCAAACTTGACTTCATAGTACTGCTCCATCGGATGATGTTGAAGGAAACGACTCATGTCGCTTGTGAGGTGTGTCTCCTCGTACATCCATCCCTCTGCATAATAACTTAACTTCACCGGCCCTCTAAGACTGAAATCGGCCGGTTTCATGACGAACTGGAAACAGAGAATGTCGTCCGTCCTGTCCCCGGAGAGAGGGCCGAACATCTCAACCTGGGCTACGGAGGCCACCCAGGCCGTCATTGCTACCAATAGGACAAGCAACCTTCTCATAACAAGCCGCAAACAGAGCACCATATATGCTAAGTTGAAACTCACCGCAACACATTCCGGCCCGGATGGCAGTTCCGTACGGCCGAAGGCTGATGAGAGTTACCTTTATATTATCTCTGGACTTTGACGCTCGTAAAGGTAACACTCCAGTCGCTTCCGATACGCAAGCCGTAAAGGTTCAGTATTTCCTCTATAGTCCTGGTCGGGTGATCCCACTGAACCTGGTCAGTCACACTTGCCGACAAATCCAGGCCGGAGAGGTCGATTGTAACAGAAGTGGTGTTATTGGCAATACTGGTACCGCTTATTCCGATGTCCCAATTGTTGCTGTTGTTATTTGCACCAACCGTTACTGAGGCCGGGTAGTTGCCGTTGGGATTCAGCGTATAGGTAAGCACCAGTTTGTCAGTACTCTTGAAATCACTCAACCAAGTCCGCAGCTTACTGCCGGTATTGTCATTGTTGAGGTAAAGGGTACTGTTGGTGCTCCCCTCCCACAGAGTGTAGAGTTCTTCGCCGCCGGAGCCGCCGTCACTTTGAGTCGTACCGTTACAGGAGGCTTCGCCGGAAGTCGTGTAATTGCCCTGACCGACAGCCCTTACCCTGAAGGTGTAGGTGGTAGCGGGATCCAGGCCAGACCATGTGTAACTTGTAACATTACCGATGTTGGTCCATGCACCGTTGACAAAGACCTCGTAGGCACTGGCGTTGGCAACGGCATCCCAACTGAAGGTCAGGGTGTTGGTTGTCTGGGCAGTGCACCTCACATTTGAAGGTGTGGCAAGCTGTGTCTGACCGCCGTTGGAGACCGGTACCACCGAGATAAGGTCGAGATAGAGATCGCCGACAGTCTGGCCGAAGTTGATGTAGAACTTGTTCACACCATCGAAGTTAATTTCAAACTCACGCTCATACTTCTGCCAGCTTGTGGTCAGGTTGAAGTTGATGTCCTTAACCTCGGAATTGTTGCTGTCATACGGAGAAATCTGGGCTCCGAATTCGATCCTCAACCCGTCATTGCCTGCCTTTCCGTAGAATGTAAGTTTGTACCTGCCTTGAGAGACGGGAACCGATATCGGAGAGACCCAGAACTGTTCCTCGTAGTTGTTGCTCTTGGCCGACGAGTTGTGCAGTTTGAGTGCACCGGCACTGTTGTCATAACCCTCAACTATACTTGCCGAGGCATTCTGGGAATCATGGTTCTGGGGATGGAATTCCCAACCGCCCATCGAGCCGACGTTGAAGTTGTAAGCATCATCATTCAACAGATTGCCTTCGACATTGGGCTGCTCATTATACTCGGGATGATCGCCGGGTGCAGTGTAGCTGATAGTGACAAGAGTCTTGCCGTCGCCCTGGAAGTAAAGGCCGTTCTCGTTCAGGGCGTCAATCATCTCCTGAGTAAGAACAACCGGTTCACCGTTATTGTTGCCTGAACAGATCAGCGTCCACGGATATGCGTAGATATTGCACCAGCCGCCGTCTCCGATGACCGAGAACGTTATGGCTCCACCTACAGTGAGGCCGCCGAATACTGAGGGTTCAACATCAACTTTGGCACCATCCGAGGATGCGGTAACCGAACCTTCCCACAATGTCCTGGTTCCGGGATCCACTTGCTGTCCTTCATCCTTTGTCCTGCCGGTATTGCTGCCGGAGTCGGAGTTTGCATAGTTGGTTCCGTCTCCCAGTGCCATCACGTACAAGGTATATCTCCTGCCGGCCTCAAGTCCGGTCAGAGTCAGCGTATTAGGATTGCCTGATACGTCCGAAGTGAAGCTTATATTCTCTCCCAGACTGTTGCCGTCGCCTATTGTCACCCAATAGTTGCCGTTCAGACTTATGGCATAGCCGTCAGCATGGTCTATATCAGCCCAACTGAACGTGAGAGATGTTTCAAGTTCTTCGCTGTTGGTGCAGGAGACTACCGGTGTTGCAAGTTTTTCCGCCTCAACGGTATCCTCAATCTTTACAACTGATATGCGGTCAAGGAAAACTGCATTATTGGCAATGCTTCCGAAACTGAAGAACAGTTTTTGTGCACCGTCAAAAGTCACATTGAATTCGATTTCCTTTCTGGTCCACTCGGAAGAGAGCGAAACCGGTCCTACCGTGACCTCATTGCCTGATTCAGAAGACTGGGGCTGCATTCCAAACTGGAGTTCGGACGAAGCGGCTTCCGACTTTGCATAGAATGTGAGTTTATACCTGCCCCGGGGCAACGGGTCTTGCAGATCATAATACAACTGCTCCAGACTATTATCTGAGTGATATGTGGTGTTGGTGAGTTTGAGGGCACCTACACTGCTTCCAAATCCGGGAATAACCCTTTCGGCTGTAGCATCGCTGTGATTGTAATCGTTGAAGTGCCAGCCGCCCAACGGATTCTGACCGTTGTTGAAGTTGTACGCATCCTCGCTGATGACATTGCCTTCGACGTTGGGTTCGTCAAAGAACTTGCGTGTATCACCTATCAGGTATGTGTACGATTTGCCGGCCTGCCAACCGCCGACTGTCAGCCTGGCTGTGTATGTAACATCGCCTGTAGTGACTACACGGATGATGACGGGCGACTGAGACGAGAACTCCTGTGGTATTATGATGAACGGGACTCCGACCTGCAGATCATAATTGGCATCACTGGCCGCAAAGCCAAGATTATCCTGAATAAGGTCTGTCTTTGTCGAACCGAATCCGCTCCACGTGGAGTTGCCTGCGGAGAAACTGACAGTACCGTCGGGATACACTCCCTCGAGCGAGATGCTCTTGATAGTGACGTTGCTGCTCTTGAATGACCCAAGCCTGAACTTGACAGCTGTAAGCGGGTGGTAGAATTTGATGTCAGCTGTCCCTGTGCCTCCGCCGGTTCCTCTGTAATAGCCCAAAAGTATGTCCTTCTGGGCAGCTGCTGACTCAGGCACGGTATAGGAGAAACCTATGCCGCCAGCTGACATGCCCAGGTTTGCGACATACGTGTAGTTTATCGTAGAGGGAACGTATGCATAGAGAGTGAGTTCCTGATTGTCCTGCCAGACATAGTTTTTCTCGGGAATCCACCTGACTTCCGGGGCTGAGTAGGAAATTGTCTGGCTGACAGGGCTGAAGAAGGCAGTGCTGCCGTTATATGCGGCAGCAGTAAACTCTGCGGTTATTCCGTCTGCAATGCCACTGTATATTTCGAGAGGCTGGTCTTCGCCCGTAGTGTTGTACATTGTACCTCTGGTCATTGCGCCTTCACCGTTCGCAGTCGTCGGGCTGACGCTACTGACAAGGAAGATTGTGTCGCCGTCCTCGGAAAGGAGGTCAACCGAACCGTCGGTGACTGTACTGCGGGTATGAATGCCGCCATTCGATGCGATGGAAGCCTTATAGGAAATTGTGCCCTCAAGGCCACTGTTCATTCTCTCTTCCGTACAACCGGCAAGTATGACGGCTGCGGCAACTGACAATATGCTAACAAGAGTTTTCTTCATATCACAACGGATTAGTTATCGGAACCGGAGCCCTTTACCAAAGAAATGCGGAACAGTCTCATGCCGGTAGAATTCTCGACAATCAGGTCGCCGTCCTTCAGACGCTCTGCCAAGGTTGCGGTTACGGGTATTTCAATAGGGAACTCGTTTTCCCAGTCTTCACTCTGCCAGAAATCCTGACTGTCAGGATCGTAGTCGTCACCGAAGTAAGCAGCCGAATTCAACTGACCATTGTAGAAATTCCTCCAGTCATAGTAGTCATTGTAAGTGCCCAGCAGCACTGAAAATGTCAGGGCGTCGTTCAGCATATAGTCCGGATCGCCAGGCACAGGCTGTCTGAAACTGGAATTGATATACAGACGAAGCAGATCGCCTTCACTGACTTCGTTGTCTGTCATGGACTGCCGGGTGTACAGACGAATCCACTTCTGCGAATTGTACTGACTCTGAAGCACTACACCCATCTGCTCCCCGTTCACGTACGGGTCACCGGGCAGGTACTTGCCTGTAGATCCCTGTATTCCGGCATTTGTACCGTCACTCGGAAATACCCAGCCGCCAAGATCCATGATGACAATCTCGTCTCCGTAGTTCTTTTCCAGATATATCGGCTCGTGGACATCTTCCCAGGAGATGACCTCGGCATCATACTTTACGGTCCACTGTACTCCCTCAGGGACAAAAATACCTGTCACAAACGATTTCTTGTGAGTGGGGAACGGCAACTTCGTACCGTTGGCCATCCTGAGTTCAAGCATACGTGTCTTGCCCGATGAAGGATCCGTTATGGTGAATGTAAGGTCATCTACAGTCGTTGCTGTCGGAGTGAGGAAGAAGGTGAACTGAAGCGTTTCGTCAACGGCAAGGCTGATGTTGTAGCCTGACAGGTCGATGCTGACGCTCTTGTTGCTCTCACTGACAGTCCCGTCGAAAGTGCAATACGGAGCCGTTCCCGATTTTACGTTGTCAATATTGGCGGTAAAGGGACCGTTGATGGCATTCGCATCTGAAATCAGCCCTACGCTACTGACAGGGAGAACCCGGCCGGTCTTGTTGGTAATGGTGAACTGGATGGCAGTGGTGAGCGGGTCGAACGACAGGAAAACGTCATCGCCGTTGGTGACACCGTTTCCGTTGACGGCATAGTTTGCGTCAGTATTGTCCGGAGTGATAGTGTTCTTCGCAACCATCATCATGCTTGCCGGCAGATCAGGCTTTACCACATGGTTCTGAAAGCCCAACTGCGGCTGGACTGCGGGAACGCTGCCCCTGGCGGTGCTGCCGCCGTTGTACTCGACAGTTACCATGCCGGATGCCGGTGCAGGATATACTCCGTAGAAGACATGCTGTCCCTGAGCTCCCCAGCACAGTACGCTACCCTGGTCGGCAGGGTTGATGCGACCGTATGAATAACGGTTCCCCTCGTTCCAGACTTCACCTACGACATAGTCCGCATATTTTGAGGCAGGCTCGCTGGCCTGAGCACAGGATACTCTGATGAGGTCACCCTGCTGCCAGTCGATACGCTCGTATCTCTTGGCGTTTTCCGTGTAGATGACATCCGAATAGACCGCTCTGGTCGAGGCATCGCCTGAACCGGAGGCTCCTGCCGAGAATGTTACACGGTTACCCGACCTGAAGGAAAAAACGCTGTTGCCGCCTTTGTCGCATGAGACAAAAGGCAGAATGGCCACTGCAACCGCAGCAGCCGACAAAAACCATCTGGATTTCATTCCTAAAGCTTTCAAGGTTAGTTAACTTCAGTTAGACCCCCACTCGTGGTTGAAGGACTGGTCGCTGAAATCGTACTCTGCACCGATTTCCTGACCGGTTGACTGAATTTTGGAATTGTTCACCACTGACGAGCCCAAAATCACCTCGCTTAACTCGACGTCGATAGGCGTCATCACAAGACCCTTGTATTCTCTTTTCATAACTTCTCCGGCGTTACTGTCTGTGCACTCTGCACACAAATAATTGCAAAAGTACGAAAAAAATGCGATTCCGCGAAAACAATTTAACAAAGTTAAACGGGCAGAACAAGTGCGATAACGGCATGAGTACCCCAGCCGCTACACCAGGACATTCCGCGGCACCGGAATTTAACATTGGTTAATTGTCAGCTAGCCGACTGGGCGTACATACGCATCCGTCTTACCATTGACAGAAGGCCGTTGCTCCGGGTCGGCGAAAGATGTTCGCTGAGGCCGATGTCGGCGATGAAATGCGGTTCACTGGCAAGAATGTCGGCAGGAGTCTGCCCCGACCATACGCGGATGAGCAGCGCAATAAGCCCTTTGGTGATGATGGCATCACTGTCGGCCTCGAACCACATCCGTCCGTCTTCGGTATGTGCATGAAGCCATACACGGCTCTGACAGCCGTCAATCAAGTTCTCGTCTGTCTTGAAAACCGGATCGAGTGGCGGCAGGGTACCGCCAAGGTCGATTATAAGCTGGTATTTGTCCATCCAGTCGTCCAAGGCACTGAATTCGTCAGCGATTTCCTGCTGGATGTCTTCGATAGTCGTCATTATTTTTCGTTATATATTACGTGCATTACTGTTTCGCCGACTGCCTGAAGCGTGGACTTGCTGATGTTGGAGAAATTGTCGGAAACGGTGTGCCATGTCGGGCCAAAGGAACTTTGAGCACAATCAGGATAATAGGGGATAATGTCTATGGCGGGGATGCCGGCTATACGGTTGATGAAGAGATGATCGTCAGTGACGTAACCCGACAGGGAATTGTTGAAGACACGGTCATTGCCTGTCGAAGAGGCAGCCTTCCACACTTTGTCAACGACTGCAGATGCAAAGTGCTGCGAGTAGCCTTCCCTGTAGAATACGGCATCTTTCCCTCCGACCATGTCCAGCAGTATGGCAAAACGGGCCGTGTATCCGTCAACATGTGGACGGCGTGCCCAGTACTGGGTGCCGAGACCCCACATTTCATCTGTGTGACGGCCCTTCCATTCATCGCCGGGGCCCCAGTCTTCAGCATCGAAAAAAATGCAGTCAACACCAATCTCAGGCTGCTTACGCTGCATCTGACGGGCAATTTCAAGAATGACCGCGACTCCGCTGGCTCCATCATTTGCGGCATCGACGGGCTTGTTGTGGTTGGCCGGATCAGGATCGTTGTCTGCCCAGGGACGGCTGTCCCAGTGAGAGCAGATGATGACGCGTTTCTTCAGTTTGGGACGGAAGCGGCCTATAATGTTGAATCCGTTGATGACGGTGCCGTCAAAGGCCGTGACCTGAATGTTCTGAACCACGGTTTCGGCCCCGAAACCGCTGAGTTTCCCCTCCAGCCACTGAGCGCAGGCCTTGTGAGCTTCGGTGTTGGGAACGCGCGGTCCGAAGTCTGTCTGGACCTTGACGTAGGCATAGGCACTGTCGGCGTTGAAGGCGGGTACCGTGGAAACAGCCACCACAGGTGCTTTCAGCCCTTTGGGGGCCTTGGCGGTACAGCTGCTACAGACGGCCAGCAAGACACTCAAAAGTAACGCGAGAACATTGATTCTTGTCAATATTTTTATCATATCTTCAACGGTTCAGCTTCCACGTGCTACCCTCTTTTGTATCTTTAATCTCAAAGCCCAGGGCGGTAAGTTCATTACGTATCCTGTCGCTGGTCGCCCAATCTTTATTGGCCTTGGCTATGGCACGCTGTTCAAGCAAAAGGTCAACGACATGGCCGAAGGCTTCTTCACGACTGTTGCCCCCCTCCTTGTCGCGCCGCATTCCGAGTATGCCGAACAGGAAGGTGTCAAAGAGCGAACGCAGCCTGTCAACGTCGGCAGCGGAAAGCGGCGTCAGTCCGTCGGCAGCCGAATTGATTATCTTGGCTGCATCGAAAAGATGACTTATAACCACAGGAGTGTTCAGGTCATCGTCCATCGCTTCGTAGCAGGCGGCGGTGAAGGCGGCGGTGTCGGTTCCGGATGTTGCTGACGGCTTGATGCGGGCAGTGGCATCGTAAGCCTCAAGCAGGCGCGCAAGTGCCTTTTCTGCTGCCTGAAGGGCATCGTTGCTGAAATCGACAGTGCCGCGATAATGGGCCATCAGTATGAAGAAACGGATAGTCATTGGCGCATACGGCTGCTGAAGCTTTTCGTGAGAGCCTTCGAAGAACTGGTTCAGGGTGATGAAGTTGTTGTAACTCTTGCCCATTTTCTTGCCCTCGATGGTTATCATGTTGTTGTGCATCCAATACTTGACCATCTGGTCGCCCTGACTGGCTACTGCCTGAGCTATCTCACATTCGTGATGAGGGAACACCAGATCCATACCGCCTCCGTGTATGTCGAAGTGGTTGCCAAGATACTTGCGCCCCATCGCTGTACACTCGCAGTGCCAGCCGGGGAAACCGTCGCTCCAGGGCGAAGGCCAACGCATGATGTGCTCAGGCTGGGCTTTCTTCCAAAGTGCGAAATCGGCCTGATTGTGCTTCTCTCCCACCCCGTCCAGTTCACGGCTTACATCACGGACATCGTCAAGGTTGCGGCCGGAAAGCACACCGTAGTGGTGTCTGACGTCGTACTTGGCAACATCAAAATAGACAGAGCCGTTAGATTCGTAGGCAAAACCGTTGTCAAGAATCTCGCGCACCAACTGTATCTGCTCTATGATATGGCCCGAGGCATGAGGCTCGATGCTGGGTGGCAGCACATTGAGACGCTGCATGGCCGCATTGAAGCGGTTGGTGTAGTACTGTGCCACTTCCATGGGCTCAAGTTGCTCAAGCCTGGCCTTCTTGGCTATCTTGTCCTCACCCTCATCGGCATCGTGTTCAAGATGGCCCACATCAGTGATGTTGCGTACATACCTCACCTTGTAGCCAAGATGAGTCAGATAGCGGAACAGGACATCAAAAGTGATGGCAGGACGGGCATGGCCCAGATGCGGGTCGCCATAGACGGTAGGGCCACAGACATACATGCCCACATGGGGAGGATTGATGGGTTCAAACAGTTCCTTTTTCCTGGAAAGAGTATTGTAAATAGTCAGTTTGTGTTCCATAACGGGATACAGGCTTGATTGTTGCCGCAAAGGTAACTGATTTTTTCCTAACTTCGCGGCACAACAACAGCAAGCATTGGCATGAACAGGTCTGATTTTGAGATTATGTCGCCCGTCGGCTCGTGGGAGTCGCTTGCGGCAGCATTCCAGGCCGGCGCCGGATCGGTATATTTCGGCGTTGACAAACTCAACATGAGGGCAAGGTCGGCCTCGAAATTCACCATTGATGACCTCAGGGAGATAGCGAGGCTGTGCAGCGGACACGGGGTGAAAAGCTACCTGACCCTGAACACGGTGATGTACGGCGAGGATCTGCCCATGATGCGCATGATTGCAGATGCAGCACTTGAGGCGGGAATATCGGCGGTGATAGCATGTGACGTGGCAGTCATGACCTACTGCAACAGCATCGGTCTCGAAGTTCACCTCTCCACACAATTGAACATCAGTAACATTGAGGCACTGCGGTTCTACGCCCGGTTCGCCGACGTAGTGGTGTTGGCCCGGGAACTGAATCTGGATCAGGTTGCCGAGATCAGTCGCCGGATTGAGGAAGAAGATATCCGCGGACCGAAAGGAGACCCGGTTCGGATTGAAATGTTCTGTCACGGAGCCTTATGCATGGCCATAAGCGGCAAGTGCTATATGAGTCTTGATCTGCTGGGGGCTTCGGCAAACCGTGGGGCCTGCATGCAGGTGTGCCGCAGGGGATACAATGCTTATCTGCTGCGCGACAGGGAGAGCGATCTGGAACTGTCAGTCGAGAACCAGTATCTGATGTCGCCCAAGGATCTGAAGACCATCCGCTTCATAGACCGCATGATTGAAGCTGGCGTCAGGGTTTTCAAGATTGAAGGGCGTGCCCGCGGAGCCGACTATGTGCGCACTGTGACTGAATGCTACTCGGAGGCCATAGGCGCGGTAATGGACGGAAATTTCACGGAAGAACGCAAGGACGAGTGGGACAGGCGGCTTGCTACGGTATTCAACAGGGGATTCTGGGACGGTTGGTACCTGGGACAGAAACTGGGCGAATGGAACGACCGGTACGGCTCGCAGGCCACGGAGACAAAGGTTTACGTCGGACGCTGCACAGACTACTTTGCAAAGTTGGGCGTGGGTGAGTTCCTGCCCGAAGCGGCACCTCTGACCGAAGGCGACAGACTGATGGTGACCGGGAATGCCACAGGATGCCTGACTTTCAACCTTGAAGGGCCAAGGGTTGACCTTAAACCCGTCAGGGAGGTTCCGCAGAACACACCCGTTTCATTCAGAACGCCAGAGAAAGTCAGGCGCGGCGACAAGCTGTACAAGCTGGTTCCACGCGAAGGCCAGGAGGGACAGTCATGACAATAGGGAATATTGACCTTGGTGAAAAGCCGGTGCTGCTGGCCCCGATGGAAGATGTGACTGATCCGGCATTCAGGATGCTGTGCAAGCGTTTCGGAGCCGACATGGTATATACGGAATTCGTATCAAGCGACGCTCTTGTACGCGAGGTGAACAGTACGATGCGCAAGCTCCAGATCTGCGACGGGGAGCGACCGGTGGCGATACAGATTTACGGGAAGGATACAGATGCCATGGTCAGGGCAGCCCGGATGGTTGAGGCTGCCGGCCCTGACGTGCTGGACCTGAACTTCGGCTGTCCGGTCAAAAAGGTTGCCGGCAAGGGAGGCGGAGCCGGGATGTTGCGCGATATACCGAAGATGCTTGAGATTACCAGGGCAGTTGTGAATGCAGTGAAGATTCCCGTTACCGTAAAGACACGTCTGGGATGGGACGACAACAGCAAGATAATCGTTGAACTGGCCGAAAAACTGCAGGACTGTGGAATACAGGCATTGACTGTTCATGGCCGGACTCGTGCCCAAATGTACACCGGTCAGGCCGACTGGACCCTGATAGGCATGATCAAGGAGAATCCCAGGATGCACATTCCAGTCATTGGCAACGGCGATGTCACGACACCCGAAAAGGCGAAGGAGTGTTTTGACAGATATGGAGTCGATGCCATCATGATAGGGCGCGGAAGCTTCGGCAGACCCTGGATATTCAAGGAGGTGAAGTACTATCTTGAAACCGGCAGTGAATGGCCCGATCCCGGATTCCGCTGGAAACTGGAGGTTCTGAAACAGGAGACACTTGACAGCGTCGCACGTCTTGACGAGCGTCGTGGAATCATACACATACGGCGCCATCTGGCCGCCAGCCCCCTGTTCAAGGGACTTGCCGACTTCAGGAGCACGCGTATTGCCATGCTTCGCGCCGACACTGTCGATGAGCTTTTTCAGATTATGGAAGACATTCCCGCCCGCTATCCCGAACTGGATTAAAAAAATAAGTATATTTGCGGCCGCAATGGGGTATTAGCTTAGTTGGTAGAGCGTTAGGTTCGCAATCTAAAGGTCACGGGTTCGACTCCCGTATGCTCCACTACTCATCAGTACGCATTAGGGACGTTTCTTTACGTGTACTTTCAAGACCCTTCAGAAAGGGATTCTTGATAAACAGGTACGCAGAAGGAATCGTCCCTAATGTGTATATGTCAGCATTTTTACAACTTAGGACAGCTCATTGAAAGGTATTTTCCGCTTAAGAAGGCCATTGCGGAACAGAATGACCGGCACCGTTTTCTGGAGCGCCGGACACCAGGGCTGAAAAAGACCCATATCTGAATGAAAAAATACCCATATCTGAGCACTAGAAAAACCCATATCTGAGCAAAAAGATATATGGGTATTTTTTCATTCAGATATGGGTCTTTCCAACGCGCGCGCG
>JAFZZI010000022.1 GCA_017615835.1 Bacteroidaceae bacterium | reverse complement strand
CCTCCGGCAAGACTCTTTCCACATACGAGACCGACCAGGACGGCTCCGTCACGTTCAGCATCGCTGACCTGCCTCAAGGCATATACATTATCAAATCCGAATCACTGACCTGCAAAATCCTCAAGCAGTGAAACGAAACACCTTGCGTCACTTTCTGACATGCAGCATCGCAGCAGCATTGCTGTTTCTTGGCTATACGCCGGCCTCTGCCCAGTATTACATGAACGTATTCAAGAAGAACGGCGAGACTGTCCAGTTTGAAGTGGCTGAACTGGACAACGTATCCTTTACTTCCACAGAAGTACCAGCATACGAGTATGCAGATACCTGGAGTTTCAGCCCAGTCCGACTGAGCAGCCTGTCCACCGAAACTATTGTCAGCATGCTCAGGGCATACAAATCATGACCCAAACGGACGCCCTACTCTGCCGCCAACGGTGCTGCGGTGATATTTGACAACAGTTTCGAACAAAAAATGACAGACAAGAAAAAGATACCACTCATAATGCTGATGGCATTCATGTCTTGCGCCGTAGCCAGGGTGTGGGCGCAGGAGCCGATACCGGTTTCAAGCGAGAAGGAGTTGAGGGCCGTGGTTGACAACACCGACGGCGACTACATTCTCACCGCCGACATCGTCTGTGTTGACAGTTGGATACCTATAGCTGAATTCGACGGGACATTCAACGGCAACGGCCACACCATCACCTACAACGTTGTGGGCGCAGCCAATGCAAGCGGCCTGTTCGGAACCAACTACGGCACTATCAGAAACCTGCGCGTGGCAGGCTCCATCAGCGGGACAAACACTGAGTACGGCGGCATAGCGGGTTCCAACTCGGGCACCATCGAGAACTGTCTCAGCTCCGTTAACATTACATCAAATTACGATGGTGAGTTGGCCATTGGAGGCATAGCAGGCTACAACGACCTCAACATAAGATATTGCGCAGCCTCGGGCGACATCACCGGGAGTTCCGCCGGTGCCGGTAAGGTGGGGGGAATTGTCGGCAGCAACTGTCACGGCTCGGTCGGGAACTGCGCTTTCCTTGGTACCGTAAACTGCACATCACCGTTGACAGGCATGGTGGCAGGTGAAAACTATGACGGCGACATCACCGGCTGCAACTACCTTGACACCAGTGATAACAATCCGGACGGCTGCAAAGGCGTGGGAGGCGAAAACGGCCCCATTGACGACAATACGACTCCGGAAAACAACCTTGACGAACTTGCTGCTATCGGCTCAGCCGCATGTGCCGTTGGCTACTGCATTTATGGTGTCGCACTCGGCGGTGCGCCCGCTCAGCCGGATCAGGACACGAAAGCCTCAAAAGGCTCTGACTCATCGCTCCGTGACAGGAAGAGCCCCGGCAGAACGGAACAGAGATAATCTCCAAGCACAATTTTCAGGGAATACGGTCAACTATTCGTGCGTAGCCAAACGCTGCTGTGCGAGTTGCTCGTATGGGGTTCCGGGTTTGCCATAGTTGGCATAGGGATGTATCGAAATACCGCCTCGGGGAAGAAAGAATCCTGTCACCTCGATGTACTTGGGATCCATCAGACGAATAAGATCCTTCATGATTATATTCACGCAATCCTCATGAAATCCGCCGTAGTTGCGGAAACTGACCAGATAGAGTTTCAGGCTCTTGCTTTCGACCATACGTAGGTCGGGGATGTAGCCTATTCGGATTTCTGCGTAGTCGGGCTGTCCCGTGATGGGGCACAGTGTAGTGAATTCAGGACAGTTGAAACGAACCCAGTAGTCGTTATCTGTATGCTGATTGGCGAAAGCCTCAAGCAGTTCGGGTGAATAACTGTAGTTGTAACCGGTCTTCTCACCGAGGGCCTTTAGTCCTCTCTTTTTCTCGTCTTTCATATTTGTCAGTCTATATCCCTTATTTTGAATGGATTGTACGATATGGAACTGTCAAAAGTGTCAATGTGCTCAATGCTCTTGAGTCTCTTCACGAAGACAGATGTGAAGGGCAGTACTATGATCTCGTACAATACTTTGGCAACAACCTGGCAGGCCATCATGACCAGAATGACGCGGACTCCGGAACTCCAGAACACGATTGGTATGAATATGGCCGAATCAGCCGCCTCGCCCAACAGGGACGAGATTATGGCGCGCCGCCAGAAATGAAGTCCCCGGTCGGCGACCTTCATGCGGCTCATGACGATGGCATTGAGGGTGGAACCCACGAGGAATGCAGCAAGCGATGCGAAGGCAGCTCTCGGTGCAGCTCCGAACACGTATCTGAATGAGGCATCGCCTTCCCAGAAGGGGGCTCCCGGCAGGGCGATGACAATCCATGAACTAAGAAGAAGAAAAAAGTTCATGGCGAATCCCGTCCATATGACCAGACGCGACTTGCGGAATCCGTAAACTTCGCTTAAGCAGTCGTTTATAACATAGGATATCGGAAATATTATCACGGCACCAGGCAGGACACACCAGTCCCAAAGCTGAAAGACCTTGGCAGCAAAGAGGTTCGAAGTGATGAGGCAGACATTGAATAGTATCGCCAGCCAGAGGAAGATGACAGAGAAACCCTGTCGGGGAATAATTTTTTCTGTTGACATGACCTTGTTTTTTGAGTGGTTGACAAGCACACTGCCGACAGGAATTTCCCAATCGGCGCCGCAAATTTAGTATTATTTCGTTACAATACGTCTATTTTTGTCAGTGTGTGCAAAGGATGACCGTTTTTTTTGAAAAAAAATACCATTAAAATTAAATACTTCGAAATAAGAAGTATCTTTAAGGCGGTCAACGGCCCGGTTTCGCGCCGGTGACCTTGGAAAGAACACATTATTATGGGAAAGAAGAGACTGTACACATTATTTACGGCCTTGTCTTTGGGTGTACTGGCCGTAGCGCAAAACTACAGCGAGAAACAGATTTTCGAAGCTGCAATGAGAGATGACAGAGCCATGGTGGATTACTTGCATGAAAACTGCACGGCTTTTTCCGACATAAGCAAATACGATGCCCTTATTGAAAGGGGTTATGTTTTCTTGAACCTGGGCGCGGCACTTTTATGCGAAAGGGAGGGCAATTGGGATGATGCCATGGTTTATCTTATCAACGGTGCCTCAAATGATGACCTGGCCTGCAACCGGGAACTCGTCAAGGCATACGGGAGTTTTCACAATGAGTTTTTCTTCCCAAGTCAGAGAGACAACATGTCAGAGCGCCGCAAGTGGAACCTCCGTGCAAGCAAGCAGGGATGCATTGATGCCATGGTGGACTATGCCAACTCGATACTTGCCACCGAAAGGTCAAAGGAGATGATACAGGAAGCCATCGGATACCTTACACAGGCATCCGCCTACGGCTGCTATGACGCCAAAGTGGCTCTGGTCAATGAATACTACTACGGTAACAGGATAGACCGCGACTTCGAGACGGCGTTGGCCCTGGCCGAAGATCTGAACCACATAAAGAAAGACGACAACTGGGTTCTTCAGCAACTTGCCTTCATACACGATGGACTCGGCAACTACTCACAGGCTTATGACTACATCTGCAAGGCACTGGTCAACAATGCGGACAAACTTTCTACCGAGGCATTCATGATGCTGGCCGACTACAACTTCAGCGGCAAGGCCGGCAAGATTGACTACGACCAGGCCTACAGATTCTACAGCGAGTATCTGTCACGATATGAGAAGAACAACATTGACGACAAACGTAATCTTGCCAAGGCATACTTCCAGCTGGGCTACATGTATATGGCCGGCGAAGGAGTGAAGGTAAGCGGCGAGAATGCTTATCTGTGTTTCAAGGAGAGCGCCGAACTGGGTAGTCAGGACGGTCAGAACAGTCTTGCAATGTGTTACTATGAGGGCATTGGCACCGATGTCAATCCCCGCGAAGCTGTATGCTGGTTCAACAAGGCATCGCTTCAGGGCGACAGTTACTCAAGCCAGATGCTTATGGACATATATACTGACAGCAGTACAAACTTTGAGAGCATTGCAACTACAGCCGAAGAGAACGCCAGTTCCACGCTGTCACTGTAAAATTCCGATGTGAGGTTCAGGCCATCACCCAATACATTCCCAGACCTGCAGCAACGGCCAGGATGCAGTTGACTGCCTTGGCGGCAAGAAAGGCCTTGCGTGACTCAGCGAGAAGCGGCAGTGACGCATGGCCGTCCTGCGAAATACAACTTGCAAGAAGGACAGGAGCGGGGACGACACCGGCGGCAAACAGTGTGACAAATATAAGATGCGGCCCCGATTCAGGAATTATGCCGACAAGCGATGCTATCACTATCATTAGAGGTATGTTGGACCCTATCCATGAATCAATGTCAAGCAGAGGAAAGCAGAATTCAACCAGCATCAGCGCTCCGAATGTCCATAAAAAGATTCTCGGCAGATGTCCCAGGACTATGTGGTTCCACAGGTGTTCATCAACAAAATGGTCTGACGCAAACAGTATTATGACAAGCAGCAACAGGCTGAAGCAGGCGAACATGATATTCATCCACCTCTCGTTCAACAGGTTGAGACCTTTACTGCCGTCAGTATCGGCATCCGCGTCAAACAGGCCGAAAGCCAGAGCTGCCGTATAAAGGATCAGCACGATGGCAATGGTCACTCTTTTCCAGCCGAAATGCCGGGATTTGGGCGACTCGTGGCTGTCACTGTCGTGTATGTTCAGGTTGCTGCATGCAACAGCGGCTCTCTTGCCCCGTCTGTTTCGGAATGTATCTATAGTCAGTCCCGCAACGACGGCAATGACAAAGAGAACCAACATAAGCCTAAAAGTCTTTGCAGGGAACATTGCAAGCATGACAAAGGCTTCGTCGCCGGATGTGGCTATCATCATAGCGACAAGTGCACCGAAACTGATCATACCATGCGAATAGAGTGAAACTGATGCAAAACCTCCCATACACCCTGGAATTATACCCAGGAGCGCGGATACGAAGACCTGCCCCACCCTGCTCCGCTTCAACGTATCAAACCACCTGCCGCGCGACTTGATGTTAAGCGATTCAATCATCAGCATCATTACCACGACCATTCCGGTAATCATGACTGATGTAAGGATTACATCAGTAAGGCTATTCAGCCACATCGTCCACACAATTGAAAGCATGTGCAAAGGTAATCCTTTTATTCGGAATAGCCGGACGCGGTCGTGAAGATAAAGCAATAAGGAAAATTCTTAAATTTGCAGTCAGGAAGAAGCGACCCGATGAATAGAATACTTTTTGTCTGCCACGGAAACATATGCCGATCACCTATGGCAGAGTTCATCCTCAAGGCCTTGGTGCAGGCGTATGGCATAAATGGTGAATACCACATTGAATCGGCAGCTGTCTCAGACGAGGAGATCGGGAATCCCATATATCCTCCTGCACAAAGGAGTCTTGCCCAACATGGAGTAGCTTTCGACAGGAGCAAGAGAGCCCGCAGAATCACTCCTTCGGACTATGACAGATTTGACAGGATAATCTGCATGGATCACTCGAACCTGAGATGGCTAAGACATATCATTCCGGATGATCCCGAAGGTAAGATTCACCTTATGATGTCGTACACAGGAAATCCGAGAGACGTGGCAGACCCTTGGTACACAGGCGATTTTGAAACTACCTTCCAGGATATTCTGTCAGCATGCGAGGCGATGCTGAAATTTTCCCCACTCACACAATAGAATTCACTCTGCCAGCCAGTCATAACTGCTCTGCAGAATGGCTTTCATCCGCAGAATTCTGTCTTTGTCGGCAGTCGGAAGTTGCGACACCGGCTTATTGGCGACGATATCAAACATTGTCACACCTGTACTGTCCTTGAACATTGTTCCTGCGGGATAGCTGCTGTAGGCAAATGGATCGGTGTAGTTCTGGCTCAGCACATTGCGGCTCCAAAGATACCCTTTGTGCGAAATGCCGAGTTGAGAGAGCAGTGTGGCGGCAATGTCGCTCTGGTTCATGATGACGCTGATGACTCTGGGTTCCTTTACGGCACCTCCGAGCATCAGTAGCGGTATATGGAAAAACTCATGGTCCTGGAGGGTCTGGTGGTACAGGTTGCTGTGATCGGCATAGAGAACCACAAGCAGATTGTCCCACTGAGGTGTCTGGCTGATACGGTCAAGGAATTTTCCGACATAATGGTCGGTATAGGAGAAACTGTTCAGTATTATGTCGGAAAGAGGGCCGTAGGAGACATTCCACGGCTGATGGCTGGAGATGCTCTGATAGACAGTAAACCAGTGGCTGTCCAGGTCGCGGCCGCTGATAGCATCATACAGATAATCAAGCGATATACTGTCGTTGGCACCCCAAGCGTCACAGTTTTCTCCGATGCTTCTGAACCCATCGACATCGAACAGATGTCTGAAGCCTATTGACGACAGATAGTCGCCTTCGCCCATATCCTTGAGAGAGGAGCCATAGATGAGTTCAGTCGAATAACCTTCTCCGGCAAGCGAGGATGCCACCGAAGGATAGGCTGTCACTTTTGACTCAACGGCAAAATAGCCTGAAGTCGGAATTGTTACACAGCCACTCATGGTGCATAGAGTGCCTCTGTCTGTTCTGAAACTGTTGGCATAGACACTGTCGAAGAAGACTCCCCTGCCAATCCATTTGTCCAGTTCCGGAGACACATCCTTTAATCCGCCGATCTTCTCTATGTACCTGGCACCGAAACTTTCCAGTTGTATAAACAGGATGTTAGGCCTTTGACTGTTCAGAAGCGTATCTGTAATATCCTCTGTATCTTCGGGGTAAAGACCTTTGAACAGATTGTCGCACATCTCATCGTCAAGGTACTCATACTGCTTTTGATAAGGTCTCAGCATCCGCAGTGTAGTACCCATCATGTTCACCAGCGGGTTGGCCGAGGCATGGTTCAGGAACAGTTGCCTGTTATGGTAGGCACTGCCCACACCAAGAACAGATGTAAAGCCGCCTGCTATCAGGAAAGCTATTACGACACCGCCGGCTATGAATTTTCTCCTTTCTGACGAGCGGACAGGCAGCGGCTGGTCTATCCGTCCAGGTGTAATCATGACAGTGACAAGCACTACAATAGCCATCAGCATTATGGCAGAACCGAAATTTCTGAGAACTTCATAGAAGGAGAGGCTGTCACCGATGGCGGCAGGTGACATCATGTAGATAAAGACCTGACCGTGAAGCTTGAACTTCCACTGTTCATACAGGAAAAGGTCGCCGATATAGCTGAACGTAGTAAGAAATGCTGCAAAAATCAGGAAGGGCAGGAGAATACGGCGCACCCTGAGTCCGGGCCTGTAAGCGCTCATTGCGCAGACCACCCATGGTACAAGCAGACACCACCCTATTACGCAAAGGTCAGACGGGATGCCTGCGACAACCGAATTGACAGCTTCGGGGAAACTGATACTGACATCAGCCTTGTTGTACAGTATGAATATGATGCGTGCCGTCATTGACAGCACGGCATATACAAAGGCCAGCCTGACCAGATATTTGGTGCGGGACATCGGTGTCAGTCGTAGTAGAATTGCAGGATCCGTTTCCTGATAAGGTATTCGTATTTTGTCTGCACGGCGTTCTGTTGAGCCTGAAGGTGTTTCTGCTGCGCCATCTGAAGGTCGAAGATGTTGCTGCGGCCGGCATCATACCGTTCCTCCTCAAACCCGACGGAGATTGCGCTTGACTGAACTGACTTCAAGGCAGCATCCAGTTTCCCTTTTGCCACAACAGCGTTGTAATATGCCGTCTGAATCTCTTTGCGAAGCGTCAGTCGGGCATCATCGAGCGAGAGCTGCATATTCTGAACTCCCAGTTTAGCCATGTTGACGTTGTTGCGCGTCGCGAAACGGTTGAATATCGGTACAGACATGTGCAGTCCGACGACCTCGTTCATGCTATTCCTGAAGAAGTTGAAGTTTGAGAGGTCCGGATTGAACTCACGGTTGAACATCTTGACATAGAAAGCCCCTATGTAAGTGACCAGTTCAACAGTGGGATAGAAGGCCGACTTGGCAATCTTGACCCTGGCCTTGCCCGACTCTATCAGCGACCTTGCTGCCACAATGGACGGGAAGGTCTCAACCACTTCGTCGTACATCATGTCGGGATGGGGAAACTCCTCGGACTCGAAAGCCGAGTCCAGTTCGGCCACATCGAAGTTCTCGACCGAAGGAAGATTCAGCAGTTGGCTCAGCGACAGACATGAAAGGACAGACTGGCCCTCGGCATCAGCCAGGAGATATTCATCGTTCGAAAGCTGAGCCTCCGCCTCGGCCTTCTCGCTGAGCGGACGTTTGCCGTCATTGACAAGAATGGTGGCCCTTTCAACCAACTTTCTGGAGACTTCAACCTGAGAGCGTGCAACGTCTTCCATACTTTTGCTGTAAAGGCACTGGAGATAGTATGAAGCAATCTGGATTCCTATATCCTTGCGAGCCTTCTCAAGATTGGCCGTAGCCGCGTTGAGCGAGAAAGTCTCAGCCTCGACAGTGTTCCTGATACGCCTGCCGCCATATATAGGCATGGTCATGGTTATACGCCCTGTGGTGTATGACAAATCGCTGCTTTCATCCTCAGTCTGATCCTTTACGACACCGGTCGAAAGGTTGTAGTTGCCGAAACTGACCTGCTCGGCCAGAAGAAGACCCAGATCTGGCAGCCAGGCGTTCTTCGAAGTGTTCAGCCTTATCTCCTGAATTTTCAGGTCTATCTCTCTCTGCTGTATATTAATGTTGTTCTCAACAGCATACTGTACGCATTCGTCCAGAGTCCACTTTCGCTGGGCAAAGAGGCAAAGCGGGAGGCTAAGCAGAACCGTCAGAAACAGATGATAACGATAATTCATACGACCGGTCAATTAAGTATGTTTCCACGGAGCAGGTCGCCGGGACTCACTCCGTCCAGAATCTGAATATATAGGCCATCGCTCAGGCCAGTCTTTACAGGAACTCTCTCCCACTCCTGTTTCCTGGAGTTCTCAGGATTTGACGTGAGACGCCAGACGTATGCCAAGTTGTTCTCGAAAGTGACTGCTGTCTCATCAACCGATAGAACTCCCTTGACCTCCTCAAGTACAATCTCGGCATTGACGCTGTATCCTGACCTCAGCGTCACCCCTTCGGGAATATTTGTCGAGGCCTTGATCTCGAACTGCATGGCTCCGTTCTGTTCGACACCCTCAGGAGCAACGTATTCGAGGGTTGCAGGTATGCGTCTGTTCTGCATAGCACCGGGGATGAGAATGATAGGCATGCCGACACGCAGCATGTCAACTTCGGTCTCGTCGATGTTGCCTTTGAACTGCACGTCACTCATGTCAGCGACGGAGCAGATTGTAGTTCCGTCAGAGAACATACTTGTGCCCGAAACGGAGGCGCCTTCCTTTACCGGTACACTCAACACAGTCCCGGACATAGAACTGGTAACGACAGTCGTATTAATACTGCCGGAACGGGCAGAAGACCCGGTTGTCACGACTTCAAGCTGAGACTTGGCCGATTCCAGTTCCTCGCGGGCGGATGCCAGTGAAGTCTCGGCCATTTCGTATTCCTCGCGGCTCACAACTCCCTTTTCATACAGTCCTTTGGTACGGGTAAACTCGCGTTCCTTCTCATTGAGTCCAATCTCGGCCGACTGAATCTGCGACTTGACCTGATCAAGCCTTGACATATCCGGAATCACCTTTATGCGGGCGACTACCTGTCCTTCGCGAACCATATCGCCCGGCTGCACGCAAAGTTCGATTATGGTACCGGTTGTCTGGGGCTTAATGTTGACTCTTCGGCGAGGCTCTATTTTACCGGTGGCAACGGTCCGGCGTACCAGGTCGCGGATCTCAGGATTGACAACCTCGTACACATCCTTGACAGGCTGGGCCTGCTTCCAGAGAAAATAGAATGTGTAGAGCACAAACAGTCCCAATAGAGACCAACCGATAGTTTTCAGTACCTTCTTCATATATGATTCCTGTTTTTATTCCTGTTTTGACAATAAGTCTATCACCTCATTTTCCACTACTTTGCTGGCGGGCAGAAAACCTGCCAGTGTACCGCCGATGAGCATCAGTACAAGGGATGCCACAGTCACTCCGAAAGGGATCTGCGGAATGCCCAGAAAACCGCCGCCATTCATGCCGTACTCGACCATGCGTCTCATGACTGTAATAACGCCCAACCCTGAGAGCAGTCCGGCAAAGCCTGCTGAAAGCGTCAGTACAAGGCTTTCACATACAACCTGCCAAACTATTCCGTGGGGATTGCTCCCCAATGACAGTCTGATTCCCAGTTCCTGCCGGCGTTCCCTTATTGAAATTAGCATGATGTTGAATATGCCCATGATGCCGGCAACGAGCATTCCCGCACCGACCACCACTGTCAGAATGTTCATGCCTTTGAAAACAAGCCCCCACTGTTTTACATAGTCCTGCATGCTTACGAGCTCAATGGCATAATCGTCATCCGGCGAAACATTGTGCATCTCGCGCACAAACGCCGTAAGTTCCTTCTCATCCCGGTCGAGAGTGGAAGTCATGTCCATAAGCGCATAGGCCACGTCACACTTGCCTTCAAGCTTGTAGACAGCGTCTGCCGTGGTAAACGGCAGCAGCACCAGATCGTCCTCATTATCAATTACCACCACAGTACTGTTGGTCTTCTTCACGACTCCTACTATGGTATAGCTGAACTGCTCGACACTAAGCTGCTGGCCGCATGGGTCTATTCCGTCGCCAAAAAGTCTGGCCGCCACATTGGCACCGATAACACAAACCCTCCGCTTCTGAAGCATGTCTATGTCGTTGATGAACCTGCCCGAAGTCATTTTGAGCGGGATTGGCAGGAAATAGGATGGCATGACGCATTGTATTTTGGCAAAACCGGTTTTGCCGTCCACAGAAGCCAGGCGTTTCTTTCCGGGTATCATACTGATGCCGCCGCACATGCGCACATTGCGATGGAACCTTTTTTCAATAACTGACAGGTCATCATACTTTATCGTCCACTCACGGCTGTTCGACATTCCCTTGTAGGGGATGGTGGTAAGTTTGGGACTCATAAGCAGGGTCTCATAATCCATGGTGCTCATAAGTCCCATGAATCCGTGGTTGAGTCCGCTGAAGGCTCCTACCACCACTACAAGCATGAATGTCCCCCAGAACACGCCGAAGGCTGTCAGCAGGCTTCTGACCTTCTGCTTGCTTATGGTGTACCATATTTCCCTCCAGAAATCCCTGCCGAACATTCCACTATGAGTTTAAAGCTTCTGTAAGTTCCATCCTTGTGGCATTCAAGGCCGGTCCGAGACCGGCTATGACACCCCCCGCAATAAGGACTACGTTGGCTATAAGAACAATTGAAAGCTGTACATCCATGCTGCCGAAAACATTATAGTCAGCAGTGCCCATGCCGGCGGTACCTAACGAAACCAGACGCATAGTACCTATTCCGGCCAATATCCCCACATATCCGAATATCAGCATCGTTATCACTGCCTCGGTTATGACAAGAGTAATGACTGAGGCGTCGGAAGCACCCATGACACGACGCAGCCCAAGCTCAAATGTACGGTCTTTGACTGAAATGAACATGATATTGCCGACACCGACTATTCCGGATACAAGCGCCAGGATGCCTATTATCCATATCGCTATTGATACGGCACCGAGCAGGCCGGTAATCATAAGGAAGAAATCCATGTTCTCTTCGAGTGACAATGCTGCCACATCAGCCGAATCGAAGCCCTTCCAGGCACCCATAGCCTCGAACAGCAACTGTTTGAACTCCTCGTTTTTCTCCTTAGTGTCAAGTCCCTCCAGGAACAGGTCTATCTCATCATAGTGGCCTGACGGTTCCCACAGAAAAACTGATGTGGAAAGCGGGACGAAAATGTCGTTGACCAAGATAAAACTGCGTACCGGCCTGTAGATGCCTACCACCTGGAACGGAATGCCCCCAATCTGAATGTAACTGCCTACTGCCTCACTCTCACCCGGCAGAAGTTGCGAAGCCATCCTTTCCGATATAACACATACTTTGCGGTTGTTTTCAACATCAAGACCGTTAATGTCCCTGCCCTGCCTTACCCGCACGTATTTTGCATCATGATATCCGGGAGTAACACCATGCATTGTGGTTACCGTACTGTTTTTCCCCCTTGATGCGAGCATCTCCCTGCCCACCATGGGCAAAACGTCTGATACGACTGTTCCGAACTGTGCGCGTATGAAGTCGGCATCATCCGAATCAAGGACAATATCGCGCCCCTCCTGACGACCGTTGAAAGGCAAAGCCGTAGTTCCCGGAATAATCCGCATTATGTTGCGGCGCATGTAATTGTAGTTAGAGCCGATACCGCGGATCACGCCCTGTCCTACTCCAAGGAGTACAATCAGCATGAACATGCCCCAAGCTGTCGAGATACCTGCCAGAATGCTCCTTTGCCTGTTCATCCTGATTGAGGCGAAAACCTCTGACAGCATCTCTCTCATAACCGCTCGTCATCAGTTATCCTGCCGTCACTCAGCCTGACACGTCTGTGAGTCTGTTCGGATATCGAGGCCTCGTGAGTGACAATTACCATCGTAAGCCGCTCCTCGCTGTTCAGAGCCTTGAGCAGGTTCATTACCTCCTGAGTGGTGACACTGTCCAAGGCACCGGTC
The DNA here is from genome assembly GCA_017615835.1 of Bacteroidaceae bacterium. Taxonomy (GTDB): domain Bacteria; phylum Bacteroidota; class Bacteroidia; order Bacteroidales; family Bacteroidaceae; genus Colenecus. The sequence goes on along the minus strand of JAFZZI010000022.1, from coordinate 19,424 downwards.
GGCTCGTCGGCTAAAATTATCTTGGGACGCATGGCGAGAGCGCGCGCAATGGCTACACGCTGCTGCTGACCACCGGAAAGCTGGTTTGGCAAGTGATCCCAGTGGGATGCAAGTCCCACCCTTTCAAGATACTCCATTGCCATGCGGTTGCGGGTTCTCATGTTGACACCTCTGTAGTACAGGGGCAGGGCTACATTCTCCATGGCATTCTTGAACGAGATAAGATTGTAGCGTTGGAATATATAGCCAATCAACTCGTTCCTGAGTCTTGACTGCTCCATTCGGCTCTGCCCCTTAATGAGCTGCCCTGCCAGATGGTACTCTCCGTCATCATACGAATCGAGAATGCCCATAATATTGAGCATGGTTGATTTGCCGGAGCCGGAAGCTCCCATTATGCTGACCAGTTCACCCTCATCGATATGCAGATCTATGCCCTTCAGGACATGAAGCGGCTCAGCTCCGGGATATGTCTTGTGTACTCCCTTGAAGTCTATCATAACGTACCTTCAGACGTGCCTACTTTAAATCGCAAATATACCTATAATATTTTAATAACACGGTAGTGACGGTTCTCTTTGTATACTGCTGTGAACGAAAAAAATCCCCCCTGCGGATTCTCGCAGAGGGGATAAAACCTGTAACTGTTTTTCTGTTACCTGCTTATTCTGCCGTCAATGTATTCGGTAGGCACTTCGACTGCCACGGTAGCCTGAGCGGGATCAATCAACTGGCTGAACCTTACATAGAATTCTTCCTTGGCGTCATTCACGCGGACCTCCTTGCGCTCATCGTTCAGTTTCTGTGAACCGTAGATTCCTTCAAGCTCGTTCAGGTACTTCTGATACTCAGTGGTGAACTCCACTGCAGTCTCTGCATCAAGACCCTTCACTATCTCAAGTACATCCGGGTTGTTGGTGACAGGTGCTTCAAACTGGAACATGTGGTGAATGTGGGGAAATCCGAAAGGACGGAAACTGCGGAAACCCTGTGCACTTGCGGTTGTTACTGCCATTGCTAACACTGCGACGATTGTCAAAACTCTTGTCTTCATAATTCTTTATTTTTTAAATTGTTAAATTCGTTTTTGTAATTTCTTTTTCGCGCCCCGTTTCAACCGGCGTTCACAAATAAGATTGCCGGGAAGGCAAAAAGTAAAAACGAACGGACGATATTTGACCTATTTTAACAAAAAGGGATTCCGCCCATAACTATCAATAAAGAATGTATCAGACTTGTAATCAGAATATTAACTGGACATATCGTCAAAAGCAGCAAAAACATTAGTTAACGATTATACAACTAAAAATCGGCCAGAAATTCTATAATCCTGCTTTTAGGATCGAACGGACAAAGGTCATCCAAACCCATGAAACGGACTGCAGCGCCTATCAGTATGTCTTCGTCGGTATCTTCTGTCACTTTGTCTTTGCCAAGGAAATGACGGCCTGCCTCTACCAGTACTCTTTTCGGAACCAGACCTATTATTTCTGTACCTGTCACTCTGCAACCACGCGCTTGTGCTGCACGGCAGACCTCTTCGTACGCGGTGTGCAGCGGTGTGGCATCTATATCGGTTATATTCATCGAAACTTGAGCCACTCCATATTCCTCTATATACCATCCGATAGACTTGCACCCCTTCAGAGGTCCACGCTTCCACAGTGTTTTTCCGTCAGCCCCGATTCCTACCTTGCGCCCTTTTTCGCGCACATCGCAGGCTATCTCGTCCGCCAGTCCGGCCGATTTGGAGTCGAGATTGAAGTTGACGGCTATCAGGTAGTTCCTCGCACCTATGTTAATGGCACCGGCTTTGGCTGTCACCTCATCATAAGTTTCAGGACCAAAATCCGGACGTTTCTCAGGATCGGACATTTTTTGAGGCAAGGCTTCATACTGACCGGAACGGCAGACAGCAAGATTCCTGCGCTCGGGCCTGTAGGCAGCGGCCTCGTAACAGTAACTGGCAATTCCGAGTTCCCTGAAGATTCTGGAAGCCAACTCACGCGCCATAACGGCACATTCCTCAAGAGTAATGCCTGAGACGGGCACCAACGGGAGCACATCGGTTGCTCCCAAGCGGGGATGTGTGCCATGGTGACTGCGCATGTCTATCAGTCTGGCAGCCTCTTTAACGCCACGGAAAGCCGCCTCGCAGACCGCCTCCGGTGAACCGATGAAGGTTATGACGGTACGGTTTGCAGCCTCTCCCGGATCTATGTTCAGAATCTTCACTTCATCTGCCGAGGCTATGGCATCAGCTATTTTGTCTATTACATCTCTGTCGCGTCCCTCGCTGAAGTTAGGCACGCACTCCATCACCCTTTTCATATATCATATGTAGCTGTTTACAGTTCAAAATTAATCCAAAACAAGACATTAAGCAAAAACAGACCTCCATATTCAAAAAACAAAAGTTTTTTAAAAACGTTTGTTAAAATAAATGTATAAATTCGCGTCTGGTAAACAATCAAATCCATCATTATATTCAAGAAAATGAAAAAACTGTTTTATTCACTGCTTGTCATGGCCATGGCCAGTTGCTGTGGCGTTAAGGAGTGTCCCGTCCTGACTATCGAAGGAGGCCAGGTTCAGGGCGTAACGGCTGACATCAAGGATGTGTTTGTGTTCAAAGGAATACCTTATGCAGCACCTCCAATCAGAGATCTTCGCTGGAAAGCCCCTCAGCCGGTCGTGCCTTGGGAGGGAGTCATGAAATGCGACAGGTTTGCAAATCCCAGCTACCAGCACATTCAGTACAAGGGTGGCTATTATACCGAGTGGGGATACGGTGACGAGGCTCCGTTCAGCGAGGATTGCCTCTATCTGAACGTATGGACCAAGAAGCCTGGACAGACAAACGCAAAACTGCCCGTTGCGGTATGGATTCACGGAGGTGGCTATCGTGAGGGCTTCGGTACAGAACCTGAGTTCGACTCACAGGAATGGGCTGCCAAAGACGTGGTAATCGTTACCATCAACTACCGTCTCGGCGTGTTCGGATTCCTGACACACCCCGAACTTTCAGCCGAGAGCGAGCACGGAGTTTCGGGCAACTATGGAATACTTGACCAGATTGAGTCTCTGAAGTGGGTCAAGAAGAACATCGCCCAATTCGGCGGCGACCCCGACAACGTGATGATCTTCGGCCAAAGTGCAGGTGGCGGCAGCGTCCGTACTCTCTGCGAATCACCTTTGGCTCGCGGTCTGTTCCACAAGGCTGTGATCATGAGTGCTAACGGTCTCTCAGTTCCGCGTCAGGGCGGTGCAATGGGAGGCATGGGCATGGGCATGGGCGGCATGCGTGGCGGTTTCCCGGGCGGATTCCCCGGCTTCGGTCAGGGCGGATCACGCGAAGAGCCGGCCAGGATTGCGGCCTATAAGGCTCCCGAGGCACCGGAAAACCTCAATGCCCTGCAGCGTGCAGAGTTCAACACAAAGGTCATCATGGACTGGGCAGGATATAACACTCTCCAGAAGATGCGTGCAGCCGATACCGAGGTCATGCACTCTGTAGCCACAATCTACAACAACGCAACCGGCAACAGGGGCAGCATCACAGGCATGCCTATAGTAGACGGATATGTATCGCGCGAAAGTTTTGACGAAGCCGCTCTCGACGGCTCGCTGGCCAACGTTCCATACATGATAGGATTCACCATGAACGATATGGGCAACATGACTGCCGGCATTCAGGCTTTCTGCGAGAACCGCCAGGAGAAGGGCAACAAGGCTTGGGCATACGAATTCGCCCGTCCGCTGCCTGACGACGGTTCACATCCGGAGGTCACACAGCGTCTGAAAGGAGCATTCCATTCATCAGACCTGTGGTATGTGTTCAAGTCCCTCAAGCACTGCTGGAGACCTTGGACCAAGGGTGACTGGGATCTTTCGGAAAAGATGCTCACCGCATGGACAAACTTCGCCAAGTACAGCGATCCCAACGGTCCTGACGGAGGCGAGTGGACTCCCTGCACCAAGGAGAATCCAAACTTTATGATCTTCAAGCTTGATGCCAACGACAACGAGGCTTCAGAGATGGGTCAGACCGTCACTGAACTCGGTTACTGACAATTGATCCGACCGAAAAGGCAGAGAGCTCCAGTGATTGTCTGGAGCTCTCTTTTTTATTGACATTTACCTGTCGGCGGGTAAGTCTTCGGGATTCATATTCCAAGTATCTGCACAATGAGGGGCACAACCGCATTCTTCAGCGACTTGTCATTCAGCCTGTGTCCTCCTTCAAACCGGAAAGCCTTCGTGTAGTACTTTCGGAACAGATCATAGCAGTTCACAGTAGTATCGTCCACTCCGAACAGGCCATACGTATTATCCCTGTCAAAATCTGTTATTCCCTTGAATTGACTGCGTTCCATCTGATTAAAGTGTTTCACGATCTCACCGGTTATCCGGAACTCCTTCTGGCCGTCACGACGTCCGTTCTGAAACTTATAGGTTGTATTTGCCTTCATCACTTTCGACATCACAGACATGTTGAAAGACGGATTAACACATATTTTACGGTAGCCGAACATCTGCTGGGCATACATTGCTCCCATTGAGGTTCCCACAATAATGTCAGGCTGCAAACCGGCCACGAACTGCCGAAGGTAAGGAAGGGCATCATCAGGATCTACGGGAATGTCGGGAGCATAGACTTCAAGCTGAGGCAGCATACGTCTTAACCCCTCTACTGTTCCGCTTGCGCCGGAAGAGCCGAACCCATGAAAATATACCAGCTTCATGAAAGACTTTTTTGTTAACAGCACAAAAATAGGACAAAAGCACGGCATTTTGGGCAGACACGGGATTGAGATGAAAAAAATACATTACCTTTGTTTGCCGATGAGGGATGACTCGTCACAGAATTGCAGGATCCCAGGACTTGGCTTGATTATTCATTTTTTTGACAAGGATATGAAGAGATTTTTAAAGAACCTGACACTGTTGCTTGCCGCGGCCTGCGTGTCAGTTCCCGTCTGCTCCCAACCGGGCGGCGGTTTCGGACGGCAGGTGAAGTCAACCGTAGTGAACGATGACAACACAGTGACTTTCAATTACAGCAACAGCAACGCAAAAAAAGTTGAAGTTGACGTACAGTTCGCCGGACGGCACGAAATGACCAAAGATGCCAATGGTGTCTGGACCATCACTCTGGGTCCGGCCAAGCCTGACATCTACCCGTATCACTTCATTGTGGACGGAATAAGCGTGATGGACTCACAGAACCCCGAATGGTTTCCTAATGAGACTTTCAAGAACAGTCTGCTGGACATTCGCGGGGACGGCAACCTTATCCATGCAGTAAAGGAGGTTCCTCATGGCTCAGTCGACTATGTGAACTATTGGTCAGAGACATACGGCCTATACTCAAACGCGATTGTGTACACCCCACCCTTCTATGACCAGAACCCCAACAAGAGATATCCTGTGATGTACCTGATAAGCGGCACCACCGATACTGAAGAGGTATATTTCAAGGTGGGCAAGATGAACTTCATTCTGGACAACCTGATTGCCGAAGGGGCTGCCAAAGATATGATTCTTGTTCTGCCATACGGAAATCCCTCGCTCTATTTTGACGGAAAGAGGCCATCCGAAGGACACAGCGCTAATTTCAACAAGGATTTCATTGAGGATCTGATGCCATTCATAGCAAAGAACTACAGGACAATCGAAGACAGGGAATACCGTGGTATCGGCGGATTCTCAAGAGGTGGGAACCAGGGGCTGGCAATAGGACTCAGCAATCTCGACAAGTTCTCTTACCTCTGCTCGTACAGTTCGTTCACACAGACCAACATCCCGGGTGTCTTTGATGATGCTGACAAGACCAACAGCAAGATTAACCTGTTTTGGCTGGGCGTAGGCACAGATGACTTCCTGTACGGCAATGCCAAGGATTTCATGGACTTCCTTGACAACCACGGGATAAAGAACACGAAGGTATTCACAGACGACAAGTTCGGGCACACGTGGATGAACGCCCGCTACTTCCTGGACTGTTCACTGAGACTGTTATTCCAGAAATAAACCGAAAAGCATTCAAAAATTATGAAAAGAACAATAACCGTAATATTGACGCTGGCGGCACTCATCACCGCCAATTCCGCTTTGGCACAAGGCCAGGGAGGTCAGAGGCTTACTCCTCAACTCATGGCTCAGCTGTTTCCTCAAGGTGTGAAATCGCCTGAGTACAACAGTGACGGAAGTGTTACATTCCGTTGTCAGGCTGCTGACGCACAGAAGGTAGAACTGGAATGCCAGATGTTCAGTGGCAACAGGCCGATGACCCGCAACGAACGTGGAGTATGGGAAATAACAGTCACTCCAGACCAGCCTGACATTTATCCCTACTGCTTTGTCATTGACGGTACCCAGGTTGCAGACCCCAACAATATGTTCATATTCCCTAACGAAGGATTCAAGTACAGTCTGGCTGACGTACGCGGCGAGGCACCGTCAATGCAGGATATGCAGCAGGTTCCCCACGGGAAGGTTTCGTACAGATACTATCATTCCAAGCAACTGGGCTTTGACAGACCGCTGTGCGTCTATACCCCGGCCGGCTACGATCCTGCAGGGAAGGAGAAACTTCCGGTGCTGTACCTCATACACGGCATGACAGACACATACGAGACTTGGTTCAAGGTAGGCCGTGTAAATATCATAATGGACAATCTGATAGCTCAGGGACTTGCCAAAAGAATGATCATTGTAATGCCGTACGCCAACCCTAATCCCGAGATTCAGGCAAGGGGGTTGAATATCCCTCAGGACATAATGGGCACAGATGTGTTCTGCAAGGAGATTACGGAAGAAGTGATTCCGTTTATCGAATCCAACTACAATGTGTTGACCAAGGCCGACAACCGCGCAATTGCAGGTTTCTCGCTCGGAGGCAGGCAGACTCTCGCCTGCGGATTCGGCAATCCCGACAAGTTCCACTATGTCTGCGCCTATGCTCCCGCGATATTCGGAAACGAGTATGAAACGAATTTCCAGAATGGCACTTATGCTCCCATAAAGGATCTCCAGAAGAAGCTGAAACTGATGTGGCTGGGAACCGGTTCTGATGATTTTCTGATTCAGGCCTCTCGCGGACTTGACTCTTACCTGACAGAACAAGGGTTGAAACACACCTTCTACAATCCTGGCGGAGGACACACTTGGATGAACTGCCGCGATTATATTGAACTGACAGCAAAGGAGCTGTTCAAATAGAAAGACAGGCTGCTCTACCTGCGGCCATGTGACAATTGTTATTGTCTGATTTTGCGTCATGATACAAACCACACTTATCAATGGAGCGTGGCTGGACGGCAGGAGACAAAACATTCTGATTGAAAACGGAAGGTTTAAATCAATCGGGGTTCCTGACGATACCGGAGCCGACAAACGCATCGATGCGGAAGGAATGGCGATAATGCCGGCATTCTATAATACGCACACCCATTCTCCCATGAACCTTCTGAGGGGATATGCAGATGACATGCCTCTGAAGAGATGGCTGAATGAGTATATCTGGCCGTTTGAGGCTAAAATGACCCCGGAAGATATGGTGAGTGGAAGCCGGATGGCCATGGACGAGATGATGCGGACGGGAACTGTAGGTTTCTACGACATGTACTTTCACGTTGACGGCACAGCACGCTTGGCTGCAAAGGCGGGAATGCGTGCAATAGTTGCTGAGACTTTCTTCAGCCACAACATAGGTTCCATTGATGACTATGCCGACACGATGAGGGGATGGAATTCCCAGACGGACGGCAAGACCTTGCTCGCTGTAGGCCCCCATGCCATTTATACGAACGATGCCGAATCATTGAAAAAGGCAGCTGGTATAGCCCGCGATCTCGGATCGCTGATAACGATACACATATCAGAAACAAAGGAGGAGGTTGACAACTGTCTGAAGGCAACCGGCATGACCCCGGTGAACTATCTTGATTCCTTAGGGTTCCTGGGGCCGGATGTCATGGCAGCCCACTGCGTATGGCTTAACAGGCAGGAACTTGACCTGATGGCTGAAAGGGGTGTGACTATTGCTCATTGTCCATGTTCGAATATGAAACTCGGAAGCGGACGATTCCCATACAGGGAGGCAATAGCGTCGGGCGTACGCATCACCCTGGCTACTGACGGTTGCGCCTCGAACAACAACCTTGACATGCGCGAGGAGATGAAGTTTGCCGCACTGCTTTCGAAGGTTGATGGCGATGTTGAGTGCCTGCCAGCAGGTATGGTACTGGAATGGGCTACCCGCAACGGGGCAGAAGCGTTCGGAATAGACGGCGGAGTAATTGCAGAGGGCAAGGCGGCAGACTGCCTGCTCATAGACATGAACGACTTCCGGATGCAGCCCTGCCACAACCTTATAGCCAATTGGGTTTACGCAGCTTCATCGGACATAATAAACACTGTGATATGTGACGGTCGCGTCATTTTCAACAGACAACGACAATGTACAGAATAATAAAGACAATGGAAATATCAGCCAGCCACAGGCTGACGCTGGACCACCAGAGCAAGTGTGAGTCTCTGCACGGACACAACTTCAAGGTCAGGGTCTATTGCAAGAGCGACACACTTGACGAAGACGGCATGGTAACGGACTTCACCGTTATCAAGAATAAAATACACGGATTTCTGGATCATGCCGACCTGAATGAGAAGCTTCCGTTCAATCCTACCTCCGAGAACATTGCAAAATGGATTCATGACCAGATTGACAACTGCTATAGAGTGGATGTACAGGAAAGCGAAAACAATATTGCCATTTACGAAGATCAGGCTGAATAATGATTTCTGAAGAGAAGGCCAGGCAGGATATCAGAGAACTGCTGGAGTTTATAGGCGAAGACCCTAATCGCGAAGGACTGAAGGAGACCCCTGACAGAATGCTCAGGATGTTCAAGGAGATGTTCCGTGGCTACAACGAACAGGAAAAACCCGTTATAACGACATTCCCGAACGGACAGGATGGTATTATTTACGACAACATGGTAGTCGATACCGGGACTTTCTATTCCGTGTGCGAACATCATTGCCGAACCTTTTTCGGTGAATACTGGTTCGCCTACATACCAAATCCAAAGGGTAGGATTCTGGGATTGTCCAAGATTGGGCGCACCGTTGACTACTGTGCTGCAAGATTGCAAGTACAGGAGAGGCTTGTTTTCGATGTCGTTCATATGCTGACCGAAGCACTTGGTACAGAACACCCGCCTTTGGGGATGGCGCTGATGATGAAAGGCCGCCACATGTGCAAGGAGAGCCGTGGCGTAAAAAAAGGAGGCACCATGACATCAACTTACCTGACAGGTGCCTTCAGAAAAAGCGCTCAAGTGCGCAATGAGTTTCTTGCTTACGTAAAGGAATAACTTGTTGTCAGATTCTTTCAAGAACAATTCTGGCAAGATCCTCCATACCGGCATGATAGCTTGTATCCATTGACTTGGAATAGCGGTTTGCGATGACGAGACAGACCGTCATGGCTTTGTGGCCGAGCATCAGAGACATGCCTTCCAGAGCGGAGCTCTCCATTTCGTAATTGGTAATCCGATATTTCCCATAACGGAAAGCACGCAGCTTTTCGTTGAATTCGGGATGTGCCAGGCCACCCCTTAGCATACGGCCCTGAGGTCCATAAAAACCTATGGCCGTTACAGTGACCCCCAGTTTCATATCCTTACCTATAGTAGAAACCAACTCCGGATCGGAACTCACCACATAGGGTCTGGTCCATCTGTCAAGATATCCGGTCTGCCGGCAAAACTCCTCCTCAAAATCAGATTCAGAGATAGTGTCTGCCGCGGGGTAATAGTTTAGGACTCCATCGGTCCCGACAGACTTCTCCGACACAAGAAACGTACCGACAGGAAGATCCTCCTGCAATGCTCCGCATGTGCCGATTCGGACAAGAGTGAGTGTTCGGTGAACAGGCCTTTCCTCACGCGTGCCGTAATCTATGTTGGCCAAAGAGTCCAGTTCATTTACGACAATGTCAATGTTGTCCGACCCTATTCCGGTACTGACAACGGTTATGCGCTTGTTCCTGAAAAATCCGGTAACGCAGTTGAACTCCCTGTTACGTACATGACTCTCAATCGAGTCCAGCATTGAGGCCAACATCTCTACTCGGTCCGGATCACCTACCAGAACAACCTTGTCGGCAAGTTGTGCCGGTTTAAGATGAAGATGGAATGCACTGCCATCTTCATTGATAATCAATTCGGAATCGGGATAGTACATGTCTGTATCTGAAAAACATCAATATCTGAAGCTGCTGCCGCCCACAAATTCGCGTATTATCGATGTGGGCGGAACTTCACGGTCACTCAAGGGCACCAAGTAGCTCAGAATTATCAACAATCTCTTGGCTTCGGCATATTCAGGACAGTTCTGCGGTACTTCGCGAAGCAGATCCTCGGCGAATGGCTTAATCACCGCTATCTCGTAAACCAGCGAAGTGTTGAAGAATACGTTGGCATTGCTTCTGTAAGGGTATATCCACTTAACCTCTCCCTCACGTACCTTTTGCCATGAAGACAGAGTTACGCGGGCTGTACGGTTGCGTTGCACGGCATCGCGTGTTATGCGCCTCAGAAGCCGGTTGTCGGTTGCAGACACACGCATATGGTCATCGAGTGCCAGAGAGGTCATCGGTGACACATATATCCGGAACACCTGGTCTGGCCCTATCTCGGTAAGCAGGTCAGGATTTAGTCCGTGAAGACCCTCCACTATAAACGTATAGCCTGGAGCAACGACTTTTCTGTTGTGTTTACGATACTCCTTTATGCCGGTAACGAAATTGTATGTAGGCAAATCTACGGGTTTCCCTGAAAGAAGCGAGCTCAGACACTCGTTGAAGAGCTTTACATCAAGAGCCTCAATGCATTCGTAGTCATATTCGCCATTCTCGTCACGTGGAGTTTCGGTCCTGTTTACAAAGAAGTCGTCTAATGATATGGGAAACGACATGTGCCCTATGGCTTCAAGTGCGACCTCAAGGCGTTTGCTGAATGTAGTCTTGCCGGATGAAGAAGGTCCGGCAATGAGAACAATGCGTTTACCCGATGAAACTATGGATTCGGCAATCTGCCATATCTTCCGTTCCTGCAACGATTCCGCCACTTTGATTAGCCATCCGCTGCCCTTACGTTCCATGCAGTTGGCATTGATTTCACCGACACTCGATGCATGCATCCTGCGGTTCCATTCAGCGACCTCACAGCAGACATCCAGTTCCTGTTGTGATATCTTATTCTCTCCTTCCTTATATATTGAGGGAAGGGTGAGCGGTGCAGACAACATCATTCCACCCTCACAAGCCTCAAGCTTAAACTGAGACACGTACCTGGTAGAGAAAGCAAGAGGTCCGTAGGAGTACTCAATATGCTGGCCCATTTTGTAGTAGGTGGCATACAGGTCATGATAATTTGAGAGCAACTGGACTATATCCTTCCTTCCTGCCTTGCGGAATTTCTCTATGACTATGGCCGTCTCCTCCTCAATGGGCTCAATCGGAATGTCGGCATCGCATATCTTGGTAACACGGTTCACAATAGCAGAAACAACTTTTTCAGGCTCATCTTCATTATCTGTTCCGGTATTGAATGTACAAAACATCTCACCTGCTGAAAGGTGAGCCAACCTGAAAGCGCCGGAAGGAAACAGTTCCTCAAAGGCAGAAGCCACAACGAACACAAGAGTCGGTATGTATACGTGGAGTCCCTGATAGGAGCGGACATCCACGAACTCAACCTGTTTCGGATGGTAGAGTTCCATGCTGAGACACTCCATCCTGTTGTTTACATTCGCAGCAATCGGAACGAACCCAAGTTCATCCTCCAGTTGCTCGGCAATTTCCTTCAGGCTTATTCCGTTCGGGAGGAACAGTTCCTTCCCCGTATTAATGCACTGTATCTTTATTGTCCTTGCCATTAACTCCTGTGAAAATCTATTTTTTGGAAAAAGACAGCTTTGACGATTTCTCAATTATCCTGGAAGCCCGGATTCGGTTATAGTCCGAGGGGCCGTTCAGTGATTCAAACAGTTCGGTCAGTTCTTCTATACCGGCTCCCTTGCGGAGCATATAAACAACGCACAGGTTCAATACGGCCACATTCGAGGCAATGATATCAATATCGGTATCACCAATCTGATAGACAGCCAGCTGAAAGGCATCATCGCTCTCGGTCTTAATAAGATTGTCTATGTCGGCAAGGGTTTCGAAATGGAGGTATTTGAATACCGCAAGATAGGGCATCAGGGTAGTTTCGTGTATTTCGGCCTGATTAATGGCTGCAATCCTCCTGTTCAGGTTGTCAAAAGGTCTCAGGTTGAGATAACTTCTGAACGTATCGCCATTGAGAGAAACTTCGCTGAAATTACCGTTGGACACCAGTTCCTTGACCCGTCGTCTGTAGTCGTTAATGGATGTACGAAGACGGCTGAACTCATCATCAGCCAGTTCAAGCACACCGGCCAGACGATTCAAGTTTCGGAGATGCTCTTTAGGCACCTCCACTCCAGACTTATACCCAATGTCATGATGCATTACTGCCCACATGTGCTGGAGCGTAGTACGCAACTGCACCTCGAAGCGGTATTCGTTTATCCTGGGATTGTCGGGATCGTAATACAGGCTTTTCGGAATGCGGCATATATAGTGGAGAGACATGTAGCCGAAACTGTCCAGCTCATGCATCTTCCGTTTGTCAACCGAGTTCTGCCAGTCGATTTCAAACAGATTCTCGGCTATGACTGCCACCTTGTCAACATCATCAGTGTAGAAAGTAACGACCCTCGTACCGACGATGTCAGTGATATCGCTGAGAGCAGCATACTTATAGCCCTTCAACTCCAACTTGCCGACGAGACTCTCTTCGGCCTTGACACGACCTTCGACAGCAGTAATGAACAGGCCCCTCTCGTCAATGGCCTTTCTCAGTGAATCGAGGACAACATCCCTTATCTTGGCGAAGACATGACTCTGCTCACGGTATTCCTCGAGAATCATGTTGCAATGAAGGTCGAGACCGTAGTCCTCGATGTTCCGTTTCATTTTCCGAGATTCTCTTCAGATCAGACGATTCTTATTATGCTTGAGAAACCGGTAATGTCGAACACCTCCTTGACCTGGGGGCGCATGTTTCTGAGTTCCAAGGTTCCGCCTCTCTGATTTACTGACTTCTGAAGCATCAGGAACATTCTGAGTCCCTGGCTCGATGTGTACTCCAGTTCCGTGCAATCCATGACAATATCACATTTACCGCACTCCATCAAGGGAGCAATATCCTTTTGGAACTGATCTGCATTAGTTGTGTCAATCCTGCCGGAAACAGCTACATCATACTTGTCACCTTCGTTGTCTATCTTTACAAACATACTCTACTATTTTTTATTGAAAAACACTACGTCATCTTGCGACGCAATCAATTGACTCTCTTCTTCATCCGGAGAACGTTGAATCCATTTTCGTACGAATAGGACATCTCATCCATCAGTTTCTTGCATATGAAAATGCCAAGTCCTCCAATAGGTCTGTCATCTGCGGACAGAGTTATGTCAGGATCTGGAGCGTCAAGAGGATTGAACTCCACTCCTCCATCCTTGAAATAGATTTCCAGGACACCGTCCTCGCGTGACGTCCCGACTTCCATGAATCCGTTCCCCCTTTCATATGCATAGTTGACGATGTTCTCAACTACCTCTTCAATGCAAAGACGGAGTTTGAACTCCAAGGCCGGCTCGCTCGAAATGTCTTCCGAACTCATTACTTTTTCAATAATCTCAGCCGATTTTCCGGCAATCGGTTCAAATCTAAGCTTAAACATTACAACAAAATTGAATTTTTTATTTTATCCTTCAAATATAGTGCAAGATATGATTAGAATCAAGCGTTTGCCAAAAATTCAGACTTACACCACTAAAAAAACACTATTCTACAGCTTCCAGCATTTCTATTGTTTCAAGCACCATCTTGGCGTCGTATGTATCATGACGTACCATCCCGACTTCAGGGCTGTACCACGTATGTGCCGTAGTCGTACGGTTATGCGCGGGAGCTTTCTCTACTTTATGTTCCGATACCACCAGGCAGGCAAACTTTCCGGCCTTTGTTTCAAGAGTGTCTGCATACAGTACATGCCTGTCGGTTACGGAAACCTTATATGTAATGCCAAGCAGTTTTGCCTCAGCAGAAACGTCAGGCAAGGCATCACCAGGCTTCAGGTCGGGAGACAGCGACGTGATTCCGGCCGTAGACACAACATCGGCTTTAGGGAAAATGTTTTTAAGAGTCGAGGTCAGTGACTCGGCAAGATCAAGCGTGACTGTGCCGTCGGGACCGACATTCGCCTTCAGGTTTATCGGGCCTCCGTACATTTGCCTGCCGTTGGCCTTGACAAAATCCGAACTGTAACTTACGAGCAGAGAGCCATCCGGTCTTCTGTCAATCTGTCCGATAGTCATGGTATGACGCCATCTCACCTTATCATTGGATACATACCGGCGTACATACTGCAATCTGGCACCCTGTCTTGTACAGAAGAACCCCCGGGACGTTGCAGTCTGTGGAGCGGCAAAAAGCACAAGAATACACAAAAGAAAACTTGTGCGGACGATACAGCTGCTGCGACCCGTCAGTACGGATGATGGCTGACTGTCCGAATTAGCAGAATGCGACAGCCTGAATCTTATGGTCCGACAGATATTGGGAGTTTTTATTTTCGTACGCAAACAAATCATAGCCAATTGAATGCCATTGTCTTATTCGTTTGCAAATATAGGAAAACCCTTAAAAATGAGCACTTTTGATGTTTTTTTATTCATTTGTGAAAAAGTTGTGAAAAAAAGTCAATAAAGGCTTTGCAACTATTCGGTTTTATCATATCTTTGTCGCAAACAGACTATATTTTTTTTAACAACAAACCGTTTAACTGTATTATGGAGAAAATTTTGAAACAGGCCGCTGAGCTCTATGCAGCTTTCGCAGCAGATGCAAATTCACAGGTTGAGAAGGGGAACAAGGCTGCCGGCACACGTGCCCGCAAGGCTTCTCTCGAGTTGGAAAAACTGATGAAGGAGTTCCGCAAGGCCTCTCTTGCCGCTGCGAAGTAATCGGAATCCGGTTTCTGACAGAAAAATCTTTGGAAAGGGGATGACTGGTTGACGGTCACCCCCTTTTCTATTTGTGCCTACGATTCCCTCATACTGCCCGTTTTTGTATTCCCCTTTCGAAAAAAAAACGTAAGTTTGCAACTGATAAAGCAAATGATTATGAAAAAACTCTCAGTCATAGTTCTGGCCTGCATCATTCCGATGCTTTTGCCCGCACAGACAAGCTCGGATCCTATATATGGTTTCGGTGCTGTTCCTGAAGTTGACGGCAACGTAGTATTCGAACGCCATTTGAACGTTCCGGACAACGCCTCGAAAACGGCAATTTTCAAAGCAGTCTCGAGATGGGCGGCCGAGCGTTTTGCAAAACCCAGGGTTATTTCAGGAACCATAAGGGAGATGTCCGACAAGATAACGGTAAACGCAGAGGAGGTCCTGACCTTCAAGAAAACAAAGTTCGTAACCGACGAGTCCAACATAAACTACAGGCTCACGATTGATCTTGACGACGGAAAATGTTCCTTCAGAATAACCAACATCAACTATGATTACGAGGAGCATCGCGACGGAGGAGGCCTGAGATTTACTGCTGAATCGTGGATTACCGACAAAGAAGCCTTTAACCGCAGGGGCAAGATGCTCAGGACAACTGCCAAATTCCGTGTCATGACAATCAATCTGGTGAACATGCTTGAGAGTTCGCTGAACGAGACTCTCTCTTCTGTCACAGAGTGATGGCAAAAGAACTGTACACAAGGCTGGGGCTTGACGAAGACGCCACTGAAAGTCAGATTGAAGAGGCTTACAAGAGGCTTTCTGCAGACTGTGACCCGCAGAACGGCAATGTTGATGCGGCATCGTCCGAACATTACAAATACCTGACAGAAGCTTACTACATTCTCTCCGACATGGATAGGCGCGCCCTATATGACATCAAGGGAGACAAAGGAGTAAAGAGGAAGAAGAGAACCGGCAGCAAGGATTCAGAGCAGTCGCCGATAATCAAAGCGAGGGAAATACTAAACAGAATATTCCTGTGCGGAGCCGCTGTGTCTGCTGTCCTTTTCGCACTGCATCTGTCAGGGAACAGTGCCACACCTTTTTATTATGTATGCGGTATTTCGCTGTTTATCAAGATAGCCGAATACCTTCTCCGTCTCATACAGTAATACCGGCAGATGACACAAAGCCACTTGACACTCAAGCTTAGACTTATCATGGCGGCAATGCTGGCTGTCATGTCTATACAACAGGGTGTCGCCCAGAGGGAGCTGTCACAGAACCAGGACGGATTTGAGAGTAACCTTTACGAAGGCAATCTGAACGCAACTCCCCAACGTGACTCGACGGTAATACAGCGTGAAGTCCCGAAAGATTACAGCCAATGGACCATCAACCCCTTGACAGGATTGATGGATCCGATGGAACCTGATACCGCCCAGTATCTCTTCCACAACACGCACAAGAACGAAGGTCTGGAAGGCACATACAATAATCTCAGCAGCAGTGGAACGCCACGTGTGTCACGCCTCTTCAGCGAGCGTGACGGCAATCGTGCCTTTTTCTTTGATAAGCCCTATAGTCTGTTCGTAAAGGATCCCACAGAGTTCCGGTTCACCGATACAAAGACACCGCACGTCAATATCACATACTTCAGCGGCGGTGGCCAGCAAACTGGCGAGGACCATCTCAAAGGATATTTTTCGGCAAACTTCGGCAGGAAATTCGGGATAGGTTTCAACATGGATTACCTTCATAGCAGCGGCAGATACAGTAATCAGGCGACATCGCTGTTCGACACCCGTATTTACGGATACTACCATGGTGACTTGTACTCTGCACACTTGAGTTTCAACACCGACCTGATGAAGGTAACCGAAAACGGTGGAATAACAGACGACCGCTATATCTCGAATCCCATAGCGATGGCTGAAGGAAGGAAACAGTACGATGCAGAAGAGATTCCCGTAAGGCTTCAGAGCAACTGGAACGAGCTTAGAAGAAGACAGTTTCTGGTCAACCAGAAACTGGACATCCGCAAATCGTACCTCAGGACCGACAGCATTGGCGACACAATAATAACGCGCACCAGCTATAAAGAACTGGGCTCGATTGCCAACACGACCGAGTTCGGTTTCATGAACAGGACCTTTATAGCCTACACCTCGCCGGCAAACTACTACAGGTACGAATGGCTGAAGGACGATTCACTTGACACATTCAAAGACTTCTACCTTGACAACACCCTCAGTTTCAACCTTAACGAGGGATTCAGCAAATGGGCGGTAGCAGGTCTTAAGGCATTCGCAAGATATGAGTTCCGCAGCCATTCCATGGCCGATACCTTGGCCGACGGTAAACGCACCGAAACTCTGAACAGACAAAACGAGTTCAACATCGCTATAGGAGCTTCCATCCAGAGAGAGACAGGGAAACATCTTGATTTGAATGTCAGTGCCCAGACAGTGTTGCTGGGCAGCCGATTCGGAGACTTCGATCTCAGCGGGGGAATAGGCTATCGGTTCAGACTGATGAAACAGGACGCTGGCATCACGGCGAGAGTTCAGTTCAACGGTTCTACCCCCGATTATTACATGCGCCACTTTCACTCACAACACTATTGGTGGGACACCGAACTGAAGAAAGAGATAACCACAAGAGTTGAGGGCGAACTGAAAATAGAACGTTGGCACACTCGTCTGACTGTCGGCGTAACAAACCTGAACAACTACACTTACTTCTCAGACAATGGCGCAATTACAAACGAAGGCACTTCGATCAGTGATATTACCATTAACCAGTGTGATGAAGGAATACAAGTAATAGACGCTACACTTCATCAGGACTTTTCCCTTGGAATTCTTCATTGGGATAATGCCGTCACATGGCAGACGTCATCAAACAAAGAAGTGCTCCCCCTGCCCATGCTCAACGTATTCAGCAACCTTTACCTGAAGTTCCTTTATGCAAAACGGCTCAGATTGGAGATAGGTGCCGATGTGACATGGTTTACCAGTTACTACGCTCCGAACTATTCACCCGCCTTAGGACAGTTCCACATACAGAATGAACAGAACAGGATAGAGGTTGGCAACTACCCTCTTGTCAATGTCTATCTGAACTGCGTTTTACGCGGTGTAAGGCTCTATGTCATGCTTTATCATGTCAATTCGGGAATGACTGTCGAGTCAGGCGGACCATATTGGGCGCCCCACTATCCAATAAACCCACGAATGTTGCAGTTTGGAGTAAGCTGGACGTTTTTTGACTGACGGTTATGGTTAGATGGGGATTCATTGGATGCGGCGAAGTGACCGAGAAAAAGAGCGGTCCTGCTTTCGGACTGGCCGAGGGATCGGCAATTGAGGCAGTAATGAGCAGGGATGCATCCAAGGCTGCATCGTATGCGCAGAGACACAACATTGGCAAGTACTACACTGATCCCATTGAACTTATCAACGATCCCAATGTCGATGCGGTCTATATTGCTACCCCACCCTCATCGCATGCCACATACGCAGTCATCTCAATGAAAGCCGGGAAACCGGTCTATATAGAAAAGCCCATGGCTGCAAGCTATGACGAGTGTCTGCGCATTAACAGGGTGTCACAAGAAACAGGCGTTCCATGTTTTGTAGCATATTATCGCCGATATCTTCCATATTTCCTAAAGGTCAAGGAACTCATCGGCCAGATAGGGAAGGTGATAAACGTTCAGATACGCTTTGCGCAGCCCCCTAAGGAGCTCGCCTATGACCGCTCAAACCTTCCGTGGAGGGTAATACCCGACATTGCCGGAGGCGGTTATTTCTACGATCTGGCTCCCCACCAGATTGACATTCTTCAGGAACTGTTCGGCTATATTCTTGATGCCTGTGGCGTAAGCACTAACAGAGCCGGGCTATACGATGCTGAGGACAGCGTCAGCGCCTGTTTCAAGTTTGAGGACGGACTTGTAGGCTCCGGTTCCTGGTGTTTCGTTGCCGATGAGTCGGCAAAAGAAGACAGAATTGAAATCATAGGTGACCGGGGAATGATTTGCTTTTCCGTTTTCACTTTCCAGCCCATAGCCCTGCACGATTCGACAGGCCGACACGAGTTTGACATACCAAATCCGGATCATGTCCAGTTCCCGCTTGTACAGGCTGTTGTAGACCACCTTAACGGGAAATCTGTTTGTACATGCGACGGCATTAGCGCTACACCTGTCAACTGGGTTATGGACAGGATTCTGGGCAAGATATAACTGTTACGCCGGACTTATAAACAAAAGCAAGCGGCCAGGCCGCTTGCTT
>JAFZZI010000021.1 GCA_017615835.1 Bacteroidaceae bacterium | reverse complement strand
TGGAAAGAATAGGTATTCCATTCGGCTTTGGGGACGAAACAGTAAGCGATGTCTGCTCCCGTGCCGGAGTGAACACCGCCGGATTCATACTGATCTGCAGTGTTTATCTGTCCGACGAATATGTTCCGACCAGGGAGTTGCTGGACAATATCGACCTGAAGGATGTACTCCGCTATCTACGTCTTTCTCACTCCTATTATAAAGAATCGGCCGCAAAGGATCTGTCCCACGACTTGGATTCGCTGATGGCCCCATGCTCGGACACCCACAAGATGATTATCACCCGATTTTTCTCCGATTATGCGCAAGAGCTGTCCAAGCATTTTGAGTATGAGGAGAAAGTGGTATTCCCGTACGTGGAGGCCATGCTCGACAACGAAGTTAAGGACGACTTCTCCATCGACCAGTATGAACAGCATCATACCGATGTACAGGAGAAGCTGGAAGATCTTAAAAAACTGATCATGACCTACCTGCCGCCCCAATGCGACCAGCATCTCATTCATGCCGCACTGTCAAAGATATTTTTACTTGAAACGGATCTTCGCAAGCACACCATCATTGAAGACCGCATCCTGATTCCTGCAGTAAATCATCTGGAGAATGCCGATTCAGAAAATTCCGCAGTTTTGGGCGACAAACTCTCGTCAAGAGAAATCGAGATTCTGTCTGCAGTCGCAAAGGGACTTCTCAACAAGGAAATTGCATCCCGGTATAACATTTCCATCCATACCGTTATCTCGCACCGAAAAAACATTGTCCGCAAGACAGGCATCAAAACAATAGCCGGACTTACGGCCTACGCCATTTTGAACAACCTTATCGAAATATGACAAATCTATGAACTTCAACGGCATACTTGCTGGAGCTTCTGTGTTCCTTATTATCGGTATCTTCCATCCGATTGTCATCAAGATGGAGTATTACCGGAGCAGGAGAAACCACATTCAGAAGTAAAGTATGGCTATCACTGAAGACAGGCTGAGACAGACATTCAGCGAAGGCGGTGCCCGGGAAATATACCGCGAGATAAAATCTGGCGGAGATTTTACCGGCTTCGCCAGAAAGTATGCATTTGACTCTGACGACAGAGTAGCCAGGAGTGCCCTCTGGGGACTGACTAAGGCCAGCGACAAAGAACTTTCTGAACTGCAGGTCATTCTTGATGAACTGATGGATCGGGCTATGCAGACCGGCAACTCATCAGTCAGGAGGCTGACACTGAACATTATCGAACGTCTGAAAATCAGCGAAGACAACCTGCGCCCGGACTTCCTGGATTTCTGCCTTGCGCACATGACCAGCATTGAAGAGTTTCCGGGAATCCAGACAATATGCATGAAACTCGCCTACCGCATGTGCAGATTCTACCCGGAACTGATGGGCGAACTGATGCGCACACTCGACGCGATGGAAATCTATTATTACAAGCCTGCAGTCAAAAGCATCAGGAACAAAATACTGGACGGTAAACTGAAATACTGACAAGTATCATCGTATCTTTGCAAAGTCGATTAAAATCAGAGCTATGATATCTGGCCATTCTTTCAGCCGCGAGATTCCCCTTTGGAAATGGATTCTGGCAATCGTGGGAGGTTCGTTCCTTTTCATGTTTTTGTACGGAATATCGCAGCTCGTCATGGCTATACATGGATATCAATGGCTGAAGATAGCGCTGTACGCCGCCGGAGCCTGCATGCTGACTGTTAATTACATATTGGTCGTGGGCAACACAGAAGGGCGCAAGACCGACGAACTGTCGCTCTGCAATGCTCTATCCTGGACAGGGAAAGGGATTCTGGCGGGAGCAACCTTTTTCGTAGTTATTGCAGGACTGCTGACTGTTGCCGGAATGTACCATGTAAAGGAGGTCCGTTTCGATGCAGTCGGGATGTTGGAGTCTCTGATGATGTTCCTGACTGTAGGAATCGGAGAGGAACTTGTTTTCCGTGGATTCATCTTCAGACTGATTGCCGAACGTTGGAATGTAGCCATCGCACTGACCATATCCTCGCTGCTTTTCGGTTTCGTCCACCTGTCCAACGAGGATGCCACCATATGGTCGTCAATTGCAATAGCCATCGAAGCAGGACTGGTTTTGGGTGCGGCATATGCAGTCAGCGGCAACTTGTGGTTTCCCATCGGCATTCATTGGGCCTGGAATTACACGCAGGGGGTCATATTCGGATTTGACGTATCGGGAATGCCCACTGACTGCCGGCTTCTGAATTCATACGTTACCGGGCCGGACATCCTGACCGGAGGAGATTTCGGCCCGGAGGCATCCGTACTATCTGTAATCCTGGGCCTTGCATTATCAGGCTGGTTCATCTGGAAGTACAGGGGCACTGCAGAGCGGCAGTCACCAGTCAATACGGACCGGACATCCGACTCGATCTGACAACAAACAGCAAAAATTACACTGAAATGAAAAGACTTGTTTTGATTTCCATTCTTATGCTTCCGCTTGTGTCCTTCGCACAAGCAGGTTTGGACGGTACTTGGAACAATACCACCTCAGAAACGGAAAAGAACGAAAAACAAAAGGCAGAATCCGAAATAACAATGTCTGCAGACTATACTTTCAAAGGAGATACCTACAGCATCGTTATGCACTGTCTTGTGAACTTCACCTCGCTGGAAAAGGAAGCCAGCCTAAATATCAAAGTTACAGGCTCACATTCCGGTATTCTCAAAAGAGAAGGAGACAGACTTACCTTAATCCCAGACAAGAAAAAAAAGCCTGAGGTAGAAGTAACATCATCTGCAGACGGACTAAAGGGCGGCAATCTGGTCAAGACCCTTCTCTCGGGTCCGCTGAAACGTGAGGTTTCAAATGCCATGAAGATACCCGAGAGCTATCGTATTGTCTCGCTCACAGATACAGAACTGGTTCTTGAGGACATTCTCGACCCCATCGAGACAAAAAGAGGAGAGACACCGGAAATAGAAACCTTCACCAGGCAATAGCCCCTGTTTTCTTCAGGATGTCAGTCTGCCTCGGTGTCCGGTTCGACATGTATAGAGACCTGAGTTGACTCTCCGAATCTTTCCCTGATACGCTTTTCGGCGACAACAGTAATGTCATGAGCCTCAAGTACGCTCATTGCGGGGCTGACGACTATGTGCAAGTCAATAATCATGGCAGATCCGACACGACGTGTCTTCATGGCGTGTACGTCCTGCACTCCTTCTACAGAACCTGTAATTTCCCTTATTTCAGTCTCAATCTCTTCCGGCAGCGAGCCCTCGGTCAATTCATCCAGGGCGGGCAGACACATCTTTGCAGAAACATAGAAGATGAACATACTGATTCCGCAGCATACAAGAGGATCGAGCAACGTCCAACGCCCGCCGAACAGAAGTGACAGGCCGATGCCTAAAGCTGCTGCCACTGACGAAAGGGCATCGGTACGGTGGTGCCAGGCATTGGAAACGACAGCCGGCGAGTCGTTTCTCCTCCCTACCCTTACAGTCCACTGAAAAAGGATTTCCTTCACTGCTATTGAAACGAGAGCCGCCACAAACGATATGATTCCGGGGGAATCAATTGTCCCCCCATGAATAGCCGACCGAACCTTCTCAATCCCACCCGCCATCATTTTTACTCCGACGACGAACAGCAGTATGGCTACAAAAGCAGTGGCTATCGTCTCAAACTTACCATGTCCGTATTCATGTGAGCGGTCTTGCGCTTTGGACGACACCCTTACCATTACAAGAACCACAACATCGCTGACAAGGTCGGACAGTGAGTGCAGCGCATCTGCCATCATAGCGGAACTGCGCCCCAGCACACCTGCAAGAAGTTTAAACCCCGCAAGTGCAATGTTCGCAGCGGCACCCCATGCGGTGACTCTTGTTATTTCACTGTTTCTCGACATTATGCTGCAAATATACTCACAAAATCCGATTCACATTACAGGCCGTGCCCTCATCCGACATTGCCACTCTTATTTCGGCCCCTGTTGCGGAATAATGGCAAATACTTCTCTTTGACGTTAAATGAAAATATTTTACCTTTGCGAGAGGCCGGCTGAAAAGACACGGTTTCACTGCACGTAAGTATAAGTACTTGAGACTTTTAAAGCCATCATATTGAGATAACGGTTTTATGAGCAACAGAAACTACCCTGTCTACAAGACTACTTTCATAGACGACATGCGGTCGCTAGTAGAGGAATCAGCAAAAAAATATCCTTGCCAGACCGCCATTTCATTCAAGAATACCCCATCCGACAAAGAAGTAGTAAGGATCAGTTTCACAAGATGGAGGGATGACGTCCGCCACCTCGGCACATCACTCATCTCAAGAGGTTTCAGGGAGAAAAAAATCGCTCTGATTGGAGAGAACTCATATGAGTGGTGCTGCTCGTTTTTTTCTATAATGGCAATAGGTGCAGTAGTCGTACCCATTGACAGGGAACTCGCCGTAAAAGATATTGAAGGAATCATCAACGCAACATCCTGCGAGGCTGTAATATATGGAAAGACCATGGTCTCCAAACTGGCCGTCATACTCGCAGACGGCAATCTGCCGTCAGTCAGGCTACTCATCGCTTTTAATGACGAAAGCTGTGCATCAGTCTCAGCCAAGGTCGATGACAGGGAGATCCTGACGGTGTTCAACCTGGAACAAGAGGGCAGAGAACTGTTCAGCAACGGAGACAATTCCTATTACGACTACAAGATTGACCCTCACAGGCTGGCCTCGATTGTATATACTTCGGGAACTACCGGCAAGGGCAAGGGAGTTATGCTCTCGCAGGCCAATATCGGGCTGGATATGACTCTGGGAATGTACAACTTCGACATAACCCGCAAGACTCTCCATGTGCTTCCGCCCCACCACACATTCGGTTCTACCGTAAACTATGTAGGCCATCTGTCGCAAGGATGCGAAGTTTACATTTCGAGCGGACTGAAGCATGTAAGTGAAGAAATAAGGGAGCAGCAACCCAC
The DNA here is from genome assembly GCA_017615835.1 of Bacteroidaceae bacterium. Taxonomy (GTDB): domain Bacteria; phylum Bacteroidota; class Bacteroidia; order Bacteroidales; family Bacteroidaceae; genus Colenecus. The sequence goes on along the minus strand of JAFZZI010000021.1, from coordinate 13,301 downwards.
CCACCTCATTCTTGTACCCGCATTTCTGGAGGCGATGAACAAGGCCATCTGGTCAACAGCCCGCAAGAATGGGAAGGAAAGTTTGCTCAAGGCAATGATGCGTTTCAGCAACTTCCTCATGAAAATCGGCATTGACATCCGGCGGAAACTGTTCTCGAGTGTTCTTGAGGCCTTCGGTGGCAAACTTGAACTGATTATCTGCGGTGGAGCAAAACTGGACGATGAGATTATCCGGACATTCGATTCGATAGGCATAACCATACTTAACGGCTACGGCATTACTGAATGCTCGCCGCTGATTTCTGCAAACCGCAACAAATACCGGAAGCCTGGCAGCGTGGGCACTCCCATACTGGCCTGCAATGTAAGGATTGACGATCCCGATGAGAACGGTGAGGGAGAAATATGCGTAAAGGGCCCCAATGTGATGCTGGGATATTACAATGACCCCGAGGCTACAGCAGCGGCATTCGACAGCGACGGATTCTTCCGTACCGGTGATTACGGACGGTTGGACGAGGAGGGCTGGATATACATTACCGGACGCAAGAAAAACCTGATCATCCTGTCCAACGGAAAGAATGTTTATCCCGAAGAGATTGAAGCAGACCTACAGAAAGTCGAAGGCGTAGCCGAAGTTGTCGTATATGCAGGCGAAAGCCGTGTGCAGAAGGACAAGATTACGATTGTTGCCGAAATTTTCCCTGACCAGAGTGTCCTTGACAGCCTCGGAATAACTGATCCGCAGGACTACTTCGAGAAACAGGTAGCCCGTATCAATGCAAAGATGCCCCCATACAAAGCCGTCAGGCGTGTCAGACTCAGGGACAGGGAATTCGAGAAGAACACATCACGCAAGATTGTCCGGTTCGTGATTGACAGGAACCTGGACTGACGAGTCCGGACAACCGGTCCTTTTCTCAATCATCAAGGCTTTTCGAAATGCTGGTAGTCCTTCAGACTGCGCCAGTCTCCTCCCCATCTGAATCCATGTAACCTGAACAGTCTGCAGCAGAGATCGTCGCTCACTATTTTATAATTAAAATCGGACGATCTGTTCACAAACGGCGTCCCTGTTGAAGGCTCCACCAGAACCGTACCGTCCGGCAAGGTTCGGCGGCTCGGATTGTAGAGGGGATTGATATCAACGGCCAGTCCAAGTGCATGTCTCGAAGGTCTGGATGTACCTGTGACCGGGCGCCAGTTGAAACCCGATGTATTGTTCGCCCGCATCGAACGCTCATCATCACCGTCCCACAGATCGGTCAGGCGCATACACTCAATCGGATAGTCAGCAAAGAAAAGCTGCCTGAATATATCCAACACATCATCGGCTATCCTGACGTTCAATACCATCTCGCCAACCAGAGCCTTACCTTCGGCATCGCGGTGAAGACAACGGATGTAGCGCAGCGAATCGCGAGGCACAGTACATTCCGGCTTGTATGAGCGCCCCTGCATCTCTCTGAAGATGCTGTCCGGAATACCGGTACAACTGAAGAACATATCTGCTCCGTATCTTTCAAGCACCCCGTCGGGAACAGTCTGACCAGGCTGGTACTCTGAGATGTCAGTTCTGACTGAATCCTGGGCCAGACAGGACGGAATAATCAGGATTGAGCAGCAAAACGCTATCAGCACAACCCTGACAGGCAAGGATTCCGGAACTTTATGCGGCAGAAATCTCTTCATGTTTTTTTACGTTGTTCAGCGAAATTACTCTTTTCGCACGATGTTCAATCCTTTTTCATTTTATATCTTAGCAATCCGAAACAAACAGGGCCGCAGATATGATTCCCAAACTCGAAAACAGGAAATGGAAAGTCCTGAAAAGCGAGACGCTGCTCAACAAAGGAACCTGGATGCATCTGCGTCAGGATAGAGTCCAACTTCCGTCAGGCAGTATCGTTCCCGAATGGTTCGTTCTGGAATTCCCCGATTGGGTGAACGTCATAGCAATTACGAAGAACGGTGATTTCGTCATGGAAGATCAGTACCGTCACGCCTTGGGCGAAACCCACTTCGAACTTGTGGCAGGTGTCATAGACGAAGGCGAGACGCCACTCGAAGCTGCCAGACGCGAACTTAGCGAAGAGACCGGTTTCGGAGGCGGTGAATGGTCGCTGTTCATGCAGCTCTCACCCAACCCGACAAATCACACCAACTGGAGCTACACTTTTCTTGCAACAGGTGTCGAGCGATTGCAGAAACAGCATCAGGAACCCACAGAAGACATAAACATCGACATCTTCAGCCGTAATGAAGTGCTGGAACTGCTGCATACCGGCCAGATTGTACAGGCCCTGCATGCAGCCCCCCTGTGGAAATACTTTGCGATGACACCAAGAATTCTGACAAAAACAAATGAAACCAGATAATATGAATCACATCTTCAGGACTCTGACACTGGCAATTGCCGTCTTTGCGGCCGAAGCATCTTCAGCACAGGACTCCAGTATGCTAACCAGACAGCGTTCCACCCCGACACACCTCCTGATAGCCCGTAGTCTCAACTATGGGTTGAGTCCCCAGATTACCAACATCTCCGGCCGTGAGACCCAAAGTCTCGACGGAGAGTGGAAAGCCATAATAGACCAGTACGAGAACGGCTATTACAACTATCGTCTGGATCCGATGGCCGACGGTTCCTCATTCTTTGCAGACCGCAGTTTCAAAGAGGACAAGACGCGTCTCATCGAGTACGATTTCGACACTGACGGCTCACTGACTGTTCCTGCCGACTGGAACACTCAGCGTCCCGAACTGTACTACTATGAAGGGACCATCTGGTACAGACAGAAGTTCAATGTGACCCTTGAGTCCGGATACAGGTATTTCCTCTATTTCGGCGCCGTCAACTACGAGGCTGTGATAGGTGTCAACGGTCGTACTGTTTCGAAACACACCGGCGGCTACACTCCTTTCAACACAGAAGTCACGGGACTTCTCAAGAACGGAGAGAATACAGTCATAGTCAAAGCCGACAACAAGCGCCATGCCGAAGGGGTTCCTACCGTCAATTCCGACTGGTGGAACTACGGCGGCATAACCCGCAGCGTAAAGCTTGTAAAAGTGCCTGACACGTTTATCCGGGAATACTCTGTCGTATTGCAGCCGGAACCTCAAGGCCGGCAGAGGATAATATCGGGATGGGTCATGATGGACGGACCGGATGCTGCAGGACAGACCGTGACAGTCAGCATTCCCGAACTTAAGGCCACAACGACTGTAAATGCCAATGCGGACGGCCTCGCCAAGTTCACTCTCAAAGCCCGTCCCGAACTGTGGACTCCGGATAATCCGGTAATGTATGACATAAGAATCACCTCACAGGACGATGACCTGACCGAACGCATGGGGCTCCGCACGGTTACTGTCCAAGGCAGCCGCATACTTCTCAACGGCAAACCCGTTTTCTGCCGGGGAGTCAGCCTGCACGAAGAGAAGCCCTTCTCTCCTTCCGGCCGGTCCAACAGTCTGGAAGACTTCCGCACCCTGCTTACCTGGGCAAAGGAGATGAACTGCAACTTCCTGCGTCTGGCACACTACCCCCATTCCGAGGAGATGGTACGCATGGCCGAAGAGATGGGAATAATGATCTGGAGCGAAGTGCCGGTCTATTGGACAATTCATTGGGACAATCCCGACACATATACAAATGCAGAAGCGCAACTTCGCGACATGATCACCCGTGACCGGAACCGGGCCAACGTCATTATCTGGAGTGTCGCCAACGAAACTCCTCGCTCTGATGCCCGTCTCAGGTTTCTAAGCAGACTGATAGACAAGGCCAGGGAGATGGATCCCACCCGACTCATTTCCGCAGCGATGGAAAAGGAGTACATCAACGACAGCACCTGTACCGTGAATGACGAACTGGCCAATATTGCCGATTTGCTGAGTTTTAACCAATACATTGGCTGGTATGACGGCAGTTCCGACAAGTGTGACCGCATTTCGTGGAAGTTCAGTATCGAAAAGCCGGTGTTCATATCTGAGTATGGAGGAGGTGCGCTGTATGGGCTGCACGGTCCTGTGACCGAAAGGTTCACCGAAGAGTATCAGGAGAATCTGTACCGCAAGAATATTGCCATGCTTTCGCGCATCCCCGGACTGGCAGGCTCCACACCCTGGATTCTGAAAGATTTCCGCAGTCCTCGCCGTCAGCTGAAAGGCATACAGGACGATTTCAACCGTAAGGGCCTGATATCTGACAAAGGAGAAAAGAAGAAAGCATTCTATATAATGCAGGAATGGTATGGCAACCTGGCAGATGCATGGAAATGAGGGGCAGATGCTATCCCGTAAAGTCCGGACGACAGTTGTCAGGGGAAATCAGCACCATCTGTTGGAGCGTATCATTCAGGTGATTATATTTGCAGAGAGACAATCTACGTTTAATTCACACTTTAATTAATAACGCAAAATGAGCAACAAGTATGCCGGTACCCAGACCGAAAAAAATCTGGAAGCAGCATTTGCTGGTGAGTCACAGGCACGCAACAAGTACACCTACTTCGCATCAAAGGCAAAGAAAGAGGGTTACGAGCAGATAGCCGAACTGTTTCTCAAGACAGCAGAGAACGAGAAAGAACATGCAAAGCTGTGGTTCAAGGAATTGAACGGCATCGGTGATACCGCACAGAATCTGGCGGCAGCAGCCGATGGCGAAAACTATGAGTGGACTGACATGTACGAAGGATTTGCCCAAACAGCCGAAAAAGAGGGCTTCCCGATACTTGCAGCCAGGTTCCGCCTGGTAGCAGCCATCGAAAAAAGGCACGAAGAGCGTTATCGCGCACTGCTGAAGAACATTGAGACTGCCGAAGTTTTCAGGAAGTCGTCTGTCAAGGTATGGGAATGCCGCAACTGCGGACACATCGTCGTCGGCGAATCTGCTCCCGAAGTCTGCCCCACCTGCAACCATCCGCAGAGCTACTTCGAAATTCATGCAGACAACTTCTGACACATTCCCTTACAGTCATGACAGCAGAGGGCCGGCAGTTTGCCGGCCCTCTGCTGTTTATTCACTTCAGTTGCACATGTCGTGCAGTCTAAACTCACGGAAAAACTGACATGCAATGATTTCTGTGCGAAAGAAAGGGAAAAAATGAAACAAAGCATACAACTGACCGAAACAGATGACAATATTCTTCCTATTTTTGCAGAAGAAATACATAAAATCACAATTATAACGTTATGAAGCGTTTCAGACACATTATTATCCTGTTTGCGGGAGTTTTCATGTTGTTGTCATGCAAGGGCGGCAAAGATGCCTCCCTGATGCCGTCAACCGAGTTTGCAACCTACATCTCGGCATTTACCGGAGGTATCGTTACCGACGATTCATCAATCCGGATTGACCTGGTGGATGCAATCCCCGAAGAGTCACGCGTCACCGACGGTCTGTTCAGTTTCTCTCCGTCAATCAAGGGAACCGTGCTGTGGACATCACCATCGTCGGTCAGTTTCATTCCTGATCAGGACGCTCTCAAGGCGGGAAAGACCTACAAGGCCACTTTCAACCTCGACAAAGTAAAAAATATCGCCGAAAAATCCATGCGACAGTTTCCCTTCGGATTCATTGTGAAGGAGGCTCTTTACTCCGAGTCGGGAAACCACTCCTATCAGGAAGAGGAACAGGGTGACGGCTTCAGAGTTATATCAGCCATCCACTCTACCGGAAACAGCCCTTATATAGAACTGAACTTCTCCGCTGAACCGGCCAACATCACCAAGAAGGGTATGGTTGAGATGAAGGGGGTAAGCCGTTTCTACATAGAACCGCAAGGCAAGACCATTTTGATCCATTATGAGGACGGACAGTCAGAAGTAAGCGTCAAGGTAGCGGAAAGTGTCAAGGATGCTGACGGAAACAAGCTGGGCAAAGACTATATCAGGACCTTTGCCACAGATGATGCCGTTCCTGCCGTCTCTCTGGACGTAACCGGAAGCATACTGCCGGATAATGACAATCTGATACTGCCGTTCAAGGCTGTCAACCTGAGTGCAGTAGAGGTAAGCATCGTCAAGATATACGCGAATAATGTCCTCATGTATCTTCAGGACAACGATCTTGGCGGTGAAGAGTCACTGCGCCGTGCAGGAAAGCTGGTTTACCACAGCGACATTCCTCTTGACAGAAGCAAGGATCTCCACAAGTGGAATAATTTTTCATTAGACCTTTCCGGCCTGTTCAACAAAGAACCGGGAGCAATCTACAAGATACGCCTCTCGTTCAGGCAGGACCAGTCACTTTATGGAGGCCGCGAACCGGGTCCCGCCATGCTGTCCACACAGTTCGGCAAGCCTACGGCCGAAGACGATGCCGTTTGGGATGTTGCCAGCCCCTGGTACTGGGAAAACTACTATGACTGGTCAGAGTACGATTACGATGATACGGACGATCCGGCCAAGCCATCCTTCTACATGGAATCATACCGCTTCCCCTCGATCGTGATGCTGGCCTCCGATCTCGGTCTGATGGCAAAATACTCAGACGGGAACAGTCTCTGGGTAGCCGCCAGCGACCTTAAGAGTGCAAAGCCGGCCTCATCCGTACAAATAAGTGTTTACGACTTCCAGCTTCAGCAGATTGCACAGGCACGCACCAACTCCGAAGGTCTTACCGAAATCAGTGTTTCCCGCAGGCCTTTTGTCATAGTGGGCACTAAGGGCAATTCGGTCACCTACCTCAAGGTTAACGACGGCAACGAAAAATCGCTCAGCCGCTTCGATGTAGGCGGTAAAGTCATCTCAGAGGGCCTGAAATCCTTCATATACGGAGAAAGAGGTGTGTGGAGACCGGGAGACACCCTTCACATTTCCATGATTCTCCACTCGAAAGAAGGCAAGCTGCCAGACAGCCACCCCGCCACAATCGAGGTGTACACACCCGAGGGGCAGTTCCACTCACGCATAGTACGTCAGGGCATCGGCGGCATGTACTATTTCGACATAGCTACAAGACCTGACGACCCAACCGGTTTCTGGAATGCTTATATCAAGGTCGGCGGGTCAAGTTTCCACAAGACCCTCCACATCGAATCCATCAAGCCCAACCGACTGAAGATTAACGCTGAGTACGGCAGCGATGCCCTCGAAGCCGGCAGTACACGAAGGCTGTCTCTCTCCTCCTCATGGCTCGCAGGAGCCCCTGCATCAGGCCTCAAGGCAAAGGCGGTCATGACACTGAAGCGCAGTTCGTCATCATTCCCCGGCTTCGAGGATTACCGCTTCACTTCACCTTCGTCAGAGTTCTCTTCCAGTGAGACCGAACTCTTCAGCACCACACTCAACCAGGAGGGCAAATCAGACGTTGTGTTCAAGTTGCCTTCCGCATCCGATGCTCCCGGAATGCTCAATGCCTTCATCGTGACCTCTGTCCAGGAAGCAGGCGGCGATGAAAGTTTCACGACAGCCACTATTCCGTTCTCACCCTACAGCGCCTACGTAGGCATCAAGGTTCCCGGAGGCGACTACCTTGAGACAGACAAGCCGCAGAACATATACTTTGCAGTCGTAAACGCAAAGGGTAAACGGGTAACCGGCCACAAAATCGAGTACCGCATCTTCAAGACCGGCTGGAACTGGTGGTGGGACAACGATCCCTATGACATGGATTCATACGTAACAGGCAGTTCTGTCGAGAAGATTGCCGAAGGCAGCATGACATCGGGTTCGAACGACGTTCAGTGCTCATTCCAGGTAAACTATCCCGACTGGGGCCGCTACATGGTCATTGCCAAGGACCTTACAAGCGGTCACGTCAGCGCACAGTCATTCATGGTTGACTGGCCCGACTATAGGGGACGCGCCAACCGTCAGGATCCCGAGAACCTGACCATGCTCACATTCTCGACCGACAAGTCTTCCTATGACCTTGGAGACAAGGCGACCCTGTATATCCCGGCAGCTCCCGGCGGACAGGCACTCGTCTCAATAGAGAACTCTACAGGAGTCATTTCTTCGAAGTGGATGGCCACAGGCGATGCTGACAGAGCATATACCTTCGATATCACTGAAGAAATGGCCCCCAACTTCTACATTCACGTCACTCTTCTGCAACCCCACGGCAATGTCGCCAACGATCTTCCGATCCGTCTGTATGGCGTAAAGAGACTGACTGTCGAGAATCCTGAGTCGCATCTTGCTCCTCAGATTTCAATGCCCGACGTTCTGCACCCCGAAGAGGAGTTCACCGTGACAGTAAGCGAGAAATCCGGCAAGCCCATGACCTATACCCTCGCAATCGTTGACGAGGGGCTGCTTGACCTGACTGCATTCAAGACTCCAGACCCATGGAAGGCCATGAATGAGGTTGAGGCATTGGGAGTGCGTACTTGGGATATGTATGACCAGGTTATCGGAGCCTTCTCCGGCAAATTCTCAAATATTGCTTCAATCGGCGGTGACCAGGACAATGTCGTATCCGCACGAAAGGACAACCGCTTCAACCCGGTAGTCTGCTTCCTGCCGCCACAGAAACTTGCCAAAGGTGGTAAGGAGAGCCATAAGATTAAACTGCCCATGTACGTCGGAAGTGTCCGGGTGATGCTCGTTGCCTGCAACGAAAAAGCCTTTGGAGATACCGACAAGACTGTCCCCGTCACAGCCCCGCTCATGGTAGTACCCACTCTTCCGCGAAAACTCAGTCCGGGCGAAGAGATTCAGTTACCTGTCAACGTGTTCGCGATGGAGGACGACGTCAAGTCAGCCGAGGTTTCCATCAGCGTTAACGGACCTGTTTTGGTTTTAGGCGGCAATAATATCAAGGTCCAGTTCCCGCAAAAGGGCGATCAGCTGGTACGCTTCGCTCTGAAGGCAGATGGTGAGGGCACTGCAACAATCGAAGTCAAGGCTTCCGGCTCCGGACACAGTGCATCTGAGAAGGTTGTTCTTCCCATCGTAAACCCCAACCCTGCCAGAACAATCGTAACATGGAACGAAATTCCCGCTGGCAGAAGCGTTCAGCACAACGCACACGGTGACCGCAACTATGTACAGCTCAGCACATTCCCGGCATTCGACGCGCTCAAGTACTTCACCCAGATGAAGACCTATCCCTACAACTGCACTGAGCAGCTGGCTTCAAGAGGCATCGCTCTTCTGAACCTGATGCCTATGATAGACAAGTCCGAGACCGAAGGTTCTGAAAAGGTGATAGGCTCGATCATACAGCAACTCTACTCACGTCAGAATTCCGACGGAGGATTCTCGTACTGGGGCAACTCAAGCAGCGACACATGGGTCAGCTCTATGGCCGGTCTGTTCCTTGTTCAGGCAGCCAATGCCGGTTACAGCGTAGATGCTGCTGTGGTTCAGGCATGGAAGCGCTATCAGCAGAAGCTAAGCAATGCCTACCGCATTGCCGGAAGTTCCATACTGTCACATCTCGACGAGGCCTACAGGCTCTATACTCTTGCTGTCGCCGGTTCTTCATCCAGTTCGGCAATGAACCGTCTCAAGGAAGATGGCGAGATAGGATACCGGGCCAGTTGGATGCTTGCATCTGCATACGCCGTAAGCGGCAAGATACAGGTTGCCAAGGAAATCATTGCAACCCTGGGACGCAACTTCGAGGAGTACAACCCCAATAATGTCACATACGGCTCATCGATGCGCGACAGGATGATTGCGCTTGAGGCTCTGGCTCTTACAGACAATATGCGCGAGGCTGTACCGCTCGCCACAGAGGCCGCCAAGACCAACTATCTCTCGACACAGGAGACTGCATTTGCAGCCGTGGCTTTCTCCAGGCTCCGTGCAAAGACCGGTGACAGCCCTATCGACGCCATTGTAGGCGGCGAACAGGTTTCGGCCAAGTCCAGCACCGTAGTTACGCTTGACGGCGAAGTGTCGGTCAAGAACAACTCAAGTTCGCCGCTGTACGCAAGTTTCGTCGATGTGGTCAGGGATCCTGCCGGAACTGCCGTTCCAGCCTCTTCAAACGGCATCGGGTTATCTGTCAGCTATTCGGATTCTCAAGGAAGGCCTATTCAGACAGGTTCAATAAAGCAAGGCGAAGTCTTCACCGCAACTGTCAAGGTCACCAACACCTCCAGTCTGAATGACTACGACAACCTGGCACTGAGTATGACAATTCCTTCGGGCTGGGAAATCCAGAACGAAAGAATGACAGGCGCATACGATGATTCTCAAAGTTATGACCACAAGGACATAAGGGATGACCGTTGCGACTGGTTCTTCAGCCTGCCCAGTGAAAATGTCAGAACCTTCACGCTGAAATTACGTGCCGCATACGAGGGCAAATTCTCGTTGCCGCCCGTAAGCTGTTCAGCAATGTATCAGCCTGAGATATCGGCCAGCACAGCCTCTTCCGCCACACAGGTGGTAAGATGAAGCTTAAGAAGACCATAATCGCCTCTATCGCTGCTGCACTGCTGCTTGGCGGCATCTGCATGTTCCCCAGGCGTCCGTTCGCCGATGTACCCTACTCAACAGTAGTTACAGACTGCGACGGCGAACTTCTGGGGGCGCGCATTGCCGCCGACGGACAGTGGCGCTTTCCACCCTCCGACAGCGTTCCCAAAAGGTTCGAAACTGCACTGCTGCAGTTTGAGGACCGACATTTCTACCATCACCCGGGAGTCAACCCGATAGCTTTGCTTCGGGCGCTCAAAGGCAACATCCGTGCAGGTCATGTTACAAGTGGCGGCAGTACCATCACGATGCAGGTAATACGCATCTCGAGGGGACGAGAGCGCACGTTGAAACAGAAACTCATCGAGTCTGTCCAGGCTATTCTGCTAGAGCTCCGCTACTCCAAAAAGCAGATACTCTGCATGTATGCATCGCATGCCCCCTTCGGCGGCAACGTCGTGGGTCTCGAAGCCGCAGCATGGCGCTACTTCGGGCGTCCGGCCTCGGAACTATCGTGGGGCGAGACGGCAACACTGGCAGTACTTCCCAATGCTCCCTCGTTCATACATCCGGGCAAGAACCGCAACCTTCTGCTCGAAAAGCGCAACCGGCTGCTGCAGCGGCTCTGCGACAAAGGCTTCATCACAGACGAAAGTCTTGAGCTGGCACAGGAAGAGCCCCTGCCCGAGGCACCGGTGCCCCTACCCTCCTACGCGCCTCACTTCGTAGCCAAAGCAGCAGAAGGCACAGTCACCCGCTCTACCCTGCAGATAGGTCTTCAGCGTCAGGTCGAAGACATCGTTTCACGTTTCAGCGACGAACTCTCGCGCAACGGCATCAACGACCTGGCCGCCATAGTTTTCGACAACGCCAGCGGCCAGCCCATTGCATGGTGCGGCAACTCGTCGCCCAACCGTCAGCGTCCGGGAGTACAGGTTGACATAGCCTCCTCACCCCGCTCGACCGGCAGTATTCTGAAACCCATACTCTATTGTGCCGCCATGCAGGAGGGCATTATTTTGCCCTATACCCTCATCAAGGATACCCCTGTCAACCTCAGCGGCTTCTCTCCACAGAACTTTGACCAGAAGTTCTATGGGGCCGTACCGGCCTCACAGGCCCTTTCGCGCTCACTCAATGTGCCTGCCGTACATCTTCTGCGCGAATATGGAGTACCAAAACTGCATTCGCTGCTCAAAGAGTGCGGCATCACAACCCTGACAAAGGAGCCCTCATACTACGGACTCTCGCTCATCCTTGGCGGAGGCGAAGCGACTCTGGCCGAGATTACCCGCATGTACAGTTCGATGGTACGCTGCTATCTGGACCTCGAGCATTCATTCCCATTGCGCGACAAGGTAGCTATGTGGTACACATTTCAGGCGCTTAAAGATGTAAACCGCCCAGACGAACTTGACTGGAGACTGATTCCGTCGCTGCGTAATGCCGCCTGGAAGACCGGTACAAGCTACGGATTCCGCGATGCATGGGCTGTCGGCATGACTCCCCGCTACACCGTAGGGGTATGGGCCGGCAATGCCGGAGGGCAAGGTGTACCCGGCCTTACCGGGGCAGGTACCGCAGGCCCCGTAATGTTCCAGATTCTGAACACACTGCCTGCATCGGCAAACTGGTTTGACGAACCCGAAGGCGAAGTATATGCCGAAATATGTCCCCAGTCAGGACATCTGCGCGGACCCGACTGTCCTGAAGGTCTCGAGATGATGCTTCCAGCAGCCTCCATGGAGAGCGAACCGTGCCCCTATCACTCTAACGGAGTCTTCGCACTCCCCCCCGCAATGGAATGGTTCTACCGCCAGTATCACCCCGAATACAAAGTACCCGAGACAAACGGTCAGCGACAGGCAATGGAGTTCATATATCCCGAAAACGGAAGTTATCTGACTGTTCCACGCCAACTTGACGGAAGCCTCGAAGGCATCGTCTTCCAACTGGCCCACCGCGATGCATCTGAAACCGTATGGTGGCATCTTGACCAGGAATATGTCGGCGAAACCCGCTTTGTACACAGCCTGAGGCTGCTCCCTTCACCCGGCAGCCATATCCTCGTTACCGTTGATCCTGCAGGCAACACCGCAGCTGTAAGATTCACCATAACAATCCCCTCACAAAGCACACAATAGTAAACAGCAGGGGCCCTTTCTATGTACCTTGCATAATCGTTGTATGCAAATTAATCTGACAGTTTGTGTATGCCTGTATGAAGAGCGCATCGTCTGTCGGCCAGAATAGGCAGAAGAAGAGTACGGTTCAATCTGACCGCCGTTGTTTCAGGTTTATTAAGCTGTGGCAACCAACTGTATAATAAGGTTCGCGCGCGTACGCGCGCGCGTGCGGAAAGACCCATATCTGAATCAGAAAACACCCATATATCTTTTCAAAGATACCCATATCTCTTTATTACTCAGACCCATATCTTTTTTCACGCAGACCCATATCTTTTTTAAACGGGATGTCCGGCTGCCCATGAGACAGCTTCACTCTCTCCGCTCCCCCGATAGCTTTCCGGTATCGGAAAAGCTTTTTACTGAATGGTCTCTGTTGCGAAATTTTCTGACAAATACACAAAAGAACCATCCTTGCAGACTATTTCTCAAAAAAACATTTATATTTGTCCCTGTAAACAACCAAAATCAATAACTTCACACCAACAATTCATTGTTTTTTGGATACCAACATAAATCAACCTCAATAACACCTTTATGAAAAGGCTGCTCCTATTATTGCTTTCAGCATTGGCGATAATGCCTATTGCTGCCCAGAACACCCTGACAATCCACCAGAAGGACGGTCAGCAGTTCAGTTTCGGTTTCTCCGAGAAGCCAGTCATCACCTATACCGAGAACGAGATGGTGCTGACTACCACCAGGACAACCGTGAAGTATCCCTTGTCGTCC
>JAFZZI010000020.1 GCA_017615835.1 Bacteroidaceae bacterium | reverse complement strand
GCGGCAAACGAGACTCGAACTCGCGACCCCGACCTTGGCAAGGTCGTGCTCTACCAACTGAGCTATTGCCGCATTTCTGCGTAACGAGCGATTGGCTTGGCGCCAATTGCCGCAGGAAAAGTGAAGAGAATGAGACTCGAACTCACACGACAATACTGTCACTACCCCCTCAAAGTAGCGCGTCTACCAATTCCGCCATCTCTCCATGTAAGTGCCCAGAACAGGACTCGAACCTGCACACCTCGCGGCACACGCACCTGAAACGTGCGCGTCTACCAATTCCGCCACCTGGGCAACTTAAGCAATAATTCAAAGAACCTGCGAGCGGCAAACGAGACTCGAACTCGCGACCCCGACCTTGGCAAGGTCGTGCTCTACCAACTGAGCTATTGCCGCATCACTGCGTAACGCGTGATTGGCTTTCGCGCCTCGGCATAGTTGAAACAGGTTTCACCTCTGCACTCGGCTTGGCGCCAATTGCCGCATCATATTTCTTCTGGCTGACGATTGGCTTGGTGCCAACCGCCACTTCCCGTCGGAAGCGGTGCAAAGGTAAAAGTTTTATTAGATACGACCAAACAAAACTCCAAGTTTTTTACTGCTCAGCGCGCTCCAACTTAATAGTTTCATAGAAACGACCCAAGGAAGTATGCATGTAAGGTATCAGCCACAGCAAGCCGATTCCGGCTGTAAGAACGGATAGCAAAAGCCATCCCAGGAAACTGAGATAAAGCACGAAAAGCTTCCATTTGTAACCCTTCATCATTGCCCGGCTCATACGTATGCAGTCTATCACCGAGAGCTCGGGATGGTCCTTTGCCACATAGAACGACATCGAGTATGCAAACGTCATTATGATACCTGGGATAACCAACAGAAGAAACCACAGAAATATGAAAATCAAGACCAGCAGATAGCATCCTAATCCTCTCCAGTATCTCCACCCGAAACCGTAGTAGAAGATGTCACATGTCAGTGACTTACGGACGTTTCCCCTCGATAACTCCCAGAAAGTGATATAAAAACCGAACATCAGCGGGTATATCACAAACACAGAGATGGGAATACCTGACAGGCGCATAATCAGAGCCCCAGTTGAAAACGGGTTTAGGGTACCTCCCAACATGGGGTTGGTAAGAATAGAGCTAAGTATGCCCGGAGAACCCAACGCTGCAAGGACAATAAAAAACACCAGAACGGCCAGTACTGCCTTGTTCCAGTTACCGGCCAGTCTCTCTCTGGCTTCCTTCCTGACTTCACAAATACGCATGATTGCAAATTTTATAGTGTGAAAAATAAATAGTCCGTCAATCGTCTATGACAGTAAACCTTGCAAATTTAAGCAAAAGAGTTTTTTCTCCTGCATTATCAAAACAAATTTTGGCTTTTCTACCATCACCTGACCCTTCGACATACAGAACCTTCCCGCGTCCGAAACGTTCGTGTTCAATGATATCGCCTTCGGTCAAGGGCGTATTGGCCAGCCCCGAGCCTGATGCACCCGAAGAGAGCAGCGTGGATACACTTTGGAATCTGCCTCTGCCGGCATCGCGTCCTGGAACGGTGTTCGCCGTTGCTGAACTCTTAGGCTCAAACTTTGTTGCGACCTTGCGGCCTGATCCGAAGAAAGAGGTGTCATTGTCACCGCCTGGGTAGCCGCGGCTTTCAAAGAACCTCTCCGGACGTACTGCAGTTCGGAGCCTGGACGGTGCCGATTCACTCTTCCGGCCGTCTGAACCGCCAAACTGGAATTCAAGGAAACGGCTGTCAATATCCCTGATGAACCTGCTGGGTTCTGACATCTCCACATTTCCGTAGCGGAAACGGCACTTTGAGTAAAGGAGGGTACAATGACGCTTGGCTCTGGTTATCGCCACATAGAACAGGCGGCGCTCTTCTTCCAACTGGCGCTCGTCATCCTGACACATCTGGCTGGGGAACAGGTTGTCCTCCATCCCGACCACATATACGCTGTCGAACTCGAGACCTTTTGCGGCATGCACGGTCATGAGCGTTACCTTATGCTCGTCGCCCTCTTTGTCATTGTCCTGATCGGTAAGCAGCGAAACCTCATTCAGATAATGGGTCAGCAGGATCCTGTCATCGCCTTCCTCCATCCGGCTCCGGCAGAAACTGTCAATGCCGGTAAGCAGTTCCTGCACATTTTCAAGGTGCTCTTTCCCTTCAGGCGAATGGTCAGACTGAAGTTCACCAAGCAGACCGCTTTCATCGAGTATCTTCCCGGCAACAGCAAAAGCGTTGTCGGTACCGGACATTGCAGACAGTCCTTCTATCAGTCCTACGAACCGTCCCAACTTAGCCAGAGTACCATTATTAAAGTCAAGACCATATTGGAGCGGCGACGAGACTACGTTCCAGAAACTTGAATTGCTCTCCGTAGCGGCGGCCGCCACACGACCCATGGTGGTCTGTCCTATACCGCGGGCCGGAACGTTTATTATCCTCTTGAGCGCCTCCTCATCATTATGGTTCACCACCAGTCGCATGTAGGCAATAGTATCCTTAATCTCCTTGCGCTGGTAGAAAGAGAGCGAACCGTAAATCCTATACGGTATGCTTTTGCCTCTAAGCACCTCCTCGAAAACTCTTGACTGGGCGTTTGTACGATACAGCACAGCCACATCGCCATAATCGACATCTTCCTCGAAGTGCAGGCGGCTGATGCTGTCCGACACCCAGTGTGCCTCGGCAATATCCGACTGCACCTGTGCCACCTTGACAGGGTTGCCTTTGTCGTTCTCTGAATAGACTGTTTTTGGAATCTGATGGCGGTTCTTCTCTATCAGGCTGTTGGCCGCTCCGACGATGTTCCGGGTCGAACGGTAGTTCCGCTCAAGTTTCACCACTTTCGTTTCGGGATAGAGCTTGGTAAACTTCAGCATATTGTCAATGTTCGCCCCCCTGAAAGAGTATATGCTCTGGGCATCGTCGCCGACCACGCAGACCTGACGGCTCTCGCGCGTCAACTGCCATACTATGCAGTGCTGTGCGTAATTGGTGTCCTGATACTCATCGACAAGCACATACCTGAATCTCGAGGCATAGCGTTCAAGTATGGCCTCGTTGTTCCTGAACAGGAGGTACGTGTAGAGAAGCAGGTCATCGAAATCCATAGCATCTGCCTGGCGGCAACGGTTACAGTACCTCATGTATATCTGGCCGAACAGTGGTATCTTCTTGAACTGGTCATATTTGAGATTCTCCTGACGCTGAATATAGTCATCGGGTGTGACCAGTTTGTTCTTGGCACTCGATATACGGTTCTGCAGCACGCTTGCCTTATACACCTTGTCATCAAGATGCATCTCTCTGACGATATCTCGTATAAGGCTCTGCGAGTCTGCCTGGTCGTAAACTGTAAAGCGCGGCGAAAAGCCTATGGCATCCGACTCGGCATGCAGAATGCGCAGGAAAATGCTGTGGAAAGTGCCCATCCAGAGATAACGGGCGCGCTCCATGCCCACCTTGCCGGCAATGCGTTCCTTCATCTCACCTGCCGCCTTGTTGGTAAATGTCAGCGCCAGTATGGTCCATGGCTCCACACCCATCTCAAGAAGGTGGGCGACCCTGTATGTCAGTACACGAGTCTTGCCCGAGCCGGCTCCGGCAATTACCATCAGGGGGCCTTCTGTACTCATGACAGCCTCCACCTGACGCTCGTTAAGTTCGCTGCTGTAATCAATCATTTCAAGCGGCCGCTAAGTTACGGCAAAAAGAGATAACAAACCAATTATTCGTCCGTCAGACATCGCATCGGAAAATAAAATACGCTAACTTTGCCGTCCATAACGGAGAGGTTATGAACTGGAACGACATTTTCCCTATTACAGACACCATTTGGGCTTCATTTCTAGTCCTGTCAGTAATAATGCTCGTCCCCTCACTGACTTCAAGAATCAGATTCCCCCAGATTGCCGGACTCATCATAACCGGTGTGCTGATAGGCGAAAACGGACTCGGCCTGATAGAAAACCATGGAGACATTCAGTTTTTCAGCCGCATCGGACTGCTCTTCATAATGTTCTTTGCGGGACTTGAGACCGACATTGAGGAGATGCGCAAGAACAAGTTCTGGGGCATCCTCTTCGGTTTTCTGACATTCGCGGTTCCCTTCGTCCTGTGCATGACTGTCTGTACACTGCTGTTCGGCTTCAGCCGCGAGATGTCGCTGGTCATCGGATGCATCATGGGATCACACACCCTGATCTCATTCCCTGTGATCAGCCACAAGGGACTCTCGTCGCTCAAGAGCGTGGCAATATCACTGACAGGAGCCCTGATGGCTATACTGCTCGCATTGATCGTCTTTGCCTACGTACAGGCCGAAGCAAAGGGAAACGAAGGATTCAACCCCTTGCTGTTCCTGCTGAAGATAGCCCTTTACACTTTTGTAATCATATTCTTTTACCCGAGACTCGCAAGATCATTCTTCAAGAAGGTCAACAACAGTTTCTCGCACTGCCTTTTCGTGCTGATTCTGCTTTTCCTCAGCACCGGGCTTGCATCAACCATAGGTCTGGAAGGCATTCTCGGGGCATTCCTTGCCGGTCTGGTACTCGGCAGGTATATACCCAGCACATCTCCGCTGATGGTAAGGCTCGACTTCATCGGCAACACTTTCTTCATACCCATCTTCCTGCTATACACCGGAATGCTGACAGACATCAGTAACGTACACGACAACCTGAATATCCTCTACCTGTCAGGCCTATTGCTGCTCGCCGGCACACTTGCAAAATGGCTGCCGTCCTTCATAATTCAGAAATGCTGCAAACTTGCCCGTCATGACAGAATGATATTGTTCGGTCTGAGCGAATCACATGCGGCCGGAGCACTGGCAATTGCCATGGGAGGATACAATCTGGGAATAGTAGATGGCACGGCTATAAGCGCCATAATACTTGTCGTACTTTTTTCGTGCCTGTTGAGCAACTTCATAACCGAACGGGGAGCTGACCTCCTCCTCAAAAGCGGGACATCCGACAGCAGCCTCTACTCACAGCAAGAAAGACAACTGGTGTGCCTCTCAGGCGAAGCCACAACCCAGCCGCTTATGGACACCGCAATTGCCCTCCGCCCTACCCGCTCAAAAACCGAAACCGTCGGTCTCTACGTGACAGTCGGAGGAGAACACATTTCCAAATACATCAGCGAAGGAAGGCATATTCTCAGCGAAGCATCATCCATAGCTGCATCGGCCGACATGCCCTTCATTACCCAGAACCGCGTCGGCACCAGCATCCCCGCCAGCATCCTTCACTCAGCCGACGAATACTCAGCAACAGATATCATTGTGGGGTTGCCTCCAAAGCACAACCTGACCGGCCTCTTTTATGAAAGTTTCCTTACAACCCTAACTGCAGGAACAAGCCGCCAGCTGATTTTCCTCAGGCTGACGGTTCCCCTCAGCATGACAAGGCGCATAACCGTCCTCATACAGGACATAAGCATTGCCCAGTGCAGGCTTGACAAATCGTTGGATGTCATACGTCGTCTGGGAACCCAGATAGGCTGTCACGTCGAATTCTTCGGCAAGCCCGACATGATGGATTATGTAAAGGATCAGGGTAAGTTCTTCAACAGCAATCTCGCCAAATGCTCGCCAATAAACGACCCTGAAGACATCAAGCTTATTTTCGGGAACCTCAATGACGACCACCTGTTCGTGACCATAAGGAACCGCGAAGCCATCACTTCGCAACAGGAGGCCACACTGGTGTCAATCTACAAGTCTCTTCCCGCAATCAAGTCAGACTGCGGCATCATGCTGCTTTATCCCGAAACTGCAGGTATAGAATTGAAACCTGTTTCGTCGGTCAGGACGGAGCGCGACATGCTGAAGATGCTACGCATCTGACACCTCCGATCCTTCAGGACTTAGGAATGGAATACTTGTTTGAGAAACAGCGTGTCTTCAAATAGTTCAGGAACTTCTTGCCGCCATAGAACGGTGCAAACACACAATAGAACATAAGCACCGACTTCAGCTTAGAGTAATGCAGCACTTCGTTGTAGATAGCAATGTTGTATTTGGTCAGCGACAACTTGTCCCTTGAAATTGAGTTTTCCCTTATGGTATATACAGCCAGCGGCTCGTCAACCCCAAAAGCCACCCTGCAGACCTTCAGCAACTTTATGTTGAAACCCCAGTCCTGACGCTTGCGTATCGTCGGCATCAGCAGGTCGCCTGTCATCGTACGGTCATACATCATTGTAAGGAACCCTATGGCATTGTCACACACCATGCGCCAATATTTCACCTTGCGCTTGCACCGTACCAGGCCGTATATCTTGCCATCCTCGTTACATACATAATAGCTCGAGTGCACCATCCCGCAACACTTATCCTTCATCAGTTGCAGCTGTTTCTCAAGTTTGTCAGGGAGCCACTTGTCATCGCTGTCCAAGATTGCTATATAGCGTCCGTTTGCATTCTGGATCGAGTTGTTCCTGCATCGGCCCGGACCGCCGTTCTCCTTCATCCTCAGCAGTTTTATGCGAGGGTCGGCTGCCGCATATTTCTCGACTATCGACGGCCCGCCGTCAGTCGAGCAGTCATCCGTCACAATCATTTCCCAGTTCTGGTATGTCTGGGCCTGGACAGACTCAATGGCCCTACCGATGAATTTCCCGGAATTGTAAAGCGAAGTAATAATAGAAACCAGTCCGTCTGTCATAAAACCGTATTGTAGAAGGATGCAACGTAGTCTTCAATTGTATGTATAACGTCACTCATGCCAATATATTGCAGATTGTACGTTATTTTTTTGTCCGTGCATGTCATTTCTGTATTTCCAACCATTCCAAAGCTCATCACGAAGCATTTAATTATTGCAAATTTTTCTTACATTTATACATCTCACACTCTTTAGCCACGCCCTGTGCGTGCTACCTTGCAAAAAACAGATTACCGTCACTGATATAAATTCCCGGAGAAAGAACCGCAGAATCCACTTTACGTCCCCAGATATCATAGACGGCATTTTGCGATGAAGCCGGCATTGATATCGCCTCTACTCCATCCGCAATACCAAAATACGCATCCATCTCATGGAAACGGTTAACATACCATTTCTCTATCAGATTTATCTCTTGTGCAAGATCCTTCACGTATAACGGCTTCTCCGACCGAAGCTCATAATGATCTACCATCCTTTGCCATGCACCACTTTCAATAAACAGGTCACGGTATCCTTCAAGTTTCTCATTTACTGATTCGATGGATAATGCACCATTACGGACTTCAGTCCAGCGTCTTTTCAATACAGCCTCATATTCACTGTCTTCCAAAAGCCAAATATAAGGATAGAAACCGTTGTACCTGAATAACTCAAGTGGAAAAACATAATATGAACCATTATAGCAGGAACCATCAAAACTGCCGCCCAGACTGGTATCCAGATCCCATGGAGAAATAACGAACCTTCGTCTGTCAGACTCTGACGGATCCTGGTCATCAATATCCTTGTTAATATTTCGTACTGACAGGAAATGATTCTTGTTCCCCCAGTTGTCTGAAATCGAAAGTGCCATAACAAGTATCTGATAATCAGCAAGGTTCTCCAGGAAGAAATACTTCTTTGCAAAATCCGCCGACTGTCCCTCTTCAAAAGCATCCAGTAATGGAGTCCATGCCACCTTACCGCCATATTCATCAGGATATGTCAATTCCCACGCATTATGCCACGCTATTACACAGGCGGTTGAGTCATCATTGTAGGACAGTTCTTCCTGTTCCAAAATGTCCGTTGTCCCGTTCTTGTACAAAACGCCGCGTATCTGTACAGAACCGTCCTCATTCGTCTTCGTCTTCTTCAAATTCAACAGCTTACGGTTAATACGGTCTGTCAGGTCATATATTCCGTAGTATTCGTCATTGATATATACCTCCACAAAACTTCCCTCAGTTCCGTTACGTCCGCCGAACTCAGTGTCATAAGGAAGTCTTGAGAACTCGTTCCAGATATCAAAGGCAACACGGTTACGCATACAGATACGGTCAATTGACATTGCATCCAGAATCCATGATGAGCAGGACCTGATTCCCAACAACGCAGAATCGAGCTCCTCACTGTAATCATCAGTGCGCAACTTCATGTTCAATGAGGGCTTCATCATGTAATTCTGGGCAGTTGCTCCGCGCACCTTGAACCTGGCCGGCAATTCTACGACATTACCTTCAGTGTCGGTCAACTGCATCATGCCGTTAACGTAGTCCATTCCACTGTAAAAAGTACCGTCAACGTAAACACGCAAGACGGGCAGTCCACTGCACTGCGCATGAATTCTGTCATGGACAGACTGGCATACAAGCAACAATGTCAGTATTAATGCCCTAAAGAATAATCTGCGCGTACCGTATCTCATATCACTCCACTCTTCACTTATCTTTTCAATCTTGGACAGAAACCGTTGTCAACACCTGTAAAGATTCAGGGTCGTCGCCTGTCAGGATGGTGAATGTACAACCTTTTTTAATCAGAGCAGATGAATAGACTATGGAAAGAGTTTCATAGGCGGGCGTTTCAAGCATAGCCACCTCTTCCCCGTCAGAATCAGTAATCTTGACAAACCTTTTCACCCCCCTGCTCTTTTTCAGACATAATGCAGCCTGGGAAGATTTATCTGCCAGCGGCTGGTCACTCTTGTAACCTATACCAATCACAGTCCCGCCATCGCAGTAGAAATGGTTAACGTCAAAAGCTGCTTCTGCTCCCTCAGGGCTATATGTACTTATCGTGCCACCATTTACGAACAGATCGCCCTTTGAATCCAGCCCGTCATTAGTAAGACTTGACGCAAAGGTAAAGCCTCCGTTCACTGTAACTGATATGCCAGCCTTGATAGGATCATCGTACGTGGCGATATGACTGCCGCCGCCATTTATGGTAATTTTCCTTACAGCAGCCAGACCTGCCGCTCCATTATGGCCAATGGTCTTGATGAAAATCTTCCCGCCGTTGACGGTTATATTGTCAGCCATCACTGCACGAGCGCCCAGGTAAGGATTATTGATGAAATCAGCATCGGTAAGGGTTCCGCTGCCTGTCATAAGAAAGTAAAGACAGCCATTTTCAACAGTGACATCTCCGGATGTACTGATACACTTCCCGTCAAATGCATCATTATAGAAATTCAGTGTAAACGGAGTGTCTATTATCAGATCGCAATTGGCCGTGACACCCGACAACATGGCACCTCCGTCAGTTGAAGCCAGTTTGCATGGGTATTTGCTGTCTATGACAATAATTCCTTTATCAGAACTGCCGCTCACAAAGAATGACAGACCCTCAAGTTCTGTCACAAAGGAAACAGTTGCACCCTCAACAGAGGCTTCAATACCCTCAAGATTGCCGCGCACAGAAGCTTTCAATCCATCAAAGACAACCTCTACGGAACGCTGTACATTGAAAGTCGTAAACTGGTCAATGTAATTCGAACTCCGGACGGGAGCATAGTGAGTATCAAACTCAAAGAACTGCTTCAAGCTATCGGGAATAAAGGCAGGAACGGGATAAATGCCCGTATGTCTGGTCCTTACCTCCTTTATCTCATCTATGACATACCGTCGCTTTTCCCCTTCACGGGCAACAGTCATCTCAACGTCGCTGAACTGAATATCTGTAATTCCTTCTACCAGTTCCCTGTCAACACTGCCCTGCAAAGTGACAGTATTATCCTCATGCGTTGAAATAATATCATTGCCAATGACATAAATGGCTGCAGGATTTATCTCATTTATATACTTCTCCTCGTCATAGGCATCATGTTTCCATGCAGAAGAGGCCATTTCCCTATCAAAAACGGAATAGTTTTCCTTGAGGAATGACATCATGAACTCCACCTCATCCTGAGGAGTAACCGCAATCTTCTTACTGTTCCTGTAAGTTGACAGCCAGCGGGCACGCTCCCTCTCCCAAGCCCCCGAGGTTGAGAACAGGTCAGCATACCTCTCCATCACGGCTCTGACATTCTCAAGCGACAGCTGATGGGTGGACAGATATTGCCAGCGATTATTCATTTTTGTGGCGAAGTCATCGGGACGCAACGGATTTGTCTTGAAACGATGTATCATGTTGTGATATCCCAGCTTCTCGCCCCAAGCCATCAGTTTGGGATCGGTACCTGTTTCGTCACCTCCGGCATAACGGCCTATGGAGCCATCCAAGTCCCAAAGGGTAAAGAGAAACTTCTCCTCTTTTTCGTAGTTACGGACGCTTAAATAATAGTTTTTCTTCTGATTGTCCAAGAGTTGGAAAACCTGTATGAAAAGTATGAAATCAATCACGTTCTGCTCATACAGTTTACTCAAGTAATTGGCACTGAACTCTGCCTGCCCGGTTCCCAATAAGTCAATGAGGTCACAGACCGGATCAAAGAATGCCTGGCTGACAGTGTCGTCAGGATACTTCTGCTCCCATCCGTATGAGTCCTTGGATTCTATATATGGCCATAGTAAAGAGTTGTTTTCAGGCCTGTCAGTATAACCGGAGAGATATGTCTCTGCACTCTCCCAATTAGCCTTCCACAGCAATCCACGCTTAACTTCAGGAGTTGTTTCCGTTGCCTCCCTGTTTTTTTTCAGATTCAGTTTCTTACGGTCTATCTTGTCAGTGAAACACATCAGGCCATAATAGGCACCATTCACGAACACCTCTACGAATTCGCCCTGTGTGCCATTGCACTGATACTTGTTGTCCTTGGGATAAGGCAAGTCATCAACACTATTCCACAAATCCATCAGAACCCGGTTACGCATGCGGCTGTAGTCAACATATTCAGATGCCAGTATCCAGTCATCATCTTTTCGGTAGCCTCACGTATCACTACAAACAGGCGTTTCTTAAGCTGGCTGTTAATGACCGGCCCCGCCGGATTTGTGAGATTAACGCCGTTCAGTACCAGACAAGCCTTGCACTCACTGTATAGTTTAAAGCTTGCGTCGCTGCTTGTTCCCGACAGGATGTACTTCACACCCGTCGCAGGAGTATTTATTGTAAGATGTGCGCCTTCCTTTGTCAAATCAAGAGAGTCAATATCACCCGTCACCTCGACATCAGTTCCGCTATAGACAATGCTGACCGTCTTACTCCATACACTGTGTTCAACAAAATCATCATACTGCTCACTTGAAATGTCAGCAACCTCATGTTCTGCCTTGATGCGCTGATCGTCTCCATCCTCAAAGGCAATGTCGTAGTCGAAGTCATTGAGATACCTCTCCGGCATAACCTTTGAACTCCATGAGTCTTTCTCAGAGAGACTCATCTGGCTCACTGAAGGGACACTGAAAAGATAAACAGCAGTATCACTCCAAAGCGTAACATCGTCAGGCCCGCATGCAATCTTGTCAACGCTATTGACAATACGCACCCTGTTGTTCTCGCCTATATAAACATTGTGTTGCGCCAGGAGACCGTTGGCAGCAGGCAGAAGGCATAATAAAACAAGAAAGCGGAATCTGACTGACATGATTATTGGACAGTGAATTTCACAGAGCAGACACCCACCCTGACAATATAAGTACCCTTGGAAAAGCCATTGATACTGAAACTGACCGAACTGCCTGTGGTTTTCAGTAAAGGAGTTACCAATCGTCCGCTTAAATCATAAACGGCTACCTTATCTGAATCAATCCCTGATAACGTAAGATTGCCGTCCTCTATCAGAATTCTTGTCTTTTCAGACTTTACCTCGCCGACAGCATCTTCTATATCAGAAAACGACCACGATTCAACATCGGCAAAATCCCACTGTCCTACAGTACCTTCAAGCGAAGACAGAGTAACAGACCTGTCATCAAATGTCATTTGTGGTTTTTTGGCAAGACTGCACACAATAACAGTGCTGTCTGCCAGATTGAGAATGAGTGAAGATCCGGCAAAACAGGGCATGCTGCCCAGAATTGCCACAATCATTAAGAAACATTTTTTCATATCAGTACGCAAAGGTACTCTTTTTTACGCAGTAAGAACAGGTTCCTGTAATAACTTGCAAAATCCGTCTGAATAATTAGGAGGGAAAATCCTATGGGCACTGCCCCACATAACAGAACGGAACGTTTATCAGAGTGTAAGGGCTGTTTTCAGGGGCGGGAGTCTTTGCCTGCTCCTGATTCTTTGCGTACTTCTCGACGTCTTCGTTATATCCTTGAAGCAGAGAATTATAAACAGGAGAGAGTGCTTCTATGTCTTTTGTCTCTGCATATACTGAAATGGCTTCCGGCATACCGCTTATGAGAGCATAGCGGTTAAATGCCCTCATCATCGAATGCTTACGACACGAAAAGAATTTTTCGCTAATACTTATTTTCGAAAGTAAAAACCGGTGACTTTTTCGTGTACACTTATTGTACGCGGCACATCAGGATAACGTTT
Source organism: Bacteroidaceae bacterium (assembly GCA_017615835.1). Taxonomy (GTDB): domain Bacteria; phylum Bacteroidota; class Bacteroidia; order Bacteroidales; family Bacteroidaceae; genus Colenecus. The sequence continues at coordinate 7,303 of JAFZZI010000020.1, read as the reverse complement.
TACTCTCGTTAACTGACTTAGGGCTATTCCGTTTCAAGTCAGTCTCGTACAGCCCTTGTACAATCCAAGTGAAGATTCCTGAAATAAACGTTCAGGCTTACAGGATTAGGCAAATTATCCAAGGCGTTGACTAAGTCTTTGCTTGTATATAGTTTCATCGTATGGAAAGCATCAAAAACAGGCCTATTTGTTTCGCGAAGATTATAACAATAGTTAATATAACCATCATTTACCTTGTCATGCCAGGCTTCAACACCAATTCTACTCTGTCTTCGACAAACTGTCCTAATGTTACTGTTGAATACTTCTGTGACAATGTTGTTTGCTCCCACGATATTCATATAAAACCTGCCATGTGTCTCGTCACCTGGAATTACTTCGGTATGCAACCTGAACCATTCTCCAAATGGTACGCTGACGTTTGATATTAATTTATCATAATCGGAAAACTGAAGAGGATTTGTATCCATTTTCACGTCCTGGCCCCACAACTCAAAATGTAAGTAGTTAATGCCAGATGTTTTTAACATGCCCAATATCAGGCGTCTTTCAATTCCATCGCTATCACCACTATAATCGCCTCCACCTACAAGAGTTTGTTCTCTGCCTTCAAAAAACTCCTGCAATGTGAGCCATTCGATAGTCCCCATCGAATTCAGGCCCGAACCAACATTCGCGGGGATATAGACTTCCACATCACTTACAATCTTATTTGCCATTATTGCGGAAGGAAACGTGTTTTCTATACGACTGTAATTAACTGAGCTGTCTGGTTTCCCATGAGTATAATGAAGATATTTCTCGGAATCGCCACTTCCGCTTATCTGGTTAAAAGAAATTGAATAGTCTTCGCCGTTTATGCCTTTCTCAATTGCAAAAGTCATTGGTATAAAGCCATGTCTTTCTATATTATAGTTGTTGTTTTCATGAAGATGGCTGTCAACGCCCGTCAGTTTATACTTGATGTAGTCTCCATCATCAGATAATTGTTCAATGGAATCCCCCATGTCCCCTTGGAAAGAGCAGTCCAGAATGAAGTGTTCTTTTTTTGTCGTGTAGTCGCAGACAATAATATCCGATGACAACGGTGCTGACGCAAATTCAACCAAGTCATGCTCTGGATATACTTGATAATCCCTGTTCAGAACTAATCTCAGTCCATTCTTATAAATGTCAATTGAAGTCTCAGAACAGAGGTTGTCCGACAGATAGAAGAGTGTGCGTATTCCATCAGGCTCATCTGTAAACGAGGAATTCCTATGATTGATATCCTCATAGTATGGATTCAGCACATGCTGCCGCACCAAATTGATGTCACCATAATTGGTATTGGTGGTCTCATATATATTAAGAGAACCCTGCTCCTCATCTCTTATGACGATGTTTTCCACACCAGAAGCGAATTGATTAACTATAGAAGCAGTATCCAGAATACGGTTTTCTACGTTGTTGACAACTTGCTTGTCTGTGATTGCCAGATTAGAGTAATGAATCCTTCCGTTCAATACAGCAGGCCATCCGTTGGAATTATTTGTACTTGTTGACAGAACAATCCTATTCATAATCTCAACTGCCATTCTGATATTTGATACTGGATTACTGGTGTCAATCCACGTGCAACTGCTGATATTGATTGTCACATTAGCACCTGTCGAAACGCTGTTCCAATCAACAAGTATTGAGCAAGGGACTCCATTTACAGACTTGAAAATGAGGTATGGCAAAGAAGCTAATGCCTCTGCCTGCGAATCGTAATGTTCCGAATAAATCAGACTATTTCCGAATATCAGCTGATTTAAATATTTAGAATCACTACTCCGATAAAACGCTTTCCTGACTTGCAGTGTTGAATATTGCGACATATTCACTGAAGCACTGCTGTAAAAACCTTTAATGACATTGTTAACTTGTGCATTGTCACTCACCTCAAAAAGGGATTCCAGATATGTACTTGGCATAAAACATTGAACAAAAAATTAGTATGAAATTCTTGAAAATACTATTTACAATTCAGTTGTAACATCACAATCATATTCGACAATCGCAAGATTTGTACAAGATACCGTTTTTAGAAGATCATTACTGCTGACACCCTTTATTTTACAGTTCCTGAATGTCACAATCTTGTCAGAATCAGTCGTTACTGTAATGTTCACTATAGAAATACCTATAACAGATATTCTGCTATAAATGTTTTCGATCAGCACATTTTTTAAAGTCGGATTGTTTATTGTGATATCTCCATTATTCTGAGATGCGAAGTTAACAGGGGCGCGTGCTCCGCTATTATAGAACACACAATTCCTGACTCTTATATTTTCAAAATGAACATCATCAGATTCCGCTTCGAAATCTATGGGGCCTGGCCAGGTGTGACCTGACACACCGAAGTTTGCAAATGAACATCTTTCGATTGTAACATTAATACCATTAGACACCGTTATACCATTTCCTAAGTAACTTGCGGCTGTACTTTGTGCCGTGAAACTGCAATCAGCAACGGTAATACCATCGATGGGGGCTGTAAAATGATAATAATTGTTATTATTTATATAATACACAAAACTCATATTGATTGCCGTCCCAATCCATGAACTGAAATTACAGTCGTAAATGCAGACATTTATCCCGCTGCCAATATTGACAACAGAGTAATCAGCAGGACTGATCTGCTCTATTTCCTGAGTTTTTTTGCCGGATGCCATGGAAAAAACAAAGCCGTGGATATCTACATTTCTCACAGTATTATAATAAATTGAATTCGGACTATCACCGTAAGTCTGTGTTGACAAAACCGAATGACCAGTTCCTACGGTGAGAGTGTGTCCGTTTCCACTAAATCTGATATTAGACTTTATTTGCAAACCATCTTTCCAGAAATGGTAATCAGTGGCGGCAGGATTTGCTTCTATCATATAATCTTGGTCAAATGACAGAGTCTGGCAATCCATCATCCTTATCAATTCATTCAGTCTTGCCGCCTGCTGAATAGTTGTCATACTCTCATTAACGGGACAAAACCATGAAGTCTTGATTACCGAATTTGCAATCGTGCTTCCTGCAGCAAAGTTGACCATATTGCGGACGGAGCCTTTCAAAATGGTATTTTGGAACTTGATGGAAGTGTCACCACTACATACAATTTTTCCGTTTCCTTTGTACACCAAAGTAGAGTTCAAAGGTATGATCACGGGATTCTCCGAGCACTGATACACCCTATCTATTATGAATGTACGTCCCGTCTGGTTGCCGAACATTGCAGTTGTCAGATTCCCACTTCCATAACTGGACAGGTTGATGCAGTTTTCCAGATCAACGTAGTCAATCATACTCTCCATCAGGTCGCTGTGAAACACACATCCTTCGTAAGGAAGATTGTCTTCACTGCCTATGTAATATGACAGTACAATCTTCATATTAGTCTTCACAAAATATCTGTACTCTGCCGGCACACTGTCATTGGGTGTATGTCCATTGACAAGTGGAATGTAAATGTCGTCATCGTCGCCCGTCACCATCGATATTGCTGCCACGTTCTGGGTGAGTCTAGTTTTCAAATACACAATGTCACCCATCCCTACAATTATCGGCCTTGTCACACGATAGTGAACCTCGTCAACGAGTACACCACTCACATGAATAAATTTGTTTTCCTGTGGATTATTGAAAAGTCCTGGATTACTGACGACCTGAGGTATTCCATATATGCGGGCAAGTTCATTTGTCACGTACAGTGCACTGCCCGAAGTATCCGACACAGCATTGTGCATAATCTCAACAGTTTCAAAGTGGTCATATGAAGAGATATAGACACAGTCTGACGACACCACATGATAGTAGTCAGTGTATGTTGAGGAAGAACTGCCGATGACTGCCGGTACGAAATCGGTACTGTTCCCGTTTGTCCTTGCTATGATACTGACATTGGAGGTAGCCTTTGCACTGACATGAAGAACATCCCCAATAGACAGCTCAGACAGAACAGCATAGACATAACCTTGAGCATTTGATGCAGATACTTTACGTCCGTCAGAGGCAATGTACCCGGGAGAAGTGGTAACGCTGATTACGGTAGCACAGGCGTTTGAAGGTACGCCTATCTGTTTTGCAAGATCATCGGTTGTCATAAGTCTATTATTAAGGTCAGTAGATAATTATTTTGAATTTCCCATCGTTTAACTTTTCTATTATTGATAGACAACTTCAGTATTCACTGCAAAAAAATGGGGATATTATATTGGGACTGGATTTCTGTATATCGCAACAATAATGTAGAAAGTCGTTGATATAAATGAATTGACATCTGTTATAAATATGTGAAACATAACTTGCAAAATATTGAAGAGATGGGATATGCGGTCAGTTCTTTCAGTTCCTTGTCTATCAGGGCCTGTATAAGCCATGCTATATTTGATGGGTAACCAGATTCCTCAATGGTTGTTCGACTTCCTGTACTAATCCAACTACAACGCTATGCCCACAACAACATTCAGTCGGGTAGTTCTGATGTTCTCCGGCTGAATAATAAAGCACAGTCTGTCTGGATATTTAGGGAGGAAAAAACCTATGGGCAGACAGGCCTGACGGACCGCCCATAGTAGCGGCCGCCGTCGTAGTACCAACCCACTAAGTCCGAATCGAAGAGTAGGCTGTGCGCGTCGAACGGGTAGTCCGAGTTGAGCGAACTGGACCAGAAATCACCATAGTCACCAACTCTGTCGAGGATCGTTCCGTAGCGGAACCCGGCAGCCGGAAGGAAGATAAAGCGGTCAGTGTAACCTGGCACATTGCTTGTAACCTTATAACCAGCTACGCCACCAAACTCCGTATTGTCTGAGTCGTACCATGTCCAGATGCAGTTATTGAGTAATTCATTCTGTTCTTTACGGGTGGGCATGCGCCAGTTGCCGCCCCACTTGACATGGGCAACATCATCTTCGGGGTCAAGCACAATCTTGTTGTCAACCGTTCCGTTATTACTGCTGGTGTTGTACTTGGAGAACTCAACGTTTCTTTCGTAGTCACCGCTTGTACGGAACTTGTAGGTGGACCAGGAATAGTCATCCTTCGGTTCCGTCTCGCCCCAGGCAAAGCAGTCACCGTATTCTTCGGGTTTAGTGGCTCCCACATTAAAGGTCGCCCACTTCACACTCAGACCCAGATCGACATACTCGTATCCGCCGGAAGGAACTGCTGTCACTTCTATGATGAAGGTGGCAAACTTGCCTTGAACCGAAACCGTAATCTTTGCGCTGCCAACCGCTTTTGCCGTAACAACACCTTCGGCATCAACTGAGGCGAATTCAGGTTTGTCTGATGTCCAGGTTACGGGATAACTGATTACATTGTTTCCTTTCCTGACCGTAGCAGTCAGACTGATGGTCTCTCCGACATGGAGAGTGGCGGATTCCTGATCAATTGTAACTGAGATATCATCCGACCAAGTTTCTGACGGGCAGACAGGCCGAACGGAATGACCGTAGTAGCGGCTGCTGGTGCCCGCGCTGCGGCGGCCCGAATCGAAGCTGAGGCCGTACGCGCTGCCCGGGCGGTCCGTATAGAGCGAACTGGACCAGCAGTTGCCGTAGTAGCCAACGCTGAGGAGGTCTGTACCGTCGCGTGATCCGGCAGCCGGGAGGAAAATGTAACGGCCGGTATAACCATCAATGTTGCTTGTTACTTTATAACCGGCTACACCATTAAACTCTGTATTGCCAGAGTCGTACCATGTCCAGGTACAATTGTTGCGAAGTTCATTCTGCTCTTCCTTGGTGGGAATGCGCCAGCTGCCGCCCCACTTTACGTGGGCTACGTCATCCTCAGGGTCAAGCACGGTCTTATTATCAACGGTACCGTAATAACTGTCTGTGTTGTACTTTGTCAGGGACTTGTATGAGCCGTTGCACCACTTGTAGGAGGTCCAGGAATAATCATTTTTCGGTTCTGTCTCGCCCCAGGCATAGAATACGCCGGATCCCTCCGGATTGGAGGCTCCCACATTGAATGTCGCCCAATTCACGCTGAGGCCAAGGTCAACGTACTCGTAATTGCCAGAAGGTGCTGCCGTCACTTCAATGACGCAGGTTGCTGACTTGCTCTGAACAGTTGCAGTAATCATTGCCTTGCCAACCGCTTTTGCCGTAACGACACCTTTTGCAGTGACAGATGCTATCTCAGGTTCATCTGAAGTCCAAGTTACGGTATGATCGACCACATAATTTCCCTTCTTGACTGTAGCAGTCAGACTGACGACCTCTCCGACATGAAGTGCGGCAGATTCCCGATCAATCGTTACTGATATATTATCCGACCACGTTTCTGACGGGCAGACGGGCCGCACGGATTGACCGTTATAGCGGCTACCGTACACACTGCCGGAAACTAAGCCGATGTTCCACGCGTTGTACGGGCTGCGAGTGTTGAGCGAACTGGACCAGTAGTTGCCGTAGTTGCCAACGCTGAAGAGGTTCGCACCGATGCGACTTCCGGCAGCCGGGAGGAAAATGTAATGGTCTGTATAACCTTCAATGTTGCTTGTCACTTTATAACCGGCCACACCATTAAACTCTGTATTGCCAGAGTCGTACCATCTCCACGTGCAGTAATTGCGTAATTCATCCTGTTCTGCTTCGGTGGGCATGCGCCAACTGCCGCCCCACTTGACGTGGGCCACGTCATCTTCTGGAACCAGTACTGTCAGATTATCGGTGAAGCCTCCAATACCATAACTGGAATCGTTGCAATATTTGGTAATAGTATAACTTGAGCCGTTGCACCACTTGTATGTGGACCATGTATAGTTATCCTTCTGTTCCGTCTCGCCCCAGGCGTAATAATCACCGTACTCCTCCGGCTTAGTGGCACCCACATTGAAGGTCGCCCAGTTCACGCTGAGACCCAGATCGACATACTCGTATGCTGGTACTTCTGTGGAAGTGAAGGATACGCTGTCCAGTTCAGTCACTTCAAACCGGACTGTCTCGCCGTTCTTCTTCAATACGTTCATGTAATACTGGGCAGAGGCCGGCGTATAGCCAAGAAACAGCAATGCTGCTGCGATGCTGCATGTCAGAAAGTGACGCAAGGTGTTTCGTTTCATTGCTTGAGGATTTTGCAGGTCAGTGATTCGGATTTGATAATGTATATGCCTTGAGGCAGGTCTGCGATGCTGAACGTGACGGAGCCGTCCTGGTCGGTCTCGTATGTGGAAAGAGTCTTGCCGGAGGCATCCGTCACAAAGACGGTCTGCCCTGACTTTGCACCCGATATCCTGACTGTGTAACTGTCAAGGCTGATCTTGGCT
>JAFZZI010000002.1 GCA_017615835.1 Bacteroidaceae bacterium | reverse complement strand
GCTATGGCTATGGCGATGGCGATGGCGTAAAATCTTTTGCCGGTCAGAAGGTCTATTGTATTGACAGCGTACCTACTCTTATTGACAGCGTACACCGTACTTACGCACAAGGCCGCATCCTGAACAATGACTTGACTTTTACACCCTGTTATGTTGCAAGGGTTGGTAACAGCTTTGCACATGGTGAATCTTTGTCTAAGGCTCATGCAGACGCTCAGACGAAGGAGCTACAGAATATGCCTGTTGAAAAGAAGATTGAGCGCTTCATAAATGAACATCCGGATAGAGAGAAGAAATATGATGCTCAGGATTTATTCAACTGGCATGGAATGCTGACTGGCTCCTGCATGATGGGCCGCGAGCAGTTTTGCAAAGAACATGGTATTAACGTTAAGACGGACAGCTTTACGGTGAAGGAGTTTATTGAGCTTACTCATACCGCCTATGGTGGCAGTGTGATTGAGCAGTTGGCGGACACGATAGAGCTGCAGCTCCAGACAGAATATATGAACACAAAGACATAAAGAATACTTGTTGTTTAGGATAATACCGTCCTTTTTATATCCCCATGCCTTTGTCTGCTGTGAAGCACGCAAAGGCACCCCATGGAAGGTTGGCTGAGCCTGGTTGAAAGCACCACACCGCTAACGTGGCATACGTGATAAGCGTATCGGGGGTTCAAATCCCTCACCTTCCGCTAAAGACAATCAGATGAAAACGCCCATAACATACTACGGAGGTAAGCAGCAGCTGGCGGATGACATCATTAGTATGATGCCACCGCACAAGATATATTGTGAGCCGTTCTTTGGCGGTGGGGCTGTTTTCTTTGCCAAGGGTCCGTCTTTTCTGGAGGTAATCAATGACAGGAATGACTTGCTGATTACTTTTTACAAGGTCTGCGTTCAGGACTTTGATAGGCTGCAGGAGAAAATACAATGCACGCTGCACTCCGAGTCTGAATATAACAAGGCTAAACGCATATATAACAACCCTAAGCATCAGAGCAAGCTTAATATAGCGTGGGCTGTATGGGTTGTTACCAACATGAGCATGATGGCTACACCGAGAGGTGGATGGAAACGTGACAATGGTACCGGTGGCAGTCACATCGGTATAGGATTTGACTCGTATAGAAAGAATTTCTCTACGCTTGTATATGATAGGCTTAAATACGTGCAGATATCATGCAGGGATGCCCTTGATGTGATTACTGAAAGGGACACACCTGATACTTTCTTTTACCTTGATCCATCGTACATAAATTGTGACCAGAAGCATTACAAAGGTTATCAAGCGGAGGATTTTGAAAAGTTGCTGCAGGTGTTATCTGGAATTAAAGGCAAGTTTATACTCAGCAACTTTCAGTCTGATATTCTATCACGATACATTGAGGACAATAGGTGGTTTGTCAGGGTGATAGAGAAGAAGTGTATGATACCGGCTTTAATCAAACAGCCAAGGAGAAAGCAAGAGGTCCTGGTTTGTAATTATCGGCCGTACCCATCATTGTTTGACGAACAGGAAAGTGATTGAGTATGAGAATTGGATTGGCTGACATAGATGGGCATGCGACAAAGAAGAAATGGGGCGCTACGATATATCCCAACCTTGCGCTTTGTAAGATTGCCGCGTGGCATAAGGCGCAGGGTGATATGGTTGAGTGGGCTATACCTATGATGCAGCACTATGACATCATCTACAAGTCCAAGATATTCAACTTTACTCCTGACGATGAGCGCAGTTATGATGCTGACAAGGTGATAAGAGGTGGTACCGGATATGACATCACCTCTAAACTTCCGCAAGAGGTTGATGATATGCAACCTGATTACTCTATCTATCCATTACTACCTAAAGATATATCATACGGATTCCTTACTCGCGGATGCCCCAACAAATGCAAGTGGTGTGTAGTACCGAGAAAAGAAGGCGCAATAAAACCATACTGGGATATTGAGCGCGTAGCCAATGGTAACAAGAAGGTGGTACTGATGGATAATAACATACTGGCGGCAGGGAGCTATTGTCTGGAACAGCTTCAGAAGATCATAGACCTTAAACTGAGAATTGATTTTAACCAAGCGCTGGATGCTCGGCTTGTGACAGATGAGATAGCACAGCTGCTGGCTAAAATCAAATGGCTTGACAATAACAGAATCCGTTTTGGTTGTGACACTCACAAGCAGATAGAAGATTGCGAGCGGGCAATGGACTTGATAAACGGATATGGATTTACCGGCCAGTATTTCCTGTACACCATGCTTAACGGAGATTTCCAGGAGTGTTACGGCCGCATCAACCACTGGTGGGTAAGGATGCGTCAGGTGCGAGAGTCTCATGAGGGCAGGCAGGTGTATGCCTACGCCCAGCCCTTCCGTGACCCTGACAATCCAGACAATCCCATACCGCAATGGCAGAAGGATATGGCCGGTTGGGTAAACAAGAAAGCGCATTTTGTTGCTCATTCGTTTGAGGAGTTTGAGCCGAGGAAAGGCTTTCGCTGTAGTAGTTACTTTACTCAAAAAGGGTGATATGGACCTGAATGAAATAAAGACCGAACTGGATGAGATCAAGAAGCTGACGCTGCTGGGTGCCAAGAATGTGCTTAACGTGGACGATGTGGCGCTGCTGCTGGGCTTTAAGCCTAAGACCGTGCGTAACATGGTGGATGAGATTCCTCATTACAGGAACGGTCATGGAATATGGTTCAAGAGGGAGGATATTGAGGCGTGGCAGCTGAAGGTTAAACATAACGTGATAGCAATTAAGTAGCATATATGGCATCATCATATTTCAGTCACGATAGTAACGCAAGGAACAGCAAGAAACTGCTGCGGCTACGCCAGGCACATGGAGCGGCCGGGTACGGTGTGTACTTCATGCTGCTGGAGAGATTGCGTGAGGAGGGTGGTTATACAAGTGACAGGGATTATGACATGATTGCGTATGATCTGCGCGAGGATAAGGCTCTTATCAAGTCTGTGGTGGAGGATTTTGGTTTGTTTGAGATAAGCCGTGACGGCAAGCAGTTCAGCTCAAAGGGTTTTATTGAGCGTATGGAGCTGCGTGAGATAAGGTCGCAGGCTGGCCGCAAGGGCGCATCAGGCCGCTGGGGTTCTTTTCTTTCAGATGATGGCAAAAAAGAAAAGAAATTTAAAAGAGAAAGTAAAAATAACACCACAAAAAATGAAGAAAATATGAAAAATGGTGATGACAAAAACCCTGCTCAAAATGGCAAAGAATGGCAAAACGATAGCAAAAGTGATAATTTGCCTATGGCATTAAATAAAATAAAAGTAAAGAGAAAAGAAATTAAAAATAAAGAAAAGAAAAGTTGTGTGGTGTTTACACTACACGACACAGAGCTTGAAATCCCTTACAAAAGACAGCCTGACGGTAAGCCGGAGTGGACGCTTGAAGTAGCTACGTATATGGCGTTCCAGCTGCACATGCAGCACGCAGTAGCTGAGACAGACCGCCTGATTGCATATAACCTGATGCACCACAAGGAGGCGGCCAACTGGAGTGTTGAACAATGGTTTGCCGCTGCGCGTATGTGGCAATCCAAATGTAAGGACCAGCAGACTGATGCGCGCTGGGATGATACGGCGTGGGCTGCTTTTGTTGAGGCGCTGTATGTAAAGATGGCGGAACGTCAGGAATACAACTTGATGTATGAGCTGCTGGATGATTACTGCAAGCCCGGCCAGGCGGTTAACGGACAATATGAGCTGCCTACCACAAACAATCTGTATGAGTGGATGGAGCGCAACCTGGATGTTATCATGGCTGATGTTAAAGAGCTGCAGAAGTCCGTGGGCGCTCGTTTTTTTGGTTACATCATTAAGGATTAAAGGCTATGGTTTACACAGAAGAGGATAATGAGACTTTGTCGCACCTGCTTAAGGCAGCTGCTGTAGCAAGCGGTTTTTCTATATCGGCTATAAAAAGCGACTCACGTCAGGTACCGCTGCCTTTTGTAAGGTCTATGCTGTATACGCTATTACGTGAGGAGTATCAATGGAGTCTGGTAAGGGTTGGACGTGTGTTCAGGCGCGTTCATGCTACGGTATATTCTGGCATCAAGCGGTACCATGCTATCATAGATGAAACCCCTTGCGGTTATCAGATGGAGAATATCATTAACGAGAAATTCAAGAGCTACATCATGCTGCCCAACAGAGAGAAGCGTATCAAAAACCACATGAACGCTATACGTAAGATAGCAAGTGACCTGCCCGAGGGTAAGAAGAATGCTATCAGCAACCATCTGGACCGTATCAGCTTGGAGCTGAAAAAGGACAGACCTGAAAACAAGGTTAAAACGAGACGATTGATAATACAATGATTAAGATGCAGCGCATATCGGACCAGATGCCGCGTACAGCTCCGCTGTTACGTGTGTATAAGAACTACTGCACGCTGAACGCTGCGGCCATGCGGCTTCTGGGCGTGGGCGGTGACCGCAGGCGCTATGCCGAGGTGACCGTATCAGACGATGCTGGCCGTCAGGCGTGGATTTGTGGTACCGACAATGTTGCTGATTACAGGATCAAGACAAAGAGCGCCCATACAGGACGTATATGCTCTGCTGAACTGAGCAACAGATTATGCGAGCTGCTGGGTGGATATGGCACGTATCAGATTAGTGTCAAGAGAAAGTACTATGACGTGACCAGGGATAAGTTTTATTATGCAATTCAAAACAAATAGCGATATGGAGGAAAAGAAAAAGAAGCTGTATTTGAGCTTACCTATTACAGGACGCGAGGCTGATGAAAGGCGTGTTTACGCTGCTGCGATGATAGAGGAGATAAACAGACTTATGCCCTGGTATGAGGTTGTGAACCCTCTTGACAATAAGCTGGAGTATGATGTTCACTGGAGCAAACACATGAAGGCTGACATTGCCATGCTGATAGAGTGTGATGCTATCTACATGTGCAAGGATTGGCAGTGGAGCCACGGCTGCAAACTGGAGCATGACATTGCTACCAGCTGTGGGCTTGACGTGTTCTATCATGACAGCCAGTGGTATGCGCCGATAAAGAAGTGAAAGATATGGCCAAGAAATTATTGTTTAAAGAAAAAGGAAACAATAAAAATGAAAAGGAAACCTCGCAAGAAGTGTAACAAAGGCGTAATTCGGCCAAAACGCACAATTACACTTGCTCTTAGGAGGGAATGGAAGAGGGAATGGAATAAGTGTATGTTGCGCCAAAAAGTGATAAACAGAAAAATAGTCATGTATGATATGATGTTGATATCCCTAATAAAAGAAAAAACCATTGATTGATATGAGTAAACCAAAATACATAATTGGTATTGATCCGGATGTTGAAAAAAGCGGAGTGGCTTTTCTTGACGTAGAAAGGCGCTGTTTTGAAACGGTCAAGAGCATGGCTTTTCCTGAGCTCATGATGTATATAAACAGTATGCATGTTAAAAGGGAGCTTGGCTTGCCCTTTACAAAGGATGCCGTAACTATTGTCATAGAAGACAGTGATAGCTCTACTAACTGGCATTTATCATCCAAGATGGGTGTACGTGAAGCTGCGGCTACCGGTCGTAATGTTGGCTTGTGTAACGCGACTCAGAGACATATCAAAGAATGGTGTGAACACCTTGGTTTTACCGTGGCGCTGCAACATCCACTCAAAAAGAGCTGGATGGGGCGTGATGGAAAGATAACACAGGAGGAGCTGATGCAGTTTGTTCCTGGTTTGCCGAAACGCATAAACCAGGAGTGTCGGGATGCGTGTTTACTGGCTTGGAACTATGCTAATCTGCCGATACGGATACCGGCTGACTTTTACAACAAAAAGTTTGATAAGGAACAGATAAAGAAAAACGCTCTGGATGAGTTCAAGAAAAAGACTGAAAAAGAGGGAGAGTTTCTGTTATTAGCTGGACTAAAAAAAAGAAAGTGATATGGATAAAAAAGATGCTATAAAAATACTAAAACAACAGAGAGAGTATTGGGGGTTTGAAATTTCCGATAGCGAGAAATCCCCGCATCCTGTTTTACGGAAAGACCTATGTGCTGCCCTTGATGTGGCAATAGAGGAATTACAAAAAGAATAGTAAGTACATTTCCAATAATACACTAACTGATATGAGGAAACCAATATCAAAAAAATTAAGGCAACAAGTTTATGACAAGTACAATGGTCATTGTGCCTACTGCGGTCGTGAACTGAAGATAGAGGAAATGCAAGTGGACCACATCATACCGGTAATGAAATCCTACTACGGAAAGAAGAAGGATGCCGAGAAGGTTCGTCAGATGATTCTTGACGGTTCCTTCAACGAAATCGGCAACCTCATGCCTTCTTGCAGTTCTTGTAACTTCTATAAGTCGATGAACGACATAGAAGGATTCCGCAGACGCATCCTTACTGAACTTGAACATACATGCCGGTCCACGTTTCAGACCAAACTGGCCATACAATACGGCATGATAGAATACATGCCTTGGGATGGTAAGTTCTACTTTGAGAGGATGGAAGAAAACAAATAATTGTAATTGGCAATACAATAACAACTAAATATGTTATGATATGAGTACACGAAGTTATATAGCAATCTGTAAGAATAGGGGTGATACAGAAGATGGGAATTTTCTTGGTCTTTATCATCATTGTGATGGCTATCCAAGCGGTGTGGGTAGCGAGTTATCAAGCATATTGAGTGAATGTCCTTTGGCTTGGACTCCAGAAATTGTGCAGAAGTTTATCAATGAGTATGATTCCGATTATAGGATAGCAAAAAGTGAGATAGGTTGGGATGTAGAATATGTGTATGTCATTCTTTGCGAAGAAATGTTGTTATGTGGTTATTACAAAGGCATAACAAGCACTAATAGCAAGTGGACATTAGATGACCGAGGTGATGAACTTATTATCCCAGATAACATCTTCACATCAGAAAAACCAAAGGAGGCAACCAAAAGACCGATATGGAAAAGTGTCAATAAAAAAGAACAATATCCTCCTTGTCTTACAAGATGGATGGATGAATATGGTGATTGGCATTACTGCATATCAGAGGGCAAGTTGAGTGATGAAGTGCAATACATATCACTTGCGGAGTTGAGTTTGCTGCCCGATGATGTGAAAAATTAGTGTATATCTCCTGATACAATAACTGATATGAAAACAAAGGAATTTATAGAACTCTTGCAAGTATTATCAGAAGATGCAGAGGTAATGATGGAGTTAGGTGGTAATGCCTCATATATTCCCATTGGCGCACCTTATGTCCGCAATTTGGGAGTTGGTGGTTTCCATCAAGATTGTGTTTGCATTGGTGCAGATATAAAGGTTTATAGTATATTCAGCGATACATAAAAATTTTGATATATGAGCAGAGCAGACATTAAAGCAGAACTTGAAGCTTTTATCAAGAGTGGTAAGGCAACATCAGAAATCAATAGTGGCAACTTTGTTACTACATATATTGACATCTTGAAGGTTGCTGAACATTTCTATGAGCAAGCATTAAATGATGTCAAGGAACTCATAAACCAAAAGTAATACAAGTACAGATATGAGCCAGATGCCAGAACAAGTGCTATTGCACAAAGATGAAAAGTATAATACAGGTGCCTATTATTCTGCCTATGATCCAACGCACATTGAAATAAAAGAATTGGATGGGGAGGATAAGCGTAGTAACTATGTCGCATACATTCCGAACTACCGCATAAAAGAATTGCTAAATAAGGCTTGTCGTTGTCTTAAAGAAAAGCATTCCTTATCGGAGGCAGAGATTGAAACCTTTAGAAAGGAACTGCAAGAAGATAGTTTGGCTGATGTGGATTGGAATACTTGGGATGAATAATTAGTATATCTCCTGATACAATAACTGATATGGTAGCATATAAGACAAGTAAAAACTATAAGCATCTAATAGAGTTGCTTGATAAGGGTATAGAGGTGATATGCTTTTATACCTACATCTGGAATGAGCATAACAAAAACAAGCCAGATTATGAGCCTATAATTGTTACTGATGTTTGTATGGCAAAGTTACTCAACAAGAATACCCTATATGAACATTACAATATCTCTTGTAGAGGAACAGGCTTTCTTGACTATTGGACTAAAGATATGCCTTATGATTACACCTTTGAGGAATTGTTGGAGGCAAGAGGCATAGAATATATTGAACCAGATAACCTGTAAGTATAATTGGCAATACACTAACAACTATGGTTTTACCAAAGAATATAAAAGAGCAATTTGATGCTCTTGATGATGAGTTGTTTATTGCATATCTTTCTATCAAATATGGGCATAATGAACCAATATGGAAGGAATGTACGCAAGCGGAATATGAGAAGGTGGCTGTTCCTGTTAATGCTGTATGGAATGAAGAAACTTTTGAAAGGTATATGAAATATTTTGGGCAATCAGAAACATACAAGGCAGAACCATTCTACAAGAATGAGGGTGGTGGTCTTTTGTGGCAAATGGAATACCACGAGCCTGATGGTTATAGATATTACAAAAAAGTAGGGCAGAAATTTGTTATTACTCTTGGCAGTGATATGATGGATTATTGCTCTACAAGAAAATGTATGCAGAGTTATTTTCAAAATAACCAGATACAATAACTGATATGACAATACAAGAACTGAAAGAGAAATACGGCTTTAACTCCAAGACGAGAAAAGTCCATTGTTTCAAGTGCGGAAAAGAACTTGAAATGCCCAATATGCTTTCTGAGAAATTGAGGAAAGAGGTCTTACACCCTTATTGCCCGGCTGGGACAGTATTCACAATCGGGTGGCTTATCAATCACGGATGGCATTGTACTCGCCACGAAGCAGAACCATCAGGTGCCTTCCTTTGCCCTGATTGCTACAAAGAAGGAACACCAGAATACATTAAGACCAAGTGGATGGATGATTGGTGCAAGCAAGCAGAGGATTGGATGAATGAAAAGTGAGAGATAAAGGAGAAGTGATATAAAAGTATTAACTATAAATGAAAATTCAATATGAAAGCATTACTGGTAGTTGTCGGCCTTATGGCCGCAGTCGCCTTGGTTGTGTCATTGGCGACATACATCGCGTTCAACACCTGGACGGAGCTGAACAGGGAAGAGATGGCTGAACTGAGAAGACGCATAGAAAAACTCAGTTGATACAAATAAGTGATATGAGCAGATTGGATTGTAATCGGATATTTCCTAATAGGGTTCTATACAAGTAGATTACTTGGAATACAAGAGCCCGAGAATGTGAATTAAGCTATGATTATACACAAGCACTACGGACTATAACCGCGATATGACAAAGGATGATTTTGCATTAAAAGGGCCACCTTCTCAGGCGGCCCTTTTCTGTTGCATTTTGACAAGGTTATTCACTCATTATCTTGTCAACGTATTGCCCGACGCTCAGGCTGGCTTCCTTAGCCTTGTCCACAAGCAAGGCTTTCGTTGTGGGTAACACCCTCATCGAGAGTGTCACCCTTGTGGCACCTTGCGCCTTCCTCCCGGCGCCAGGCCTTTTACCGCCTCTCATCGGATTTCGCAGTCGTTGTTGTGAATCAACTGCTCGAGGTCATCCGGAGTCATATACTCCAGGCCCTCCATCTCTTCGTCTGACAACAGGAGCCTGTATTGCGTCCCGCGCGAATAGATTATTGCCTGCCCGTCTTCAACCTCTACAACGTGGGTGCTGTCTTCGATGTATTCGGTGGCAATTGCCAACGACTGACGGATCTCCTGATAGTTCTCAGCCTCCTTGCAGAAGGCGAGTTCGTTATCTATCCACTCGTTGTACTCCTCTGCGGAGTCAACCTGTAAGCCATCCCAGTTGATGGTTTTACTCTCTTCATTGAACCAGACATCTGCGTTGGTCTGGTAAGTCTTAATTGTTGCTTTCATTTCTGAAAAATATAAAAAGGTTATTTAAAAATCATATTGCTCGGTCATGTCTAATGGTACAACCAGAGGCTCGCCATCGCTGCCCTTACTTGCGATAAGCAATCCTCTGACTTGCACCTTTTCACGGTCGGCGAACCACACGGAACTGCCAACCTCTTTTTCGCCATCCAAGGCTGCCAGAGATACACCATCCTCCCAAGTGTTGCTTGCATAATTCCAGCTTGCGCGCTCAGGGCACTCTCCATATCTGTACCCAGATACCACATTGTCAAAATCAACAGGAATATTGGAGTAACCCAGATTATAGGCAAGCTGCAATCTCGGTGTGTAGAATGACGTATAGCCGCCATCCTTACAATCCTTCGTGCCGAGATTGTAAGCCCTCTTAATCAACTCTATCTGGGTTATTTCCTTCATCGTTGGTTGGCGTTTCTGCTGCAAAGATAACACCCCTTTTTGATTCCGCAATACGAAATCATAAAATTAACAAGATTTAACGTTTGGGTGGGCAGAACAAAAGATAGGGAGAAGTAGCGGGTAGTTGGTGAGGCAAAACTACCTGTAGTTATCTGTAGTAATTAGGCTAAGATAGACATCTGGTGTGGGCGTGGACTTGTTTATTTGCGTAGAACGAAGATAATATGTCAACTGTTGTCATTGAAATAAAAAGGGATAAGGTGTTGGAGAGCGTTAAGGAGGAGGTTTCCAGGGTGGCTGCATCGGCTTATAACGGCGAGGGGTTTTCTCTTTATGACTCTATCATAATATATAGCCGTGATGGGGGCGCTTTGCAACGTATGTATAAAGATGCTCTCTCCAAGCTGGTAGAACGCAGCAGGGATATTCTGCTTGAACAATTGCCCGAGTCACCTACAGAAGAATTTTACGCCGTGTTGATGGTTTCCACTGAACCTGATGCTGAGCAGAAATATTACTATTTCAAAGCAAATCCTCCAATAGCCTCACAGATATATGCGGATGCAAACGGCATTCCTTTTAGTGGCACCAAAGGAGTTGCATATAACAGCGAGCAGGAAGAATATGAGATAAGCTTTCACAGAGATGATATGCTTATAGCCACAGGAACGTTCTCTGCTGATAGTGAACCGTTACGTTTTTTATACCATCCGGAACAGCTGATATATAATCTTCCGGACTTTAACATGTCACTCCTGAAATTGGCGAACGCTGATGTGGTGCGTTTCCTTACTCAATATATTACGGCATTATGGCTGATAGAGAAACACTACCAGCGTGCCGAGGAGTTTGTGAGCCATGCTAACATGGTGCTGGAGGAGACTATACACCATCTTAAGATACGCAAGCCTGTAAGCCAGAGAATATCGCTATGAAGATTACACTTATAGTAGATGAACTGCTCAGGGATATACGTGAAAAGAGCAGCCTTGACACCAACGGCATGGATCCGGAGGTGAAGTATCGTGTTGAAGCAGGTAGTGAGAAAAACGACCAGCTAAAGAGAGAAATGATAACGGTCAGCTCTGCCTTGACGCGTATGTTAAGCCGTTTCCTGGCTGATAATGACAGGGCTGCGGCAGACAATATGCTGGGCATGACCGATGAGCTGGCGTGGAACCTGAACCTGAGCGAGCGGCGTATGGTGGGCAAGGCACAGCCACTGACGGATGCGTGTCATGATTACATGGTCCATTATGTGCTGGCACGTTACTATAAGTCTGTCAATGCCGGTGAACTGAGCAACTCACATAGCCTGCAGACAGCGGATGCGGCCAGGGAGATAGAGCAGCTGTTGTACATCAAAACACCACCGAGATATGAATAACGATGAGAAAAGGCGTATCATCAAGATAAGACGCAAAGGTATATATGATGATATTGACTCTCTGACATACAAATATGCCGAAGCTGCAGGCATAGAGAGTCAGCAGCTGAAAGATGCCATGAGCTCTGATTCTACGGAGCGTCCTGACGGTCACCTGCTGGCACGTAACGTGGAGTATAGGGAGGCAAAGCTGCGTGAAATATTAAGACGTTGGATAGAATCCGAGGAGCTGCTTATAATAGCCGATGATGAGCTCCAGCAGAATCCGTATATTGAATATCATTTGATAGTACCGATAATGCTCAAGGATGAGTTGCTTAAGACTGTGACTACATACATACACCGATATCTGGTGTGGGGTGCCCTGTATGACTGGTATGCTGCCGGCATGGGCAGTAAACAGAGTGCTGTGTATGCTGCCGAATTGCAAGGACTGGAGTCAGATATCGCCAACATCATGTCACCCGATACTATCATTATTCCTCCGCTGAATCCGTGGGGCCGACCAAGAAATCCGTTTTAATATATGGCAAGACCAAAGAACGATGGCAAGGGCCGATTAGGTGGGCGCGCCAAAGGTACTCCCAATAAGGTGACTGGCGAGGCTAAGAGCGCGCTGGCCGCTGTCGTTGAGGCTTATGTGAGTGGTGAGGGTTTGGGGAAGACCAAAGCAAAACTATCGGAAGATCTGGAAGCCATGCAGCCTGCCGAGCGTGCCAAGGTGATGAAGGACCTTATCCCTTATGTGATACCAAAGCTGAGCGCTGTGGAGCTGAAAGACAAAGTGCCTGTCAAGACCTATAAGGAGGAGCTGGAGGAGATGCGTGCCGAAACGCCTTGATTGATACTTTTGTAGTTTAATGTAGTTTGTCGCTGTCATTTGCGGTGTGGGCTAAAATAGACTGCTCTTAGTGGCGGTCTATTTTTATTTTGGGGTGGTTTATAAACTTAAAATACAATACAATGCTTACAATGGCAATTGCGCCTGCTATAGTAGCGGCAATCATCGGCGGTGTTGCGTCTCTGGCCAGCACCGGCATCGCAGCAAAAAACTCCAAGGAACAGGCTAATGCGGCACGTGACGCTTATAACAGGGAGACCGAGGCTCAACGCCGTAAGAACGAGACCTGGTACAACATACGCAGTAACCAGGATTACACCAAACGTGCCGATGTTCAGGCAGCGCTCACCAAACAGCGTGAGCTGATTAACGAGCGTTACAACCAGTCACGCGCTACCAATGTGGTAGCTGGCGGCAGTGAGGCTGCGCTGGCGGCCGAGAAAGAGGCGGCCAATAAAGCTATGGGTGAGACCATTGCCAATATAGCAGCTGCTGGAGCCGCCAATCAGGATAAGCTGGACCAGATGTACCTGGGTATGGACAATGCCGCGTCTCAGAATATGGCCAATGCCGGTTATAATCAGAACATGCAGCAGGCACAGCAGACCGCACAGGCTGGCGCGCAGGCTTCAGGTGCTGCCGTTCAGATGGGCGGTGCTCTGGTGGATGCGCTCAAAGACAAGGAATGGTCTGATTTGTTCAAGAAAAAAAATTAACCTAACACTCACGCATTATGCCGTCAACAGGTTCACAGCAGACAACGGGACTCCAGGAGGAGCTGGAGGAGCGCAGAAAGCGCGAGCAAGAGGAACTGGCTG
The DNA here is from genome assembly GCA_017615835.1 of Bacteroidaceae bacterium. Classification (GTDB taxonomy): domain Bacteria; phylum Bacteroidota; class Bacteroidia; order Bacteroidales; family Bacteroidaceae; genus Colenecus. Next base: position 91,955 of record JAFZZI010000002.1, on the reverse strand, counting down.
AGCAGGCCGCTAAGTTAGCAGCTGCTCAACAACAGCAGGCTGCAGCACTCCAGGGACAAGAGCAGCCAATTACACCAGCGGCCGTTAATACTGCTGGCGCACAGCCGGCCTCCACAACACCTGCCACATACAATGATGAGGGTTCTGATGGCGTACAGGTGGACCGCACCGTATCAACCGCTAAAGCTGCTGCATATAAAGATGTAGAGAAGGCGGCCGAGGACGCTGCCAAGGCCAATGCGGACGCTAACGCCAACTATCAGAACTTTCTTGGTAAGGTTATAGAGGGCTATCAGAATGAGCTGCGAGAGGCCAAGAAAGAGGCTGAGCTGCAAAAGCAGATAGATACCAATAAGAATGTTTTTGCCGGTGTGACGGAGTTTGCCGGCGCACTGGTTAACCTTATTGGTACCAGCAAGGGTGCCGTGAACCAGCAGCCGCGTACCGTCACTCAGGACTGGATGCGTGAGGCAGACCAACACCGCTTGCAGGAGCGTGAACGGCTGGAACGTATGCGTGACAAGCTACGCCAGCAGGAAATGGCCGGCGAGAATGCCAGGTACCAAATGACCAAAGAGCAGATTGCCGAGCAGCTGAACTTGAAAAAACTCAAGGGTGCTAACGCCATTGATTTAGAGCAGACGCGTCAAGCTGAGAAAAATGAGGCGTATGAGCGTAGCCGTAATGCTGTCACTGACGCGCTGGCCGCCAAGAGGATTGAGGCGCAGATGCGAGGTCAAGATGTTGAGCTGGCTGCAATAAAGCAAAGATACAATGCCGATGAGACCAGGTTTAACATTGAACTCCTTAAACAGGGTCTTGTTCCTGACGGTAACGGAGGATTTGTTTTTGAACCGGCGCTGGCCGCAAAGAAAATGGGCGCTCAGGCGCTTGAAATTCCTGCGTATGGTGAACGTAACGCCGTGGTGATGTATATTCACCCCAACAGCCTTAAAAACACTATCCTGTCTTATGCTCAGGATGAGCAGGTGAAAAAGGAACTGGCGGCCGCAGGATTTGATTTGGATGCTATAGTTAACCAGCTGAAAGGTGCTAATGGTGACATATTCACTGAACGTAAGTTGTCTGGTACCGACCTTCAAACTCAGATACAAACAGCGGCCATGTACTCCCCCACTCTTGTAGAGGCTTTGCGCAGAGTTTCCATTAACTCCTACAACATAGGTGAGCAACAACAGCAGGAACCTGTGCAGACACAGCCTGCGTGGGCTCAACCCAATCAGGGCGGGCAAAGCGCTCAAGGTACTCAGAAAAATGAGATAAAAACAGACAAAGACGGCTTTCCTGTTGCAGGCTAAGCCAAACACAATCATCATATATGGCAAAGGATTATGTTATTGAGTTGCCTGGCGGCAAGTCAAAGAGATATACAGAGGATGAGTTCTCATCCCCTAACGTGCAGAATTTCTTGCAGAGTGACCAACAGTATAAAGTGTATGAGTTACAGCCTCTGGCACCTGTAGAGAACGAGGATACTAAAGATGACATCTTTACACTCACACTGCCTAACGGAAACTCAAAGACCTATTCCAACGAAGATTATCATACTCCCAACGTGCAGCGATTTGTTGAGAATAACAAAGATGTCAAGGTGGAGCGTATGCGTCCCTATGACTATTGGGGCGAACGCGCCAAGACACAGCAAGCAGAACTGGATGAGTTTGACCGTACCAATGGAGACTTTATAGCGGAGTATGAGGCCAGACAATCAGAGCTTGATGATGATTCTTTGCCCGAGGAACGCAGGAAAAAGGCAAATGAATATGTTGCTGAAAACAAGCGGTATTATGATGAGCTTGTAAATCAGCTCCAAACAAAGCAAGAGGCTTATGAAAACAATCCTGCTGTAATATCAAAGCGTAACGACTACCGTAATCAGACCGTTGAGGATCTGAAAAAACAGAAGGCAACCAATGAAGCCAAGTGGAATGAGCTGGCTAATCAGGATTTAGCCGCGCAGTACAATCCCAATGACAAATACGCAAGGCGCAGACTATTCCTTGACAGACTGGCGCTTGCGGTAAACCCGGCCGCCGCCCTTGCGTCTGGACAGCCTGGCATGATGAATGTGACAAGCCAATTGACGGGTAACGCTGAAGATGAGGCAAACTATAAAGCTGCCAACCAACTCATAGATGAGTCCATCAAGTTATATGGCGCTACTAAGAAAAAGGATTTTCAGGGTTTGCCATGGTATGAAAAAACCGCTAAGGCTGTGGCATCAATGGCAAAGGGAGGTGCTGACCGAGTAACTGAGCAAGAGTTCTGGGAAGAACTTGTTGACCCCGTATCAAGCAATTATGCCATATATAAACTGCACAACAAGGTTACTGGTCTGATAGGTTCATATAATGACATCCAAGAGGCTGACATGGTTAAGGTTCTGGATGACAACCTTACAGACAGCGAGCAGGCTTTACTTGAGGCTTACCTGCGTAATAGTCAGGCCACCAATGACAACAAGGATATTCACTGGAGCTATAAATCCGGTGGTTCATTTACTGACAGCATGAAGTTCATGGCTGAGATGATGGTGGGCAGCGGCGCTACCGGTTCTGCCGCCAATGGCGCGACAAAGGGTATGCTAAAATGGTTTGCCAAGCGTGCAGGTACAGCTTCTACCAAGTTGGGACGTGCCGCAATCAAAGGAACCGGCAAGTTTGCCGTTGGCGAGACACGTGCACTTGTGGGCGGTGCCATTCAGACTGCCGTTGCCCCATCTACCTATGCAGGTGTGATGGAGCGTATAGCAACGATAAATGATAAGGGCGAGTTGGACCGCACGGTAGAGGGAGCTTTGGACGGTATCTTTGACCGGTATATAGAAAACGCCTCTGAGTTTGGATTAGGTTTAGCCAATAAGGGTCTGCAGGCTGGTAAGCGACAGTTGGTGAAAGCAATAGGACGCAGACAATGGGGTAGTCTCTATTCCGGTTCCGTGGGTCGTGTAATGAAAGCGGCTGGCATACAGAGTGGAGTTGAGGAATGGGGAGAGGAATTGAACGGTGCATATATACGTGCCCTGGCTGGCTTAATGACCGGCAACAAAATTGGCAACACAAAGGAAATGGGTGAGTTCTGGAGTGGCGAGAACCAGCTGATCCTGCTCACTTCTTTTGCTCCTACCATCGGCGGCGGTGCTGCCTTGTCTGCTGCACAGAGAAAACATCTTCATAACCAGCAGCAATCAAAGAAGGAAAGTTTATACAATTATCTTATCAATACCAGCGGCTATACTGAGGATGCTGCCAAAGCGTTTGTTGACGCTGTGGGCGGTGATACGCCTTATGACCTTGCACATAACACGTCACCATATCTGCGTCAGTTCCTAAAGGACAACGAAAGCGATGCGACAGGTTATAAGATGATACTGGATTATATCAATACTACCGCTAAGGCGCTGGAGGTTGATTCACGTAATGCCATAGACCAGAAGGTTAACAGGGAGCATGAGCGTGAGGCGGTGACAGGCAGTATGCAAGGTCATAGCGGTTTCACCATGAAACGTGAGCTGCCTAACGGCAGTGCATACATGAACGGCGTAAGGCGCGTACAGATAGATGACAAGACCGGTTATATAGTTAGTGGCGATGAGACTGAGTGGGGTGTCAACTATGAAGATGGCTCGGTAGGCTATTTGAGTGAGAAAGATATTCAAGATGCTGTTTCTAACGGCAATGGTGCTGATACCGGCTGGATGACTGAAGAGGATTTTCTGGACCTTCATGCCGTTGAGAATAAGAAGGCTGCCGAGGAGATGCGTATGGGTAGCGAAAAAGCCAAGCAGGCCGAGGACTTAAAAAGCGTGCTTACACCACAAGCTGAAATACCTTGGGACCAGGGCACGGCTATTGTCAATCAGATTCTGCCGGACGGTTATGTTATCCAGACTCCTGACGGACAAATTAACCAATATTCTATATCCCAGATTGCCGAGCACATGGGTAACCCCATAGACAGCAAAAGCGATGAAGAACTCGAAAATGATGAGGTGGTAAATATTGAACACCGTGAGGAACTGAAGGACAAAGTGGATGCCATAGCCAAGCGCGGCGATGCGGTGCCGCTGGAGCGCGACGGCAATAAATATCATATCAATGCTGCTTTAGGATGGGAGGAAAAAGAAGATGGGACACCGGTACTGCATGTATATGTCACTGATGAGGAAGGCAACAACGACAGCATGATGCTTGAAACCGAGGAGGTGGCAGCATATTTGGGAGTTAATGAGGCTGCGTGGGCTGCCAAAGGCGGCGATACCATGACCATGGAGCAGGATAAGCCTAAACCTGCATCATATACTGATGACAAAGGTGTGCTGCGTGACAGGAATGGTAAGGCTATTCCTATAGTAATGGATGAAAATGGCCAGCCTATTCTGGATGAGGATGGCAATCCTACGGTCAATGAAGATGCGTTTATACAGGAGTCACCAGAGGCGTGGGCTGCATGGAACGACGAGCGGCGTCAGGACGGCGGGGCCAACTCCGTCAGCCTGATAGGTAAGCTGCGAGCCAAGGCTGCCACTGAGCTTGAGGAAGTGCAGAAAAGTATCGAGGCTGAGACGTCGCCCAACAGGCTAAACGCCCTGGAGAAAAAGAGACAGGAACTGGCAGGGCACGTAAAGAGGTTTGATGACATACTCTCCCGATACGAGCAGAAAGCCGTAAGCGAAAAGCCGGTTGACCCGTTGCGTCAGCGTGCCGCCGAATGGGAGAAAGCTACGGGCGTCAAGGTAAACCTGCTTGAACGCGTGGAGGATGTTCCCAACAGGATAGCGCGCCAAAAGATAGAAGCCCAGATAGAGGCCGAGAAGCAGGGTAAGCCCGCTGACAGAGTGAAGGGCTGGTATGATCCCAATACCAATGAGGTGTACTTCTATCTGCCTAACATAGAGGACGCGAAAGACCTGGACGAGACGTTTATTCATGAAGTTGTCTCCCATCGAGGTCTCAGGGAGTTGCTGGGCGGCGAGAACTACGCTGTCCTATGTCGCCGGGTATGGAGCCAGCTGATGAGCGAGGAGCAGAGACGTACATTCCTGGGCAGTGTGTCGCATCTTAATGTCAGCGAGGATGCCAAGCAGCTGGCCGCAGCCGATGAGTTTATAGCTTACTTCGCTGAGCAGATGCAGATGAACCCGACCGAGGAGGTTAAGACCACCTGGCAACAGTTCGTCAAGATGCTTGTTGACCTGTTGCGTAAGATTAGCGGTACCAACATCACTGAGCAGGACCTGAGCGACCTTCTGGTCGACTCGCTGACACGCTACAAGCTGCTTAACAGACAGCAGGCCCAGGAGTCCAAGAAGGAGGACAAACAGGAGCCGAAACAGGAAAGCGCCCTGAGCAAGATACCTTCGTTCACCGATAATGACGGAGAGACCGATTACAAATGGCCAGAAGCGCCGGATGTACAGACCGCATTACTTGGAATGGCTGAGGCCGGACTGGACTCTGACTCCATCAAGGAGTTTGCAGCCAACCGCATTGGCGCATTGGCCGGTGAAGCCAAGAAGATTGCCGCTGGCAAGAAGAAAGCGATATCGCCCAAGCAGATGCAGAAGCTGAATGACGCTCTCAAGGAGAATGCACGCGAAACATTATTCTGGCAGACCGTACTGGATGCCATCAATTTGGCAGAAGCTACAGAGGTTCAAGGAACGCAGACAGAAACCAAGACAGAAATGCCGGTTGAGACAGAAGAGCTGCAACCCCAGACACAGCAAGAGGCAGCACCCGTATCGCCCGGCCAGTATAATACGATGAAAGCCGCTGAGCTACAGACTCTGGCTGCAACCAGCCTGGACGGATGGAACGCAGACCCGGCTTTAAGTAAGAGGCTTACCAAGGCCGAGTGCATACAGCTGTTGACTCTCGACCAGCAATATACTGCACTGGAAAATGAGATAATGGCAAGGGAAGACGGTGGTACAAACGAACAGCATCAACAGGCAGCCGCTGTGAGTGCCGAGATAAATAACTATATTCAGTCTCTCCGTCAGAAGTATGCACCCAAGAAGCGCATCAACAGACAGCCTACTGATTTCCAAGTGCTGCGCAGGGCGGTGGAGGATGTTATCGACGAGATGGACTTCGCCACACAGGTGCGCTATGCGCTGTCGCAGTACAAGTTCTTGTGGGAGGATGCACCGCACGGCAAGGGCCTTGGCAACCACATCATAGCGTCCCGCAACGGAGCATCGGAGCGGGATCGCCGGAAGTATTTCGCATGGATAGCCGGAACTGACAAGGGCGGTATGACACCGGAGATGATAGCACACAATATCTTCTACAACCTGCCTGAGAATCTTGTGGAGGGACACGATACGCAAGAGGTGCTTGATATTATACTGGACACCGTACAGTCGGCCAAATCGCCATCGGAACTTGTAAGGCAGGTGTACAACGACATCATCGACAGGTACGAGCAGGCCGAGCGCGAGGAGGAGGAAAGGCAGAAGAATGAGTTCGCACGCGCCTACGGTTTTGCCGATTACCAGGATTATGTTACCTTTGAGGAATTATGGCATGACGGGGATATTGTCAACGAAGTTTCCGAAAGCCAGATTGACGATTATTACAACGCAATATATGGAACAGAAGCAGACGAACGAGCCGGAGAAGGACAAGGAGTATTGGAAGGCTCATCCGGAGGAGTACTGGAAGAAGTATCCGGAGAGGAAGATACTCAGCGACAAAATGAAGGAAATATACCAGGCGGTAACGGACAAAATGAAGTTTACGGCCGAGGCAATTCGTTGGGCCAGGGAGAAGCATCTGATAACGGAAGCGCACGGATTCGGGCCGGAGGTTCAGAGACACGCGGTGACAATGTACCTGCTGGAGCTGGCACATCAGGAACTGCACAAAACGGAGTAATCCAGGGTCTTGACGGTTATACCGAGCAGGAGATTCAGGATATAGTAACCAACTACATAAACGAGTTCAAGGACTATCTGCCTGAAGACTTCAAGGTTACTGGTGTACGTATCGTAGGCTCACGTACCAACGGCACAGCTAATGAGGACAGTGATCTGGATGTGCTTGTGGAATATGAAGGAAGTGTCCGTGAGGACGACTTGTTTAACGCCCTGAACGGCGAGGATGGATTGGAGATAGACGGCATAAAGGTTGACATCAATCCTATCCGTCCTGACAAGTCCGGCACAATAGACGAGTGGCTGGAGCGCAACAAGGACTACAAGAAGGAACAGAAAAAGCTCACCAACGACCAGGTAGAAGCAATAGCCTTCGTGGAGGGTAAGACACCCGCCCAGGTGAGAACCGAGAGACGGCAGGCTACCCTGGAAGATGTCAGTGAGTCTATTGCACAGGGCCGCGAGAAGCAGGGTAATACACGCTATCTTACCGAGTCGGTAATCAATGACTATCTGGATATTCCCGCCGTTCAGGACTACCTGAGAAAGTTCGGCAACGAGAACACAAAGCCGGAGGATGTACTACAGCAGGCATCCGGCATGGCTTACGTTCAGTATGGTATGCCGCTGTCTATCCTGTTTGCTCAGGCTAAGGACTATGACAGTGCAAGGCAAAAGGTTGAAGAGATAATCAGTGGCAAACAGACTCCTGAGGTTAAGGCTAAAGAAGAAAGTAAGCAGACCGAACAGCCCGTCGAGGCAGACAAGGAAGAGCTGGCCCGTCTTGACCGCGAGTACGTCGAGGCGGTAAAGAGCGGCGATGCGGACAAGGCGTTTGCCATGCTCCGGGAGAAAGCCTTGAAAACAGACGGAATCATACCATACATAGCACCCGCCGGCTATGCCGGCTCACACAGAGACGTCGCCCGCCAAATCAAGGAGGGCGAGGATGGCGCGACAGGGAAGGCTGCCTCGGACATGGCAAGGTTCGTGCCGGGCAACGCCGTGCTGGTGCCGATGCCCGACCATACAGGCAAGGTGACGGACGATACCGACACGAAGATGCTTGCAGAAGCCGTGTCCGCACTGACAGGCTCGCCCGTCGTGGCGGCACTGGAAGGCAACGAAAGGGAGAGCCGTCATGAAGCCAAGCAGCAACGAAAGAGAGGCCCGTCCGCAGAAGAACTGGGGTTCAGACAGGTCGAGGACATACCGGAAGGTATGATACCGGTGTTCATCGACAATGTGGTTAACTCAGGTGAGACAGCCAAGGCCGCGACACAGGCAATAGAAGGCGGCTTCACGCTGGCTTATGCCAAGGGTCTAAGGTCGAACCCGATAAAGGGTCTTAAGGATATGACCGTCACCTACGACGACAACGGCAGCCTGATACCACTGAGTCAGAGGTTCGACAAGGAGAATCCCGATATAAGGTTCCGCTTCCAGGGCGGCGGGAAAACGTTGTTCTCGGAAGATTCGCAACTCTCGCTGTTTAGCGAGAAGGATATGGCCGACCGCACTCCCGGCAACTCTTTGACGACAGGCGGGCAGACCGCGCAGGCTGAACGGCCGTTGCGGTCAGAGCCGGTGGTGAAGCCCCTGAGAAAGCTCCGCGAGGGCGAGACGTGTCTTGTGGAGAGGCGCATGACAAGAAGCGGCAACTTCCTGTTCACCTCGGGCGAGAAGATAGAGACAACGGCAGACATAGCCTACATTTTCCGCTCTCTGGAGAACAAGGCGGTGGAGAACGCCTTTCTTGTGTTCTATGGCGGGGAGGCAGAGAAGGCCGTGGTGCTGCACGTGGGCATGGGTGCCATGTCTGAGTCGGCCGTTGACACGAGCGTGATAGTGCCCATGCTTGACAGTATCAAGCCCGCACGCGTGGCGTTGGTACACAACCATCCGTCCGGCAATCTGAAAGCGAGTAGGGAAGACATGAGGTTGCTCAACGCGATAACGGGTATGGTGGACAGCTACTCCGGAGGAAAGGTCAAGGTTGACGACGGCATAATCATCGACACCACCTCGGGCATGTATGGCACCTTCAACACCGGGAAGCTTGAAGCCGTTGACGCAATACCCGGCAGGGTGAAGAATGAAGTGCCGCTGTCGGTGTACAAGTTCGACGAGAACGCCTTCAGCAAGGACTACAATCCCCAACGCCTGGAACGGATACGCTCGTCGCAGGATGTGGCGCAGTTCGTGGCCACACACCGTCTGGGCGAGCGCAGTAAGATAAACATTATCTGCCTGAACAGAAACGGTGGAGTCGTCGGCAACTTCTTCTCGGACATGACCGAGCTCAGCGCGGAGTCCGCGAGCGACCTCGCGAGGGAGTGCGCGAGATACTGTGGTGCATGCAGCGCGTCGGCGGTGGTGGTATATGGCACTGGAGTAGGCAAGCCAGAATCCAGCTCCCTCTCCGAGAATAAAACGGGGCAGCTGACCTTGGATCTGCGCAAGTACCAGATACAGTTCCTTGGTGCGGTGAGTCTTGCCGCCGATGGCAGATACGACTATATGTCCTACAGGGATAAAGGCCTGCTGGGCGAGCCCGGAGTGAACAGCGGTATCAGCAGCAGCAAGGAGTTTGCCGAATCACTGAGGCAGGCGCATGGATCGGCCGCGACATCGTTGCGTCAGGTGGCTGCCGCTTTCCGTAAGATAGACTGGCAGGAAGGAACCACTAACCTTGATTTGGGCGGTGGGCGTTACGATGAAGCCACCAATTACCTGAAAGAACGCGGTGTGGAGAATCTGGTATTTGACCCATATAACCGTGACAGCCGCAGCAACGCCCGTATAGCCAGGAGAGTAAGGGACAGCCGGGTGAACAGCGTTACCTGCAACAATGTGCTGAATGTAATAGACAGCGAAGCTGCAAGGGACAATGTGATACTGCAGGCCGCCAAGGCACTTGCCCCTGGCGGTGCGGCTTATTTCAGCGTATATGAAGGAGACAAGAGCGGCGTGGGCCGCGAGACTCTGAAAGACAGCTGGCAGAACAACCGCACTCTGGCTTCATACGTTTCGGAAGTGGAGAACCATTTTGCTGACGTCAGCATCAAGAACAACATGATAATAGCGCGTAATCCCATTGTGGATGAGACGCAGCAGTCTGTATGGCAGCTGGATGCAACGGGTATGGATGACATCCGCTTCCGTGAGGCTATTGCAGACGAAAAGACTGAGGATGTATTCAACCGTGCTATCGAAGAATACGGCACAACAAGCAGTTCTCGCAGAGCCGGATATATGCTGCCTGATGGTAGATATCTTGATTTCAGTGAAGGTCAGGGCTACAGAGTAACAGACCACCGCAACGTAGGTATTGCCTACGAGGGTACGGCCGATGAAGGCTGGAAGTATATGTATGACTTCATGAGCAGGGGTGCTATCCGCATGAAGCCGGAGGCTGACGGATTTGAACTTGCAGTAAGACCTACACCGGAACAAAAGCGCACATTGTACCGGTTTATTGGCGAGCGTGATGGTAATGTCATGGTAGATATTCTTAACCCTGAGACTGACCAAATAGAATCAGCAGAGTATGAGGATGCTAATCCAAGTATGGTCTTGGGCGAGATAGACCGCTTCTTTAACGACGGTATTATCCCGCAGGGTAATGTCATGTTCCGTGAATACAAACCCAGAGAGAGTATGCCAAAGGTTCGTGGAGGCTGGACCGAGAAGAAGATTCTGCGCTGGCTCAAGGATAACCACGCTAATCATGGTTTGAATATGTCAGCAAGGATGATTAGTGAGTTTGACAGCCCTGAGCAGTTCAAGGACCATATGTTCTATCATGGCACAGCATACGCTCCGTCTGACCTTAAGCCAAGCATCACCATGAGAGACCGCGATGTTGAGCGTTATGGAGGAGGTGGATATGGCCATAAGTATTGGGGCATTTCCTTGACTAAAGATAAGAAGACTGCTTCCCTCTTCTCCGGTACAAGCAGTAACGTCCGGATATATCCTGTAGTGCTCAGCAAGAACGCTAAGGTTGTAGAGCGCCCCGAATGGGATGATGCCTACGATGCCGCCGAGGAGATAGAGCAGCTCTGGAATGACGGCGTTGATGCAGTATGGGTGGGCGAAGGTAAGCAAGGTAAGGGAGAGCAGGAGTTACTTGTTCTTAACCCTCATGCTATATCCGTCATCGACCATCCGGATTATTATAGGCAGTACCAGCTTGGTACGGCCAATAATCCTATCAACATAGCCTCAGACGAGGATGTTGAGAATATATACAACACTGCCAAGGAATACCGTGAGGCTCTGAGTAACCGTCCGCGTTTCACGGAACACAAGCCTTCTAAGTTTGAATATAACGTATGGAGGCCTGTTGAAAAGCCCAATGCCTATGCCGCTATCTCAGACCCGGAGAAATATGAGCAGCAGCAGAAGGCTTACGAGGAGTATCAGAAGAACCTCGAAGCCTACGATAAGGCTATGGAGGATTACGAGAATAAGCGTAATGAGTTCGAGCAGACACCTGAATATAAAGCATGGCAGAATGTCAAGAACAGGGCAAATGACACTATCCGTTTCCGCGTAGCCAACGCCAACCAGGCTATCTTCGTAAGCAACGCCCAGAAAGCCGTAGAGAACATCAAGCAAGAGAAGGCTACGCCTGACCAGTGGCTGGCCATGATCCAGAGCAAGGGCGGCCTGAAAGCCGGTGAAGACAAGTGGATGGGACTGTCTCAGTGGCTGAATGACAAGAAGGCCGAGGGCGTTAAGACACTTACCAAGCAGGAGGTGCTGGGTTACATAGCAGCAAATGCCATTAAGATAGAAGAGACCAAGTATAGCGAAAACGAAGAACTTGCTGGAATAGATGAAATTGGCGATGAAATAACCAATGATTTGGTGGAGGTTGAAGCAGAATATTTAACAAAGTACGGCAAAGATGGTGCTGATACTGAATTTTCCGATGTTGATGCCGATGATATCGTTCGCTACATAAGTAAAGAAATGGAGAAAAAACATCATGGTTTCAACGATATCTATACTGTTTCGTTTGATGAAGAATTAGGAACACAAATAAAATATAAGATACAGCTCAACAAAACAGATATACACCCCACTCGTCTGAATTATTCCTCCATTGGACTTGACAACAAGCGCGAGATTGCGCTTACAGTGCCGACAATAGAACCGTACAATACGCAAGATGTAGTCCATTTCGGTGATGCTGGTGGCGGTAGAGCTATTGGCTGGATAAGGTTTGGAGAGACCTATGATAGAACTCAGCGTATTCCTATTGATAGACACGTTGACGAGTTCGAGGAACCCGTGGAGACAATCAATAAGAGACAGTCTTATTATCCCAAGGGCGGCAATAGCTATAATACCAAGGAGTATGTGGTTTATGGCCGCATACGCACCGGGGAAGATAAGTATGTGCTTATGGTCAATGATGGCAATAAGCAGATTGGCCCGTTTGATACCCTTGAGGATGCACGCAAGGCTCTTAACGAGTGGTATGATAACAATCCCAAGACAAAGGCTATCTCTCATAAAATTCTTGTTATTGATGAAATACAGAGTAAGCGTCATCAGGAAGGAAAAAGAAAGGGGTATAAAAGTGCACAAAAAAAAGGATTTGATATTGATAATGTTAAAATAGGAGAATATCAAAGAGAGAAATATACAACACAGGACATCTATACCGCTCCTATTTATGATTCAGATGGTAACAAAATAGGAGATATATCAAGAAGAACTGCCGATTATGATGGTAGCACGCTTTATGCTGCTCATATTGGAGATTTTGGAAATGCTGGATGGTACGGACAAGAGCAATGGGCTTTGAATGATATCGCAAGACAACAAGAATATCGTTATGAAGCCGTTCCTGATGCACCCTTCGAGAAGAACTGGCCTGAGCTCTGCATGAAGCGTATGCTTAGACTTGCAGCAGAGGAAGGTTATGATAAGATGGCGTGGACTGACGGCGAAACACAGGCTGAGCGGTATAGCCTATCTTCTGCAATAGACCATATCGCGTACACCGTTCTTCCTGATGACAAGATAGACGCAAGGGCTTATCTTCCTGATGGCAACTATCAGCCAATAGGAAACACTTGGGAGGAGGTCGCGCAGTATGTTGGCAAGGACATGGCTCGCCGTATGCAGGAAGGAGAATCCAATGGCACGGAAAATATAGAATGGGGAATCGGAAGAGACAATGAGCCTATACGCTACGACTACAAGGTTGTCAAAGGTGACGGCCTAAAGATTGGCGGTGAGGGCATGAAAGGTTTCTACGACCGTATGCTCCCCGCTTTCATGACCAAATACGGCAAGCAGTGGGGCGTTAAGCCTGAGCTCCAGGAAATAGGTGACCTTGGAGGTAAATGGTGGACTATCGACATCACACCTGAGATGAAGGCCGATGTCATGGAAGGCCAGGTAATGTTCCGTATCGGTGATAATGAAAGAACCCACGAGCTGAATGCCAAGCAGAAACAGCCGGGTGAAGACCATGTAATTCTCGATAACGAGATTATTGATGACATCCGCTTCCGTCTCAGCAAGAACAACCGAAAGGTGGTAGAGTCCTGGCTGAACAAGCGCACCGATATTGATGCCGCTGAGCGTGAATCAACACTGGCTTACATAGATAACCTGGCTGATGCCAAGACTCAGCTCGCTACCGGTTGGTGGTTTGCCAAGGGTACAATCAGGCTCCCGGAGGATATGCCGAAGGTAGAGCAGGCTGTGGCCATATCTTCAATAGCCAAGGTTGACCCGCTTAAGTATTCATCGCCGATGGAGCTTATCAACGCTCATGCTGATATCCAGGCGAAGGAGAAGCCTATCAATCCTGACGAGGTAAGCACACTGCATAAGGCGCAGGAACTGCCGGAGGGAATCGTAGTCTATGACGTAGATGATACCGAGGAGAGCCGCAAGAATATGCGTGCTATCATTGACACTCACTTCGGCAAGGAGTCATCTCCTTGGTGTTTGTTACAGGGTGATGGTGAAGGGAATCTGACTCGCCAGAGCCGTGAGTATTGGGAATACTATAACGCATATCCGAAGCAGGTTGCTTTCAAGGATGGTAAACTACAGGCGTTCTCCGCAAATAACGAAGAAAAGAGAATCTGGTGGGATAGAATGGATCAGTCTCACAAAGGCATTCCTGTTGAGGGTAAGATTCCTGGTGATAAACTTGGACGTTCCGCTGTCATGGAGTACAACCCCATTGATGGAGAGATGAATATTACCGGTGATACGTGGAAGGGAAATCGCGAAAACGGGCCGTTTGAGATATATTACGGTACAAGCGAACAGTTAAGAAGCCGCTCTACTCGCAAGAATGGTGTTGACGTAGGCAAGAAAGAGAGGTGGTATGAAAACGGCAAGAAGCAAGCCGAATTCTATAACGATGAAAACGGGCATCCTGACGGTCCTTTCACAACGTGGTATGATAACGGACAAGTTCTCAAACGTGGTACGCGTAGTCATGGCGTTAATTGGCGAGGCTTATATGAAAGTTTTTATGAAAACGGTCAGCTTGAAAATAGAACTGTATTTTCTGATAAGGCGAATGGCAATATTATTGAGCCCGCAGTATCGTACTACATCAATGGCCAGATGAAGTTATTTGAACCTTACGACAAAGATGGCCACGAGAACGGTACAGAGACCGGATGGTATAGTGATGGTACAAAGAAGCACGAGGTTGACTACGTAAATGGCGTGGCGAAGCGTAATTTTCGCTGGTTTCCTAACGGAGACATGGATGTAGCAAGATATTGGGATGAGAACGGCGATGCTACTGGCACATGGGAGGAATATGAATGGAATTGGGACGACAAGAAATCCGTTCTTGTTGAGCGCACACACTACAACAAAGGTTTCAGAGATGGATTGTATGAGGAATTCTACGATAACGGCAATCCCAAACAGAGGAATACTTATGTTGAAGGAAAGGCAGAAGGTCTTGCTGAAACCTGGAATAGCGAGGGTAAGCCGTTACTGCGTTGGTTCGTGCAGCAGCCGGGTAGCAAGGAAATTGGCCATGAGTATTATAAGTATGAAAAAAACGAAGTGGTCCAGCTCTATACCTGCTATGATTCCCTTGACACCCCTCATAACTACACCAAAACCTTCCCGATGGAAGGCTACAAACCTTTGACCGCAGAAGAGCTGGCCACCTATCCGGAGTGGGTTAAGGAGCGTGCAATGGAGGAAGATGGAATAAACATAAGATTCCGCATGAACACACCAACTGTCGGGGACTTTGACGCGAAGACAGAGGAACCGCTCCAATATGCGGGCAGGGTGACGGACAGCCTCAACGGACTATACAGGACAATCGCCCCTGTCCACGCGATAAGCAGGGATATTACGGCTGAGGAGCTGGCGCAGATAACAGGCCTTGAATGGGAAACTGCCGAAAGGCTGCACCGCAAGATAGGCGCGAGGCCGCAGAACGAAATGGGGTTCTATGACGGTTCAGACACACGGCGTATATTCGTGTTTGACAGTGTCAGAAACGGGGACGGCAAGAGCATTGTCCCGACCGTGGCTGACATGGAGAATACGTATATACACGAGAACCTTCACGCCTTCTTTGACCGGTACAGGAACGAGAGCGAGGAAAATTCCTACAGACTGTTTGACTATCTGTCAGAAATCCGTAATATTGCAGAGGATTACCTGAAGGCAAAGCTCCGCGGCAGATACGAGGCTTTCATCAAGGAAATCCAAGAGCACTACGGCAAAGGCAGCGACTACGCGGAAGAGATGTCCGTCAGGTATCTGACCGACATATTGTTCAACGAAGACGCAAAGGCCGTAGAGGATGCCGACGGCAGGAGTGAGAAAAAGATACTATCAAAGTTTTTAAGCGATTTCGGATATGTTGCGACAGGAAACCGAGGAAGAGAAACTGGCAAGGCTTCTGAGACAGTCGATGCTTCTGGACGACTTCAAGGACAGTTACGACGGGAAGGAACCGGAGAAGCCGACGAATCCTCCGACGGAGGAGACGCTGCGCCCCTCTCCAGAATAAAAGACAGATGGAAGGCTATAGGTGATAAGCTGGGTGTGCCGGTAGAGGTTGTCAATGAGCCTCTTGATGCTACCGTCAGTACATACGAGGGCGGTACGCTTAAAGTCAATATTGGTGCTTTAAATGGTCAATCGGAGCTGTCGGCTGCGCTGATGGCAATGAGCGAGAAGATGTCGCTCAGTGAGATACTGGGCGATGAGGCTGTGCGTGAATTTGCGCAGGAGTGTTACCGCAATCTGCCGGAGTTCCGACAGAAGGTGGTGGAGATTGCACAGGAACAGTATGGGTGGAACACCGCTCGGGCTATGATGCAGTATCTGGGCTCCATGGCAGAAAGCGAGACTGCTGACGATGAGACCATAAAGACATGGAGCGTTATCCGCACTGCTTTTGACAATATGCTTGACAGGGTGTTTGCAGACAAGGCTCTGATGGGAATACAGCTGTTCGGCATGAACCAGCTGCGTTATATCCTGTTCAAAAATGCGCATCAGGGAGATAGTTCCATTGAGGTGATAGCAAGAGGCGCCAGGCTGGCCCATGCGCAAGGCGTGAGCACTGCCGACCGCGAGATACGTGCGGACGGTGCGCAGGCTGCAAGGGTACAGCAGGCGCAGGAGCGTACAGGCGAGAGTGCCGCCAACCTCTACAACCGCGTGGTGAGCCGTATGTGGGCTCGCATGGATGAGACTTACCGCGACCAGTTCCAGAGCGTGAATACTCTTGTTGACGCACTGGAGAAAGCGTCCAAGAAGTTGGCGCAGGAATTTGAGGATATACGCAAGGCACTGAACCAGCAGAGTTCAAAGGGCCTGGCCGCCATGCAGAAATGGGAGCGCGAGCACTGGAATAAGATGATGAAGGCTGTGCAGGCTATTATTGACGAGCGTGGGCTGAGTTATGACGAGGTGGAGCGTTACCTGATGCTCAAGCATGGTGTGGAGCGTAACGATGTGTTTGCCAAACGTGACGCACGTGCTTACTATCAGACTATCCATGACACCAAGGTGGCCTCTATACGTGAGTATGCCAAGCAGCATCCTGACGTATCGGACGAGGAGATACAGCGGCGTATAGACCGTGAGGATGAGAAACTGGACCGCCACTTTACAGCTATCAAGTCCGGTACTGACGGCAAGTACAAAGAACTGCGCGAGAAGGATTACGGCGGTCTGACCGGTCTCTACTCCAACTATGAGAACATCAATCCGTATGTTCCTACCACCGAGACGCAGGAGGAGTATGAGAAACGGCTGCTGGCTGCACGTAAGCCTATGTTTGACAATATATCAGATATGGAGCTGGCCGCAGATGCCGAAATTGCAGACTTTGAGAAGCGTATGGGCAGCGACCTGACGACTGAGTTGTGGAAACAGATTAACGGCGCTACCAAAGCGGTGCTGAAACACCAGTATGACGCTAACATGATGAGCCGCGGCCAGTATGAGCATGTACGTGACATGTTCAAGTATTACGTGCCGCTGCGTGGCTTTGCCGAGACCACTCCCGAAGATATGTACTCTTACTACACCAGCAATGCTGACGCTACGTTTGTGGTACCGCTCAAACAGGCAAAGGGCCGTAAGACCAAGGCCGAGTCACCGCTGGCATATATCGGTGCCATGGCAAGCTCAGCTATCGCTGCTGACATTAAGAATGAGAGCAAACTGGCCCTGTATTACTTTGTGAGTAACCGCCAGAAGGATAATGACCTGGTGCTGGTCAGTGACGTGTGGTATGTTAAGCAGGTGGATGCAGACGGCAATGCGCTGCTGGATGAGCAGGGACGTACCATTTTTGAGCCGCAGTATCCTCCGTTCACCGAGGCACTGTCTACCGACCAGGCTAAGGCCGAGTATGAGCAGTGGGAAAATGAAATGAAGCAGCTGGCGCGTGAACACCGTGCTTTCCGTGGCGTGCGTGAGATTGAGAAACAGCGTCTGAATTATGTTATCAACACCACCAAGCAGCAGGCAAAGTCTCATATAATTGCATTCAAGCTGGGTGGCCGTGACATGTTCATGTTTATCAACGGCAATCCGCGTGCGGCTCAGGCTATCAACGGAGAGCTGAACGTAGATGCCAGCAAGAATGAGTTTACTAAGGCTACGCTTAAGTTCCTGCGTGCGTTTGCAGCACTCAACACATCACTTAACCCCGAGTTCTGGCTGAGTAACCTGCAGCGTGATACGCTGTTTGCGCTGATGGCTGTGTCCGTCAAGGAAGATAAGGCGTATAACGAGGCTTTCCGTAAGAACCTGAGACAGGCCATGAAGGTGGTACGCATGAAACGTGACCTGCAGAACGGCAAGCTGGGAACAGGAGAACTGGAGCAGCACTACCGCCTGTTTGTTGAGAACGGCGGTGTGACCGGTTATACATCGGTCCGCGGTACTGACGTATGGGAAGCTGAGATAAAGAAATATACCGGTGAGACACGTACCGCCATTGAGCGTGCTGGTGCAGCGCTGGACGCTGTTCAGGAGTTTGGCGAGAGCTTTGAGCAGATGACACGTTTTGCCGCATACCTGACATCACGCCAGCAGGGTAAGAGCGTAGTGGAGAGTGTGGCCGATGCAAAGGAGCTTACGGTGAACTTCAACCGCAAAGGCAGCGGCAAGGGTATCACCTGGAAAGAAAGTGAGTTCCTGCGCACAAGAGAGGGCCGCAAGCTCAATGACATAGAGCGTCTGTTTGCCGTATCGGCCAGCATGCTGTCTGTATATGGCCGTCACGCTATCATGTTTTTTAACGCATCGGTCCAGGGTCTTAACGCCATGTACCTGCTGGCCAAGAAAGACAAGAGCAAGCTGGGCTTGTGGGTGGGCGGTTACCTGATGCTGGGTGTCATGAACGCTGTGCTTCATGCTATGCTGGATGGTGATGATGACGATGATGACCAGTACCTTGACGTACCCGACTATGAGCGTCGCAATAACCTGCTGCTGGGCCTTAAGGGTGTTTACCTGAAATGGGCACTGCCGCAGGAGGCACGTGTTTTCTACGGTATGGGTGACATGGTTGTCAATCACTCACTGGGTCGCGAGCCGCACCGTAACATCGTAGGTGAGGTGGCAAGCATGATTGGTGAGATTGCTCCGCTGGATGCGACATCGGGCCTGGCTGCCGTGCTGCCCAGTATCACTACTCCTGTTGTAGAGGTGATACAGAACGAGGACTATAAGGGTGCAAGGGTGTATAACGAGAACCGTTTCCTGAGTGATGAGGAGAAGAAACATATTCCTGCTTACCGCAATCCGCTTAAGAACACCAGTAAGGTGTATGTGGCGCTGTCAGAGGCGCTGAACTGGATTAGCGGCGGTAACGAGTATGAGGCTGGTGCCGTGAACTGGAATCCCAACATAATAGAGCATATTGTTGAGGGTTACACCGGTGGCGTGGGCACTACCGTAGGCAAGGGCCTCAAGTTCATGGAGAACGCGCTGGGCGGTGAGGTGAAGATAAGTGACACTCCATTCTTGCGCCGACTGATGACATGGAACGATGACCGATATCGTAATGCACATGTGACTGACCTGTATTACTACTACCGTGAGGTGGCACAGGATACCGAGCGCAGGCTCAAGGAGGCAATGAAAGCCGGTGATGAAAAGTACTACAAGAAAGTTGCCGGCAGCTACGACTACAAAGTGCTGGAGGTGTGGAAACGCTATGAGAAGGAGATGGACGGTTATGATAAGTACCTGCGTCAGCTTGACGGAAAGGACCGCAAGCAGCGCAAGCAGATAACCCGGGAACATGACGCGCTGAGAGCACGTATGATCAGGGACATTTCAGACCTGAAATGATGATATGGTTATTTAAGTTTAGGGCTTGAAAGTAAAATAACACTTATAGTTATTGTAGTTTTTAACCTATAAGTTCAATAAAGATTATGCCGACAAAAAGAATACAACTGAGAGGTATAAGCCGCACTCCGTCAGACCGCATGAGCGCTGACGGTGGGCTGGCCGAGTCAATAGGGCTTGAGATGAACGAGAACGAGCTGGCGGTCAACGTGCCGGCTACTGACGTGACACGTGACATCGTAGGTAATGATGTATTGCTGGATAATGCCAACCTGGAAGACGTGGAAATAGTATATATCCATAAGACAAATGACTATACCAACTATATTGCCAAGAATAATACCGGTATAGGTTTGCTTGATAGCGTCAGTCCCTATTTCCATGCGTTCTATACGTTTGGAACTGGTGAGTGCTGCAAGGATATAGAAAGCATGGGTAATACTCTTATAATACTGTTAGCTAACTCTCAGGGTGAGAATCAACGTATGGAATATGTCATTTTTAAGGACGGAGCATATGTTGACCTTGGTGAACAGATACCAACTCCTGATATAGAAATAGTTCAGACTACCGTTGATTTGGAAGAAGAGGACTATGAGGATTGCAAGACCGACTTACAGGCTGCATGGGCTATCAGTCCCGAAGAAAATGCGGGAATGTTCAGTTTTTTGAGGATGTTATGCGGCTATCAGTTTGACCCGGACGAGGTTATTACCGAACAGGATATAAAATATTGGAATGAGAGCCAAACAAACTATTTCAATGGTATGCTGAATAAGATAGTTGACAGCATATACAACTATGTGACAAAGCATAATCTTGATAATCAAACGTTGTCAGAACCGGTGTTTATTCGTTATGCGGCAAGATTATATGACGGCTCATATACCAAACAATCAGCTCCTATTCTGATAGACCCAATGTTGTTTGCGGATGAGGAACTTGTATCCACAATGCGCTTTCATTATGACAAGCTGACAGGAAGTGTTTATGATTCGCTTTTGAAATTTACATTTGTAGAAAATAATTCGCCTTACTACACCACAAAAAAAACCGAGCCATACACTTTGTCGTTTATTATTAAGAATGCGAGTGAATTTGCCAATTGGAAAGATATAGTATCAGGAGTGGATATTTTTGCAAGCGAGTTGATAGATAGAAAGAGAATGAAGGTGTTGCAAATTGACGATTTTAACCCTGACCATTTAGATAGTTTTAACAACAATTATTATGCTGCTTCAACTTTTCATCTTAAGCCATACACTGACAAGGAAATGCTGGAGATGATCAGCTCACATAGCATCTTCTATCAGATAAAAAAGATTGAAATTGATGATTATGTCAATGCAACAACAGCCACCCCTCTTGATATAGACGATTATAAGGTGTTTTACAACGAAAATCTTGTAACACTGCCTACTTTGTCTGATGATCTTGTAAGCAGCTCGCATCATGTGACTGTACCTTCGGCTATAAAAGTTTATAATAGCCGCCTTATGGCTTCAGGTACAAAAGTTAAATACATGTCTGGCTATCCAGAACCGGCAAGCCGTAAGTATGAGAATGACCTTCCAAACGAAGAGTGGATTTTAAGATATTATATTCATGCAGGAGGGTGGCAGTCTGGCTCAGAAATTATAGTCAGTAAAAGGTATTTAGTGGCGCCAGGACCGTGGTTGTTTTATCCTGACAGGAATTGCTACAAGGCTGACATCATAAAAATAAGCTCATCTAGTGACTACTATATATTGACTGTTGATATGTTTGAGGATATCCACCTGAACGGAGCATGTGGATTTTTGGGCTGGGGCGCTGAAGTAAATCCTAACTTGCCATATACATATGAAAATATTGACAAGCCATATAGAAATAGATTCAATACTCTGGTACAGACCGAAGCTTTCAATCCTTTTGTATTTACTGCAGAAAAAGAATTTACCGGTAAACTCATAGACATTGCGGTCATCACCAAGCCTTTGTCAACAGGACAGTTTGGTTATTCATCTCTCTACGTGTTTACAGATGAAGGTTTGTGGGGTCTTGGAATCAATAGTGACGGCAGCTTAGCAGCCAAGGATGCAATATCGCAGGATGTGGCGCTACCTGGTACGGTTTGTCAACTGGATCAAGCGGTAGTATTCACCACCAAGAAGGGTGTGATGCTGCTGACAGGGTCTGATTTGCGCTGTATATCAGATAAGATGCACGGCCGGCATTACAAGCTGGATGACATTGTTCATAACCTGTTACGTAGTTCTACGCATGTAGAGAAATGGGGTGACCTTGCATCCATGGCTCATGAAGACCAGCCATTCATGGAGTATATGCAGGATGCGCGTACTGCCTATGACTATGTGGGACGCAGGCTGCTGTTCTTCAGCAACGCCGTTGAGCGGCCAGCACAACCGTACATATATGTGTATATGATTGAGACGGACAGCTGGCATAAGGTGGTGCTGCCGGAAGGTTATGTGTTCAAACATATCCTGAACAGCTATCCGGACACACTCATATCTATGGTAAGGATTGAAACGGAGGAACCCGAACCCGAGGAGGTCCAGGACAGCGAGCCGCAAGCCACTGAGGAGCAGGAGCCGGTGACGCACCGTTACGCCGCAGTAGTCAGTTTCTCGGAGGCACGTAAGCAGAACCAGACTGAATCAGACCGACAGAAAGCGCTGTTGGTAACACGTCCCATAGACCTTGATGAGGTTGACGTGCGTAAGGTACTGAACAGGTTGTATGTGCGCGGACAATATGACAAGCAATATGTCAAGATGGTGCTGCTGGGCTCCATGGATGGCGTGCGCTGGCAGATACTGCAATCGTTTCGTGGCGGTTCATACAAGCTGTTCCGCGTGGTGCTGCTCTCTGAGCTGCTGCAGACGGAGCGTATCAGCTATCTGGAGGCGGAGTATGAGACACGTTATGCCAGCCGCTTGAGATAAGACTGTTATAGGCTAAGATAGACTTTGGGGGCAAGTATTTGTCCCCATTTTTGTTTAGCTTAATATACACTTACTATGGGAGCAAATAAAGAAAACCCTTACATCCGTATTATTGCCAACAGACTTGCTGGCATGAACAAGGATTTGGCTGAGATTAAAGAACAGCTTGCGGTAATTGCGCATAACCAGCTGCCTACCGTGGCAACTCCGGTTATTGCTCTGTCAAGTAACAAGGCTGCCATTACCTGCGCTACAAGCGGTGCGGTGATACACTACACCACTGATGGCACTGAACCGACAGCTGCATCGGCCGTTTACAGCGAGCCTCTGAGTATCGCTGCCAGTCCTACCACTATCAAGACTATCGCCATGAAACTGGACTGTCATGACAGCGCTGTGGCAAGTAAGGTGTTCACGATTGTGGCTAAGCCGGTCATCGGTCTTAACGCAGATACCGGTAAGATTGAGATGAGCAGCGCCACCAATGGTGCAAGTATCTACTACACTACTGACGGTTCAGACCCGACATCGGCATCAACAGCTTACTCTGCCGGACTTGACCAGCCTGCCGAGGAGACCACATACAAGGCTATTGCCATAAAGAGCGGTATGGTGGACAGTGCGGTTGAATCATTCACATTCACTCCTACCCAACCGTAAATAAGCAATGGAGATTGACTGGACGTTAATCATTACATCGGTTATTTCGGTCGGTGTGGGCGGTGTGCTTGGCAAGATTATTGACAAGCGTAAGACACCCTACACCATGGTGTTGGAGATGTTACAGGAGCAGAAGAGATTTTATCAGGAACGCAACGCTGATTTTGAGCGTGAGAAACTGGACAGCGCCGAGAAAAGTGCGGTGATCATGAAATCCGGTCAGTGCGAGCATAGGTTCAAGGACCCTAACATACACTGTCCTGTTGATGAGGCCAACAACGAGCGTCTGGAAAAACGCTGTCAGCGTTGTGGGTATAATGGTGACAACAGCGAGGATAAATGATAGAAATCTGTTTTTTTTCATAAGGTAACATAAGACCTTCTTTCATTTGGTTAGAATTAGGTTAGTAATAGAATCGTAAGTTAACGAAATGGAAAGGTGGAAGGCTGGCGGCTGTGACAGCACCCAGCCTTTGAAAGTATAAAGAGAAAAATACAATATATATGCAGAAGCCTGACAGACTATACCGCAGAGTGAAATCCGTTAGCGAGATGGATAGCGTGCGCGTACGGAAGAAAGCCATTGAGCGCAGTAAACGTGATATGGCACTACTGGAGCAGTTCCGCAACCTGTGGCTGAACATGCAGCCTTACCGCGAGCAGCGAGGCAGGGCATTTCGTTTTGCTTATGATGACCAGTGGGGTGACCTGATGGAGTACGACGGCAAAATCATGACCATGCGCCAGTATCTGCAGAGCACCGGTAACATCGTAGTACAAAGCAACCAGGTGCAGGAAAAGGTGGAGACCATGATTGGCGTGATTACACGTGAGATGTTGGAACCGCAGGCTACTGCCATAGATGCCGATGAGCAGGCGTTCGGTGAGATTGTGAGTAAGGGACTGCAGGTAAACTGCAAGAAAAACTCCATGAACGAGCTGTATCTGGACTGGGGGCGCGAGCTGTGTCTGGGTGGCCTGATGGTAGGCTATGAGACATGGGATAGCACCAGCGGTCCGGACGGCACGTTTGACAGCTGGTCCAGTTACGTGAACCCGAACTTGTTTGTGATGGACTGCATGATGAGCGACAGCCGCATGTGGGACGCTACCATGTTTGGCCGTATGATTAAATGCAGCTTTGGTAAGCTGGCCGCCACCTTTGCACGTAACGCTGATGACTATGCCGTGCTGCGTTCTATTTTCCCTGAGCAGTATGAGCCACTTAAAAGCAAGGCACGTTTTGACACACCGATGGACCGTTACAAGGACGGAGTACTGGAGTGGATGAAAGATGAAGACCCGTCAGTTTGCGTGATACTGGAGGCATGGACCAAGGAGACCAAGCCGCGTATCAGGCTGCAAGACTGGAACAAGGGTGTAGAAATTATCATTGACGCTGATGATTATGCTGAGCGTAAGCGTATAAAGCAGGAGAACCAGCACCGCCGTGCTATTGCAGAGAGTTCCACTGAGCGCTGGCGCGAAGATGAAATACCATATATCACCGGTGACGGATATGGTGAGGACGGTTTCTTTATTGATGAGTTCTGGTATTGCAGGTTCATAGCTCCTGACGGCACGATTCTGTGGGAGGGTGAGAGCACGCTGCCCGGACGTAACCATCCGTTCATAGTACGTACCATACCGATGATTGACGGTAAGATACAGGGTTTCCTGTATCCGGTAATTGACCATAATATCATCATGAACCGTGCCATTGTGCTGCATGACTGGCTGCTGCGCGCTCAGGTTAAGGGTGTGACGGTTGTGCCTAAGCAGATAGTTCAGGGTATTGATCCGAAAGAATTTGCAAAGAGCTGGACGGAGATAGGCGGACTGGTGTTTGTGGATGTGAAGCCTGGCATGGAGAATCTGATGCCAAAGTCATTCCACAGCAATGCGGTGAACTTTGACCTAAGCGGATTCTTGCAGACGTTCTCAGGTATGAGTGACAAGTCAACGGCTATCACGGATGCGCTGCAGGGTAAGACTCCGTTTGCCGGTGCCAGCGGTACGTTGTATGCACAGATGGCAAGTAACAGCACCACTACGGTGGCTGCGTTCCTGCTTAAGTTCCATAAGTTCCTGGAGCTGCAGCATACCAAGAAGATGCAGAACCTGCTGTATTTCTATGACCGCAAGCGCTGGGAGATGATTGTAGGCCAGCTGGACGGTGAGTTTGATATGGCTACGCTTAACCTGGATGATTTGCGTTACATACATTGTGACCTGACTATACAGGAGAGTGCCGAGACACCGGCATTCCGTGAGATTGCCGAGCAGGATGCAAAGGAGATGTTGAAGCTCGGTCTCATTACGTTTGACGAATATGCTTTGATAAGCAAACGGCCGTGGATGCAGAAACTGAAACAATATCGTGACGCACGCCAGCAGGAGGCTGTCCCTGCGCCTGTTCCTGCCCAATAAGAGAAACATACTTTTGATACATAATTGATTTTGTAAGGTTTGATATGGGCTGTGTAGTGATACGCGGCCCATGTTGCTTTTAATCGGCAAGATTGGCGAGAGTTAAACGCTCGTTGATAAAATACTTGAGGCGCACATCTATGTCTTTCTGTTTCATGCGCTGGTTACCTGCTTTGTCAGGAGTATGGTAGTAACAGCCAATCTTAAGGGTTGTGAGGGTGAGCAGGATGCCTTGATAGCCCCAGACTTTCTTTTCACGTTTGAAACGGATGCGGTCGTATGTGGTGAGGACATCGGGACGGAACGGCTGGGAGCAGACATATATCATGGTGTGCTCATGCTTGTAGCGCTCATCGGCCCTGCGCATGGCAGCATGGAACTCTCGTTTGGCGTAACGTGTGACTACACGGCGTGCCCAGCGGCGGCGTAGGTTGTGCCACCACTCTTTGATTGACTGAAAGATGTTTGTTTTGTTCATAACTGTATTGTTTTGAGTTGATGATTAGAATGCGGTGAGGTTATTGCTGCTGCGTGGACGGCCGTCATCGGTGCTGGCGGGTTCCCTGACAAGCTGCGGCAACTCCATTTCCTTGTAAGCGATCCAGAGGAGTATGGCCGTAGCCATAAGTACGTCATCATGTTTCTTGGGTGGTGCGGTGAGTTTCTTTTTGTCCTCTATGTATATGGACATCTCCTGACAGCAGGTCTTGCTGGGCTCATCCCACAGGCGGTCACGCAAACAGGTGCGCATGTGGTTGATGATAAGAGGCTTGGTACGTATATTGGTGTTGAAGCCCCATTTACGTTCTACCTTCTCATCCACGTCCTCCTCTTTGTTATGACGTGCATATAGGTTACGCTCACCATACAGCTCGGCCACAGCGTCCATGATATACTCAAACCCCTCCACTCCGGTGTCGCGGTTCTGGTCACGGCTCTCATAGGTGTTACTCTCTACCACCAGCAGGGCGTTGTTATACCAGGCGGCCAGACGCATTGCGTCATAAGCCAGCAGGTCATCATCGGTATGATAGTGCATCTCAGCCACGATGGCAGGACGGCCACCGGTACCGAACTCAGGCATCATCATAAGACGGTCCATGACACGGACGGATGAATAGTCACTGGTCTCATTGGGTCCACCGATATCTACGGCTACCACGTAGCGGTTGAGTATGGGTGTGGGGTCCGGCTTTTCATATATCTTAAGATGGCCGCCGTCACGGCTTATGAAACGTATGTTCTTAAGTACATCGGCCCCACGTGTGCCGTCACTGATGAGGTCACCTTCCCACTGAGGTTCATGTGTGTGTTTCATGAACCACTCTACATCATAGAAGTCAAAGACCTTTTTACCTGATGACTGGAACGCCTCGGCGATGCTGGCCGGTGCCTCATTGACCATCTCGGAGCGGCGCGTGAAACTGAACTCCTCATATCGGTACCATTGTATTGCCTGGAGCGTGGCACCCTCGGTCCACAGCCACCAGTAGTAACGGCCGGTGCTGCGCCATTTACCTTCACGTGTCTCGTTGTTACGGTTACGATACAGCCACAGGGCAAACTCCGTCTCATCAGGTATGGGCATGGTGTCATGCGGTATGTAATAGAACGGTATGAACAGCGGATGAAAGTTACTCTTGCCGTCCAGCGCATCGTAGAAGATGTCATGAAAGAAATCATCGGAGGTCTTGGCGGTGGATTCATAGACCTGCATGGCCAGCGGCTGCTGTTTGGGAATACCACCGCTGATGTCGGCTACCAGTCCGGCTGCGCTCTTGCCTGGAGTGTCGGGCCATACACCTACCTCGGTGTAGTGGGCTCCTGATATACGGCCTGAACGCAGTGACTCAGGGCGCTCTGCTGAGCCTATATAAATGATACCTGGCAGTACTGCGTTACCTGCGCTGTCTTTTATCTGAAAACCGTGTTTGTTACCTCCGTAGTTGCCCAGATGCAGCTGCTCAGCATGTGGCAGGCCGAGGTCCCAGGCCGGGTATTTCTCCAGCGCCTTGACCAGCATGTTAAGCACGTTATGTGCTGCGTCCTGTACGTGGGCTGCCACAGCAAAGGAGTGATACGGATCATGATGAGCAAGCAGCCAGAACTGGAAGAAGATACAGAAGGTTGAACCACCCCACTGACGCGCCTTGGCTATGACTATGTTGATGGGTACTTTGGCCCAAAGGAGTATCATACATAGCTTGAGCACCTGTAGCTGGGCGTAGTTGAGACGGAAACGGCCGCTGCCTCCCAGCTTGAAATCTATCCATATACACTCATAGGCCCAGTTGCAGAAGTCATACTTATGACGTATGCGGCGCAGCTCATCTTCTATTTCCTGAAAGGTTGGTATGTCATCGGACTTCCACTTGTGGCGGTCAATGAATTTCTGTATGCCGCCAGCACGTACTATGTTACGTATGAGCTTTACTTTCATCATACGTTTGGGTACGTACTGGACAGGTACGGCAAAGTCCGGTATGCGGAGCTGGCTGCGCTCCTCATCCATCAGCTCAGAGAGGCCTTGTCCGGTGATAGGGTCATAGATGGCAGCGTACGTGGCACAGCGGCGCTGGTTCTCGGCAACTATGTCAAGGACAGCAATTAACTCCTCTTGTGTCATATCGAGGTGCTGCTGCGCTGTGTCAGTGTTTTTACGTGCCATGGGTCTTGGTTCGGATGAGTGATACGACAATGCCGAGCGCGAGCGCTGCTATATGGGACCAGCCTGCCACGAAAGGCAGGAATACCATGGCAAAGGTCATGACGTAGAACGTAATGACAGCCGGTGAGCGCCAGTAGCCTGGGCGCAGTACCGGAGAGAGACAGCCAATGCTGGCATACAGCAGGTTGCTGATACCTACTACCGGATGCGGTGCCAGCGGCCATACAAGACACGATATGAGCCAGCTGGCAAGCAGCAGCAGACCTTTGTTCTTACGCTGGGGTGCGTATAGCGGCCAGACGGCAATCATGTTGACGGACAGGTGAAAGAGGTTGGCGTGGAAAAACGGATAGAGCATGGCACAGAGCAGCGGCCAGTGTGTATCGGTAAGCCACTGAGGCACGCCTGTAAGTAACAGGATGCTGCATATTATGATTATAATTACTCTCATTGTCTCCTCATGCGCCTGATAGCAGCGCGGCGTTCATAGATGATTATATGTTTGGCTCGGCCGGCTGACACAAAGAAATGCGGTGCCGGCTGTTCTACCAGCTGCTCCAGTATGAGCTCACGTGAGAGCGTGCAGCCCGGGTGGGCTTTGAGATAATCGCGGTATGCGTCATAGAGATACCATATACGCTGACGTGAGTTGCTGTTGAGGTTGATGAGCGACTGGTGGGTCATGA
This sequence comes from Bacteroidaceae bacterium, assembly GCA_017615835.1. Taxonomy (GTDB): domain Bacteria; phylum Bacteroidota; class Bacteroidia; order Bacteroidales; family Bacteroidaceae; genus Colenecus. The sequence goes on along the minus strand of JAFZZI010000002.1, from coordinate 62,819 downwards.
TACGGCCGATAAGCAGGCTGGCGGTCCGTGCGGAGATATACCATTGTGGTGCAGGTTGGCGGCGAGCGTGGTCGGCAGCTTCACCGATACTGGCGAAATGACCAGTACTGAGTGAGCGCACATAGACCTTGTAGAGGTCACGGTCCCGCTGACGTTTGAGCTCTGTATCTTTCAATGCCTTAATTGATTGTCTGCTGCATTGAAGTTACAAATTGTGTGGGGCTAAGATAGACTACCCCACTTTGCGGTCTGCGTTACTTTTGGTAGCAAGAAAGAAACATACAATCATAAAGCAATGGCAAAACCTGATAAAGAGCAAGTTAAGACCGCAAGGGAGAGACTGCTGGAAAGAGCGCAGGGACGGTTCCCCGACCGCCAGTTTGTGAGACCAGAAGGACAGGAAGGACAAGACGGACAATTGGCCGACCTGGATGAGGCTATCAATGAGATGATGGATGCGGACGCATCACAGATTGCAGAGAACGCTGAAGTAAACAAGAAACTTGCACAATTGTTGTACAGCGATCCTAAAGCTGCTACGTTCCTCAATGTCTGGATAGAGACTGGTGACCCAAGGCCAGGATTGATTGAGGCATTTGGAGAAGAAATGGCAGAGGTAGCAACCGAGGAGGGCCGTGAACGCTTTAAAAAGAACTGGGATAACTATCGTGAACGTGTAAGTGAAAGTAAAAGACTTCAAGAGGAGGAGGAGCATAATTGGGACGACTTCCTGGAGCGTTTGAACACGTGGGGCGACGAACACAACTTGAGTAACGAAGAAAAAGCCTCTATCGCGGTACGCCTGATAGACATTAAGCAAAAAGGTAATGTCAATCAGTATGACGAGTCTGATATGGAGACCGTATGGCAAGGAATACGCTACAAGGATGACGTGCAGGCTGCACGTAACGAGGGTCTGGTGGCCGGACGTAACGAGCGTATTGAGGCAAGCCGCAGGACACGCGGCACAGCAAGCGGCAGTACAATGCCGTCAATTAACGGTGGTCGTGGCGGCAGCATGCCCAAGCCTGAGCCTCCAAAGCCATATAATCCTTGGGATGAAATAGTGTAATAACTTTTTTCAATACAACTATGAAGAAGATTTTTAATTATCTGAAGAACCACAAAATGAGTTTGCTGTCAGCTCTACTCGTGGTTGTGGCTGTTCTGCTGGGAGCCAGCAGCGGCTTTGCGATGGCAGTGGTGGAACCGGTAGAGCCTGCGGCTGACCCCAATCCATCTGAGAATATAGAACCTGTAAGTGAAAGCAATCCTGGCGGCAGGCCAGCTGGTGAAGCTGTCAAGCCCGATGAACAGGGTAACCTGACACAGCTGCCCGGACAGCCGTCATCGGCTACCAACCTACGTGATGCCGGTTTGATGGCTGAGGACTACGATGAGAAGACGGTTGAGTTCCGTAAGTTCAAGTATCCCGAGGAGCTTATCATTGCACGTGTATGTAAACCTGTCAAGGCTAAGGATTATGTTCATAATCATTGGGTTGACGGCTCATCAGACCTTGATTCCGTATATACCGGCGACAGTAACATTACCATTACTTATAACAGCAACAACAAGACCATATCAATAGATAAGGAAGACCTTGAAAACTGGGAGATACTCATCAACTATTCAGATGTAGTAATAGAAGGCGTACAGGGTTACACTAAGGATGAGGCAGGCAACCAGATTGCTGATGGTGAGCTTACGCTCTTTGTACTGGACAACGACTTCCAGGGTGAGAAGATTAAGTTCAAAGTTTTGAATCCTCCCACTGCAAGCGGTACAACCGTAACCATCGAGCCTACCGCAATATTCCATTGCATGGCAACCGCAGCCTCTGAGTCACAGATGAACGTCCAGTCATCATCATTCCAGCCTGCTCCCGGTCAATGCTTCCTGCAGAAGAAGATTGAGACTGTTGTGGTGACTGAACGCTTTGAGGAGAGTGAAACTAAGATGTCATGGAAGACCCGTAACATTCTTACTCACGCCAAGGATAACTTCAAGCGTAAGTGCGCACGTTCACACTGGAACGGTAAGCAGTTCCATGACCAGATAGATGTCAAGGCAACCAACGGCCGTGAGAGCGTGTTCCACGAGAAGGGTATGCTCCGTCAGATTCCTATTCTTTACACTCACGGTAACGAGATGAACGATGATGACTTCCTGGCAATAACCACCCTAATGTTTACCAACAATGCTACCAACGACCATGCTTACGCATTCTGCGGCAAGAAGGAGCTTAAGCGTATCATCAAGTATGCTAACTCCAGCATCAAGCATAAGGATGTGGGTAAGGTAGAGGTTAACAAGTTCGGTATCAAGATCAGAATGTACGAGGATAACTTCGGCTCACTGGAGTTTATCTGGTCACAGACACTGGATGACCTGGGCTACACCGAGTACATGGCTGTGCTTGACCTTGAGAACGCCGAGCGTCCGTATTTGAAGCCAGAAGAGAGAAAGGAGCGTGACATGTCCAAGACCGGCGAGGCACGTGAGGCTAAGGAGTACAACCTTATCCGTATTGACTGCGTTGACTTGCTTGGGCACAATGCCGTACTGGCCTGCCCGTCACAGGCTGCTGCCGCCAAGGCTGCTAAGATCGGTTCCATCCAGGCAACCTTTGAGCCTGTAAATGAACTGCCTACCGCTGAGGAGATTGCAGCTGACGCAAGCCTGAAGCTTAAGAAGTACTTCCTTACTGCCGATGATGACACTGCCGGATTCAAGGCTGGTGACATTGTTGAGTGGGACAACAACCTGGAAGACTGGAAACTGTTTGAGGGTATTGTGGGCCAGGTAGCCTGATAATTCTCAAAGAAACCTGACATAAAAGAGGGAAGGGAGCACCCTCTCCTCTTTCTTCATAAACATAACATAAGATTACTTATATGTCACAAACTAAGATTTACGGAGTTGACGGCAAACGTGAGGCGGTGATGATGATACCGCTGGGTAACGGCCGTAACGAGATGCAGGTAACATTCAAACGCGGCAATGATCTGCGCGGTGCCAACTATCGGCCTGCAACATACGCTTGTGCTAACAAGATAGAGCAGCTGATGATTGAATCAAGCTCACTCTTCCAAGCCGGTGTAATAAGGCTTATCAAGGTTATCGGGACTGCCGAGCCCGCTGCTGAAAACAAGAAAAAAGGCAAAAGAGCAGGCGGAGCTAACAGCAATGCCGGTGGAATCAATCCGAACCCTCAAGAAAACGGCTCTGCCACCGATAATGACGTAGAGGGGTCAGACAGTGAGGTGACCGTGATACCGGAGGTGACAACCATTGAGGAGGCTCGCGTGGCTCTTAAGGCCCGCGGTGCTAATGCCGGCGTGCTTATGAACAAGTCCGCAATGAAGAATTTCATGATAGCCAACAAGATTAAGTTCCCCAACTTCAATTTTGAGGATAATCACAATGATTAAGTTGTATGTAGGTGAGGTGGTGAGCCTGGTCCGTAAAAACATGGATGAGGTGGACACTGGCGTAGAGGCTATGCTGGATCAGCCGGAGACCTTAGCTCTGAATGATGTTATCAGACGTACGCTACCGGAGGCTATCAACGCCATCAACAAGGTTGTGCCAGCAGACAGGCTGCAAGGTATTGACGTGAGGAGCCTTTATCAAGAGCCTGCGCAGGAACCATCGGACCCCCCTACATACAACAGCGACTACGAAGCTGTGACGATAGACCCCGACGGGTGGGTGTCGTTCACGCTTGACAAAAACAAGTTAGGTCCATGGCTGCGGCTGGTGGGCCTTAAAGCGCTGGATTCGGCCGTGGTGCTGACTGATGTCACACCGGAGGCATCGGCCGAGGGACGTAAGCAGCTGAACCCTTACGTGCGTGGGCGCTATGATGATCCGCGGCTGGTGGGCCTTCAAGGCTCACGGCTGAGGTTCATCTATTACAGCCTGAGAAAGGAGACCATAACAGACGGTGGAGACCTTGAAGGCTTTGATTTTGCCGATTACATAACTGACGGAGACGTTGACGCCGCGTTTCCGTTTGACACGTTCACCTTCATGCCGGAGTGTGAGCTGGAGAAAGGGCGGCTTTATGTCGCTGCCACTCAGGAGGTGGGAGCGCATTATCTGTTATCGGACGGGCTGCTGGACGCTGTGGTGTACCAGCTTACCGGCATGGTGCTGACCATTTACGGCCAGACGGAGAAAAGCAAGATATATTTTGACAACATCAAATTCTGAATACAATGAACAATCAGTTTGAGTTAGGGACACCGCTTAACATCCAGTGGCATTTCAAGCGTCCGGATGGTGAAAACTACAGCCTGACAGGACAAGTGCCTACGCTTTATTGCATCAATGCCAGGGGTAGGTTTGCGGTTCCATCGGTGGTGATGAACGCCGAGGGTGGTTATCTGGGATTTACCTTGACACCTGAGATGCAGACCAGCACAGGTGAGTATTCTTTCCTGCTCCAACTGATGCAAAACGGCGGCAGAACAAATGACATCATCTATCGTGACGCTGTAACGCTGATGCGCAGCCGCACAACCGTGTCTAATCAGACGGCTGGAACTAACGATTTTATACCTAACTCTGTTGTACCTAACGCAGGCTCGACACCTCTTGTGCAGCTGTTTACCGTAGGTGAGTTCAATCTGTACCAGCCTACCGCTCCAGTGGGCGGTTCAGACGGCTACTGGTATTTCAACGGCCAGCGTATAGTTGATGAAGAAAACGAGGAGATTGTAGCTTACTATTCTATCAAGTTTACTGAGACCGGTGAGGACAAGGGTCTTATCACTGTTTATAAAGGGCGGGCATCCGGGGGTGTTGTGGTGGCTACTTTCACAGCTATTAAGGAAGCGCTTATACAGGCTGTGAGTGACCACAACCAGGCTGCGAGTGACCACACACGTGCAAACGCGGACCACGCACGTGCTGACTTTGACCATTCGCAGAACTTAGATGACCACAACCAGGCTGCGAGTGACCACACACGTGCAAACGAGGACCACATACGTGCTGACTTTGACCATTTGCAGAACTTAAATGACCACGACCGGGCGGGACACGACCATGATTTGCTGATTAACAGGATTGTTATAGAATATGCACAGGGCGAGTCTGATTCGACACCGCCAGATAGCGGATGGAGCAGTGTGATAACTTCCGTAGAGGCAGGCAAGTATATCTGGACGCGCTGCATCGTCGGTAATTCTGTCGCTGAGACCGTCCAATACAGCGTCATGTTGGCGCCTGTGGTCGTAGCGGCAAAGAATGACAGGACGGGAGACGTGTCCATACAGGTGAACGGAGCCTCACCGGTAGTAATGGAAAACATACATGTGGAACGGAGGAATCCTAAACCCGACGGGACAGACCATCTCTTGGCTAAACCCAATAAATTTTATATATGGAACGAAAGTCTTACGTCGCTCAGAATAGACCTTGACGACTTTGCTTTTGAGTATCCGGACAGACTTAACGAGTTCATGTTTCAGTTCACCACCGACTATCAGGACTGGGACGGAGTCAACCCTTTCCTGGAGGCAATTGTTGTCTGGCCTGAAACTCCGGAATTCGAGGCAGGAAGAACTTATCAGGTGAGTATTGTAAATGGTATCGGGTTATACACAGCAGTGGGCGGCGTATGAGCAGTCTGAGACGATTTCTGATGGCGGCGATGTCCGCGGCGGCCAGCTGCTTCGGCGGCGGCGTATGGCTTCACGATTCCACCTGGAGCCATGAGGATGTATGGAAACATTAGTAACAACAAAAAAATATAACATGGCAAAGAAACCTACCATAGACGAGCTTGAGAGTTTTGAACAGGACTGGAACGGCAACTGCGCCCCTGACGGGCGAGGCCGTATTTCCCATTTCGAGCCGTCGAGCGACGGCCTGCCCTTTAGCGGTCTCCAGATAGAACAGTTTCTGAAACTCAAGATACAGGAGGCGCTGAACGCCCGTGCGGGCGCATCCTTCTTTGTGTCGGCGACGAGCACGCTGTATAACTTCCGCGACGCGGCCGACCGCCAGCAGTGGCTAAATGAGGGGCAGCCGGAGCAGAGCGACCTGATAGTGTCGAGCTGTATCTTCAACTTCACGGGCACCGTCTATCAGTACCGCATCCTGGGCGACTCTCCCACGGGCGTGTACTACTACACCGTGCAGCAGCAGGAGGCTCTCGTCAGCGTGAGCGTGCTGAGCCAGCGCAAGGCGGTGACTGACATCGAATGGAGCGACACACGCGAGGACTCGACACTCCAGATAGCCGTCGATACCGGCGCCGCCGGGAAATGGAACACCATCATGGAGGGTGTGACGCTGCGCTACGGCGACACCTTCACCTTCGACGTGCGCCGCTGGCTCGCCAACGGCCGCAACCGCATCCGCGTGATGGCAGTGGGCTCGGAGACACACGAGCAGACCTCTGCCATATATGACGCCACACTGACGAGCATGTACCTCGCCGCTGACAGGTTCAACTGGTGGGCCCCTTTCATCGAGGGCCGTCCCTACTCGCTTGGCGGGCTCAACATCGGCGGCGCTGTAAGCAAGACGCTGCACATCCGCGTACGCGGCGACGGCTATACTCCGGCTGACGTGGAAGTGAATCTTGGCACCCAGACATACACCGAGAACGAGTACTTCTATCCATCGCTGACGTTCCCCGAGACCGGCAGCGGCATATATACAGTCGAGATGTGGGTGACCAGCGACACACTGGCCACAGAGCACGTGCGCTTCAGTATCATCTGCGTCGCCGCCGGTGACGTGCTGACGGCACGCCTCGCGGTAATGAACAATATTGCCGGCAGCCTCGTCAACGGTGCCGCCAACGACATTTTCTCGTATGCGCTGTATGACGGCGAGAGCGCTGTGGCGGCTCCCGTCACCGTCAACGCGTCCGTGCGTCTCGGCGGCCAGACGTCCTATATCGTCGAGGACGACATAATAGAGAATCAGACCACCTCGCAACCCCACGTGTATTCACACCAGGTGGAAGTGGCCTCGGACTCGTCCGAGCTGACTGCACATGTGACAATAGAGGTGGATGGCGGCAACACCGCCGCCGCGGACATCGCCATCGACAACGCCGCGAGCTACCCCGCAACGCCTGGCGCAACGCTCTACATCAATCCCGCGAACCGCAGCAACCGCCAGCACTACGCCGTCAACGAGGTGGACGGCAGCCGCATCGCCGCGACATGGGACGGCATAGCGTGGGTGGACGGCACCGACGGATGGACTGCCGACGAGGCGGGTCGCCGCTGTCTGCTCGTGCCTGCAGGTGCGCGTCCCGTCATCTCATGGCCGCTGCTGGGCGACGTGGGCAATGCCCGCACCGTCGAGCTGACCTTCGCCGTGCGCAACGCCTCTGACTACGACGAGCCTGTTATAGCCGTGATGGACGACCTCCTGTCGGCAGCTTTCCGCGGTCTGCGCATAAGGCCCGAGCAGGTGACGCTGCACAGCAACGACCTCTCTGCCGCCTCCGGCGACCTGGAGCAGAGCTATACCTTCAAGGAGGGCGAGCGCGTCAACGTCATCGTCACGCTGACACGCAACTACAAGGGCAATTACGGCAACCTTGCGCAGATATACGTCAACGGAGCGAAAAAATGCCAGTTCGCCTATGGCGACAACGACGTGTGGAGCATAGATGCGCCGCTGGTACTGGGCAGCTCCGCCGCAGACCTGTATCTCTACGGCGTGCGCTGCTACAACCGTGCCTTCGGCTCCGCAGACGCCTTCGCCAACTATGTCGCCTCGCTGCCGACGCAGGCCGACAAGCAGCTGGCGTATGCGACAGGGCGCTCTGTCGTGGATGACGGCTGGCACGTGGACTATGATGCCGTGAGCCGCGAGGCCAACGTGATGGTGATAGAGATAGCCGAGCCGGAAGGGGTGCTCCCCGCCTGGGGTATGGACAAGAAATATGCCACCAAATCCAATGTCGAGTTCCGCTGGCACGACCGTCCCGCGGACTCGCTGAAGATATTCGGCGTGGAGACGTCCGGACAGGGCACCACATCCATGAACTACTACCGCTGGAACCTGCGTTTCCGCATTGACAAGAGCAATGACGCAAAGAAATGCCCCGTATCTTACTGGGACGTGTCCTCCGGAGACTGGGGCGAGCCCGCGGATTCCAAGACTGCACGGTTCCGCGGCGCGGACTATCCGGCACTGAAGCGCATCACGGCGAAAAAGAATGTGGCCAGCTCTATGCAGGGCCACAAGATGGGCACCACTGCGGCCTACAACGACCTTCATGACATCGTGGCGGGCCCCAACGAGGCCGGCGGCCGCACGGCCATCTACATGGAGCCTGTGTACGGCTTTGTCAAGGAGCCTGTCGAGGGCGCCGAGGGCCTGTACTCATACCGGTTCATCGGCCTCTTCACCGTGGGCCCCGACAAAGGCGACAAGCCGACTTTCAAGTGGGATGACGAGCGATTCAGCGACACGCTGATGTCGCTGGAAGGTCTGGACCACAGCGTGCGTCTCACCACCTTCCGCTATCCGTGGAACAGTGACGTCCGCTATGTCGGAGAGGAGGAGGCTCTGTGTGTCGTCAAGGGTGTCGCTGACTACGAGGCCGGGTGGGAGGCTGGCAACTTCCGCGGGCTCGACACCGACAAGACGGCCTCCGAGGATGCCGTGACAGCAGCCATGGAGCAGTATTTCAAACCGGCCTACGAGGTGGCGTATCGCAACAGCACACTTATATTGGGCACCACCTCAACACTCGCCGACATTAACGCCGACGTGGCGGCGTGGGAGGCGCAGCGCGACACGGCGACGGGCCGCCTGTACCAGTACTACGAGTTCTGGCTGGACGGCGAGGGCCCCGACCGATACAAGCTGTGCTACCATGACATACGCACAGGCCGCTACGAGTTCAGTGGCGTCAGCATGCTCGACCAGTACGTCAGCTACGGCGGTCAGGCCACCGACCTTGAGGGGCTGACGACCGCGGAAAAGAACGAGCTGTTCCGCGAAGCCCGCCGCGGGGACTTCCTCGCGAACTGGGAACAGTACTGGGACAAGCGCGACGCGCTGTTCCACCTCGTGTTCCTGCAGATCTTCGGGGCTACGGACAACTTCGCCAAGAACAGCTACCCGTACTGCTTCGGCGGCAACGGCTGCAAGTGGCGCTGGCGGCAGGACGACCTTGACACCATCTTCGACATCGACAACCAGGGCCACAGCCGCAAGCCGTACAGCATCGAGATGCACGACTTCCTCGACGACTCACGCACGGGCTATGTCTTCCGTGGCGAGGATAGCGTCTTCTGGACGCTCGTGGGCGAATGCTGCGCCGACGAGTGCCGTCAGACGGGCCGCGACATACTGGGCGCGATGTACGCCGCAGGAAGCGGCACGACGGTGATGGAGCGTCTGATGGGCTTCTTCGAGGCTTACTATTGGGGCAAGGCCCAGCGGTATTTCACCAAGACGGCATACAACAACGATGCCGAATATACCTACGAGGATGCGTGGAAGAACGGCGCATACGTCGCCTCCGTCGATACACACCCGCTTGCGCAGTCGCTGGGCGACCATCTGGAGGCCGAGCGCCGCTGGGTGGAGCTTCGCATGCTCTACTGCATGTCGTTGTACCGCTACGGCCCGTTCGCCGCCGGCAGCTCCGACGCATCGCTGGGCCGTCTCTCATACAGACCGCTGGCCGCCGAGACGTTCACGCTGACACCGGCCTTCGACCTCTACCCCGCCATCCTGATAGGACAGAATAGCCGCGTCGGAGCCGCGTCGCGCGTCATGGCGGGCGAGCCCGTGACGCTGACAGGGCCGGCCGGCGCCGACACCAACATATACATCGTGGCTTCTGACTACCTCACCAGCATAGGTGACCTCAGCAAGACGACCGCCGCTGCGCTACCGTCAATAAGCGGCAAGCGCCTGCGCGTGCTGAAGCTTGGAGATGCAGACGCACTGGAGGTCACCTCGCAACTGTCGTCAGTGGGCATCGGCGACTGCCCGTCGCTGAAAAGCATCGACGCGCGTAACCTGCCGTCGCTGGCCAGTGCCGTTGACCTGAGCGGCTGTCCTCGCCTGCGCGAGGCACTGTTCGCCGGAACCTCCGTCACCAACATAACGTTGCCGGAGGGCTCCAAGATAACGACGCTCTCTCTGCCGTCCACCATCAGCGCAATAATACTGCGCTCTGTAAAGAGACTGACCAACCTCTCGTACTCCTCGCTGGCGGGCGTGGTACGTCTGGAGGTGGAAGATGCCGGCGCCACCGATGCCGTCAGCATGCTCGCCTCCATCTTCAACAGTGAGGGGCAGCGGCTCCAGCTCATCCGCGTCACCAACTTCACGTGGACGGGCAACGGCACGCTGCTTGACGCGCTGTCCGCCATCGCCGCCAACAAAGACAAGGACGGCAACAGCCACACATACAAAGGTCTCACCGCCGACGGTCTCGAGACGGACGTACCCGTCATACAGGGCGACATCACCGTGGATGCCGCCTATGAGGACAGCATAGGCACGCTGGAGAGCACCTTCCAGGGCCTGCACATCGACGCGGCGAAGTTGTGGATAAGATTCGCCGACCCCGTCGTCTCCGCCGTGGCCCTCGCGAACTGGGACACCGACCACGACGGCGGCATCACGTCCGAGGAGGCCGCTGCCGTCACGACGCTGAGCAGTCTCTTCAACGGCAACACGTCGCTTGTCAGCTTCGACGAGCTGTCACGCTTCACCGGCATAGCGACACTTGGCGAATATACGTTCAACGGCTGCACGTCGCTGCGCTCCGTAGAGCTGCCGCAGTCCGTAACCGTGATAAGACGAAACGTCTTCTACGGCTGTATCTCCTTGTCACATGTCGTCCTGCCTTCCTCGCTGCTCGAAATATACGAAAATAATTTCCTGGACAACACTGCCCTGACATCCGTAGAGCTTCCTTCCTCGCTTACATTGCTCGGCGCCAGCCTTTTTAGCGGCTGCACCAACCTCGTGATGGACGGGCTCTATCTGCCGAATGTCACACAGATAGAACGTTGGGCCTTCAGGAACTGCACCGGCCTGACGGGCGACGTGCGATTACCCAGCCTTACAACACTTGGAGTCGATGACTCTACTTCCGGTGCATTTGAAAATACAGGCATCTCGCGCGTGCTGGATCTCGGCAGTGTGGTGAATACTTCGCCCGGCAATCGTCATGGCACCTTCGAAGGGTGCCTGAACCTCACGGAGGCTACGCTGCCTAGCACCGTGCGCGTGCTGGGGGCGAGAACCTTCGCCGGCTGCACCAGCCTCCGCACTGTGAATGTTGACTGGACAGTGTTGACGGCCATAGGCAATGACCTAGTAGATGGAGGGGGCAACGTCTTCCTTGACTGTGCTAACCTTGAGATTAACGGGCTCTACCTGCCGAATGTCACACGGCTTGGTTATGGCGCCTTCCGAGGCTGTACCAAGGTGACTGGCATCGTCAACATGCCTGCTCTCCAGTATCTTAATGCAGGAGACAGTTACTCCGACGCTTTTTACGGGTCGGGCATAACGAAGGTCGCGAGCCTCGGAAACATAACAGATGTCTCGCCCGGCACAAGGAGAGGGATGTTCCAGAACTGCACATCGCTGGCAGAAGTCTCATTGCCGCTGGCCGCCACACGCATAGGTACAAATGCTTTTAGTGGCTGCACATCGCTGACGACTATCAACCTTCCGGCATCGCTGACGGAGGTCGCTAGCGGAGCGTTTGAGGGCTGCACCCTAGCCTTCGAAAATGTCAGCCTTAGCCTGCCCAACCTAACAATGCTTGGTGGTAGCGCCTTCAAAGGGACAAAAGTGAAGAGTGTCTCTGACCTGGGCGCTATCCAATATTTGGGGGGCTCGGAGACTGAAAATGGAGGCGATGTCTTTTTGGAATGTCTGGAGCTAGAACACGTCACACTTCCTTCGACGTTGCATACTATTAAAAATAGAATATTCAAAGACTGTACCTACCTGCAGACAGTGACAGTCCTCGCCCTGACACCTCCCGCACTCGGCTGGGGTGTTTTCGATAGGTGCGCGTCGCTTGCGCACATATACGTGCCGGCGGCAAGCGTGACGGCATATCAGACTGCGAGCGGCTGGAGCGACTATGCAGCAATCATTGAGGCTTTACAGGCGTAAGATGGACATGAACAGAGGTACATATTGCAATACTGAATATAATAACAAAATACTTTGTTTTGATATTCTGGGATATACTAACTGATATCGATGGAGCAGGAAAGTAAACAGATACTGGTGCTGGTGCGCAGGTGGCAGAAAGCAGCTTACACCATTGGGGTTTTGAGCCTTGATGGTGTAAGGCTTTGCAATATACTGGAGCCGCCTTGTAACGGTTATCATCATGGTGTAACGGCTATTCCAGAGGGAACTTATGAGATAGATCTTGATACGGTTAGTCCCAAGTTTAAAAACCGCGTGTGGGCAAAGCCTTATGGCGGGGTGGTTCCTACTCTTAAAAATGTGCCTGGCCGGAGCCGCATTTTGATGCACCCCGGGACAACGGTCAACGATACCGATGGATGTATATTGCCTGGTGACAATCTGGAAGTTGGAAAGGTATTGAACAGCCAAAAGCGTTTTCATGAACTGATGCATCTGATGCTTGATGCTAAGCAGAGAGGTATCAAAACATTTATCCGTATAATATGAAAAAACAGCTCTATATCATTTTGGGAACTATCTTGTTTTGCATGATAGCAACCATCGTGTCGCAGGAACGTCAGATTAAAAAACTGACTGATGAACGTGACAAGTATAAGAGTAACACTGAGGTGCTGCTGGCTGACTGCGAGCAGTTTCAGGTACGTGACAGCCTTAATGCTGCGCGTGTGGGCTCGCTGGAGCTGACTATAAAGGAGTTTGAAAAGTTCAGGGCTCAGGATGCAGCACTAATTAAGGAGCTGACCGGTAAAAACCGCGATCTGCAGCAGCTCAATAAAGCGCAGCTTAATACTATCGAGCAGCTGAGCTGTGTTCCGCATGATACAGTGATCCAGATAGACTCTGTATATATCACTGCTAAATCAGTCCATTGTGGTGATGAGTGGTACACGTTTGACGGCCTGCTTACTGAGGATAGTTTTACCGGTACCATGACAAGTCGTGATGAGATAGTATTGACAGAGACGGTCCGTTACAAAAAGTTCCTGTTCTGGAAAACCAAGAAAGTCAAGGACCGCCAGTTGGATGCGGTGTCACTCAACCCTCATAGCACCATTACTGGGCTGGAGCACATAATCATTGACAGATAAGATTGCGATTTGAGAATTATTTACTATATTGTTTAACCTAACAGAGAAAACCTATGGCAGGCAACAAGAGCAAGAGCAGCAGTAGCAGCACCAAGGCGAAAGCTAAGGCGCGGCCGCGGCCAATGGCTACAAAGAAAGGTGTATCACGTAACGGACGCAAGACCCACTAATGAACGAAGATAGGTATCAGCGTATAAGGAAACTGGCAGCGCTTTGGATAAAGCATCTGCCGATTATAGCGGCACTGGCTTGCGCCAGCAACTCGCTATCGGCTTACTTTGGATATAACATGGAAGCGCTGGGTTACCTGGTGACGATGCTCATCTACATAGGTGTGTTCCTGCTTTCTTATGTGCTGCGGTTCTGCTTTTGGCACAGATGCCTGATTGCCTATATTATGGCTTGTGAGGCAATCAACACTTTTGATTATTACGTAGGTATTCCCATCAGCAACAAGGGTATGTTTGTGCTGCATGTAGCGCTGGTGGGCTTTGTTATCATTCTGCTTGTAATTCACCATGTCAAAGAAGTCCAAAGAAGAAAATCTGACGGACCTGCTGGAGTGTGTAACAACCGCACTACGCAGCGGTAATTCACATTTGACCGATAGCCAGTGCGAGACAGCACTGGATGCACTTCATACGGTGCTCAGTCCTGACGTGAGCAAGTATGACGCTATGCGTATTATGGATGTCAAACGGACAAAGTATGCTGAACTGGTGAAGAAGGGCGAGGCTCCAGAAGGTGAACACCGTATAGGGTTTAATGAATTACACTATAACCGCTATAAGGTTGAGAAAGCTGCTGCGATACGCAGAGAAAAGGCATAACCGCCTGTAACTGATTCATTGTTATATTGTTGTGGCGCTTTGCGGTAATGATAGGAGACCGCAGAGCGCCATTGTACTTTTGTGGCATAACCGGTTACAAAACTTATTGTTTAACTAACTAAAAGTACATTATGTCAGAAATAGTACAACTTCCGGAGAGTAACTCCGGCAATGGCGGTCTTCCGTTCTCTATTCCTATTGGCGGAGGTGGCGGTGGTTTGTTTGGCAGCGGCCAGACTAACCTGATGGACCTGTTTGGCTTTGCTATTATAGCAAGCATTTTTCCTAACCTGTTTGGCAACAGAGGCGGTTTTCCGGGTATGAACAATGACTTGGTAATGAACGCTGTGACAGCCGAGGGCGCAGCCACACGTTCTGCCGTTCAGAACCTTGCCGCATCGACCGGCCAGGATTTCAACGTGGTATATGGTGCAGTGCAGAATGTTCAGAACCTGCTTTCATCTATTGGTGCAAATCAGGGCATGAACGCTCTTCAGGTAATCAACTCTATTCAGTCTGGTAATGCTGGTTTGGCCGCACAGCTCTCTCAGTGCTGCTGCGAGAACCGCTTGCTGACCACTCAGCAGGGTTACGAGGCTCAGATCCGCACTCTTGAGCAGACCAACCAGTTGGGCTCACAGGCAGACCGCAACGCCAACGCAATCCAGAAAGCCATCGGCGACCAGACCGTGGCCATGAACGAACAGTTCTGCGCACTGAAGGAGCGTGACATGCAGGAGAAGATTGACGCACTGCTGTTGCAGAACAGCCAGCTGCGCGGTCAGATTGACAACGCCAACCAGAGCAACCAGATTATAGGTTACGTGAACAGCGTTATTACTCCGCTGCAGAACAAGGTGAACGAGATTGCTGCCAAGCAGCTGCCTACCGTTCCTGTGGTATATCCCAACATACAGGCTGTGAACAACACTCCGTATATGGGTGGTATATACGGTAACGGCTTTTATGGTGCCAACGGTTTCTACGGCAACGGATTTGCATTCTAAACTATCAATAAGGAGTTTGTTATGGGATGCAACGCTGTAACGGTAAACGTAAACGGCATTCCTTACCTGGAGTCAAAGAACGTGCAGGTAACAACGGAGGCTGTGAACATCGCAATGGGATTCAGAAGGATTGCTCCTGTGGGTCTGTTTGCGTTGCGCATTGCCACCGCCATTCCGGACGGGACAACAGGCACTCTGCCTGTAACCCTGACGCTGAACGGCACTGCACGTGCACTGACTCAGCTGGGCGGGGATGCTGTCACTGCGGCCGAACTTGTGGGCACCGGTGTGATACTGGTCTTTAACGACCTGTTCAACGGTGTGCTGCAGGTGGTATCGCCACTGACGGCCACAGCATAAGAGAGAGAAACAAGAGTAACAAACAAAAAGAGTAACAAACAATGGATTTCAATTCACTTGGGCAAGGCAGCCCTTTCTATATTCTGAGACGTACTGAGTCTAAACCTGTGCTGGAAGTTGGCACCGTAAAGTCCAAAACGCCACCACAGCCAATGTATCAGACACAAGCTGTTCCTTCGGCTTTCAACGGTATGAACCCTCAACAGGTGTTCAACATTACCGTGACAGTGGACGGCAAAGATGAGGTGATACCCTCTCTGCCTATCAACGTGGAGATAGCCGAAAGGGGTAAGGACACATACTCGGCCAGCCGCGAGGCTATGTTGCAAGCGGTGGATGCTATGATGCAGGCATCAAAAGATGCACTAAACAAAAAGGCGTATCATGAGAATGTGCTTACCGAAGGTGAGAAGATGCTGGAGAAACTGAACCCCCGCTATGCGGAGGAGAAGAATCAAGCGCGCACAATGGTGGAACTCCAGAACAGGGTGAACAACCAGGACAAGAAACTGGATGAGATGCGGACAATGATGGATAAGATTCTGTCGGCTGTCGGGTCCAAGTGATTGACTTTCCTTAAAAAGTGACGATTATGCCAATCTTAATAATAAACGACAAAGACGATGAGCGCTCAGGTATGCGCTCTGAGATGCGTGACAGTATGAGCATGAGGGGTGGTTCAGGTATGCGCCACTATCCTACGCACTACAAGGAGGGCCAGGAGTACAAGGAGGGTTACTGCAAGGGCTACAAGGAAGGCTGGGAAGATGCCGAAAAGGAGCTCTCAGGTGACCAGTTCCAGGAGGAAGGCCAGATGCGTGAGGAATATCGCCGCCAGCGTGACCGTATGGGACGCTACAAGTGATTTTCAGGTAGGCCGGTGGGCTGTCCGTCCATCGGCCTTATTTTAAACGATTAGAGCGAAAAAACATGCAATACATAATGAGCGAGGGTGAGGCTCTGTATATGGACCAGTACAAGGGACGTTTCAGTTACAAGCTGGCCGAGTGGGCTATCTCATCCATGAAGAAGAAGAAAGACGAGAATACAGGAACGTTGAAATCTGTGGTAAAGCACTCCGTTGAAGAGATGGAGGAACTGATGCGGCAGATGGGGCTGAAGATAAAGGAGGAGGATATTTACTCTGCCTGGTATCTGTATAACATGTGTTATGCAGATTATCCCAATTGTCTGCCCAACAAGCAAGCCATAGCGTATTTCATATACGAGACCATTTATGATCCAGACTGCACGCCCGAAGCGGTATTGGCATGTTTCCGTGCCAAGATGGACGTAAAGGATGTTCCTATCCACTGGGAACGCATGCTGTAACTGGTTATGATTACAAAGTACATAGATGTAGAAGGCTACTGGGGCGTGGTGTTGTGCTATGACCTGGACTGGGATGACGAAGACAGGATACGTGCCTACCTACGCTCGTTTGGCGTTAAGGAGGAGCGTATTGACTACTGCGTGAACACCGTGCTGGGACGTGTGAACTGCGCCTGCTGTGTGTCAAGTTATGACACGACCATGAGCCTTGTGCTGATTGGACCCACCACCAGCAAAGAGCAGATGGTAGATAGCCTGGCGCATGAGCTGGATCATGTTCAGGATGCGCTGTCTATATTCTATGGCTTCCAGCTGGGCAGCGAGGATGCAGCATACACTATGGGCTTTCTGATGCGTGAGGGCATGAAAGCTATTATGCCAGCATGTATGAGGGGTTGACCGTCAAAGCTGAGGTATAGCATTGACGGCATCCACTTTCTTTTGGTCTATGATGCGAGCGTATATCTGAGTGACGCTTATATCCTTGTGTCCCATGAGCTTACTGACAGTGTATAAGTCAACTCCAGACGTGAGCAGCAAGGTGGCATAGGTGTGTCGCGCACAATGGAACGATATGTGCTTTTGTATCTTGGCTCGTTTGACCCAGTGGCGCACGGTCTCATTGACGGTTGCCTGATCCGGCAAGCGGAACACCTTGCCGCGGTCAGGGTGTATCTGTGGTAATATGCCGATGGCGTTATTTGACAGCGGCAGGTAAACAAGTCCTTTGGTCTTGACCTGACGTATGGCGAGCTGTGGGCCTACCTCGGTGTTGTGTATATCACCCCAGTCAAGGTTACGTATATCAGATACACGTAGGCCGGTAAAGCATGAGAACAGGAAAGCTCGGCGCACCTGGTCACTTTGTATCTTAGTACGGCTGAGTTTACGTAGTTCATCCATGGTAAGGTATTCACGCTCCACTTCCACACGCTCAGGCTTTTCGGTCTTATCCATGCGGTCAAACGGATTTACGTCAATAAGCTCATCACGTACCGCTGCTCGGAACTGGCTGCCCAGTGTCTCAAAGTAACCGCGTATGGTGGTGTCAGCCAGACCTCCGTCTTTCATGAACTTGCACCAGCTTATTATCTGTTGTTTGTCGGCTCCCTTAAGTGTCATGCGACCGCCCCAGTTGTTAAGCCAGCGTACTATCTTTTCCAAATGTTGGCGGTAGCTCTTGCTGTTGCGCTGGTTGTAGTAGTCTATGCGCTGGAGCAGATAATCCGTGAGCAGCATGTCTTTATGCTTTTGGCGGTCAAATCCAGCCTGGCCGTTCTGCAACTCCAGTATGCGTTTGGCTTTGAGGGCCAGCGCGGTTTTCATGGTTTCCTCATTTTGCAGACGCTCTAACTTGGTCTTGGGTACCACGATGTACATGTGCAGGTATTCTTTGTGTCTTACTCCATCAATGGTGTAGTTGAGATACAGGGAGCTGCCGCCGCTTTTGAGTGGCTTTTCATTAAGGGTTACAAGTTCTTTTTTCTTGGTTTGTGTCATAATTTGGAGGGCCGCAGGAGGGCCGGAACTTTGGGAAACATAGGGCCTACAAGGGATTGTAGAGGATATTAGGGTATCGCTGGTTTGTACAATAGCTATTGTACTTGACTCTGATTGTCAGCGAAATAGGTCCGCTTTTCTCTACTTTGTCCCTTAAACATAATTCGACTCAGTTGTTAATATGAATTCATACAATTGTCCGCTAATTTAGCATTTCCTGCATAATTACGCAAGAACCATCTGAAAAAGTAAGCCATTCCACACCGGACGTCAGTTGCAGACAGTCTTCCACGACACAGAGACATACCTCGCACAACGCTCCGCTATGCCATCAAGACAGTCCCTGAAGCAGAACGACAGCAGAACCTGCAAAAACTATGTCAGAATATTTCGCAGCAGAGCATTAGTCACCGAACAGCTGTTTCGGTGCCGGAAAGCTATCGCAGAACAGACGGACTGGCACTGTTTTCAGGACAGTCGGACATCCCGTCTGAAAAAGATATGGGTCTGAATGAAAAAACACCCATATCTGAACGAAAAGATACCCATATCTGAACTATAAAAACATATGGGTCTTTTTTTACTCAGATATGGGTCTTTCCATACGCGCGCGCGTACGCGCGCGAACCTTATTATTATAGCAGGTTCAAATGACTGACACAACATGTCGATGCGGCGGGCTGGCTGAACTAAAGACTCCATCCTGATACTTTTCATGAAAAGAAATGTCCATTTTTCTCCAACACGTAATCAACCTCACAGCCAGATTTTGTCCGCCAATAGTAAAATGGATATACTGTACCCGTAGAACTTGTTTGTACACCATTGGTCGAATAGACAAGAAGGTAAACGCTGGACTCAAAACGATAACAGAACATCTATGTTTGAGGAGAATCACCACATTCATAGCAAGGCATACATTTGCGACGATGAGCAATCAAACGGTATGACTGTTGAACAGATACAGAAATTTCTTGGTCATGCAAGTTCAACCACGACCCAAAACTACATTGCCACAATCACGACCTCTACGATTGAGAAAGGTAGGATTATTTTGGAAAAACTTATGTCAGACACTGAATAATCCAATCAAAAAGGCAGTTCCCTTACATATTGGAGTTCTGGCTCACCTACTACACGTATGTCTTTATCCCGAAATAGTTTTGCCTGCTGTTCCAACTTATTAATATAATAGTCTCTACGACTGAAATCATTAAGTTCCTCTCGGCGCACCTTGCTCAATTCGAGGAACTCTTCCTCTTGTTCCAGACCTAGGAACCGGCGTCCCAATAAAGTGGACGCTATGCCTGTTGTACTACTACCGGAGAAAGGATCCAGGATCCAAGCACCTGGTTTAGTTGATGCAAGTATTATTCGAGACAGAAGGCACAAAGGTTTTTGCGTTGGATGCTTCCCAAAAGACTTCTCCCAGGGAGCAATAGCTGGAAGTGTCCATACATCACGCATCTGCGTACCTCCATTGATTTCTTTCATAAGCTCATAATTAAAGAAATGTCCCTTCTTCTGGTCCTTGCGAGCCCATAATATGTACTCTGCTGAATATGTAAAGTAACGGCACGAGAGATTTGGAGGTGGATTAGTTTTTACCCAAGTGATGCAGTTCAGAATCTTGAAACCAAGCTCACTCAAACACCTTGCAACTGAAAAGATATTGTGATATGTACCGCTTACCCAGATAGTGCCGTCTGGTCTTAGGTGTTCGCGACAGGCTTGGAGCCAAGATTTATCAAACTGGTAATCTTTCTCGAACCCCAGTGATTTATCCCAATTGCCTTTATTGACAGATACTTGTTTACCACTCTGAACACTTATACCATCATTTGATAGATGATAAGGAGGATCAGCAAATATCATGTCAAACTCAAATTCAAAAGAGTTCAACAGTCCAACACAATCTCCTTTTAAGAGTGTAAAATCTTTATCTGAGGATTTGTAGAATGGTACTATCATAAACTATCTCTCAATGATGCGATGGCTTCCCATGACATCATTCTACCTTTTCCGGTTGGATAGTTGACATCTTCCTGCCCCCATATCCATTTGTAGGCTTTTAACAATGCCTCTGGAGACTCACCGGTGGAAAAACGGAATTGTTTTATGGTATCAATAATATCATCAGGATCCACGCCGTTAAGGACATTCTCAAAGACATCAATCAATTGCTTTGTTCGTGTAATATCCTCAATAGCTTTGTTCTGTAAATCTTCATATATTTGATTATGGGAGATCTGCCATAGTTCCTGAGTCTCAGGATTGTATATGAAAACCAGGAAGTCTTCTTTACTAATCTTTCCAAAACTCATTTTACCACCTGGCTTAGTTATTACTATTTTCCTTCCATCTGAAATATCTTCAACTTCGTATCCACGGTATGGTAATTCCAACAACCTTTTGGCGAATTCTTCTCTACTAGAATTCTTTATGGTTATTTTCATTAAATCAATTGAATGACAATATCTGTTTTTAACCATATTAAATCAAATGAGTTGATATGATGCCTGAATCCAAATCTGCGATATTGTAAAGGTGTTCCAGTACGTCGAAGGTCTCTTTCAAATTATTCCTTGCAGAAATCCAACCCTGACCATCTGTTATCCAAACAAACTTAAAGCCTTTCAGACCTTTGGTTTCCAACGCGATGGTCTTATAACTACGTGCGGTTTCATTAAGTTTAGAACCGCCACTGGTATAGAAATTTGTCTCAATACCATAAATCATTTGGGAACGCTTGATAACGAAATCGAAGCGTTTCTCAGTACTACCTTCATTTGATATACTTGAAAGGTCAAGCCCCCATTTCTGTTCAATCTCGCTGATGTACATCTCTTTGAAATAATCAACCCCACGCTTTAAGCCTGCTTTACCGAGATAGTTCTCAACCAGGTCCTCCATAGCGTGGCCACCGCGATTCTTGCGTGCATTAGAGTCTAAGCCAGTCTCAACACCAGTTACATAGTCAACCAAACTACTTATGTGTTTATTCTGAATAAGTTCAAACAGGCCAGTCTCACGCATAAAGACCACATAATCTTCAATGGGATAATTGGCCTTTCTAAAATTGAAGACATGATCACCATCAAAATCCGTGGTGAGAATGTCATATTCACGCTTGGCAATGAGAATGGGAATACATTTAAGTATTTCTGGATACCTATTATATAGGTTAACAAAATCCTGTTCGATACTTGGGCTACCTATCAGGGAATTCAAGATGTTAAGTTCAACTTTAATACATTCAACATTACCGAATACCTTAGGGAAATCCGTGTAATATTTATATCCGGCTATGGCGGGTCTGAATCCAGCTAACCAAGTCTCAAAGTCTCTCATAATTACAAACTGGCAATATTAGAAATTATTATCTCCGATATACGTCCTCGGCCATCTGGATTGGCATTGATCATTCGGGAAGCAAACACGCGCTTTATAGAGAACCTTTGATATATTTTGTCGAAGAAGTTTTCTTCGGGATTTACTCCTGCTGGATCAGAATTACTAGCCACAAAGATAGCACCTGCATTAGCGATGTCATTGCAGAAGTCTCTCAGGCGGATTTGCTCATCGTCATCAAACCCGCCCTTAGTATATGATGTAAAAGATGATGTTTCAGTAAGAGGCTTATAAGGTGGATCTAAATAATAGATTGTGTCTGGACCAGCATATTCGAGTGTCTTAGCAAAATCTCCACATAGTATCTCTACTCTTTGAAGAAGTTTAGAAACAGCTCTCAAATTATCCTCGTCGCAGATACGTGGGTTCTTATACTTGCCATGAGGGACATTGAACTCACCCTTTGAGTTGACTCTATAAAGACCGTTGAAGCAGGTCCTATTCAGGAATACGAACAGAGATGCGGATTCAATAGGAAGCAACTGCTTTGAATTGAACAACGACCTCTTCTGTATGAAGTAATCATTACGTTCTTCTGTTGAAAGAGGAATATATTCCGTCTGTAATTCATTCAGTTCAGCTATCAGAGAATCAACATTTTCTTTTATGACTTTATATGTGCATATGAGTTCCGGATTGACATCATTAATGATGGCACGGCTTATGTTTGGATACTCTTGAAGGATCCAGAATAATACAGCACCTCCGCCAACAAAAGGCTCAACATAAGTTAGATTCTTACGACGGGCAAAATTCTTAGGCAGAGAGTTCTTAACCTCATCTAATAGTTGCGATTTACCTCCAACCCACTTAATAAACGGATGAGCCTTTATTGAATCTTGGAATAATTTCATATTCTATATATTGAATTTTACAAAGGTATGAAAAAGTGAGGTCAATGTAAAATTGAGTGCTATTACTTTTCACCATGTCCTTTGTGAAGGGGCTAAAGGATGCCAACATCAATCTCTACACTCAAAAGGAACAGTTTACGTTACTTGATGCCGATGGTAAACCATCAGTGTTTGCCCCGATTCCCCTGTTCTGTCTGTCCCTCGCCAATAGTCTCGAATTGGAATCGATCAAGTTTCGGCTTATCAGTAGACGCGAACTTGCTAAGAAGAGAGGTGTGAAGATGGGGCGCAAACCAGGTAGCATCATGACAGTGGAGCAGAAACAGGTGAAGTATGCCGAACTAATAAGAGCTTTGAAGCGTGGACTGTCAGTCAGAGTGGCTTCCAAGGTATGTGACGTATCCATCAGTACAGTGCAGAGAATAAAGAAGGATTTCAAGTTGTAAGCCCCTTATGACAGGTGCAGAAGGACGGCCAATCTGGTCGCCCTTCTTTTTATTATCATGGCTGGAAGAAGCATGCAGCTAGAACCTGTTATAAAATGTTGTGTCACATGGAGAAACCCCTGGAACTATACAGATGGGCCTCCTGTAAACCGGATGGTCACACTGTATGGTCACCCTGTGACATGGAAACTATTTTACCTTCACACTACTGATCTCCCGATCACAACGCCGTCACAGCAGCTGTATCCAGGTTAAAAACTCCATGTGACAGAGCAAACTCCTCAGAATTAGATGGTTGCGAGGTTATCACCGGAGTTGTTCTGGTGTGTAGCATGATGCGTTTCCGTGTCACATGGGAGTTCTTTCATGATGCTGCATGATCATGAAGCGATCGATAAAAACGCAATTGGGAGTAGTGGCAGAAAACTATATTATGCTATCAACGACCACAGGCATCTGGTTTCACATTCAAATAAGCAGCACTTCGCAGAAGTATCAAATCATAATAAACTCATTATTATTATACAAGTCGAGGCAGTATGACTAGGAAAAACATAAATAATGGCCACTGAGGCGAACAACTAGAAAAACAATTTAAAAAAAGCAGTAAAAATTCAGTTTTTACCATTTATATCGTAAAAAAACAAGTACAAAGGGAAATGGGCACACAGACAAATGTTAGTCCTTTTGTTAGTCCTTTTGAAAAACAAAAGAGACACTCACAAACTCGTAAGTGTCTCATTATCAGCTGTGGGCGTTGACGGATTCGAACCGCCGACCCTCTGCTTGTAAGGCAGATGCTCTAAACCAGCTGAGCTAAACGCCCTTGCCTTCGCTGAAAGCAGTGCAAAGATACACAGTTTTTTTGACAGGCAAGACTTTTGAATACATTTTTTCCAAACAAAACAGCGATATGGGATAGTTTTGGTAAATTCGCGGTCTGAAACATCAACAACTAAAAAACATGGAAATAGTTCTGAGTGGAATCCGACCGACCGGGAATCTGCATCTTGGCAATTATTATGGAGCCGTAACCAGTTTTCTGAAGCTCCAGGAGGAGTACAACTGCTACTTTTTCATTGCCGACTGGCACTCGCTCACCACACATCCCACTCCCGAGAACATACAGAACAGCGCCCGCACCATCCTTGCCGAATATCTGGCATGCGGTCTCGATCCTGAGAAGGCCACCATCTACATACAGAGTGATGTACCCGAAACCATCGAACTCTATCTCTACCTGAACATGAGTGCCTACCTCGGTGAACTTGAGAGGGTCACCTCGTTCAAGGAAAAGGCCCGTAAACAGCCCGACAACGTCAACGCAGGGCTCCTGACATACCCTACTCTCATGGCTGCCGACATTCTCATTCACCGGGCTCACAAAGTCCCTGTAGGCAAGGACCAGGAGCAGAACATGGAGATGGCACGCAAGTTCAGCCGTCGCTTCAACCAGATGTACAACACCGATCTCTTCCCCGAGCCCCAGTCATTCTCAATGTCGTCTGAAGGCGGCATCAAGATACCCGGACTTGACGGCAGCGGAAAGATGGGAAAATCGGAAGGCAACTGCATCTACCTGTGCGACGAGCCTTCGGTCATCCGCAAGAAGGTCATGAAAGCAGTCACTGATGCCGGTCCTCAGACCCCCAACAGCCCCAAACCCGAAGTTATAGCGAATCTCTTTACGTTGATGAGGGTTGTCTCATCGAACGATACAGTGGAATACTTCGAAGGGAAATGGAATGACTGCACTCTCCGTTACGGAGACATGAAGAAGCAACTTGCCGAGGACATAATCACAGCCACGAACCCGATTCGCGAGCGTCTGGTCGAATACAACTCACAGCCCGACCTGCTTGACCGAGTTGCCCGGATAGGAGCAGAGAAGGCCCGCGAAAGTGCATCCGCCACCCTCAGTCTGGTCCGCAAGACAATAGGATTCCGGAACTATTGATCAGCCGGCAGGATTCACTTTCGAATCCTTCAATCCCAGGAAATAGAGAATTCCGTCGAGACCTGTGGTCGAAATGGACTGCTTCGCAGTGGCTTTCACCTTAGGCTTGGCATGGTATGCGATGCCAAGACCGGCAAGATTCAGCATCGGGAGGTCATTTGCTCCGTCACCGACAGCCACCGACTGCTCCAGGTTGATATTCTCAAACTGACAAAGCAGTCTCAACAGTTCGGCCTTGCGTCTTCCGTCCACTATCTCACCGACATACCTGCCCGTCAGTTTGCCGTCCTGAATCTCCAGTTCATTGGCATAGACATAGTCAAAGCCGAACCTGCGCTGAAGTTCCTTGCCGAAATAGGTAAACCCTCCCGACAGAATGGCCGTCTTATAGCCCACGCGTTTCAGAACGGTCATCATTTGTTCGAGACCTTCATTGTAAGGCAGGTTTGAAGCAATCTCATCCATTACCGACTGGTCAAGTCCCTTCAAAAGAGACACGCGGCGTGTGAAACTCTCTGTGAAGTCAATCTCACCGCGCATGGCACTCTCGGTGATGGCACGTACCTGATCCCCTACTCCGGCCCGCTCTGCCAGTTCATCAATAACCTCGGTATTAATCAGAGTCGAGTCCATGTCGAAGCATATCAGTCTGCGACTGCGGCGGTACAAGTCATCTTTCTGGAATGAGATATCAATGCCGAACTCTGACATTGTCATCAGTTCCGACTGCAATGCACGTCTCTCGTCGTCAGACAGCATGCCTCTGATGGAAAGTTCGATTGATGACTTTGCATGCCCGCCGTCCTCTATCAGCGGAATTCGTCCGCTCAGACGCTGAATTGCATCGATGTTCAGTCCGTGTCGGTATATGATATTTGTAGTGAGGGCAATGTGTTTTGCCGTGATTGTACGTCCCAGCAAGGTAACAATATACCTGTTCTTGCCCTGCCTTGACACCCAGTTGTTGTAATCCTCAATCGGGATGGGAGTAAACCTTATCTGTACCCCCAGTTCTGATGCCTTGAAAAGCAAATCTTTCATTATGAAACCCGACTTGTCGCGTGTCGTACGGAACAGGATACCCAATGTAAGCGACTGATGGATATTTGCCTGGCCGATATCGAGGACAAAAGCATCATAATTCGCAAGAATATCTGTAAGTGCTGTAGTCAGTCCGGGCTTGTCGTCGCCAGAGATGTTGAACTGGATAATCTCAATTTCATCAAGATTCATAATGGAATATTTCTCTTGTTAACCGAATGCTAATATAGCACAAATTATCCGCAATGCATACTCGTCTTGAGTTTTTTGAAAGAAAGACGGGAGATGCATTCGCAACTCCCGTCATCCCTGTAACACTTGTCAAAGACTGTATTTCATTTAAGCACAAGTTCCTCTACCGGCTGGGTGGGAAGTATCAGCCTTCCGACTGCCCACTTGGCAGCCTTGCCGTTGAACGTAGCGGTGGCACGGATATCTGTGGCACTTGCACCGAACTTGACAGTGTACTTTCCGGCTGCTGTCTGCCACTCCGACTTCTCCTCGTTGAAAGAAGCAAGCGTATAGGCATCAGCCTTGAATGTCAGAGTCTGGCTCTCGCCCGGCTGAAGCAGACGTGTCTTTGCGAAGGCCTTCAATTCCGACTCAGGCTTCACGAGGCCGCCTTCAGGAGCAGATACATAGACACCAACGGCCTCCTTGCCGGCAACCTTGCCTGTATTCTTGACAACAATAGTAGCCTCGAATCCACCGTTCACAGCCTTGACGGTCGGTTTGCTGTACTGGAAAGTAGTATAGCTGAGACCATATCCGAACGGATAGGAGACCTCCTTGCCGAACGTATTGAAATAACGGTAACCGACCCAGATGCCTTCTGCATAGTTTGTATAGTCTATGTCCTTAGCCTGAGCTACCTGGCCGCGCTGGCCGCCGAAACCGCCGAAGCTACTCTGGCGGACGTTGCCGTTATACGGGAAGTTTCTCGATGACGGAAGGTCAAGATAAGAGAGGGGGAATGTCATGGACAACTTGCCCGAAGGATTAGACTTTCCGGTCAGCACGTCGGCTACCGAGTTGCCCACCTCCTGTCCGGGAGTCCAGGCCAGCAGGATGGCATCCGGCTGGTTCTTCCACGAAGCAGTCTCTATAACACCACCGATATTCAGCACCACGACAACCTTCTTGCCTGCAGCATGATAAGCCACTGTCACGTCACGGAGCAACTGACGCTCTATGTCCGTAAGATCGAAGTCGTCGGCCATGCGGCGGTCATCACCTTCACCGGCATTGCGGCCGATTACTACGATGGCAAGTTCATTGCGCTGTACCGAAGCATCGACTGCAGCCCTTGCGACTCCTACCTCGGGAAGTACTGCATCGCCCAGAAGTACATTGCGGCCGCCTCCGCCACGGAGAGCGGACTCACTTGCCGCATAGTCACGATATTTCGCATAGAAGTCAGCCAGTCTCTCGTCAAGTTTGAAACCGGCCTGCTCAAGACCCTCACTGATATTGCGTATATAGGGCTTGTTCACATTGCCCGAACCGGTACCGCCGGCTATTGACTTGTAGGCATTCAGTCCGAAAAGGGCTACATTGCCCTTAGCCTCGATTGGAAGCGTGGCATCTTCATTCTTCAGCAGCACCATGCCATCGGCAGCCGCCTTGCGCACCAGCTGTGCATGAGCATCCAGATCGGGTTTATTCGAATACTTGTATTGCTTGAAACGCGGGGTCTTGACGATGTACTCCAGCATCCGCTTCACATTGCGGTCCAGGTCGGCGACATCAAGGCTGCCATCCTTTACGGCATCCACGATACGCTGAATCTCAGAGTTGTCGCCAGGTTCCATAAGGTCATTGCCGGCATGTACGGCATTTACGGTTCCGGCCTTGTTGCCCCAGTCTGTCATGACGATACCCTTGAAACCCCACTCATCACGCAAAACCGATGTGAGCAGGTCGTGACTCTGCTGAGTATAAGTTCCGTTCACCTTGTTGTATGACGACATGATTGTCCAGGGATCAGACTCGCGGACTGCAATCTCAAAGTTCTTCAGATAGAGTTCCCTCATGGCACGCGGATTGATGCGTGCATCATTCTCGTTGCGGTTGATTTCCTGGTCATTGCCAAAGAAATGCTTCACCGACACACCGACATCCTGGCTCTGGACTCCACGGACATAGGCTGCCGAAATCTTTCCGCTCAGCAGCGGGTCTTCTGAGAAATACTCGAAGTTGCGGCCGCAAAGAGGATTACGGTGCAGGTTCATACCGGGAGCAAGCAGCACGTCAGCACCATACTCCCTGACTTCATTGCCCATGGCAGCGAGGAGTTCCTCTATCAGTTCGGTATCCCATGTACAGGCCAGTACTGTACCTACGGGGAAGCCCGTGCAGTAGTAGGTATTGGTGTCACCCCTGCGGACAGGCTCAATGCGGAGTCCGGCTGGGCCGTCCGACAATACAGTCTGAGGAATGCCGAGACGGGGAATTGCCCTTGTCGTACCGGCTGCTCCGGGAACCAGAGTCGCGTCCGATGCTGTCATCGAACCGGCGTTCATACTTCCCCATCCGGAACCGACGCAGAGTTGCGCCTTTTCCTCAAGAGTCATAGCGGCAAGCACCTGATCGATGTTGCCGGCATTAAGTTTAGGTTGAGCATTGGCTGTCATACCCATAGTCAGAAAAGGTAATACGAACAGGATTTTCTTCATATAAAGTTAGTTTAAGGTTGTAGCGTTACCATAATCCGGTCAGGACTTGGTTCAAATATAACCACTTTTCGGAATTTAACCAAGCAAATAGCGCGGTTTTACCAGTCTTACAGTCCAGACCAGCACCGTAACCATAATCCAACGGGCCAGTAGCATGACATACCAGAGCCCGCCTATGGCGGAAAACAGGAAAAGGTCCTCCAGATTGCTGTGGCTAACGCCGATATGCGTGTTAAGCAGATTTATGTCCCACAATTTCACATTTCCGCGGTGCATCTCGTCCATGATTGCCGCCGACCCGTACGACAGTCCCACCAGATTGGCCACAATCCATAGAAATGCAGTGCTTCCATCCAATCCGAACAGACTCAGAAGCGGCCTGAAAAAAAGTGCAATCTTCGACATTACCCCATACTCGTACAAAATGCTCTGAAGAATGTTCAGAAGATATATCAGGCAGGTCATCCAGACGGCAAGTCTGGCAAGCCCGATGAACCACATCTTAAATTGTGGAAGGAACTCACCCTGAATTTCAAAAAAGGGAATCTCCGACAGAGCCACATCAGACGCCCCGGTCAAATCCGGCCTTCCCGGAAGTACAAGATTCAGCAGCACGCCCAGTGACAGCGAGGCCAGCGTACGCAGCACAGCCACATAGGCAGTTGGGGTTCCCGTCTTGTGCTGTACGGCACACTCTACCACCATTGCGTGCGCAGCAAGAGTCATCGTACCCAGTATCGTAATCTCACGCGTGGTAAGTTCGAGAGTGGAGACAACAGCAATGCACGAATAGACATTGATGAAATAACCGCTTACATAGGCCATCGACGCTTCGCCGGGCAGACCGAAAAGATTAAACACCGGACTGACGGCTACAGCAATCCAGTTCAGCATCCCCGACCACCGCAACAGAAACATCGCGAACGACACGGCAGCGGTAATCTTGAAAATCCACCAGATTGTCCTGAACGCCCGTGGCGAAGCCTCGCGCACAACTTTGCGCAACCTATCCGAAACCCTGATCATACCTTCGTCAAAGCCGCTCCTTCAACTCGTCATCACCAATGCAGAAACTGATTGTTTTGCCGTCAGGAGTCTTTGTCGGCATACCACAGGCCTCGTACCTCTCCAGAAGGTCGCTGATTTCAGCATCTGACAGCAGTCGCCCTCTGTTGATTGCGGCAGACCTTGCTATTGACAGTGCCATCCTTTCCCGGCTCCTGGCACTTGTCGAAGACCCTTCCCCGGCAGCCGAATGCAACAGTTCCACAAGCAGCGAGGTGTAGTCTGTATCCTCAATGCCCGAAGGAACTCCCTGAATGGCTACGGCTCCGTGTCCCATGTCGGACAAATCGAAACCCAACGCTTTGAGGTCGTCTTCATAATCCGGCAACAGAGCCGCATCCGAAACAGACAGTTGCACCATTTCAGGAAACAACAGTCCCTGAGATGCGTTTCCGCCCAATTGCACCTGCCTCATGTAACGGTCATAGAGGATAGCAATATGTGCCCTGCGCTGATCTATAACCATGATTCCCGCATCCGAAGACAAAACAATATAGCTGCCCTTGAACTGGAAGAAACACTTGTCTGCAAACAAGCCCTCCATTAAGTCGCCCCTCTCTGGCGCACCATAGTGCACAGCCGTATTCTCCTTGACCCTGCCTCCCGGCAGATCCTCATAAAGTTTCGACCAGTTATTTGCATTCACACTCTTCGGTCCCACATGATCGAACGGATTATACGAAGGGTTGAAGTTGACCTTTGGTGGAGCCACACTTGCAGGATCCGAATCAGCGACAGGGATGTCAGGCATCCCCTCAGTATCAAAGTCGATTGACGGCGTACCCTCATACCGGCCGACTGCCTCGCGGACAGCGGCGTTCAGGATCTTCCATACCAACTGTTCCTCTGAGAACTTTATCTCCGTCTTTGTGGGATGGATATTCACATCTATGGTGTCTGCCGGTACAGTCAGAAATATGAAATATGAAGGCTGATCGCCTTGCGGCACAAGCGACTCATAAGGTTCCAGAACTGCCTTGTGGAAATATGGGTGGCGCATATATCGTCCGTTTACGAAGAAGAACTGCTCTGCACCCTTCTTTCTAACCCCCTCAAGCGAGCCGACGAAACCCGACACAGTCACAACGGAAGTTTCAGTAAGCACCGGTAGCAGCATTTTGTTCATTGCAGAGCCGAACAGCCCTACAATACGCTGCTTCAGGTTCGAAGCCGGCAGTGTGAGCAGTTCTCCATCCTGATGATAGACCGAGAAGGAGAGTTCCGGATGTGCCAGAGACACCCTTTCCACCTCCTTTATGATATTGCTCAATTCTGTCTGATTACTCTTCAGGAACCTGCGTCTGGCCGGAAGATTATAGAACAGATTGTTCACTGTGAAACTGGAACCGACTTGGCACGAAACAGGCTCCTTAGCAGTTAATTTACCTCCTCGGACATCCACCTGGGTACCTACCTCATCCCCTGCCATGCGGGTGCGCAGCCTTACCTCGGCAACAGCAGCAATAGAGGCAAGAGCTTCGCCCCTGAACCCGAAAGTATGCAGGGCATACAGGTCATCCGAAGTGCTGATCTTTGAAGTGGCATGACGTTCAAAAGCTGTCACTGCATCATTTTCAGACATACCGCAGCCATCATCCACCACCTGAATGCTGGTCCGGCCGGCATCTGTGAGCATTATTCTGATATTCGTTGCGCCTGCATCGACAGCATTCTCAACCAACTCCTTGACAACTGATGCAGGTCGCTGCACCACTTCGCCCGCAGCGATGCGACTGGCAACAGATTCCGGTAAAAGTCTTATGACATCATTCATAAATATACCTGAATCAGAAGAACCACGAGCCGGTCCAAAGCCAGTGGAGAACCAGCAGCAATACCACAAGAATGGCCACAATAACAGTTGTCGGAACAGGTTTTGCCCCAGACTGCTTGCGGCGGCGCAGATGCTTTGTACTCTCCAGGAACTTGCCTCTGATTCTCTCAGGGTCAAATTCCTCTTCCTCAAGCATTCCGAGCTCCCTCTTTGCCCTTTCTTCTATCTTACGGAGTTTCTCCTTGCGCTCGTCGTAATATATGTACTTGTGCTCGAACTTGCGAGGTTCTCTTACATTGAACATTCCCATAGTCACAAAATATCATATCAAGGCATCGGCGGAAGCGTCGGCAAAGGAACTTCCCTGTTTATCGTCGATATCTTCAGTTTCTCCGACTCCTGTTTGCCCCTCCAGTAAAAAATGTCATACCTGCTGAATGGACGCAACCTGTCAAACCAGGCGAAACTGTCCAGAGTCTTCTTTTCAGGCGGAATCTGATCCATGGGATACAACACTCCGCTCGACCTCTGGTGAACCACTATCTTGTTCACCTGCCTGTCCTTGAAAAAAGCCTCCAGATTCGAAGCCTCAGTCGTGTTCATTCCAATGAGGATACTGTCGGCGTCGTAGGGATAATAAACCACGCGCACGTTTCCGTCCACCGTGGCACGGTATATATCACCATCCCTGAAGAAAGCCTTCATCTCGCGTCCCCCGATCTGGTTATACATCGACGTATCCAGTTCCTCGACCGACAAAGCCTGTCCTATCACATGAGCCCACTCCACAGTGCTGTCATTCATGTAGGCCTTAATCACTTCGCCAAGAATCTGCTGACGTCCGGACCATACAATAGGATCCCTATAAAGCGTGAGACACGAGTCCTGCGATTCGAACTCCATCGAGTCGCACACAACCTGCATGTCAATCCTATAGCCTTTCACATGATGATACGCCTTGATCTGACGGTTCAGTATCGTATCATTTTCACCATATATTGTCCTCAGCTTGAAAGTATCGGCATGAATGAACAGGCTGTCTCTGGTCGAGTACTCTATTGCAAGAGCATTGCCCGTGACAGTTGCAGAATCCCGTCTTCTGTCATAAAAAACATAATCGCCCGAGATATCGGCATGATCCTCATAGTCATTGATGAGGACATTGCCATACCCCCACATCTTACCGTCGCCCTCATGATAGACAATGCTGTCGCCGGTCATCTTCTGCGCCCCTTCATCGTGCGTCACTACCGAACGGTCGAGCAGTACCGAATACTTGGTTTCAGTGTTTATCCAGCCGTTGCTCGTCTCTATTACACTCTCGTCGCTGGTAATCACTGACGGACATGTAAAGAAAGCCGTGTGAGTATCAACGTTATAGGTCAGAGTATCAGTCTGCATTACATAATCGACACTCTCAAGCAACACGTCCCTGCGGAAAACCGCCACACCCAGGTCGGTATTATACTGGCCGTAGTCCGAGGTAAGAGTATTGTCAATGTCCAGCAACGTACCTCCCTTGAAGAAATAGCCCAGATTCAGGTTACGGTCATAATTCAGGCTGTCGGTCAGCAGAATCATGTCACGGTTCTCAAGACGCACATTGTCGCGTATCCTGGCTATCCTCACATTGCCGTCATAATAGAGAGAGTCACCGAAAACGAACACCGAGTCACCCTGCTCGGCCCTCACATTCTTGTAAGCGTTGAAAGAATTCTTTCCCTGGAAGAACAAGGCACTGTCGCAGTACATGTACATGCTGTCGTGCCTGAACACCACATTACCCACCAGAATCTGTGCGTCAGGGTTGAGGCGCTGACTGAACCTTATCTCGTCGGCATTCAGGAGATATACGAAATCTTCATCGGCCGAAATCGGGACATTGAAACACAAAGCCATGACAGACAACAGAAGGCCTGCCAGGCAAGAAGTCAATATGCCCCTCCCGTCTCTCATTCCTTAAGAACCCAGCCCGGATAGCGGAAATCACACTCATTCCAACCATCAAAAATCTTCACGTACGTGGTCTTCTGCTTCTCCCGAATCCACTTCATGATGACATCCTCGCACTTCTTCTCAAGCACCATCGTCTGCAACTTCTGGAAATCCTCAGTCACAGTTGCCTTATGGCCATTACTATGGCTCTTCAGTTTCACTATCGCACATACAGTTTTACCCTGCTTGTTGAGCATCGTGAACGAATCCGAGATTTCGCCGACATGCATGTTTACCACCTTCCTGGCCACCTCCTGAGGAAGTTGCTGCAATTCAAACTTGGAAATAGAGGTCAAAGCATCTTCCGGATGGTACATCATCAGTCCCTTGTTGTTGCGGGTATCCTTATCGAATGACAACGCAGGAGCAGCCTCCTCGAACGTGAACTTCTGGTTGCGGATATCGTCCGCTATCGAATCCAGCCGGGCCAGGGCCGCCTTAACTGCCGTATCCGGAACCTTGGGCTTCATAAGAATATGGCGCACGTTCACCCTGTCACCCCTCTTCTCTATCAATTGCATGATGTGGAAACCGTATTCAGTCTCGACAATCTTCGATACTTTCGACGGGTCTGTCAGCGAGAAGGCAACCGTGGCAAACTCAGGCACCACTTCTCCCTTGCCCACGAAGCCGACCTCACCTCCCCGGCGTGCTGTAACCTCGTCCTCCGAATAGAGAAGTGCCAATGTGGAGAACAGTGTTGAACCGGACTGCACACGCTCAGAAAAATCCCTCAACTCAGCCTTCACAGCGTCAATTTCCTCCTGAGGCACCTTCGGCTCAATAGTAATTATCTGAACCTCGTACAATGGCGGCACGTAAGGAATCTCATCTTGTGGCATATCCTTCACCACACGCCTCACCTCGGCCGGTGTCACCGTCACATTCTCGGTAATCTTATTGCGCATCTTGGCGGTAACAATCTGGTTATGCTGAGATTCCTCAAGTTTTCTTCTCAGATCATTCAACTTCATGCCGGAAGTCTCCTCCAGTTTTTCCAATCCGCCATACTGGTTAGAAAGCATCTGAATGTAATACTCCACACGTTCGGACACCTCTGACGGAGTGGCGCTCACACTGTCTATCTCAGCCTGATTGAGGAACAACTTCTGAATAGCCAGTTCCTCGGGTATGAGGCAATAGGGGTCACCATCCCAGTGTACCCCTTGAATCTGTGCCTGAAGGCGCTGTTCCTCTACTTCCGATTTGAATATGGCCTCATCGCCAACAAGCCAGATTATCTCATCTATCACATTGTTGTTCTGTGCTACCGCCGCAATTGAGGCAAGCACCATTACAACCGTTGACAAAGGTCTTCTCATTTTTTCAGAAATCAATCAATAAAAAACCACTCTGTTCTTCGATACGGCACTCTCGTACAACTCATCTTTCACCCGCTCGATAAAACTCACTTCCCTATTGTTTCTCAGGAGCATCCTTATCTCGCCCGAAGCCCTCTCCAAAGGTTCAGGCTCACCCTTCTTCAACAAGTCCGTAATATTCAGGAAATACACGAATTCCTTGTCCTTCAATTCATAATTTCTCTTCTGCTGGAGCCTGTTCTCAAGCGGGCCGTCATGGGGAGGCAGCATCGACTCTATCTGCGATATGGGCGTCCACTTGTCATAGAACACCTCATACCTGACGGAATTAAGCATGGCATACTTGTCCAACTCGTCCTTGGATGCGTCATCCGTCTTCACATACCAGCCGCGAACCTTCGTCTGATCGGGTGCGTTCAGAGGCAGTTTGAGCAGCATACCCTTCACCAAGGCATCATCCAGGATGAAGAGATTCTTGTTCTCATTATAGAACTCCTCGATATCGGCATCTGAAATACTCTTGTCCAGTTTCTGCTCAATCAGTTTCTGTTCATAGTCATGGACTATCAGTGCCTGCCTGTAACTCTCGACCTGCCTGTCAATGTCCCACGTATCTGAGATGTTACGCTCGGCATTCTTGAAAAGCAACAGTTCGGACAGCCAGTTACGAATGTATCTCGAAGCGAAAGCCGCACTGTCCTCGGATGAAAGATCGTGTGGAATGGCCTTCTCCAGTTCGTCCAGATAGAGGTAACTGCCTTCCAGACCGACTACAGGAGTTCTGCCGGGTTCAAAAGTCGCCGTACGTTTCCAGCACGACGAGAGCGAAAGAGCCAGAACAACAGCCACGCAGAAGCCCTGAACAGGAAACCGTTCAACCTTTCTCCAGAGAATCATCATCAGTCATGTTTACCCACCGTGGCAAGCGCACTCTTGTATATGGTGTACTTGTACTTCTTGCGAAGTTTCTTCACCCAGTCCTTCTCAACACTTGCCTGACACTCACTGATGACACTTCCCGGGACATCAGTCCAACTCTCAGGTCCGGTCAGTATTCTGCCGACATAGTTCATTACCGGGAAGTCTTTTACCGGGACACACTCGCCATCCTTGAACACAATCTTGTCGCAGAACGAACTGGCTCCCTTCCTGAAAGGACCGGGCAGGATGCGAACCTTCACCGAGTCAGCATTGAACTCGGTAACCTTCTCTACCATCTCATCATCGCTCAGGCCTTCGAGCAGACCCTTAAGTTCCTGGAAAGTCTCCTCGTCCTTGCTGAATACCAGAACTCCCTTGAACTGTGGCTTATCCTTGTCATATACATACTCCTTGCGGTGCTTTGCAAACCATTTCTCAAGCATCACAGTATCCTTTGTAACCTTCTCCCATACCTCGCGGTTGCTGATATCGAACAGAAGCAATCCGTCGTGATACTCCTGTGACAGAAGCCTGAACTCAGGATACATCTCCTCCAGATGAGCGTCCTCGTATGCCAGGGCCTCCTCACGGGTCATCTCTCCCCAGCCTTCCTTCTTCGCCAACCTCTCAGCTTTCTGCAACTTGCTGGTTTCATAGTAACCATTCTCAAGAAGCCATTCTAATATTGAATGCCGGTAGTTCTCAAAATAGTCAAACAACCTTACACCGAAAATTTTGAAGAGATTCCAGCCATACTCTGAGAAGAATGGTTGCGAAAGTTCTCCGTTCTCGAGCGAGAACACCGCATCACTGATGATAAAAGGCATCTGCCTGGGAGCTGTCCAACCCAGCCGTCCGCCGTCCCTTGCTGCGGCGTCCTGCGAGTATTTCGCTGCCACCTCGCTGAAGTCGGCGCCGTTCTCAATCAGCAGCCGCAACGAATCTATCTTCGCCCTGGCCGCTAAAATCGACTCCTCCTTGTCATTCTTCGGATAAATGGTAATCATTCCCACGTCATACAGGCCCTGTTCGCCAACCTCATCCTGCGTTGCCTGAAAAATCTGACGGGCCTCCCTGTCGAGCCAGTCTTCATCAATCAGATACTTTTCCGCCTCGGCTCCCCTGTACGACTTATACTCCTCAAGGAACGACGGCAACGTATCCATACCTTCGCTCATAGCCTCAGCCACCTTCAGCTTGAAGTTGACATACATATCAGCATATTCGGCAACTGTCTTCTCATCAATCTGACGTTCATTCCTGTTCTTGTTGAGGAAATACTCGAATTCAGAACGGGTCACATCCATTCCGGCCACTGTCATCACAACAGGATCTTCCTGTGCGGCCACGCAGAGCGAGACAGCCAGAACCATAAATGTCGAAACGTATCTTTTCATATTGTAATCCAATAAATGATACACACAATCATAATTTACTTACTCTGAGCGGCTATAGTTTGGAGCCTCGCTCGTTATTGCCACATCATGCGGATGACTCTCCTGCATGCCTGCGTTGGTGATGCGGACGAAACGTGCGCTGTGCAAAGCCTCGATGTCCTTGGCTCCGCAGTAGCCCATACCTGAGCGAAGTCCTCCTGCAAGCTGATATACAACCTCATAGAGAGTGCCTTTATAGGGGACGCGCGCCGCAATTCCTTCGGGAACCAGTTTCTTGACATCACCTTGGTCAGCCTGGAAATAACGGTCTTTAGAGCCATTCTCCATAGCCTCCAGCGAGCCCATACCGCGGTACGACTTGAACTTGCGTCCGTTGAAAATAATGGTTTCGCCGGGCGATTCCTCTGTACCGGCCACAAGCGACCCGAACATGACACAGTCACCACCGGCAGCAAGGGCCTTCACCACATCACCCGAATAGCGCAGGCCACCGTCTGCAATTACAGGAACACCCGAACCCTTTATAGCCTTTGAGACCTCGTAGATGGCAGAAATCTGCGGCATTCCTATACCGGCAATCACACGGGTCGTACAAATAGAACCCGGACCTATACCTACCTTCACGGCATCGGCCCCGGCATCCACCAGCATCTTCGCCGCATCTCCGGTAGCAATGTTGCCGACTACTATGTCAATCCCGCTGAATGCAGCCCTGGCTTCCTTCAGTTTCTCCACCACTGCACGCGAATGCCCGTGTGCCGTGTCAATTACAATGGCATCGACACCGGCCTCAACCAGAGCCTCAATGCGATTCATCGTATCGTGAGTGACTCCTACACCTCCGGCAACACGCAGACGGCCCTTGCTGTCCTTGCATGCCATAGGTTTATCCTTAGCCTTGGTAATATCCTTGTATGTAATAAGGCCAATCAGTTTGCCGTCATTGTCCACCACCGGAAGTTTTTCAATCTTGTTCTCCTGCAGAATCTGCGAAGCAGCCTCCATGTCAACCTGCTGATATGTAGTCACCAGATGATCCTTCGTCATAACCTCCTCAATCCTGACATCATAGTCACGTTGGAAGCGCAGGTCGCGGTTTGTGACAATACCGCACAGACGGCCGTCCTCCTCCACCACAGGAATTCCACCGATGTGATACTCCCTCATAAGGTTAAGGGCATCCCTGATCGAATTTGAGCGGTGAATTGTAATGGGGTCGTAAATCATGCCGTTCTCAGCCCTCTTCACAATTGCCACCTGACGAGCCTGCTCATCTATGGACATATTCTTGTGAATGACACCGATACCACCCTCTCGGGCTATGGCGATAGCCATTCCGGACTCGGTAACCGTGTCCATGGCAGCAGTCACGAAAGGAGTGTTGAGCGTTATGTTTCTTGAGAACCTTGTTGCCAGCGAAACTTCCTTGGGAAGAACCTCCGAATAAGCCGGCAACAGCAACACATCGTCGAAGGTCAATCCCTCCATTACAACTCGATCAGTTAAAAAAGACATAATCTATAGTTATTATTT
Organism: Bacteroidaceae bacterium; assembly: GCA_017615835.1. Classification (GTDB taxonomy): domain Bacteria; phylum Bacteroidota; class Bacteroidia; order Bacteroidales; family Bacteroidaceae; genus Colenecus. The sequence continues at coordinate 24,125 of JAFZZI010000002.1, read as the reverse complement.
GTTTTTTTCCTTTTGTAAATAGCCTCAGTTACCCATCTCTGATATGAACTTTATCCTGATAAGACGAATCTCCTCCTCCGAGTAGTCGTCGCCCAACTCGTCAATAGCCTCATCCAGCGAGTCTGTCTCCGATTCCTTGAAGTAACTGTAGATATCCTCGGCACGCTCCTCATCGATGTTGTCCTCAATGAAATAGTTAATGTTCAGTTTGAAGCCTGAATAAACTATCGACTCTATCTCAGTCAGCAGTTCATCGAACTCCATGCCTTTCGAAATGGCAATGTCGTCCAATGCAACCTTAAGATCAATGAGGCGGATAATCTCTACCTTCAGTTTGGACTTGTTGGCCACCGTACGCACCCTCATGTCCTCGGGACGCTCAATCTCGTTCTCTTCTACATGACGCTTTATAAGATCTATGAACTCCTGCCCGTAACGTTTTGCCTTGCCCGTACCGACGCCCGTAATGTTCGCCAGTTCGTCAATAGTGATAGGGTAAGTCGTAGCCATTGCCTCCAGCGACGGATCCTGGAAAATGACGTAAGGCGGAAGCTGCATCTGTTTCGAGATTTTCTTCCTCAGATCCTTCAGCATCGAATACAGTTCAGGATCAACCGCAAACGTACCACCGCCGCGCATCGGGCCTTCCTGCTCCTCCTCATCGAACTCATTATCCTCAACTATCAGGAACGACTTGGGATTCTTCATGAACTTGCGGCCCTCATCGGTAATCTTGAGCAGACCATAATTCTCCACATCTTTTACGATGTAACCTGCAATCATAGCCTGACGTATTACAGCGCTCCAAGTCTTCTCCTCCTCGTCGCTGCCCGAACCGAACACCTCCAGTTCGTCGTGTTTGTGCTCCAGGACATCATTAGTCTCCTTGCCAAGCAGAAGATTCATGATGTAATCATACTTGAAATTCTCCTTCACAGCCTGGATCACCTCAAGTACGGTTATCAGTTGCGTCTGCGCCTCCACCTGTTTCTTCGGATTAAGGCAGTTGTCGCAGTTACCGCAGTTGTCAGGCTCGTAAGCCTCGCCGAAGTAATGCAGCAACTGTTTCCTGCGGCACACTGACGACTCACAATAAGCAGTCGTCTCCTGCAGCAGCTGCTTGCCGATATCCTGTTCAGCTATGGGCTTGCCATCCAGGAACTTTTCCAGTTTCTGCACATCCTTGCTGTTGTAGAAAGCAATACACTGGCCCTCTCCGCCATCGCGTCCTGCCCTGCCTGTCTCCTGATAGTAACCCTCAAGACTCTTTGGAATGTCATAGTGAATAACATACCTCACGTCAGGTTTGTCTATACCCATGCCAAATGCTATCGTAGCAACTATCACGTCAATCTTCTCCATCAGGAAGGCATCCTGGGTATTCGATCGCGCTGCAGCCTCCATGCCAGCATGATAGGCCATCGCAGGAATGTCGTTGGCCTGAAGTACCTCAGCCAGTTCCTCTACCTTCTTGCGCGAAAGACAATAAATAATGCCCGACTTCCCAGGGTTAGCCTTAATGAACCGGATAATATCCTTCTCGACATTCTTTGTCTTGGGCCTTACCTCATAGTATAGATTCGGTCTGTTGAACGACGACTTGAAGTCCGTCGCATCCAATATTCCAAGGTTCTTCTTTATATCGTCACGAACCTTGCTTGTTGCCGTTGCGGTCAGGGCAATCACCGGAGCCTCCCCTATCTCATTCATGATAGGCCTGATTCTGCGGTATTCGGGTCTGAAATCATGACCCCACTCTGAGATGCAGTGCGCCTCATCAATCGCGTAGAACGAAATGTCAATCCCTTTCAGGAACTCTACGTTCTCATCCTTGGTCAGCGACTCGGGAGCCACATACAGAAGCTTCGTCTTTCCCGAAACAATGTCATTCTTCACCTGATCAATCGCAGACTTTGTCAGCGACGAATTGATGAAATGCGCCACACCATCCTCTTCGCTCAGGTTCCTTATCGAATCAACCTGATTCTTCATCAGGGCGATAAGCGGCGAGATTACTATAGCCGTACCCTTCATCAGCAAGGCCGGCAACTGGTAGCATAGTGACTTGCCGCCACCCGTCGGCATGAGCACAAAAGTGTCCTTGCCGGCAAGCAGGTTGCGGATGATAGCCTCCTGGTCTCCCTTGAAAGTGTCAAATCCGAAGTACGTCTTCAGCGTTTCGAGTAAAATATCCTTATCTGCCATAACATTCTCAGAATCAAATAGCCTCAAGTCTTATCCCGTCAGCCTTGTCCAACTGCCGTCGGGCGTAATCCAGAGTAACCTCATAACGGTTTCCGCCCGTCGAGGGAAGTTCGAACATAGCGTCCATCATGATAGTCTCGACAATAGACCTGAGTCCTCGGGCACCCAACTTGAACTCGATGGCCTTGTCCACCACATAGTCCAGAACCTCATCGCTGAATACAAGCTCGATACCATCCATGCTGAACAGCTTCTTATACTGCCTTACAAGCGAGTTTCTCGGTCCCGTCAGAATATTTCTCAATGCCTCCCTGTCAAGTGGTTTCAGATAAGTCACCACCGGCAGACGGCCTACAATCTCCGGAATCATGCCGAACGATTTCAGATCCTGAGGTGAAACATATCTCATCAGGTCGCTCGTATCAAAATGCTTCCTCTTTCCTATCGAATCGAAGCCCACCACCTGAGTATTCAGGCGCTGCGCAATTTTGCGCTCAATCCCGTCAAAGGCACCGCCGCAGATGAACAGAATATCCTTAGTGTCCACCTGAATGAACTTTTGTTCGGGATGCTTGCGCCCGCCCTGAGGCGGCACATTCACAATTGAGCCCTCAAGAAGTTTGAGCAGACCCTGCTGTACCCCCTCGCCGCTCACATCGCGCGTGATGGAAGGATTGTCACTCTTGCGGGCAATCTTATCAATCTCGTCAATAAATACGATGCCGCGCTGTGCAGCATCAACATCATAGTCCGCCACCTGAAGCAGTCGCGACAGTATGCTCTCGACATCCTCTCCCACATAGCCTGCCTCGGTCAGCACCGTGGCATCGACTATCGTGAACGGAACCTTCAGGAACTTGGCTATCGTACGAGCCAGAAGGGTCTTTCCTGTACCGGTAGCACCGACTAGGATTATGTTGCTCTTCTCTATATCAACATCATCATTCCTGTCGTCCGACATCACCCTCTTGTAGTGATTGTACACTGCAACCGAAAGACTTCTCTTGGCATCATCCTGACCAATCACATACTGGTCCAGATAATCCTTAATCTCCTTCGGCTTCGGAATCTCGATCCTGAATGGAGCCTTCTTCTTCGCATACCTCTGGAAAGCATCGGCCATCATGCTGTGCATCTGCTCAACACACTCGTTGCAGATGAACGCTCCGTCTCCTCCTATCAGCAACTCAACCTCACCATCCTGGCGGCCGCAGAAACTGCACTGTTTTATCTTATCCTTTGCCGGCATTCTGACGACTTCACTTGCGTTTGTCCAAAACCTGATCAATCATGCCATACTCTTTAGCCTCCTGTGCCGTCATCCAATAGTCACGGTCACTGTCAGCCCAGACCTTGTCGAAAGGAGTATGCGAGTGGTCTGCTATTATGGTGTACAGCTCCTTCTTCAACTTCTGGATCTCACGCGCCGTAATCTCGATATCGCTGGCCTGTCCCTGTACACCTCCCATAGGCTGATGAATCATCACACGGCTATGCGGCAGGGCTGAACGCTTGCCCTCGCTGCCTGCAACCAGAAGCACAGCCGCCATACTGGCAGCCATGCCGGTACAGATAGTCGCCACCGGACTGTTTATGAACTGCATGGTATCATAAATGCCAAGACCCGCATTCACAGAGCCACCGGGAGAGTTAAGATAGAGCGAAATATCCTTCGTCGGATCCACCGAATCCAGATACAGAAGCTGTGCCTGAATGGTATTGGCTGTATAGTCGCTGATTTCAGTACCGAGAAAAATGATACGGTCCATCATCAGCCTTGAGAACACATCCATCTGGGTAACGTTAAGCTGACGCTCCTCCAGGATATAAGGGTTCAGGTATTGAGACTCAGCCCTCATCACATCGTCGAGAGTCTGTCCGCTCATGCCCAGATGTCGTGTGGCAAACTTTCTGAAATCATCCATAACTTCTATCTGTCCAGTATCAAATCATCCTTCCGTCTTCATTCACTCCTTTGAAGAATCCTTTTTGGTGCTCTTCCTTGCCGGCTTCTTCTCAGCCTTATCTTCAGCCGCCGTCTCATCAGCCTTCTCTTTGGCAGCCTTTCCGGCCTTGGCTTTGGCAGGAGCCTTCTTTGAAGGAGTCTCGGCAGCAGGGGCAGCCTCGAACAGTTTGTTGAACTCAGCCATGCTGACCTTCTTTTTCTTAAGATTGAACTGGCCCTTCAGTGCAGCAACCAGCTTCGACTCCACAGCGCGGTCCACCAGATTGTCAACTGTCTCGCGCTTTTTCATCATATCCTTGGCATAATTGTCAAGCAACTCATCGGGAATGTTCATCATGCCATACTGAGCGAACTGTGCCCTCGTGGCCTCGCGGGCTTGAGCCAGCACATCACTCTCCTCGACCTTAATGCTGTTGGCCTTGACCATTCTCTCCTTCACGAGGTGCCATGTCAGCTCATCAAGACTCTTCTGGAAACTCTCCTCCGATTCATCAGAAGCCTTCCCGCCCCTGTTGGCCTCCATTATGCGCTTAAGCAGATCCTCAGCATACTCAGGTCTGCCGATACGTTTAGTCATATACTCGCGCACATCAATCAGGAACCTGTAGTCGCTGTCGGGAACGAAGCTCGCGGCCATCGACTCACGCACCTTTGCCCTGAACTCATCCTCGCTCTTGACGGCATCCTTACCGAATACCTGGTCGAACAGTTCCTGATTCAGTTTACCCGGCACGAAACGCGAAATATCACTCACTGTGAAAGCGAAGTCAGAATTGACCTCTCCAGCCTCCTCCTTGCTGCAATTCAGAAGCGACGAAATCTGCACGGCATTGCCGTTGTATGCCTTAGCCGGAGCAAAACGCACCTCAGTTCCGACCTTTGCGCCCTTGAACAGTTTTTTTACATCCTCGTTCGGCAGATATCCCGGAATCAGCGTAGCCTCTTCTATCACTTTGCCGTTTTCGAGAGCCTTGCCATCGGCATCCAGTTCAACCAGACGTCCTTTAAGCATATCATTCTCCTCAAAAGAGTCAACCTTCTCGTAACTGCCGTTACGCTGTGCATAACTCTTCACCTGGCTTTCAACCATCTCGTCCGAGACCTCAATCTCATAGTACGGGACAGAATCGCTCCTGCTCACCGAAGTATCGAACTGCGGGGCCAGTGCAATGTCGAAATAGAACTTGAAATCATCGTCATCCATGCTCTGGCCGGCCTCCTTCTCATTGTTAGGCAACGGCTCACCCAGCATGTCAATGGAATTGTCCCTTATGTATGATGACACTTTTTCCTGCAGTATCCTGTTAATCTCCTCAGCCTTGATACTCTTGCCGTACATCCTCTGAATCAGACTCATAGGCACCATGCCCGGACGGAAACCCGGCATATTGATCTTCTTCTTGTACTCCCTCATAGACTTCTCGAGATTCTCCTGATAGTCAGACTTCTCAAGACTCACGGTAAGCAGGCCCTGTACCTTGCTTACATTCTCAAAAGAAATGTTCATTTCGTTTTTATATCAGTTAAAAATCATTGCGGCAACGCACTCGGATGCTTCCGGAGCATCTAATAGAATGCGAATTTAAACCAATATTCATAAACCGCAAAATTTATAATAATTATTAGCAACTATTATCTATTGTATAGACAAACGAATAAAACCGCTATCTTTGCAGGCATATAACTCACAAACGGGTCATGGAAAGTGCAGACACTGCAGGTCAGGACAACACTGTACTGCATACAGAGAATCTGGTGAAGAGATATGGCAAGAGAACCGTGGTCAACCACGTCTCTATCAATGTGCGCCAAGGCGAGATCGTCGGTCTGCTGGGCCCCAACGGAGCCGGAAAGACCACAACTTTCTATATGGCTACCGGACTCATAACCCCCAACGAAGGACGCATTTTTCTGGGAGATGAAGACATAACTGCCTATCCCGTATATCAGAGAGCCCGCAAGGGTATCGGATACCTGGCACAGGAAGCCAGCGTCTTTCGCAAGATGAGCGTCGAAGACAACATCGCCTCCGTTCTTGAGCTCACTGACAAGCCAATAGACTACCAGCGTCAAAAGCTTGAGAGTCTCATTGAGGAATTCAGCCTTCAAAAAGTCCGCAAGAACCTGGGCGACCGTCTTTCCGGAGGCGAACGCCGCCGCACCGAAATTGCCCGCTGCCTTGCCATCGAGCCAAAGTTCATCATGCTTGACGAGCCATTTGCCGGTGTCGATCCCATCGCCGTCGAAGACATCCAGCAGATAGTGTGGAAACTCAAGTTCCGCAACATAGGCATCCTCATCACCGACCACAATGTACACGAAACTCTCAGCATAACCGACCGTGCCTACCTTCTGTACGAAGGGCGCATCCTTTTCCACGGCACTCCCGAGGAACTGGCTGCAAATCCGACAGTCAGAGCCAAATACCTCAGCCAGAGTTTCGAGCTCAGGAAGAAAAGTTTCCAACTGTGATGAAATGAGACAGAAACTGCTTTCACTCCTCTGCCTGACATTGATTGTATCAGCACTTACAGGTGCACCCGCACGTCTAAGTTTCTTTACGCACAGTCAACCAGATGGCAGCACAGTCAGCATCAGTCTCTCAGGCAATGAACACAACCGTTTCCATATCACCTCAGACGGCATCATGGTCACCCTCTGCGATGACGGGGCGTGCCGCTACGTCACCAGCATCAGCGACGGCCTGCCAATTCCCGGAGACATGCTTGCCCACGACCCTTCTCAGCGTACTGCTGCCGAAAAGACAGCCCTCAGCCACGTCAGTCAGCAGGAGTTGCATGAAGCCTTTAAGGCAGGCAACCTCATCGACTCGGACCTCTACGACCAAGTAGCCCGACCCGGAGAGTACTCCATCTCCACTGCAAAAACCACCGGTCAAGTCAACATACCTGTACTGTTGGTGAATTTCCCCGACAAGCCGTTCACTCTCAGCGATTCCCTGATACGCAAAAGGATTGACGACCAGATGAACCTCCGCGGCTACACCTCCAGGCTGACGTACAACGGGAACACCGGCATCGGCGCCATAGGCAGCGTCCGCGACTACTTCGAAAGCCAGTCTTTCGGCCAGTTCTCTCCCACATTCAAGATCATAGGACCCATCACTGCCGACAGCAGCTACATCTACTACGGCAAGAATCAAGGCAATGATGACGTCCATGCCGAGCAACTCATGACCGAAATCTGCCAGAAGGCATATCGGAGGGGACTGCTCAAGACCTCCGACTTCTGCACCGATGACGACAAAGTCATCGATGCCGTCTATCTGCTTTACGCCGGACGCGGTGAGAACTACTCCCATTCCGACCCCAACACTATCTGGCCCCACTACAGGCCTCTCTCCCTGAACCTCGGACAAACCAAAGTGGCCAGTGGCATCTGCTCCTGCGAACTGTTCTACAACACCGACACCATCATCGACGGAATCGGGCTGTTCTGTCACGAATACTGCCATGCACTCGGGCTTCCCGACTTCTATGACACCCGCTCTGAGAAAGTCTTTGCCCTCAAGTCCTGGAGCCTGATGGACTACGGCCTCTACGACAACAACGATTTTGCACCTACCGGCATGACAGCCTTCGAGCGCTTCTCTCTCGGATGGATGGATCTCGAAATTATTCAATCCCCTGGCCGGTACAGCCTTTCCGCCCTTGACGATGGCAAAGCAGCCTATCGTCTGAACACAGAAGACCCTCACAAGTTCATCATACTCGAAAACCATGGCAAAACCGGCTGGTTCCGTTTCCAGCCCAGCCTCGGTCTCATGGCTACAGCCGTATCATACACCACCAGAGCCTGGTCCGGCAACACAGTCAATGTCAGCGCCTCTAACAAAGGTTACTCAATAATACCAGCCGACTACATCTACAGTACCCAGACACAGGCCGACGACCTCTACCCCTACGGTAACAAAGATAGCATCACATACAACAGTCTTCCCGCCGCCTCCATCAACGGAGCCATCCAGACCGACTTTACAATACACAACATCACCTACTCCGACGGCACCGTCCGTTTTGAAGCCATAGGCACCGCAACCCCAGTTAAAGCCGTCAGTCAGGACACAGGCCTAAGCGTCACAGCCGGCCGGGGTTACCTCACAGTCACCGCTCCCTCCGAAATTACGGTCACCGTCTGGTCCATCTCCAGCAGACTGCAATCCACGATCCAAGGCTCGTCCACCGTCAGCCTCCAGCCAGGCATATACCTGATCCGCGCCGGCGGCACCGCGCACAAGGCCATCGTCTTTTAGAAAAACAAAGCCGCCCTGCGGCGGCTTTTTCTGTTCATTACTTCTGTCTGATGAAAATATTAATCGGCGTACCGCTGAAGTTCCACCTCTCGCGTATCTTATTCTCCAGAAAACGCTTGTAAGGCTCCTTCACATACTGAGGCAGGTTCGCGAAGAAGATAAACGACGGAATCGAAGGGCCCTGCAACTGCATGCAATACTTGATCTTGATATACTTGCCCTTCATCGAAGGGGGCGGATACGCCTCAATCAACGGCAACATCTCAGCATTCAACTTACCGGTCGATACTCTGTACTGCCGGTGCAGGCAAACCTCCTTTGCCACCTCAAGAACCTTCATAATACGCTGCTTGTTCACAGCAGATGTGAAGACAATCGGAAAATCCACGAACGGTGCCAGACGTGCCCTGATAGCCTCCTCATAATTCTTCATCACCGTAGCCGAGCGATCCTCTATAAGATCCCACTTGTTCACAACGACTACCAGTCCCTTCTGGTTCTTCACTATGAGCGAAACAATGTTCATATCCTGACTCTCTAAACCGCGTGTCGCGTCAAGCATCAGAATACAGACATCCGAGTTCTCGATTGCCCTAATCGAACGCATCACCGAATAGAACTCAAGATCCTCCTCTACCTTACTTTTCCTGCGTATCCCCGCAGTATCGACCAGATAGAAATCGAACCCGAACTTGTCATACCGCGTATATATAGAATCGCGGGTTGTACCGGCAATCTCAGTCACAATATGCCGGTCTTCACCGATAAAAGCATTTACAATCGAACTCTTTCCCACATTCGGGCGTCCCACAACCGCGAACCGGGGAATTTCCTCATCCGACACCTCCTCAGGCTTCTCAACCAACTTCTCGAGCACAATGTCGAGCAGTTCGCCCGAGCCGCTGCCATTTGCCGCGGACAGACAAACCGGATCGCCCAACCCAAGTCGGTAGAACTCAGCCGCCTGATACTGTAACTCGAAAGAATCCATTTTGTTGGCCACCAGTATCACCGGAGTTTCAGACTTGCGCAGAATGCGGGCAACCGCATCATCAAGGTCAGTCACCCCAGTCTTGATATCCACCATGAACAGAATCAGGTCAGCCTCATCAATAGCCACCTCAACCTGCTTCCGTATCTCCTCCTCGAACACATCATCAGAATTGACCACCCAGCCGCCAGTATCCACCACCGAGAATACACGACCGCCCCACTCGCACTTACCATACTGGCGGTCGCGCGTAGTGCCGGCCTCGTCATCCACAATAGCCTGCCTGCTCTGCGTCAGTCTGTTGAACAGAGTCGACTTGCCCACATTCGGGCGTCCCACGATAGCTACCAGATTGCCCATAGTCAGAATTATTTCGGATTGTAACCAAAGTTTGCCAGTTCCCTGTCCGAGCAGCGCCAGTTCTTGTCAACCTTGATGAACACCTCAAGGAAAATCTTCTTTCCGAAGAACTTCTCAAGATCCTTGCGTGCCGATGTCGCTACCTTCTTCATCGCCGAGCCTTCATGCCCAATCAGAATCCCCTTCTGCGACTCGCGTTCGACATAGACAACCGTGCTTATAAGAATTCTGCTACGGTTCTCCTTGAACTGTTCCACCACTACCTCCACAGAGTATGGAATCTCCTTGTCATAGTTCAGCAGAATCTTCTCCCGTATAATCTCGGACACGAAAAAGCGGGCGGGCCTGTCAGTCAGCTGATCCTTGTCGAAATAGGGAGGTGAAGGTGGAATCAGTTCATTAACTCTTTTCTTTACAAAATCAATTCCAAAACCCGTCTTTGCACAGATAGGGATAATCTCAGCCTTCGGAAATATGGTGTGCCACTCATCCACCATCTTTTCCAGGGCCTGCTGGTCAGTCAGGTCAATCTTATTGATAAGCACCAGAACCGGCACATCCAGACGGGCCACCTTCTCGACAAAATCGCTGTTCTTGTCAATTTTCTCCACCACATCCGTCATGTAGAGCAAAACGTCCGCGTCCACCAGCGCCGACTCCGAGAAAGCCAGCATCGACTCCTGAAGCTTATAGTTAGGCTTCAGCACACCGGGCGTATCAGAAAAGACAATCTGCGATTCCTCAGTGTTGACTATCCCCATGATACGGTGACGGGTCGTCTGCGCCTTGAACGTCGCAATAGAGATTTTCTCTCCGACCAGAATGTTCATCAGAGTAGATTTCCCCACGTTGGGGTTGCCCACAATATTTACAAAGCCAGCCTTGTGCATCACTTGTCCCAAATACAAAAAAAACGCATCGCAAGCGGTGCGTTTCTTTTCCTTTCAGTTAAAATCACTCAGCAGCTGCCTCTTTTACGACCGCAAGCTTGCCTCTGTAGTAACCACACTCACCACAAACGGTATGATATACATGCCATGCACCGCAGTTCGGGCAGATAGCCAACGTCGGAGCAACAGCCTTGTCGTGAGTCCTTCTCTTTGCAGTCCTAGTATTCGACTGTCTTCTTTTAGGATGTGCCATTTTCTTACTTTTTATTGATTATCGTCATTCATTCAAATTCAATCATCCAGATTCAGGTTCTCCAGTTCACTCCAGCGCGGATCAGACGGTGAATTTCCCTCATCCTCTTCTGATGCCGAATACTTGTCCAGTTCCTCCGACATCGCCTTGTTGCACTTACCCGGAGCGTGCACATGCTTCAACGGCACAGCCAGAGAAATGAACTCATATATATACCACGAAACATTAATTGTACCATCCTGTTCCGGCACCACTACTACATCACCGTCATCGGCGAAATCCTCTCCAAGGCGCACCTTCAACTCTCCTGTAGTATCAATCTCCTGAACCATGTCGTCCAGGCAGCGGTCACACTGCAAGATAACATCACCCTTGAGCACGAAAGACAGAACGAACTGATTTGAAACCTTTGTCACGTCGAGCGATACATTGACACGACCCCTGCGGATATCCTCCACATCCAGTGCGGTGAAATAGTCACTGTCAACGACCCAGCCATACGATGCCGAAGCCTCTTTCTGACCCTTAAGGTCAATCTTGTATGCGCCCAACTTTCCCATTGAACAAAATTTTCGGGCCACAAAGATACAAATATTATTTATAGGAATGAGCTTTTGCCCGTCTTTTTCATTATTTTATCAGTTCCACCCTGAACACGGTACCCTTTCCCAACTCCGATTTCTTTACAAAAATCCTTCCTTTATGATACTCCTCGACAATCCTCTTAGCCAGTGACAGACCCAGTCCCCAGCCCCTCTTTTTTGTTGTATATCCCGGTTGGAATACCGTCTTGAACGAGTTCTTGTGAATACCTTTTCCCGTATCCGCGACCTCAATGTATGCATACTTTTCATCCTCAAGCAGTTCAACGGTGAGCGTACCCTTGCCATCCATGGCATCCACGGCATTCTTGCAAAGATTCTCAACCACCCACTCGAAAAGCGGAGCATTCATTCTCGCCTCCACAGGCTTATCCGGGAACTTTCTGACAAACTTCACCGTAGCGGGTGAGCGGTGCTCGATATAGCCCAACGCCCCTTCCAGCACCCTGGCCACATCCTCCGGCACCGGATCAGGCATAGACCCCACCTTCGAGAAGCGCTCAGCGATAATCTCCAGACGCTTCACATCCTTACCCATCTCATCTATCAGTTCATCGTCATACTTATCCTTCAGCAGTTCAGTCCAAGCCATGAGCGATGAAATCGGCGTACCCAGTTGATGGGCCGTCTCCTTTGACAATCCCACCCACACCCTGTTCTGCTCCGTCTTCTTGAAACTCAGCAAAGCGAAAATCGCAATAAGTACGAACAGCGACACCACGCCCAGCTGAATGTACGGATAGACCGTCAGGCGGCTGATCATCAGTGAGTCGTCAAAGCACACCTCAGTATAGGCATCACTCGAAGCCCTGTCATGATAAATGCGTATCGAGTTACCCTTGTCACGCATCTGGGCAACCCTCTTCATGAGAAAAGTCGCTGTATCCGCCTTGCGGATCTCAATATTAAGATAATCCCTTATGCCTCCATCCTGGTCAAGCACAATCACCGGGATAGTATTGTTGCCCGACAGCACCGACATCACCAGACTCAGATCAGTATCCTCATTAGCCTCGTTAATCGCACGATAGGCATCGGCAAAAATCTCCATCTTGACATGCTCCTCCTTCTCCAGATCCTTCACCAGCGAATGCGACACCAGAAGCGAGAAAATAGCTATTGCCACCGCCACCAGAATCAGTGCAGTCCTTATATTCTTGAAATCAGTAATCCTATTCATCCCTACTACGAAAAATACGTTACAGGATAAACGAAAAAAGCACCCACTTATTGTATTCCGAACAGAAGGCAGGCATTGTCAACTGTCCTCTCCGCCACCTCGTCGGCCGTGCAGCCCCACAGTCCGGCAATCGCCTCTGCGGTCTTCACCATGAACGCAGGCTCATTGCGCCGCCCCCTGTACGGCACCGGCGGAAGATACGGGCAGTCTGTTTCCGTCACCACCCTGTCACGCGGAATCAGCGGCAGCGACTCCGGCAGCCTGCTGTTTCTGTAAGTTACCACCCCGCCTATTCCGAACATGAAACCCTCAAACTCCAGCAGCCGCCGTGCCTCCTCGGCATCGCCCGAGAAACAGTGGAAAACCCCTTTCAGCGCACTGCCCCTGAAACCCTCCAATACCTCAACCAGTTCAACCGAAGCAGCCCTGGAATGAATGATGACCGGTAGGTCAAACCTCAATGCCCACTCCACCTGTCTCACCAAAGAAATCACCTGACGCTCCAATCCGTCCCGTTCCCAATACAGGTCAAGCCCCGTTTCGCCTATTGCCTTGAACAGATGCGGTCCCTCCGTCGCCTGATCCTCCTCAAGAAGCCTCTCCATCTCATCCAGTTCAGCCTCATACCCATCTGTCAGGTCGGTGGGATGAAGACCTACCGTCGCATGACAGCACCCCTCATAAGCCTCCCTCACCCGCAACAAGTCAGGCAGAGACGCCATATTAATATTTGGCATCACAAACGTATCCACACCAACATCGCCGGCCCTCGTCAGAACATCAGGCAAGTCCGGAACGAACTCTTCAAGAAAAATATGCGAGTGGGTGTCAATCAGCCTTCTCACCCTTCCTGTAGTAATAGACTATACCATATTCCCGACAGGCAGACACCCTGTCGGCAACCCCTTTTGCCCAGAAATAACGCTCAATCGCGTTCCACATCTCCAGAATCACAGCATCCATTGCCGGACGCATCTCTGCCACGACAGCCTGACTCTCATCCGTCAGCATCCTGAGCGTATTGTTCTGCTGATACTGCTCATTGAACAAATCATAGTGAACCGCCAACTTTGCCACCGAAGGATTGTATATCGGAACACCGCCGGTTGACGTACGTGCTCTCTCACCGTTAATCACATTCTGACACCAGCGCAGCACAGCCACCTCCGTCGAAAGGTCAGGCAGGTCAGTCATGTCAAGCGGCATCGAATAATACGTACGGTCCGAGACCTTGAACTCCTTCCGCTTCACACACATATTGAACACAAGAATGAAATGCGTCACATACATCTTCGCCGTCTTGAACCTGTTCCTATAGTTGTCAGACCGTGAAAACTCCAACTGACGCTCCAGATTAGCCTGATACTTCGAGTTCGCCGCCTTGAAATCATACAGAATGCGCTCCGCCTTCACCAGCACATCAGGCGAAATCACAGGCTCAAAGCTGCCATACCCACGCATTCGTCCCAGCGCAGTCTCCACGGCCCTTATCCGGGCCGCATCCGTATTCGGCAACCTCCTGTACGGCATCTCTCAAAGTTTTCTGTTCATCATACCCGCAACATACTCCTTCAGGGGAGCCAGTCTCCCGGCAGGAACCTCCATACCCTCCAGACACTCCATAGCCTCCGCAAACAGTGCCTCAATCCGATGCTCGCAGTGACCGCGCACCCCAAGCCGGTCATACACAGCCGTCACCCCGGAAATCTTCTCAGCAGCCTTATCGTCTCCGTATGAAGCCCACCTGTCAAGTTCAGCATTACATTCATCATCTGCCAGAAGGCGCGCCTTAATATAAAGGTAAGTCTTCTTGTTGCACAGAATGTCCCCTCCGATTCTCTTTCCGAAAACCTTCGGGTCGCCGTAAACATCCAGCAAGTCATCCTGCAGTTGAAACGCCAGTCCCATCTTCAAGCCGAAACTGTACAGAGCCATGGCATCGCTCTCGTGGGCACCGCCCACAATCGCCCCAAGCTGAAGAGCCGCCGCCGGCAGCACCGATGTCTTCAGACGTATCATCTCCATATACTCCTCCTCAGTAACGTCGTTGCGCTTCTCAAAATCCATGTCATGCTGCTGACCCTCCATCACTTCCACGAAAGCCTTATCCACCACAGCAAGTACATCTCCCAGACAATCATCGGGAACTCTCCTGACAAACCTGTAAGCCAGAAACGCCATCACATCTCCCGACAGGATTGCCGTATTGCCGTCCCACTTCCTGTGTACCGTAGGCATACCCCTGCGTATATCCGCCCTGTCCATCACATCATCGTGCAGCAGCGTATAGTTGTGGAACAGTTCCAGCCCGCAGGCAAGATCCATCGCAACCTCCACATCCTCGCGGTAAACATTGCAGGCCATCAACAGAAGCAGTGGCCGCATCCTCTTTCCGCCCAACGAGAGTGCATAGCGCACCGGATCGTAAAGGCCTTCAGGCTTCCGGGGATAATCCAATCCATCCAGATGCTCCTGAAATCGCGTCAACAGAGCAGAAGGTTTCTCCATAAAAACATCCAATTATAAAAAAAGGGGCCTTTACAAGCCCCTCGCTTACTATCCGTAAAATCAGTTCAGCTTGAAGTTCACGGGAACTGTAAACTTCACGCGGACCGGTTTGCCGCGCTGCTCGCCAGGCGACCACTTAGGCATACCGGAAATCACGCGGAGAGCCTCCTTGTCAAGATACGGATTCACGCTCTTCACAACCTCAGGCTCCACGATTGAACCGTCCCTGTTCACGATGAACTGAATCAGCACACGTCCCTGAATATTATTCTCGCGACATACTGTAGGATACTTGATATTCTTCTGCAAGTAGTTCATCAGGGCAGCGGTACCGCCGGGGAATTCCGGCATCTTCTCGACCACCATGAACGGAGCCTCCTCCTGAGGTTCCTCCTGAATCACGATCTGCTCAACATCCTTTATCTCGAAATACTCGGACTGGTCATCCAACGATGCAATTGTAGATTCCTCAATATCAGCTTCATCATCGACAATCTCAATCACATCAGAAACCTGGACGGACTGCTGTGGGGGCTGAACCTGCGGTTTCTCCGGAAGTGTAATAGGAACTATCTCCTCCTCAAGTGTAACCTCGGCAGCCACAATACCGCTGATATCAATCTTCTTGTCGCGCTGAGTCCACTCAAGCGCCACGAAAAGAAGGGCCAGAACCATGACAAACCCAATCAGCAGAGCAGTACTTTTGCCCCGTTCAAGATCCGCCTGTTCACTTTTCTTGATTTCCATAATCTATTTCTCGTTATTTTACTCTTTTCAGTGTTGGCAAAGTTAATGATTTTTTTATTGAACAAGACAAAAACTCCTATTATTTTCCAACAAATTGCTCAGTCGCCCCTCATTGTCTCTAAAAAAAGCTCGCACCGGCATCTCTGAAAGAATAAAAATGTAACTTCGCAGAACAAGTAAGCAACCCACACACTGCAAGTGAAAATAAAATCAGTCGCCATCCTGTCCCTCCTGGTCCTAAGCCTGAAGGCCGCATCCCAGAACCAGACATCCGCCTTCGGATTCCTGGAACTTCCGCAGTCCTCGCACGAAGCCGCCCTCGGGGGACGCAGTGTCTCACTGCTCGAGAACGACCCGTCGCTCACCTACTCCAACCCCGCCTCGCTCTGTGCCATTGACCACAGCACCCTTGGCCTCAACGTCTTGACCTGGATGGCGGGCACCACCGCCGCCGGTGCGCAGTACAGCAATACCGTCGGCCAGCGGGGCTCCTTTGCAGTCTCCGCACGCTACGTCGGCTACGGTGTCAGCGACGAGACCGACATCTACGGCAACATCAACGGAACCTTCTCATCCCGCGACATCTCACTTGGAGGCTCCTACAGTTACGTTCTCAGCGACAGATGGTGCGGTGGTGCCACAATCAAGATGATCTACTCAAAGTACGGCTACTACTCATCATTCTCCATGGCCGCCGACCTCGGTCTTCTCTATCACTCCGCATCGGGAATGCTCACAGCCGGAATCTCATTCACCAACATCGGCGGGCAGATAAAAGCCTTCCAGGACATCCACGAAACCCTTCCGTTCAACATCACCGCCGGCATAAGCCTCCGTATGGAACACGCCCCCGTACAGGTCACCCTCACCCTCGACCACCTCAACCAGTGGCGCCAGTCCGACTTCTACAGCCCTGACGGTGAAATCAGTTTCGGCGAAATGCTCGCCCGCCACATATCCATCGGAGTCGATGCCGACATCACCAGCCAGCTCTATGTAGCCCTCGGCCTCAACCTGCGCAACCGCGCCGAATTGGCCGCCCCCTCCGGCAAAGGCCTCGCAGGCTTCTCCATAGGCGCCGGACTTCACCTCAACAGACTCTCCTTCGGACTCTCCTTCGGCAAGTATCAAATCTCCACCTCATCATTCCTCTTCAATTTCGCAGTAAACATCTGACAACAGACATCAATATGAAAAAAATCATCGTAGCTATCGACGGACACTCCTCCTGTGGCAAAAGCACAATGGCCCGCAAACTGGCCTCACGCTCCGGCTACACATACATCGACACCGGTGCGATGTACCGCGCCGTCACCCTCTTTGCCATACAGAACGGTCTGTTTGACGGCGACTCCATCGACACCGCCACACTCGAAGCCGAGATTCCCGGCATCAGAATCACTTTCCGCCCGGAACCTGACGGACACCAGACCACACTCCTCAACGGAGCCGATGTCGAGCACGAAATCCGCGGAATGGAAGTCTCCTCCAAAGTCAGCCCCATCGCGGCCCTCGGCTTTGTCCGCACCGCCATGGTCAACCTGCAAAGGGAAATGGGTCTTCAAAAAGGCATCGTCATGGACGGCCGCGACATCGGCACCGTCGTCTATCCTGACGCCGAACTCAAAATATTCGTCACCGCCTCCGACACCGTCCGTGCCCAAAGACGTTTCGACGAACTCACCGCCAAAGGTACCCGGACAACCTACGAAGAGGTTCTCGAGAACGTCCGTCAGCGTGACTACATCGACTCGCACCGCGAGATAGCTCCGCTAAGGCCTGCCGACGACGCCATCATCCTCGACAACAGCAACCTCACAATAGCCCAACAGGACGAATGGCTCTACGACCGTTTCCTCGAAGCCATCGGCCAGACAAATCCGCTGACATGACAATCGAGATAGACAAAGACTCCGGATTCTGCTTCGGCGTACTCTCCGCCATCGGCAAAGCCGAAAACGAACTCCGCCGCGGAGAAGAACTCTACTGCCTTGGCGACATCGTACACAACAGCATGGAGTGCCATCGCCTCCAGCAGATGGGCCTCAAGACCATCAACCAAGAGCAATACGCCAGACTTCGCAACGCTCGCGTCCTGCTCAGAGCCCATGGCGAGCCCCCCGTCACCTACCGTACGGCCCTTGCAGGCGGCATCACCCTCATCGACGCCACATGCCCCGTCGTGCTCAAACTCCAGAAGCGCATCAAGGAACAGTATTCCAAGATGGACCACGACAGACAGCAGATAGTCATCTACGGTCAGAAAGGACATGCCGAAGTACTCGGACTTGTCGGACAGACCGAAGGCACCGCCATCGTCATCGAAAACATCGACGACACCTCATGCATCGACTTCAGCCGCGACATCTTCCTCTACTCGCAGACCACAAAATCGACCAGCGGCTACAACAAACTCATCAGCAGGCTTCAGTCCATGATGAAAGACAATGCCGTCCTCAACTCTTACAACACAATATGCGGACAGGTCTCCCACCGCCGCGAGAACATCCGTATCTTCGCCGCCTCGCACGACACAATACTCTTCGTCAGCGACCAGAAAAGTTCCAACGGCAAAGTCCTGTTCGACGAATGCAGACAGACAAATCCCCGGACCTTCTCCATCGAAGGACCCGGGGACATTACACCCGAAATGTACCGGGACACCGGCAGCATCGGAATCTGCGGCGCCACCTCGACGCCCAAATGGCTTATGGAACAGTGCCGAAAGCGGCTATTGGAGTCTGTAGAGATCCAGTAACTGCTTAGCCGCCGCAAACGACGTAAGTTCACCTTCAAGCACCTGTCTCTCCTTCTTCTCCAGCATTTCAGCAATCACAGGATTGTTGTAGAACCCATTCCGCAGCGATTCATTAATCGTCTCATACATCCAGTACTTCGCCTGCTCATTCCTGCGGTGCCCGAAGTAACCGTTCTTCTTCACAAACCCGATATAGTCCCACACCATGTCCCACACCTCCTTTATACGGAGCTCATAGAAACCCGAGTATGTCAGGACCTGCGGTGTCCATCCGCTCTCAGGTGCAGGGAAAAGATGCAAGGCATTCCGGAACTGCCTTGCCGCCAGTTCTGCCTTGTCGGCATTGTCACCGTCAGCCTTGTTAATAATTATACCGTCAGCCATCTCCATGATACCGCGCTTAATACCCTGAAGCTCATCTCCAGTTCCCGCCAACTGAATCAGCAGGAAGAAATCGACCATTGAATGCACCGCCGTCTCGCTCTGTCCCACACCCACCGTCTCGACGAAAATCTTGTCATATCCGGCAGCCTCGCACAGCACAATCGTCTCACGCGTCTTGCGCGCCACACCGCCCAGACTTCCCGCCGACGGACTCGGCCTCACAAACGCTGACGGATGCACCGACAGACGCTCCATACGGGTCTTGTCACCCAGAATACTGCCCTTGCTGCGTTCCGAGCTCGGATCAATCGCCAGCACAGCCAACTTTCCGCCATCCTTCAGCACATGCAGGCCGAAAGCATCTATCGAAGTACTCTTGCCGGCCCCCGGCACACCGCTTATGCCTATGCGCACCGAATTGCCCGCATACGGAAGACACTTCTCGATAACCTCCTGCGCCACAGCCTGATCTTCCGGCAGCAGACTCTCGACCAGCGTGACCGCCCGGCTCAACACAGTCACATTACCCTTCACGATGCCCTCTACATACTCAGGCACCGAAAGTTTCGGCTGACGTCTGAACCGTCCCCCCTTAAGATAGGGATTGACGGTCCCGGGCTGTTGAATACCCTTGTTGACCGTCAGACCCTTGAACTCATCACTGTTTTCAGGATGTTCCATCAGCGATTCAGATAGCCATAGTCCGCCGACTGACGTGCCGCCATCATACCTGCAGCATTCACAGGAACAGTTCTGCCGTTCGGCAACGTAGCGGTCAGATCATCGTTGAACCTGATAACCTCAACCCTGTTCTCACCGTCCATATAGCTCCAGGTATTAGTCTCACCGTCAAACATCAGCTTCACAGACTCCTCACCCTTTGTGATGGTATAGCCATCCTGAGTACGCTCCACCAGATAGTCACCGTTCTCACCTTTCAAGGTGCGGCTGTTCTCCTGAACCGATACGCTGCCAGTCCAGAACTCCACCGAATTCATCACGACAGCATCAAATAGAAAAGCCAGCTCGTACACCGGAACAATCGTAAGGGCAAAGAACACCAGTTCATTCACGAACTTACGGCTATCAACACCCTCATTCCAGGCCAGTACCTTGTGGAACAGAGGGAAAGAACCGATGCAAGACGAAAACAACATGACACAGCAGAGGCTGGCAGCCACTACGGAATTTCTAAACTTCTTCATAAGACAGATATTAATAATAATGTATAAATCATCCCTCGGCAAAGATAGCCAAACAATCCTTAACGACAATGCAGGCAGCCCCCCAAATCAAGCCAAGGTCACGACCGTAATCACCGCAATATAAATTGCTATGCCCAGCAAGTCATTCGTAATCTGAACGAAAGGACCCGTCGCTATAGCAGGGTCAATATGAATCTTTTCAAACAGCAGAGGCAGCAGCGTCCCCCACAGTGTACCTATCACCACCAGCACGAACATCGTCACCGGAACCGCCCATGTCACCAGTTCGGACGAACCAAACGCAAACAGATTATACACCAGCACCAGCCCCGACAGAATAACAGCATTCATCAGTGCCACCGTAAACTCCTTGAACACCTGCTTCCACACAGAACTCGTGTCAAGCGAACCGTTCGCAAGGCCCTGCACCACCAGGGCGGACGACTGAGTGCCCACATTGCCGCCCGTGCCGCCTATCAGAGGAATGAACAGCAGCAGCCCCGTGAACTTCACGAACAGCGAACTCTCGAACTTACCCAGAAGCATAGAGTTCAGAATGCCGCCCACCATCCCAATCAGCAGCCAGGGAATGCGCGACACCACCTGATGCCACACGCTGTCCGACGTCTCCACGTCACCTGTAAGACCCGAAACCATCTGATAGTCGTGTTCCTGTTGCTCGCGCAGCTCGTCAATGACATCGTCAACCGTAATCTGACCCTGCAGGCGTCCTATACTGTCAATCACCGGCACCGCCACAAGGTCATACTTCTCAATCATCTGCACCACATCATCAATCGGAGTATCCACATGCGTCGAAATCGGATCAGTCTCCATCACATACTTCACCTTCGACACCGAAGGATTCGTAATCATCTTCTTCAGCGGGAACACCCCCTTCAGGCGGCCGTCGTCATCCACCACATAGACATTATATATCTCATCCATGTCCTCCGCCTGCTTGCGCATCTCCTGCAGACATTCGGGCATACTCAGATTCTCGTTCACCACGACCATCTCAGTACCCATCAGACCGCCGGCCGTGTTCTCGTCATACTGCATCAGATCCACGATGTCACTCGCCTGCTCCATATCCTCAATATGTGCAAGCACCTCGCCCTGCTTCTCCTCGTCCATCTCCTGGATGATGTCCACGGCATCATCCGTATCCATATAGTCGATGACCTTGGCAATAGTCTCCGACGGCATCAGGTCCAGATACTCACGGCGCACATCCTCGTCCATATAGACCAGCACGTCAGCCGCCGTCTCCCTGTCAAGCTGCCTGAACACAAAGCGTGCCGCCTCCAGATCCAGCTCATTGCACAACTCAGCAATATCCGCAGGGTGCATGTCCGCTACCAGACCCTTCAGTTCCTCAGAGTCCTGACCATCAATCAGCTCCTTTACCTTTTCAAGCAATTCATCCTTTTCCATCCTTCAAACAACCGCTAACCAGATTCGTCAATTCAATGAAATCCTGAACCGAAAGCTGTTCAGGACGTCTCTCCATCCAGGGGTTGGGCGGTAAGGGAACATCACCCTCAATGCACGACCTTATGGAATTACGCAACATCTTTCGCCGCTGATTGAACGTCGCCTTCACTATGCGTCTGAACAGCGCCGCGTCGCAGCCCAGACCGGTGCGTCCGTTGCGGGTCAGCCTTATTACGGCACTGTGCACCTTTGGTGGCGGATCGAACACCTCCGGTCTCACCGTAAACAGATATTCGGCATCATACCATGCCTGCACCAGCACGCTCAAGATACCGTACGATTTATTTCCCGGTGCCGCACACAGGCGCATCGCCACCTCGCGCTGCAGCATGCCCGTACAACATGGCACAAGATCCATGTTGTCCAACATCTTAAAGAAAATCTGCGATGAAATATTATACGGATAGTTTCCCGTCAGCACGAAAGGCCCCCCGTCAAACAGGCCTGCCAGATCCAGTCTCAGAAAATCGCCCTCCACAAGCCAGTCGCCGGCAACCTCGCGCGTCCACTTTCCTTGCAGGAAAGCCACCGACTCACGGTCCAACTCAACAGCCTTGAAAGGCCTGCCCTTCTCAATAAGGAACTGTGTCAGAACCCCTGTACCGGGTCCGACCTCAAGAACGGGAATGCCTGCGCAGCCATCCACCGTATCCGCTATGGCGGCAGCAATTCCCAAATCTTTCAGGAAGTGCTGACCCAATGCCTTTTTCGGTCTTACAATCCGCATCTGAATCGTCCATACAGGGGCTGCGTTAGTTAACACTGACCAAAAAAAACCGCCGTCGGACTGACTGTTCAATAATATCAGCTAACTTTGCGGAATCTTTGACCGCCGCGGATCCTCCGCGACGCCGCAAAGTTAACCATCTTCAAAAAAAGAAGCAAACGACAGATGAAAAAGATTATCTCCAACAGCATAAAAATCATTGTTTCACTGTTGATAGCCGCTGTAATACTCTATTTCACCTATCGCGACTATGACTTCTCGCTCTTTTGGAGCGACCTTGCCGGCATGCATCTCGGCTGGCTCATTGCCGCCGTCACCTTCAGCGCCCTGGGCCCAGTCTTCCGCGGCCTGCGCTGGAACCTCATCCTCGAGCCCATCGGCTACCGCATCCCGGCCCGCGACAGCATACTCACCGTCTTCACCGGATACGCAGCCAACATCCTCATTCCCCGTTTCGGTGAAATCTCCCGCTGCGCCATCCTCGACACCTACAACAAAGTCCCCTTCAGCAAAAGCTTCGGCACCCTCGTCGCCGAGCGCTTCGTTGACATGATACTGCTGGTACTCATCACCGGCACCACCGTACTCACCCAGTTCGACAAGTTCACCGCCCTCTTCCGCGGAGACGCAGCCCTTCAGACCACCGGGTCCATACCTGCCGAAGCCGCAACACCACTCCTCCAGACTCCCGGCTTCTGGATCTGGACAGCCGTAGCACTCATCGCCGTCATCACCGTCAGCATCCTCTGGGTCAAGTTCGACCTTTGGGAAAAAACCAGGCAGTTTGTCAGAAACTTCTGGTCCGGTTTCACCGCCCTCAAGTCAGTCAGCAACCTTCCCCTATTCATTATCTGGTCAATAGGAATCTGGATCTGCTACTACCTTGAGATGTACCTCGCATTCTTCTGCATGGACTCCACCGCAGCCATCGGTCCCACAGCCGGCCTCGTCTGCTTCGTTGCAGGCAGCATCGCCGTCCTCATACCCACCCCAAACGGTGCCGGTCCCTGGCACTGGAGCGTAGCCAGCATGCTGGTACTCTATGGAGTCAGCCACACCGATGCCCAGACCTTCGCTCTAGTCCTACATACAGCCCAGACCTTCGCGTACCTTCTCTTCGGAGCCATCGCCTGGATTGCACTTCACCTCATACGGCGCAAGTAATGCGAAAAAGGCTGATAATTTATCGGTTATATCGGATTAAATAATTTATATTTGCACCCAGCACATACAAAAAAACGAACAATGAACGACCAGCAATCAGTTAATCCTTCTCAGGAGGAACTTAAAAATGAGATGATCGCAGCAGCCCCCAAAGTTGCAGAAGACACGATCGAGAGTACTGCAGAACAAGTCGCAGCAAAAGCAGAGGAAGCATCAGAAGCCCCGGTGACCGAAGCGGCGGAGGAACCTGTAGCAGAGGAGCCGGCAGAGGCCCCGGTGACCGAAGCGGCGGAGGAACCTGTAGCAGAGGAGCCGGCAGAGGCCCCGGTGGCCGAAGTAGCGGAGGAACCTGTAGCAGAGGAGCCGGCAGAGGCAGCCGAAGCCGATATGGCCGACATATCCGGTGAGGAGGAAG
>JAFZZI010000019.1 GCA_017615835.1 Bacteroidaceae bacterium | reverse complement strand
TTTTTTCGCCGTCGTGAAGCAGCAGGTCCTTGCGGATTCGGGAGAGCATCTGCGGCGTGACGTTGAGGAACGAGGCGATGGCGTTGAGCGGGAGATGCTCTACGATGCCAGGACAGCGACGGAGCAGCTGGTCGTAACGCTCGCTGGGTGTGGCACGGTGGAAGTCCTGATAACGTGCCTTGAACTGATTAAGCATGTGCTCGGCGATTTCAGCGCGAAGTTTCATGTTCTTGATGCTTCGGTTGAAGAACTGCACCAGTTCCTCGCCACTGACCCTCCACACACGGCAGGGCATCATGGCCTCGATGGTAGCCAGCGACGGCTGACCGGACAGAACACACGGATAGTCGGCCACGAACTCGCCCTCGAACGAGAACCAGGTGAGGTGGTCGCGCCCGTCGCTGATGCCCCGCGTCACGTACTTGAAGCAGCCGCGCTCCACGTAGGCGAACCACCGTGCCGGGTCGCCCTCGCGCTCCAGTTGCTCGCCCTTGCGGTAATCCACCACCTTGCCCTCCTTCCTGCAGAACTCGCGCAGCGCCCGCAGGTCAATGCCATTGTCTGATTTCTTGAATTTTTGTTCCATACGCCATGATGTTTTGGGTGCAAAGGTACAAATATGTATGGATATTGCCATACAATTTTGTATGTTTAACTAATATTTGGGCAAAATGGAAGGCTTTTTCAGTCTTAATGGCGGGATTATGGTGGAAAAGTTGTAAATTTGCAGCGTTAAAACGCAGCGAAGACGGGCAACGTCCTCGCTCTAAGCAGAAGAGATATGCAGGACATGACAAGAAAGAGCCACAAGGCGGAGCTGTTCAGGGTGACGTTCAAACTGTTCATCCTGAATTCGTTCGACGGGGTGAGCATCCCCGACATCGAGAAGGCCACGGGATTCACTCGCGGCACTATCTTCCACTATGCTGACACGAAGCTGGACTTGTTCCGGCAGGTGGTGGAATACTACGTGCTGGACCGTCAGGACATCCGCAAGAAGATTCAGGTGAGCGAGGACTGCACATTGCATGAGTTCATCGGGGCATACGTGGAGGGCGTGGAGCGCACGATGGATGGCCTCTGGAACATCATCGGGCGGGATGTGCCGAAGAAGGACTGCTGTCGGGCGTACTTGAACATGATATCGCAGATCTCGGTGCTGCTGCCCGAACTGCACCACACTCAGCTGGCGGCGATTGAGAGGGAGGAAAAGCTGTGGACGGAGGTGATAGCCCGTGGCATGGAGTGTGGCGAGCTGCGACAGGACATCAGCCCCGAGGTGTATGCCAAGGTCTTCATGAGCCTCTTCTATGGCCGCGCCTTCCAGGACTCGCTCAATGAGGGCATGGACCCGAAACTGCTGAAACTGGAGATGGAGGCGGTGTATGAGATTATAAAGGGGTAGAATAACGATCTCATTACTTAAAAAATCTTAGTATTTTGCTAAGAGATAGATATAATTGCAATTTATTTGCTAATTTTGTACCCGAAATAAGTTTCACGGATTGATAAATCAAGGAACATGGCAAGACTTATCGTTAGAAATGTAGGACCAATAAAGGATGTGGATATTGAGCTGAAGAAGGTCAATGTCTTCATGGGGCCTCAAGGTTGCGGCAAGAGTACTCTTGCCAAAATTATCAGTTTTTGTTCTTGGCTTGAAAAGGATAGCGATGCTACTGGTAAGGCCGAGGCAAGTGGTCTTGTCCATTTGATGATGAAGTTCCATAGAATGGAAGGTTACTTCCGTGATGATTCGGAATTGGCATATATTGGAGACGATGTGGCCTTTTTCTATCGTTTCCACAACCCCTTACCACTTAATTGGAATTCTAATGAATATAACATATCTCACTTTCGCGAAGATGAGTTTATATTCCATAAGGTTCAGAGAAGTGTCAATCCTAAAGTGATATATATTCCTGCTGAGAGAAATTTCGTGTCTGTCGTGCCTAATCTTCAGAATTATGCGGAGCAGGACGATTCTCTTCAGAGTTTTGTGAACGACTGGTTCGTTGCCAAACGGGCATACACAGAACAAGAGCCCTTAAAAATTGGGATGCTGGGCATAGATTATTATTATAGTGCCAAGACTGATAGCGACATTGTGGTCATGGAAGGTCAGAAAATCCGACTTAGTCAGTCGAGTAGTGGTTTTCAATCTGTTGTGCCATTAATGGCTCTGCTCAGCTATCTGTCGTCAACCATCTATGAAGAGAACAAGCCTTTCTCGCCAGCTGAGAATGAACAGATGAGAGAGATTCTTTCTCATGTGTCAAGCGAGGCAAAGGAAGGTATGGAGCAAAAACTGATTGACCGTATTAAGGGATTCCTTCAGGGTAAAGTTTATACTCATACACAGTTTATCGTTGAGGAACCTGAACAGAACTTGTTCCCCAATACGCAGTGTCAACTGATGTATCATCTGCTAAGCTGTCTGAATCACGGCAAAGCACACCGTGCTGTTATCACAACACACAGTCCTTATATACTCTATGCACTTAACAATTGTCTTTTGGCAAATATTGTCAGGGAGGATATTCTTTCTGAAGAAAAGGGAGATTTGAACATAAGTTGTGCAGATGTTGTTATCGCTCCAAACGATGTTGGCGTGTGGGAAATTGAGAAGGGAAGCATGAAGACATATGGTGAGGGATCTGTAAACAGTACTATACAAGACAAGGATGGGCTGGTAAGACAGAACTACTTCAACAGTGTGATGGGCGACGTAATGCGTGATTTCAATAATCTGCTGATGTATAAGGACTGAAACCTGTGATGGAAAAGATATTCAGAGAGACAGAACGGTTTGAGTCCGACTTCTATATAGGAGACTACACAGAATATTTGAAAAGCCACCCGAATTACGGAATGACGGGAGTGGCGATGTCTAACATGCCATTGGCCGATATCCAAACTCTTCACTTCACAAACAAACAGCACATACCTGTTTTGGCTGTTAACTTCGAAAAGAATCTGAACTATTTCAGGGGGGACAATCATGAACTTGTTTCGAATTGTGAATGTATGCTTGTTTCAGACAAAGCCCGAAAAAAGGGTTGGCTGGTGCTGGCAGAATTGAAATACTGTGGTGGTGATCAAAGAACGGTGAATGAGAACTTTGAGAAAGCCCTTTCACAAGTAAGAGATACTTTTCTGTATTTGAGGGATGTGAAACACTTGTTTGGCGAATCCGACTTTCGGTACATATGGGTTATTTCACTTCCTGAACACGATGAATTGATACCATTCAGCCAGTTCTATCCTTCACCAGAACGTATTCTGGCATACAAAGAGCAACTTCATGTTAACCTTATATGTTCAAACACAATTGAGATTCGCACCCATCAGCATGTAAATATGGAGTAATATCTTAAATAGAAAAGATATTATAAGCCTATCAACTATTATACTTAGTTATAGTTTATTCAGCTAACGTACAATTTTGTATGTTTTTGTAGTTTGATAGTTCGGGAATAGTCCCAAAAACCTACAAAATTGTATGCAATGAAAACAAAAACATTGTTTGCGTCAGTCCTGGCGGTGCTGGGGCTGACGGCGTGTGAGAAAGGGCTCGATGTCGGGGAAAACAAAATGTCTCCGGACTTCAGACAAGTGACGAACTCGGTGTTGCAGGTGAGAACACGAGGCGCAGCGACGGTGGAAACGACAGTAAGTTAACGTGAGTTCGATGAAAACATTTAAAAATAATCATCTGATTATTAGGTAATTAGCGATATTTTTAGTAACTTTGTAGTACCACCCATAAAGTTGAACTAAAGAATATCGCTAATGTTTACCGAGGACAAAATTACTGA
>JAFZZI010000008.1 GCA_017615835.1 Bacteroidaceae bacterium | reverse complement strand
TCAATGGGCGCAATGGATAACAGTAGTCTTTCCGCCACGTTATTTCATTGAAATACTGCGCGGTGTTTATCTTAAAGGCACTACCGTCATTGAATTAGGCACAGATTACCTTGCTCTTGCCGCCTTATCCGCACTCTTCAGTCTAATTGCCGCCCTCACGTATCGCAAACAGGAATGACACAAAAGTATCGCTTACCTGTGTCATTTCTGATATCCCTCTCTTTTTGTAACAATAGGCTTCCCCTCCTTATCCAAAAGTGGAGTAAGGCCACCGCCGTATCTTTTTTTAGAATCCGTTCATATTAAAGTTGTAATCAGTCTTAAGTTCCTTCTTATTAAGGAACACCATCCCAAGAAAGCCCACGCTCGCAGTCATGGCCCCGTCGGTCTCGTTCTCATAACGCCCTATACTCAAAATGCCATAGTTCTTCACCACCAAAACCGCCTTAACTGCCGGTTCAATCTGACTCAACACAGATTCCTCCAGTTTGGCTATCATCTGTTTCTCCTCATCGCCCATCTCCATCACCTGCCCAAAATCCTTGACCATCTTTTCCGCCTGCTCATGCAGCGTTTTCCTCATAAACTTAACTTCAGCATCAATATGACGCTGCTTGCCCGGGCATGTAGCAGCCAAAACACCCAGCGCCACCACGCCAATGATCACAATCTTCCAAAACTTTTTCATACTAAAAAGGACTATAATCGTAACTACGCTCCCAAAGATACAGATAAAAGCCGATATTCAGTTACTGCGTATTAGGAACCACCGCCGGAAAGAGCAGATGAAAATAACCTTTTAGAAACAGCAATCCCCGCTACCGTCTGCTCTTGGTAGCGGGGAATGATTAATGGTAACCAAACTCATAATCGAGTTTGTTTTTTTAACTCTTATAGTGGAACTCTTCAGTAAAAGCATAATCCCACTTTATTTCAAGCTGATTCCACACTTCAATTTGCCGTTTAAAATCATTTCTCATTTGACAGATACAATTAATAGAGCAAGTATCCAATAGTAGTAGTCGATAATAATCTTGCTTCTTTTTATCATCTGGGAGGATATCCATCATCCAGAATTTTAGGAACTTTTGCACAAGACCAAATGAATAACTCATTGTGTTATCACAGTGAACTAGCATACCTAATGCCTTGGGGTTATCCAGATCTTCTTTCCTGACAAATAGGACAACATTTCTTTGATAAGCTACAGCAACCCAATCTTCAACAAGAATATGTCCATCTATCAGTTTCTTATTTGGAGCATATCCATGTTGGGCTGCCAGCATTGCCCATTCTTTAGCTTTTGTCAAATCCACATCAGTTCCAATTCCTTTGTAATAACAATTTGCCAGGTTGTATTCCGCAAAGGCTCCGGCATTCTTCTCAATAGCTTCTTTATACCACTTAAAGGCCTTGGCTCCATCTTTTTCAACTCCTATACCCAATTCATAACACTTCCCAAGTATATTCATAGCTTGTTCATTTCCTAATTCAATAGATTTTAAAACATACTTAATTCCTAGGTCTATATTGGTTTTTGTCTTGTCTTCAAAAAGGTAGTAGTATGCCAGGTTTCCCATAGCAAATTCATTACCGGCCTTTATTGACTTTTCAAACCAGAATTTTGCAAGTCTAACGCTTTTCTTAACTCCACATCCACAGCTATAAGCATAACCGTAGTCATTCATAGCACCAGCATGCCCTTTTCTAACCAGTTTTCTTAGAATCTTCAATTGTGCATCTACATCAATCTCTCCGAACCAACCTGAGCGATATCCATAAGCCAAGTTAATTCCTGCAGAAAGATATCCCATTTTGAAAGCTTCTTCCAGTAATCTCTTACCTTCGTCTATATCGCCCACGGAGAGTAGAAACATGGCTTTTGCGTGCAGACACTCAAGTTTATCTTCGTAATCATAATAATAGTTCATATAAGGCGGGTCAATGATGATGTTTTTATAATTACTGTCTTCAAGATCTGGCATTACGGTAGACGGGTGGTATTCATTATGGAATAACTCCTTCAGTTCATCATAAGACCAGTTCTTTTCATTCGCCATTTCAGAAAGTTTTTCTTTCACCTCCATCATGGTCATGACATTAAAGTGTCTCTTCAACAATATCAGCGGAACCCTAAACCAACATGTCTTTTTTCCATCCTCGTCTACTTTATCACTATCGGAGAAAAAAACAGGTGCCATATCTTCACTGTAGTAAAACTGTACAAAGTTTCTTGAGATCATAACTCCAAACGGTGGTTTTTTCCCGTCAATTAGTTCAACCTCAAAGGCCTTTATCCGTATTCTCTCATATTCTTCATCAAGGAATATGTTCATCATTTCTTCTTCAAAATGGGGGTGAGTCCATTTCTCCAGGTCTTCTTGATTAACATTGTCCTTAATATAGTCCAGGTATCCATCATCAGAGTTAGGATCTTCTATAAATCCCTCTTTTTCCAATTCGCCATCAGAGAATGAATGATGGCCCATCATAACCTCGTAACTCGGTTTTCCATCACTTGAATTCTCGTAGAATTCAGCAAACAAATCGTACATCATAGTTTTGTTGTTTTTTGACCGTAGCGGTCCATCGGAACAACATCGCTGCCTCGCGCGCTGGCAGCTTGTCGGGTCAGGACCCGCTGCCGGTAGTTAATAAATAAGATTGATTTTTGTTGAGTGGGAGAACCCGCACTCATTGACATTGCGAATATAAAAAATAATCCCGGAAAACCAAACATTTCCCGGAATTATTTATGCTTTTTCTTCAGTCTTTTTTGTCGTTGGTTGCAGATTTGTTATGCAGCCATAGCATAAAGTTTATTCTTTTCCTGTTGATTCGTTCCAAGTATCGAATTCCCATAGTATAGGGATTTCATTGTTTAGATTAGATTTAAAATCCTTTTGTATTTTCATATAACGATTATAATCACTAATCCTACTCCATGAGAAACCATCTCCAAGTGTTTCTACTTTCACTAAAGGGTGTTTGGAGTCCAGAGCCTTTTTTATGATAATTGAATCGAGTGGGATATGCAGTTTTTCTATGATGGCTTCAACTGGCTCATATTTTATAACTAAGAGATATTTCATGGTCATATTTACCCATTTCTGGGCTTGCCCATATGTGTATCTTTCTTTTACAATTTCCTTACATAAATTTTCATGCCACTTATCGTAATCATTTAGATCGTATTTTGTTGCCACAGATAGATCTTCATTCCATTTTGCATATTCTTTTGTATAGCGTTTATCTATAGCGCATACTATTTTTCTTGCTGCTTTACCCTTACTACCATGCCTTTTGTCAAAGTATTCATCATTTTTTACCTCTTCAGGTTTTTCGGGTTCAATTTGGTCTTTAATTATGGTTCTACTAAAATCACGGTAAGCACGTCTAATGGCTAATACAATTTTATCTCTACCAGTTTTTATGGTGTTATACCTGGAACCAAATAGGCATACAAGAAGAAATCTTTCAATATCTTTATCAGATAAAGAACCCTTGTTTACATGATCATCCATAAGCAGCAATCAATAATAATGTTAATAACTAATCAAATACTGAACTACACTGCGCCAATCTGGGAATCTGTCGCTACCAAACAGTATTAGTTCTCCTTCAAACTCACCAGCACCATTCTTAACTCTGTCATCAATAAGGTAATCACCTTTGCATAAATCCTTGTGGTGTGATATGATGAGCCGTTTATAAAACGCATCACCAAAATACTTTTGAACCCACTTTACTTTATCTGACCAAGCAGTAGGATTGTTCCATGGGGCAGTAGAGAGAATATACATATCATAGTGTTCCTTAAGGACAGCTACAGCTTCAATGGCTCCGGGCATAGGCTTCATCATGTCAAATAATCCGGGAACATCTTCAATTCTCCCTTCATATTCTTTTCGTATTTCATCGCTCAACTGTTTTACTGCACCATCAAAGTCCACTAAAACATTGTCCATATCAACATATAGTCTCTTCATTCATTCCAAGTGTCAGATTTGGATTAACAAACATACAAAAAACTCCCTATATTATCCAATCTTCAGTCTTTACTTTCGTGTCAGCAGCGTCATAACAGTCCCGCTAATGTGCCTGTAGTATAAAGAGAATCTCAGAAGCTTCCGGTTTAATAACTGTCAGAAAAGGATTGGTTTCTGCAGATAAACATATAAATCACGGATTTTGCAACAGAAGTGATACTTTGTTATACTTATGTGATACATGGAGACGAGGAAGACTCACTGTCAGCTTAACAGACAGATATCCGCTTTGTCATGTTGTAATGGTCGTTGAAACGTACCGTGATATAGTGTAATCAAAAGATAATCGTTCTCAATGAGTAGTCACACCATTTAATTATCCTTAATTATTGCGCGGACTTGGTTACAACTTTCGGATCCGGGCCATAACTGTTTGGCCCTTCGGTTCCGGGAATTGCACATAAGATTACCAGTATCGCAAAACCGACGAATGAGAAGATGACCAGGAATGATACTATGCCGGCTGATCCATAAAACAGTTTCTGTTCTCTTTTGACTTCCGGAGTACTGCTTATATCATCGGCGGAATTGAAAAGGCTTGTATCAATTACAATGGAATCACCATTGGCAGTATAATAGAAGAACCACTTCTTTCCGCTTAAGACCTCTGTCATATAGTCAGGATAAATCCGGATTGTATCGCCGTTTGAATCGGTGTACTTGTTATAACGTTCCGCCAGATTTGTGTATGTAACGGTTTCCGTTTCTGTCTTTTCAACCTTTGAGAAAAAGAGCATTGAATATGTCACTGTAGCAATGGCAAGGATAGCCGGTGCAATATATGCCATTAGCCATAATCCCTTATGTTCGGTATCATGCAGCCTGCGTACTGTCAGAGCCAGTAGGGGTATAAATAGAATTACAAACAGAATGCTGCATATGACTAAACCTGCTTGCGGAGTTATCGGATGCTGGTGTTTCGTCATAACAGATGGAATAATGAACGCTACAATGGTTCCCAACGTGTAAAATACTAAGGTGTAGAACAGAATAAAATACCAGAATTCTGTTCTTGACGCACGGCCTTTAAAATTAAAACAGTTTCTGAAGCCTGATTTTATGGCCTCGCCGAATGTGATTTTTTTTGTTTCCATAACTTTTGAGTTTGATTGGTTCTGCTGCAAAAGTATGGCGGCTTCATCGGCTGGAGAAATATGTTGCGTACCATTATCGTAACATTTCTGTGTTACGCTTTTTGTTATGGTTTCTGTATCCGGAAACAGCTGCTCGGCCCAGAATGGAGTAAGTTTTTCCTTTATGCGTTTTTTGCGCATTCTGAGACTGTCCTTGGAGATGGTTATACAGTCAGAAATCACTTCTGACTTAAATCCGGCTGCAGCAAGTGCACAGAATATCAAGTCTGACTCTGAAAGTGAAGGGGATTCAGCCCTCATTTCCAGAAATACCGGTGCAAATGCCTTTTCTATACAGCGTGTTACAGCCATCCTGTCATCAAAAGTCAGGCGGTTCTCGCGGCTACGGTAGTCTATAAGCGTGCAGGCTTCAGGCATCTCGCGGAAATGGGCCAGACACGTCTTGAGCTTTTCTGTTCTTGAATCCACGATAGAATTGTTTGACGCAAAGATACGCTTATATCCGTACCGGTCCCGCAATAATGCGTATCAAAAACGTAACATATACCGGATTTCTGTCCCGAATCCTTGCGTTGCGCGGCGTAATAGTGGTCATTGTACTGTATGTGTCAGAATATTTCGCAGTTGGGAGTCGGTTTTGGACAGTTTTTTCGTGCCGGTAAGGCTGTCGCGAGAAGGTAGGACTGATGATGTTTCCCTGACAGCCTGACATACCGTTTTAAAAGGATATGGGTCTGAACGTAAAAATACCCATATCTCTTTGCGTTCAGATATGGGTCTTTTCACCGAAGAGATATGGGTCTTTTTGCGTTCAGATATGGGTCTTTTCTCATACGCGCGCGTACGCGCGCGAACCTTATTATACATGTTCGTTGCCGCATACTGAAAAACCTGATATAATGGTGGTCGTGATGAACTTCGCCCTTCTTATGTTGTTTGGGGCGACAGACTACGGGCTTTTCATGCCGTCATGGACAGTCTGTCAAAATTTTTGTGCAGCAGATGTTCAGGGAGGACTTTTTGTGTATCTGATAACGGGATGGAAGCCGGATGTTTCAGGGGCGGACTATTCTATGACACCAAGTTCTCTCCATTTGTCGGTGAGATCAGCAACGTCGCGCAGGGCATCGGCCTCGCTCACCTCATATTCGCTGCAGAGTGCAGCGGCGAGACTCTCGACACTGAAATCACCTTCAGCATGTTCCCACAGCCATGCTGCAGTATCGTTCAGGCTCAGCAGTTTGCCGAAGTTTATTGCTCCGATTCCTTCGCCCACAATCACTTTTTCACCGCATACATCGCGTATTACAAACCCCTGTTTTCTCTTCATCTTTTCACATTCGTTGCTGCGTCCGTATATCTCTCAACGTTCTGCAAAGATAACGATATTTTGTGACGGTGCCTGCCGTCACTATCTGTTTATTGCATCGGTCAGGTAATATGAAGGAGGGCGGATTATAATTATATCCGCCCCTTCCTGTCGTAGAGTCTCAGACATGAGACCTGACTTGATCAGATGTCAGTTCATGTAATATACTGACTTGCCTTCGTGCTTCCGGATTGTTGACTTGAGCAGCTGGAGGTTGCTCTCTGAGTAGGGTAGTGCAATTATGCCCCGGCGTCCTTCGAACAGTGCGTTTACGGCAGATTCGAGATTCTCGGCTGTAGCAATGTCTTCGATGTTAGGCTCGATGGGCATTCTGCCGCAGATGTAGTATTTGTTCTTCTCCATCTTATGCAGGGCATTCTTCATCTTGGGCTCAAGATCGCCGATAATCTCGTCTGACCTGTCCTGTATCTTCTTCTGCGAATCCCGATACTTTTCCTGGAATTTCTGGTTTTTCTCCTGTAGTTCCTGTTCGCGGCTGGTTCGTATCTCCTCTGTCAGGGTTTCGCGCTGTCTGGCATACTCATCTGTCATCTTTTCAAGTTCTTTCGACATAGGAGCAATTTCTTCGGTGATCTCTTTCTGCAAGGTCTCGAGTTCAGCCTGTGCAGCCTTGAGGTTACTGACTATCTCTGCAATGCCCGGTGAACTGAGTATTCCCGAATTCTGTCCGTCAACATTGTACGAACTCATCATTGACATAAATCCGCGTGCGAACATTTCTGAATATGCTTTGTTCTCGTCTTCGGCAGACTTTACGTCATAGACGACTATCCACCGGGGACCGGAATTTGTTTCACGGCGGGCAGCCTGTGAGTCACCGCTGTCAAGCCTGAAATTGATGGGGACCGTGAATCTGACGTTTACAGGTTCTCCTTTCTGTTTTCCGGGAATCCATTGAGGCATCGCGCTTATCACTCTCAGTGCTTCGGCATCAAGCGTCGGATCGACAGACCTGACAACCTCGGCATCCTTTATATAGCCCTCCTTGTCAATGGTGAATGAAATGATAACCCGACCCTGAATGTTCTTCTCCCTGGATTCGGCCGGATATCTGATGTTCTGTGCGAGATACCCGAGCATTGCTGCTGTCCCACCTGGGAATTCAGGTAGCTCCTCGACTACTTCCATAACATCATCGTTTGTCGGGGATCCCGTCTGTCCTGTCTCGCCAGTCTTTTTCAGAGAGATTGTCAGGTTGGCGTCGGGCTGGTCGGCTCTGACGATTATCTGGTTGTAGCCGGTCTTCGAAACGGCAATGTACTCTCCTTTGCGGACGTTCAGCGAGAAGGCTCCGTTGATGTCTGTGAAAATGATGACGGGCTCTGTCAT
Source organism: Bacteroidaceae bacterium (assembly GCA_017615835.1). Classification (GTDB taxonomy): domain Bacteria; phylum Bacteroidota; class Bacteroidia; order Bacteroidales; family Bacteroidaceae; genus Colenecus. The sequence continues at coordinate 94,531 of JAFZZI010000008.1, read as the reverse complement.
ACCCATCAGTTCGGAAAGCACGCTCAGACTGGCAGATTCTATCGGATTGCCGTCATGGTCAACAACCTTTCCGCTCATGTTGAATGAGGAGTTGTCATCGGACAGCGGGAGGGCAGACAATTTGTCCGGGCCTATAGTCTTTTCGGTACGGGCAAACATCACGGAGGTCAATCCCAACAGGGGGATGAGGAGCAGAAGCCATGTAAGGCGTCTCTTGCTTGTTTTGTTCCTGTTCATCATAATGATTCGCTTTTTAATGTTTAAGTTGAACGAACTGGCAAGCGCATAGGCCTCTGCGCCGACTGTCCGCATTATCAATAGTCTCTGATAGTCTTTGTTGCTGATGCCGTAACGGCTGATTACCTCGTTGTCTGCCTCATACTCGTGAACGATCTTTAACTCCTGCAGTACGAGCCAGCATACAGGATTGACTATGGTGCATGAAAGCAGGAATATAAGGTCAACGGAGTGGAGAAGTCTTATGTGCGAGTATTCATGGCGCAGGCTTGCACGACGTGCGAACCCGTCTTCAGCATCGGATATGACGATGTAGTTCATCCAACTGAAAGGGCCAAATCCCTCGTCGTGGGTGACCAGCCACACCGAACGGCTTATGCGGCGTCTGGGCTTGTCCTTCAGGAACCGTCTTGCCCTGAATATTCCGCGTGCCCAGCCGACAATCAGCATGAGCACATATGCGGAATAGATGCCTACAAGCACGATTGCCCACCAGTCTGACCGGGTGCCCTGCAGTACCGTCCCTGAAATGTTTTCCTCATCGTACTTGTCCGGCATGATGAGAACAGATGACAGTTCGCGGGCGAACTCGGTCTCTTCGATGGAGATGGTGGCTGCCAGTTGAGTCCTTTCAGGGATATTGACATGTATCAGGGGTATAAGTGCTGAAAGCATGGTCGCTGCCAGCAGGTAAATCCGGTTGAACCTGTAGAATGTAGTTCCGCTCAGCACTGCCTTGTATATGGTGAGCAGGACAATCAGGGTAAATGCCCATTCCAATATGTAGAGTACCAGACTTCCCATTTTCTTTACTTTGATTGTTCAATCATATTGATAAGTTCTTTCAGCTCGTCAATGCTGACCTCCTGCTGCTGAACGAGACAGGAGATGAATTCCATATAGGAGCCGCCGAAGAATCGGCTTACGCTCTCTTTGTTCAACTGTTCGGCATACTTGTCGCGGGTTACGGCTGCCTCGTACAGAAAGAACCGGGTTCCCAGTTCGCGGTGTGATATCATACCGCTGTTCTCAAGACGGCGTACAAACGTGGCCAGAGTGTTGAAGTGGGGCTGAGGTTCGGGCAGACGCTCCAGAATATCTCTCATCGGAAGCGCTCCGTTGTCCCAAAGTACATTCATTATTGACAGTTCCTTGTCGGTCAGTTTCTTCATAAAGCTGTAGTTTTGCTATTCCTGAAATTACGGTCTCCGATGCTGTCCAGACGGCTACCGACGCAAATAAACTACATCTTGTAACAACAACCAAACATTTTTACGTTTTTTATGTTTTTTGTTGTAGTTATAAACATTTTAAAGTTCAGGATTCAATAGATTAGGCAGAATGTATTGGATGTGACATCTTGAGGGGTGCTATTTACAGATGGTTAAATTATGTTAATATCATTGCTGAAGAAAATAAGTTTAATACTTTTGCAGTGTCATAGTAATGTAATACACTAATGGTGTGAATGAATCGCATATTATTTTATATGAAAAGGTCGGTTATTACAGTCTGCATGTTGTCATGCATCGTGTTGTTTACTGAGTGCAAGAATGGAGCAGTCGCTGACAAGGAGATTGTTTCGATAGAAAAAGCGTATGACAGTGATGAGGTCGCTTTCGAGGATGTCGCTGCCGATGTCTGTATTGTACCTCTTATCAGTGACGAACCGCTGGACGAGTGCAACAGGATAAGGTGTTACGGCTCCACTGCTGTAATATGTGCAGGGTTGGAGACCATCTACTTTTTTGATGACGGCAAACTGACGGCAGAACTGAACAGGGTGGGGCGTGGCCCCGGGGAATATCCGTTTATCAGCGATTATATCTATTCGCCGGGCAGGAAGATACTGTATGTCAGAAGCGGTGGTACCAACACTATCCTGAAGTATTCTGTCCCCGAACTGAAATATCTGGGCTCGTTCGAGATTGACAGTTCTATGTCCTGCTTTGCCGAACATGATGATTCTACTCTGCTGTGCAGAATGGCTTCGTCTGACGGGTCTTTCGCTGATTATTTCATTGATGCCGATAATGGTGAAGTGAGAGGTATGCTGAAAAAGGTATCGGCATTCAGTGTCATGATGGATGGAGAAAATGCATACTATTCTCCTGATCACAGGATACTGCTTGAATTAGGCAGCCTTAACACTATATCAGAGGTAGGTGCAAGGGTCGGAGACGGAGAGAATATTCTCTGTCAGTTCGATTTCGGGAAGGACAGTTATCCTGCCAGGTTGGATTCTGTGGCTCTCGACATGGATTTTGTCATGGAGATGGTTCAGTACAGTTCAAGCCGTGAGGAGACTATTGTCTCGTCGGTAGGCAGAGCTATGGCGACAGAAGGTTCCGTCTCGTTCTGGTACGGGGTGGGGATGCTGAACAACCAGCATTACTGCCGCATTACAGGTGATGACATAGTCAAGTACTCTGGCTTCAAGGCAAAGGGTATGGACAAGCCGATTCTTCCGACCGGACTGACAGACAATGGCTATGTGACCATTATCGATGGACTCGCGGAGTCTCTTTTCGACTCGTCGGGAGAGCGCAGTAACTTCACTGCTGAACTTGAGAAGGCCATGAATTCACAGGAGTTCAATAATCCCGTGCTGGTTTTCTATAGTATCAGATAGCTCTCAGACAGAGGCAGACCTTTGTTAATATTATATAAATACAGTAGTAAGACGGGCCATATTGTAGCGCTTTTACATAATTTTGAAGGTCACAACATTATTATTTAATATGAGGAAATTATTGTTCACGGTATTATGCACTGTACTTCTTGCTGCGTGCACCGGCGCTCCGCGCGAGTTCACGAATGTCCGCTCCTATGCCAGTAACACCTGTAACTGGGAGAGAGAACTGAGGGTAACACATGTGGAGTTTACCGATACCGCCACTATTCTGACGTTTTTCTACAATTCGCGCATGGAATGGTCTTCCATGAGCATTCTGCCTCAGATGTATCTGTGCGATGTTCAGGACCGTCACTACAAGGCTCTCTTCATGACGGAACACAATCTGGGTGAGTATTTCGCTTCGGGACCCGGCGGCATGTCATTCCGAGTAGGTTTCGAGCCGTTGCCGTCCGGCACGAAGATATTTGACATGATTGAGGGGACGGGCAGTAATTTCTTCAAGATAATCGGCATCCACGACTCCACCTATATTCCTGCCAGGCCTAAGTTCAGCCGTCAGCAGCAGAGAGAGGCGGAACAGATTCGTCGCAGCATATTCAATTCGGGAGCAGTCACACTGCACGGAACAGTAGAAGGCTACGACCGCAGCCAGAATTTCCAGACTTACAAGCTTCTCTACAAGGATTATTTCAATGACGGTGACGGAAATCTGGCACTTGAGATAGATGAAGACGGCCATTTTGAGATATCGTTCGATGTTAACAACTTCATCGGAGCTGCAATAATTGACCATAAGAACGAGTGGCACACTTTCATAGCTCAGCCCGGCGATACGCTCAATATCGTCTTCCTTAAGGACGGCTCGGTCAGTTATTCGCTGTCTGACGGACGTCACTATCTGCTCGAGAACTACGACCGCATACCTCATGGGGTATATATCGCTGACAACGGCAAGTTCAATCTCAAAGATTCGGTTGATCTTTCCGAGGTACTGAAGTATGTCTGGGAGTGGAAGGCACTTGGACGCGATTACATTAACTATCTGGCATCCAGATACAACCTGACAGCGTTCGAGTACGAGTATGCCCGGATAATGATGGAGAACAATATCCTGGAAACTTATCTTGACTACCGCATGGATGTGCAAGACCAGATTTACTCACTGGTATCTTCGGTGACTTCAGTTGAACAGATAGATACCGCCTTGATCAGAAAGGTTTCGGAGAATATCCGCAGTGTTCTGACAGACCCTGAAGGTAAGCGCTTTATTGCCGATTTCACTGCTGACGACACTCTTATGCTTGTGATGCCGCAGGAGTGGGTCATATTCAACCGCTACAAGTACGATGTGGCCTTCTACGATACGTCAGAACTGAATTTTGAGTCTATGGAAAACAGTATGTCCGAGGGTTCTCAGTATGCTTTGAGGGAGTTTATGGAAGACTCCGTACATCTGGCCAACGACATGAAGGTTTTCGGCCGTTCGGAACCCACTCTGTTCGGCAAGATATGCATGATGCAGGATTTAGAGCACACTCTCGGCAGTTTATACACTCTGCTGATGTTTAACAAAGCCGATAATCCCGACAGCGTTCTCATGGCATATCTGGCCATGGAGAAGCGTCTGCTCAACGATGCAAATCTGGAGAAGCGTGCTGACCTGATATATCAGGACTTCGTCCGTAGCCGCGAGCCTTACTGGGAACTGCCTGACTGCCGGGGAACAGAGATTCTCAAGACTATTTTGTCCAATTATCCGGGCAAGTACGTTTACATTGACTTCTGGTCAGTCGGCTGCGGACCGTGCGTTGCAGGCATTAAGAATCTGTTCAACAACAACCGCAAGCTGATGACCGGCAAGCATGACAAGTTTGCGATGATCTTTATAACAGATGATCCCGAGCAGGTTTATGAACCGTTCCGGAAGGAGTGGCTTGAAGGTGCCGAGAGTTACCGCATACCAGTGGACGACTACAATGCTCTCGCCGGTCTGTTCCACTTTTCCGGGATTCCTCATCACGAGTTGATAACACCCGACGGACTTGTCGTTTCTGATGTGCCCTACATGATGACGGTCAATCCTGACAATCCGGAAGGCAAAATCGACGGATTTAATCGCTAACTTTGGAACACAAACGGTTATTTGGATAATTCATGAGAAGGATTTTGTATGTTGTTTGCACGGCGGTTGCAGTTGTTGCCTGCATATTGACAGATTCCTGTGCCAATGTACAGGATGAAGCAAAGGACTTGACAAAAGTAGATGCAACAAAATGGGACAATAATTCTGATTCGCATTTTGCTTCCACCCGCATCATTCCCCTTGAGACCGGAGAAGATTTCCTGATGGGAGACATCGTGCGCATTATGGTTTACGATGACACATATTACATACTCGATTCCGGCAAAAGGATATTCCTGTTTGACATGGATGGGAAATTCATATCCAAGATTGACCGTCAAGGCAGAGGTCATGGAGAGTATATCGATGCTAACTGTTTTGATGTTCAGGGAGATGAGGTTTACATCCTGTCCAGCTTTGAAAAGAAGATACGTGTCTACTCTTTTGAAGGAGAATTCCTCAGGGAAATTGGTTTGGACGGGCCGTATTTTGATATGGCTGTGGAGGATGATTATATTCTGCTGTATTCGGACAACAACAATGAAAGCCATAAGAATTTCGTAAAGATATCCCATGAAGGAGAGGTAATGGATTCATGGGATGATTTCGACAAGATTACCAGTTATATGACCGGTGGGAGGAAACTGAACAGGCAGGGCAGTTCCATATTCTATTTCAAACCCTTCGACTACAGGATATTTGAGTATGACGGACAGACCTCCAGACTGATAGCTGAATTCCTCTTTACAAATAACATCCGCTACAAAGAGAGCGACATGGATGATATTGTCGCTTTCAGTGAGAAAGTTATGAATACGGAATATGTAAAGTCGTTCAGCAAAGCCGCAAAGGTGGGTAATCTGCTTGTCGTCACCTATCAGATGTTTCTGGATGAATATGGGATAAGGGATTTTATGATCATAAAGAACCTGACTGACGGCAAATGCTACAATTATTGCCTGCAGGAACAGGGTCTATGTTCCATCCCATTCCCGGGATACGGCTATTACCTGTGTGACAAAGCGTTGATTACTTATACTTCAGCATCGGGATTTTTAATGGCCAACGGGAATAGTGTTGATGAAGAGATATTGTCAGGAATATCAGCAGACGGCAATCCTGTCCTGATGCGCTTTGATTTCAAGACAGAAAACTAAGGCTGATATTGGTAATAACGATTGTGAATTTGGGATATGGTAAGGCATGTCATACTTTGGACTTTGAATCCTGAACTGACGGAAGACGAGAAGGAATCTGTAAAGGCTGGAATTAAGGAGGGACTGGAAGGACTTGTAGGTAAGGTACCCGGACTGATAGATGTAAAGGTGCACATCAGTGGACGCTTGCCGTCATCGAATGCCGATGTTATGCTGGACAGTACTCTTGAGAGTGAAGAGGCACTGAAATGTTACTCCAGGCACCCTGAACATGTGGCTATAGCAGATTGTAGGGTGCGGCCGTATACGGTTCAGCGCTGCTGCCTTGACTATAAGGTCTGAAAAACCCGGCATTCATGAGGATGTCGGGTATGTAACATTCGTTTTCCGTCAGGCCGTCGCCATTTGGGTAGCCTGATTACTTCTTCGCGGCTTTCTTTGCCTGCTTTGCCAGTTTCTTCGACGGAACTGCGTCTGACTTGAGCGGCATGAGATACCAGTTGACTGTCCATGTGAGCGACTCGCATGGCTGCAGCATTGTATATGCACCCTGACTCTCAAGTTCTATGTATGTCTTGCCGGAGTTTACGTAAACCTGGATTTCGGCCTCTTTGGGCGCGGGCTGAAGGTTGCCTTTCAGGTCTGTGAACTTCTTGACCATCAGCATTCCATTCCCGGCGTAAGCAAGCCACCCGGTGCCGTCGGCATTGATCTTGCGGTTCTGCCGGGCTTCATCGGGTACGTACCACGATATGCCGTACTCTGAGGTGAAGGGCATGAGGTCAGCAGGGTCGATGGTTTCGATGGGAGCCTCAAAGAAAATCAACCCTTCATTGTTTACGCGCGAAATTTCCCACGGTGCTACCTGGCGCTCGGCATCGCCTTCGTTGGTTATGGTGTAGCTTATCGTGATGGCCTTCTTCTTTGGGTTCGGAGTGAACCTTTTAGTTATCCTGAATGGCAGTTTTGTAGTCAGCTGACTGGTCATGACAAGACTCTCTCCGTCCTTCTCAACGGAATATTTGCGACTGTCGTACTCGGGGATGGGAGGCCAGTTCCACTCAACCTGCGGACTTGTCCAGAATGTACTTCCAAACTGGTTGGCCATGGTCCTCTGAGACAGCATCTCGGTGTCGTTGTACTTATATGACATGATTTTGGCGCCACGACCGGCATCGATTGTCATAGAGACTTCACCGACGGTGATGGTGTAGGGCTCTGAAGGATCCTGCGGCTGAGCCTGAAAGCCGGGGAACTGGGCGTTTGCCTGTATAGTTGCGCAGACAGCAAAGCCAAGTGTAAGAACGATTTTTTTCATACCTGTAATTTATGTGGGTTTTCTTATTTTGTGTCGGACAGAGACTTTCCGCTTAATGCTAATGCAAGGACGATAGCTAGTAAATGTTTCGTCTTTATCATACTTGAAGGTTCGAATTTGTCATGAATCATGCAAATATAGTGTTTTTTCCTTATGGATAGGGATAAACCAGAAAAGTCCGGCGGATTGCCGGACTTTCCTGGTTTATTTGGGCCTCTGTAAGATCAGTCCCTGAGGGTAATGTCAATAAATATGTAGCGGTTCTCGCCTTCCAGAAGTTCGTTCTGGTAAGCAGTGTCGTTCTTCTTGTCCCTGTGTCCGTCAAGGAGAGGCATCTGCTTGTTGAACTCTCTGAGACGCAACATAGACTTGGCTATCTTGATGGATTTGATTTTCTGTACATTCATCTGTGCGGGGAGTTCATACTGGCCTTTGTGAAGCCACTCCTTCGAGTTGTGCATGTAATAATAAATCTTGCCACCATTGTAATCGCTGCCGTCGCTGGAGATTTTAGCGTTCAGTCTGATCAGGTATCCTACAAGGTCTGTATTGTAAAGTTCCATTTCTTCAGCAGAGAGTGTTTCGGGCAGAGTGATGGTTGTGAAACTGCCCTCTGTAGAGAGAACGGCATTGTCACCCTCGGGAATGATGATGCCTTTAGGTTTCTTGGCACCTGAGACATTCGCTGAGACCAGAAGTGCCAGACAAATTGTTAAAACAGTTTGAATCTTCTTCATTGCTAAAAATTTTTATGGTCTTGTGACCGGTTAAGTTTCGCTTGTAAAAGTATACCTAATATATGCATAAAACAATTCTTTTTCGCTTTTTAACAAATACAGGCTATAATTTTATTGACATGATTGTGATATCGTCATTCTGGGGATTATTCAAAGTGAATGCCTTTATGGATGCTGTAAGTCCATTGATGAACTCCTCAGAACTGTCTTGAGGATTGCTGTTTTGTGCGAACTGCTCCAGTCGATCCTCACCGTAAAGTTCCTTCGACTGGTTCTCTGCCTCGCTTACGCCATCGGTGTAGATGAGCAGTCTGGTGCCTTTTTCCAGCTGAAGGCTTTCGCCCTGATAGGGGAACTCCTTGAACAGGCCGGCTGCCAGGTTGGGTTTTGCATGAAAGTAGCGTGTGGAGCCGTCAGGGTTGACTATCAGTATCGGGTTGTGGCCTGCATTGCAGAATTTCATCTCAAGAGTGTCTATGTTTATGCTGCCTGCAAACAGAGTGACGAACATGCCGCTGTCGTTGCCGTCGCAGAAAGCATCGTTTAAACGGCTTACTATGCTCTCGGGAGAGAATCCCATTTTTGCAATAAAGCGGAAGGAGCTGCGGGTAATGGCCATGTATAAGGCTGCAGGCACACCCTTCCCGGATACGTCGCCTACCGCAAAGTACAGTTCGCGCCCTTCCAGGAAAAAGTCATACAGGTCGCCTCCGACTTCCTTGGCCGGATGGAGGGTGGCATACAGGTCTATGTCTCCGAACTTGGGAAAGTTGTTGGGAAGCATCTGCATCTGTATGGTGCTTGCGACGTTAAGTTCGCTTTCGTAACGTTCGTTCGATGCTGTGGTCGTGCGGAGTTCGGTAATGTATTGGTCAATCGAACTTTCAAGATAGCGAAGCGAATCGTGCAGGTGCCTCAACTCGTCTTCACTCTTTACTTCCGGTATTCGTGCCTTGAATTTTCCCTGTGATATGTTCAATGCGGAGTAGGCAAGTTCGGTGATGGGCTGTGCCTGTCTTTCGATGATTTTCCGGTCGTTCAAGTATAGAAGCAACAATCCCATTACTGCGATTAAAAATGAAATGGTGCTCATTCTTTTCGCTCTTGAGAACACGTCTTTAAGTGTACAGACAAGCGCTCCGGTCCATCCGTTTGATAGAGGACCGTAAACAATGAAACCTTTGAATCCCTTTCGTCTTGCTTTCAGTATGCCTTTCTGGCCGGACATCATATGCTGAATTGCCTTCACAGCCTTTGTGTCGCCGGCTTCCAGACTTTCGGTAAATACGGTTTCGCTCATTATCTTGCGGCTGTCGATATGCGAAATGTACGAACCGTTGCGACCTGCCAGAATAGTGTATGAGTTGTCATACGGTCTGACCGACTGAATCATGTCAGTAAGCCAGTCGAGGTCAATGTCTGCCTTGATGACACCCAGGAAACTGCCGTCATGTCTGTAAAGTGGGCGGGAATAAGAGGCTATAAGTCTGTCGTTGTCATACGAGGGGTCGCTCCAGTATGGTTTGCCCAGCAATTTGGGAATCTGGAACCAGTCCATTGTCAGGTAGTCGTAATCTTCGCTACCCTTTACCTCGACCAGAATGTTGCCGTCCGGCTCAAGGATGGCAGTTGGACAGTAAAACATTGTGTTCTCCCACACCCCATACGCGTCAAAGCCAATGGCACACGAAACGATGTTTGTGTCGGATTTGATGAGATTGCCTACTACGTCAAGCATGGCAGCCTCGTTATCGCTGAACTGTTCGGAGAGCCAGGCATTTCCATCTGTCGATGATTCCACATAGGTAAGCATCTTCTCTATCTCGAGCAGACTGTTCTCGAACAATGCCGAGGTTTCCTTGATGGCAGACTTGTATGCGAAGGTGTAAGAAACTATTCCGACGGCAGAAATAGCTGCGAGGAACAATATGGCGGTGGTTCCAATCAGGCTGAGGGCCAGCCTTTTTGCGAATGACATTGATGGCTTCATCTCACAAAATCTTTATAGCTGACCGGTTCTGAAATATAATTTGTCTGGAGCAGCATGCTGACAAGTATGTCGTATTTATCGCGGGGAATAGGACTATAGTCCGTTGCTCCTGTCAAAGGGGTCCTGAGCATGTTAATCATCTCATTCAGCATCAGTGACTGGTGGAAACGGTTGGTTCGGACCCCTACGCGATTCACATACTGCATCACTATATCAAGCGATTCTTCCCTATGGTCAATGCAGTACTGCCACCCCTTTACGGTAGCGCGGCAGAAGCGATCTACCCTGTCAGGATATTTTTTAAGGTAATCTTCTGTCACATAGACGCCATCCTCAGGTATGTCATATCCGCTTCCTGAGAATTTTATGGTATTTTCTTCAGGTATGTCACCAATAGCCTCAAGCAGCAGATAGTACTCATTGTAACTCATTACGACTGTTGCATCGATGGCACCTGAGATAAACAGGTTGATGCCGTTGAGGAACGGAATCCATTTGACATCAAGGTTGTTGGCCAGGCAGTACAGTTCGCAGATTTCGCTGAACCCGCTTTTCCACCTGCCTATGGTCTGACCGTTCAGGGATTGGGGACCATCCAGTTTTTGATGGCTCACTATCATCATGCCGGTGTTCTGTGTAATCTGAAGAACGTTCTTGACTTTGGTTCCGTATTCACGCGCCATAAGGGCCTGGATAGGGTGGGAGATTATTACGTCAACTTCGCCTGATCCGATGCGCTCGATTCCCGGCTTGGACGAGTTGACTCCCATGTGCTCTATCGTCAGGTCGATGCCCTCGTCTGCGTAGAAGCCTTTTTCAAGCGCGACATAATATCCGGCGAACTGAGCCTGGGGCATCCATGTAGGCATCAGCGTCATTTTGTCCTGGGCAGAAGCAGTTGCAAATGCAGCCAGGACAGCAAATAACAGTATGGTTGTGTTCCTATTCATCCGATTTTATTTTTGAGGGTAGGACAAGTGTGATTGCCTTGGGAATAATGTCGATGTCATACTTGGTGGCGGCAATTACTTCGCCGTCCAGGCTGATGTACATGAGGTTCTTCGACGTAACCTTTACCCGTTCAGCCCTGCAATACACAAGCCTTTTCTTGCAGAACCGGTCTGTGAGATGATTTCCGGCTGTGTATTCCTTCATCATGATAAGAAAAGAAACAAGTGAGCATGTCTTGAACAGGCACACTTCGATAAGTCCGTCGTCAACTACTGCATTGGGGGCGCACAGAAACTGCCCTCCGCACCATTTGGCATTTGCCATGGTACACAGCAACAATCTTCTACGGTTTAGCGGTTTGCCGTCGGCCTCGACTTTAATGTGGTTGACACGGCTTCCGAACAGACTCCTGAAAACAGCCTTGCGGAAAGCCTGCGTTCCTTCCATTCCCGACTCGATGAGGAGGTTCCCTTCACGGGCAACCATCGAGTCGAATCCGAGATTGACGACGTTGAGGGCATAGTTGTCGTTTACCCTGATAATGTCTATCTGTGCAGTTTCTCCTTCGATGATTCCCTTCAGACTGGTGAAGTCGTGTTCCGGATAGTACTTTATGAAGTCGTTTGTTGCCCCGTAGGCCAGTATAGCCATAGATTTGTTTTTGAAGCCGACAATACCGGAAGCCACTTCGTTTACGGTTCCACTGCCACCGCATGCAACAAAGCATACTTCGTCTTCAGGGTGCAGGTCGCAGTAAATCCGGACATATCTGATTCCGTCTCCGATGCCTGTCGTGTAATATTTCTCGTAGTCAATCTGGACGCCGTCCAGTTGTCTTTCCAAATCAGAGTCGATGCGGTCTTTTTTGTCCTGTCTGCCGTTAATGATGAAGATGTAAAGCATACGTTCGATCAATAAAAAAATCACCGGCAGGTTCGGTTTTGCCCGATTGTCATGTGCAGATTAACGATGAACCGGTGATGATTATTCTTTTTTGTTGGTCGTTAACTGATACAAAGGTAGTTAAATTTATGAAAATTGGAAATTATATCCCGCTTTTTTTGCTGAACCGGCCCGTTACGCCTTATGGATCGGGCACAGTAGATGATATTTCAACTAATTGTCAGCCCGAACTCGTCAATCAAAGTACCAAGGGCCGGATTCCTGTTGATCATCGATTCAAGTTGCTCTGACTCGCTGAGGATACGGGTGTCGCTTTTTGTTTTGTCGATGTTGACGGTCATCTCAATACGGCTGTTGTTGAACTTCTCCTGCAGGAATCGGGTTATTGCACCGGATTTCGACTTGAACTCATCGGCTGCCATCTGGTTCATTACAGTGATGGCGAATTCAGTAGGGGATACCACTACGGGCTTCTGGTTCATCATTCTGTTGAGCAACGGAGCCTCTTTCTGTGGCAGAGAAGCCGCGTAGTCTTTCCAGAACAGTTCCAGTTTTTCCTGATCAAGAGGTATGACCTGGCGGCTTGCCGACTCGGTCACAGTTTTATCTGTCTTTTCAGGTGGATTGCCAGCAGGTTTCTCTTCTGTTTTAACTCCCCGGAACGGAGTGAACAGTTTGCCGGGGCTGACCTTAGGTATCCTTGGCTGCGCATTAGTGGAACTTGGCTTGGCAGGAGTGGCACCAGTCTCTTTCCCTATGGTTTCTTCATTGTGAGTTGACTGAACGGCTGATGGTTTTCCAGTCACTTTTTTACTGCTGTCCTGTGAAGCGGAAGGTGCCTGGACTGATTTTGAGAATATGGGTTTTAACGATGCAGGGCCACGCCCGTCACTTTCATCGTCCTCCCCGGCGGCAGATTGGGACAGTCTTATGAGCGTCAGCTCGACAAGGAGCCGCTTGTTGTTGCTGACGCGATAGTTCAGGTCGCAGTCGTTGCATAGTTTCATGGCCTTGTACAGAAACTTGGGTTTGCAGCGCATGGCCTGTTCATGGTAGCGGGCACGCATTTCATCGCTCATCTCAAGGAGGGGCAGGGTACAGGCGTCCCTGCTGACCAGGAGGTTCCTGAAGTGGACCAACAGACCCGAAATGAGGTGGCTTGGGTCAAAACCGCGGGACATTATGTCGTTGAGAAGCAATAGGCTCTCGGGAATCCTGTTTTCGAGGAAAAGGTCTGTCAGTTTGAAGTAGTGTGCCTGGTCAATGATGTTGAGGTTGCGGATGGTGAGGTCGTATGTGACATGACCGCCGGTGAAACTTGTTATCTGATCGAATATGGAGAGGGCGTCGCGCATACCGCCGTCTGCCTTTTCGGCAATGACGTTGAGCGCATCGTTGTCAACCTCGATGTTTTCCTGTGAAGCTACACCTTTAAGGTGGGCTACGATGTCGCTGTTGCTTATGCGGTTAAAGTCGTAAATCTGGCAGCGTGACAGGATTGTGGGGATTACCTTGTGCTTTTCGGTGGTGGCAAGTATGAATATTGCGTATGACGGCGGCTCTTCGAGCGTTTTCAGAAAGGCGTTGAAGGCTGCTGTAGACAGCATGTGAACCTCGTCTATGATGTACACTTTATATTTGCCGGAGATGGGAGGAATGCGTACCTGTTCTGTCAGAGTGCGGATGTCTTCAACAGAGTTGTTGCTGGCGGCATCAAGCTCAAAAACGTTGTACGAGCGCAGTTCGGCATTGAAGGTGCTGCACGATTCGCATTCACCGCAGGCTTCTCCGTCGGGGGTCGGGTTCAGGCAGTTGATGGTCTTGGCGAACAGACGGGCGCAGGTCGTCTTGCCGACACCGCGCGGCCCGCAGAAAAGATATGAGTTGGCCAGTTTGCCGGAGGCGATGGCGTTTTTAAGTGTAGTGGTCTGTGAATCCTGACCTACAACGCTGCTGAACGTTACAGGACGGTATTTTCTTGCTGATACGGTGTAGTTGGACATCTGAAATTATTATTTTCCCAAAGATAGTGAAAATGAAGCAAGCTCGTGTATGGCGAAGTAAAAAAAGAACTATTTTTGTCAAACCGACAATAGTGGTAAGCCTGGATATGTCCCGTCTGTTTTCGTCATTGTGGAGTTTCGTGCGAAGGAATAAGTATGTAGTCGTTTTGGTTGCGTTCCTTCTGATTATCGTGGTACTTGACCAGAACAGCCAGCTGCGCAGGATGTCGCTGAAACGTGAGATGAAGGCTCTTCAGGAGGAGATAGACGATTACAAGCGGCAGATACGTGAGGGTGAGGCACTTCTTGAAACCTTGGAGAGTGACAGCATGCTGCTTGAGCAGATAGCACGCGAGCGTTATAACATGAGTCGCTCTGACGAGGACGTGTTCATAATGGAATGACAGCATGGAGAGAGTCCTGAACGTTGCCATGATAGCCGGCGGGGTCGTACTGCTTGCGGGCGCGATACTGAGAATAACAGGTCATGAGGTTGCTGTATGGCTCTACGTCATCGGTGCAGCGATGTTTGCAGCAGCTCAGTTTTACGACAGATACGGCGGCAGCAATCCGGTTGTCAGAAGGCTTAGAGGACAACAGGTGCTCGGAGCGGTTCTTCTCCTGTTCTCCGCATTGCTGATGTATGCCGAGAGATGGCATCCCGAAATAGTGATGGATTCCTCCATGTCTGACAGCCTGCGTGCAGTCCTGTCTTCATTGACTTCGCGCAATTCGTGGATAGTATTTGCCTTTATTTCAGCAATATTTGAACTTTATTCCTCTTTTCGCTTGGATGCCGAGGAACGCAAGGGTGGGGAGGCAGGCGACTGATGCGTTGTAGGCATATTTTTTACTTCCTTTTGCAAAAACACTGATAAACATTAAATTATCCAAAAAACTGCTTCCCAATCAATGATAGTTGTATTTTTGCATCACTTTTTTCATGCCGGTGGTATGGAAGTCATGTAAAAATGCATCGTTTCGTAATAAATCTGTTATTGTCGTTTCTGGCCGTCATCTTTTCGGCCTGCAGGCACAGTTACACCATAAACGGCACGATAGAAGGGTATGAGGGTGAGAACCTCTATCTCGTAATAAACGAAAACGGGGAATTTTCCGTCATAGACTCCTGCCAGGTGCGTCACAAGCATTTTCAGATGTCCGGAAGGACCGATTCAACTGTGTTTGCCGTTCTGTCACATGGTTTTGAACCTCTGATGCCTTTGTTTGTTGAAAGGGGTAAACTCAGGATAAACATTTCTCCTTCGGTACTTGATGCGCGGGGAACAAAGTCAAACAATACCTTGTATGATTTTCTGGACAAAAAGAATGAAATAGACAACAGGTACGACGATCTGTTTCAGCGTTCGCATTTTTCTTCAAACGTTCTGAACCCGTATGTTTCATACGATGACTCGCTGAAGCTTGTGGCTGCAGAGGCTGAAGACTACATTTACAAGTTCGTGAAGAAGCATTATGACGATGTAGTGGGGGTCTGTGTATTCCTTATGGTCTGCATCGGCGATACTTCAGATGAACCTTCTCCCCTTATCAGGCGTATAGTCGAGAATGCACCGGCGAGTTTCCTGAACAATAAAAAAATCAGGGGTTACATCGATGACATGGGATTCTGATCCAGAATCCGTTCAATCCAGTTTCGAAGCAATGACTTCAGCTGTCTTGTCGGACAGCCGGCGGATTCTGGCGTTAATCTCGGATTCGTCAGTATTGTCTTCCCGCTCAACCTCAATGGGTTTGTGTACAGTAATGCTCAAGGGAAACCATGTGACATGCCAAGCCTTGCGTGACATGGCACGATAGGCACCGTTTATCGTTACCGGCAGCAATGGAATGCCAAGTTCGGCGGCCAGGAGGAAGGCTCCTTTCTTGAAACGGCTCATTTTACCGTCGCCAGTACGGGTTCCTTCAGGAAAGATTATCATTGACATGCCGCGCGCAAGGGTCTCCTCAGCGGCAGCTATGCTGCCTTTGCCGCTGCCTATCGAGTTGCGGTCAATATAAATGAAACCGGCTCTTCGGCAGGCTGCCCCTACCAGAGGAATCTTCTCTATCTCTTTCTTCATCATCCATTTGAACTTTATGCCCAGATAACCGTACAACAGAAAGACGTCGAGCGCACTCTGGTGATTTGATACGATGATGTATGGCTTGCCCTTTTCAATATTTTCCAGCCCAATCCTCCTGACAGGCAGAAGCAGTACTGTGCAGACTATTCTTGACCATATCATGCCCGGGTAGTATCCCCATACGTCCGGGTTGCCGAGAATGCTCCCGACGGATGTGGTCAGTGCCGTAAGTATTGTTGCAAGAAGTATAATCGGAAGTGCAATGCACAACTGATAGATTATGTAAAAGAAACGGATTATGCAGTTCATCTGTTGAATATGATTTGTTCTCCTTTATGTTCGCTGAAGAATTCTCCATTGTCATAGACGAGGTTTCCGTTTACCCATGTCGAGATAACTTTCCATCCGAAGGAATGACCGTTGAAAGGGGTCCAGCCGCACTTGTTGGGTACGGTGGCGTCAAGTGCCGTGTTTTCACATCTTGCCACAAGGGTAAGGTCGGCCTTGTAGCCTTTCCTGATGTATCCGCGTCTCCTGATTCCGAAGATAATGGCCGGGTTGTGGCACATCAGCCGTGAAATATCCGGAACCGTGATGAGTCCCTCATCTGCCAGTTCCAGCATGCAGGGTAGAGAAAAGGGCAGTACCGGCATACCTGAAGAGGCACTTATGCAGCCTCCCTGTTTCTCGGACAGAAGGTGTGGCGCATGGTCTGTGCCGATCACGTCAATGAGTCCGGAAATGAGTGCAGTACGCAGCGCTTGTCTGTCGGAATCGCCTTTTATGGAGGGGTTGACTTTTATGCGGGTTCCCAGTTTTCTGTAATCCTCGTCCGAGAAGAAAAGATATCCCGGACAGGCCTCTGCTGTGACGTGCTTTTCCTGTAATGTACAGTTCTGAAGCAACGACATTTCGCGTGCAGTGCTTATGTGCAGAAGGTGAAGACGGGCACCGGCTTTTTCGGCAAGGCTTACAGCACGGGACGAAGATGCGTAACAGGCTTCGGCGGAGCGGATGAGCGGATGGTATTCCACAGGAGGCTCTCCTCCGCATTTGACGGAGTAGTACTCCATGTTCCTGCCTATAATGTCAGTGTCCTCGCAATGGACAGCCACAGGTACAGGTGAGCTCCTGAATACCTGGAAGATATGCTCGTCGTCATCTACCAGCATTCCGCCGGTACTTGAACCCATAAACAGTTTTACGCCACATACAGCCGTCGGGTCAACCTTTTCAATCTCCGGCAGGTTCTGGCGTGTGGCGCCGAGGTAGAATGAGTAGTTGGCCAGACTGCTTTCCGAAGCTGTCGCACATTTGTCATGTATAGCCTGAATAGTGATGGTCTGGGGAATGCAGTTGGGCATGTCGAAGAATGAAGTGACCCCTCCGGCCACCGCTGCCCGGCTTTCTGATTCAATTGAACCTTTGTGGGTTAACCCCGGCTCGCGGAAGTGTACATGATCGTCGATGATACCAGGGAAGAGCAGGCCGCCTTTGCCGTCAATTACGGAGTCTGCACGTTTTTCAAAATTGACAGACCTGTTGTATCCGGTATCGCCGTCTGCCTTTTTTTCGTCGGGAAGTATCTCGGCAATTGAGTCTCCGTCAATGAACAGGCTTCCGCTGCACTGCCCGTCATCCAGGACGATGGAGACGTTCCTGATGAGAGTCTTCCCCATGATTGGCTCAGGATTGCTTCTGTGGATATTTTCTGAACCAGCTGGATACTTTCAGCCTTACGACTCCAAAAAGGGCCTCGCTGAAGATTCCTCCGCTCATTTTTGAGGTTCCAAGGCGGCGGTTGACAAAAATGACCGGCACCTCGGTTATCTTGAATCCGCATTTATAAGCCGTGAACTTCATCTCGATCTGGAACGCATAGCCTTTGAAATGAATCTTGTCCAACTCCATGGTCTCGAGAACCTCACGCCTGTAGCATTTGAATCCGGCTGTAGTGTCGTTGATTTTAAGACCTGTTATCAACCGGACATATTTGGATGCGAAGTAGGACATCAGTACGCGTCCCATTGGCCAGTTGACTACGTTGACTCCGCTGATGTAGCGGGATCCGATGGCAACGTCATACCCCTGGTCGGTGCAGGCCTCAAGCAGTCTGGGCAGATCGTTGGGATCGTGCGAGAAGTCGGCATCCATCTCGAAGATGTAGTCGTACTTTTTCCCGACTGACCATTTGAATCCTGTAATGTATGCTGTGCCCAAACCCAGTTTGCCTGAGCGTTCTATTATATGAAGACGCTCCGGATGCTCTTTCTGCATCTCTTTGACAATAGCCGCTGTTCCGTCTGGCGAGCCGTCGTCTATTACCAGCACATGAAAACCTTGCGGCAAAGCGAATACGGCTTCTATTATCTGGGCAATGTTCTCTTTTTCGTTGTAAGTGGGGATTATGACAACACTCTTCATGACTCGCTATATGACAATTCCTGCCAAATATACACTTTTTTCGGCAGGAATTGCAATAATTGAAATTAAAGATGTCAGTGGCGTTTCGGATGTCCGTGCCTGTTCTTCTTCCGGCTGCGGTTGTATATGACTGCGGCGATGATGGCAAGCACTACCAGACCTATTATGACAAGCGTACTTGTGCTCAGGCTGTCACCCTTCACTCTTGACCACATATCAACCATTGCCTCTACACGGTCACCGCTGTCGTGCATGAGGGCGCAGCGGCTGATTGTCTTTGCGTCGGGGTACTTTATCGGGTTTACGCATACACTGTCGGCGCCTTCACCGAAGAAGTAGGTAAGGTCTATGGGGGAGTAGTCTCCGTCAATTGACTCCTCAAGTATGTCGTCCGAGGCTATGACGCTTACATAGCCTGTAACATCCATGTTGCGGATGGCATTCTCAGGCATGCACATGTAGTTGATGAAGTATGACGCAGCCTTTGGATTCTTGGCGTATATCGGGATGACCCAGCCATCGAACCATACGTTGCTTCCCTCGTCCGGAACGCGGTAGTCGAGTGATACTTCATCGCCGACTTCGTCCATTGCCCACAAGGCATCGCCGCTCCATGTGACATTGATCCAGTCCTTTCCCTGAATCATACGTTCTTTGCCTAGATCGACTTCCCAGCCGTTGATGTTGTCGCGGGCTTCAACCATCGCCTCTTCAAACATTGCGAGACTCTCATCGCTAAAGTCATTCATGACCATACCTCGGGTTATGGAGCCGCTTTCGATTTCATCTTTTCGGATATACATCATCAGCGAACCGTAAACATCGCGGAATGCATCTTTCATGAGTATGCGGCCGTTGAATTTCGGATCCCAGATGCTTCCCCACGTGGAGGCCTCTGCATCGGTAACATACTTGGTGTTATACATGATTCCAGTGGTTCCCCACATATATCCGACTGCATAGTCACTGCCTTTGCGGTTCCCTGCGGGGAACTGGTTGATCAGGTTGCTGAAAAACGGCGACTGGTTGGGTATGTAGTCGGGTGTATTGCCGAAGTCGCGGTTGATGGGCTGCAGAAGCTTATTGCGGAGCATCCTCTCAATGATGTATTCCGACGGGCACACAAGGTCGTAGTCCTCATGTCCTGTCTCGATTTTGGTCAGCATGACTTCGTTGATGTCGAAGAGCTGGTAAATAATCTCTACATCTTCGCCTGTCTGTTCCTTGTACCAGTCCTTGAATTCGTCAAGCAGGTCCTCATCAATGTAGTCGGCCCAATTGTAGATCTTCAAGGTGTGGCTGCGGTCAGTATCCTTTGCTGAAGCGACAGTTGAAAACCCAACCATCAGTGCGACGGTCATGAGAAAGGAAAATAATCTTTTCATCTTCTGATAATTAACGGTTTCCTTTTTCCATTCTGGATGAACGGATATTAATAATAATGAGCAGAATCAGTACTGTAAAGAAAATAATAGACACCAAGGCTCTGAGCTCTGGCGTAAGGCCGCCTTTCCTGGCATCGGCGTATATGTATGTAGAGAGGGTCTCAAGGCCGTTGCTTCCCTTTGTGAACAGTGTAACTGCGAAATCATCGATTGAAAGGGTGAATGCCAGTATGAATCCGCTTATCATTCCCGGTCTTATTTCGGGAACGAGCACCTTGAAGAAGGCCTGTGAGGGAGTTGCCCCAAGGTCAAGGGCAGCCTCGTAGATGTTTGAGTTCATCTGCCTGAGGCGGGGCATCACGCTGAGCACTACGTATGGGGTACAGAAGGTGATGTGTGCGAGTACAACCGTTACGTAGCCTCCCGATATTCCAAGGCTGACAAACAAGAGGAACAACGATATGCCCGTGATTATATCCGGGTTTATCATCGGGATGTTGTTGGTAAACTGTATGGCCTGACGGCTCTTGCCGCGCATGTTGTATATTCCCACTGCGGCAATACTGCCAAGAATCGTAGATATTGCAGCAGCAATGACTGCTATGATCAGGGTGTTGGTTATGGCTGACGAAATGGTTGCAGCATGTTGGGCTTCACCTCTGAAAAGCGAAGTGTAGAGGTTGAACGAGAATCCTTTCCACTGGCCGATTGACTTTGAATCAGTGAAAGAATAGAGGATAATGATGGCTATCGGCGCGTAGATGACCAGCAGCAACAGATACAGATATGCCTTTGAGAGTATCTTCTTCATATCAGTGCAGTTTGGTCCGAGCTTCCCTTGTCGCCGGTCAGCACGGTGGTTATGCCAATGATTACAAGCATCACGAGAGAAAGGGCTGCACCATAGTTCATGGTGTCGCTCATCATCATGTTGTCCTGGATTATCGAACCGAACAGACGCTTGGTGTTTAGAGTCAGAATCTCAGATATGGCAAAAGTCGATATTGTGGGCAGAAAGACCATGAGAATCCCACTTACTATACCCGGAACAGACAGCGGAAGTATCACGTGGGTGAACGACTGGAATCGCGTTGCTCCAAGATCCCTTGCAGCTTCAAGGTAAGACTTGTCGATTTTAAGGATAGTGTTGTATATGGGGTAAATCATGAACGGCAGGAAGTCGTACGACAAGCCGAAGATGAGTGCCCCCTCTCCAAGTTTTATATGCATGAAATCGAACAGGGCAACCGTAGCAAGCGAGCGCATCAGAATATTAATCCACATCGGCAGGATGAACAGAATCACCAGCGCCCGCCCTTTTGTAAGTTCGGAATTGCTGAGAATGTATGCTGCTGGATAGCCGACCAGAATGCATACACCGGTTGTCACTAGGGCAATGCCGATTGAGTATATGAAGGTGTTAAGAGCCTCTGACTGGGTGAAGAACTTGGTGAAGTTGGCCAGGGTGAAGCCTCCCGACGTATTCCTGAAAGCGTACACGGCGATGAGGAAAAGCGGAATTACAACGAAGAGCGCAAGAAAAAGAGCATACGGGATGGCCCAATTGCTGCGTTTCATGAGAAAAACAGGCGATTTCATCACTCTTTCTCTTTCAATGGCGTAATAATGATATCTTCGGGAAGAATGCGGATGCCGACTATGTCACCATCGTCCCAGACCTCATTGGTATAGACCTGAATTTCATCCCCGTTGTCGGCAGTTACTGTCAGCTGGTAGTGGTTACCCTTATACAGGATGAAACTTACGCATCCGGCAGCACCTCCTTCGTCGGTATAGTCCATCAGTTCTATTTTCCTGTCTGTAAGACGAACGCTGACTTCGGTGCCGGTTTCCAGTCCGTGGGGAAGGCATTCGAATGAGCCTCCAAGGAATGATACATGGTTGCTGTTTTCTACAACACCCTTCAAAACGTTGATGTTTTGTTCCTTGTGCATCACATGGAAGTCGTTGGGCTTGATGATGAGGCTTACCTCAGATCCTGCTTCGAAGGCGTTGTAATCCTGAATGAGCAGCTCGTACCCTTTTTCCGTAAGGACGGCCATCTCGTAATGGACACCCTTGAAGATGCATGACTGGACCACACCTTTTATCTGAGCCGAATCGTTGCGCTGCATGATGTAGATATCCTCCGGACGTATTACGACATCTACGCGCTCATCCGGGGCGAAACCCTTGTCAACGCATTCAAAGTCCTGATACATTGTCTGAACGTGGAAGTCGCTCTTCATTATGCCATTCAAGATGTTGCTGTCGCCAATGAAATCAGCCACGAATGGGTTGACGGGTTCGTTGTATATGTCTGTGGGAGTGCCAATCTGTTGTACCTTTCCTTTGTTCATAACGACGATCGTATCGCTGAGAGTCAGGGCCTCCTCCTGATCGTGGGTGACATAGATGAAGGTTATTCCAAGCTGTTTGTGCATCTGTTTCAGCTCCATCTGCATGTCCTGGCGCATTTTAAGGTCGAGAGCAGCCAAAGGTTCGTCAAGCAGAAGTACCTGAGGCTTGTTGACTATGGCACGAGCTATGGCGACGCGTTGCTGCTGGCCTCCGGACAGAGATTCTACGTCGCGTTCCTCATAGTCGGTGAGGCCCACGATCTTGAGTACCCGGCGTACCTGTTTTTCTATTTCTTCCTGTGGAGTCTTCTTCAGTTTCAGGCCGAAGGCAATATTGTCATAAACATTCAGATGAGGGAAAAGCGCGTAGCGTTGGAAAACAGTGTTGGTCGGACGCTTGTGAGGAGGAATTTCGGTAATGTCACGGCCGTTCATTCTGACAGAACCCTTGTCTGTCATGGTAAGACCGGCCAGAATCCTCAGCAAGGTGGTCTTTCCGCACCCCGACGGACCAAGTATGGTGACAAATTCACCCTTCTTGACAAAAAGACTTACATCATCGAGTACCTGCTTGTCGCCGAACCACTTGGAAATGTGGTCTATCTCAATGATGTAAGTCCCTAAGTCTTCGTTGATGATGTTGTTGCCGCCCAAGGGAATGTCGGGGGGACGCTGTGTGCAGTCTTTGCCTGAAAGGCTTTCTGCAGGAGTGCTGTTAGGCTTCACGCTCATTTTCTGGAGAATGTTTTGATAAAGTGTTGCTTTGAACCGGGGTGCAAAGTTACTTTTTTTTGTAATTTTGAAAACCCAAACTGCGTATTTTTTTCCGACGGACGGATTATTTTCCCCTCTTGTATTGAAATAGATGGAGATTAGTGAGTTAAGACGCATTTACGCCAGACATCCGGGACGCAAGGCGTTTTTACGGAAAGTTGAGGATAACAAGACAGGGACAGTTTTTCTGAGTGGTCTTCGTGCTTCTTCATCAGCACTCTTTTTCAGTACGCTTATTCAGACTGAAGATTTCAGACGTCCGTTCCTGTTCATTATGAATGACAGGGATGAGGCGGCGTACTTCTATCACGACCTGGTACAGATTTTGGGTGAGGGGGTGGTGGATTTCTTTCCGTCATCTTACAGGCGGGCCGTAAGATATGGCCAGAAGGACAGTGCGAACGAGATTCTGCGTACCGAAGTCCTGAGCCGCCTGGCTTCACAGGCCGGCAGCCGGCAGACAGTGGTGGTCACATCGCCCGATGCCATCGCTGAGATGGTAGTATCGGAGAAGAAACTTGAAGAGAGTTCGGTCTTCATCGGCAAAGGTTCGCACATAGACCGTGACCTTCTGCAGGACAAGCTGTTTGATATGGGATTTGAGCATGTGGAATACGTGTATGAGCCGGGACAGTATGCCTTGCGTGGCAGTATTCTTGATATTTTTTCCTATTCTTCAGAATATCCGTACAGGATAGACTTCTTCGGTGATGAGGTTGACAGCATACGTCAGTTTGAAGTTGAAAGCCAGCTTTCAAAATCAAATGCCGACAGCGTCGTGATAGTTCCGGAACTATCTGCATTACAACCGGCTGAATGTGTCACCATTTTCGATTTCCTGCCCTCAGATACAGTGATTGGGGTCAAAAGTCTCTCTTTCTCGACCGGCATGGTCGAAAGGATTGGGAGGGAATCTTCGGATACTGAAAGCGTCTCTTCGCGCATGAGAATAATAGATGCTGCAAAAGATGCCGGCCTGAATGACAATGTTGCTCCGGTGCTGATGGATTCGTCTTCATTCTCTGCAAAGGTTTCATGTTTCCTTGTCGCAGAATTCGGTCCGAATTCTTCGGGAAAGCCGGATGTGGAGATAAAGTTTGATGTCGCTCCGCAACCACTTTTCCACAAGAACTTCGACATGTTGACCGACACCCTTGCAGAACTGCTTGGGAAAGGATATAGGGTGTACCTCCTGACAGACAGTGTCAGGCAGGCCGAGCGTCTGAAAGCCATCTTTGAGGACAGGAATGACAATGTCCCTCTAGTTGCCGTTGACCATACGCTTCATGAAGGTTTCACAGACAACACCCAGCGTATATGCTGCTTCACAGACCATCAGATATTTGACAGATTCCATAAATACAATCTTCAGAGTGACAAGGCCCGGGGCGGCAAGGTTGCGTTGACACTGAAGGAACTCAATGAATTCGAGCCAGGTGACTTTGTAGTCCATATGGATTATGGAATAGGCCGTTTCGGAGGACTGGTGAAGGAGAATGTGAATGGCGTGATGCAGGAGAAAGTCAAGATAATTTATCGCAATAACGACATTGCTCTTGTCTCAATTCATTCGTTGCACAAACTGTCTAAATACAAGGGGCGCGAGGGTGAATCCCCGCGTATCAGTACATTGGGAACGGGCGCTTGGGAGAATATGAAATCCCGCACCAAAGGCAAGATAAAGGATATTGCCCGTGACCTTATCAAACTGTATGCCAAGCGTCTTGAGGAGAAGGGCTTTGCATTCAGTCCTGATTCGTTCATGCAGAACGAACTGGAGGCCGGTTTCATGTACGAAGATACTCCTGATCAGCTGAAGGCGACTGTAGATGTCAAGGCCGACATGGAAAAGAACCGTCCGATGGACAGGCTGATATGCGGTGATGTCGGGTTTGGAAAGACAGAAGTGGCCATAAGGGCAGCTTTCAAGGCCGTGGCCGACAGCAAGCAGGTCGCGGTGCTGGTACCTACTACCATTCTGGCTTTCCAGCATTTCCAGACCTTTTCAGAGCGTCTGCGTGATTTTCCGTGTACTGTCGAGTATATCAGCCGCGCCCGCTCTCAGAAACAGGTCAACGATATTCTTGAAAGGCTTGCCGACGGCAGGATAGACATAATAATAGGTACCCACAAGCTTATCGGCAAAGGGGTGCGGTTCAAGGATCTTGGACTGCTGATTATAGATGAGGAGCAGAAGTTCGGGGTTTCGGTCAAGGAGAAACTCAAGAGCATGAAGGTGAACGTCGATACCTTGACCCTTACCGCAACTCCTATCCCCAGAACTTTGCAATTCTCGTTGATGGGAGCGCGTGACCTGTCGATAATCCATACTCCGCCTCCAAACAGATATCCCATACAGACTGAGGTGCACCAGTTCAGCGCTGAGTTGCTGCGTGAGGCTATAAACTTCGAGATGAGCCGCAATGGCCAGGTCTTTCTTGTCAACAACCGTATTTCAGGACTTCCTGAACTTAAGGCAATAATAGAGCGCGAGGTGCCCGATGCCCGAGTCTGCATCTGTCATGGCCAGATGGACACCGATGAGATGGAGAAGGTTCTGATAGCTTTTGTCAACCACGACTACGATGTGCTGGTGGCGACATCTATAATTGAGAATGGTATCGATATACCGAATGTCAACACTATCATTATCAATCATGCCCAGAACTTCGGTCTGAGCGATCTTCACCAAATGCGTGGAAGGGTAGGGCGCAGCAACCGTAAGGCATTCTGCTATCTGCTTGCACCTCCATTGGACGCTCTTCCTTCCGACTCGCGAAGGAGGCTGGAGGCAATTGAGAACTTCAGCGACCTCGGCAGTGGTATTCAGGTGGCGATACAGGACCTTGACATACGCGGTGCCGGCAACTTGCTGGGTGCTGAACAGAGTGGTTTCATAGCCGATCTCGGTTACGAGACTTATCAGAAAATACTAAAGGAGGCTGTGCGCGAGCTGAAGGCTGATGAGTTTTCCGATCTGTTTGGCAACACTGCTGACGGAGACGGCAAGTCGCAGAACCAGGGAGACCTTTACGTGGACGAGTGTGTCGTTGAAACTGATTTGCAACTGTTGTTTCCAGCCACCTATGTCCCGAACGGAAGTGAGAGGATAATGCTCTACCGTGAATTGGACGGGCTTGAGGACGAAACCGAACTTGCTGCCTTCAGAGCCCGGCTTGAAGACCGTTTCGGAAGAATACCCGACGAGGCAGGACAACTTGTGAGGCTGGTGTCGCTCAGACGCATAGCGAGGAATCTCGGTGTTGAGAAGATTGTATTGAAAAACGGCAGGATGGCACTCTTTTTTGTCAGTGATCCTGAAAGTACATATTACGACAGTCCTGTGTTTGGAAGAATAATCAATTATGCCATAAACCATCCGTCTGCATGCCGCTTGCGCGAGCAGGAAGGACGACGCAGCATTCTGGTGAACGACATCGCTGATGTCAATGCCGGAGTTGCCGTGCTGGAACAGATGATTTAGTTTTGAATATGAAAGAAAATGGTATAATTTTGCATTGGTTTTATAAGAGAAGAGGGTATGCTTGCATCGTTTGACTTTATGGAAACTCTGAGTTCATTCATCATAATGTTCGCCATTATCGATGTTTTGGGCGCCACACCTGTTATTCTGACTTTGCGTGACAGAGGGAAGGAAATACACAGTTTAAAGGCAACAGTCTTCTCTGCACTCATATTGGTCGGCTTCTTCTATCTTGGCGATCTGGTGTTGAAATTGTTCAACGTTGACATACAGTCGTTTGCCGTTGCGGGTTCAATATTGCTTTTCCTGATGGCCCTTGAAATGCTGCTTGACATAGAAATCTTCAAGTATTCCGGACCGACTCCCGATGCAACGGTAATACCTTTGGTTTTTCCGCTTCTCGCAGGTGCAGGTGCCATCACTACCTTGATATCGCTTAAGGCTGAGTTTGCCGACATCAACATTCTCTGTGGCCTTATACTGAACATGGTCTGGGTCTATATTGTACTGAAGATGACTGACCGCATAAGGAAGTTCTTCGGAAAGAATGGCATTTATGTAATGAAGAAGTTCTTTGGAGTAATCCTGCTTGCCATTTCAGTACGACTCTTTACGGCAAACCTCCATTCTCTTATCGGTCTTCTGTAATACCGTCTGTCAAGTCTATTACATCTCTGCCTTCTTCCTTTGACACAATCAGATATGCCTTGATGTCCGGATGCGATCTGGTCAGGGTGACGGCCCTGTCTGTACCCATGACCATGAACGATGTGGCCAATGCATCGGCGGTGGCACAGTCTGCGGCAATGACGGTGGCGGAAAGCAAGTCGTGGCTGACTGGCATGCATGTCTTAGGGTCGATGGTGTGGGCGTATCTTACTCCGTCCCTGACGTAATAATTGCGGTAGTTGCCGGAGGTCGCCATCGCGCAGTCGGTAAGATGAAGTATGGTTCTGAGGTTACCTTCGCTGAGATTCTCGTCCGGCTCACTCACACCGATACTCCATTTTTTGTCTTGTCCGTTTTTACCTCTGACAACAATTTCCCCGCCTATCTCCACCATGAAATCCTTTACGCCATTGGCCGAAAGGGCAGCGGCGACGACATCGCATCCGAACCCTTTGGCTATTGCGCTGAAGTCCATCATGATACGGGGATCGTCCTTGATAATCAGTCCGTCATCAGTCAGCCTGACCTTCTGATAGCCTGTAATCTGCCTGAGACTGTCTATTGTGGTTTTGGTAATGTCTTCAGATTCCTTGAATCCGAATCCCCATGCGTTAACGGCAGGAGCTACGGTGACATCGAAAGCTCCGTCCGTAAGTTCTGAGATATCCATGGCAAGCCTGAATACCCTTATGAAGGTCGTGTCGGATGAGACATCGAGGTCTTCATTGCGGTTTACCCGCGACAGAGTAGAATTGCCGTTGAACATTGACAGAGAGTTGTCAACACGCAGCATGGCAGATTCAATATCGTCGTCAAGAGGCCTGCTGCAAAAGTATTTGATGTGGCATGTGGTACCGAACACGTGCCCGGAGTATCCTTGTAAGACTGGCCTCTGCCCCTTGAGAATCAGCACGGTGCCGATAATAAGGAACAGGAGGAACGGTAGGTGCCATTTCTTCATTCCGTCAGAACTCCTTTTCAATCTTGTATGTGTTGCGTTCGGTCGAACTGCGGCTCACCAACTCGCCTATGAATCCCGTCAGGAACATGACTGTTCCCATCAGCATTCCTGTCAGTGCTATGTAAAAATAGGGACTGCTGGTGACCAGCGGAGCTCTGAGCCCGCGTGATATTGCTATAAGTTTGTTCGCTCCTACAACAATGATTGCTATGAGGCAGATCAGAAACATCAGTGATCCCCACAAGCCGAAGAAGTGCATAGGCTGCTTGCCGAACTTGTTAAGGAACCAGAGTGACATAAGGTCGAGGTAGCCGTTGACGAATCGGTTCAGACCGAATTTGCTGGTTCCGTACTTTCGTGCCTGATGATGTACCACTTTCTCGCCAATCTTGTCGAATCCTGCGTTCTTGGCAAGGAATGGGATGTAGCGGTGCATCTCGCCATATACCTCAATGTTCTTGACAACTTCGTTGCGGTATGCTTTCAGTCCGCAGTTCATGTCGTGAAGGTGTAGTCCTGTAACCTTGCGGGCAGTCCAGTTGTAAATTTTCGAGGGGATGTTCTTACTCAATTTCCCGTCGTAGCGCTTCTTCTTCCAGCCGGAAACGAGGTCATAACCCTCCTCCCGTATCATGCGGACCATTCCGGGAATCTCTTCGGGGCTGTCCTGAAGGTCTGCATCCATGGTTACCACAATTTCGCCTTCAGCCCTGGCGAATCCGCAGTACAACGCAGGTGACTTTCCGTAGTTGCGGCGGAATTTGATACCTTTTACCTTGTCAGGGTTCTTTTCCTGTAGTTGTTCTATTACTTCCCATGAACCGTCAGTGCTTCCATCATCGACGAACATGACCTGATAGCTGAAGCCATTCTCGTTCATGACACGTTCTATCCATAAGTAGAGTTCATTGAGTGACTCTTTTTCATTAAGCAGAGGGACAATTACGGTAATATCCATGTCAGTTGTTTTTTGAGTGACTGAAAGGTTTTGGTCTTGATGTGATAACGCCTATTACCAGCGAGAACAGATTACTCCATATGAGAGCGTGGCTCACAATCAGTTGCTTCGTTGCCTGAAGCGGTGTCAGTGTCCTCATCTCTTCAATCAGGTTTCTCATACTGTCAAGACGATTCGTTGTTTCGGCAGTCATCTGATCGGCAGGAAATTCTGACAAGGCGTTGTTCATTGCGTCGGCGACAGAGGGAAAGAACGTCCCGTTGTCGAAGAACCTTAGGTAGACATACGCCACTACGGATGATAATACTGTGGCGTAGAAGAACATCAGTATTGTTGTGAGCCATGCCGATATAAAAGGGAAAAAAGCGACAGCGTTCTTATCGCGGTAGTTCTTTATCAGTTTCCATGCGACTACCGGCACTCCGAGCACCACGAAGAGAAGAATCGGATTGAGAATCTGGAACCGCATGGATAGTGGAAAGAGCAGCAGCTTGACACTCTGATACAAACCCAGCAGTGTGCCCAGCGACATGGCTGCCTTTGTTATGTCCGTTTTGAAATACTTGCTTTCCATCACACATGGAGTGATTTTCTGCGAAGTTACTTCAAAACGGCATAATAAACAAGCATGGCACAATATAGTTGTCTGCTCTTTTCTGCAAATCGTATTGTCCGTTTCAGAAAAACAACATAACTTTGCAGCGGGTAAGTCCTGTACGGCCAGCTCCCTCTGAATCCTCCAGGGCTTGACCGCAGCAAAGGCAGGAGGTTGTAGCGGCGCGATACAGTAAGCTTACCCACCCCATAAGCGGAAAGCCGGCCCGAAAGGACCGGCTTCTCTTGTGTATTTTTCACGCTGCCCGTCCTGTTTCGCATCCACTGCTGCATATAGTCGGTATTTGTTATTTGAATGACAGGAGTATTTTGTATATTTACGGTTGTAATTTTAAAAGCGAACAGGATGGATCTGATTGAACGTTTTTTGAGGTATGTTGCGGTAGATACGCAGTCGAGTGAGGAGTCTGAATCTGTTCCGAGCACGGCGAAACAGAAGAACTTGTCAGAGTTGCTAGGTAAGGAGCTTGAAACTATGGGATTGGAGGATGTTTTTGTCGATGACATGGGATATGTCTATGCCACGCTTCCTGCAAATACCGAAAAAAAGGTTCCTACAGTCGGTTTCATTTCTCATATTGACACAAGCCCTTCGATGAGCGGTGCCAATGTCAAGCCGAGAATAGTCAAAGGATATGACGGTGGCGACATTATGCTGAATGCCGGACAGAATATTGTTCTTTCGCCAGCACTTTTCCCCGAACTGCTTCATCACAAGGGCGAAGATCTGATAGTTACTGACGGCACTACTCTGCTGGGTGCTGACGACAAGGCCGGCATTGCCGAGATTATTACTGCGGTTGAGTACCTTCAGGCCCACCCGGAGATAATACACGGCAAAGTCCGTGTGGGATTCAATCCCGACGAGGAGATCGGAATGGGTGCTGCCCACTTTGACGTGGAAAGGTTCGGATGTGAATTTGGATATACTGTTGACGGTGGCGAAGTAGGAGAGATGGAGTACGAGAACTTCAACGCAGCCAAGGCAGTGTTTAAGATTCAAGGTCTTGAGGTTCATCCAGGGTATGCCAAGGGTAAGATGGTCAATGCCTCGCTGCTTGCGGCAGAACTGATAGGTATGTTTCCGACGGACGAGACTCCGGGTACTACAGAAGGCTATGAAGGCTTCTATCATATTGTCGGACTGTCGGGTGAAGTTGACCATGCAACAGCTACCTTTATCATTCGTGACCACGATCGTGCCAGATTTGAGCAGCGCAAGGCCTTTGCCGTGTCTGTTGCAGACAGGTTAAACGCAAAATACGGTGAAGGAACTGTTACGGCCTCCGTTTCTGACCAGTACTATAACATGAAGGAACAGATTGACAAGGTTCCATATGTTGTCGACATCGCCTGTGATGCCATGAGGCTTGCCGGAGTCGAACCGGTAAAGGTGCCGATACGCGGAGGAACCGACGGGGCCCAACTTTCGTTCAAGGGACTTCCTTGTCCAAACCTGTTTGCCGGCGGAATGAATTTTCACGGACGTTACGAGTGGGTACCCGTTCAGAGCATGGAGAAGGCTATGATGACTGTCGTTAGGATTGTTGAGTTGTGCGCCAAGCGCGACTGGTGAGACGGCTATTCATCGAAGTCGAACTCTTCAGAATATGCAGCGCTGTCGGTGTCGAGGAAATCCTCCATATCGCGGCGCTCTTTCTTTGTCGGGCGTCCAAGACCTGCCGCGCGCTTGACAAAACCGCTTATCCGGTTCATCTCGAGCAACTCGTACTGATCGGGTGGGGTGAGGTTTTCCATCATGTCAGGTACCAGTTTGGCACCTACTCGGTTCTCTATAGCCTTAAGAACCCTGAAGGTGTATGTTACCGGCGCCTTGCGTACTTGTACCGTATCTCCGTCTTTAACTGTCTTGGAGGGTTTTGCAACAGTGCCGTTTATGGAGATGCGTCCTTTCTTGCAGGCCTCTGCAGCAATGGTGCGTGTCTTGAAGATACGAACGGACCATAGCCATTTGTCAAGGCGGGCTTCCATGTGAATCAACGGTTGTATTGGGTCATGGTTCTCTCAAGTCCTTGCAGACAGAAACTGACAATAGTCTCTGTGGCTATGGGGAGGCGCTCGTCGATAATGCTCTTCTCTTCCGGAAAGAAAGGATCGAGAACAAACTTGATCTGGGCTCCGATCGGAAAGTCATTGCCGATGCCGATACGTAACCGTGCGAAGTCCTGGGTTCCAATTGTGTCGATAATGTTCCCGAGACCGTTATGGCCACCGTTACCTCCTTTCCCGCGAAGTCGCATCTTGCCGAGGGGAAGCTGAATGTCATCGCATACAACCAGCAGTCTTTCCGGCTCAATGTTCTCCTTGTTCATCCAATAGCGTACGGCGTTGCCGCTCAGGTTCATGAAGGTGGTAGGCTTCAGAAGGATCAGTTGGCAGTTTTTGACCGATATTTGAGAAATAAATCCATAACGCTTGTCCTGGAAAACAGCATTGGATGCTCCGGCAAGAGCATCCAATACCATAAACCCTATGTTGTGGCGGGTATTCCGGTATTCGTCACCCGGATTGCCCAGACCGACAATCAGATATTTCATCTAGCAAATTACTCAGCTGCGGAAGCTTCCTCGCCCTCCTCGGTTTCAGTAGTCTTTGCGGTACGTGTCACCATTACGCCGCAAATGACAGCCTCTTTCGGATTGACAAGTTCAAGACCCTCGATGTTGACGTCTCCAACCTTGATGGTTTTGCCAATGGTCAGCGGTGTTACGTCAAGTTCAATCTTCTCAGGCATCTTGCTGTAGAGGGCGCGAACCTTGACACGGCGCAGGATCTGTTCAAGACGTCCGCCCGCTTTTACACCGGCAGCCAGACCGTTAAGCTTGACAGGAACGTTCATGACTATTGGCTTCTCCTCAGTTACCTGATAGAAATCTATGTGGAGGATGTTGTCCTTGACAGGATGGAACTGGATATCCTTCATGATGGCTTTTACGGTTTTCCCGTCAATGGTCAGGTTAACTGCAAATATGTCCGGGGTATATACCAGATTGCGAACCTCTTCGAAGGTAACGAAAAACGGCTTTGCGACAGGCAGTCCATTGTCTCCCTTCTCAACTCCGTAGAGAATGCATGGAATACCGTTGGCTTTTCTCAACTCTCTTGTTGCTTTTTTGCCTGAACCTTCGCGGCTCTGGCCCTTGACATCAATTGTCTTCATCTTTAAGTGTTACTCTAAATTGTTAATAATCAATTCACCATCACACAAATAATCCGACCGTAATCAGGACGGCTCATGTAAAAGTGCCGCAAAGTTACGATTTCTTTCTGAAGATACCAAATAAGTCAGAATTCAATCTCGAAGCCGGCGTCAAGTCTTTCCATGCCGGCATCAGGCATCTCTCCGGATATTGTTGTGCCGGAAGCAGTGACGTTACTTTCCGGATCGGGCATTATGGGATTCTGATGCTCATGGATGTAACTTATAGCCTTTGACAAACCGTCGATAAATTTGGAGAAATCCTCTTTGTACAGGAATATCTTATGTTTTTCAAAACTGGCCTGGGTCATGTCTCCGTCTGGAGGAAGTATCTTCTTGCTCTCGGTAATTGACAGATACAAATCATCCTTTCTGGTTTTACGGACATCCATGTAATAGATACGCTTCCCAGCCTTAATGGCATAAGAGAATTCAACATCACGGTCGGCTTCCTCTCTTTTTTTGTCTGAAGTTTCCATTAATACACATCATAATTTCCTCAAAATAAGTCATGTTTTCTTTAATTTCCAAAATATGCTGCATTTTTTTAACGTTTGGGAGCAATGTCGTGGGAAAGTCGGGGAAATTAAGTTATCTTCGCGCCGGATTTGAATATTCCGAAGCTCTATTATGGTCAACAGGGTTTTTATCAGACAGAAAGTCGTCCAAACGCTGTACGCATATTGTCAGAATGGTGGAGATGATCCGAAAACGGCGGCTCATGAGTTGTCACTCAGTCTTTCAGGCTCGTATGAACTGTATCATGTTCTGCTTCACCTCTTAGCCATGCTCTCGAGATATTCCATACAGAACGTTTCGAGGAAAGAACGCTACTCTCCACAGAATCTTCGTGAGGGTGAGAAGATTTTCTCAGAGAATCTCTTCCTTAAGCAACTTGCAGAGAATGAGGAACTTCTGGCTTATATGGAATCTGAGGACACCTCGTGGATTGACGAGAGTTATCTGATGAGAGATCTCTACGACATGGTGCTTGAAAGTTCTGCACTTTCCGATTTCGTAGCTGATGAGAATTTTGGTTACGAAGCCTCAAAATCATTTGTCAGGAAACTGTACAAGGAGGTTTTCGTCGCAAATGAACACCTCAGCGAGGTCCTTGAGAACCAGAACATCTACTGGGAGAGTGACAAGGATCTTACCGATTCGTTCATACTCAAGACTCTGAAGATGTTCCGTCAGGAAAACGGCACCAGGCAGAAGCTGCTGGGACAGTTCAGTGATCCTGGGGACGGTCAATATGCCTCAAGCCTGCTTCAGGCCAGTCTGGATAATCAGACAGAGTACCGTTCGATGATTTTTGTTCACGCCCGTGGTTGGGATGCCAACCGTCTGGCAATGATGGATGTCATTGTAATGCAGGTGGCTTTGGCAGAGATACTGTGCATCCCGGGTATTCCGGTGAAGGTCTCGATAAACGAGTATGTCGAGCTGGCCAAGTCGTTTGGTACTCCGGGCAGCGGCAGTTTCGTCAACGGAGTGCTTGATACTTTGGTAAGGGAACTGCGTGAGGAGGGCAGGTTGAATAAAGATTGATATTTGTGGAACGAACAATTGTTGATGATGCATTGTCTCTGCTTCTTGTTAGCCGGACACCGCATCACAGGCATCGGAAACATAGAAAAATATTGTATTAATTTAGGTATATGGCTACAATGCTTTATCTCAATCCCACCGGCGAATTGGTGGAAGTTGCTGTTCAGCAGCAGAGTGTGTTGAATTTCGTTCAGTCGAGCGAACCTAATCTTTCTGATATTCCGTCAGACGGTGCAGAAGCCCAAAGACCTGCTGGCATGGGAGGAATGGGTATATGGATTATTGTCATTGTTTTCCTCTTTGTCATGATGTTCCTGCCGAAACGTCAGGACAAGGAAGGTGAGAAGTTCCGTAATTCGCTGCAACTTGACCAGGATGTAGTTACAAGTACAGGAATATTCGGTAAGATCAAGTCAATCGACGATGTTTCCGTCGTGCTTGAAATTGCACAGGGCATGCGCATCAAGGTGGATAAGAGATATGTCAACCCGGTGCCCGTGCCACAGCCGGCACAACCGTCAAAAAAGTCAAGCAAGGGGAAGAATCCCTCCAAGGACGAGAAGGCATAAACTTTCTTTTTCATAGGGCCGGTTCGGGAAGATGCCTGTACGCTTTGCGGTTTTTTTCAGGAAACTGGGCAGGATACTGCTTCTAAGGATAAAGAATGGCGATATTCCTGTCTTCCTGCTGTTTCTCATGCTTGCATTGTTCATGTGGTGGTCGCACACCATGGGTGGAACATTCGATTTCGCATTGCAGTATCCTGTCGAGGTAGCCGGATTAGACAAGAACGACAACATCACACGGCCTCTGACGTCGCCTGTCCGCGTCAGCGTGACCGGACAAGGAACTTTGCTGTGGCGTGAAAGCCGCCGTAAGAGGGTTCTTAAGATACCTGTTTCAGCATTCCAGCCGTCAGTCAACGGCTCCAGTTCTGTCTCATCGACAGTCTTGATGGATACGCTCAGCAGTCTCCTTCCTACCACTCTCACTGTCAGGTCAATCTATCCGGATTCGCTTAGATTCAGTTATGTTACAATGACTGAAATCATGCTTCCGATTCGTTTTGCCGGGAATCCGGTTTGTGCAGACAGATATCGTGTGGATGAGATAAAGACAGATCCGGAAAGAGTGGCAGTCCGCGTTCCTGCTGACATGACGGAAACATTCGATGCTGTTTATACGGATACGGCTGGAATTGAAGTTGGCTCTGGCGAGGTCTCCGCACGATACAGTCTCGTATCCCCAAAAGGAGCTGTACTTCAGACCAACGAAGTCACTGTTACCGTGAAGGCTTCACAGGTGACAGAAAAGAGCACGGACGTCAGGGTAACGGGAATCAACATTGAAGACGGTCTGCAACTGAGGACTTTCCCATCAGTCGTCAGACTCATGTTCCAAGTACGCCTTTCTGATTTTGAGGAGGTTGATGCTTCTGACTTTGTGGTCGGGATTGACTGCTCCTCAATGGATACGTCTGGTGACAAGGCCGAAGTCGAAGTCTTCCAGCAGCCATCCAACGTTTACAACGTAAGAATATCTCCGCAAATAGTAGAGTACCTCTTCGAAAAACGTGAGTACACACCATAAGCCGGTACAAGAATGTTCAGGATAGGACTCGCTGGAGGAATAGGCAGTGGCAAAAG
Source organism: Bacteroidaceae bacterium (assembly GCA_017615835.1). Classification (GTDB taxonomy): domain Bacteria; phylum Bacteroidota; class Bacteroidia; order Bacteroidales; family Bacteroidaceae; genus Colenecus. The sequence goes on along the minus strand of JAFZZI010000008.1, from coordinate 58,341 downwards.
CCGTGTTTCAGAGTTGTTTGCCGCCCGCGGAATACCGGTTTTCGACTGTGATTCCCAGGCTAAAAGTCTGATGAGTGGAAATCATTCCATAAGGGAATCCCTTATCGAAGCCACAGGAATAGATTTCTACTGCGGAGAATACATAGACAAGGAACGTCTCTCTGCATTCATTTTCTCTTCTCCGGATAATGCGGCTTCAGTAAACGGCGTAATCCATCCCATGGTGTTGGAATGTTTTGATAAATGGTGTGAGGAGCTGGAGCAGGAAGGCGTACAAGTCTGTGCCGTTGAATCCGCCATACTGTTTGAGTCGGGGCTTAGGTCGCATATCGATTTCGTGGTAGTCGTTGATGCTCCTGACAGACTTCGCATTAAAAGGGCAATGATGAGGGATGGGGCCGCGCGCGACAGTATCATCAGGAGAAAGAATGCGCAGATGTCCAGAAAGAAGATGCTTTCCCAGGCTGACGCCGTCATTGACAACTCCGGAGACGAGGTGAACCTGAACAAAGAGACAGGGAGGGTTCTTGAAATAATAATGAGTAGTGTCCGACAAATTAATAACCAATAAATAATAGTAATCGCTATGTTGAATAAAATTTTGACTGTCACAGGCCGTCCCGGCCTGTATAAGCTGGTCGCAAGAGGCCGTCAAAGCATTATTGTCGAGTCTGTTGACGACCTTAAAAAGAGATCCACCGTCCAGGGAGACGGAAAGGCTGTGTCTCTTGGCAATATCTCAATATATACGGACGATGGCGAACTTGGCCTGCGTGAGGTTTTTAAGAGAATTTCTTCTAAGCATGACGGAAAGGTACTCGATATAACTCCGTCCAAAATGAACGATGACGGGTTGAGGAAACTGCTTGCGGAATATGTTTCTGATTTTGACAGGGACAGGGTACATCCCAGCCATATCAAGAAGATTTTCAACTGGTACAACTTGCTTGTAGCCAACGGATTCAATAATTTTGAGGAAGAAAAATCAGAGGATACCGAAAAGTCGGAATCAGCAACTTCAGAGAAGGAATGATTGCGGTGTGAGTGTCTCACAACGCATATTTTTACAAAGCGGATCCTGTTGGTTCCGCTTTTATTTTTACCACACTGAACATTATATAAAAATAATATTTTTATATGTTGTTCTCTTTGCAAATTAATTTTTATGCATTAATTTTGCAGCGCAAACTCAAAATCGACGATATGGAGAAGGTTACTCTGCTTTCATCTTACAAACTTTTCAACAGTTTCCTCGACGAGAAGTACATCCCTGCAGGGAAAGACAAGTATTATCTCAGGAATACCCAAGTGACTGCACCTGAAAAGGGGTGGCGGCATCTCAACAGTTTTGAAATAGAGACTCTTGTCAAGAATGACAATACTGCTGCAAGCTGGGATACGATATACGTGACCGATGAGTTCAACCCGATGATGGTAAAGAACTGCAAATTCTACGGTCTCGTACGCATTGGCAGGATAACAGAAGACGGACTTCAGTATCACGACCTCAGGCTGCCTTGCGGAATAACCAACAGTTCCATCCACTCGTGCGACATAGGCGATGACTGCTCCATTCACAATGTCCACTACCTCTCCCATTATATTATCGGTGACAGATGCATGCTTTTCAATATTCAGGAGATGTCTTGTACCGATCATGCCAAATTCGGAAACGGTATTCTCAAGGAAGGAGAGGAAGAAACCGTTCGGGTGAGCATGGAAGTCATGAATGAGGCCGGATACCGTAAAATCTTGCCTTTTGACGGAATGATTGCGGCAGATGCCTACCTGTGGGCAAAGTACATCGACGACTCGCTGCTTCAGGACCGTCTCACATCAATCACTCAGAACTCTTTCGACAACCGGCGCGGTTTCTACGGAACCGTAGGATACGGAACCGTCATCAAGAACTCCCTGATCCTGAAGGATGCCAAGATAGGCAACTGCTGCTACATTAAAGGAGCCAGCAAACTGAAGAACATCACCATAAATTCTTCTGAGAAGGAACCTTCACAGATAGGCGAGAATGTTGTCATGGTCAACGGCATAGTCGGTTACGGCTGCCGGATATTCTATTCCTGCATAGCAGTCAAGTTCGTCCTTGGAAGTCATTCCAACCTGAAGTACGGAGCCCGTCTGATTGACTCATTCCTTGGTGACAATTCCACCATATCCTGCTGCGAAGTGTTGAACAACCTTATTTTCCCCGCACACGAACAGCATCACAACAACTCCTTCCTGATTGCGAGTGTAGTGAAAGGACAGTCCAACATGGCTGCCGGAGCTACAATAGGTTCGAATCATAACAGCCGTACTAGCGACAACGAGATTGAGGCAGGCCGTGGCTTCTGGCCAGGTCTCTGCACAAGCGTCAAACATTCCAGCAAATTTGCAAGCTACACCATGCTTGCCAAGGCTGACTATCCATATGAGATGATAAATCCCCTTCCGTTTGCACTGCTGAGCAACGATACTGCAAACGACGAGTTACATGTTATGCCGGCATTCACATGGATGTACAACATGTTTTCAATGGCTCGCAACAACTGGAAATATGCCAATAGGGACAGCCGTGTGTTCAAGATTCAGAACATCGAATTTGATTCCTTCGCTCCGGACAGCATGGAAGAGGCTCTTAATTCCAGACGTCTTTTGGCAATCTGGACAGGAAAGGCATGGTACAGGGCTAATGGTCAGTTGACCGAAGATACCAAAGAGAGCGAGTTGCTAGCCGCCGGCAAAAAACTTCTGTCAGGTGACCCGAAGACTGTGGATGCTCTTGAGGTATTCGGCGAGAACATGGAAAAAGGCCACCGCAAAGTCCGCATCTTGAAGGTTTACAAGGCATACCATGCCTACGGCGAGATGATTACATACTACGCAGTCAAGAACGTGATGAGTTGGCTTGACAACAATCCTCAGGACACCTTTGTCTCATTGACAGACAATCTCAACACTCCCAGGGTAACCGAGTGGGTCAACCTCGGAGGTCAGCTGATGCCTGCTTCGGAATGCGACACCCTCCGTTCTGACATATGCAATCGTGAACTCAACTCATGGAAGGAGATTCACCACAGATATAATGACATCTGGAAACAGTACCCTGCCGACAAACTAAAGCATTCCATCCAGTCATACATGGAAGCCTTCGGCATAAAATCTTTCACCAGCGAAACTTGGAAATCATTACTTGACAAAGGTATTGAAATACAGTACTACATCAGTGACCAGGTATTCGAGACCAGGAAAAAGGACTATGATAACCTTTTCCGTCAGTCCACCTACAGGAATGAGGAAGAGCGCATGGCAGCCTGGGGCAAGTTGGATGACGACAGCTTTATCGTAAAAGTCAGAAAAGACACCAAAGAGTTTGTCGAGCACATCCAGAACCTGAAGAAGAGACTGTCGAACGATTGACAAAACCGTTTTATTTTTAAATAGTATGAATCTGAAAGAACAGAAGTATGCGAAATTCGCATTGGTACAGGAGATGATGGACACAGTAAACACTGTTTCCAAGTTCGATCCCGATTGTTCAAAAGAAGTTGCAGCCCTGGCAAAAAAGGCAGGCAGACTCTATTTTACCGGCGAAGGGTCAAGCAGGATTTTCCCGGCCAAGAACGCTTTGAGAAAATTCAAGCGCTGGGGCCTCGACATCAATGCCCAGACCGACGGCTCGTGGCAGTCAAGAGAGTATGACCTGACAAAATATGCTGTATTTCTCGCTTCGAATTCAGGACGCACCAAAGAGGTGACACTTCTGGCAAAGAAACTGAAGGAAGAGGGCAATGCACTGCGTTTCGGCCTTACTGCCAATCATGACACCGTTCTATCGACGTTCTGCACCTCAACACACGTTTTGAATTGTGGTTGGGAGCAGGCTGTCGCTGCCACCAAGAGTGTGGTCGAGCAGGCACTCTATTATGAGTCAGTACTCTGGAACATTGCCGGGATGGATAAGAGAGCCGAACTGGCAGCTCTTCCCGCAAAGCTGGAGCAGGCTCTGACCCTTGACATCCCGTCAGAGATTGTTGACTGGGTCAAGGAGGCCAACACAATCTATTTTGCAGGTTATAACGATGGCGTAGCTGAAGAGCTGACCCTCAAGACCAATGAGATTACCCGCCGCAAATCTGATTTCCTCGAGGGAACATACGTACTGCACGGCATTGAGGAGGTGATGCACAAGAACGACATCATTTTCATGGTTGATCCCATTGAGGGTGAGTATGAGAAGTTCAAAGAGTATCTTATTGACGGCGCTGGCGTACGCATTGTGGCTATTGCTGACCACGACACTCCCTTCCCGACAATCAAGGTTCCTTCTGCAGGTGACTTCAATCCGTATCTGTTCCTTTGCGCAGGATGGAATGTACTGGTAGAAATCGGCATCAACACAGGCATGGATCTTGATCATCCCAACCGTGCCCGCAAGGTTGGCAATGAGTTTATAGCTCAGTAAAAATTCTTTACTGCTTCATGATATGGGCCGACCGATTGCTTTCAGTCGGCCCTTTTTGTCACATGGCCTCCCTAACTGACGAGTATAATTTTTCCAGTTAAGGAGAAAAAAATACATGGAAGGGACATATACTTTTGTGTACTCGTAAAAAATACCAGTCAGAGCGAAAAAAGTTGCCTGTTTATTCTCAATCAGCGAGGCCGGCATTATATCTTTGCACCATCATTGCAAAGATCAGAAATGAATATCAGATTAGAACAGCCGCAAGACTATCGGGAGGTAGAAAACCTGACTCGCGAGGCATTCTGGAACGTCTATCGCCCGGGGTGCACTGAGCATTACGTACTCAATCAGTACAGAACCAATCCCAACTTCATTCCTGAATTGGATTTCGTGATGGAGGAGGAAGATAAGATTATAGGACACGTGATGTTCTCCAAGGCAGAGATAATGCTTGACGATGGAAACAGCTTTCCGTCATGGACTTTCGGTCCCATCAGCATCCACCCCGACTGCAAACGCCAAGGCTATGGTCTGAAACTGCTCCGGTATGCGTTGGAGAAGGCTAGGGAGATGGGCGTAGGACTGCTGTGCATGGAAGGAAACATCGGGTTCTACAAGCATGCAGGTTTTGACCTCGCAAGCAAGATGAAGATTCACTACCATGCAGAACCGCGAGAGTCGGAAGTGCCTTACTTCCTTGCCCAGGAACTGATTCCGGGCTATTGGGACACTCGTGAGGGAACCTATTGCCCTCCCAAGGGCTACTCCGTGGCAGACGAGAATCCAAAGTCTTTTGAGGCCTATGATGCAACCTTCCCAAAGAGAGAAAAGTCATTCCAAGAGGGTCAACTGCCTCAGTTCTGTCAGAGTTGCGGTATGCCTCTCACCAGGAACGAAGAGTGCGGCACCAATGCTGACGGCAGCATAAACTATGACTACTGCCGATATTGCTATAAGGATGGACACTTCTTGCAGGAATGTACGATGGACGGGATGATAGAGCATTGCGCCCAGTTCGTCGATGAAGTCAACAAGAATATGCCTAAGCCTATGACGAGGGAAGAATACAAGCAAATGATGCAAGGATTCTTCCCGATGCTGAAACGATGGAGAAAATGAAGACCGAGATCAATCCCCTGGAAACAAGTCGTGCAGAGGCATTCAGCATGTGGATGTCATCGCCGCAGCCGATGGTGACATTGGTGAAAACCATTGATGTCACTCATTTGCTGAAAGCAGGCAGAAAGACGGGAATCAGGTTCAATGCACTTTTGTGCTGGTGTATATGTAAGGCCGCCAGCAGCATTGAAGAGTTCTTCCTCCAACCCGAAAAGCTACGGGTAGGCGACGGCACGCCGGGAATGCCGGGCCATCTGTACCGTTATGACAAGCTGGCAGTAAATGTCATCGTGTTGAATGACAAAGGCGGAATCACCATGTGTGATGTGCCTTATTCCGAAGATATAAGTCAGTTCAATGCCGACTATCTGGAAGTGACCGGTCTGGCAGCAAAAACCTGTAAAAGCACCTCATTGGAAGATGCCATGATCATTGGCACCTCAGCATTGCCGCACACAGAGCTCGATTGTATCGTCAACCAATATTCCGGTCGTTGGAACAACCCGTTTCTTGCATGGGGAAAGTACAGAAAAGGACTGTTCAGGACCACGCTTCCCATCTCACTACAGTTTCACCACGCCCAGATGGACGGCATACAAGCCTGCCGTTTCCTCAATAACTTGCAACACGAGATAAACCGCACATAAATGGTTCCTGCTGTGTGAGAATTATTGGTGTCCGTCATAATATTGCTAATATTGCCAATATTGCTAATTTTGCGGCCGGAACGAGGAGAATCCGTAATAGGGGAGAATCGGTTCCGATAAAACAGGAAGGCTGGCAGCATATTGCCGGCATCGGATTGAGCAGAGATAAAGCAACGTGGGGATGGATATAAGAGGGTTTGTATTTGCAGCAGTATCGGCGATGCCGCTCGTTGCTTTTTCAGGACTGTCATCTGACGACAGCGATGATATTGTGCAGGTAGGCCTGAATGAGATTGACATCATGTCTTCGCGCATTCCGCTGATTGAGGCCGAGTCACCCAGGCTTGTCACCGTAATGACTCAGGCCGATATAGAGTCAGCCGCCATTCACAGTGTCAACGACCTGCTTGAGTATTCTGTGGGTGTTGACGTCAGGCAGCGTGGAGAGATGGGAGTGCAGACCGACCTGTCGGTTCGTGGCGGTACTTTCGATCAAGTAACACTTCTTCTGAACGGCGTGAATATCTCATCGCCGCATACGGGGCATCTGAGTGCCGACTTCCCTGTCAGTATTCAGGATATCGAGAGAATTGAGGTTCTGACCGGCCCTTCGGCAAGGGTGTTCGGCACTTCAGCCTTCACCGGTGTGGTGAACATTGTCACAAAGAAGGAACCGGTGCCCGGAGGGAGCGTGCATCTCTACGGCGGAGAATATGTCACTGGCGGTGCAGACCTGAGGGCCAGCGTCAAGAGCGGACCTCTCTCTCATTACATCTCTGCCGGAACCGGATTGAGTTCAGGTGCGGTTCCTAACAGCGATTTCAGCAACAGCCGGGGTTTCTATAATGCCGAATACCGTGATAAAAACTCCAGAGTGAGTTTTCAGTTGGGTTACAGTTACAAGAGGTTCGGGGCCAACACCTTTTACGGCTCAGCCAGTACAGACCAATGGGAGAGCAACGAGAGACTTATGGCTGCCGTGACATCCGACTTTGCTTTCGGCAGACTGCATTTTTCACCTTCTGTATCGTGGAACAGGTGGTTTGACCACTATCAGTGGCACAAGGGCTCTCCTGTCGGAGAGAACTACCATCAGGTTGACACATGGTCCGCTACCCTGAACAGTTGGTTTGAGAGTTGTCTGGGCAAGACTCTTTTTGGTGTTGAGATGCGGACAGACTGCATATACTCCACCAGACTGGGCCATCTTATGGACGAGTCGGAATGGTTCAGCACTCGCGGGATAGACGGGACCGATACTGTTCAGTACAGATTCGGTGCAGACAGAACCAACGTTGCCGCGTTCCTTGAGCATGATGTCCTGCTTGGAAATCTGACCGTTTCTGCCGGCGTATTGGCCAATTTCAATACGGCTCTCGACCATAGATGGAGGCTTTATCCTGGAATTGACATCTCATACAGACCGGCAGCCGGCCTGTCGCTGTTTGCTTCGTGGAACATGGCGCTGAGGATGCCTACATTCACAGACCTCTATTATTCGGGGGTGAACATACAGGGTACGGAAAACCTGCTGCCGGAGAAGACTGCCGACCTGAGTCTGGGCATGCGGTTCGCAAGACCTTGGATTCATGCTGAACTGCAGGCTTTCTCAAGCCGCAGGACCGATATGCTTGACTGGGTCATCTACGAAGATGAGCCTGACGGCAAGACATTCAGGTCGGGCAACTTTTCGATGGACTGCAGAGGCGTGGAACTGGATTTGAGCATATTCCCGTACGAGTTGGCCGACAACTTAGGGTTCATCAGAAGGCTGAGTGCCCGCTACGCACACATCGGTCAGGAATTAAGGCACGACAAACCTGTAAGGTCAAGCAAGTACGCAATGGAATATCTGAGGAACAAGCTGGTACTTCAGGCCGACTTCAGAATTGTCAGGGGACTGTCTGCTACAGTATCGTGGAGATGGCAGGACAGAGTGGGGCAGGACAACGCTCCATATACACTGTTGGACGGACGTATATCTTGGAGCAGCCCCATGAAGAACTATACGGTTTACTGCTCCTGTTCCAATATCCTTGACAGGGAATACAAGGATTACTCTTTCATAGAACAGCCCGGCAGATGGATGACCATGGGTGTCACCGTAAGCTGGTGACAGCGGCAGTCAGGCTGCTATTTCTTTCTGATGGGCTCAGTGGTGAGGCCTACTCCGAGTTTGCTGAATATCTTGCGGTCAACCTCGCTCAGCATCACTGTTGAGTGTGCCTGACATCCGTTCAGGCGTGGCAGCTGGGCAAGCGCCTGACGGCAGTTGTCGTCACTCAGGCTAAGCATAGAGAGGGCTACAAGAACCTCGTCTGAGTGAAGGCGCGGGTTCTTGCCGTGAAGATAGGATATCTTGGTGAACTGGATAGGCACGATAGACTGTTCTGCAATGAGTTTGGTGTCGTGGCTTATTCCCGCAAGATATTTTGTGGCATTCAATATCAAGGCAGCACTTGCTCCAAGCAGAGGACTGGCCTCGGCTGTGATGATTGTGCCGTTGTCCAACTCGATAGCCATCGACGGAATGCCGGATTTCTCAAAACGTTCCTTGGCTGCAATGGTCACGCGGCGGTCATCGGTCGAGATCTTGGCCTGCTTCATCAGCAATGCTATCTTGTTCACCTCACTCTCGTCGGCCTTTCCATCCGCAAGGCTGCACAGCGAATTATAGTACCTGCGGATAATCTCCTGCTTTGAAGCATTGCAGCATACCTCATCGTCTATTATGCAGTTTCCTGCCATGTTGACACCCATGTCAGTGGGCGACTTGTACGGATTCTCTCCGTATATGCCTTCGAATATGGCGTTCAGCACAGGAAAAATCTCGATGTCACGGTTGTAGTTGACAGCCGTTATACCGTACATTTCCAAATGGAACGGGTCAATCATGTTGACATCGTTGAGATCGGCGGTGGCTGCTTCGTATGCAACGTTTACAGGATGCTTGAGAGGCAGGTTCCATATCGGGAAAGTCTCGAACTTGGCATATCCTGCCCTTATGCCGCGCTTGTTTTCCTGATATAGCTGACTCAGGCACACAGCCATCTTCCCGCTGCCGGGTCCCGGTGCCGTGACAACTACCAGAGGCCTGCTCGTTTCGACATAATCGTTGAGGCCGAAGCCTTTTTCAGAGTCTATCAGGGCAACATTTGTCGGATATCCCTCAATGATATAGTGAAAATATGTCCTGATGCCCATCCGGCTCAGTCGCTTGCTGAATGCAAGAGCACTCTGCTGTCCGTTGAAGTGGGTTATTACAACCGAACTGACCATAAGGTCGCGGCTTGTGAACTCTTCGCGAAGACGCAGTACATCTGCATCATAGGTAATCCCAAGGTCGCTCCGGACTTTGTTCTTCTCGATATCGACTGCACTGATTGCAATTATTATCTCAGCATATTCGCTCAGCTGCATAAGCATCTTCAGCTTGCTGTCAGGCTGAAATCCGGGCAGTACCCGGCTGGCGTGATAGTCATCGAACAGCTTGCCTCCGAATTCAAGGTATAGTTTGTCACCGAACTGGCTGATGCGCTGTTTGATGTGCTCAGACTGAATTTGAAGATATTTGTCGTTGTCGAACCCCAGTCTCATACCGCTTGCAGAATTTACAGTGCAAAGATAGCGTTTTCGCGCAGATCCGTTCAGTAACAGGGAATGATTTTTTGAAGATTCCGTCGATGTTTTTGCAGTGTCAGAGACAATCCGTTTTCCCCCCGGATTGACGTATGGCGACGGGACGGTTTCCTATAGCCCGTGATACATTTCGGCCAACCCTTTGGGACTGGGAATAGTGTAGGTGAGACCTATCTTGAACTGTTCGAAAGGCCAGTCTTTCAATCCTTTCTGATAGATGAACAACGGCGAAACCGCCTTGTCGGGCAGAAACTCCGCAATCACCTTCAGCGACTGGGGACTGTCATAATATTTTTCACGTCCGTAATAACCGCCGACATCCACTGACAGATTCACGGCCTTTGTGTTCAGCTGAACAGATCCGGCAAACATCCAGGCGTCATTCTGACAGCCGATATCCGTCTGCCAGCACAGGAAACCAGTGTTCAGAGAGGCACTGACCGACCGGAAAAAGCCTCTCCTGATGAAGTGGAACGTCTTTGTGACGCTCATGTCAAAGTGGTAGCCAGGGGCATCGAAATAGCGCGCCTTTTCGTAGTCATCTCCCGATGCGGTTTTCAATGCTGCGCGTAAAGTAACCAGCGGTACATACTTTTTTTCACTAAGGAGCCTCATGTCAATGCTTACGTAAACATCACCTGCGCAATGACCGTCAAGTGCGTATTTGTCCGAAACACGACGGACGATCCTCGATTCGGGAGTGTCCCGGTACCATTCGTGAAACTGTCCGTAAACAGAGAGGTTGGCCCTGTCTGTCCATAGCGGAAGACGTACGCTGAAGCCCACGGCAGCTGTATGGTCTTTGGCCGGAGTAAGGCTTCCCAATGTGTATTCACCTGTGAGACCGACAGTGACATTCTTAACGGTGTTCTTGAGAATGTCCGGAACAGGAAATGCATAAGGTCCGAAGAAGTAGGGAGCCGTACCCGACGGGTCTCCTATGATGTTGTATGGCAAATCCCCCTGAGGCTGTGCCATGATAACCGTTGCAGGTGACAGCAACAGGATTATACCCAGAGAGAATACGCTGCGTTTTTTCATCTGTCTCGTTCTTTTGTCAGACAAAGATAGGCTTTTTCGGCCGAATTGATTACTTTTGCAATTAATGAAGAAGATTGCAGCTATTACGATGGTCCGCAATGACGACTTCTACCTGAAAAAATGGGTGGAGTATTACGGTTCCCAGTTGGGTCTGGACAATCTGTATGTTTTTTTTGACGGCACAGACCAGGTGATAGCTCCCTTTTGCGCCGGTATTCACGCAGAACTTCACGAGAAAATCGGGAACCAGGTTGTCACCGCCGAAAAGGGAAGGCTGAAATTCCTGTCAGACAAGGCGGCAGAACTCCTGGGCAGCGGTTATGACCTGGTTATCGGAGTTGATGCCGATGAGTTTGTGGTGGTAGATCCCAAGTGCGGTAAGACTCTTGCGGAATATCTGAGTGAATGCAAAATCCGGACTTCATTGTCAGCCCTGGGCTTGGACTTCGGCCAGAAGATGGGCGAAGAGACGGATATTGACGAAAACAGACCGTTCCTTCAGCAACGGCATTATGCCCAGATAGGAACCCGCTACACAAAGCCTTCAATAGTCGCCAGACCATGTCTCTGGGGCTCAGGTTTCCATCGTATCAAAAAGCACAACTTCCATATCGGCAAGGATCTGTACCTGATGCATTTCGGCTATTTTGACATGAAACGGCTTGACGAGAGATTCAACGACCGTGACCGGATAGACCAGGGTTGGAGCGCACACATGAAAAAACGGGCACGCACCATCTACTATGCATCAAACCTTCCTGCCCGTGATTTTGACCGCTGGACACGTTTCGGCCGCATATGCCAGGGCATTGTACGTCCTCCGTATGCCTGGAACAAACCCTCCATGCTGGAATTGAGGATCGTGGTCCGCATTCCCGAAAGATTTGACAACATAATCTGATACGTCCCATGTCATTCAAAGACCCCCATTTTCCGGTTAAACTGAAAGTGGCCGTATTCGGTCATATCCTGGTTTGGCCGTTCAGGTCGCGAATCAGCAGGCGCAGGGTACGCGGAAAGGTAATAGCCGATGCTGTCAGCAGTTATTATGACCGCTACGTGCCGTTTATCAAATCACTTGAGCCTGCAGCTGTCATTCCTGAGGGTAAGTCTTCCGGTGACGGACATCTCTTCAGTATATGGCTTCAGGGTGAGCATCAGGCACCCGACATCGTAAAGGCATGTTGGAGAAGCGTCAGAGCCAACTGCGGAGATGAATTGGTTATTCTGGACGAAAAGACTCTCTTTGACTGGGTGTCCCTGCCCGGATATGTCATTGACAAATGGAGACAGGGCAAGATTGGCAATGCGCATTTCGCTGACATCTGTCGCCTTGACCTGTTGTCCAGACATGGAGGACTCTGGCTTGATGCAACCGACTTTGTCGCACATCCTCTTCCTGACTGGATTATGTCAAGCGATTTCTTTGTCTTCATGAGCGGAGACACGATAAGGAGTCAGTATTCCTTTGTACAGAACTGCTTTATCCGGGCTGCACGCGGCAACTTCCTCGTGCGGGGTTGGAGAGACCTGTCGCTGGAGTATTGGCGCAATGAGGACAGAGTGGTTGACTATTACATGCACCAGCTTCTGTTCAGAAAGTTCGTTGAGAACAATGAAGAGGCGGCCAGACAGTTTTCTGTCATGCCCAAGCTGGAACAGGATCCTACACATACGGTCTGGTACGGCTGTGCCGACAAGCCGTTCGACCTTGACACATGGAACAGGCTGACCTTGGCAGCGCCTTTCCAGAAAACTGATTACAAGTCATCTCCTGCATACCATCCTGTGCAGGGCAGTTTTGCGGACACAATGCTGAAAATGTACTGTTAGGATTTGCGCCGTCACCGGAGTTCCTTCGCAATCCTGTCAATTATCCCGCTGTCAACCCGCTCGTCAAACTTCCTTGCCCAAAAGTGAGGCACGCTCATCAGCAGGTCATAGTCTGCGGAAGTGAAGACCCATGGGTGTCTTACGCTCTTCCCGCGAGTCCAGTCGATGAAACGCATGTTGCTGGTGTTGTCGAAACAGGAATTCCCGGTATATTCCGTATTGTCGAAGATATTGTCCCTGTATGGAGACCGGAATGCCAGTGTCGCCATGAAAACCTCATCACACGTGCTTGTGTGACGGAATGTCCGTGTCAGCCATTCTTCCTGTCCGACAGCATACTCCGCGAGGCCGTGCGTTATGCTGAACCACTGGGAACCGTAATGGAACTCCACATCCCTGTTGATTTTGTATCCGACCAGAATCTGAAGCCCCTTCACGAAATTGTTGAGGTAGTTGGTCAGAAAGAAGCGTCCTCCCTCGGGGAACGGAGTGTAATAGCTGAAACGGCTCAGCGTCTGACCTTTGATTTTCCATAGGTTCAGGAACTCCTTGCCCCTGTTTTCGCTGAAAAAGCGGTGAATCTCGTCCTGTGACTTGATGGGCAGATCCATTCCCGACAACAGGTGATAATACATGTAGTTTCCGGGCACCGAGGCTTTCAGCAGTGCAAGTTCTGCCTTCAGGATACTGAAACCTCCCCAATGGATACTGATACGCGGTTCAATGAAATGGACAGAACTTTTGCGGCAACATTCCCGGAACTCATCATATCCGAACCCGGCCCTCGAGTCAACGTGAAGATAAATGTCGTTTCGCGGATCGTCTGTCATTTTCAGCAGTGTCCTTACTTGATTCGGGTTGGCATGTGCCAGAATCAGATATGCGTGCTTGTCGTCCATGCTGTTCCAACTAGGAGTTCATATTGTAAATCATCTCGTACAGGGTGCTTCCGGTTACAGGAACCGGAATTCCCCTCAGTGACAGTTTCTGGAAGAATGCTCCCGAAGTAGTACTGTTGAATTCCGACTCGTCATACCGTCTGTCGCGGATAGTCTCCCACAGGACATGGGTAGGGTCCTGATCAATATGGAGCATTTTCTCAAACAGGCCGGATGCTTTCGGGTCATGTCGGACAAGTGTCTTGAACATCAGCTGGTGCTGAAAGTAGTCTGTATGACTCTCTTCGCGACGCCAGTACTCAATAATCATATTCCGCCAGGCCTCAAGAAGGTATGAGCCTTTCCTGGCCCTGATGAAGCAGTTCTGGACAAAACTGTATGGACTTCCGTATTTGGTCCCGGTCATGTACATGAAGAAATCCTGCTCCACGAAGCACTTGGGAACAGGTGCCGTGACGAAGCAGGTCGAGTCAAGCCAATACCCGCCGTATCTGTGAAGAAGTTCTACCCTGCAGATGTCAGCGTAGTGTGCGGGCAGCATCTTGCCGCTCTCATATTTTCGGACGATGACATCCGGCAGTTTTATCTTCTCTTTCAGGGACAGGGCGTCGAGAACTTCAAGGGGTTGTGTACAGTGTCTCCTTATGCTGGCGAAACAGGCCCTGACAAGTGGTGGAGCCTGTTCCTCGCCCTGAAGCCAGATGGAGTATATCTTCTCTTGTGAATCACTGACCGGAGAATCATGACGTATGGCCGGACCGGAGCCGAGATACCACTTGCTGAGGTAACGTTCAAGGCTGTTTGCCTGCACCTCCTCCCTTCTGTCATGCCGTTCTTTCCTGGAATGCCAGACAGGATTCAGGATATGGCCGTTCACCAGACGGTCAAACTGAATGTACATTCTGGAAATTCGTTGGGAAAAGAGCATTGTCACATCTATGGATAAACGGTCGTTGAACCTGCATATGCAGTACGTCAGCAAAAACGTCCTGACTGCTTTGGGTCTCTCCTGTTTTATATGCAAAGATATGTGAAGTTTGGGAAAATTGTCTAATTTTGTTCCTGTAATGAAACACAGCAACATCATCTGGGCTTTTCTGGGGGCGCTGGCGTTTTTGCTGGTCTTTTCGTGGAGCACTTCGCCGTTGTATCTTACATACGGTGCCGACAGCCCTTTCTTCCAGACAATCGGACTGGGCATAATTCAGGGGAAGGTTCCATACGTTGACCTGTTTGACCACAAAGGACCTGTGCCGTTCTTCATGAATGCGCTCGGCTACTCTCTGGGCATGGGAAGAACGGGACTCTTCATCGTCCAGGTCCTGTCGTTCACCGTGACGTTGCTGCTGCTCCTGAAAATAGCCGGTCTGTTTGCCGGCTCTCCCAAGAAGACTTTCCTGACAGTGGCGCTTGCCATGATTCCACTTGCCGACTTCATCACCGAAGGAAACCAGGTTGAAGAGTGGCAACTTCCATACATAGCTCTCACGCTGTATCTGATATGCAGATACATTGATTCCGGTTCCGGAAGCCATCCGGTATGGCAGAGTCTTGTCTATGGACTCTGTTTCGGCATGGTATTCTACAACCGTCCGAATGACGGAGTGATGTGGGTGGGCAGCCTCGTGGCAGGCCTGTTGCTCATGTGGCTTGTCAACAGGGAGTACAGGCGCATGTTTGCCAATCTGGCGTCATTTCTGGGCGGCTTTATCATAGTGACGTTACCGGTACTTGCTTTCTTTTATGTACACGATGCTGTAGATGACCTGTATTACGGTATGATTGTGCATAACATACGGTATGCCGGTGATGCACTCTTCACATGGAGCGGCATCGGAATGATTCTGATTCCCGTTATCGTGACTTGCACCTTCCTCTATCTCAGTCCCGGGAACAAAGAGTTCCGGTATGTGCTGATACCGATGCTGCTGTTCACTGTCATACTGATAGGAAAGCGCGACTACTACCATTACCTTATTCCCTTCACGCCTTTCATGGCAATGCTGTTCGCAAAGTGTTTGGCAAAAGGCTGGAAGCTGTATCTGTGGGTGATGTGTTCGCTGTTCGTGATTTTCAGTTTCAGGGAGGTTACATACATTGTAAGAGCCGCATCCCTCAGGTCCACCCTGCAGGCTTTCTACAGACAGTCGGACGCCCTGTTCGATGCCGTTCCCGAAGAGGAGAGGAATACGGTCTGGAACTATAATCTCGTAACATATGAGAAAGACAAATACCCGCATCTGGTCTCTCTCATGGGATGTTTCCTTCATCGGGGGCTGACTCCGTCGAGTCCCATCCTCGCTGCGTATGACCTTTATTACATGGAACCTACACATGGAATCAGGGCCCGCAACCCGAAGTGGGTCGTACTCAATCCTGAAGACAGCTTCAATAAAGACTTTGAATGGATAGAGGCCAACTATGAACTTGTGGCCGAGAGTCCCGGTGAACCGGTATGTCCCCTGAAGTTGTATAAACGGAGGTAATAACCTTTTACTGAAGCAGAGTGATGTTGCCAGATATTGATTCATGCAGGATTCTGGAGTTCCAGAATCAGATAGACGAAAGGGGAGGTCTTGTCATCGCTGAGACTTTCAAGGAAATTCCCTTTGAGATAAAGAGGGTGTTCTACTCTTTCAACATCCCTGACCGGAAATCCCGTGGGGCCCATGCCCACAAGCATTGCTGGCAGGTGCTGATAGCTCCTTCGGGACAGTTTGTCGTGGAACTCCGCGACAGCGTCCGTACAAAAAGGGTAGTGATGTCCGACCCCCTTAAGGGGCTGTTGATTCCGCCCGGCGTATGGGCCAGTGAACTTGAGTTCGAACCCAATGCCATCTGTCTGGTTCTGGCTTCTGAACTGTACGATGAATCAGACTACATCCGTTCTTTTGACGAATATCTCAAATTTGTCAGCGAAAGAAATGAAAGATAAAGTGCACATATCAGTGGTCTCTCCCGAGTATAAGGGAGAACAGATGGTGGAAGCCTTGGTCAGCAGACTGAAGGCTACTCTGTCGGCCATAACGGAGGACTTCGAGATCATACTTGTCAATGATGCATCGCCCGATGACACATGGAACCGTATCCGTACCCAATGCGCATTGGACAAGCGTGTCAAGGGCGTCAGTCTCAGCCGTAACTTCGGCGAGAACTTCGCAATCACTGCGGGGCTGAGCTTTGCCCGTGGAGAGTGGGTCGTAGTCATGGACTGTGACCTTCAGAACCGTCCCGAGGACATACCTTTGCTTTATGCCAAGGCAATGGAAGGCTACGATATAGTCTATGCACGCAGGGTTGACAAGAAATTCGGTTTCTTCAAGCGTTTGTCATCGAAGATATATCACGGATTGCTGGGGTGGCTCAGCGGTGCCAGCCAGGACAGCGCTGTCGCTGAATTCGGGATATACAGCAGCAAAGTCATAGATGTGTACAACAGACTTCCCGAGGCGGCACGCTCTTTCGCCAACCTCATATCCACTTTGGGCTTCCGCTCGACATCCATTCCTGTTACCCACGATCCACGTATGTCGGGCAGCTCTTCTTACTCATTCGGAAAACTTCTCAAGATAGCCGTTGATGTCATTCTGTCCAACAGCAACAAACCTCTCAAGATGACTGTCGCGCTCGGCGCCATCATCGTGGCCGTAGCCGTTGTGCTCATAATCTGCAGCCTCATAGAACATTTCTCCAGCACGCTGCCGGTCGGTTTCTCGTCAACGTTCATATCAATTTGGCTTCTAGGAGGACTGAATATATTCATTCTCGGAGTTGTAGGGCTATACATCGACAGGATTTTCAATCAGGTCAAAGGCCGTCCGCTGTTCATCGTTTCAGAGACACTGAACATAACTCCCGACAAACCTCAGGAATAATGGTAATAATTCAATAGTGAAATGATCAAAAGAATCTTCATGTCATTGACGCTGCTTCTCTGTGCAGCTATTTCACGTGCCGAGATAATACCGGCAAGTGAAATAAATTCCAGTAATATCGACAAGTTCGGCGGTTCGATGTACGAGTATCTAGATCCCCATACAAAGCTGACGCCACCGCCCAAGGGGTTCAAGCCGTTCTATCTCAGCCACTACGGCCGTCACGGCTCCCGTTACCTTCTAGAGACTCCGCAGTACGAACGTCCCTACACAATACTGAAGGATGCCTATGACAAAGGTGTGCTCACCGACTTTGGCAAGACTGTTCTTGACCGCGTGGAGATGATGATGAAAGATGCCAGCGGACGTCTGGGAGACCTTACAACCAAGGGAATGGAACAGCATAAGGGTATTACACGCCGCATGATGCAGAACTATCCCATGCTGTTCGACAAGAACGGGTCTGTTTTTGCCCGCGCTACGACATCCCACCGCGTAATCGTGAGCATGCTCTCCGGACTCTCGGAAATATACCGTCTGCATCCCAACCTGAAGGTCAGGTATGATGCCAGCAACCGTGAGGCAGCATACCTCAACACCGAAGAAGGAGTGTCGTCATACAAAAACAGCAGTGAGAAAAACGAGGGACAAAAGAAATTCTACGAGGCCAATCCCATTCATCCCGAACGTCTGATGATGGCTCTGTTCAAGGATACCACATTCGTCACCAGGTATGAAATGAAGACTGAGATACGCCGGTTCCCGCCACAGCCGAACGCGCCCCGCGAATACTCTGTCCGTGTAATGGATGCATCGTCAACTCTATATAATGGCCTTTATGACCTTGCAGCCAACATGCAGAGTCACGATATCGGATTCAATCTGAATGATGTCTTCACCTATGACGAGTGGTACACATCATTCACCCACAACAACTATTATTGGTATTCAGTGTCAGCATTCTCTCCGCTTACCGGAAACGTAGTGCCTTATGGCCATTCAAACCTTCTCGCCAATTTCCTGGACTGTGCTGACGAAGCCATTGCCGGCAACGGAGTTACCGTTGACCTGCGTTACGGTCACGACACCACACTGTTCCCATTCCTCTGCCTTCTGGGCATAAACGACTGTGAATGGTCTGTTGATGATTTCAGCCGCATTGCCGACAAGTGGGTTGATTATGACATCGTCCACATGGGCAGCAACCTCCAGATGGTATTCTACCGCAACAAAGCCGGCAAAGTCATCGTCAAGTTCCTGCTGAACGAAGAAGAGGCTGTCATCGACATAGACTTCTACAGAGACGAGAAAGGCAAGGAGTATCCATACTACTACGACTGGAACGAAGTAGAGTCATATTACCGGGCCAAACTCGACTGGTGGAAGAAATTCCAGGAGGAAAAAGCGAAAGCTGACTAAAGACTTGCCGTTATGCCAGACAGTTTCGTAATAGGAATAGATGTCGGAGGTCAGTCCTCGAAGTTGGGCGTGGTCGATTCCGGCGGCACCATACTTGCACAGTGCGTAATTTCGTCACTGCAGGCAGACTTGGACAGTTATATAGGCGATCTCACCGATGCTGTCAGGATGCTGACGGAGCAGGTGAAGGAGAAGGGTAGTGTCAGAGGTATAGGTATAGGAGCTCCCAATGCCAACTACTACAGCGGAACAATAGAGTATGCCCCGAATCTCAAGTGGTCATATATCGGCGGAAAGCCTTCGATTGTACCATTTGCACAACTCATATCAGATAAAGTCGGGATTCCCGTAACAATCACCAACGATGCCAATGCCGCTGCCATGGGCGAGATGGCTTATGGAGTCGCCCGGAATCTGAGAAACTTCATAATGATAACCTTAGGTACCGGAGTAGGCAGCGGTATAGTTGTTGACGGCAGACTGGTCTATGGACACGACGGATTTGCCGGCGAGTTGGGGCACACATGTGCAGTACGCGACGGCCGTCTCTGCAATTGTGGGCTTAGAGGATGCCTCGAAACCTATGCCAGCGCCATCGGTGTCGCACGCACCGCAAGGGAGATGCTTGCCAATGACAAACGCGACA
This sequence comes from Bacteroidaceae bacterium, assembly GCA_017615835.1. GTDB lineage: Bacteria > Bacteroidota > Bacteroidia > Bacteroidales > Bacteroidaceae > Colenecus. The sequence goes on along the minus strand of JAFZZI010000008.1, from coordinate 38,758 downwards.
GCCTGCTGCGCAGACTTGGTGCGGAGAAGATATCGTCAAAAGATGTATATGATGCTGCAAAGCAGGGTGATGAATTGTCACTCGAGATATTCCGTTACACGGGAACCCTGCTCGGCAATGCTTTTGCAGACTTCGTAAAGTTCAGCTCGCCCGAAGCATTCGTTATTTTCGGCGGTCTGTCCAAGTCAAGGGAGTTCTTCCACGATGCCCTCATGAAGGCAATGAACGACAATCTCATGACAGTCTGGAAAAATCGTATCAAGGTACTGTATTCATCCCTTAAAGAATCAGATGCCGCCATTCTCGGAGCTTCTGCAATGGCCCTCTGATATTACCGCTGTTCTAATATATAAAGAGAGAACGACTTATGGCCGTCCTCTCTTTTTTCAGTCCGATAAGGTTGTGTCACTTCTTGAACTTCACGGCAGCCTCTTCGATAGGAAGTGAAGCCTTGTAGTTCTCAATGTACGCATTGAAGCCGGCAACATCCTCAGGGGTGGGGGCCACCTCGGTTCCGGTATTGCCTGCAAATACAACCTTGTCCAAATAGTCAGGGAGATTCAGTTTCTTTTTGTTGTTCACAGCGTATGCGGCGAGAATGGCCATACCCCATGGACCTCCTTCACCGGCAGTCTCCATACATGATATGGGTGAGTTCAGGGCTGCGCCCAGAATTCTCTGACCAACGCCCTTTGTCGTAAACAGGCCACCGTGACCGGTAATGCGGTCAACCTTTATCTTCTCTTCCTGGAACAGAATGTCGTTGCCGACCTTAAGCACTGCAACTGCCCCGCTTATGATTGCACGCATGAAATTAGCAAGGGTAAACTTGTCATTTGCCGAGCGCACAAACAGCGGACGTCCGTCGGCAAACCCTGTCACAGGCTCGCCTGAAACGTAGTTGTAGCTCATAATGCCGCCGCAGTCAGGATTACCTTTTAGAGCGTGGTTGAACAGGTTGGTGAAGATACGTCCCATGTCAACCTGCATTCCCATAATCTCCTCGTACTCCTTGAACAGGTTTACCCAGGCATTGAGGTCAGACGTACAGTTGTTGCAGTGAACCATGGCGACGGGCTTGCCGTCAGGAGTCGTTACTATGTCGATGACCTCATGAGGCTTCTTCAGGTCCTTCTCAAGTACAATCATCGAGAATGATGAAGTTCCTGCCGAAACATTGCCCGTGCGTGGACGAACAGCGTTGGTGGCAACCATTCCGGTTCCTGCATCACCCTCGGGAGGACAGACTGGAACACCGGGTTTCAGGTGACCCGAGACGTCGAGCCTGCGTGCACCCTCCTCAGTCAGGACACCTGCATCAGCGCCGGCATCAAGGACTTTGGGCAGAATGTCAAGCAGTTTCCAGCCGTAGCCTTTAGTCGCAATCAGCTTGTCGAACTTCTCAACCATGACCGCATTATAGGTCTTGGTTGCGGGATCTACCGGAATCATTCCCGATGCATCGCCTACACCCAGCACCTTCTGTCCGGTAAGCTGCCAGTGAACATAACCTGCCAGAGTCGTCAGGAAATCAATATTCTTGACATGATCCTCACCGTCAAGAATACACTGGTAAAGGTGTGAAATACTCCAGCGTAACGGAATGTTGAAGTAGAAGAGTTCTGAAAGCTCAGCAGCCGCCTTGCCGGTATTTGTGTTGCGCCATGTACGGAAAGGCACCAGTATCTTCTCGTTCTTTCCGAAAGCCATGTAGCCGTGCATCATTGCACTGATACCTATTCCTGCAAGCGATTCGATTTCGGTCTCATACTGCTCCTTCACGTTATTGCGGAGATTTACGTAGCAGTTCTGTATGCCGTACCAGATTTCCTCGACGCTATAGGTCCAGAGACCTCCCACCAGTTGGTTTTCCCAGGTGTGGCTGCCCTGTGCAATAGGCCTGAACTCTGGATCAATCAGAACAGCCTTGATTCGCGTGGAGCCGAACTCAATGCCCAAAACAGCCTTGCCGGATTCTATGACTGACTTGTTGTACTCGTTCATAATCAGCAGAGTGACTTATTCAGCATATAGTAAACCTCATTCATGCGCAGTTCCTTCTTGAAATCCTCAAGATTGGTCTTCTCATTGATGTGCAGATACTCGATACCTGCAATTTCGGCATAATCTTCCCAGAATTCGGGAGTAATGTCGTATGAGAAACTGCTGTGGTGCGTACCACCTGCCAGAATCCATGCGGCAGCACCTGTCTTGAAGTCAGGCTCGGGAATCCACAGAGCGCTGGCTACCGGCAATTTTGGCAGAGGTTTCGGCTTGATGCACTCAACATCGGTTGCAATCAGGCGGAACCGGTTGCCCATATCCACAACGGTAGCGGCAACGCCCTTGCCCTCCTTGCTTGTGAATACCAGGCGGGCGGTCGGAGTCTTGCGGATGCCTATGCCAAGATGGTGAACTTCCAGACGCGGGGCGTCAGCGGCAATCTTCGGGCAGATTTCAAGCATGTGCGACTGAAGAATTGCGCTGCGTCTGCCGTCAAAGTTCAGAGTGTAGTCCTCAAGGAACGAGCAGCCTTTAGGCATACCCTGTGTCATGAACCATGTGGTGCGGTACAGGGCTGCTGTCTTCCAGTCACCTTCTGCGCCGAAACCGTAACCCTCTTCCATAAGGCGCTGAGATGCGAGACCAGGAATCTGATCGAATCCGTGACCGGTCTGCTCAACGTTTGCATCGCCCAGGTCATCGAAGTTGGTTGTGAAGCCTTTGGCCCCTTTGGCCTTAAGCACGGCGCGCAGGGTCAGTTCTGCCTTGGCGCTGTTCCACACCTTTTTGAAAGCGACTGTGCTCTTGTCCTCAAGCGACTTGTCGTGCTTGTACAGTTTGAAATACTCAGACACAAGAGCGTCAACATCTGCATCCTTTACAGCATCGAAGAAAGGCATGACATCGCTGAAAGGCATATAATCGACATGATAGCCCATAACTTGCTCAGCTGCAACCTTGTCGCCGTCGGTCACGGCCACATTGTTCATCTGGTCGCCGAAGCGCAGAATAAGGCAATCCTGTGCGTCAGCCCATGCAGCGCATACGCGTGCCCATACGGCAATGTGCTCCTGAGCCTCTGAATCCTGCCAGTAACCTGCCACAACCTTGCGGCGAAGGCGCATGCGGGCGCAGATATGACCGAACTCGCGGTCACCGTGAGCACTTTGGTTCAGGTTCATGAAATCCATGTCCATCGTATCCCATGGAATCTCTTTGTTGTACTGGGTATGGAAGTGCAGGAGAGGTTTCTTCAGTTGCTGAAGGCCGTGAATCCACATCTTGGCGGGACTGAACGTGTGCATCCAGGTTATGATACCCACACACTTCTCGTCATTGTTGGCAGCTTTCATCACAGCCTCAACCTCCTTGCTTGAGTTGGCTGTACCCTTGTACACAATCTTAACCGGAATGTTGCCGCTCTGGTTCAGACCGGCAACCATCTCTTTCGAGTGACCGTCAACGGCAACCACAGCATCGCCTCCGTAAAGGAGCTGTGCACCGGTCACCCACCATATCTCATAATTGTCAAACATATTGTATCGAATAATAGTGTTACAGTTATTTTTTCTTTTGTCCGTAGTATGCACCCGGTCCATGCTTGCGCATGTAATGCTTCTCAATCAGAAGCGGGTTCATCGTAGTCTCAGGGTTAAGTGTCAGTGATATATAGGCCATCTTGGCACACTGTTCCATAACCTTGGCATTGTAAACTGCATTTGCCGGACTGGTTCCCCATGCGAACGGGCCGTGGTTCTTCACAAGTACGCCGGGCGTATGATCAGGATTGATGCCTTCGAAGCGGCGTACAATCACGTTGCCTGTTTCCAGCTCATACTCACCCTTGACCTCAGTCTCGCTCATGTCGGCTGTGCAGGGGATGTCCTTGTAGAAATAGTCAGCATGCGTCGTCCCTATATTGGGAATGTCCATGCCTGCCTGTGCCCAAGCAGTTGCATAAGTGGAGTGTGTATGCACCACACCCTTTATGTTGGGAAACGCCCTGTACAGCACAAGATGTGTGGGCGTATCGGACGAAGGGTTGAGATCCCCCTCGACCACCTTGCCGGTGGTGAGGGAGACGACAACCATGTCCGAGGCCTTCATCTCGTCGTAGCTCACACCGCTGGGCTTGATTACTACAAGTCCTTTCTCGCGGTCTATGCCCGACACGTTGCCCCAAGTGAAAATCACCAAGCCCTGTCTCACAAGATCCAGATTGGCCTGGAATACTTTCTCTTTCAGTTCTTCAAGCATCCTGTTACCAAAGAGTTGTGTACAGAATAGCCAGCAGGACAATGATGCCGAAGGCACCGATGTTGAACTGACGGTTGGTACGGAAGAGCGAAAGGTCTATGTCGATAGCCTTGGGATCCTGCACCTTGTCCTTTGCATTCGAATTCAGGTAGATGCTGAGTACGAGGAATACAGTTGCAAGGAAGAAAATACCTTCGAATCCGAGGTTCTTCAGTTTGATGCATACGTCGTTGTTGGCAAACATGACGATTGCACCAAAGACATAGCACACAATTGAAAGTATGAACAGGATGCTGCTCCACTTGAGCTGTGTGGCTATAGTCTGGTTGTCGAGAGTCTTAGCCTCTACCGACTTCTTGCTCATAAGCGAAATGCTCACGAACAGCAGAACCAAAACGAAGAACACGTAACCCATGCGGATGAGGAACGGAGTGTTCGGCATGATAATCTTGAACAGAATCGAGAAGACGAAAGTGCTGATAGCAGTAACGATGGCGGCAGTGCCGCTTGAACGTTTCCAGAGCAGACCAAGGCTGAAAATCACTACAATACCCGGATATACGAATCCTGAATACTCCTGAATAATCTGGAATGCCTGATCGGCTCCGCCCATGATAGGATAGATCGCCAGAAGAGCTATGATGAGGGCTGCAACAGCGGTGATACGGCCAACCTTCACGAGACTGCGGTCAGTAGCATCCTTCTTGATGAACTGGTGATATACATCCATCGTGAAGATTGTAGAAGTCGAGTTGAACATAGATGCGAGCGATGATATCACGGCAGCAGTCAGAGCAGCGAACGACAGACCCTTGACCACAACAGGTGTGAAGTTGCGGATCAGGAATGGATAGGCGTCGTCCGAGATGTTGATCGAGCCTGCAAGCAGTCCTTCGTTGAGCAGACGGTTGTGCAGGTCTGTGTCGTTCCAGATAAGGTATGCGCAGACACCCGGTATGCAGACGATGAACGGGATGAGAATCTTCAGGAATCCGGCGAACACAAGACCCTTCTTGGCTTCGTCGATGTTCTTTGCAGCAAGACCCTTCTGGATGATATACTGGTTGAAGCCCCAGTAGCCGAGGTTGGTAAGCCACATTGCACCCACAATCAGGACAATGCCCGGAAGAGTGAAGAAAGGATCGTCTGAAATTGTGGGATACAGATCAGCCTGACGTTCCACAACCAGATTGAAGTGACGGTCGCCCGGAATATCTCCCAGACGGTTCATAACTTCTCCCAGGGCAGGTACGGCACCGTCAACACCAAGATGCGGGGCAATGGTCTTCAGGGCGAAGAAAGCAGTGATGAGGCCGCCGCCCACGAGGAACACGACCTGCATTACGTCTGTCCATGCCACGGAAGCCAGACCTCCGTAGATAGAATAAACGCCGGCAACCAGATACAGGAAGATGATGATGACCAGACGCACCGAAACCTCGGAACTGCCAATCATCAGCACTGCACCCTTCAGGCCGAGAATCTGCTCAATGGCGAGGGCACCCAGCCATGCAACCGAAGTCAGGTTGATGAACACATACAGGAATAGCCAGAAGATTGAGAAAGCCAGACCTACTCCCTTGTTGTAACGGTTAGTCAGGAACTGAGGAATGGTAAACACCTTGTTCTTGATCATTACCGGCAGGATGAACTTGCCGACGACAACAAGCGTGAGGGCTGCCATAAGCTCGTATGCAGCTACGGCGATACCTGAGGCATAGGCAGAGCCGCTCATTCCGATGAATTGTTCGGCACTGATGTTTGCCGCAATCAGTGAAGCACCTACGGCCCACCAGGTCAGTGTGTTGCCCGCCAGGAAGTAATCGTTGGAACTCTTTTCTTTACCGTCTTTCTTCCTTGACACGAAGAAGCCGAGGAAAATCAGTACGGCCAGATAGATGAAGAAAATCACATAGTCGACAGGTTTGAAACCATTATCGGCCAGTCTTTGCATAATGTCGTTGCTCATTATATCCATTGCTATATAAATTGATAATTACTTTTCAACGCCGAACTTGTACACACAGTGGCTGTAGTACTCCTGTCCGGGCTCCAGAACCGCGCTGTACCAGCCCGGAAGGTCAGCCTTGTTAGGACTGTCGGGGAACTTCTGGGTCTCCAGGCAGCAGCCTGTGCGCTTTTCCATCTTCTGTCCCTGCTTGCCCGTGCCTGATCCGTCCAGGAAGTTTCCTGAATAGAACTGGATTCCCGGCTCGTTGGTATATACCTCAACGTAGATACCCGTGACGGGACTGTACAGTTTGGCTGCACATTTGGTGTCGTCACCCTTGGTGTTGAGCACCCAGTTGTGGTCGTATCCGTTACCGTTCTTCAACTGCTCGTACGAATAGTTGTCTATCTCCTTGCCGATCTCCTTCCCCTTGGTGAAATCCATCGGAGTCCCTGCCACCGGAAGAATCTCGCCGGTTGTCATGTAGGTGTTGTCGCATGGAGTGAAGTTGTCAGCATTCAGAGTCAGTATGTGGTTGGTAATCGGCATCGAGTGATCGGCGTTCAGGTTGAAATATGAATGGTTGGTCTGGTTTATCACCGTCTTCTTGTCGGTGGTAGCCTTCCATACGATATCTATCGAGTTGTCATCCTTTACGGTGTAGATGGTCTTCGCAACTACGTTTCCCGGGAATCCGGCTTCACCGTCAGCCGAGTTCATTACCAGCGTAATGCTGTTATTGGTCACACTCTCAACGTCATACACAAGATTCTGCCAGCCCATCGGTTCCGGCTCAAGCGTGCATCCTCCGTGAAGGCAGTGGCCGAAGTTGTTCTGCGGCAACTGGTAGGTTACACCGTCCAGGGTGATTCTGCCCTGATCGATACGGTTGGCATAACGGCCGACCGACGAGCCGAAGTCGCTGGCCTGGGTTGTGTAGTCCTTGATGTTGGAGAATCCGATGACCACATCCTGCATCCGGCCGTCCCTGTCAGGTACCATGATGGCCACGATACGGGCACCGAAGTTAGTGACGTAAACCTCCATGCCCTTGGCATTCTTCAGCACATAAAGGTCAGTTTTCTTGCCTGTAAACTCGGTCTGAAAATCTGCCTTGTTCAATACCGGTGCGGCATTTTGCCGGGTACAGGACGTCAGGAGACAAATACAGCAGAGGCACAGAAGCCCTGCAATTCTAATTGATTTTCCCATACGATAAAAATATTAATGATTATTGTTGAAGTTTCACTGATCCATCGCCTATGCTCACGCTATAGACTGGCAACTCGTGACCGAACCTTGCGGCAAAATTCTCGCCTGTATCCTTTACAAAAGCTTCGCAAAGCTCCTCGCGCACAAGGTTAATCGTACATCCGCCGAAGCCTCCTCCCATAAGGCGGCTTCCTGTCACTCCGTATTCCGCAGCCTTTTCAACCAGGAAGTCAAGTTCCTCGCAACTCACTCCGTAGTCGCGGCTCAGTCCCCAATGTGTCTCATACATCTTGCGGCCGACCAGTTCATAGTCGCCCTTAACGAGGGCATCACACACTGTCAGGACTCTTTCCTTCTCGTCCAGGACATACTTTGCACGACGCCAGTCAGTATCGCTGACCTCATTCTTCACCTCGTCAAGCATTTCGTGCGTGGCATCGCGCAGCGTCTCCACGCCGTTATGGCGACGTGCAATATGTGCCACGACATTCTCACAACTGGCGCGTCGCTCATTGTATTCGTTGCCCAGCGTGTGCTTCACACATGAGTTCAGAAGAATAAGTCTGTAGCCCTTGGGGTCAAACGGAAAATACTCATATTCCAGCGAACGGCAGTCCAGACGCATAAGGCAGCCCTTCTTGCCGAACACAGACGCAAACTGGTCCATTATGCCGCACATTACTCCGCAGTAGTTATGCTCGGTCGCCTGGCCAACTTTGGCCAATCCGAACTTGTCAACGCCTCCGTCGAAAATCCCGTTCAGCGCGAATGCAAAGACACTCTCCAGCGCAGCCGACGACGACATCCCTGCTCCCAGCGGAACATCGCCCGAGAACACGGCGTCGAAACAGCGTACTCCGACGCCCAGTTTGCACAATTCGCGGCAGACTCCGAATATGTAGGATGCCCAGTGTTGTGACGGTTTGTCAGATTCGTCCAGGCCGAACTCGGCATAGTTGGCGCCCTCGTCAATGTCTGCTGCAATCACCCTGCATCTGTCCAGTCCATTCGGCGCAATTGCGGCGGTAATGCCCTTGTCGACAGCTCCCGGAAAGACGAAGCCACCGTTGTAGTCGGTGTGCTCGCCGATGAGGTTTATCCGTCCCGGCGAAAAATACAGTCCGCCCTCATGTCCGAAATGTTTCCTGAAGCAGTCCTTAACCTCCGTACGTTCCATCGGTCAAATTATTCTGCAACACCGAAGCGGTAAACGGTAGTCTGTGTGTAAACCTCGCCCGGATTTAACACCGTTGTGGGGAAGTAGGGCCTGTTCGGACTGTCGGGGAAGTGCTGGGCCTCAAAGCAGATAGCCGAGCGGCGCGGCAGGGTGGAGCCATGTGCGCAAATACTGCCGTTGCACCAATTGCCCGAGTACACCTGAACCCCCGGTTCGGTGGTGTAGCACTCCAGTGTGCGACCGCTCTCCGGGTCCACACACCTGACCGCAAGGCTCAACTCGCCAGGCTCGCGCTTGTTCAGCACCCAGCAGTGGTCGTAGCCGTTGCCGTTCCTGGTCTGTTCACAACTGTCTATCCGGTCTCCGATACGATGTGGAGTGCGGAAGTCAAACGCTGTCCCTTTGACCTTGTCTATGTTTCCGAGTGGAATGCAGGTGCTGTCGATTGGCAGATAGTGGTCGGCATTCACCGTCAGCTGATAGTCCAGAACCGACGGTGTGTCCTTGCGCAGTCCGTTAAGATTGAAATAAGCGTGGTTAGTCAGGTTGACTATTGTCTTTCTGTCAGTGGTGGCCTCGTACTCAATCACCAGTTCGTTCTGGTCAGTCAGCCTGTAGGTTACGTTGATGTCGAGATTTCCGGGGAAACCCTCCTCGCCGTCCTCCGACAGATAGTGCAGCTGAAGGCTGCCTGCATCAGTCTGTTCGGCATCCCATACCCGCTTGTGATAGCCTGTCGGACCACCGTGAAGATGATTCGGGCCGTCGTTCAGAGCTACCTGGTACTCTTTCCCGTCAATTGTGAACTTGCCTGCCGCAATGCGGTTGCCGTACCTGCCGATAAGAGTGCTGAGGAATGTCTCAGCACTGTTTTCGACATGATCTATGCTGTCGTGACCGCCGATGACGCTGGCATACCTGCCGTTGCGGTCAGGCATCATTATTGTCAGCAGCGCTCCGGCATAGTTGGTTACGGCCACCTCTGCGCCAGTACTGTTTCTTAAAATGTAAAGGTCTGTCTTTCTGCCTTGTACGGTCTTTTGAAAATCCTCTCTCCTGAGTCCGGAAAGGTTGTCCTTGATGAAAAAGTCGCCCATCTATCCTTGATATGTTATTTTTAATAATACTAAAATTACGCAAAATAACATAAAAATGCTCGCAGGTGCAAGCATTTTCAAAGAAAATAAGCAGAGAAAAGACAGTAGTCAGCCTACTCCCTGAATTCGGGCATGGAAAGTAGTTCTGCAACCACGAAGGTGCTGCCGCCTACATAAATGATGTCATCGGATGCAGCCTCGCTCTTGGCAGTTCTGACAGCCTCTGCCACAGAACCGAAGACCCTCCCGTTACATCCGAATCCTGCGGCCATTTTTCTCAGACTTTCAGCGGGTATCGCACGCTTCACGCTTGCCTGAGTGAAGTACCACTCAGCGTCCTTCGGCATAATCTCCAGCACCTTGTCCACATCCTTGTCGCTGACCATGCCGAATACAATACGCAGGCGTCCGGAACCGGGCTTAGCTGCCAGCCTTTCCAACTGATCGGCCACATACTTGAGTCCGTGGCTGTTGTGACCAGTGTCGCAGATTATTCTTGGATTCATGCGCAGAGTCTGCCAGCGGCCCCTGAGCCCAGTCATTTCGCATACCTCGGCAAAGCCCTTGCGCACCGCACTCTCGGGCAGTTGCCATCCTGACCTCTGCAGTTCGCTGACAGCGTACAAGATGGTGTTTGCATTGTTCTGCTGACACAGACCGCCCAGTTCCGATACCAGGGCAGGGTAGTCAAGAGTCTCGTAAATCATCTTGCCATCATCTGTTTGCGATGATGATAAAATTTTACAATTGTCCTGAGCGAACACTGTCCGTGAAAAGCACTCGCGGGCCCTCTTTTCAAACACCGGCCTGGTCTCGGCACAGTCTTCTCCAATCACGGCTGTCACTCCGGGCTTGATGATGCCGGCCTTTTCTGCGGCTATTTCCGCCAGAGTGTCTCCAAGGAACTGTGTGTGGTCAAAACCTATATTTGTGATGACTGTAAGGTCCGGATAGATAATGTTGGTGCAGTCGAGCCTGCCGCCAAGACCGGTTTCAATTACAGCTACGTCAACCCCGCACCATGCGAAATAACAGAAAGCCATCTGTGTGGTGAGCTCGAAGAATGATGGTTGCAGCGAGTCGTGGAAGGCACTGTCTTTCTCAAGAAAATTCACAACAAAGTCAGAATTGATGGGGATGCCGTTCACTCTTATCCTTTCGCTGAAGTCGGTAAGGTGTGGAGACGTGTAGAGTCCCGTCCGGTAGCCGGCTGCCTGCAGTATCGCCGCCAGCGTATGGGCAGTACTGCCCTTGCCGTTGGTTCCGGCTATGTGCACGCTGCGGAACTTGCGGTACGGATGGCCGTAATACTCGTCCAAGTGCAAAGTGTTCACCAACCCCGGTTTATAGGCGTCTGAACCGACTTGCTGGAACATGGGAGTCTTTACACACAGTTTCTCAATAGCTTCTTCATAGGTCATTTTGAAAAGGTATTAACTGTTAATAATAATGTTGATTTGAGGTAATACTGATATTACTCAAAATAATTCTTGAACTTTCGGAAGATCTTGTCTTTTGCCGATTGGGTAGGCTTGAAGTGGTCAGATTCGGCCATCTTCTCAATCGCAGCCTTCTCGTCGCGGTTCAGCGATTCAGGTATGTAAACGCTGACGTTCACCAGCAAGTCGCCGCGCTGGTTGCTGTTCAGTACCGGCAGCCCCTTGTATCTTAGTCTCAGGACTTTTCCGGGTTGCGTTCCGGGCTCAATCTTCACTTTTACGGCACCGTCGAGAGTGGGAATCTGTACAGTTCCGCCCAAAGTGGCCTGAGGTACAGTCAGCAACAGATTGTAAATAAGGTCATTCTCGTCGCGTATCAGTTCTTTGTGCGGCTGCTCTTCAATCAGGATGAGCAGACTGCCGCTATATCCGTTGTGTCTTCCTGCATTGCCCTTGCCGTTTACAGACAGCTGCATACCCTCCGAAACGCCGGCAGGAATCTTAACTTCCACTATCTCTTCGCCGTAAACAGTACCTTCGCCGTTGCAGAACTTGCATTTGTTCTGAACAATCTGGCCTTCGCCTCCGCATCTCGGGCAGTACGATTCGGTCTGCATCATACCGAAAATGCTGTTCTGGGTACGTGTCACCCTTCCGGTTCCGTGACAGTCGGGACATGTCTGCATGCCGCTGCCTCCCTCACCGCCGGTTCCGCCGCAGTGGGTGCATGGAACCTGCTTTTTGACCTTGAACTTTTTGGTTACTCCGGTGTTGATTTCCTCAAGTGTCAGCGAGACCTTGATTCTCACATCCGCGCCCTTGGCCTTGCGTTCATTCCGCATCGAAGACCGGCTGCCTCCGAATCCGCTGAATCCTCCGAACCCGCCGCCGAAAATGTCACCGAACATCGAGAATATGTCATCCATGGACATTCCCTGACCGCCGAATCCTCCGCCGCCGAATCCTCCGGTACCGTTCAGTCCGTCAAAGCCGAACTGGTCGTATTTGGCCCTCTTGTCGGGGTCGCTCAGCACACCGTAAGCCTCGGCTGCCTCCTTGAACTTCTCCTCGGCAGCCTTGTCACCGGGGTTCTTGTCCGGATGGTACTGTATGGCCTTTTTGCGGTAGGCTTTCTTTATCTCGTCTGCTGTGGCGTTCTTAGGCACCTCCAGCACTTCATAGTAGTCTCTCTTTGCCATCGTTCTTCAGTCTGAATTATCAGTTGGCAACTACGACCTGCGCGATTCTTATTACCTTGTCGTTCAACGTGTAGCCGTCGCGCGTGCAGTCAATTACAGTTCCCTTCTCATTGTCCGGTGTCGCCGGTATCGTGGCAATGGCCTCGTGGCGGTCAGTGTCGAATACCTCGCCTTTCGCGGGAATCTTCTTCAGTCCCTCCGACTCAAGAGTGCGTATAAGTTTGTTGTATATGAGTTTGAAACCCTCCTTTATTACCACAGTGTCATCGCTCTTCTCATTGTTTGCAATGGCCCTCTCCATATCGTCAAGCACCGGCAGAATCTTCGTCACGATATCAGCCGAAGCACTTTTGATAAGTTCAGACTTCTCTTTGATGGTACGCTTGCGGTAATTGTCGAACTCGGCGGCCTGGCGCAGAAGCTGGTCGGCAAGCTGTCCGCTCCGCGCCTCTGCTGCAGCCAGCTGCTCCTCGACAGTCGGTTCGCCGGCCTCAGGTCCGGCAGCCTGTTCTCCGGTTACATCGCCTTCCAGCCCATCCTTGGCATCTTCAGTCCCGACAGTCGTGTCAACATTCAACTCAGCTTCATTCATCCGTTCCTTTCCTTCTTTATCTTCAGTGCGAAGTTTCTTGTTCTTTTTCGACATAATATGCTTAATCTTTTATCTATTCTTCAAGTACACCTGTTGTTGCAAAACCCTTGCCAAAGCATTTTTGTCACACAAAAAATGCTGTAAGGTGACAGTGTGTCATGTATATGAGTTCAGAAATCAAAGCTGAATGGCAGCAGTACATCGGCTCCGTTCTCAATCACAATGCACCCGCTTCTGCCGTACAGCACCACCTTTACCGACCGGTCATAGCGTCGGGCAGTCTCGGACAGCACCTGACGGCAGGCTCCGCACGGCGTCACAGGCTGCTCAGTAAAATGTCCGTTGCTGAGTGCCGCAACAGCCAGTGCCGCCACCGGAATGTCGGGATATCGGTGACCTGCGGCGAACAGCGCGTTCCGCTCGGCGCACAGTCCCGAAGGGTAGGCCACGTTCTCCTGGTTGCTTCCTGTTATAACCGTTCCATTTTCAAGTAGCACTGCTGCACCTACGCTGAAGCCCGAGTAGGGCGAATAACTGCCTGCCGTGGCTGCCTTTGCAGCATCGCACAACCCGCGCAGCGTGTCGTCCAGTTCGTCGTATCCGCATCTCGCGTATTTCAGTTCCAATGTCAAATCTTCCATTGCCGCTTAATTAACATTGCGCAAAGTTAGCAAACTGTTTTTCTTTTTCCTACTTTTGTAGAAAACAGACAAATCAATGCGATTCCGGAAACTGTCGCTCATACTGATTGCGCTCACTCTGTCAGTCGCACCGTTAAGCCGCCTGAATGCTCAGAAACGCAACGGTGCATACCTGTCGTACATTGACCAGTACAAAAAGGAGGCAGTTCGTCAGATGAACAAGTACAAGATACCGGCAAGCATAACCCTGGCCCAGGGACTCCTGGAGTCAGATGCCGGCCGCAGCATGCTGGCAGTCGAGGGCAACAACCACTTCGGCATAAAGTGCCACTCCGACTGGACAGGCCGCAAGGTCTATTACGATGACGACAGTCGCGGAGAGTGCTTCCGCAAGTACAAGTCTGCGCTTGCCTCATACGAGGATCACTCGCTCTTCCTGGTCAACGGCAGTCGCTACGCCTCGCTGTTCGACCTTCGGCAGACCGACTACAAGGGGTGGGCCAGGGGACTCAAGAAAGCGGGATATGCCACCAACCCTCAGTATGCCGAAAAACTCATTTCGATAATTGAACTTTACGACCTCAACAAGTTCGACCGCCCCGGTGGTGGCGTCAGCAGTTCGTCCGAACTCGGTTCTGTCCACCAGCCATACCTCTCAAACGGCTTGCTCTATGTTGTCCTTGGCCCGGACGAGTCGCTCAAGGACATCGCACGCGAATTCAACACTACCCGCTGCCGCCTGCGCCGTTACAACGAGATGAGCCGCAAGTTCATCCCACTTGAAGGTAGCGTCATCTACCTTGAGCGTAAGAAGTGCCGCGCGTCAAAAGACTATACAGCCCACACTGTGGGACAGGACGACAGCCTGTGGTCAATATCTCAACTCTACGGAGTCCGCACGCGCTGTCTCATCCGCAAGAACCATCTGGATACCGACAAGCCCATCTCAGTCGGCATGACACTCCGTATCCGCTGAATAACATAAACACAACTTCCCGAAGCATAATCCAGAACGATATCATTACACCATTTAGTTCCAAAGTGTCGGTAATACCACGTAACCCTCAATAGGGTAAATATGAGCCTGCTGATGTATCAATAAAATGCAATTTCTGCAATTCTGTAATACAATTGGTGATTTTATCTGACATTTCACCGTTGCCGCCATCGGTCGGGTAACATTCTCTCCGCAAAAGTATCAGGCAGAAGCGTTTCTTTCAGTCTGACCGCCGCATCGACATGTCGTGTCGGTCATCTTAACCTGCTATAATAATAAGGTTCGCGCGCGTACGCGCGCGCGTGTAGGAAGAATAAAGGGGAGCCCACGGACGAGATCAAGGAGGAGTTCGCGCGCGTATAAAAATACCCATATCTGAGTAAAAAAAGACCCATATATCTTTGTAGTTCAGATATGGGTATCTTTTCGTTCAGATATGGGTGTTTTTTCATTCATACCCATATCTTTTTCAGACGGGATGTCCGACTGTCCTGAAAACAGTGTCAGTCCGTCTGCTCTGCGATACCTTCCGGCACGGAAAAGACTGTTCAGAGGCTGGCACTCTAATGCGAAATATTCTGACAAGCATGCGGTTGGGACGGCTCTGCTGTAAAAGGACAGGAGACGCGTGAAACTGATTGGAATTTTTATGCTGTCAGTCGATTAAATGAACAGAATGTTTTGGAAAACAATATTTTATAGGTACATTAGTGGCGGGTTAATATCTGAATACGTGTATGAATAGGCTTTTGTTAAGTGTCAGTATGAAACATTGCTGTTTCCTGATAATCATTCTGATGGCGGTACTCAGTTCCTGTACTGAAGGTGAAGTTCCACAGACACCGGCACCACCTTCGGCTTCCGAAGAGGAGCCACCTGCTGTACAGGCGTCAATAAGGCTCACGGACGGCTTAGGAAACAGTCTGTCTTCTTTCAGTTTTGGCGGTTGTGCATCAGATACGACTTTCTTTCTGGAATCGACGGTAGACTGGAAAGTAAAGGACTTGCCGTCCTGGCTAAGCTTGTCCGCTCTGAATGGCGCTGCCGGAAGGTTTGAGTTGAAACTGTCTTCTTCCGCCAACCTGACAGCATCGGAGCGTAAGTACATAATCACCTTCGTTGGGAGTTCTTCCGGATCGCGGCTGTCCCAACTGACAGTAAGCCAGGAGATGAAACTTCCGGATTTCGAGGTGTCGTCAATTCCGGACGATCCGAAGACTGCATTTGCCAGCGGAGGTTCCACTACTGTATCTTTCATGGCCCAGGGGCACTGGACGGCAACGTCTGATTCTCCGTGGCTGGTGGTTTCGCCGGAATCGGGCGAAGGGGGTGGGAATGTGATTCTTACTTTGACTGCCAAACCTAACCAAGGCATTTCTGACCGCACCGGTTATGTTGTCATTACAAGCGATGAAGGCGATGCGGGTGTCTCGATAACACAGAGACAGAATCCATTTATCAAGACCCCGTTTATCAGTGGTACATACAGAAACTCTGCAAAGCTTACTTACGGCAACAAGAATGCAATTGACAGAGTTGAGGTTGTCTTCCCGTACATTGAATCCAATGAGTATCAGTCCGTCGTTACGACATCCATGACTCCGGGCTCTTATCTGACAAGTACTACACCCGGCGGGGTCAAGTATATGCGCAAGGTTCTTAGAGGCAGTTTCCCCGAGTCAGGTTCGGAAATAGTGTATCAGACAATAACATGTACGGTATATAACGTAAGGACAGATTTCACCAAGATAAAGGATGACAATATGCCGTACGATAAGGAGTCTGATGAATACAAGCGATTCACAAGTGCATACAAGAACAGTGCCGGAATTTATACTGTCAATCCTAATCATTCTGAAATCAGCAGGATAGCAGACAGACTGTGGGAAGAGGCAGGGGGAAACAGGATTAAGTATGCGCTGAAGTGTTACGAGTACGTGGCTGACAATATTGAATATGCCTATGCAGTCACTTCGTCAATTGACAAGATTATGCTTGATAAGAAGGGAGACTGCGGCAACCAGCATTCAGTCTGGATTTCACTTTTGCGCAACAAAGGCATTCCTGCACGCCCTATTTTAATGGTTTCTCCCTTGCATGAAGACTGGACTCACATGCGTGCAGAATTCTATATTCCAGGCTACGGTTGGATTCCTGTGGATATGACGGAACATCAGGCAAACGGTAATAATTTCTTTGGTGTGTACTCCGGAGAGCTGGTTGTCATGAATAGGGACATGTGTTTCAACATTGAAGGTGTAAGTGATTCAATCTGTGAACTTCTGCAGATTGTCGCCTGGTGGTACTATCTGAAAAGAGATACAAATGTCGACCTTGAAATATCTTTCAGGGAGTTCTGACTTTATTGCCGGTCTGCAGAAACCGATAGATAGAACTGTGGGAATCAGAGCAGTTCCTGCTCTTCTTTCATGTCGATTTCCTTGCCTTGTGCATCTATGAAGCGGTAGGCAAGGAGAGGGAGGCTCTGGTCGGGAATTACTTTGACTCCTATTCCGTACTTGATTTTCCAGCGTCGCTTGAGCGAGGCGATGCCTTTGTCCAGATAGGCATCTACGTACGGGTGTACGTAGAGTCTGAATTTATGGACGCCGTTCTTGTTGACGAGACAGCTGATTTTGTTTTCCAACTGGTCGGTGAAGAGTATGGAGGGACGTACGACTCCTTTGCCGAAGCAGGTGGGGCAGGTTTCGTCAACAGGAATGTCCATCGCGGGACGGACGCGCTGGCGGGTTATCTGCATGAGGCCGAATTTGCTGAGCGGCAGTATGTTGTGACGGGCGCGGTCGCGCTGCATGTTGGAACACATGCGCTCGTACAGTTTCTGGCGGTTTTCGGGACGATCCATGTCGATGAAGTCGATTACGATGATGCCGCCCATGTCGCGAAGGCGGAACTGACGGGCAAGTTCGTCGGCGGCACCGAGGTTGACGGCCAGTGCATTCTCTTCCTGATTGTCCTGCTTGACGCGATGACCGCTGTTGACATCGACGACATGAAGTGCCTCTGTATGCTCAATGACGAGGTAGGCACCGTTTTTGTATGATACGATGCGCCCGAATGATGACTTAATCTGTTTGGTTATGGCGAAATTGTCGAAGATGGGCAGGTTGCCTTCGTACAGATGGACAATGCCGGTACTCTCGGGTGCTATGAGGCTGACGTAATCTTTTATTTCACCGAAAATCTTCTGGTCGTTGACGTAGATGGCTTCGTATGATGAGTTGAGAAGGTCGCGCAGCAGGGCTATGGTGCGACTGCTCTCCTCGTAGGCCAGAAAGGGAGCCTTGGAGTTGTTCATGACTTGCGCCATGCACTCTTCCCAGCGACGGACGAGTACGGAAAGTTCGGCATCAAGTTCTGCGACGCGCCGGTTTTCGGCGACGGTGCGGACTATGACTCCGCAGTTCTTTGGCTTGATACTGTGGATGAGTTGCTTGAGACGTGCCCGCTCGGCTGAACTCTCTATCTTGCTTGATACTGACACTTTGTCACCGAAGGGCAGGAGCACAAGGTAGCGTCCTGCAAATGAGATTTCTCCGCTGAGACGCGGGCCTTTGGTGTTGATGGGTTCCTTGGCTATCTGAACGAGTATTTCCTGGCCCTGCTCGAGTGCTTTGGCTATGCCGCCTTCGGGCAGCGGCTCGCCTTTAGTGGCCTTGGCAAAAGGATAGAGCCGCTTGCGGTTCGAACTGACCTGTTTGACGTACTTCTGTATGGATGTGAACTCGGGACCAAGGTCCTGATAGTGCAGGAAGGCTTCTTTTTCGGAACCGATATCGACGAAACAGGAGTTCAGACCGGGCATAAGCTTACGTACCCGGCCTAGATAGATATTACCGACCGAGAAAGCCATTTCACGGCTCTCTTTCTGATATTCCACCAGAGTCCGGTCTTCTGTTATTGCAATGGATATCTCGCTGGGCTGTACGTCAACAAACAGTTCGCTTACCATGTTTTTTCAGTGGGGTGCTGCCTCCTGCCGTGCGGACTTGCATGTCATCAGTTCACACGGAACCTGAATTAATACAAAAAAACAAACTTGTTCTTCGGGTTTCGGATCAAGTTTGTTTTCTGTTTTTGCTTCAAAAAGCAGACTGTGATTTATTTGCTCTTATGCCTGTTCTTTCTCAGTCTTTTCTTACGCTTGTGGGTTGACATCTTGTGTCTTTTCTTTTTCTTTCCGCTTGGCATGTCAGTAATGAGTTTAAATATTATGATATACTTGTTTGCTTATTTCTTGTTTCTGACTGCGGCAGCAAAGGACTTGGCAGCTTTGAATGCAGGAATATTGTGCTCAGGAACGGTAATGGTGGTGTTCTTGAGAATGTCACGGGCCGACTTTGTAGCCCTTTTCTTGATGATAAAACTTCCGAATCCACGAAGATATACCGGTTCACCATTGACAAGAGAATCCTTAACTACTGCCATGAACCCTTCCAAACATACAAGAGCATCAGCCTTGTCCAACCCTGTTTTGTTAGCAATTTCGTTTGCAACTTCAGCCTTTGTCATAATGATTTATTTTATGTAGTTCGCTATTCAGACTTTTTTCGGAGTGCAAATATATGCCTTTTTTATAAATGTTGCAAAATATTTCTGTTTTTTTGAGTTTTCACAAATGCCCTCAGAGGGGTTTCAGGGCCGAAATGCGGATGAAATATGAAAGTTGTCGCTTCGGGATTTAAGTTTATTACGCGATTTGCCTATATTTGCAACGTATTTACAAACTTAATACCAATAGTTATGTCATTAAACAAAGTAATGCTGATTGGCAATGTGGGTCGCGATCCCGAAGTGCACTATCGCGACAATGGTCTGTGTGTGGCTAATGTTACGTTGGCTACGACTGAAAGGGGACGTACGCTTCAGAATGGAACTCAGGTGCCGGAAAGGACTGAGTGGCACAATCTGGTGTTCTGGCGTGGTCTGGCCGAGACTGTTGAGAAATATGTACACAAAGGCGACAAGTTGTTCGTGGAGGGTACGTTGCGCTCACATTCATACGATGATCAGAATGGTGTGAAAAGGTATGTGACCGAGATTCACGTTGACGGCATGGAGATGCTGACCAATCGTGGCAGCAGGGATGTCCAGCAACCTGCGCCCGCACCGGAACAGGCTTCCGGAGAATCTTCCGGTGAAAACGAAATGCCGTTCTGACGGATACGGATGATATTGCATGGCGGAGGCGGGCAGCAATGCCCGCCTCCGGTTTTGTATGTTGCATCAGTCGATGCTTTGATATGTCTTTAGGATTATTGACCTGTTTTTTGTAAATTCGCGGCGCATTTGAACTGTAATGGTTGAATGGTTGATTTCTGATGGAGCGGCTCTGCCTCTGGTAATTATTCTGAAGGGACTGGCAGTTGGCTTTTTCGCTGCGGCTCCGACTGGACCGTCGGGTGTGCTGGTTATAGGACGTACTCTCGATAAAGGCCATCTGTATGGCTTTGTGACGGGCTTGGGCATTTCACTGAGTGACACTGTCTACATTGTATGCTCGTCGCTCGGGCTGTCATTCCTGCTTGACCTGATTGAGGATAAATCAATGTCTGTTTGGTTCAGCCTGGCAGGTTGCATTTTGCTTCTGGTGTTTGGCATAGTGACGTTCCGGAACAATCCGCTCAATAAGTTGCGGACTCCGCAGGTTAAGCGTCCGTCGCTGGCGTATGCATGGTCGTCGGGTTTTGCAGTGGCCATAGTCAACCCGATGGTGATTGCCATTTATCTGGGACTGTTCGCGTATCTGGGCCTGTCGCTCAGCGATCTGAATGGAAGCGAGAAGATTGTCGGCTATTTGTCGGTGGTTTGCGGTGATGTGCTCTGGTGGCTGTTTCTGAGTACGCTGATAAACAAGGTGCGCAACAAGTTTGACCTGAAAGGTATATGGGTGATTAACCGCATTCTGGGTTCTGTACTGGTCATTGCCGCGTTGGTGTGGCTGGTATATGTTTTTGTGAACAGGTGATATGCTTGCGTCCAGGGAACTGAGGAGGAATAACATTGCCGAGTACCTGTTGTATATGTGGCAGGTTGAGGATCTGGTGCGTGCCAACGGGTTTGACCCGGAAAGGATTGCAAGTGCAGTGCTGGGCGTGGATACTGACCCTGATACGCGTTCGGAGTATGTCGGATGGTATGAGGAGTTGGTGGGGATGATGACGGCAGAGGGTGTGCGTGAGAAGGGTCATCTGCAGATTAACAGGAATATCGTGATACTGTTGTCAGATCTCAACAACCGTATTCTGCAGAGCAGCGGATTCAGCGGGTACAAGCATTCATACTATTCAGCTTTGCCGGTAATCGTGGAGTTCAGGGCCAAGTCGGGTGATAATGGCAAGGAGAAGGAAGAACTGGAGAGTTGCTTCGACTTCATGTATGGTATCTGGATGTTGAAGATGCAGGGACGCATGATCAGCCAGGGAACGGCGGATGCAGCCAAGAGGGTTTCGGCGGTATTGGCTCAACTGGCCGGGTATTACGCCAGGGAACTGAGAGGTGAACTGGACTTAGATCATGAGGATTAGGACTATGAACGGTGAGATAGAGAGAAGGAGAACGTTTGCCATAGTGTCGCATCCGGATGCCGGCAAGACGACGCTTACGGAGAAGCTGTTGCTGTTTGGCGGACAGATTCAGGTGGCCGGTGCTGTCAAATCGAACAAAATACGCAAGACGGCGACATCTGATTGGATGGATATTGAGAAGCAGCGCGGCATTTCTGTGACCACTTCAGTGATGGAGTTTGACTATGATGGCTACAAGATAAATATTCTGGATACTCCGGGCCATCAGGATTTTGCAGAGGATACGTTTCGCACTCTTACGGCTGTTGACAGCGTTATTATTGTGATTGACTGCGCCAAGGGCGTTGAATTGCAGACGCGCAGGCTGATGGAGGTATGCCGGATGAGGAATACCCCGGTGATTGTGTTTGTCAACAAGATGGACCGCGAGGGAAATGAACCGTTCGACTTGCTTGATGAACTGGAGGAAGAACTGAAGATTCATGTACGGCCGCTGAGCTGGCCAATTGACAGAGGACAGCGCTTCAAAGGTGTTTACAATATATTTGAGGAGAAACTTGATCTCTACACTCCAAGCAAACAGACTGTGACTGAGAAGGTTGAGGTGGATGTGAAGAGCAGCGATCTGGAGAGTCATGTCGGAGAGACGGATGCTGCGAAACTTCGCTCGGATCTCGAGCTTATCGAGGGCGTGTACGAGCCGTTCGACCGTCAGGCTTATCTTGATGGCAAATTGGCTCCGGTGTTTTTTGGCTCGGCTCTCAACAACTTCGGCGTGAGAGAGTTGCTGGACTGTTTCGTAAGAATAGCTCCGTCGCCACGGGCGACTGAGGCTGAGGAGCGTACCGTATCTCCTGATGAAGATAAGTTTACCGGCTTTGTCTTTAAGATAACGGCCAACATTGATCCGAACCATCGCTCGTCGGTGGCTTTCTGCAAGGTCTGCTCCGGAAGGTTCAGGCGGAACGAGCCATATCTGCATATCAGGCTTGACAAGACCGTGCGTTTTTCGGCTCCGACTCAGTTCATGGCTCAGCGCAAGAGCACTGTCGAGGAGGCATGGCCCGGCGATATAGTTGGTTTGCCCGATACTGGCATTTTCAAGATTGGTGATACCCTGACTGAGGGTGAAAGACTGCATTTCAAGGGCCTTCCAAGTTTCTCTCCCGAGTTGTTCAAGTATATTGAGAATGCCGACCCGATGCGTTCGAAGCAGCTCGCAAAGGGGCTTGACCAGCTGATGGGCGAGGGTGTGGCTCAGATGTTTACAAACACCTTCAACAACCGTAAGCTGATTGGCACGGTAGGACAACTTCAGTTCGAGGTTATTGAGTACCGCCTGGAGCATGAGTATAATGCTCTGTGCAGGTGGGAACCTGCGAATCTGTATAAGGCCTGCTGGATTGAGAGTGATGACGCGGAGAGTCTTGCTGCATTCAAGAAACGCAAGTATCAGTACATGGCTGTGGACAAGGATGGCCGTGATGTTTTTCTGGCTGACAGTGCGTATGTGCTGCAAATGGCTCAGATTGACTTTGAAAAGATTAAGTTCCACTTTACGAGTGAGTTCTGAATATGGCTTCATACGGGAGAGAGGACTTGGAGCAGGCAGTAAAGGTGATTCGCGGGGGAGGCGTGATTCTCTATCCTACGGATACGGTTTGGGGTATAGGCTGTGACGCGTCCTGCAGTGAGGCTGTGAAGCGTATTTTCGAAATTAAGAAACGTGAGGACAGCAAGTCGATGCTGGTTCTGGTTGACTCTGTTGCAAAACTTAACTATTATGTGGAAGATGTGCCCGAACTGGCATACGATTTGATAGATCTGTCAGACAAGCCCCTGACTCTTATTTACGACGGTGCCAGAAGGATTGCGCCGCAGCTGATTGCCGAGGATGGCAGCGTTGGCATAAGGGTGACGAAGGAAGAGTTCTCGCACGATTTGTGCGCCAGAGTGCGCGGAGCTGTGGTGTCAACCTCTGCTAACATAAGCGGACAGCCTTCGCCGGCTTGTTTCGGACAGATCAGCAGGGAGATTTTGGATGCGGTTGATTATGTGGCGGAGTACAGGCGAGATGATGCGCGGCAGGCAAGGCCGTCGGGTATCGTGAAATTGGGCGCCGGAGGGCTGGTGAAGGTTATCAGGGAATGATTCTATGGAGCAGACGGGTAAGATTCCGATTCTTGACAGGTTTGCAGTCTGGAGGACCGGCCATATCGGTGAAAAGCAGTTTATTCTGCTGTTGAGTCTGCTGGTGGGCGTCCTTACTTCCCTGGCGGCCTTGCTGCTGAAATATCTGATAGAACTGATACATAAAGGTGCAACGGGAGGTTTCGGACCGGATGAGGTGAACTGGTTGCTGCTGGTTTGCCCGGTTATTGGCATATTCGTTTCAGGTCTTTTCATACGCTATGTGGTCAGGGATGACATTGGGCATGGGGTTACAAAGATTCTTTATGCCCTGTCGCGTAAGAACGGCAGGATAAAACCGCACAATATGTGGTCGTCGCTCGTGGCCAGTGCCATTACCATAGGAATGGGCGGATCGGTAGGTGCTGAGTCGCCTATAGTGTTGACGGGCTCAGCCATCGGCTCAAATATCGGAAGGCTTTTCAAGATGGAACACAAGACACTGATGCTGCTGATAGGCTGCGGAAGTGCAGGTGCCATTGCCGGTATATTCAAGGCTCCTATAGCAGGGCTGGTGTTCGTGCTTGAGGTTCTGATGCTTGACATGAGTATGGGCTCGCTGTTGCCACTGCTGGTATCGTCGGTGACTGCTGCTACAATTTCATATATTGCCACCGGAACTGATTCTATGTTCCATTTTCTGGACGATGAGCCATTCTCGATGGTGAATATTCCATATGTACTGTTGCTGGGGGTGTTCTGCGGTCTGGTGTCTCTGTATTTTTCGGAGACAATGCACAAGGTTGAGACTCTGTTTGCGCGTTTCAGAAATCCCTATTCCCGTTTTGCCATCGGAGCTGTCGTGCTGAGTGCACTGATATTTCTGTTTCCTTCGCTGTACGGTGAGGGCTATGACGTAATTGAGCTGATGATTGACAGCGGAATGGACAATGAGGCTCTGTCTGACGTGCTGCTGGGAGGTACTTTCTTTGGCGGTCAGGCAAACTCACTGCTACTGTATTTCCTGTTCGTTCTGTTGTGCAAGGTCTTCGCTTCGACTGCTACGAATGCGGGCGGCGGATGTGGCGGTATTTTCGCTCCCAGTCTGTTTATGGGTTGTATTGCAGGTTTTCTTTTCGCTGCTGTCTTGAAGCAGATGTTTCCGGGTGTGGAGATTTCGATTCACAATTTTGCCCTTTTCGGGATGGCCGGTCTTATGTCGGGAGTGATGCATGCTCCACTGACTGGTATTTTTCTGATTGCTGAACTGACTGGCGGATATTCGATGTTCCTGCCTCTGATGATGGTGTCTATCATTTCTTATCTTTCGGTGAGAATGTTTCAGCCGCACAGCATATACTCGATGAGACTTGCTCAGAAAGGCGAGTTGCTGACTCACCATAAGGATCAGTCGGTGTTGCTGCTTATGAAGACCGAAAATGTGGTCGAGAAGGATTTTCTGGCTGTGTCGGCGGATATGGATCTTGGTGAGATGGTGAGCGTGATATCGAAGTCGAAGCGTAACCTGTTCCCGGTGCTGGACGGCGATGGACGGCTTTTGGGTGTGGTAAATCTTGATTCGATACGCAATATTATGTTCAGACAGGAACTGTATCATCGTTTTCATGTTAACAGGTTCATGGAGTCGCCACCTGCCAGACTGTCGATTTCCGATCCTATGGATGTGGTAATGCGTAAGTTTGATGAGACCGGTGCCTGGAATCTGCCGGTTGAGGATGATGAGGGCAAGTACATGGGGTTTGTTTCTAAGTCGAAGATTTTCAGTTCCTACAGGAATGTGTTGCTGGAACTGTCAGATGAATGACAGAGAGTGATTTATATGGAAAGGAAGTCGGTAAGGATAGTTTTCATGGGAACTCCGGAGTTTGCGGAGTTCTCGCTTCGCAGTCTGGTTGAGGAGGGTTTCAATGTGGTTGGAGTGGTTACTGTGCCAGACAGGGCAATCGGCCGACACGGGAGTGTCCTTCAGCCGAGTCCTGTGAAGAGTTATGCTCAGAAATGTGGAATTCCTGTGCTGCAGCCGGAGAAACTGAAGGATGAGGCCTTTCTGACAGAACTCAGGGCGCTTGAAGCCGACCTGCAGATTGTGGTGGCTTTCAGGATGCTGCCTGAGGTGGTTTGGGCTATGCCGAGAATGGGTACTTTCAATCTGCATGCTTCACTGCTGCCTCAGTACAGGGGAGCGGCTCCGATTAACTGGGCTGTGATTAATGGCGACAGAGAGACTGGTGTCACCACTTTCTTCCTGAAGCATGAGATTGATACCGGAGATATTATTGATCAGGTGAGAGTCCCTATTCTGGATGATGATGATGTGGGAACGGTTCATGACAGGTTGATGAAGGAAGGTGCCGCTCTGACGGTGAAGACCGCTGACATGATCATAGCCGGTATTGTTACGCCGAAGCCGCAGCCTGTGCTTGCTGGAGGTGAACTGAGGCCCGCCCCGAAGATTTTCAAGGATACTTGCAGGATTGACTGGAGAAACTCACCCGTCAGGATCAGAAACTTCGTCAGGGGGCTTTCGCCCTATCCGGCTGCATGGTCGGTTCTTGTGTCGGAGGATGGCGTGAGGACTGATGTCAAGATTTTCAGCGTGTCGTGCAATGTGGATCCTTCCGGCATGAAACCGGGTGAAGTGAGTACTGACGGAAAGACGCACATTGATGTCTGCACCGGCGAAAACGGATCTGTGAGACTGCTTGAAATACAGGTTGCCGGCAAGAAAAGAATGTCTGTCAAAGCCTTTCTTTGCGGCTCAAAACTGTCCGATTGCTGTTTTTTTGAGTGATTTGGACGTTTTTTTACTGAATTTTTGCAGATGAATGAATTTATTGCGTACATTTGCCGAGAAATAACATTTATTCACATTTAAACCGAACGCCTATAGACTGATCATTACTCGATTGCTTATTTAATAATAAGAGGTAATGAATTATTTGAATTCAAAGGCTGACGATGAATTGGTCGGCCTCTATTCAGAGGGCATAAGTGAGGCGTTCGATGTGCTTCTCGACAGATATAAGGATAAACTTTACTCGTACATCAGTTTTGTTGTACGCAAGAAGGATGTAGTTGACGACATCTTTCAGGAGACTTTTGTAAAGGCTATTGTGACCTTGAAGAGGGGCGGTTACAGCAGTAACGGTAAATTCGGCGCATGGCTGACGCGAATAGCACATAATCTTATTATTGACACTTTCCGTCAGGACAGGGCTGGTAATACGGTATCTAACGACGAGTCAGAGGTGGATCTTCTGAACAATGCCGGTCTGTGCGAGCAGAATGTCGAAGACATGATGGTTAACGGGCAGATAATGGAAGATGTACGCCGTTTGGTGAGGATGCTGCCTGACAATCAGCGCGAAGTGGTGTTCATGAGGTATTATCAGGACTTGAGTTTCAAAGAAATAGCAGATATTACAGGCGTGTCTATAAACACTGCTCTCGGCCGTATGAGATATGCCCTTATAAATATCCGGAAGATGGCATCCGAAAACAACATTGTGCTTACGTTGGCGTGACCTGAAAATATTTTTATAGCTTTTTGTCTTTTTCCATACTATTCTTGTTAAGTTTGCGTTTAAGTAACAAAGACTTGATTGGATGGCCTATGGATAAAGACTCTACACTTTCTTCATTACGTTTAAGAAACCTGATCCGTTCTGCCCTCATGTCGGACAATTACGGAGCCCCGTCTGAGAAAACCCTTGCTTTCATCAGGAACTATGCTGCAACGCTGGCTCATGAGTGAAGCTGAGCTGACTCTGTTTTACATTTTCTGTATTTTTTGATTATATGGGCATGATTGTCGCTCCGTCTTTGCTCTCGGCTGACTTCGGTCATCTGGAGAGGGATCTTGTTATGGTTAACCGCAGTGATGCCGACTGGCTTCACCTTGATATCATGGACGGGGTGTTCGTTCCGAACATTTCGTTCGGATTTCCCGTGCTGAGATCTGTTGCTGAGTTGTGTAGGAAACCTCTTGACGTACACCTTATGATTGTGCGTCCGGAGAAGTTCATCGACCGCTTTGCGGAATTGGGCGTAATGTCGCTCAATGTCCACTACGAGGCATGCACGCATCTGCATCGTACTGTCTGGGAGATAAAGGAGCGCGGAATGAAGGCTGCTGTGACGCTCAATCCCTCTACACCGGTGTCGGTGCTTGAGGATATCATAGGGGATATTGACATGGTCTTGCTGATGACGGTTAATCCCGGATTCGGTGGACAGAAATTTATTGAACACTCCATAGACAAAGTGAAAACACTTCGCGACATGATTGACAGTCGCAGTCTGAATACCTTGATTGAAGTGGATGGAGGTGTCAATTTTGAGACTGGAAAGCGTCTGGCAGAAGCTGGCGTTGATGTACTGGTATCTGGAAACACAGTCTTTGCATCACCTGATCCTGAAGAGGCGATACGAAGACTTAAATCTCTTTGAATGATTTGCACCGTCTGACATACTATCCGGCATTGAGGCTGGTTTGCCCGCTGGTGGCGGGCATTTTGTTATCAGGATTCTTTGAAGGGTCTGACGCCCTGTTTGTGTGGGGCGCAGTATCAATGGTGGCGGCAGGGTTGCCGCTGCTCCTGATGCTGTTCAAGGTGTGTGACCTTCCTGCAGCATCGGGTTTCCTTGCCGTTGCTTTCTTTTTCTCTGCGGGTTGCTTTCTCGCTCAGGAACACAGTCGGTCTGTCAGGGTGGAGTGGCCTGATTGTAGATACTACGATGCTGTGGTAACTGACTGGCCCCGGGAACGCGCCCGTAGCAGGTTGCTGCAGATCGTGATTTCTGACGTAAAGGGCTCAAGGCTGAACGGAATGAAGGTGTATATGTATGTACCTAAGGATTCTGCATCGGAGATTCTGTCGCCGGGGGATGTTATCCGATTCTACGGCAGGATTGAAAAACCTGATAATGAGGGCCTTGATTTAGGGTTCGACTATGCGGCTTTACTTCTTCGAAAAGGTGTGTCAGGTACGCTGTGGGTTGATGCCGGCCATTGGTGGAGGTCTGAAGAGAGTCCTGTCAGTACTCTGGAGTTCCGGTTTGCACGATTGCGTCGGAAGATGCTGTCACTATACAGGAATTGGGGTATAGAGGGGGATGTCCTGGCTGTGGTATCGGCAGTTACGATGGGCTACAAGGATCTTGTGTATGATGGGTTGCGCAAGACATATTCTGATTCCGGTGCCGGTCATCTGTTGGCGGTTTCCGGGCTTCATGTTGGAATACTGTACGCATTTCTGGCAGTTCTGTTTCCTCCTTTCATGAATGTGGGATTTAGAAAGTGGGTAAAGGAAATTTCGATTATGGTCTTCCTTTGGGGCTATGCATTTGTTACCGGATTCCCGATTTCTGCTGTCCGGTCGCTTGTAATGTTTTCGATCATCGCTGTCTGTCGGTGTACAGGGCGAAATGGCGCTCCAATCAATAGCCTGTCCGTGGCAGCCGCGCTGATTCTGATTCACGATCCTGACTGTTTGTACGATGTTGGATTCCAACTTTCTTTTCTTGCAGTTTTATTTATTCTGCTTGTTCAGCCCATGCTGCTTGCTGTCTGGAGTCCGGAGAGCACGATAGGAAGGTATGTGTGGGGGATGGTTACTGTGTCGATTGCGGCACAAGTGGGAACGGCGCCTGCTGTCATGTATCATTTTTCAAGTTTTCCGACTTATTTTCTGCTGGCCAATATGTTGGCTGTTCCGCTGATGTTCCTGGTGGTGTCGGTGTCGGTCTTTTTGTGGATGCTTTGCTGGATTCCGTTAATAAGATGTTGTGCTGTAGGCTTTCTATGTTTTCTTGTGAGGCAAGTGAATGCATTTCTGGACATGGTGGCCTGTCTGCCGGGGGCGAGCCTGACAATCGGTATTTCAGATGCCGGGACTGTTTTTCTGACCTATTCGGTGCTGCTGTTGATCTGTTTCTATATTAAGGAGCGTAAGCCGCGTTATGCGGTTGCTGCACTGGCAAGCGTGGCAGTATGGTGCGTGATACTGTTATTTGAGACTGTGAACATAGGGGTTTATAAGGGATTTTGAGTATATTTGCATTTGAAAAGCAGACGGCTGTCATGTTGAGTAATTATTTCAGTGAAGAAGAGGTTGCTGAGTTCCGTGTCTGGATGGATTGGGCTGATGATTTTGCCATCGTGTCGCATGTTTCCCCTGACGGAGATTCAGTAGGTTCATCGCTGGCAATGGCTTCGTTTCTTCAGTTGAAGGGCAAGAAAGCCCGAGTTGTTCTGCCTGATGCTCCTCCGTCATTCCTGGAATGGCTGCCTGGTATGCCAGATGTTGTGATTTTTGAGGATGATCCTGAAACTGCTTCTGGGATTCTTCAGAAGGCTGACGTGATTTGTTGTCTGGATTTCAATGTGATAGGGCGTGTTAAGGATATGGCTTCTTCAGTTCTTTACAGTAAGGCGAAGAAAATCCTGATTGATCATCATCTTGGTCCCAGCCAGTTCTGCGACATAATACTATCGAGGCCTAATGCGTCATCAACGTCCGAGTTGCTTTTTCATTTTCTGTGCGCTTTGGGTGAATGGAACGTGATAAACAGGCAGATTTCAGAGTGTATCTGTACTGGAATGATGACTGATACTGGGGCTTTTACATATAACAGCAACGATCCTCAGTTTTTCTTCATTATGAGTAAACTGATGGAGAAGGATGTTGACAAGGATTCTATTTATCGCAGGATTTATCACAACTTTTCAGAGCAGAGACTACGTCTGTCCGGTTATGTGCTGACAGAGAAAATGGAGATTCTTCCCGGGAGCAGGGTTGCCTTGATTACGTTGTCTCAGAGTGAGATGAAGAGGTTCTGCTGTCGTAAGGGAGATACTGAGGGATTTGTCAATATGCCTCTTCAGATTTCCGGCATCCTTTTTTCGGCTTTCCTTAAAGAGGAATCCACCCGAGGTATTGTAAAGATTTCGCTCAGGTCGGTAGGTTCTGTGCCAAGTAATCTGTTCGCTTCGAAATTTTTCAACGGTGGTGGTCACAGAAATGCATCCGGTGGCGAGTTTGAGGGAACGTTGCAGAGGTGTGTCAGGGTTTTCAAGAATGGTATTGACGAGTGGCGTAAATCGGACGATGAGGCGATACGCATACTTTTCGATCCGGATAAGAAATGACTATTGGTATTTTGTGTATTATATGCGAAGGTTGTTTGGTTTCATAGTTGTTGTGCAGGTGCTGGCGTTTGGGCTGTTGGGATGTAACAGTGGCGAGACGTACGCTGACCAGAAGGCTCGTGAGAAAAGTCAGATAGATGCGTTCATCAGTGAGTTTGGCATAGATGTGATTACGATGGAAGAATTCCTGAAGGATACAATTACTGACAATCCGGAAACGGGACCGGACAAGACAAGGAATGAATTCGTGCTTTTTCCTGACAATGGGGTCTATATGCAGATTCTGAGGCGAGGGGAGGGCGAACCTTTGAAGAGCGGTGAGAGCAAGTTGTACAATTGCCGTTTTTTGGAGTATAACCTTGCAGCACGTGATACGCTTTATATGAATCTGTTCGATTCGGATCCTGACATTATGACTTGTACCCGAAACGGCGGAATGTATTCGGCTACGTTCAAGTCGGGACGTATGAACAGGGCATATGGCAGTTCTGTACCAAGTGGATGGCTGGTGCCGATGCCTTATATCAAGCCGGCGTTCTACAATGGCTCTTCATCTGCCAGAGTGAATCTGATAGTTCCCCATAACCAGGGTACAAACAGTGCGGCGAATACGGTTACTCCTTTCTTTTATGAACTATTAATAATGACGCAGAAATGGCAATGATAAAATCAATCTCCGGTCTCCGCGGCGAGATAGGAGGACGGCCTGGTGAAGGCCTCACGCCACTGGATGTGGTTAAATTTGTGTCGGCTTATTCGACATGGTTGCGAAATCATGACAGTTCAGCACGAACTGTGGTGGTAGGCAGAGATGCCAGGATTTCGGGCGATATGGTTCGTCAGGTTGTCTGCGGTACTCTTATCGGCATGGGATTTGACGTGATTGACATTGGTTTGGCTTCCACGCCGACGACAGAATTGGCTGTAACCTGGCTGAAGGCTGACGGTGGCCTGATTCTTACTGCGAGCCACAATCCCCGTCACTGGAATGCACTGAAACTGCTTAACCGTAACGGTGAGTTTCTGAGTGCGGCAGATGGTAACGAGGTTCTGGATATTGCGTCAAGGGAGGACTTCGTCTATGCGGATGTGGATTCTCTTGGCCACTATATGCGGAATGATGAGATGAACCGCAGGCATGTCGATGCTGTCCTCGCTATGAAGCTGGTTGACGTTGAGGCTATACGCAAGGCTGGTTTCAGGGTTGCGATTGATTGTGTGAATTCTGTGGGAGGCATCATACTTCCGGAATTGCTCGAACGTCTGGGCGTCAAGAGCGTGGATAAGCTGTATTGTGAGCCAACCGGTGATTTCCAGCATAACCCTGAGCCGCTGGCCAAGAATCTGGGTGATATTATGAACCTGATGCGCAAAGGCGATAGAGATGTTGCCTTTGTGGTTGATCCTGATGTTGACCGCTTGGCTTTCATTGATGAGAGGGGTGAGATGTATGGTGAAGAGTACACTCTTGTTACTGTCGCGGACTATGTTCTGGGCAACACTCCCGGAAACACGGTGTCAAATCTCAGCTCAACCCGTGCGTTACGTGATGTCACACGCTGCTATGGCATGCAGTATAATGCAGCAGCGGTTGGGGAAGTCAATGTTGTGGCGAAGATGAAAGAAACGGGTGCAGTAATAGGTGGAGAGGGTAATGGCGGAGTGATATATCCGGCATTGCATTACGGCCGCGATGCACTGGTCGGAATTGCACTTTTCCTGAGTTTTCTGGCTAAGAAAGGTATGAAGGTCAGCGAGCTGCGTCGGACATATCCAGAGTATTATATAGCAAAGAATCGCATTGACTTGAAGCCGGGAACTGATGTCGATGCTATTCTCAATAGGGTGAAGGGTATTTATTCCAATGAAGAGATCAATGATATTGACGGCGTGAAGATAGATTTCCCTGACAAGTGGGTGCATTTGCGCAAGAGTAATACTGAACCTATCATCCGTGTGTATTCTGAGGCTTCGACGATGGAGGCTGCTGATGAGATAGGACGTGCCGTGATGGATGTAATCAATCAGATGGTTTAGTCACGAAAAAGGCGGCTTATGATGCCGTCGCTGATGTATAGGCTTGGTTCGCTGAAGTGCACGCTGTTGCCGGAGCGAACCAGGTCTTTCTTTTTTATCCATGGGGAGGCTTCATCAAGGAACCTGGTGACTGCATCCTGGCCGAAACGTTCCCTCATTTTGTCAAGGGACACTCCTTGCGAGGTTCGCAGTGATAACATTATCATTTCGTTATATTGGTCTTTTTCGCTCAACTCTTCAGATTCGGATTCCGCTTGTCCGGTACGGACGGAACTGATGTAGCGGTCAAGATCCGGAACGTTCCACCGTCTGACCATCCCGTCGAATGAGTGAGCACCGGCACCAAATCCCAGATACGGCGTGCCGTCCCAGTAGTTGCTGTTGTGACGCGAATGGAAGCCGGGAAGGGCGAAGTTTGATATTTCGTAGTGTTCAAATCCTGCATTGTGCAAGGTCGTGCATAGCGTGTTGAACATCTCTTCGTACAGGGTGTCTGTTGCCTGTATGGTTTGGTCTTGTTCTATTTCCTTTGCCAGTGGGGTCCCTTCCTCTATCGTAAGACTGTAGGCTGAGATGTGGGTGACGCCGAGTGAAATGATTTTGTTGATGTCGTAAATGAAGTCTGAGGTTTTCTGTCCCGGAAGTCCGTACATCAAATCAGTATTGATGTTGCTGAATCCTGATTCCTGGCAGGCCTTTACTGCTTTGACGGCTTGTAAGGCTGTGTGTCTTCTGTTCAGTTTTTTTAGGATTGTATCATCAAAACTTTGTATTCCCATACTGATGCGGTTGAAACCAAGTCTGTAAAGACCGGAGATATATGATGGCGTCAAGTCGTCGGGGTTGCATTCGATTGTCTTTTCCATGGCATCTGCAAGGCCGAACGCCTTGTCGGCTGTTTCGAGGATTCTATCGAGATGCGAGTATTCCAACTGCGAAGGGGTCCCTCCGCCTATATATAGCGTGTTGACGGTATTTTTGGGCAAATAATCGCGGCGTTGCATTATCTCGGAGCATAATGCTTCGACATACACGTCATGCAACTCATTCCGGGTTGTAGAAAAGAAACTGCAATATGTGCATCTGCTTTTGCAAAAGGGTATGTGGATGTAGAGACCAGCCATAATGCTTCTTTGGTTGCGAAGGTAATAAAAATTCGCCTCCATGGTGAATGCCTGATATCTGTCGTTTTTGGAGATGTTTTATCCCTGTCTGTGAAATGTTTGCGTTTTATTTGAATATTAGTTTAATTTTCCTAAATTTGCGAGCCTTAAAATGACGAATTGACAAATAAATAACATTAATTAATTTACGGATGAAGAATTATAAGACTGGGGATGTGAGGAACGTTGCCATCGTTGGCGGATCCGGTTCCGGAAAGACAACCCTTACGGAGAGTATTTTGCTTAACGCCGGTGTTATCAGGCGTCGTGGTACTGTTGGTGCCAAGAATACAGTAAGTGATACCGCCAATGTGGAGCAGGAGTACGGCTATTCTGTCTATTCTACGGTTTGTTCCGTGGAATGTGGTGACAAGAAGCTGAATTTCTTCGACTGCCCGGGTTCGGATGACTTCTCCGGTGCCGCAGTGACTGCATTGAATATGTCAGAATCTGCTATTCTCGTGATGAACGGTCAGTACAATATGGAGGTTGGGGCAATCAATAATCACCGTACCATCCACAAGCTTGGAAAACCGATGTTTTTTGTCGTCAATTATGTTGACAATGAGAAGTGCGAGTATGACAGTGTAGTTGAATCAATACGCAATCAGTTTGGTGGTGGTGTGTATCCGGTTCAGTTCCCTGAAACTTCCGGTCCTGGCTTCAAGAGCGTGATAGACGTTCTTGAGATGAAAAGGTACACATATACCGCAGATGGGGCTGCTCCTCAGATTGATGATATTCCCGCTGCTCTTGCTGACAAGGCCCAGACTCTGCATGATGCATTGGTTGAGGCAGCTGCTGAGAACGATGAGGCTCTCATGGATAAATTCTTCGATCAGGGTGAACTGTCATCCGAAGAGATTGTTGACGGACTTCATAAGGGAGTGATCTCCAACAGTTTCTTCCCGGTTCTCTGTGTTTCAGCTGCACAGAATGTCGGAGTAAGTCGTCTTGTGGAGTTTGTGTGCCAGATGGCTCCGGCTCCAACTGATTCAAAGCCTGTTTGCAATGTCAAGGGTGAAGAGGTTAAGGTTTCTGCCGATGGCGGTACTTCTCTCTTCTTCTACAAGACTTCGATGGAGCCACATATCGGTGCCGTTTCATACTTCAAGGTTATGTGCGGTACAGTGCATGAAGGTGAGGACTATACTAATGCCAACCGTGGTTCCAAGGAGAGAATTGCTCAGTTGTTCACCAGCAACGGTACAATACGCACACAGGTTTCTGAACTCTGCGCCGGTGACCTTGGCTGTACTGTCAAGCTCAAGGATGTGAAGACTGGCAATACTCTGAATGCCAAGGGTGCTGACAACAGTTTCAATTTCATCAAGTTCCCGAACTATAAGTATTCACGTGCCATAAAGCCGGTCAATGAGGCTGATATGGAGAAGATGATGGCGATCGTAGCGCGTATGCGTGAGGAGGATCCGACACTTGTGGTGGAGCAGTCAAAAGAGTTGAGGCAAGTCATCCTGCGTGGTCAGGGAGAGTTCCATCTCCGTACGTTCAAATGGTGCGTTGAGAATAATGATAAGTTGATGATTAACTTTGAAGAGCCGAAGATACCTTACCGTGAAACTATTACAAAGGCAGCCCGTGCAGATTATCGTCATAAAAAACAGTCCGGCGGTGCCGGTCAGTTTGGCGAGGTTCATCTTATTGTTGAGCCTTATGAGGATGGAAAGCCCATGCCGGAAATGTTTAAGTTCGGCAATCAGGAGTTCAAGATGAGTGTTAAGGGTGTTGACGAGTATCCTCTGGAGTGGGGTGGCAAACTGGTATTTGTAAACAGCATTGTTGGTGGCTCCATTGATGCCCGTTTCATGCCTGCCATCCTCAAGGGTATCATGCAAAGGATGGAACAGGGACCGTTGACCGGTTCATATGCACGCGATGTACGGGTTATTGTGTATGATGGCAAGATGCATCCTGTTGACTCAAACGAAATCTCGTTCTTGCTTGCAGGACGTAATGCGTTCAGTGCTGCGTTCAAGGAAGCTGGTCCAAAGATTCTGGAGCCTATTTATGATGTGGAGGTGCTTGTTCCTTCAGATTATATGGGTGATGTCATGAGCGATCTGCAAGGCCGAAGAGGTATGATCATGGGTATGGAGACTGAAGGCAACTATCAGGTGCTTAAGGCAAAGGTTCCTCTCAAGGAGATGTCCACATATTCGACTTCGCTCAGTTCGATTACAGGTGGCAGTGGCTCTTTCGTCATGAATTTTGCAAGCTATGAACTGGTTCCGACCGATGTTCAGAGCGAGCTTATCAAGGAGTTTGAGGCAAAGCAGAAGGAAGAAGAGTAATAATTGCAATTCTGATAACTAGAAGTGGCATTGATGTTAAATCGATGCCACTTTTTATTTTAATTTATATAAATAATTCACACTTTCTATTTGCTAAAAATAATATTGCTTGTATATTTGTACCGTTAAGCGGCCCGAAAGTATGAAGAAATCAACTATTTGGTTGTTAGGTGGTGTGATGGGAGTCTCATTTCTCATTCTCCTGTATCTTCAAGTTGGTTATATGCGTGATATGGTCTCCATGCGTAAGCAACAATTTGAGGAATCGGCTAAGCGCAGCCTATATCAGGTGGCTCATACTCTTGAGATGGAGGAAACCCGTAAGTATCTGGAACTTGATATGTCTGCTATCTCAAAGGCGGAGGAAGCGCGTCAGGGTTTTGTTCAGCAGATTTTTACTTTCCCTGACGGCAGCTCTTTACAGTTGCAGCAGTCGGTTCCGTCTTATCCACAGACTTCAATCCCATCACTCCAGATGCCGCGCCCGGGGAGCAGTCCGACTGTTTCTGAACAGAGTAATTCTATTCGTGAGGATTTGCTGAAGCGCTATCTCAGACAGAGGGCCTTGATGGATGAGGTTATTTACAGCATGCTTTTTACGGCTAGTAACAGGCCTCTGAAGGAGAGGATAGATTTCTCTCTTCTTGCAAACGACCTGACTGCGCAGTTGCAGAATAATGGCATTTCCATTCCTTTCCATTTTGTAGTAACTACAAATAACGATAGATTGGTGGGAGGATGCGGTTGCTCTGATTTCAACTACAAGAATCATAAGGATTCGTATTCTCAGGTTCTTTTCCGCAATGATCCGCCTAACAGAATGGGTATCCTACGGGTATATTTCCCAACATATCATGATTTTATTTACAGTTCGGTACGTTTTCTTATTCCTTCGTTGATATTCACTGTTTTTCTGCTCATCACTTTTATATTTACCTTATATATAATATTCAGGCAGAAGAAAGTGTCCGAGGTAAGGAATGACTTCATAAACAACATGACTCATGAGTTCAAGACTCCTATATCTACAATATCGTTGGCATCACAGATGCTGAATGATCCTGCGGTCGCCAAGTCACCTCAGATGTTCAAGCACATATCAGGCGTGATAGGTGATGAGACGAAGCGCCTGCGATTCCAAGTGGAGAAAGTTCTTCAGATGTCAATGTTTGAGCGAAATGCGAATAACATGAAGTTGAAGGAAACGGATGCGAATGAACTTATTGCCGGAGTGGTAAAGACATTTACAATAAAGGTTGAAAGCTGCGGGGGTACTATTGATGCCCGTCTTGAGGCGGAGAATCCGTTTGTGATGGCGGATGAGATGCATTTCACAAATGTGATATTCAATCTTATGGACAATGCTGTCAAGTACAGACGTCAGGATGCAGACCTTCATCTTGAGGTTGATACTTGGAATGAAGGCAACCATCTTTTCATATCAGTGGCGGATAACGGTATTGGGATAAGCAAAGAAAACTTGAAGAAAGTTTTTGACAAGTTTTATAGGGTTCATACCGGCAATTTGCACGATGTCAAGGGGTTCGGCCTTGGACTGGCATATGTTAGGATGATTATTAGGGACCATAAGGGATCAATCAGGGCCGAGAGTGAAGTTGGTGTCGGAACCAAATTCATCATCTCTCTGCCAGTTGTTGATGATTAACCAATAAACAATTAAAGATATGGAAGAAAAACTGAACATTCTGCTTTGTGAGGACGATGAAAACCTTGGAATGCTTCTGAGAGAGTATTTACAGGCCAAGGGTTACAACGCTGAACTGTGCCCTGACGGCGAAGCCGGTTACAATGCTTTCATGGCCAATAAATACGACATCTGTGTCCTTGATGTAATGATGCCGAAAAAAGATGGGCTATCACTTGCGCAGGACATTCGTGCCAATAATATGGAAATACCTATAGTGTTCCTGACTGCTAAGAATCTGAAGGAAGATATTCTGGAGGGATTCAAGATAGGGGCAGACGATTATATTACGAAACCTTTCAGTATGGAAGAGTTGACATTCCGTATTGAGGCTATATTGCGCAGGGTGCGCGGTAAGAAGTCGCGCGAAATGACAGTCTATACCATAGGTAATTTTACTTTTGACACAAAGAAACAGCAGCTTTCTATTGGTGATAACTCAACGAAGCTTACAACCAAGGAATCTGAACTGCTTGCCTTGCTGTGCTCTCACAAGAATGATATTCTTCAGAGAGACTATGCCTTGAAGGCTATCTGGGTGGATGACAACTATTTCAATGCACGGAGTATGGACGTTTATATTACCAAACTGCGCAAGCATCTTAAGGATGATCCTTCTGTCGAAATCATTAATATTCACGGCAAAGGGTATAAACTTGTTACTCCTGAGGCAAACGAATAGTTAAAGCTTGTTAAATCGCAGGGCGGAGGGTTTTCTTCTCCGCTTTTTATGTATCTTTGTCTTCCCTGCCTTTAGGAAAGGCTTTAGGCAAAGCTTGAGTTTCAGCAACTTAAGAAATTGTTGAATTTTTGTTTTGAAAAAGTTTGTTAGGTGCGGAAAAAGCCTTAACTTTGCACCCGCTTTCCGTTAGGGAGGCATTGCTACGATCATTGACAGAATGCTACAAACAACAACAGTACGAGGATCTGCTGCCGTCAGGTATCAGGTCCGAGGGTAAACTAAACGTCAATAAACAAATCAGTTTAAACCGGAAAATCATTATTACGGTATCCTGTTCAGAGAGCAAACGTTGCGTCCTTACGAATCCGTCCCATATGTGGGTTTGGTTAGTAGTAAGGTCGTATCCAGACGATATTTATCAATACAAAGAAGAGTTTGATCCTGG